>NZ_AZRW02000052.1 GCF_000512695.2 Pseudomonas sp. QTF5 | reverse complement strand
GGACGAGAAAAGAGCGGCATAGCTGGACGGTTGACGCGACAACTACCTTGAAAAACGCCGGTTCGGCGACAAGTTCAAGGGCGTTCTTAACTTTTTTGGTCGTTCGTTCGGCGCGAGGCAAATCAAGCAGCGTTTTCAGCAAATAATCTAAGAGGTCATGATTCATTTGGTTTTTTCCTTTTCGGGTGATTCCAGGCGTTCAGGCAATGGCGTTTGGTCAGTTCTCGCAGATGGTCAGGCACTTCAAGGAGTGCGGCATTGCGCTCCTCGCGTGTGCGCATGGCAACGATCTGGCGGGCGTACTCCCTAGGCCACGTCACGGTTGTCTACCGGGATTTCTGGTAGCTCCAGCCCCAGTTGCTCGGCAAGCCATCGAATGCCGGCTTGTTTCACCCTGGTTGACTGGCTGTACTGCATGCCGGATGTCTCGTGATACCACTGGCCATCCTTGATCCGCAGATAGTCGCGGTCGCGCTTGGGGTAGGCCGGGAGGTTCCCTTTGAGTAAGCCCTTTTCACGCATGAGAGCGATCAGCTTGGGCCGGGTTAGACCGAGTTGGGTTGCGGCTTGGGCGAGAGTGCGATCCATTTGCCCTCCTTAGGCCGCATGCGCGGCGGGAGTAGCCACGGCAGCCAAGTGGGTGATGGACTCAGCAACCTTTTCGTAGATCTCTGCATCGGTACCGCACACGGTGAAGCACTTAGTGCGCGGACGTTTCACGCCGATGCTCATGATGGTGGTGATGCCGGTCCGTGTTTGAGTTCGATGGATCGCAACATGGATCGGCAGTTCGAAGCCCATGTCGAGGCTTAGGGAGCCGCCAGTACGAACTAGTTCGAATACCCTCTGCCTGTTATCGGCATCGAACTGGGCATATTGTCGGCTCGCGTAAGGAAGCGTCAGTAGCTCGGCAGTGATGCTGGGATCGACCGGCCCGTTGGCAATTTCTTCAATGAAGTCGGCCAGCTTGAGATGCATCTTTTTATCGTTTTTCAGGGTCAGCGAGTGGCGTTCGCTTCCCAGTTCGACGGTGAAGTGAGTGTCAGCTGTGCTGCGTTCCACTTTCAGGCGGAACGCAAGAGCTTCCCGCTTGGGGGCTGACCTCAAAACGTGGTTGAACGTCTCGGTCAGATTGACTTGGGCGTTGAGCAGCTGCAGCGTGCGATTGTCCAGTTTGTACTTGCTCATGCTGCATACCCTCCGCCATTTGGATCGAATGGCGCGGATGTGGCGCGAGTTTTCAGTTTTGGTTTGGTAGGGATAAACGCGCAGCCGTATTCGCGGGCCAGGCGGCGAATCTCGAAGATACGGAATGGGTCAGCAGCGGTCGGATGGACGTGCAAGGTGGCTGTGGTGTGCATGGTATTGCCTCGCTCTGTGGTGTAAGAGTGAGACGAATATTAACCTCAAAGGTTATTTAGTCAATAAAAATAACCTTTGAGGTGTTTTTGTTTTTTTTGCATGCTTTATTGCTGAGGATTGCGCTTGTGATGGCTATGGGCTATAAATACCTCGCTGGGTGTACCACCCAGGTGCTCTTTAAATATCGATAAATCTCTAGGCTTGCAGTTGGTGATTGGGCAACCAATCAGTTTTGGGTGTTTACCAAGACTCTCTCCGCCACCCGCATGCTCGACCCATGAAATCTGTTCGCGATGTGTGCCTTAGGGTGCAGCAATCCGAACCGGTTTTTCGACAGACGCTGCTTTATCGTGTGCTGTCTACTTACTTTGACAAAGGCTGCTCGGTAACGAGTGAAGCATTTTGCGCTAACGAAATGACACTTTACGGTGACGTAGAGCTGCTCAGCATTAACGTAAAGCTGCTTAGCGTTAACCATACAGCGCTTAGCCGCCGTTGGCCGAATACGCGAACGGTTAGTCAGATGAGAAATGGGCGAATGGCGGCGGACGGGCTTATCAAAAGTTTTTGATAAGCCAGAACTGCGATTTGTATGGACACCTTCAAGTTCCTTTCGGCCTAGAAGCTTCGCGGCGGGGCAATTCCGCCTTGAGGAGCTGTATCGATGAAATATTTGAAGAAAACTTGTCGCCCTAAAGCGGCAAATGATGTGCACAACAATGAAGGTGTCCGCGTCAATGATAAGACCGGAAAGGATCCAAAAGCTGCTACACCTGATGCTGCAGAGACCCGAAGCAAAATTTTGACCGTTGTGGTCAAAACCGCGACAAAGGAAGCTGTACGTTGGGGAATTCAGAACTGGCCTTTCGTCCAGGAGCATGCCTTGAAAATGATTGAGGCCTTCGTGGAGTTGTTTAACCTATGACGCAGCAAATCGCATCATCGAATTTCCGATAAGGCCAGCAAATCAGCTGGCCTTATTTTTTTCCGAGGTGGAAATGGACTCTCCGCTCTATCCTTACAAGTCAATCCATAATATTAAGTCCCTTGCTCTATTGCTTGGAGAAACTGTGCCCTTGTTGAATAAACTTGCGGAGGATTCTCACAAGATGTATCGGCGTGTACCTCAAGTTAAGAAGGATGGATCGGAAAGAGAGACTTTTGATGCTCATGAGCCATTGAAGTCTGTTCAAAGAAAAATTGTTGATAGGTTGCTAGCTAAAGTTTCCTATCCTGACTACCTTCATGGTGGAATTCGAGACTCTAATTACCCGCGAAGTATTTACTCGAATGTTAAGTCTCATTCGGGGGCGCGTAATCTTGTTTTACAAGACATAAAGAATTTTTTTCCATCTATTACCATCGATAAGGTGCTCTCGATATTTAAAGGTATGATGGGGTTCGGTGATGAAGTCGCTGTTATGCTAACTCGGCTTGTAACAAAGGGTGGAATTGTGCCGCAAGGGGCGAGTACAAGTAGTTACATTGCAAATTTGGTCTTCTGGAATGTAGAGCCAAGGTTGGTAGTATGGATCAGGGCGCTGGGGATGTCGTATAGTCGCTTTGCAGATGACATAAGCATATCCTCGAAAAACATAATTCTGCCCGATCAAAAAACCGAGATTGTGCGAAGAGTTACTGGGATGCTCGCTGCAAAAGGCTTTCTTCAGAAACGGCAAAAAATGCATGTCTTGAAAAAAGGTCAAACGATTACAACAGCTAAAAAACCTGAGCCTGTAGTAGTTACAGGTCTAAGTGTCGCCGGTCCTCGTCCTGGTGTTACAAAAGAAGAAAGAAAGAAAATACGTTCTGCGGTTAGAGAGTTTGAAATATTGGCAGAGGCTGGTGCGGATTTGATTAAGTTGCGTGAGCTATATAATCGAGCAATGGGGCGAGTTGGAAGACTCTTGGCCTGTGGTCAATCAGATGGATTAGCTCTGAAGAATCGATTAAACTTGGCAATGCGTCAGTGCAATAAACCTTTGCTGGAGAAATATGAAAAAGGTGAAGTTGGCGGTATATCAATTTAGTCAAGCTAAAGATAAGTGCGCCAAATTAGCGGGGCTTAGCAGGTAGGCTACAAGTTTGATATTTTCCACCTGGCTCGGCCGCAAATACTCCATTCTTCGTTCATTCTAATAATTCGCTCCGGCCAGTCTGGGTTAATAGCGAACAAATATTGTTCATCTCCCTCTTGTCTGAGCTGCTTTAGTGTTGCAGCTTGATCTCTGGTCCGTTTTGCTGCCACGAAATGACCGGGAAGTGCCTCAAGTGAGGGATCAATAACAATCATGTCTCCTTCTAAGAACTTTGGCTCCATGCTCATTCCTTCAACGCGAAGGATAAACGCACGTGGGCCGACTGGTCCTGGTGCATCTATCCATTCCTCAGCGTCTCTCGGGTCGAAGACTCCATTTGGCTCACACCATGCCCCTGCCGCAATCGATCCTATCACCGGCAATTTTCGGTCTGTATGGCTCATTACCGTAGCGTTATTGAACTCACCAAGTCCGTAGGGCATGTCGAGATAGCCACTATGCAGATCCAGCGCTTTCTCAATCTCTCGAGCAATCTGGTCGCCGATGCCTTTGGTGGGGTTCTTGCCCCCGAACGCACTCACTTGGGCAGGCGCTTTGCCTAGTAGGTCTGCGACGTCAGTCAGGCGGAGCTTTTTCTCGGCCAGGACTCTTCGAAAATTCTGTAAGCGGGTGTCTGAGATTTTCATGTGCCGATTCTGGCTGGATTAACCTTTAAGGTGAATGTCCATGTTGGTATTGTAATTATTAACCTTTGTGGTTAAATTGCGCGTCAGGAGGTACACCACATGAAACTGCGCGACTACATCAACAGTTTGGACTCAGAGACACTCACGGCCTATGCCGTGCGTTGTCGGATTGCTGTGAGCTATCTGCGTCTTCACGTCAAATACGCGAGCAAAGACCCAAGCGTCTCTCTGATCAAGTCCTTGACCCGTGAAAGTGAAGGTTGTGTCTCGCTCGCTGAGGTTCTGGAGCATTTCGGTATCACCGAAACAACTCCAATAATCAAAGCCGCATAGTCAGAAAAAAGGCGACCCAAGGGTCGCCCAGTTCCTCCCGGCACGCACCACCACAGCGCTGTCGGGTCGCGATAAAGATAGGAGGGCACACCACATGCTAACCACCTCTCTTTATCGCGCTTTCCAAGGCACGGATGTCTTGGTGTTGCTGCCTTTTCCACCACAGATTGGGCAGCTGTTGCGCCAGAGGTGAACGACGGATCGTTCGCCTCGGCACGGTGCCGGTATCGATCCTGAAGATCTAGCCGGCGTTTGGGCCCTTTCAAGCCACGCGGCAAATGTATCACCACTGCATGTCGCGCGGCACTGGCAACTTACAAGGATTAATGCCATGAGCCGAATCGCTCTGAGTTCCATAGAACGGGCGCAGCGGGAAATCCTGCCGCTCGATCTAGCGCTTTACCATGCTGCTCGGGACTATCCCGGCGGCGCCGCTGCAATTGCCGCCACCACCGGCAGAAACGCCACCACGCTGCAGCACAAGCTGTCTCCCACCCATCCCAGTCACACGGTAAACATTCAGGAGTTCGGCGAGATCCTGGAGCTGACCAAGGACCGTCGCATTCTGGATGCGGTGCACGCCATGGTAGGAGACACCGCCTGGCAGGAGCTGGCTGAGGCATACACAAACGATATGCCCGAGACTTTGACAACCGGTATTGCCGCCTATTTCCGACAAGTCGCGGACCTGGCTGATACCTGGGCAAAGAGCATTGGCGATGGCAAGGTTGATGATGGTGAGCTGGCCGAGATCCGCTTCCAAGTGTTTCGAGGTATTCAAGGGCTGCTGGGAATGTTCAACCGCGCTACCTACGTCAATCAAACGACGCGGGGTGTTGATCGTGGCTGACATTGCTGATTTTGCTAACGACCTTGTGCAGGAGCGTCTAGATCAGGCGCTGGCTGCACGGAACGCCGCCAAGCCCGCCTTGGCGGCGCATTCATTTCTATTCTGTGAAGGCTGCGACGGGCCTATTCCAGAGCCGCGTCGGTTGGCTCTGCCGGGTTGCACCCAGTGCGTTATCTGCCAGTCCATCGATGAAGCGCGGGAGGCCCGCCATGCTCGATGAGGTATTGAATCAATTCGCAGACTACGGGCTTGAGCCAGAACAGCCGCTGATCTTCGGCAAGCTCACCAGGTGCAAGACGGCTCAGGACAAGGGCAAGGAAAAAAACGGTTGGTATGTCGTCCACGAGCATCGCACCGAGAAGAACGAAACGCTGATCTTCGGCAGCTTCGGTGACTGGCGTTCGGGCGAGTCGCAAAAGATCAAGGTGAAGGCCTGGCGCATGAGTCCAGAAGAGCGCGAAGTCATGCGTGCCCGGCAGGAAGACGCCAAGCGTAAGGCCGCAGAGGTATCGGCCAACGCGGCACGGCGAGCGGCCAACCGTGCAGCCGGCTTGTTCAAGCGCATGCCGGAAAAGGGCAAGAGCGCCTATCTGGATCGAAAGCAGATCGTTGGGTTCAAGGTTCGTTATGCACCGCGCACTGGCGCGGTATTGGTGCCAATGAGCAACGTGCGGCATCAGATCGTTGGCCTACAGGTGATCTTCCCCGTTAAACAGGAAGACACAGGTCGCGACAAAACCTATTGGCCTGCCGGCATGTCGAAGGAAGGCGCTTTTCACTTGATCGGCGGACATCCTGAGCCAGGTGAGCCGGTGTTGATCTGTGAGGGGTACGCCACGGGCGCCAGCCTGCACATGGCGACCTCGATGGCGGTGGCTATCGCCTTCGATGCGGGCAACTTGCTCTCGGTGTCCAAGGCCATGCGAGAGCAGTTCCCCGGCTGCCCGGTTATCATTTGCCGCGACGATGACTGGAAAACCAAGCGTCCGAATGGCGAGCCTTGGAACCCAGGTGAGGAAAAGGCCAACAACGCCGCGTTGATCGTCGGTGGCCAGGTGGTTGCGCCAGTCTTCTCGGGCGAGCGTGACATCAAGTGGACCGACTTCAACGACCTGCACATTGCCGAAGGATTGGAGGCTGTCCGCCGCCAGGTGTTGGCGGTGGTCAAACCTCCTGCAGCTGGTGGTTGGAAGGATCAATTGGCCCGCACTGAAAACGGTTCCCTGATTGCGCACATGCAAAACGTCGAGTTGATCCTGGGCAATGACGAACGCTGGGCAGGTGTCATTGGTTACAGCGTGTTCAGCTCTAAGATCGTCAAGTTGCGATCCGCGCCCTTTGGCGGCGGTGCAGGTGACTGGGCCGACATCGATGACATGCGGGTGATGAAGTGGCTCGCGCAGCAATACAACCTGCGGGTCAAAGCGTCCCATGTGATCGAGGCTGTCAGCGTGGTTGCCCACGACCATTCTTTTCATCCGGTGCGCGAGTACCTGGAAAGGCTCGAATGGGACCGCGTCCCTCGGCTGGAAACATGGTTGACAGACGTACTTGGGGTTCATGCCAACGAGTACTCGGCCAAAGTGGGTAAGCGCTGGCCGATCTCGGCGGTGGCTCGGGTGATGCGCCCAGGCTGCAAGGCCGATTCGGTGATGATCCTTGAAGGCGGGCAGGGTGAAGGTAAGTCCACCGCCATGGGCATTCTCGGTGGCGAGTGGTTTATGGACACGCCTTTTGCCCTCGGTGACAAGGACAGCTTCCAAGCGATTCGTGGCAAATGGATCGTTGAACTGGGGGAGCTGGACAGCTTCAACAAGGCCGAAAGCACCAAGGCCAAGCAGTTCTTCTCGGCATCCACCGACACGTACCGAGAGAGCTACGGCCGCAGAACGAATGACGTGCCACGCCAGTGTGTGTTCGTGGGTACCACCAACCAAGAGGAATACCTCAAGGACGCTACCGGCAACCGGCGTTACTGGCCGGTGTTCTGCAACAAGGTCGACTTAGAAAAATTACGCGAGATCCGCGACCAGCTGTGGGCTGAAGCGGTGTTCTGCTTCGAGGCCGGCGATATCTGGTGGGTGACAAAGGACGAGTCCTGGATGTTCGCCGAGGCACAGGACGAGCGTTTTGTTGTGGACGAGTGGGAAGGTCCGATCCTGACCTGGTTGGAGGAGTCGCAGATCGGTGAAACCGCCACCGGCAACGAGATCTTGATCCAGGCCCTCAAGTTAGACGTCGGCCATTGGGGCAAGCCGGAGCAGATGCGCGTCGGGGCGATCATGCATCGCCTGGGCTGGCGGAAGAAGCGCATGCCGGCGTTGGCGAAGAGCGGCATCCGGCAATGGGCCTATCAGAAGCCAGAGACCTGGGGGCGTGGGGCTGCATTGCAGGCGCCCCTGGTAGAGGAGCCTTGCTTTGATTAAGCGAATTGATGAGATGCTCAAGCTCTGGGCGCAGGATCTGCATTCTCCGATGAACCCCGACTTTGCCGGATCTGGTGGCGGCAACATGATTGCGATGTTGATGGAGTGCAAGGGCGAGCTGATACGTGGGACTCGCGGTAGTCGGGTGCTGCTGGATGAGTCGGCGGATATCGAGCTGATCGTGAACAAGCATCTGCCGGCGCAGCTGTCGGTGGTGGTGTGGGAGCACTATTGCAATCACGAAAGCTTCCTCTCGCAGAAGTACACCCACTGCGGTTGCAGTCGCGATACCTATTACCAACGTCTGCACGAAGCGCACCTGCACATCGCTGGCATGTTGATGGGGAAGGCTGCGTGACCCCTGGTATCACTCCGCGTGCCAGTGTCCTACTGTCCGGCCTTGTCCGACTGCCATTTAGAGCAGTCGGACAAGCGCAGGCCGCGCCGTTACTGGGCTGTCCTACTGTCCAACCTTTGCCCGCCCCATGCACACGTAAGCATAGCGGGCACGTAGTCGCGCCCATGGCGCGCATGCGTGCTTTTAGTTTTCTCTCTATACACAAGAGAAAGTTAAATAAGGTAGGACAGTAGGGCAGAGCCCCGAAATTAGGCGCCTGTAGCTGTCCTACTTCGACTCTGCATAGTGGGACAGGTAGGACGGGGCATCAGAAGCGATAGCCGATTGAATGCGTTGTACCTACGTTGTACCTGCGTCACACCCACGTTGCACCCGTATTGTTCCATGGCATTAAAACTCGCTTGCTGCCACCGGAATCCACCTGTAAAAAGTACCCATCTTCGATAGGTGCGACCGCAGAAAGCGGCAGGCACCACACACCAAACCCGGCCATTGCGCCGGGTTTTTGCGTTTATGGGGTAGGGCGATGACGAACGAGCAGCAAGCGCTGGCAGAGATGCCGATCTGGTTAGTGATCATCCTAGCCCTGGTCGGCGGTGTGTCGGGTGAGATGTGGCGAGCCGATAAGGATGGGGCGCGGGGCTGGGCGTTGTTGCGTCGACTCGCACTTCGGTCCGGCGCCTGCATTGTCTGTGGCGTGTCGGCGATGATGCTGATGATCGGCGCGGGTATGACGATCTGGACGGCGGGCAGCTTGGGCTGCCTGACTGCGATGGCCGGTGCGGATGTTGCCATCGGCCTTTACGAACGCTGGGCTGCCAAGCGGCTGGGCGTTTCCGAAGTGCCACGTGCCAGTGGCGAACAGGGGTGATGCACCGTACCGGGGCGCCGAAAACCGCCGGGGACCCTGGGGGTATTCGGAGGGTACGGGGTCGGAAACCCGCGGGAAATCGTTAGCCGCAGGGTTGGCAGCTTATTGAAATTCAATCCATTGAAATTGAAAGGCTTGCATTGAAAAGCCGTTGAAAAGGAGGGCTTGTGACAGACCCCATCTTTCTGTCGAAGAGCGCCTTTGCGGCCCACATCGGCAAGGCGCCGAGTTACATCACTTGGCTGAAAAACAACAATCGGTTGGTCCTGTCCGATGACGGCAAGCTGGTCAATGTTGAGGCAACCATCGCGCTGATCCGCGACACGGCGGACCCAACCAAGGCCGCCGTCGCGGCTCGGCATCAAGAAGGCCGGCTGCAGCGCGATGTGACCAGTCAGCTGTCACCGCTGGTTGAGTCCACGCCGAACATGGCTGCGCCGCAGCCCGCCATCGGCCCGGCAGGTAAGCAGCCTGACTTCCAAAAGGCCCGCGCCCATCGCGAGTACTACCTGGCGCAGCTGGCCGAGGCTGAATTCCACAAGGTCCAGGGTTCGCAGGTCGAGCTGGAAGCGGTCAAAACCGGCGCCTTCAACGCGGGTCGCCTGCTGCGCGATCAACTGCTGGGCATGCCGCCACAACTGGCACCGGAGCTGGCCGCCATGACCGATCCTTGGGAAATCGAACGCCGTCTGACCGCTGCAATTCGCGCCTCGCTGGAGGACGCCGAGCGCATGTCGTCGGCTGACCTGGTTCACGCCCTTAACCAAAAGAGCTAATCCATGCACACGGAAATCCCGAACGGTGCAGAGGTGTACCGTGAGGCGTATTTCCGTGGGCTACGGCCTGACCCATCGCTGTGGGTCGACCAGTGGGCCGATGAGTACATGCGTATCCCGCGTGACACCGGCGCCGCCGAGCCCGGTCAGTACCGCACCTCGCGAACGCCCTATGCTCGCGAGCCCATGCGTTGTTTGTCGCCGGCTCACCCCTGCAAGCGCGTGGTCACGATGGTGGCCTCGCAGCTGATGAAAACCCAGATTGCGTTGAACTGGATCGGCGGCCTGATTCACATGGTGCCGTCCAACATCCTGACCCTGCTGCCCAGCCTCAGCTTAGCCAAGCGGGTGTCGTCACGGATCGGCAAGACCATCAAGGCCACGCCAGTGCTGCGCGAGCGTGTCGCGGCCAACCGTTCGCGTGACGCACGCAACACGATGGACACCAAAGAGTTCGAAGGTGGCTCGCTGTACGTTACCACCGCAGGCTCGGCAGCCAACTTGGCCGAGCTGTCGGCGCGCTACATCTACGGCGACGAGATCGACCGTTGGGATGTGGACGTGGGCGAAGAGGGCGACCCCATCGAGTTGGCCGAAACCCGGGGCAGTACCTTCGGGCGCAACGCGAAGTTCTACTTCTCTAGCTCGCCCACAATCAAGGGCGCTTCGCGCATCGCCGATCTGTTTGAGACCAGCGATCAGCGTTACTACTACGTGCCATGCCCGCACTGCGGCCACATGCAGGTGCTGGAATGGGAAAGCCTGCATTACTCGGCTGATTACAGCGTGGTGCATTACCAGTGCGCCAGTCCTGATTGCGACGTGCTGATCGACGAACATCACAAGGGCCAGATGCTGGCCCAGGGCGAATGGCGATCGCACGCGCAGGGCGATGGCGAAACCATCGGCTTTCACCTCAATGCGCTGTATTCGCCGCTCGGCTGGATGGACTGGCGCTCGCTGGCCAAACAGTTTGAGAAGGCGAAAAAAGCGCAAAACCGTGGCGACCTTGAGCCCATGCAGGTGTTTTACAACACCCGTCTGGCCAAGGTCTGGGACAGCGCCCAGGAGCAGACCAAAGCCGATGTGCTGAAAGAGCGCGCCCGCCGCGAAACCTACGGCCTCGGCTCGATGGCACACCGCGTGCTGATGCTCACCGCCTCGGTCGACGTGCAAGCCAACCGCCTGGAGCTGATGGTGATGGGCTGGGGCGTTGGTATGGAGCGCTGGGTCATCGACTACCAGGTGATCTGGGGCGACCCAGCTGATGAGCGTACGTGGGCCGTGCTCGATGACAAGCTCAAGGTGCGCTACCCGCACCCTTGCGGAGTGGGCCTCGGTATTCTGGCCACCGCCGTCGACTCTGGCGGTCACCACACGGACGAGGTGTACCAGTTCTGCCGCATCCGCCGGTGGCGCAACATCTTTGCCATCAAGGGCGCGAGCAAGCCGGGTAAACCGGTGATTGCACAACGCCCGTCGATGGTCGACGTGACATGGAAAGGTCAGACCGAACGCAACGGCGCCGAGCTGTGGTTTGTCGGCACCGACACCGCCAAGGACTGGATCTACAACCGCTACTCGTTTGAAGACGGGCCGGGTGCCTTGCACTTTGCCAATGACCTGCCGGATGACTTCTTCGACCAGTGCGTGGCCGAGCGCAAGGTGGCGCGCTACGTGCGCGGTCACAAGCGTATCGAGTGGGTGAAGGGCAAGGCCGAACGCAACGAAGCGCTCGACCTGATGGTGTACTGCCTGGCAATGGCGCATTACCTCGGCCTCAACCGCTACAAGGAGCACGACTGGGAGCGGATTCGACAAGCCTTGGCGCAGGCCGGGTTGTTCGATGACAAGCCGGTCCAGGTCGAACGTGTTGCAGCGCCGGCCAAAACAGCACCTCCAGTTGTGCAACAACCGATTGAACCCGTTGCACCTGTAACCCCGGCAGCTCCACCGCAGCCGGTCGCACGTCCCCCTCAACGTCGCAGCTCCAGCAGCGGCTACCTCAAGAGACGCTGATTATGTCCTTTACCCAAAAGCACCTCGATGCCGTTGAGTCGGCCATCGCGCGTGGCGAGAAAACCGTGCGCTATGCCGATCGCACCGTGGAATACCGCACGGTGGATGAGCTGCTTAAGGCTCGCGATCAGATCCGCAGTTCACTGATCGCGGCTGCCGGGCCTCGCGCGCGGGTGATCCGTCTTTCTCACGGAGGCAAGGGACTCTAATGGCACGCCAGTATCCGACGCTGACCCGCAACGGCTTCTTGCTGCCGGAGCGGATCAAAGCCAGTTACGAAGGGGCCGGTGAGGGCAGGCGTTCGGCCAGTTGGGACGCGCCTGACATTGGCATCAACAGCCTCAACACTCCGGCGTTGCGCAACCTGCGGGCTCGCTCGCGATCGGCAGTACGTAATGACCCGTACGCGTTTAACGTCATCGACAAACGCGTCAGCAACTTGATCGGCACGGGCATCACCCCTCGACCCAAAATCGAAGACGATGCCCTGCGCAAACTGCAGCAGGAATTGTGGGAAGACTGGGTCGACGAGTCGGACGCCGATGGTCTGACCGACTTCTACGGCCAGCAGGCATTGATTGCCCGCACGGTGGAAACCGCCGGTGAATGCTTTGTGCGTTTGCGGCCACGCGGCTTGGACGAGGATCTGGCAGTGCCGTTGCAGCTCCAGGTACTGGCCCCGGAATTTGTGCCGCACGACAAGTTTGAACCGTGCAAAAACGGCAACAGCATCCGTGCTGGGATTGAGTTCAACCTGGCCCATCAGCGGGTCGCCTACTGGATGTATCGCGTGCACCCGCGCGATGCCTCATCGCTGAACGCCGGTTACAACCAATTGGTACGGATACCGGCAGCGCAGGTGCTGCACATCTTTGAGCCGGTCGAACCCGGCCAACTGCGTGGGGTGCCGCGCTTGGCGCCGGTGCTTAAGCGCTTGCGCAGCCTGGACAACTACGACGACGCGGTGCTGTTTCGTCAGGAGGTTGCCAACCTGTTTGCCGGTTTTATCAGCAAGCCGCCGCCCGAAGCGACGCAGCAACCCCGCGACCCGATTACCGGCTTGCCACTTAGCGAGGATCGCGACGGCTTTACGCCAATGGTCGCGCTGGAGCCCGGCACCATGCAGGAGCTGGGGCCGGGCGAAGAGGTGGAGTTTTCCAAGCCGCCGGACGCGGGCAACAACTACCCGGACTTTATGCGTCAGCAACTGATGGCCGCTGCAGCCGGTACCGGCACGCCTTACGAGATCCTCACTGGCGACATGCGCGAGGTCAACGATCGGGCGTTGCGGGTGGTGCTCAACGAATTCCGGCGCCGTTTGGAGCAACTGCAATTCGGCGTGTACGTGCACCAGCTGTGCCGTCCTGTGCGTGCTGCATGGATGGACATGGCAGTGTTGGCTGGTCGCCTCAAATTGGCCGATTACGCGCAACGCCGCCGTGAATACCTGCGTACTCGCTGGGTACCGCAAGGCTGGGCCTACATCCAGCCGGTGCAGGACATTCAGGCACGCATGATGGAGGTCAACGCGGGCTTCAACTCCCGCAGCGAAATGGTCCTGCGTCAGGGTTACGACGCCGAAACCGTCGACGCTGAAAACGCTGCCGATCAGGCCCGCGCCCGTGAGTTGGGCCTCAACTACAAAACGCTCGTCGACCAGCCAGAACCGGCAGCCGACAAGGAGACACCATGACCACGCAGCACCCGCTACGGATTTTCAACAAAGCCGGCGATCAACCACCGCCGCAAAACAAGCACTGGTACAGCCTGCAAGCCAGCGGCGAAGCCGAGACCCGCAGCATCGAGGTCTACGTGTACGGCGAGATTGGCACCTGGGGCATCACCGCCAACCAGTTTGTGCGCGACCTTGCGGCACTGGATGATGGCGTGTCGCCGGTGGTCGTGGCGTTTAACAGCATAGGCGGTGACCTGTTTGACGGCTTGGCTATTCACAACGCGCTGTCGCGTTTGGGCGAGCGTTGTACCGGCCGGGTTGATGCCTTGGCAGCCAGCGCGGCCAGTGTCGCGGTGTGCGGCGCGCACCGGGTGGTTATTGCGTCCAACGCGATGTTGATGATCCACAACCCGTGGACTTACGCGTCAGGCGATGCCGACGATCTGCGCAAGGTGGCCACCGCGCTGGATCAAGCGATGGAAGCCATTATCGCGGCCTACAAATCGAAGGCGCCGAACATCGACGAAGTCGAGCTGCGGCGGTTGGTCAATGCTGAAACCTGGCTGACCGCAAGCGAAGCGGTGGCCTTGGGACTGGCCGACCAAGTCGGCGAGGGTGTCACCGTCAAAGCCTGTCTGGGGCAGGGTGGCGCCTTGCAGCGTTATCAGCACGCCCCGAAAGCGTTGCTGGCTCAGCTGGAGGAACCGCCCGAGCCAGAACCCACCCCGGAGCCAGTCAAGCCTGACCCCGAAAAACCGCCCATTGTGGACTCGGCCAAATTGGCCTTGCTGATTACCCAAAGCTGCAACACGGCCGGTATCAGCAACCTGATCGAGTCGCTGATCAGCAGCACCGAGCTGGCCGACGAAGCCACCGTCAACGCGGCGTTAACCAATGCCAAAGCCGTGCGCGATCTGTGCGTGGCGGCGCGTTTGCCGGAGTTCACCCAAGAGTTCGTCGCGGCCGGGCTGGGCGCCGAAGCGGTGCGCGGTCGGCTGTTCGACAAGCTGGTCAGCGGGGGCGGTTTTGAAATCGACAACAGCCTTCCGATCAACGATGACCCGGCGCCGAAACCCCAGGCCAAACAACCCGATCCAAATGGGATCTACGCGGCCCGTCGCGCAGCCCAGACCCAACCTGCCAAAGGGGCGAGAGCATGACTATCAAACAAGAGCCGATGCACGCGGGCGAGTTCCTGCTGTCCGAAGGCGCCGGGAATATCTCCCGCGAAGCGATCAACGTGGCCGCAGGCGCGGCGTTGTACCCCGGCCAAGTGTTGGGGCTGGTGACTGCCTCGGGGGAATTCGCGCCGTATGTTCCGACCGCCGAGGACGGCAGCCAGAAGGCCGTCGCCATTCTGTATGGCCCGCTGGGCGCGTCCGACATTGTGCGCCGAGGCCGTGCGGTGGTACGGATGGCCGAGGTCAGCGAAGCGCATCTGACCGGCCTCGATCCGGAGGCTGAGAAAGACCTGGCCGAGCATTTCGTGATCGTGCGCTAAGCCGACCGCCCCTTTTATTGCACCCCGCCCTGAGCGGGGTTTTTACTTTCTGGAGATTCCCCAATGGCCGACATCGCCATCTTTGACGACGAAGCATTTTCTGTTTCGTCGCTGACCGCTGCCATCAACGAGCAGCAATACCTGCCCGGGCGCTTGAGCAGCCTCGGCCTGTTTCAGGAAGAGGGCATCACCACTCTGACCGTGCAGATCGAAAAGGATGGTGACACCCTGGCACTGGTTCCGGCCGGTGAGCGCGGTACTTCGGGTCTGGTGGTCGCGGGCAGCAAGCGCAACCTGATCCCGTTCAACACCGTGCACCTGCCTGAGCGCTTCACCATCAAGGCCGATGAGATTCAGGGCATCCGCGCCTTCGGCACCCGCAGCGAACTGCAGGCCGTGCAGGACGTGGTCAATGCGCGACTGTTGAAAGCCCGTCGCCAATTGGACGTCACCCATGAATATCAGCGTATGGGCGCCCTTAACGGTGTGATCCTGGATGCCGATGGCAAGACAGTTTTGCTCGATTTGTACCAGCGTTTCGGGGTGGAGAAGCAAACCCTGAAAATGGGCTTCAAGACCCCTGACACCAAGTTACGTGTTCAATGCCTTGAAGCACTGGACATGCAAGAGGATGCGTTGGGCAGTACCACTACCAGCGGCTCGCGTGCGTTCTGCGGCAAGAAATTCTGGGAAGAGTTGGTCACCCACAAGGATGTAGAAGAAACCTACAAAAACACCCTGCAAGCCGCTGCTCTGCGCGGTGACGCACGCGAAAGTTTTGAGTTCGGTGGCATCACCTGGGAACGCTACCGGGGTCGCATCGCTGGTCAACCCTTTGTCCATGACGACAAGGCGCTGCTAGTGCCGGAGGGTGTGCCGGACCTGTACATCTCTGCGTTCGCTCCGGCCGATTACATGGAGACGGTCAACACCCAGGGCATTCCGTACTACAGCAAGATCGAGCCGCTGCCGTTCAACAAAGGCATGGCTGGTGAGGCACAGTCCAACCCGTTGCACCTGTGCACTCGACCTCGAGCGCAGATTCTCCTGGAGCTCTGATCATGGGCTTCCGCGATCTAATCGCCGAAGTCGATGCGGTGGTGTTCGAAACCCTGGGCGACACCGTCCGGATCGAGGGCCGAGATGAACCGGTCCTCGGCATGTTCGCCGCACCCTGGTTGCAACCGAAGTTCGGCAAGCTCAACACCGGCCTGCGTGAACCGCGCTTTGAGATTCGCGTTAGCGATTCCCATGGCCTGAGCAAAGGCTTGCTGGTGAGCGTGGATCTGCCGGAGCTGGACGGTGGCGGCGACTATGACCTGCTGCAGCTGGAGCCCAGCGGTGACGGTCTGGTGGCCTTGATCCTGAGGAAACGCGCATGAGTGTAGGCAGCTTCAAGGAGCTAAAGCGCGATAGCGGGATGCTCACCATCCAGCCGTCAGCGGTGCACGTTCAAGCCTTTCAGGACTTTGCCAAGCTGCTGCCGAAAGCTGCGGCAGCGGCACAGCGACGGGCGATCAACAAAACCTTGGGCCGGTTGCGCACGCACATCGCTCGGGCGGTGGGCAAACAGGAGCGGATCGCCATCGCTGCGGTTCGGCAACGCCTGCGGGCTTATCCGGTCACTGGCAGCACGATGCGCGGCAAGCTGTGGTTTGGCCTCAATGCGATCGAGGCGAGTCGCACCGGCCGAGCACGGCAAACTGGTAGCGGTGTATCGGTGGCTAGTCGGCGTTATCAGGGGGCGTTCTACAAAAAGGTCTACGGAAGCAAATCCGATATCTGGATTCGCACCGCGAGCAAGCACTTCAACGCAGAGAACTATCCCGATACTGAGCAGGGCCGTCGGCGCTCGGGCTTTGTCGAGGAAAACGACAACCGTTTCCCGCTGGCCAAAGCCAAGGTGTCGCTGGAGCAAGCGCGTCCGCACTTCGACAGCTGGATCAAACGCGCCGATGAACTCTTGCTGGAGATCCTCAAGCAAGAACTCAACTTTGAACTACAAAAATACCTGAAGGGGAATGCTCGTGTCTGATGAGCCTTTTAGCCTCGATCAGCTTTACGGCGCTATCGAGCAACATCTGCAGGTCAATCTGCCGGGTGTGCAAACGGTCGCTGCATGGCCTGCTATTGCTGATCACATTCGTTTGCCAGCGGTGTTCCTCGAACTGGCAGAGTTCGAGCCGGGTAAGGACATCGGTACGGGTGAGACGGTGCTGGTCTGCAAGTTCGAAGCGCGAATCATCGTCGACCCGATCAGGGATGACCACCATCGACAGGCCGTGCAATTGGCCACTCAGCTCGCCGTATTGCTGCGAGCGCAGAGTTGGGGGCTGCCAGTCGAGTGTGCCGAGTTTGTGCAGGCCCAGCAGGACTGGACCCGACCCGAGCTTGATGGCTACACCGTGTGGCTGGTGGAGTGGACGCAGGGCGTTTATCTCGGCGTCGAGGAATGGCCATGGCCAGATGAGCCACCGGGCACGCTGCTGTTTCACGTCGGCCATGAGGAGCAGCCCGTGGCGCCCGAGGCACTGGGATGAGCTTCGCCAGTGCTGAGCATGACCGCATGCTTGCCGGCCTGGTCAAGGCTTGTTATGTGGTCGCCGTCGACCTGACGGCCAGCCCGCCGGTGTGTCGGGTATCTGATGGCGAGTGGACTAGCGCCTGGGTCCGCTGGCACAGCTTGGCGGCCGGTAAAGCGCGGCATTGGCGTGCGCCCGGTATGGGCGAGCAGGGGAGCCTGATCAGCCCCAGTGGCGAGGTGTCGCAAGGCACCTTCGTGCCGGGGCTGTATGGCGATGCTGGCATGGCGCCGGACAACCGCGACCATGTCGAGGCCTGGCATTTCGACGATGGCGGCTCGCTGGTCTACGACTGGGAGGCCAAAAGCTACCGCATCACCCTACCGGAGGGCACGGTGGCCATCACCGTGGGCGGTTCGAGCGTGACCGTAACGGAAGAGGCCATTGAGGCGCAGGCCGGGCGACTGACCTGGAAAGGTGACGTGCTTATCAACGGTTCGTTACGCGTCACGGGCGACATCGAGGCGGCCGGCAAGATCATGGACGCCGGTGGCAATTCGCCCAACCACCAACACTAATCGAAACCCTTATCCAGCCGCCGAGCGCGGGCTTTTTTCTGCCTGGAGAAAAACTATGACGAGCAAAGTAAGCCAGGCCGCCAACGCGGCCGAGGTGGTTACGGTGGATGCCGTGGCCGTGCCTATCACCGTGCATGCCACGGCGGTGCCTATCACCGCTGATGCCGTGGCGGTGCCGATCAAATCAGCGGCAGATTTCAGCGAGGAGGAGCTGGCGGCGGTGGTGAATTTCCGCGACAAGGCCTTCACCTCGCGCACCCTGGTTATGCCAGGTGGCCGCTTGCTGCAGGTCAGCAATGGCCGCCTCCAGATCAAGGCGCTGGACGCCCAGGCGCAGGCCTTTCTCGATGGTCACGCCGATTTAGAGCGCTTGCCGGAGTAAACCCATGATCGGCATGGACCGCCATACCGGGCTGCCTATCTCGGGCCTTGAGCACTTGAGGCAGTCCATTGGAGACATCCTAAGCACGCCGCTGGGGTCGCGGGTCATGCGGCCGGAGTACGGCAGCACGGTTCGGCGCTTTGTCGACATGCCGGTCACCGAGGGCTGGAAAAGTGCTGTCCAGGCTGAGGCGGCTCGGGCCCTGGGGCGCTGGGAGCCGCGATTGAAATTGTCGCGGGTGCAAGTCCTGGCCGTGCTCGATGGCCGTATCACCTTTCGTTTGACCGGGACCTATCAGGACGTCAGCGAGCAACTGGAAATCACTGTATGAGCGCATTGGATCTTTCCCGCCTGCCGGCGCCGATGGTCATCGAGACGCTGAGTTTTGAAGACTTTTACCAGGAGGCACTGGCCGATTTTCGCCAGCTGATGGGCGACAACTGGTCAGCGGTGCTGGAGTCTGATCCGGTGGTCAAGCTGCTGGAAAAGCGGGCCTACGACAAGATGCTGGAGCGGGCGCGGATCAACGACGCGGCTAAAGCGCTGTTGCTGGCGTTCGCTCGGGGTAGCGATGTCGACCACCTGGCGGCCAACTACAACGTCAAGCGCTTGACCGTGGTCGAGGCTGACCCAACCGCCGTGCCGCCGATCGAGGCGCAGTATGAGCTGGATGATTCCCTGGTCGAGCGCACGCTGCTGGCGTTTGAAGGGATGTCGATCGCCGGCCCTCGGGATGCCTACGTGTTTCACGCACTGTCGGCCGATGGCCGGGTGGCGGATGCCCGGGCCAGCAGCCCGAGCCCGGCCACGGTGCTGGTGAGCATCCTGAGCCGACTCGGCGATGGCCAGGCCTCGGCGGATCTGCTGGAAAAGGTCCGGGTCGCGCTCAGTGACGAGGACGTGCGCCCGGTGGGCGATCGCTTGATTGTGCAGTCGGCCAGCCTGATCGATTACCAGATTGAGGCGGTGCTGTACCTCTACCCGGGGCCGGAAATGGAGCTGAGCCTGAATGAGGCCCGGGCGTCCCTGGAACGTTACGTGAACACCCAGCGCCGTTTGGGTCGCGACATTCGCCGCTCGGCGATCCATGCCGCGCTGCATGTGTCGCGGGTCCAGCGGGTCGAGCTGATTCACCCGGCCGCTGATGTGGTTGTGCAGGATCATGAGGCCGCCAACTGCACGGGCTTTACCGTGGCGATCGGGGGCACCGATGAGTGACGCCAGCCTGTTGCCGTCCAACCGCACGCCGCTGGAACAGGCTCTGGCGCAAGTGTCGCTGGGAAACCCCGACCTGGCGAACGTGCTGCGCGACATGATTTCGCCCGATACCTGCCCGGCGGAGCTGCTGCCGTGGCTGGCGATCCAGCGCAGCGTCGACCGCTGGGACCCGGATTGGTCCGAGACGATCAAGCGCAAGGTGGTCAAGGAGTCGTTTGAGGTCCACAAGCGCAAGGGCACCGTGGGCGCGTTGCGCCGGGTGGTTGAGCCATTTGCCGACATCATTGATATCACCGAGTGGCATGAGCTGGAGCCCATGGGCGAGCCCGGCACGTTCAGCTTGAGTTTGGCCCTGTTCGACAGTGGCCTGAGCGAACAAGGCATTGCCGAGCTGGAACGGATGATCAACGACACCAAGCCGATCAGTCGGCACCTGGTGGGGCTGAGCATCACCTACAGCCCGAACGGTACCTACTACCTGGGAGCGGCGATTTCCTCGGGGGATGAGGTGGTGATTTCCTCGCCGGAGCTGTGGGCCGATGACCTCGACCTGATCAACCTGGAGCTGTTGGCCAATGACCTCAGCTACTTCAGCAACTTCACTTTGCCCGGCCTGATGAGGGTTATATGAGCGAGCTTTCTGACCGCCAACGCGCTGCCGTCGAGCTATTCGAAGCGGCGGCGCAAACGGCCCACGACATCGTCAACAAGCCGGCGGACGCGATCGTCCAAACCGGCTCGGGACCGTCGCCGACGCTGCTGGCGCTGGCGAACATGATTACCGACTTGACCGGTGGCCTGCTGCTGCCGCGCCAGCAGGCGATCGCCTCGGCCGGCGCCGCGCTGGCCCTGGATGTGGCCTATACCGCCGGCGTGTCGTTCTTCGATGTGACCCTCGACCAGCCGCAATGCGTGCTCAGCTTTCTCAATGCCAACGTGCCGGCCGGTTACATCTGGTCCTTCACGGTGCGCCTGCGCCAAGGCACCGGGGCGAACAAGGTCACGTTCCCGGCCAACGTCCATTGGCCGAGCAAGCGGCCGCCGGTACTGGCGTATGAGGCTGGCGCCGCTGACGTGTTGACTTTCATGTCGGTCGACAATCACTGGCTGGGTGTTTCTGATGGGAGTTGGTTCGATGTTTCTGTCCCCGCTTAACAGCCGCCGCCCGGTCGGCCACAAAACCGGCCTGGCCAATGCGCTCAGCATGATTGAAGGGCACCACCGCTTTCTCAAGCGCAATACCGGCGACACTGACGACGCCACGCTGCAGCACTTCGCGCAGAACACTCAGGGGGTGCTGGCCAACAATCGGCACTTTATCGCGCACTCGCAAATGGAGTATCAGCCCAACGGCGACGGCACCACCGAGGGCCAGGCGCTGCAGATCCTCGGCTATGCGCATGCCTACCTGGCGACCAAGGATGCCCGCTACCTGGAGGCGGCGGTGTGGCACTGGGAGGCCTACGAGAAGTTTTTCTACAAGGGCCAGCCGATCCCGGCGACGCCGCAGCGGCGCATTGCCAACTGGATCGTCAACGCCAAGGAGCCGGTGCTGGCCAATTGGCCGATCGATCCCGTCGAGCCAACACACAGCGGCTTCAAAGGCGTGCCTTTTACGTTCAGCAATGGCGCCCTGACGATTCCCCACGGAGCACCGCACTGGGGCGAGTACCTGGACAAGGCGACCTTTGCCTTTGACGGGGTGTTGGCCTGGGAAGCGATCAACGCCACGGTGCAGGCCGTGAAGGCGGACGGCTCGACCGACTGGGACAGCTCCGCGGTGCAATACGATGTCGACTGGATCATTGCCTGGACCGGGCAAAAAATTGATGCGGATGGCGAGGTGCTGTCCGAAGGTCACGCGCTCGAGGAGCGCGGTCAGGTTCAGCTGAAAAACACCGGCGTCAACGGCGTGCATAAATTCAACTATGCCACCCGCCAGCCGGTGGAGCACGGCGGCTACCTGATCCCGCGCAATGCCGTGCAACACAACCGGCCGTTGCATGTCCCGTTGTTGGGCGGCGTCAACCAGATGGGTAACGCCGCCGATGGTGAGCAGTGGTACATGGATGCCTGCTATCTGCTGTGGCGTATCACCGGTGCGGCGCGCTACAAGCAGGCGATGGACGCCTGTCGCTTTACCGCGCACGAGTACACGCAAATCGACTCGGCCGACCGCTTTTTCCGGCAGAGTCGTACCGAGCGCACACCCTACACCGACGGCATCGCCTACCAGTTCAGCTACCCCAATGAGGTGGCGCCGGTGCTGGGGCGTGACTCGCTGGGGTACATCACCGTGGACACCGAGGAAGCAGCGCAAGTCTCGCTGGAGCAGCAAGCGGTGTGGTTTCGCATCAGCAAGGATTCCCTGGTGCGGACCTGTTACGGCGGCATTGATACCTTCAATGCCCCGCTCAATGCCAAGGTCGAGCTGGTGGTTTCGCCGAGCAAGGCCGAGGGCAGTGGGGTCAAGTACAGCTGTGCGTTGCCCAAATCGGTGTCCAATATCGAGGTGGTCACGCACGACATTCCCTTGAGCAGCTTTACCCGGCTGAGCAAGGAGGATGGTTCCGAGTACATCATGGCGGACCTGCGCGCCGTCTCGCACTCAGAAGACATCGTGTCGCAGGAGGGCTATGAGCCGGGCATTTTCGGGGGGCGTGGCGGCAATGCGGTCAGCTCGTTTTTCCCCACCGATGAGGGCTGGTACAGCATCGGGCATTGGTTGCTACCAAGTAAAAAGGCGCCGCTGCAGAGCATCACCTATCGCGCTGACGGCAACTTTAACCTGCGCATTAGCGATGACCAGGGTTGGCGCTGGTGGTGGATGCTGCCGGCCACGGCTGGGGTCTGGGTAACGTTGGTGATTCGGCCCGAGGATGCCGCCTTGTCCAGCTATCAGCCCGGCGCCGAGGGCCGGCCCGAGCCGAGCGCGCCGGTGTATACGGAGCTGGAGGACTTCTCCATCCTGATGGATAACAGCGCCGACACTAACCTGACGTTCGCCTATTACTGCATCAACGACGTTCCGCCGGCCTTCGCCGCCGAAGATGGCTACACCCTCAACTATCGGTTAACGATCAAGGGGCAGGCCAAGTTCCGCGCCCTGGTCGGCGACTGCACCATCCTGCAGTATCGATCGGACTCCCTGGCGTACTGCCCGGGGTTGATTCCGTTTTCAAACATCTATTCGGAGGGCGCCGACCAGATCGGGGCCTGGCACGGCATGCCGTACCCGGGCTATCAGTACCCGTTCATTTACTGCATCGATCCGCAGGATGAATACGGCACTCAGCTCAATCACATGGTCGAGTTCCTGTATGACTCGCAGCAGTGGTACTGGCAGCAGTTTGGCCAGCTTGGCCCCGGCGCCTCGGCCTACGTGTGGAACCGCTGGGACAACTACAAATATGGCGCGCCCGATACCTGGACCATGCACCACTGGGGCACGGGTACCGCCTGGAGCGGCTACCAGCCCCGGGCCATGATGGGCGCCTGTCGCGCCTGGTACGAGCTGGCCAGCCAGGGCAAGGCGGTGCCGCCCAAGCTGATCGCCTACGCGGAAAACTGGCTGACCTGGTTGATCCAGTTTGTGAAGGCATCGGGCGGCATCTTGCCCACCGACTTCCCCATGGCCGGCCTGCCGCAGCCGGTCGCGGATGACTTTACCGGACATATCACCGGGCTGTGGTTGGCCGGCGCGTGCCTGGCGGGGCTGGCGGGCTGTCAGGTGGCGGATCTGGACTACCTGATCGAGGCCTGTGTGACCGAACTGCAGACCCATTACGTGGTCACGCCGGTACCGGGTCAACCCATGAACGGGTCATGGTCGCCAGCGGTGCGCCTAGGCACCGATAACGGCATGTTCTTCGGCTTTTGGGCCGGGGAGATTTTGCGTGGGCTTAGCTTGTACATCTTGTATCGCACGCTGGGGCCAGGCGCGAATATCTATGGGGCGCCGATGCCGGCCTAAGTTTCGCCCGGCAGCACATTCTTCAAAGCAACTTACAGCGCACTGATTCTGGTTCTCTAAGTCCCTGGACACGTGCGGCTGTGGGCGAACTGTTAATTATTTAATTAGGCGTATTCATGGCAGAGCAAAACACTTTGTATATCGCCATGCTGACGGATGTTGGCGCGGCGCAACAAGCCAAAGCGATTGCAAACGGGACGCCCTGGGACATCACCCATATGGGCGTGGGGGATGGAAACGGGGTAACGCCGTTACCGTCGAAACTGCAAAAAAAGCTGATTCACGAAAACGTGCGGATGAAGTTAAACCGGCTGACGGTTCGTGCGGATCGCCCGGTGATCGTCGCGGAACTGATCCTGCCGTCAGACGTGGGTGGCTGGTGGGTGCGCGAAGTCGGTCTGTACGACTCGACCGGCGCCCTGGTCGCGGTGGCCAGCTACCCGGCGACCTACAAGCCGACCCTGGCCCAAGGCACCGGGCGCACCCAGGGCATCCGCTTGCAGATCCTGGTGAGCAGCACGGCCAACATCACGTTGTTTGATGACCCGACCCTGGTCACGGCAACCGTCAACACCGTGCGCGAGGAGATCGCCAAGGGCGAGGCGGGCAGCGCCGTCAAGCTGAAGACCGCACGCAAAATCGCGTTGACGGGCGATGCCACCGGTGAGGCCCAGTTCGATGGCTCGGACAATGCGGGCATCGCCCTGACGCTCGCCAATACGGGGGTCAAGGCGGGCGCCTATGGCAAAGTCAAGGTCAACGCCAAGGGCCTGGTGGTCGAAGGCCAGGCGCTGGCGGCGGCGGATATTCCGGCGCTGGATGCCAGCAAAATCACTACCGGCACCCTGAGCCGGCCGACCACCGGCAACGCCGGCACTGCGACCAAGCTGCAGAACGGCCGGGCGCTGACCTTCAACGGTGCGGCGACGGGGATTGGCTGGTTCGACGGCAATAGCGACCTCACCATTCAACTGGCCTTGGCCGGCCTGGACGCGGGCAAGATTGTCAGCGGCATTTTGCCGATCGCGCTCGGTGGCACGGGTGCCAATAACCCGGCCTGGGCGCGGGGGAACATCGGCGCCGGCACGCCGGCAAGCTTGTATCACAGCCCGACGGGCTTCTGGTGGGACAAGGACACCGGGCTGTTTGTGCAGTGGGGTAACTCGTACTTGGGCGACATGCGGGGCGGCCAATGGAATGTGCAGTTCAACTTTCCTCGTTGGTTTGATACCGCGCCTTTTATTGTTATTCCAGTTATTACCATGCACCCAGGCGGCAATTGGGCGGCCTCGTCGGTTACTTGCGCGATGGTCGAAACCTCATTGACCACTTCGGGATTCGTTCTCGCTTTCACTGAATATGATAGCGGCGTTCAGTCCTTTGGTGTTCGCTGGATCGCGGTCGGGTATCGCGTCACGCCGATGTAAGCACAAGTTCTACCGCTGTAACGCAACCGCCGATTGGCGGTTTTTTTGTTTCTATGGAGATAGTTATGAGTTCTACCGACTTCTTTCACGGCGTCACGACGGCGCTGGTCGAAAAGGGCGCGCGCGTCATTCGCCTGCCGTCGTCTTCGGTCATTGGCCTGGTCGACACCTTCACCCCTGGCCTGGGCCTGGTGGAGTCCGATGTGCCTACGCTGCTGACCACCCCGCGTGAGGCGGTGGCGGCATTCGGTGCCGACTCGGCACTGACCAAGTCCGCGCTGGCCATCTTCAATCAGGCTGCTGCGGCGATCGTGGCCATCGGCGTGCCGGCCAATACCGAGGCGGGCGTACTCACTAGCGCGATCATTGGCGGCGTGGCGGCGGACGGCAAGCGCACCGGCCTGCAAGCTCTGTTGGACGGCAAAAGCCTGTTCAACCTGCGACCGCGGTTGTTGATCGCGCCTGCGCACAGCGCCACCGAGGCGGTGACTACGGCCATGGGCGTGCTGGCGGACAAGCTCAAGGCGCTGGCCATCATTGACGGACCGAATACCACCGATGAGGCAGCCATTGCCTTTGCCGGTAATTTTGGCTCCAAGCGCTTTTTCCTGGTCGATCCCGGCGTCAAGCAGTGGAGCACGTTGGCCAACGCCGACGAGAGCGTGCCGGCGTCCGCGCATGCGGCGGGATTGTTCGCGCAGACCGATGCGCGCTTTGGCTTCTGGGCGTCGCCGTCGAACAAGGAAATCGCGGGCATCACCGGCACCGGCCGGCCGGTCGAGTACCTGGACGGTGATCCGACCTGCCGGGCCAACCTGCTCAACGCGGCCAACGTCACCACCATCATCCGTGATGGCGGGTTCCGTCTGTGGGGCAACCGCACGCTGTCCAGCGATCCGAAATGGGCCTTCGTCACCCGCGTGCGCACCACCGACATGGTCATGGACGCGATCCAGGCGGGGCACAAGTGGGCCGTGGACCTGGGCATCACCAAGACCTACATCAAGGATGTGACCGAGGGGCTGCAGGCGTTCATGCGCGACCTGAAGGCCCTGGGCGCCGTGATCAATTTCGAGGTGTACGCCGATCCCGAGCTGAACACGGCCACCCAGATTGAGCAGGGCCGGGTGTACTGGACGATCCGCTTTACCGATGTACCGCCGGCGGAAAACCCGATTTTCCAAATCGAGGTCACTAACGAGTGGCTGACTGAAGTCCTGGAAGCAGCCTAAGGAGGGCACCCAATGATTCCGCAAACGCTGTTCAACACTAACCTGTTCATCGACGGTACCAGCCTGCAGGGCGATGTGCCGAGCCTGACCCTGCCTAAGCTGACGGTTAAAACCGACGAGTACCGGGGCGGCGGCATGGATGCGCCGGTGGAGATGGATATGGGCCTGGAAAAGCTGGAGGCCAGCTTTAACACCAACGGTGTGCGTAAGGAGGTGCTGAAGCATTTCGGCGCCTTCGATCAAACCGGCTTCAACGCCACGTTCCGGGGCGCCTTCAAGGGCCAGAAAGGCGCAGTCACTGCCGTGGTGGCGACCCTGCGCGGCGGCCTCAAGGAAGTCGACCCGGGCGACTGGAAGGCCGGCGACAAGGGCGAGTTCAAGTACGCCGTCGCCGTGACTTACTACAAGCTGGAGATCGATGGCCGGGTGATGTACGAAATCGATCCCGTGAGCTCGGTGCGCGTCATTAATGGCGTCGACCAACTGATGGACGTGCGTAACGCACTGGGCATGTAAGGAGCTATGACGATGACGACTGAGAAAAAACTGCCAAGCTGGCTGACCCTGACCGAGGACGGCGCAAGCATCAAGTTGCGCAAGGCCGTGGAGTGCAACGGCGTAAAGGTCAACACCCTCAACCTGCGCGCGCCGAGCGTGTTCGATGTCCGCCAGGCCACCCAGCAATCGGCGGGCGATGATGAGAAGCGCGAAGTGATCTTGCTGGCTAGCCTGGCCGAGGTAGGGGCGAAAGATGTCGAGCGCCTGACCGTGGTGGACTACAACCGCCTCCAGGCCGGTTATTTTCGCCTGGTCGAAGATGATGAGCCTTACCCCTACGACACAGCGAGCGGTCGCTAAGCGGCTGGCCCAGGAGTTTCACTTCTCGGCCGCTGAAATCGAGAGTATGCCGTTTGACCGCATGCTCTGGTGGCTCATGGACTGAGCCCATTCCCTCCCGTTACGCGTAACAAGGCCCTTCTATGGCAAATAAACTGGCACTCGGTCTGGTGATCGGCGGCGCGGTCAGTGCGACCGTGGGCGCCGCGTTCAAGGATGTGGGCAGGCGCATCGACAAGCTTTCCGCGCAGGGCGACAAGGCGCGGGTGCTGCAGAAGACCATTGGCGAGACCATGCGTCTGCGCGATGAGTGGAAGAAGGCGCACGACAGCGGCGAGAAAGGCGCCTCGGCGCTGCTGCGGCGACTGGAAAATAACCTGGCCAGTCTGCGCAAGCAGGGCGTGGAGGTGGGCCGACTGGCCCGGGAATACAAGGTGCTCGGCCAGGTGGCGCGCAGCGCTGACCTGCAGCTGAAGGGACACAAGCAAATTGACGACGGCCGGGCCAGCCTGAAAAGCGGCATCGGTCAGGCCGTGGCCGCCACGGGTGTAGCGGCGATCCCGACCAAGGTCAGCGCCGATTACCAAGCGATGATCCGCGACATCGCCATCAAGGCCGGCATTGCCAATGCGCCGGCCGAGGCGCAGATGTCGCGCACCATTATCCAGACCTCGGAACGCGCCGGCATGGGGCGAAACGACGTGGCCGATGTGGTCAATCAGCTGGTAGGCGCCGGCATGGACCTGGCCAAGGCGTTGGAGTATGCGCCGGTGGCGGCCAAGTTCGTGGTTGGCCAGGGCTCAGGTGGTACCGACACGGCCAAGATGATCCAGGCGCTGCAGCAGAATGCCGAGATCAGCGATCCCAAGCAGATGCAGCAGGCGCTGGAGGCGATCGCCTATCAGGGGCAGGCGGGCAGCTTTGAAGCCAGCGACATGGCCAAGTGGTTTCCCGAGCTGCTGGCCAGCATGGGCAAGCTGGGCATCAGCGGTATGGATGCCGTGACCCAGCTCGGCGCGATGCTGCAGGTGCAAATGAAAACTGCCGGCGGCGCAGACGAGGCCGCCAACAATCTTAAAAACTGGATGGAAAAAATCGGTTCGGGGGATGTGGTCAAGGCTTATGACAAGGCCGGGATCGACTACCAGGGCTCGATGAACACTGGTCTGCAGAAAGGCATGTCGACGCTGGAATCCAGCTTTGCCTTGGCGCAGCGCTACATCGAGGCGACCGATCCGGACAAGGCCAAGCAGATGGCCGAGGCGACGGCCAAGATCAGCCAGGAGGCGGACCCGGTCAAAGCCCTGGCCATGATCAACGCCCTGGAGCAGGCATTGCGCACTGGCGACCTCTTCGCCGACATGCAGGTCAAGGCCGCGCTGACGGCCTATGTACAGAACAAGCAGCTTTACGAGCAGTTGAAAAAGGACGGGGCGCAAGCGTCTGGCATTCTCGACAAGAACCTGGCCGAGCGCCGGGAAACGTCGTCGCAGAAGTGGGCCGAAATGGCCCAGGCCGGTAATGACGCATTGCGCAGCATTGGTGATGCGATTCGGCCGGCGACTGATGCGTTGGCCGACGGGCTGACCACGGCGGCGCGGGGTATCACCACTCTAACGGACAAGGCGCCGCCGCTGGTCATTGGCCTGGCGGCGGCCGGTGCGGGGCTTCTCGCGCTGCGCAATGTGGTCGCGGCAATCAAGATTGGCCGGGGGCTGCTCAATGTCACTCGCGGCGCGATGGCTGGCCAGCCGAACGCCGTTCAGCGCGTGTTTGTGACCAACCCAACGGCGGCCGGTCCTGATGTTGCCGGCGAGGCCGCGAAAGGTGCGGGCAAGGGCGGACGCCTGGCAAGGGCGGCTACGGTGGTCAAGGCGACCGTGCCGCTGGCCGTCCTGGGCGCAGGCCTGAAGGCGGTCGAGGTCTATCAGACGGCCACGACCCAGGACGAGAAGGCCGAGGGCTACGGCAATGCGGCGGGCACGCTGGCTGGCACCATGGCCGGCGCCGCCGCAGGGGCTGCGGTCGGTTCCGTGGTGCCGTTGATTGGTACCGTGGTTGGTGGGCTGATCGGCGGCATGCTCGGTGCCTGGGGTGGGGGTGAACTGGGCGGCCAGGCAGGCAAGGCGGTGTTTGGTGCAAAGGCCCAAGCCAGCCCGAACGCCTTAGCGCCGTCGCCGTTACTGCTCAAGCCGTTGCCAGGGCCGGCCATGGGCGATGTCGCCCGGGCGCTGATGGCGCCCGAGTCGAAGTCGGGGGCCGTGCCGCCGATGATGCTCAAGCCGGCGCCGGCCCCCATGCCGCCGCCGGCCAAGATCGAGCAGAAGCTGACGTTTGCGCCGAATTTGGCCATCACGGTGCAGGGGGACGTAAAAGATCCGGCGCAATTGTCCCGCGATCTGGAGCCGCACTTGCGCCGCCTGTTTGACGACTTCACCCGTCAAGCCGAGTCACGAAAACTATTCGATGCCCCACACGTTGGGTAAGGAGGCGGGATGCCGTACATGGAGCAAATGCAGGGCAGCCTCAAGTACCTGGTCGCGGCCGGGCAGGCGGGGCGGCGCAACCTGGACGGGATGCTGGGGCCGGTCAATGGCGCAATTGGCGAGATGAGCGGCGCGGTGGGTGAGTTGGAACGCCTGCCGATCATTGGCCCGGCCGTGGGCGAGAAGCTGCAGCGGGTCATGCGTGGCGTCACTGCCGCGCAGGCCAAGGTGGGCGCGGTGGTGGCCATCTACAACACGGCGACCCGCGCTGCCTCGCAGATCGAGGAGCGCCTGGGGGTGTTCAAGGAGCTGGCGGCGCGGGCCGGTACCGCGATCAACAAGCTGGCCGGCAAACTCAGCCCCTCGCTGGGTAGCATCATTCCGACCAGCGCCTTTGCCAAGGACACCACGCCGGCGGTGGAAGCGGTCAAGCCGTTTCCGCACCTGCTGATCATCCAGCCGCACAAGCATGAGGCGCCGCCGTATTACTTCAACCTGGACACCGCAGCGTTTGACGAGCTGAGTCGGCAGACGGCATTCCGCTGGGCCTCGCAGGAGCGTCTGACGCGGCGGCCGGCGCAGCAGGCGGTGGGCATGGGCGACGAGAAAATCACGCTCAAGGGCGCGATCTACCCGGGCCACAAAGGCGGCCTCAAGCAACTGGACACCTTGCGCAGTATCGGTGCCCAGCTGTTGCCGCTGGGGCTGACCACGGGCTATGGCCACGTCCTGGGCGACTGGTGCCTGACCTCGATCGATGAAGAACAGAGCGCGCTGCTGCAGGGCGGCATCCCGCGCAAACAATCTTTTAGCCTGGAGTTCGTTCGCTATGGCGAAGACTTGCAGAACGTCTGACGGCGATCGGCTGGACAGCCTTTGCCATAACGTCTATGGCCATCTGAATGGGAGCGTGGAGGCGGTGCTGGAGGCCAACCCCGGGTTGGCTGCTGAGCCGCAACCTTTTCGCGCCGGGCTGCTGATCGTGCTGCCGGACCTGCCCCAGGCGGCTGTCGAGGAAGTCATTCAGCTCTGGGGCTGAGCTTTTCCTACATCCCCCGGATTACTCCGCCGAGTGCGGGGCTTTTTGTTGGTACCGACCATGACCCCCATGTTTCGCATCGTTGCTGATGGCAGCGACATTACCCGCTTGATCAATGACCGCCTGCTGTTGCTGCGCACCTCGGACAAGCCCGGCATGGAGTCGGACGAGTTTGAGCTGCGCATTGATGACCGTGACGGCGCCGTAGCACTGCCCGAGCGCGGCGCGAGCATTGAGGTTTATCTCGGCTACGCCGGCCAGGACCTGGCCCGCCAGGGCCGTTACACGGTGGATGAGGTCGAGTTATCCGGGCCGCCGGATACCCTGGTGATCCGGGGCAAGGCCAGCGACATGCGCGGCAGTGGCAAGACCACGCGCAGCGGCAGTTGGGAAAACGTCAGCCTTGCGCAGATCGTGAGCACCATCGCCCGGCGCAATGGTTGGGAGCCGGCCTGCCGGGTGGCCACCGTCGTGCCCCGGGCGGACCAGCTCAACGAGTCGGACTTTAACTTTGTCACGCGCCTGGCCCGGCAATATGACTGTACGGCCAAGGTGGCGGACGACAAGTTGTTGGTAATGCCCCGGCAGGGCGGGCAGAGAGCGAGCGGCAAGGCGTTTGGCGTGGTCACGATCGGGCGCAGCGATGTCAGTCGCTGGCAGTTCCGCCTCGGCGATCGCTCGACCCACAAGGCCGTTAGCGCCAAGTACCAGGACAAGCAGACCGGCAAGCTGGCGGTTGTCACCCTGGACAACGAGGGCGCCCCGGACGGCCTGCCGCCGGTGCATACCGATCGCCATATTCATCCGCACAAGACCGCCGCCGAGCAGGCCGCTCGGGCACGGCTGGCGGCCTTCAACCGCTCGACCGCTGCAGTCCGCCTGGAAATGGTCGGCCGCACCGACCTGTTTGCCGAACGCCTGATCAATGCCCAGGGCTTCAAGGTCGGCCTGGATGGGGAATATCTGGTCGACTCGGTGGAGCAGGTATTTACCCAATCGGGGTGGGACACCACCGTCGAATGCAACGGCGGCAAGCAGGGCAAGGCCAAGGCCCAAGGCAAGAAGAAAAAGCAGGCCAAGCAAACCAAAGTGGTCCAGCTGTGACGCTGTTCCAACCGGATCGAGCAACCGCCGCCTGTGAGCGGCATTTTTATTTCTGGAGAAGCTATGTCGATTACTGAGCAGCAATTGCTGCGAATCATGCCTAACGCCCGCCGCAAAGCGGGCGTTTTTGTATCTGCTCTGAACGCGGCAATGACCCGTCGCCAGATCGATACAACGAAACGCCAGGCGGCCTTTTTGGCGCAGGCCGGTCATGAGTCTGGCCAGCTGCAGTATGTCCGCGAGCTCGGCGGCGAGCAGTACCTAGCAAAGTACGACACGGGTTCACTCGCCTCGAGGCTGGGTAACACGTTGGAAGCCGACGGTGATGGTCAGCGCTATTGCGGTCGCGGTCTGATTCAGGTGACGGGTCGTAGCAACTATCTGCGATGTAGCTTGGCATTGTTCAGCGATGAGCGTTTGTTGCGAACACCGGAGCTACTCGAGTTGCCGCAATGGGCTGCCGAATCGGCTGCATGGTTCTGGTGGGTGCGCGAGCTGAATGCCCTGGCGGATCGTGATGATTTCGAGGGCATCACCCGAAAGATCAACGGTGGGCTCAACGGCTTGAAAGATCGACAAGAACTGTGGGCGCGGGCGAGGGCGGTGCTATGCGTGTCTTCGACCTGATCCCGATGCAATACCGACCCATGGCTGTCGGCCTTCTGGTCGCCATGTTGCTCGGCGGTGTGATTGCTGCGACCTGGACAGTTCAGGACTGGCGCTACGGCCTGCAGCTGGAGCAACAAGCCCGGGTCCACAGCGACACCCTCACCGAGATAGCGCTGGCCTCGGCCGCGCTGCAGCGGACTGAACAAGACAAACGTCTGGCCCTGGAGCAGCGCTTGCAGTCCAGCGACCAAGCCCATTACGGACAACTGACCCATGCAAAAAACCTTCAAGCTCGCCTGCGTGATCGTCTCGCTACTGCTGATCTGCGGTTGTCAGTCTTACTCGACGCCACCGATCCCGTCAGCGGCTGTGCGGTGCCAGCCACAACCGCCACCGGCGGCGTGGTTCATGGACCCACAAGAGCCCAACTTGACCCAGCGCATGCTCAACGAATTATCGGCATCACCGATGCCGGCGATCAAGGATTGATCGCCCTGGCTGCCTGCCAGGCCTATGCCAAAGAAGTCTCAACACCGAAGTGAAAAAGAGCGGCCGGGGTGGATGCGTCAACATCCAACCCGGCCACCGTCCCTGCAGATTGTCCCTGCAAGTCCAGCCAAGGCTCTTGCTCCGTGCACAAAGCCCGGCGAGCCTAGCACCTGTTTATCCATACAGTAAAGGTCTTGCTATCAATGTCTACACCCATCATCCCTTGGATGGGCGGCAAACGCCGTCTGGCCGACCGCCTCATTCCGCTTTTCCCACCTCACGAATGCTACGTCGAAGTCTTTGCCGGCGGTGCCGCGCTGTACTTCATGCGGCCCCAGGCGGCACCGGTCGAAGTCCTCAATGACATCAACGGCGACCTGGTGACGTTGTACCGCGTCGTGCAGAACCATCTTGAAGAGTTCGTGCGCCAGTTCAAATGGGCGCTCAGTTCTCGTCAGGTGTTCGAGTGGCAGAAGATGACCCGCCCCGAAACCCTCACTGACATCCAACGCGCCGCCCGATTCTTCTACCTGCAGCACCACGCTTTCGCCGGCAAGGTCACCGGACAGACGTTCGGCACCGCCACGACCGGCCCGGCGATCAACCTGCTGCGGATCGAGGAGAACCTCTCGGCCGCCTGGCAGCGGTTGTCCGGCACTTACGTGGAAAACCTTCCCTGGCTTGACTGCGCCGAACGCTACGACCGCGCCCATACCTTCCACTACATGGACCCGCCTTACTGGCAGACCGCCGGTTATGGGGTGGATTTTCCCTTCGAGAATTACGAGCGGATGGCCGACTTTATGCGACGCTGCAAAGGTAAAGTCATGGTCAGTATCAACGACCACCCGGATATTCGGCGGGTGTTTGAGGGGTTTCATTTCGAGACGCTGGACATCCGCTACAGCAACACCAATCAGCGGCAGGGGAAGGCTGAAGTCAGCGGTGAGCTGGTGATTATGAACTGGGAGCCGATGGTGTTTGGTGGATTGTTCTAGGCGCCTAACAACGCTATGTGGTCTACGCTCAATAACTGTGGTCGAAGGCGGCCACAGCCATTATCAAAGGGAGCTTTGTATGCCTGCGAATAAACGCGGTAGAGACTCGGAGAGTGGGTAGTTCATTCCTATTGTCGCGGCGATGCCGTCAGCGCTTTCTTGCATACGCTGCCACCTGCCCCCTGATTTTCTCTAGAACAAATGGCAGTCGAGCGATCAGATACCGTGCCTGCTCCAGGCTGCTGTCCGTCTGCACCGTCTCAAGTGTCCGCCCCAAGTCGGCCAGACCCATCGCACCTGCGGCGCTGGCCGAGGACTTGATCCTATGCCCTAAGGCGCTCAATGCCGCGAGGTCTTCGCGCTGCAGTGCGGCTTCGATCTCCTTCCCGGCCTGCTGCACCGAGTCCATGAACACGTCGACATAGCGCGCGACGCGTTCCGGGTTATTGACGCAGAGTTTGGCTAGCACAGACAGATCGATACCCTCCGACCCGGTCTGCGACATGGCGTCCATGGGCCGTTGGGGCTGGGGCGCAGGGGCCGGCTCGGCACTCAGGGCGGGCAACTTGGACGTCCGATTCTCTGGCGCCTGCGCCGGCAGCCATTTTCGAAGCGTTGCGTACAGCACCTCTGGCTCGATCGGTTTGCTGACAAAATCATCCATGCCAGCGGCGATATACTGCTCGCGATCCTCTTTGCGCGCATTGGCCGTCAGTGCAATCACCGGTAATCCGCACAAGGACGGCTCGGAACGGATGCGCCGGGCCGCTTCAAGCCCGTCCATCTCCGGCATCTGGATATCCATCAGCACGCAGTCAACGCGCTCGTGGTCCAACAGGGCAAGCGCTTCGCTTCCGTTATTAGCCAGCAACACTACGGCCCCGGCATCTTCCAGCAAGTCGATCGACACTTGCTGGTTGAACAGGTTATCTTCAGCGAGCAATATACGTGCGCCTCGCAACCAGGTCGGCCGCGCCAATGCCTGCGGGTCGTCGAGCCCAAGCGGGGCGCGGCCAAAAACGAAGCGGATCGCACACCAGAACGTGCTGCCCTGACCCAGTTGACTCTGCATGCCCACCTCGCCCCCCATCATCGTCACCAGCTGCTTACTGATGACGAGCCCAAGACCGGTGCCGCCGTAGCGGCGCGTAGTCGTGGTGTCGGCCTGCTGGAATGCCTGGAACAGCGTCTCTTGCTGTGCGGCGCTCATGCCAACCCCGCTATCTTGTACTTCAAAACGAATCAGACTGTCGTTGCTACCGGCTTCGGCCTCCAAAGCGCTGATGACGATGTCACCGCTGGAGGCGAACTTTACGGCGTTGTTGGCGAAATTGAGCAATACCTGTGTCAGGCGCAACGGGTCGCCGCGCAAGTAACGCGGCACGCCAGGATCGATCTCGAGGCGCAGCCGGAGGCTCTTTTCGAACGCCCTGAATGACACCTGATCGACTACGTTCTGGAGTACGGCTTTCAGGTCGAAATCGATCAACTCCAAGTCCAGTTTACCCGCATCAATCTTGGAGAAGTCGAGAATATCATGGATGACGCCGAGCAGATGTTTGCTGGAAATGTCGATTTTTTCGAGATAATTACGTTGTTTCGGATTGAGTTCTGTCTTAAGCGTGAGGTACAACATGCCGATGATCGCATTCATCGGTGTGCGAATCTCATGACTCATGTTGGCGAGGAAATCACCTTTGGCGCGGCTCGACGACTCGGCCACGTTCTTCGCCAGTTCCAGTTCGCTCGTGCGCAGCGCAACCCGCTCTTCGAGGCGTTCATTGGCGTTGCGCAGGGCGTTTTCAGTGCGACGCCGATGGAGCACATAGGCCACCAGGATCAGCAGCGTCAGCATCATCGGCAGCAAATACGGAAGCGTGTCGCGCAGCGAGACGCTGCGCTCTTCATAGACGCCAAACCACTTGTCGTGAATCGCATCATAAGTGCCGTTCAGCTTGGTTATCGCCATACCCTCATTGATGCTGGCCAGCAAATCGGCGTTACCTTTGTGTACGGTAAACGAGAATTTTTGTGCAAAGCCGGCTTTGATGTTCAGGGGCCGGACATTGTCGATCTTGAGCGTCTGCAGGGTCTGCATGCCGACCAGTTTGCTGATCAGGACCGCGTCATGTTTGCCATCGGCGAGCAGTCTGAAGCCGTCTGCTGTTGTCGGTGCTACCACGAGTTGCTTCTGCCAGCCTTTCGAGATCGCGTAGTCATGGGCTAGATCAGATTGCAGCACGATGATCGACTTGCCCGCCAGATCCGATTCGGCGCCGATACCGGACTCGCCCTTGCGCACGAAAATGGCACCATTGACCGTCACATGCGGCACAGTGAAATCGGCGAACTGGCGCCTCGGCTCGGACTGTGCCAGGTTGATTAGGACATCGATTTTCCCGTCTTTGAATTCCTGAAGAATCTGACTGAAGGGGCCGACCCGGATCGTATAGTTCAGGTGGCTCTCCTTAGCCACAGCCTTCCACAATTCCACCGTAAAACCGCCGGCTGTGGCACTCGTGGTTCCGGTGGAAAACGGCGGGAACTCTTCTTCGCTGCCGACTACCAGCACTCTCCCGCTGGGTTCCTGGGCCAAGGTCAAGCCCGCTGCGCACAGAAGGAGCAAGGCCGCCAAATACCGTTTCGACAGCAGAAACATATCTCTCTCCTTCAATGTTGGTCCGGCGCCGGCGCGCCGCTCAGCAGGCCTGCGCCTGATCGTCCTGGATTGGTTTTCCGTAGATCAGCCAGTGGTGTTCAAACGCTTCCCGCAACTGATCGCGCAAGACATGGTCGTCCCACGGTTTGGTCAAGAAGCGATACACGGCGCCGCCGTTGATCGCGTCGATGACCGAGTTCGGCTCCGTATAGCCGGACAGAATAATGCGGATCGTATCGGGATACAGTTCCTTCACCTTGGCCAAGAAAGCGGTGCCGCTCATCGTGGCCATGTGCTGATCGCTGATGATCACTTGCACCCTATGCGTGGCCAGCAATTCGAAGCCTTCGGCCGCCGTCGTGGTCTGAAGAATCTGATAACCGTCCTTGCGAAACAGGCGCGCGAGTGCGTTAAGCACATCTGGGTCATCGTCAAGTAGCAGCACGGTGCGTTCGCGCCCAGTCGCCTGCGGCAGCAGGCCAATATCACTGCTCAGCATCGCCGTCAGCGCTTCCGCCGTGACCGGCCGACTGAAGTAAAAGCCTTGCACCGCGTCGCATTTATTGGCGCTTAGAAAATTCAGTTGTCCCTGCGTTTCCACGCCCTCAGCAACGGTCTTCATTTTCAAGGACTGGGCCAACAAGAGAATGCTCTTGGCGAGCAAGGCATCGTTGACGTCGGTGGTGACGTTGTGGATAAAGCTGCGGTCTATCTTGAGTACATCGATCGGAAAACGCCTGAGGTAAGCCAGGCTAGAATAGCCGGTGCCGAAGTCATCGAGCGTGAGCACGACCCCGACTTCCTTGATTTCACGCAGTACTTTGAGCATGGCAGCGCTGTCGTTCATGAGCACGCTCTCGGTGAGCTCGAGCTCAATGTAGCAGGCCGGCAGTTCCGTCTCTGCGAGCACCTGCCGCACTAGTTGCACGATGTCTTGGTGGGCGAACTGGCGTGCCGACAAATTGACTGCGACGGATAAACCGTCAAAGCCCATATCGTGCCACTTTCTCGCCTGGGCACAGGCCGTGCGCAAGACCCACTCGCCGATCGGGACGATCAGCCGCGTCTCTTCTGCCAGACCAATGAAGCTGTCTGGTGGCACCATGCCGTGACCCGGGCGGTTCCAGCGCAATAGCGCTTCCACTCCGCTGATCCTGCCACTGCGCAGATCGACTTTGGGCTGATAATGGAGTTCGAATTGCTGTCGTTCGAGCGCCGCGCGAAGCGCATTTTCCAACTCCACCCGACGCTCAGCGCGCAGACTCATGTCTTGCGCGTAAAACTGGAAGCAATTGCGTCCTTTCTCCTTGGCGCTATACATGGCCACATCGGCGTTCTTGAGCAAGGTATCACTGGTGTCGCCATCGCCGGGGAAGACGCTCACGCCGATACTTGCGGTCACGTGCAGTTCATGAGCGTCGGCGATGAAGGGCTGCGCAAACGTGTCCAGCACTCTTTGCGGCATGGACCCCAGGTCCCTGCCGTCGTCGGGCAGGCCGAGCAAGATGAGCACGAATTCGTCCCCGCCCAGGCGCGCCACCGTGTCACACTTACGTATCGCCCCCTGAAGCCGGACGGCGACCATCTTGAGCAAGGTGTCCCCGACAGCATGGCCGAAGCCGTCGTTAATGAACTTGAATCCATCCAGGTCCAGGCATAGCATGACCAACTGTTGCCCGGTCCGACGGGCCAGCAGGATCGACTGCGTCATGCAGTCATGCAACAGATTCCGGTTGGGAAGGTCTGTCAGCGTATCGTAGTTGGCAAGGTGACTGATGTGGAACTCCGCCTGCTTGCGTAATGTGATGTCTTGCAGCGTTCCGGACATCAAAACGGGCTTGCCATTGGCGTCGCAGATGACTTCCGCTTTCCCATGGACGATGCGCTCCGTGCCGTCCGGGCGCAGCAAGCGATGCTCGACATCGTAAGCGCTCACCTGTTCGAGCGCATCGCGCATCGCCGTTTCGACCTGTTGCCGATCTGCCGGATACACCAGCGCAAGGAAACTCTGATAGCTTTGATCGAACGTCCCGGATATCTCCCCGCAGATCCGATACATTTCCTCCGACCAGGAAGTGATGTCGGCTTCGATACTCCACTCCCAACTCCCGACTGAGGTCATACGCTGGGCTTTCGCCAACTGCAAGTCACTCTTGATGACATTGCGCAACAAGGCGCTCGCTTTCAACATGTAGCGCACCCGATGCCCCAGTATCGACCAATTGATGGGTTTACTGATGAAATCGGTGGCGCCGGCTTCATAGGCTTGATTGATTGAGTCTGTGTCCTCAAGGGCGGTGAGCATCAGGACGGGGGTGAGTGCGGCGCCGGGGATCAGGAGCGCCTGGCGGCATACCGCAAAGCCATCCATATCGGGCATCATGACGTCGAGCAGGATAATATCGGGCGCCAGTGCAGCAATGGCGGACAGGCCCGATGCCCCATCGCCAGCCTCCTCCACCTTCAAATCGATCTTTTCCAAGGCGTCGCGAGCGAGCAGCCGGATGAAGGGATCATCATCAATGACCAAAGCAATCGCTGTATACCCTGGCTGTCTGTACTTCATGTGCCGGACCTCCATGTGTCGGTACAGTCTGCACCTGAGAACGTCGGCAAGACCAAAAATAACAATTCGTCTCATTGATGTCCCCGTGCTCAATTCAGGGTAGCAATCAATATTGAATAACAGCAATTTTTTATGAAAATAATATAAATATTGCAAATGGGGTACGAGCGATTTGCGGCTGCCAGAATATCCATTCACACCCTACATTTGGCATTCCATCATCAATAGATTTCAGGCGTATTTCTGGAGCAGAAGTTTTCCAGTCTTTGCCGGATTGACTATCACGTCGCGACACTCGGGGTTATGCACCAAAAGTACGATAACCCCTTGAAGGAAATGGAGGACGAGAACCGTCATCGGAGTTAGCGACGCGGACTATCTAAAACAGACCGTCTGCTTTCGACCGAGGCTAAAGCAAATTTCAGATCTGCTGATTATTCACATATTTCATGGCGTAATTTGCATACAGTCCGCCCAAATCATTACTTTTCAATTCAACATCGAAAGTCGCCGTCGAGCCGCTAACAAGCTCATAGTCAGTTGTCTTGTTAACTGCTCTTTTGGCCTTGATTTGATCTTCGCTCAAGCCAGTAAGCATTGCTGTCGAACAAACCTGCTCAAAATTACTACCCTTCTTAGCCATAAACAAACTATACGGATGACCTCATCGCTTGAGGGCACGAACACGTTAGGGATCTTCATTTCCTCCCTAACAAACGATTCATAAGTGTGCTGGCAGCCGCTCGTAAGAACAACGCCGGACAGTAGTATGGGTTTTATCCTTTTCATCTCATAACTCCCTACTTTGATCGGTTCATCTAGGTGAAATAGGTGCCAAGCTAACTTATGTTGTAAATTATTAATCGGCCAAACATACAACTCTGAAGCCACGTGTCTGAAAACCACATCAAGGCATCGCCAAAGAACGATAGTTCACAACCGCCTTCTTCGCTAAGTGAGTGGCGTTGCGAAACGCAAATCCAGCGCATTTTCGCCGATTGAGTCGAGTGGCCGATTCTGGCCCGATAGCTGCCTGTGAGGTGAACCGGACTGGTTCCCAGAATTCACCTCGACATGACTGTCGATTGGTCTTTTGTGTGCAATCGGTCAACCGATGTCTGATTTCTTCAATCGTGCCAGGCCTTGTTTAATATGGCCGGCGTTTTCACCCATGGTCCACAGTGCTCCACGGACATTTCCGCCCACTTCCTGCGCCCCTTGCTCCTCAACCAGGAGGGTCAACTCCATAACGGCCGCCTGCAGAGCCTGCTGGTTTTCGTAAAGTCTTTCCAGTACATCCGACAATGAATAATCACAAGGCATGACGTCGACCCCTTTCAAGAAAAATACAAGCATAGTACCGGCAGTGCCCCTGTCAGGCAGTAATTGCAGCTTGCTTAGAAATTGCTACAAAGCGAAGGAGTCGCAGTGGATTAACCAGTCTGGCTGGGGCGTTGGAGGACTGCTAGACCCACATTGGAGAAAGTGAGGGGCTGCTTTCGACCCAGAGCTGCCTTTGGCCAAAGGCAGAAATCGGCCAGAAACAGACACTCAGGACTTAC
>NZ_AZRW02000051.1 GCF_000512695.2 Pseudomonas sp. QTF5 | reverse complement strand
GCGGCGTGAGAACCGAAAATAATGTCCAAAATTACTGGACCAGATCAAGCCCGCTCCCACAGTTGAACCGCGTATATCCGCAAGAGATTGGTTGGCTGTCAGGTCGCTTTCGCGGGCAAGTCGGATCGCCGCACCGCTCGCTCCTACGGGATCGCCGTTGGCCTTTCAACGAACAAAGGCCCGGGCCAAAGCGGTGAAGCTGGGGCCGGCCAGTACGATCAGCAATGCCGGGAAGAGAAACAGCATCATCACCACGGACATTTTCGCGGACATCTTGGAGATGTATTCCTGCAAGCGCGTCAGGCGCCGGTCATCGAGCAGTGTCTTGAGTCCCAGCAGTGATTTCATGGCGCCGCCGCCCTGGTGGATCAGTTGCTGAAGAATCACGCAGGTGTCGGTGAACTCGTCCACTGCCAGTAACTGGGTGGCCTTGTTCAGTTCTTCGCCAAGCTCCAGACCGGAATCGACCCGGGTCAGTATCAGGCGCAGTTCATGGGTCAGGGCTGGCAGTAATTGTTTGCCTTCGATACTCAGCACTCGCAGCGACTGCTCCACCGCCATGCCGGATTCGAACAGGATGCGCAGCAGTGGAATGAAGGTCGAAATCTCGATCGCCAGTTGTTTTTGCCGACGGTGTGCGGCAGCGGCCAGTAAGCGTTTGGGTAGCAGATAGCCAAGAGCGGTGGCGAAGGCCGGGGTGATCCAGTGGTTGTTCACCTGCGAGAAGAACACGCTCTGGATCAACAGACTCAGGACCAACGCAAGCACCGGTATGCCGATCTGGCAGGCAGCGAACAGCGAGCGTTGCCGGGCGCTGCGCCAGCCGAGGCGATTGAGCAGCGTCTGGGTTTCGTTGTCCAGTTTGACCGAGCGCTGACCGATGCGACTGTCGCCCAGCACTTGCAACCAGTGACGGACGCGATGGTCGCTCAGTGGTTTGCCGTCCAGTCGTTGAGCCACCTGGCGAGCACGTCGATGTTGGTTCAGCAGGCCACTGAGCAGCAACAGCGTGGCCGCCAGAAACAACAGTGCGCTAATCAGCAGGGCTATTTTCATACGCTACGCAACATGCGCCACAGCGCCAGGCAACCCACGACCTGCAGGCCGAACGCGGTCGCGAGCATCATTTGTCCCGAGCTGCTGCTCCACATGGCGAACAGGTATTTGGGATTGGACAGCAAGAAGTAAGCGGCGAGCCCCACGGGCATCAGGGCCAGTACCAGTGCGGTGATACGGGTTTCGCCCGTCATGGCGCGCAGTTGGCGCGCAGCCTGGTCTCGTTCACGGACCATTTTGATCAGGTTCTCAAACAGCTCACTGGCATTACCGCCGTAGCGGTGATTGACCTTCAGGCCCAGCGCGAACAAGCGAAATTCATCTTTCTCATACAGTTCGGCGAAGTCCGTAACAGCGTCAGGCAGGCTGACGCCCAGATTCACATTGCGCTGGACCCGGCCCATAGCGTTTTTCAGTGGGTCTTCGGCGGCATCGATGGCGACCAGCACCGCATCGGCCAGGGTGCGTCCGGACTTCAGACTGCGCACCGTGTGATCGAGCAACGACGGCAGTTGTTCGATCATGCGCTTGAGCCGGCGCTGATAGCACCAACTGATGTACAGCCGCAGAGCCAGGGGTGGCATCAGCAGCAACACCAGCAAACCGATCCAGCCCGCGAGAGCAACGCCCAGCAAGACGCCCAAGGCCCAGAGCAGCAACCACGACCCCAGGCGCTCGGTGGGACGACCGAGGCCGGCGCGTAGAAAGGCCCGTTCCAGGCCTGCCCAGGATGATTTTGCCACCGCCAGTTGCGGTTGCCCCTGCATCAAGCGACCGAGGGTTCGATCGATGCCGGTCTGGCGCAGACCGTTGTAGAACAAACGGATCGACAGGCCCAGCAACGTCAGGCAAATCAGGATGAGCAGCGCCGGTTTGAGCATGCCGTGATCCTTCAGTGCGATAAGGGAGAGAGCGCCGATTCGCGACGCAGTTTGTCGCCGGCGGGGTTGACCGCCTCGCGCAGGAAACCGAAACCGGTGCGTCGGTCGAAGCGGAACAGCGTATTGGTCACATACACGTCGTCACGAATACCGACGACTTCCACCACTTCGCTGACGCAGCGGCGGCCATCGGGCAGGCGCGTCAGTTGGATCACCACGTCCAGCGCCGCGCAGATCATTTGCCGCAAGGTGCGTTCGGCGATGGTGCGTCCAGTCAGGCCCACCAGCGTCTCCAGGCGCAACAGCGCATCCTGGGCATTGTTGGCGTGCACGGTGCTCATGGAACCGTCGTGCCCGGTGTTCATCGCGGTGAGCACGTCGACCACTTCGACGCCGCGAATCTCGCCGAGGATGATCCGGTCCGGGCGCATCCGCAGCGCGTTGCGAATCAGATCGCTGGCCTTCACTTCGCCATGGCCTTCGGCATTCGGCGGTCGGGTTTCCAGGCGCACCACGTGAGGATGGCCGAGTTGCAGTTCGGCGACGTCTTCGATGGTGACCAAGCGTTCGTGGGGGGCGATCAACTGGCTGAGAATGTTCAGCAGCGTGGTCTTGCCGGTGCCGGTGCCGCCGCTGACAAGGATGTTGCAGCGCTTACCCACGGCCTCTTGAATAAATTCGAAGATCGCCTGATCGATGGTTTGCATCGCCATCAGATCGGAGCTTTTGAGCATGTCCTTGCGGAATTTTCGAATCGACAGGCATGGGCCATCGAGGGCAATCGGCGGGATGATCGCGTTGACCCGGCTGCCATCGGGCAGGCGCGCATCGACCATCGGTGAAGACTCGTCGAGCCGTCGGCCCAGGGGCGCGAGAATCCGCTGCATCACCCGCTCGACATGGTGGTCGTCGATGAAGCGCAGGTCACTCAGGTGCAATACACCCTCGCGCTCGACGAACACCCGGTGCGGGCCGTTGACCAGAATTTCGGTCACCGTCGAGTCACGCAGCAACACCTCCAGCGGACCGAAACCGGTGAGCTCATCGACGATTTCTTCAGCCAGCCGCTCCATCTCGTACCGGGAAATCGCCAGGTGCAGACGGGCAATGTACTCGGCGACTTTGTCGATGACGAACTGCGACAGCATTGGCCGCGAACCTTCCAGCAGGTTTTTCCCGGACTCTTCGATGGCGTCGATGATGTAGCGGTGCAGCACCAGTTTCAGGCCTTCGTGGTCGGTATTGCCGACCGGCCCGTGGGAGGGCGCGCCGAAGAGTTTTTCCCCGCTCATTGCGCGCCCCTCAATCGGTCAAACCAGCCAGCCTTGGGTTTGTCCAGGTCTTCGGAGCGTTTGGCCAGCCGTTCGCCGAGGGTGCGCAGGCTTTGGGTCAGGTTTTCGCGCGGGGCCAGTTCGAACAGGCTCACCCCCTGATTCTTGGCGTTGAGCCGCACTTCCGGGCTGTAGGCCAAGACTGCGATAACCTCCATGCCGAAGCTTTTGCTCAAGGTGTCGGAGTCTGGCGCGACGTTGCGCAGATAGCGGTCTACCAGCAACCGGGCGTGGTCGAGCTTCAGACCTTTTTCACGCCAGCGGCCGAGCACCTCAAGGTTGCGTCGGCAGTCGAGCACATTCTGATCGGTGTACCACAGCAACTTGTCGCAATGGCTGACGAAGGTGCGCAACGCTTCGCTGTCCGACTGGCCGGTGAGGTTCACCACGATGTGCTGGAAATGTTGACGCAAGGCGCTGAGCAGCATGTACAGCTCGGCGGCACTGGTCTGTTCCAGCGGTTCGTCGTGGCTGGCGTAGGCGAGAGTCCGCAGCCCGGCGTCACAGGTGGTGAAGGCGCTGTCGATCAGCGTCGCGTCGAGGCGCCTCAGGTGTCGCAACGCATCGCCAAAATGAAACGAGCTCTCTAGCCCCAGCAACGCAAGGCTGTCGCCACGCGGCAGGCCCAGATCCAGCAACAGTGTCTGCTGGCCGCTCTTTTGCACCACGTGCGCGAGATGGTTGGCGAGCAACGCTCCGTCGGCATTGCTCTGTGCACCGTAAAGCACGGTCAGGCCACCCTGTTGACTCTGTTGCAGGTTCGGCGCCACGGTCGGCAGACGTTTGCTCAGACGTCGCACCAGCCCGGCAACTTCACTGGAACGCGAGCCGTAAGAGACGAAATCCCGCGCGCCGGCACGCATGGCATTGAGCACGAGTTGGTTGTCCATGCCGTCGCCCAAGGCAACGATCGCCAGCATCGGTTTGGCTTCCAGGGCACCCTCGATCAACGCGCTCTGGGCCACCACATGCTCACGGTCCAGACCCACGAACACCAGGCTGGCGAAGGTCACGTCCACCAGCGTCAAGAGTTCATCGAGGTTGCCACCACCGGCGCTGATCACTCGGCCCAAAGGGGCAAGCGCACCTTGCAGCCACTCGAAGTCGGTGCTGTTACGCGTGATCGCGAGGAACGTCTGACTCAGGTTCTGGGGCTGGCTCATTGCGATAACCCACCGCATTTATCGAAGCAGCCGTTATCGAGCAAGTACTGCGTGAAACGTCTGCGCATGGAGAAGCGTCCTCGCTCGATTCAGGGCGTTTGTTGGGTGACTTCATTGCCGCGGATGACTTCCACGCTCGACTTGCGCGGTGCTGCGCCGCCAATGGCGGGTTTGGGTGTACCGTTCAGGGCCAGTTGACTGAATTGCACCAGTTCGCGATTGGCACTGGCCAGGCTCGCCTTTGATTCGCGGTTGCCAGCCCAGTATTGGTTCAGGCGTTTTTCCTCGGCGCTGCGCACGGCCAGGCGCAAAACCCCGACCTGAGCCGCGAGCATGAGGCGACTCAAGAGGGGTTCGGGGACGGCGAGCAAAACGGTGCGGGCGTTGGCACGCAGTTGTTCTTGCTTGAGTCTTTCTTCGGGGTTGCGTGCGGGGTTGGCAGGCTGACCATCGTTCATCAGCCCGAGCTGGTCGCCGACACCGAGTACTCGCAACGCCGGAATCACGACTTGGGCCGATTGCTGGAGGTTGTTGGTGTCCATGCGCAGAAACAGCAGGACGTCGACGTAGTCGCCGGGGCTCAGCTGCCCGCCGACATTGACTACGTCATCTGCCGCCACGGCAAGGGCGCGCTCATCGGGGCGGATCATTCGCGCCAGCGCACCGCCGGTTTCGAAACTTTCATCATTGAGCCAACTGCCGGCAGTCAGCGTGCGCCAAGGCATACGGCCGATGGCTTGATCGAGACGAGACAGGCTGCCGGCCGGGGCGGTACGGAGTTTTTCCAGGGTCACGTCGGCGGCGGTAATTTGCTCGAACGGCGCTATGTCACGCAGCAGCACAACCACTGGCTGGCGAGTCGGGTCGTCCGCCGGCGCCAATATCGGGGCCGATGACGTGCCGGGTTGCGCGACGGATTCGGGTGCCGGTTGGCGACTCAACGCCAGCCCCCAGTAACCGGCAATGATGGCGCCTACCAGAAACAGCGCGGCCAGGCCCATGGTGACGCGACTGTTCATGACGGCTCTCCCTTTCCTGCTGCGTAACGCCCCCCAAGAGTTCTAACGAGATGACTTCGCAATCAGGCAGCTATGAACATCGAACTATTTCGCTATTTGACGGTAGCGCAGGTAGAGCAAAACGCCATTACAGGGCGGGAAATATCTGACAAAAGTAACGGCTCGAAGCCTAAAGCGCTGTTTTATGACGTCAATGAACTTATTACTACTTCAGTATTAATAGGTTGTAACAGTTGTTGGTCTGGGGTTTGCCGACAATGCTGATGCTGGCATAGGGGAATCATGTTGCAGCTGTGCAACATCCGCTGTCATAGGAGACACATCATGTCCTTTACTAAAGTTGTGCAGAAGATCAAAACCGAAATCATTTTGTTCAAATACCTGGCCAAAGATACCGAGGGTGCTTCGGGTATCGAATACGCGATCATTGCGGGCATGGCAGCGGTTGCCTTGGTGGTGTTCATGACGCCTATCTCGGGTGCGGTAACCGATATTTTTACTGTGCTCAAGGATTCGCTAGTACCTGCTACTCCTTGATGCAGACCGCTTGCTAACCTGCCAGGGTGGTTCTAACGTCAACGCTTAGTCCATTGCAGGTGTTTACTCATGAATGCTCCCGAGCTGCCACGCCAACAGCTGCTTCTGGTCGATGATGAGGAAGATGCGTTGCTGGAACTGGCGGAGTTGCTGGCGGGCGAGGGCTTTACTTGTTTTACGGCAACGTCGGTGAAGCTCGCCCTTCATCATTTGACTTGTCATCCTGATATCGCGCTGGTGATTACTGATTTGCGGATGCCGGAGGAGAGTGGCATGTCGTTGATCAAGCGGTTGCGTGAGCATACGTCGCGTCAGTATTTGCCGGTGATTGTGACGTCGGGGCATGCGGATATGGATGATGTGAGTGATATGTTGCGGTTGCAGGTGCTGGATTTGTTCCGCAAGCCGATTTATCACGTGCGGTTGTTGGAGACGTTGAATAACTTGTTTCCGCAGCCGCGGGGTTTGGTCAGTTCCTGATCTTGGCGTTCGGTGTTCCGGCAGGATGACCGCGTTATCGTTCTTCGTCGGATCGCCGCCCGGAGCAAGCCCGCTCCCACACTGGATCTCCAGCGAACACAATATGTGTGAGCTCCCTGGGTCAAATGTGGGAGCGGGCTTGCTCGCGAATGCGATCTCGCAGACGCTGGTAATTGCAATGCCGAACCATCAAGCAACAGGCCGCCACTGCCCCACCATATGTTCCAGCTCCCCTGCACCCATCAACTGAAAGTCCCCACTGGACCCCGCCGCACTGGACATCAGCGTCACTTCACTGGGAAGGCGTACCGGTTTCCTGAACTGCACCGCGATCTCGACGTTGGCCGTCGGCAAATGATCGGTCAGGGCTGCCAGCGTACGCGCCTTGTTCCACAGGCCATGGGCGATGGCGCTAGGGAAACCGAAGAGCTTCGCGCTGATTGCACTCAGGTGGATCGGGTTGTAGTCCCCGGACACCTTGGCGTACCGCCGGCCAATGTCCGCGGGTGCTTTCCAGTGGGCCACTTCGGTCAGCGACAGCGTTGATGCAAACGCTTCCTCGACCGGCTCGCCTTCCAGTTTGACGCCGCGACAGAGCATCTGGCTTTCCGCCTCCCACAACACTCCCAACTGGTCGTCGAGCGTCGTCACCAAATCGAACGTCGCCCCCTTGGCATGGGGTTTCAGGTTCTGCACCTTCACGCTGACCCGCACCCGGTGCACGCCGCCCATGGGACGCAAGATGCGGATGCGGTTGCTCAAGTGAATCAGCCCCAGCAGCGGGAACGGAAACGCTTTGGCAGTGAGCAATTGCATCTGCAAGGCGAACGCCAGGATGTGCGGATACGTCGGTGGCAGCAGCCCGTTGTCGGCGAAACCACAGACCTTGCGATAAGCCTCCAGGCGTTTCGGATCGACATTGACCCAGCAGTGATAACCCAGGTCGGGCAAGGCGCTGCCGGTGATTTTGCGGCGTGTTACCGCCTTCACATACAGCGTTTGCAGGCCCGGTTCGCTATTGAGTGTGTGCCAGTCAGTGGTCATGGTCAGGCTCCCAAAACGCTTTGCCCGCAAATGCGCAACGCTTGTCCGGTAAACGCTCCGGTGCCCGGTTGTGCCAGCCAGGCCACGGCTTCGGCGACGTCTTGTGGCAGGCCGCCCTGGCCCAAAGAACTCAAGCGTCGCCCAGCTTCGCGCACGCCGAAGGGCAGGTGCGCGGTCATTTGGGTTTCGATGAACCCTGGCGCTACCGCATTGATGCTGATGCCGCGCTCACTCAGCAGCGGCGCCCAAGCCTGGGCCAGGCCAATCAACCCGGCCTTGCTCGCGGCGTAATTGGTTTGCCCGCGATTGCCGGCGATGCCGCTGATGGACGCCAGCAGGATCACTCGGCCGTTGTCGCGCAGGGTGCCGCTGTCGAGCAAAGCCTTGGTCAGCACTTGCGGTGCGTTGAGGTTGACTGCCAGCACCGCGTCCCAGAATTCCGGGGTCATGTTGGCCAGGGTTTTGTCCCGCGTAATGCCCGCGTTGTGGACCACGATGTCGATGCCGTCGGGCAAATGTTCGATCAATTGTGCGGCGGCGTCTTCGGCGCAGATATCCAGGGTGATGCCGCGCCCGCCGAGGCGTGCGGCCAGGGCCTCGAGATCGTTCTTGGCCGGTGGCACGTCGAGCAGGATCACCTCGGCGCCGTCGCGGGCCAGGGTTTCGGCGATCGAGGCGCCGATGCCGCGAGCCGCGCCCGTCACCAGTGCCTTGCGTCCCGACAAGGGGCGACTCCAGTCCATCACCTGCACCTCACACGCCTTTAAGCGAATGACTTGTCCGGAAATGAACGCGCTTTTAGGCGAGAGGAAAAACCGCAATGGGCCTTCCAGTTGATCTTCGGCACCTTCGCCGACATAGATCAGCTGCAAAGTGCCACCGCTGCGCAGTTCCTTGGCCAGCGAACGGCTGAAACCTTCCAGGGCGCGTTGGGCGCTGGCGGCGAACGGGTCGCTCAAGGTCTCCGGCGCCCGGCCAAGAATCACCAGGTGCGCATGGTGATCGAGGTTTTTCATCAGCGGCTGGAAGAACTCGCGCAGCTGTTTCAACTGATCGACCTGCACCAGATCACTGGCATCGAACACCACGGCTTTGAGTTTCTGACCGTGGCCGGGAATCCACGCGGTGGCCAGGGTCGGATCGGTGCCGTAGCTGTAAATCGTGTCGGTCAGGCGGTTGGCGAGAGTGCTGACTTTTTCCGCCAGCGGGCCACCGCCAATCAACAGCGCCCCCTCGATAGGCCGCAGCCGGCCTGCTTGCCAGCGTTCCAGTCGTACCGGCGACGGCAGACCCAGGGCACCGACCACACGATGGCCGATGGACGAATTGGCGAAGTCGATATAGCGATCAGACATGGATCATGCTCCAGCAACTGGGATTAAAAGTGTGGACCATGAACGGCAATTAGTCGTTCGATCCACGAGATACGGCCTACGCTTGATCATTGCAGGTTAGTTTGAGATTGGGTTTAGCAGGACTTTCAGGAAATGCAGCCCCCTGTGGGAGCGGGCTTGCTCGCGAAAGCGGTGTGTCAGTCAACAGAGATGTTGAAGGTGATGACCCCTTCGCGAGCAAGCCCGCTCCCACAGGGTTTGGTGTTCATATTTGATTAAAAGGAGCTTTTTCATGACTCAGCTGCGCCGCGTCGCGATTATCGGTGGTAACCGTATCCCCTTTGCCCGATCCAACGGGCCATACGCCACTGCCAGTAACCAGGCGATGTTCACCGCAGCGCTGGAAGGCCTGATCGAGCGCTATAACCTGCACGGTGTGCGCATGGGTGAAGTGGCGGCTGGTGCGCTGCTCAAGTATTTGCGCGATTACGGCCTGACCCGCGAATGCGTGCTCGGCTCGCGGTTGTCGCCAATGACGCCGGCCTACGACATCCAGCAAGCCTGCGGCACGGGGCTGGAGGCGACGTTGTTGGTGGCGAACAAAATCGCCCTGGGTCAGATCGAATGTGGCATTGCCGGTGGCGTCGACACTGCCTCGGACGTGCCGATCGGGGTCAACGAAAGCCTGCGCAAGATCCTCTTGCAAGCCAACCGCGCCCGAAGCACCGCCGACAAACTGAAAACCTTCCTGCAACTGCGTCCCCGACACTTGATGCCCGACTTTCCAAGTATCGGCGAGCCGCGCACCGGCCGGTCGATGGGCGAGCACTGTGAAATGATGGCTCAGACTTGGAGCATCCCGCGTGACGAGCAGGATCAGCTGACCCAGGAAAGCCATCAGAAACTGGCCGCGTCCTACGCCGAAGGCTGGCACAACGATTTGATGACGCCGTTCTTGGGCCTGACCCGGGACAACAACCTGCGCCCGGATCTGACCCTGGAAAAACTCGCCTCACTGAAGCCGGCCTTCGAGAAAAGCGCCAAGGGCACCCTGACCGCGGGCAATTCCACGCCACTCACCGATGGCGCGTCGGTGGTGCTGCTGGGCAGTGAAGAATGGGCGAAAGAGCGCGGCTTGCCGATCCTCGCCTATTGGCGTGACGGCGAGGCGGCAGCGGTGGATTTCGTCAACGGTGCCGAAGGCCTGCTGATGGCGCCGGCTTATGCCGTGCCGCGTTTACTGGCACGCAATGGCCTGACCTTGCAGGATTTCGATTACTACGAAATCCACGAAGCGTTCGCCGCGCAAGTGCTGTGCACATTGAAGGCCTGGGAAGATCCAGAGTTCTGCAAAACCCGCCTCGGCCTCGACGCACCGCTGGGTTCCATCGACCGCAGCCGCCTCAACGTCAAGGGCAGCTCACTGGCCGCCGGGCATCCGTTTGCCGCCACCGGTGCGCGCATCGTCGCCAACCTGGCGAAGCTGCTGGACGCGGCGGGCAAGGGCCGAGGGTTGATCTCGATCTGCGCCGCCGGCGGTCAGGGCGTGACGGCAATTATCGAGCGCTGATTATTGGTTGTTCTGATTTGTTCAGGCAGTGACGCCCCCATCGCGAGCAGGCTCGCTCCCACAGGGTTTTGCGCTGTCCTTGTGGGAGCGAGCCTGCTCGCGATTGGCCGCGTAGCGGCCACCGGGATTTTGGATCAGGTCCTGAACCGCCGAACCAACCCATCCAGCTCATTCGACAACCCCGCCAGGCTCTGAGAATCCAGCCGCGCCGAGTTCGCCAGTTCTGCTACCAACTGCGCATCGCCATGAATCTGGCTGATATGGCGATTGATGTCTTCCGCCACTTGATGCTGTTCCTCAGCCGCCGTGGCGATCTGGGTGTTCATGTCGCGAATCACATCCACCGATTCACGAATCTGCCCGAAGCTGCTGCGCGCTTCGCCGATACGGGTCACCGATTGCTGGGACACTTCCAGGCTCGCATGCATCTGCTGCGTCACCTGGCTGGTGCGCTTGGCCAGGTTGCCCAACAGCCCGTCGATTTCCGCCGTGGAGTCGGCAGTGCGTTTGGCCAGGGCGCGAACTTCATCCGCTACCACCGCAAAGCCACGACCCTGTTCACCCGCCCGGGCCGCTTCGATGGCGGCGTTCAGCGCCAACAGGTTGGTTTGTTCGGCGATGGAACGAATGGTCCCGAGGATCGACTGAATGTCGTTGCTATCGCGTTCAAGCTGTTGCATCGACTGCGCCGATTGTTCGATTTCCTGGCTCAAGCGATCAACACTGGTGACGGCTGCATCAATCTGTTGCTGACCTTCGCGCGCCTGGCGCTGACCGCTGTCGGCCGATTCGGCGGCCTGGCTGCAGGAACGTGCGACTTCGTTGGCGGTGGCGACCATTTCATGGAACGCCGTGGACACCATGTCCACCGCTTCACGCTGACGTCCGGCGGCTTCGGCCATGTCGCTGGACACCCGGGTCGAGCTTTGGGAGGTGGCGAGGATCTTGCTCGCGGCACCGCCGATGCTCTGAATCAGGTTGCGAATCGCCGCCAGAAACTGGTTGAACCAGTTGGCCAGTTGCGCGGTTTCATCGCTGCCACGGATGTGCAGGTTCTTGGTCAGGTCGCCTTCACCCTGGGCGATGCCTTCCAGACCGCTGGCCACGCTGCGGATTGGCCGCACGATCAGGCTGGCGAAACTGGCGCCGACGATGGCAAAGAGCACCGCGAGTACCGCCGCGATGATCGCGATCAGCCAGGTCAGTTGAGTGGCCGAGCTCATTACGTCGGTCTGCTTGATCAAACCAATAAAGGTCCAGCCCAGTTGCTCCGACGGCCAGACGTTGGCCATGTAGCGTTCGCCATTGAGCTCGACTTCCACCAGCCCTTTACCAGCCTTGGCCAATTGCGCGTAGCCGTCGCCGAGGCTATTGAGGGCTTTGAAGTTGTGTTCCGGTTGCTTCGGATCGACCAGCACCGTGCCGGTATTTTCCACCAGCATCAGGTAGCCGGTTTCGCCGAGTTTGATCTGTTTGACGATTTCGGTGAGCTGTTTGAGAGAGACATCGATGGCGAGCACACCGCCCTGAGCCCCGAGCTGATTGGCCACGGCACGCACGGTGCTGACCAGCACGGCGTCATCGCCGGCCCAGTAATAGGCCTCAGTGCGTAACGTCTTGCCAGGGTTGGCCATGGCTGTCTTGTACCAGGGGCGAGCACGTGGGTCGTAATTGGCCATCTTCGGGTCAGCCGGCCATGTGGCATAACCACCGCTGGACAAGCCGTAAGACACATAGGAGTAAGCCGGATGGCTGGTGGCCAGCCCAGTGAACAAGTTCAACAGCTTTGTGTCCATCTCACTTTCGGGAAGTTGCGCGGCATCGGCACTGACCCGGCTTTTTATGCTGGCATCGCCCGCTTTGACCAACGGCTGACCGGCCAGGTAATCGACGTTCTGGCTGATGCCGTCAAAAAACAACTGCATGGCATTGCTGACCTGACGAATCTCACGGCCACTGCCATCGACAAAATTATCCTTGGCATCGCTGCGCAAGTTCAGCACCACGAGGGTAGCGACCAGCACCACGGGCAAGCAGGCGATGATTGCAAACGCCCAGGTCAGCTTCTGTTTGATGTTCATCCGCGCTCCAGTTTTTTCTTGTAGGCCCACGCAGTGCAGATGACTCGCGGATTATTGGCAGCCGAAAACGTTAGATACCCCGATCCTTGAGTGCGCCCCCGTTATCATTGTCGGGGCTATTGTCGGACAATTCCTTTTCTCTCTAATGACTTCGGCTGAGGAACGTGGAAATTTAGGCCTGTTGAGAAAAATCCGGCGAAGGGTAGGGGCTATGTGTCAGATTCTGTCGCAAATGCCCCTGTAGCCCTTCGTCAACAAGTGGCGCAGGCTCAGCTATGATCCTGAGCGGTCAATGAGTTGTGCCCGATTAATCCGGCACATTGTGTGCTTCTTGATGTTCATGGGAACGTTCATAGGTCGGCAACCCCTCCCGCGAATGAGAGGATTGCCGTATAACGAATGACTTTCGCGTGTTTGGTAATAAAGGACCCACAATAAAAGCTGATGAAGACTCCAAAACGCATTGAACCCCTGATCGAGGACGGTCTGGTCGACGAGGTGCTGCGCCCACTCATGAGTGGTAAAGAAGCAGCTGTTTATGTGGTGCGCTGCGGCAACGAGCTGCGTTGTGCCAAGGTCTACAAGGAGGCGAATAAACGCAGTTTTCGTCAGGCGGCCGAGTATCAGGAAGGCCGCAAGGTGCGCAACAGCCGGCAGGCTCGAGCGATGGCCAAAGGCTCCAAGTTCGGCAAGAAAGAAACCGAAGATGCCTGGCAGAATGCCGAAGTGGCGGCGTTGTTCCGGCTGGCCGGTGCCGGTGTGCGAGTACCCAAGCCGTATGACTTCCTCGAAGGCGTGCTGCTGATGGAACTGGTGGCCGACGAGTACGGCGATGCCGCGCCGCGTCTGAATGACGTGGTGCTGGAGCCGGATCAGGCGCGCGAATATCACGCGTTTCTGATTTCGCAAATCGTGCTGATGCTGTGTACCGGTTTGGTGCACGGTGACCTGTCCGAGTTCAACGTGCTACTGACGCCGACCGGCCCGGTCATCATCGACCTGCCGCAAGCGGTGGATGCGGCGGGCAACAACCACGCGTTCAACATGCTGGAGCGGGACGTGGGCAACATGGCGTCTTACTTCGGTCGTTTTGCACCGGAGTTGAAACGCACCAAGTACGCCAAGGAAATGTGGGCATTGTACGAAGCTGGCACTTTGCACCCGGCCAGTGTGTTGACCGGCGAGTTTGACGAGCCGGAAGAGCTGGCGGACGTTGGCGGGATCATGCGCGAGATCGAGGCGGCCCGTCTCGATGAAGAGCGCAAGCAAGCGGTTCGGGCGGCGGATGATGCGCCACCGAGCAAGACCGAAGAGCCGCCTCCACCGTGGATGCAGTGATCGGTTGACCCAAAACCCGGCTTCGGCCGGGTTTTGTACATAGGATCACCGAATACCAAAACTTGGCGAAGATCCAATGTGGGAGCGGGCTTGCTCGCGAAAGCGGTGTGTCAGTCGACATCACCGTTGACTGACACGCCGCCTTCGCGAGCAAGTCGGATCGCCGCACCGCCGCACCGCCGCTCCCACAGTAGATTTTTGGTGTAAGTGAAGCCGTGTTCACACCATGCCCACATACCGGCGATTTTCGATGGCGGTCTGGGCCAGCGGGAAATTCATTGGAGCGCGAATCGCCAGTCGTCTGAAAGGTACGGACAACGTTCATCTGGAACGGCGATTTTTCTTCGGCGTGTTGCTGATGTCCTGCCATCCTGATGTTTCAGCAGCAGACACTTTACGGCTTGCTGCTGTTTTCATTGACCGCAGGCTTGGGCGATGGCTTCTCGGAAGTCGGCCTGATGTCGCGTCTGCAACGTGAACCGGACAACCTGCGCCTACCGATTTTCAGCTTTCTGACGCTGCTGCAAATGACCGGGTTCGGCATCGGCATGTTGATCGCCGCGTCGTTCTATTCGTGGTGGACGCGCGGCGCGGTGGTGTTGTTGTTCCACGGCATTCCCCTCACCACGTTGCTGGTGGCGAAGGGATTGGCGCTCAGGAATGGGCGGGTTCGGCGCAGCAGCCCGACGCCAGCTCCTTGAGGATCGGGCAGTCCGGGCGGTGGTCGCCGTGGCAATGTTCTACCAGGTCTTGCAGGGTGTCGCGCAGTTGGCCGAGTTCGCGAATCTTCTGGTTCAGCTCGTCGATGTGCTGACGGGCCAGAGCCTTCACATCGGCACTGGCGCGCTGACGGTCCTGCCAGAGAGTCAGCAGTTTGCCGACCTCTTCCAGTGAGAAACCCAAATCCCGAGAGCGCTTGATGAACGCCAGAGTATGCAGATCGTCATCGCCATAGACCCGATAGCCGCTGTCGGTGCGATGGGCCGCCTTGAGCAGGCCGATGGATTCGTAGTAACGAATCATCTTCGCGCTCAAACCGCTCTGGCGGGCCGCTTGGCCAATGTTCATCGGTTGTTCTCCAGGTCTTTGGGTTTCCAGGTTTTCAACAGTAACGCATTGCTCACCACGCTGACGCTCGACAGCGCCATGGCCGCGCCGGCCAGCACCGGGTTGAGAAAGCCGAACGCCGCCAGAGGCAGGCCGATCAGGTTATAGACGAAGGCCCAGAACAGGTTTTGGCGAATCTTCGCGTAGGTCTTGCGGCTGATTTCCAGCGCCGCCGGCACCAGCCGCGGATCACCGCGCATCAGGGTGATCCCTGCAGCGTGCATGGCGACGTCGGTGCCGCCGCCCATGGCGATGCCGATGTCTGCCGCGGCAAGGGCCGGTGCGTCGTTGATGCCATCGCCGACCATTGCCACCACACCGGTTTTTTTCAGTGCGGCGACGGTGGCGGCTTTATCCGCCGGCAGGACTTCGGCGTGGACGTCGCTGATGCCCAGCGCCTCGGCGACCACCTTGGCGCTGCCGCGGTTATCGCCGGTCAGCAGGTGGCTGCTGATGTTCCGTGCGCTTAAGCGTTGCACTGCTTGCAAGGCGCCGGGTTTGAGCGTGTCACCGAAGGCGAACAGGCCGAGCACCCGTGGTTCTGGGCTTTGTTCGATCAGCCAGGACAGGGTCCGGCCTTCGATTTCCCAGGCGATTGCGGAATCGGCCAATGGCCCGGCGCTCAGTCCGCTTTCTTCCAGCAGACGCCGATTGCCCAAGGCCAACCGTCGACCGTCGAGACTGCCGGCAATGCCGCGCCCGGTCAGCGATTGACTGTCGCTGACATCAGCCACGGTCAAACCGCGCTCGGCGCAGGCATCCAGCACAGCCTTGGCCAACGGGTGTTCACTGCCGCGTTGCAGCGCACCAGCCATTTGCAGCAGGGCAGCTTCATCACCCTCGATGGCACTCAGATGCGCGATGCGCGGCGTGCCCGAAGTCAGCGTGCCGGTCTTGTCGAACACCACGGCGCTGACTTCATGAGCGCGCTCCAAAGCTTCAGCGTCCTTGATCAGAATCCCGTAGCGCGCCGCCACACCGGTGCCGGCCATGATTGCCGTCGGCGTGGCCAGCCCGAGTGCGCAAGGGCAGGCGATCACCAACACTGCGACCGCATTGATCAATGCGGTTTCCAGTGGCGCGCCGTACAGCCACCAACCGATCAAGGTCGCCAGCGCGATCAACAGCACCGCAGGCACGAACACCTGGCTGACTTTATCCACCAGTTTCTGGATCGGTGCTTTTGCCGCCTGCGCGTCTTCGACCAGGCGGATGATCCGCGCCAGCACGGTTTCTGCACCGAGCGCCAAGGTCCGAACCAGCAACCGACCCTCGCCATTGATGGCGCCGCCGGTGACCTTGTCGCCCGGCTGTTTTGGCACTGGCAGGCTTTCGCCGCTGATTAGTGCTTCGTCGGCGTGGCTCTGACCCTCCACCACTTCGCCATCCACCGGGAAGCGTTCGCCGGGTTTGACCATGACCAGATCGTCGAGACGCAAAGCGCTGATCGCAACGTCCTGCTCGCGGCCATCGATCACCTGAATGGCTCGCTCCGGACGCAAGGCTTCAAGGGCGCGGATGGCGCTGGCGGTCTGGCGTTTGGCGCGGCTTTCCAGGTACTTGCCCAGCAGCACCAGAGCGATCACCACTGCCGAGGCTTCGAAATACAGGTGCGGCTGGCGGCCGGCGGCGGTGGCCCACTCGTAAACGCTCAAGCCATAGCCGGCACTGGTGCCCAGAGCCACCAGCAAATCCATGTTGCCGGCGCCGGCGCGCACGGCTTTCCACGCAGCGACATAGAAGCGTGCGCCGAAGATGAACTGCACTGGCGTGGCCAACGCAAACTGCACCCACGCCGGGAGCATCCAGTGCACGCCGAAAGGTTGCAGCACCATCGGCAGCACCAGCGGCAAGGCGAGGGCGATAGCTGCCAGCAAAGCCCAGCGTTCGCGGTGCAATCGTTGTTGTTGATTGTCGGTTTGCGGGTGTTCGACTTCCCAGACGCTGGCGGAGTAACCAGCCTTGGTCACGGCGCCGATCAGGGTTTGCGGGTCGACCTGGCCGAGCAATTCGAGGTGCGCACGCTCGTTGGCCAGGTTGACGCTGACACGTTTTACCCCCGGCACCTTGGCCAGCGCCCGTTCGACGCGGCCAACGCAGGACGCGCAGGTCATGCCTTCGATGCTCAATTCCAGGCTCTGCTGTGGAACGCTGTAACCGGCCTGATGCACCGCGTCCATCAAGGCCGGCAGGCTGTCGCTGGGTGCTTGAACCCGGGCCTGTTCGGTGGCCAGGTTGACGCTGACGGCCGTGGCGCCGATGACTTTGCTCAAGGCACGCTCGACACGCCCGGCGCAACTGGCGCAGGTCATGCCGGCAATCGGCAGATCGAAAGTGGTGGATTCGGACATCGGTCACGCTCCCTGTAGAAATTACCTACAGGATCAACCTTGCCATGCTGGCAAGGTCAAGCGCCACTCTGCAAATCGCTGAGAGCCAAATCCTGGAAGGACAGGGAGACCATGTCGCGCCTTTCGCGAGCAAGCCCGCTCCCACAGGTCTTGCATAAATCCTGTGGGAGCGGGCTTGCTCGCGAAAAGGCCATAACATTCACCCACGAAGATGAGTCAGACCCCATACGCTGGGTTTCAGTATTCCAAAGCCGCAGGCTTGAGATACATCCCTTCCTGCGTCATCGCAATCCGGAACTTCAACACATCCCCGGCCTTGAGCGTGATGTTCTGCGACCCCGGTGCGAGCATTCCCGGGTTGCACCCCGGCGCCTGGCCCGGCAGCAGTTTGAGGCGCAGGGACACATTGCCCGGCGGCAGGTTGAATGAGGTGCTCTGTTCCTGGAACAGTCGCGCCGATAGCTGATCCTGGATGTACACGCCGATCTCGCAGGAAGTCGACACTTCCAGGCGCTCGCGGGAAATGATCAGCACACCGTAGTCCTCCCCGGCGGCTTGAACCGAAGGTGTCGCGCCAAATAGGCTGAGGAAGCCAAACAGGCTGAAAGCTGACCAGCGCATGGCTGAATCTCCTGATGTCGAGTCATAGATGGACGCAGCTTGGCCGAGCGCGGCGCCGATTGCCACCCCGGCAGCTTGCTTCAGAACTTGACCTTGCCATGGTGGCAAGCTCGAGACTGCCCTCAACCCTATTGAAGGGCCCCATCAAGGAGACGTCCCATGCAAGTGTTCAACGTTGAAGGCATGTCCTGCGGTCATTGTGTCAAGGCCATCACTCAGGCGCTGCAAGCCAAGGATCCCGCGGCCAGCGTGCGCATTGATCTGGCGGCAAAAGAAGTCGGCGTTGAAAGCGCGCTGACGGCCGATCAGGTGATCGCTGCAATCAGCAAAGAGGGTTATGGCGTCAAACTGGCCTGAGTTTTTTAATAGTTAGCGACCTAACGGAATGTTCAAGGCGTCCACGCCCGGCTAGACTATTGGCCTGCCGATCCATGGCCAACCTGCATGCCTAACCTGGACGCCTGATGAACCTCCGTACAATCCTGATTCTCGGCACCTTGAGCGCTTTCGGTCCGCTGGCGATCGATTTCTATCTGCCGGCATTCCCGGCGATGGCGCTCGCTTTCGGTACCGACGAAAAACACGTTCAACTGACCCTGGCGGTCTACTTCCTTGGCTTGTCCATTGGTCAACTGGCGTATGGCCCGGTGGCGGATCGCTTTGGGCGACGGATCCCCTTGCTGACCGGCGTCGGTTTGTTCACTGCTGCGTCATTGGCCTGTGCTTACGCGCCGAGTCTGGAGTGGCTGATCGGTGCACGTTTCGTCCAGGCGCTGGGCGGTTGCGCAGGCATGGTGATCGCTCGGGCGGTGGTCAGCGATAAATGCGATGCGGTGGGTTCGGCGAAAGTCTTTTCGCAACTGATGCTGGTGATGGGCCTGGCACCGATTCTTGCGCCGATGCTGGGTGGGCTGCTGGTCAACACGTCGGGCTGGCAATCGATCTTTCTCGTGCTGACCGGTTTCAGTGCACTGGCAGGGTTGGCCGTGGCCCTCGGGCTGCCGGAAAGTCTGCCAGCCCATGTGCCGCGCCAACCGTTGTCGGGCGCGCTGCGTCAGTACGGTCGGTTACTGGCGGATCCGATCTTCCTCGGTCATGCCCTGACCGGTGGTGTCGCCATCGCCGGCATGTTTGCCTACATCGCCGGTTCACCATTCGTCTTCATCAAACTCTATGGCGTGCCGGCCGAGCATTTCGGCTGGCTGTTCGGCATTAACGCGGCGGGTTTCATTCTGGTGGCCCAGGTCAATGCCCGATTGCTGGCCAAGCGCGGTCCGGCTTTTTTACTGGCGCGTACTGTCTGGCTTTACCTGGCGGGCGGTCTGGCCCTGTTGGCGGTCAGTGCGTTGCACACCGCGCAGTTGTGGCCGTTGCTGATTCCGCTTTTCCTCTGCATCGCCAGCCTGGGTTGTATTGTGCCCAACGCCTCGGCCTGCGCCATGAACGGTCAGGGCGCGCGCGCGGGCAGTGCCTCGGCGATGCTCGGTTGCCTGCAGTTCAGCGTCGCCGCCGGGGCCGCAGCATTAGTGGGTGTTTTGCACGATGGCAGCGCCATGCCGATGGCCATGGTCATCAGCCTGTGTGGAATTCTGGTGGTGAGCGCAGCGACGCTCACCCGACGTTTGCAAAATACCCGGGCGCTGACGCAAGCCCAGGTCTGAGGACGGACTCAGCCAGCAGCGCGATGCTGACGGTCGGGAATCTGATGGGGCGCGTGCAGGCGCGCTTCAAGCGTTTTAGTGAAGGCCAGGGCTTCGGCCTCACTGCGGAACGTCACAGCGTGTTGATCCAGGCGGACCTGCCAGCGGGATGTTGCCACTTCTTTTATCTGGATCTTCATTGCTGAACTCCTCTGGTAAAAGACGTCTCGCAAAAGGCGTCTCATAAAAGCCATCACGTAAAAGAATGTTCGCAGAGTTTTCGATTGTAGACCTGTATGCGATCGCAATTGTGACAACGGTCAATTCTCTGACTGACGGCAAAAGATCGCAGCTTTCGGCAGCTCCTGCAGAAGCCTGCGATCATATGCCTTAGATCTTTAGAACCCTTCAAGCACAATCTTGCCCTTGGATTTGCCGCTCTCCAGCAGCTCATGGGCACGACGCAGGTTGGCCGCGTTGATGCTCCCGAAGTGCTCGCCGACCGTAGTTTTCAGCGTGCCCGCATCGATCAGCCCGGCGACCCGGTTGAGCAGTTTGTGCTGCTCGATCATGTCTGCAGTTTCAAACAGCGAGCGGGTGTACATGAACTCCCAGTGCAGCGACAGGCTCTTGCGCTTGAGTTTGGTCACGTCCAGCGACTTCGGATCGTCGATCAGCGCCAGTTTGCCTTGCGGCGCCAACGCCTCCACCAATTGATCCAGATGTTGATCGGTCTGGGTCAGACTGGCGACGTGGGTCACCTGCTCGATCCCGGCACGTTTGAGTTCTTCACTCAGCGGCTTGTTGTGGTCGATCACCAGATCAGCGCCCAGGCCACGCACCCAGCTCTGGGTTTGAGCCCGGGAAGCGGTGCCAATGACCTTCAGCCCGGTGAGCTGGTTGGCCAATTGCGTGAGGATCGAACCCACACCGCCAGCGGCACCGACGATCAACAAGCTCTGTCTCTCATCGGTTTTGTCTTCGCGCACTTGCAGGCGTTCGAACAGCAATTCCCATGCGGTGATGGCGGTCAGCGGCAGGGCGGCAGCTTCGGCGAAACCGAGGGTTTTCGGCATATGACCGACGATTCGCTCATCCACCACATGCAACTCGCTATTGCCGCCGGCACGGGCGATGGAGCCGGCGTAGAACACCTTGTCGCCAGCCTTGAACAAGGTCACTTCGCTGCCGATGGCTTTGACTACACCGGCCACGTCCCAGCCCAGCACCTTTGCCGCGCCACTTTCAGGCTGGACGTTCTGGCGAACCTTGGTATCTACCGGGTTCACCGAGATGGCTTTGACCTCCACCAACAGGTCGCGCGGCCCGGCGACAGGTTCTGGCAGTTCGATGTCTTGCAGGGATTTTTCGTCGCTGATGGGCAGGGAGGCGTAGTAGGCAATGGCTTTCATGTTGGGTTCCTGAGCGGAAATGATTTCGATGGGACAGATGATTGGTTATTTCACGACAAGATAAAACCCGCTAAAAGAGCAGTCTCTTTCAATATTTTTTTGATAATCGGGGCTGACGATGTTGCGTTTCGATGACTTGCAGTTGTTCGTTCGGGCTGCGGACCTGGGCAGTCTGTCGGCGGCGGCGCGGGGCATGGATATGTCGGCGGCGGTGGCCAGTGCGGCGTTGAAGCGTATCGAACTGCAACTCGGCGCGCGCTTGCTCGCCCGTTCTACCCGCAGTCTGCGCCTGACCGCTGAAGGCGAGGGCTTTGTGGAATACGCCCGGGCAGCCTTGAGCAATCTCGATGAGGGCCGCCGCTTGCTGGCCAGCGGGCAGGATCAGGTCAGCGGGATTTTGCAGCTGTCGGCGCCTTCGGATTTCGGTCGCAACCTGTTGTTGCCATGGCTCGACGAGTTTCAGCGTGAGCATCCGAAACTCACGGTACGGTTGCTGCTGGGCGACCGCATCGCCGACCTGTTCCGCCAACCGGTGGATATTGCCCTGCGTTATGGCGAGCCAGAAGACTCGAGCCTGGTGGCGTTGCCCATCGCCCCGCAAAACCGTCGCGTGCTCTGTGCGTCGCCGAGTTACCTGGCCCGGCATGGCGAACCTCGGCATCTGGAGAAACTGGCTCAGCACAATTGCCTGTTGTTCATGCTCGGCGGCCGGGTTCACGATCACTGGAGTTTCCACGATGGCAAACGTGAAGTGAGCCTGACGGTCAGTGGCGATCGCTTCAGTGACGACGCCGATGTTGTGCGTCTGTGGGCCGTGGCGGGGGCGGGGATTGCCTATAAGTCCTGGCTCGATGTCGCTGCCGATGTGCTGGCCGGTCGTTTGAAGGTGCTGATGCCGGAGCTGTTGTGCGAGAGCGCACCGCTGAATTTGTTGTGCGCCCATCGCGCACAATTGAGTAAGCCGGTGAACCTTTTGCGGGAAATGCTTGCCAGCCGATGCGCTCGCATAAGCAGTCAATTTCCGACGAAATCGAATGTCGATCATTAGTCGCAGGTAAATAGCGAAATTTCTGTCAGGAACTATCACCATCAATGGATCCCCGAGGGCAGGAACCGGCGGTTAACCCGCTTATACTAGCGCCCGCCTCATGTACGCACCGTCGACCTCGCAATGGCGAGGTCAGGTTCGATTCGGTCAGACCCGATGGTCATCACCGGACCTTCTTTGCACCTGCGAAGCAATGACCGGGCTTTGGCCGGTTTATGGCGGTTTTCGCGTCTTGGCCGACGACACATTACTGGTCAAGATGTCTCTGAGCAGTAAGACGAAACGATTCAACAGGGAGTGAATACATGGAACATGCACCTTGCATCAGCCAGATCGCCACATTGCTGGCTGACCCAAAGCGCAGCGCAATGATGTGGGCCTTGATGGACGGCTCGGCGCGGCAAACCGAAGAGCTGGCGTTGCTGGCCGGCCTGTCGCCGTCTTCGGCCAGTGCGCATTTAGGGCGTTTGTCCGCCGGTGGTCTGTTGAAAGTCGAAACCCGTGGACGCAAACGGTTTTTCCGGCTTGCCGCGCCCGAAGTCGGCGCCGCGATAGAGGCCCTGGCCAGCGCGACCCTGGCCAGCGCACCTCGGGACATTCCAGAGGTTTTCAAACGCACGAGCCCTATTGCCAAACCTCAGGCGGCGCCTTCGTCACTGCTGCGGGCCAGGCTCTGCGACGACCATCTGGGCGGCACCCTGGCCGCCGACCTCTACCAGCGCCTGCTGGATGCGGGCTGGATCGAGCAATTCGATCAGCGGGTCATGATCACTCACAAAGGCGCCACACAATTGGCAACACGCGGTGTGTTCATCCAGGCGCTGGCTCATCGCAACAGCAGAGTCGCCTGCGCTTGCCCGGACTGGAGCGAAAGACGCCCGCACATGGGCGGTTCATTGGGCGCGGCGTTGTTGCAGCTGTTCATGCAATCCGGCTGGTTGAGCCTGCCCAACGATTCGCGAGCGTTGCAGATCACCGCCGCGGGGCAACGGGAAATCCATCGTTTTGCCAAAGAAACCGAACTGGAAATGGCGCTTTAGAGCCATTGAGGTGCGACGTCCTGGATCTTGGGTTTCAGGCGTCGTTCAGGGCTGTGGGCAGGTCGCATCCAGCAATAACCCCTAGCCACTATCGCCCACACTCGATCCGGGGATTTTCGGATTGGGAGAATGTGGCATGGACACACGAAGCTTCAGCGCGGCAGAACGACTGGAACGGCTGCCCGTCAGCGGTTATCACCGCATCATTTTCATCATCATTGCGTTGGCGTTTTTCTTCGACTCCATGGACCTGGCGATGATGACCTTCCTGCTAGGCTCGATCAAAACCGAGTTCGGCCTGAGCACGGCGCAGGCCGGGTTGCTGGCCAGTTCGAGTTTCTTCGGCATGGTCGTGGGCGCATCGCTGTCCGGCATGCTGGCCGACCGCTTCGGGCGCAAACCGGTGTTCCAGTGGAGCATTGTGTTGTGGGGCATCGCCAGCTATCTGTGCTCCACGGCGCAGAACGTCGAAACGCTGACGCTGTTCCGAGTCTTGCTGGGGGTCGGCATGGGCATGGAGTTTCCGATTGCCCAGTCGATGCTGTCGGAGTTGATTCCGGCCAAACGGCGTGGGCGTTACATCGCGTTAATGGATGGTTTTTGGCCGCTCGGTTTCGTCGCGGCCGGGGTGCTGTCGTACTTCCTGTTGCCGGTGATTGGCTGGCGCGACATCTTTCTGGTGTTGGCGGTGCCGGCGGTGTTCGTCCTGGCGATTCGTTTTTTCATTCCAGAGTCACCGCGCTGGCTGGAGCAGGCCGGGCATCATGACGCGGCGGATAAGGTCTTGCTCGGCATCGAAGATCGGGTCCGGGCTTCACTGGGCCGTGCGGATTTGCCTGAACCCATTCGCCTGCCACGAATGGCGAGTCAACCGGGCACTTTTTTCTCTGCCCTGCGGGAGATCTGGTCACCGCAGTATCGCCAGCGAACGATGATGATCTGGAGCGTGTGGTTCTTCGCCTTGCTGGGTTTCTATGGCCTGACGTCCTGGCTCAGTGCGCTGTTGCAACAATCGGGTTTCGCCGTGACTCAATCGGTGTATTACACGGTGCTGATTTCCCTCGGCGGGATTCCCGGTTTCCTCATGGCTGCCTGGCTGGTGGAGCGTTGGGGGCGTAAGCCGGTGTGCGTTGTGACATTGCTCGGCGGCGGGGGCATGGCGTTTCTTTACGGCCAGAGTGCGGTGTTCGGCGGCAACGTCAGTCTGTTGATTACCTCGGGACTGCTAATGCAGTTCTTCCTGTTTGGCATGTGGGCGGTGCTCTACACCTACACCCCTGAGTTGTACCCGACGTCGGCACGGGCCACGGGTTCGGGGTTCGCTTCGGCCATCGGCCGAGTGGGGTCGTTGCTCGGGCCGTTGGTGACCGGGCTGGTGTTCCCGATGACCGGGCAGGGCGGAGTGTTTGCGCTGGGGGCAATGTGTTTTGCGATTGCGGCGGGGGTGGTATGGATGTTCGGGATGGAGACCCGGGGCAAGACGTTGGAAGAGTTGAGTGAGCCGGTGATTATCAATTAATCACCGATTAAATGTGGGAGCGGGCTTGCTCGCGAAAGCGGTATGCCAGTCGACATCATCGTTGACTGACACGCCCCCTTCGCGAGCAAGCCCGCTCCCACATGGGTTGTGCGGTGATTTTTATTGTGGGGTAGATGCAAAAAAAGATCGCAGCCTTCGGCAGCTCCTACAGGGTTATGTGTACACCTGTAGGAGCTGCCGAAGGCTGCGATCTTTTGATTTTAAGGTTTCACCAACCGCGCATCCAGGCTGTTCTGCGCCAGGCGCTTGGCCTGATCCTGGGTCATGCCCAGATCGGTGTACAGCGCGTGGAAGTTCTCGGTGACGTACCCGCCGAAGTAGGCCGGGTCATCGGAGTTCACTGTGACCTTCACGCCGCGCTCGAGCATGTGGAGGATGTTGTGTTGGGACATGTGATCGAACACGCAGAGCTTGGTGTTCGACAACGGGCACACGGTCAGCGGGATCTGCTCGTCGATGATCCGCTGCATCAAGCGCTCGTCTTCGATGGCGCGCACGCCATGGTCGATACGCTGGATTTTCAGCAGGTCGAGGGCTTCCCAGATGTACTCGGGCGGGCCTTCTTCACCGGCGTGCGCCACGGTCAGGAAGCCTTCGCTGCGCGCACGATCGAATACCCGCTGGAACTTGCTCGGCGGGTGGCCCATCTCCGAACTGTCCAGGCCCACGGCGACAAATGCATCGCGGAACGGCAACGCCTGGTCGAGGGTTTTCTGCGCTTCGTCTTCGCTCAAGTGGCGCAGGAAACTGAGGATCAAACCACTGGTAATGCCCAATTGCTGCTCGCCATCCTTCAGTGCAGCGGCGATGCCGTTGAGCACTACTTCGAACGGGATGCCACGGTCGGTGTGGGTTTGTGGGTCGAAGAACGGTTCGGTGTGAATCACGTTCTGCGCCTTGCAGCGCAACAGGTAGGCCCAGGTCAGGTCGTAGAAATCCTGAGAGGTGCGCAACACATCGGCGCCCTGGTAATACAGGTCGAGAAACTCTTGCAGGTTATTGAAGGCGTAAGCCTTGCGCAGGGTTTCGACGTCGCTCCACGGCAGGGCGATCTTGTTGCGTTCGGCCAGGGCGAACAGCAGCTCAGGCTCCAGCGAACCTTCCAGGTGCAAGTGCAATTCTGCCTTGGGCAGAGCGTTCAGCCAGTCGTACATTTTTGAAATCTCATCAGGTGCAATGAGGGCATTCTACAGATGCCCGCAGAAACAATGAGCAAAACCTGACCAGCCGGTTCATTCCACGGCGTCCTGTTCCCGTCGATAGGCATAGGTATCGGCAAAGCGCGAGAGCAGGAATTCGGCACAGGTGGTGGCCGGATACTTCGGCGGATGCCGTTCGTCCTGGCAACCGGGCAGGCATTCAATGGCGGTGTCGGGATGCGGTTCGGCAAAGAACGGCATCGAGTAACGATCCACCCCCAGCGGGCTGATCACCCGGTGCGGCGTCGACAGGTAACGGTCGTTGCTCCAGCGCGCCATCATGTCGCCGAGATTGACCACGAACGTGCCTTCGATCGGCGGCGCATCGATCCATTCGCCCCGCACGTTGCGCACTTGCAGGCCACCGGCGGCATCCTGATAGAGCAGGGTGATGCAGCCGTAATCGGTATGAGCGCCGGCACCTTGCTGATCTTCGGTGCTGGCGGTGTGGCGCGGCGGGTAATGAATCATCCGCAGCACGCTGACCGGTTCTTTGAAACGGCTATCGAAGAAATCGCGCTCGATGCCCAACGCCAGGGTCATGGCTCGCAGCAGGGTTTGGGCGAGCGCTTGCATGTCGACGTAGTGTTGCTCCATCAGCGATTCCCAACCGGGTATTGACGGATGACGGTTGGGACCGCGCAAGGGTTTTTCCGCAATAACCTCGGGATGATCAGCCGGTAGGTGTAGCCCCATGTCGAAGGTTTCTTTCAGATCGCTGGGTTTGCTCGGGTCGAGTTGCTCGGTGGCGATGGCGCCATAGCCGCGGTGGTGACGGGATTGAGTGATGTCGATCTTGAGTTTTTCGGCGGTGGGCAGGGCGAAGAAACGTTGGGCATGGTCGAGCACGGCCTCGATACGCGACGGGGCGATCGGGTGGCCCTTGATATAGAAAAAGCCCCATTCGCGACAGGCGCGGTCGATCTGCGTGGCGACCGATTGCCAGGCGTTTTGATCAGCGCTGTAGAGCGGGCTGATGTCGATGATCGGGAGTTGGTTCATGCGCAGTCCTTCAGAACGCTGAAAATCCATTGTGGGAGCGGGCTTGCTCGCGAAAGCGGTGTGCCAGTCGACATCAATGTTGCATGACACACCGCTTTCGCGAGCAAGCCCGCTCCCACAGGGTTTCGTGTCTGACTAAGTTACTTCGGTATCCCGGCCTTCATGCCTTCGACGTAGTAGTTCATCGACGCCAGTTCTGTATTGGTTGCCGTCGCGCCCGCCGGGATTTTCTCCACGCCGGCCTGATCCTTGATCGGCCCGGTGAACGGATGCAGGGCACCACTCTTGATGTCGGCAATGATCTGCTCGGCTTCGGTTTTCACCGCAGGCGGCACCAGGTCGCTGATCGGCAGCTCAACCGTACCTTCCTTCAGACCACCCCAGTAATCCTGGGATTTCCACGTGTGGTCGAGCACGCCCTGAGTCGCCTGAATGTAATGCGGCCCCCAGTCGTTGACGATAGACGTCAGCACCGCTTTTGGCCCGAAGTGCGCCATGTCCGACGCATAGCCGACGGCGTACACGCCACGACGTTCGGCCGCCTGGATCGGTGCCGGGCTGTCGGTGTGCTGGAACACCACGTCCACGCCTTGGTCGATCAGCGCGTTGGCGGCGTCAGCTTCCTTGCCCGGGTCGAACCAGGAATTGACCCACACCACTTTGATCTCGGTGCCCGGGTTGTACTTGTTCAGGGCCAGTTGAATGGCGTTGATGTCGCGGATCACTTCCGGAATAGGGAACGAGGCGACGTAGCCGACTTTTTTGGTCTTGGTCATCTTCGCCGCAAGGAAACCACCGACGTAGCGGCCCTCGTAAGTGCGCGCCAGATAAGTACCGAGGTTCTTGTCCTGCTTGTAGCCGGTGGCGTGTTCGAAGGTCACTTTGGGAAATTGCTTGGCGACTTTCAGGGTCGGGTTCATGTAGCCAAAAGACGTGGTGAAGATCAGGTCGTACTTGTCCTTGGCCATGTTGCGGATGACCCGCTCGGCATCGGCACCTTCGGCGACGTTCTCCACATAGTTGGTGGTGATCTGCTCGCCGAACTTCTCAGCCAGCGCCTTGCGTCCCTGTTCATGCTGATACGTCCAGCCGTGGTCTCCGATCGGGCCGATATAGACGAAGCCGACTTTTAGCGGGTCGGCAGCACTGGCGGTCAGGCTGGCGCTCAGACCGATGGCTGCGACGACAGCGCAAAGCAGCTGCTTCAACGGACGTTTATGCATGAACTGGAACTCCATTTTGTTGTGAGATGGAGGAGGGCAATGCAAATTGCTGACCAACAGGACAACAAATGGATCGAAATCGCGTAACGGCCATCGCGGGCAAGCCCGCTCCCACATGACCTGCGCAAATCCCGTAGGAGCGAGGCTTGCCCGCGAAGAGTCCCTGACGACCACCACAGAACCATCCCGGTGCGCCCTCACCAGTCCACGCCATCCACTGGTGCGGGCGCCTCACACAAAACTGTGGGAGCGAGCCTGCTCGCGATAGCGGACTAACATTCAACATCAATGTTGAATGACATGGCCTCATCGCGAGCAGGCTCGCTCCCACAATAGGTCTACGTCGACTTAGACACCGGCGATAAGATGCCGAGCCGCCTGGCTATGATCGGCAATCAACCCTTTCAGATCCAGCCCCTCAACCTGCCCATCGATCACGCGCCACTTTCCGCCGACCATCACCCGGTCCGCCCGATCCGCGCCGCACAGCAGCAGCGTCGACACCGGATCATGGCTGCCGGAGAAGCGCAGTTCATCCAGTTTGAACAGCGCCAGATCCGCCTGCTTGCCCACCACCAGTTCACCGATATCGCTGCGCCCGAGCAAACTCGCAGAGCCCTTGGTCGCCCAGCCCAGTACCAACTCCGGCGTAATCTTTTCCGCGCCATAACGCAACCGCTGGATGTACAGCGCCTGACGGGTTTCTAGGATCATGTTCGAGGCATCGTTGGACGCCGAACCGTCCACGCCCAGACCCAGCAGCGCACCCGCAGCGGTCAGATCCAGCGTCGGGCAAATACCGGAGGCCAGACGCATGTTCGAACTCGGGCAATGGCAAATGCCCGTGCCGGCCGCGCCGAGGCGGGCGATTTCGTCGGGGTTGAAATGAATGCCGTGGGCCAGCCAGGTACGCGGGCCGAGCCAGCCGACGCTGTCCAGATAATCGACGGTACGCAGGCCGAAGCGTTGCAGGCAGAAGTCTTCCTCATCGAGGGTTTCCGCCAGGTGCGTGTGCAGGCGCACGTCGAGGGTGTTCGCCAGTTCGGCGCTGGCGGACATGATTTGCGGGGTCACCGAAAACGGCGAGCACGGTGCCAGGGCGATCTGGATTTGCGCACCATCGCCGCGCTCGTGGTACGCGGCAATCAAACGTTGGCTGTCGTCGAGGATCACTTCGCCTTCCTGGACGGTTTGCTGCGGTGGCAGGCCGCCGTCTTTTTCGCCAAGGCTCATGGAACCGCGAGTGAGCATGGCGCGCATGCCCAGTTCGCGGACGCTCTCGACCTGCACATCGATCGCGTTTTCCAGGCCTTCCGGAAACAGGTAATGGTGGTCGGCGGCGGTGGTGCAACCGGACAGCAGCAACTCGGCCAACGCGACTTTGGTGGCGAGGGCAAGTTTTTCAGGGGTGAGGCGAGCCCAGACCGGATAGAGGGTTTTCAACCACGGGAACAACGGCTGATTAACCACCGGCGCCCAGGCACGGGTCAGGGTTTGATAGAAGTGGTGATGGGTGTTGATCAGCCCTGGCAGGATCACGTGTTCGCGCGCATCGAAAACGTTGTCACAGGGCGCGGAGGGTTGCTGGCCGGCGCTGAGCACTTCGACGATCAAACCGTCTTGCAGCACCAGACCGCCACGGGCATCGAGCGTGTTGGCCGTGAAAATGGCGAGGGGATTTTTTAACCAGGTACGGGTCGCAGGCATGGTGACCGGCTCCTCTGAAAGTTGGGTTCAGGGTTGCCAGCTCAGTGTTGCCCTGTCTGCTGATCCAGGGTCGCCGCGGGGGCGAGGTGCGGAGTTTCGAACAAAAAAGCTTCGCGGGCAAGCCCGGCCCGACAGGACAACGCAAGACCCCTGTGGGAGCGGGCTTGCTCGCGAATGCGATATTACATTCAACATGGATGTCGCCTGACACACCGCCTTCGCGAGCAAGTCGGATCGCCGCACCGCCGCTCCCACACTCGATCTGTGGTGTTACCAGGGAATGGTCTCACCCCGGTAGTTCACAAAATGATGCCCGCCCTTGCCGGCATACGCATTCACCTGATCGATCAACCCGCGCGTGCTGGTTTCCACATCAATGTCCGCGCCTTCACCACCCATGTCAGTCTTCACCCAGCCCGGATGCAGCGACAGCACGGTGAGTTTCTGTTCGCCCAATTGCGTGACGAAGCTATTGGTCATGGAGTTCAGCGCTGCTTTGCTGGCCTTGTACAGCGCCAGCTCTGGCGCGTCGGGCATGGTCACGCTGCCCAGCACCGAACTCATGAACGCCAGCACGCCGCTGCCATCGCGAATTTGCCCGACGAAACGCTGGGCCAGATTGATCGGCGCCACGGCGTTGGTGAAGAACAGCTGACCCACCTCGGCCAAGGTCGCGCCGCCCGGCGTCTGGACTTCCGGGCCCTTGACACCGGCATTCACGAACAACAGGTCGAACACTTCACCCTTGAGTTGTTGGCTCAGGGCGATGACCGCTTGCTGATCGTCCATGTCGAGTTTTTCGATCCGCACCTTGCCTAACGCTTGCAAGGCTTCGGCGCTCTGCGGGTTGCGCACGGTGGCGGTGACTTGCCAGCCGTCGGCCAGCAGAGTTTTCACCAGACCGAGGCCCAAGCCTCGGGAGGCACCGATGATGAGTGCGGTTTTTGCCTTGGACATGAATGGCTTCCTTGATAGATGAGAATCACGGTCTCGAGAGGGCTTGACCCTGGAGCATACTCCAGGCTTTAGCCTTGTTGCTCCCTGAATTGATGGAGCAAAACGGATGTGGACTTCAACGCAATATCGTCAAGTGGTGCGTGGCAGTGCATGGTACGACCTGATCGTGACCGCTGCTTTTATGACGCCGTGGAGTTTTGCGGCTGTTCTTTGAATTGGCCTGGGGTGTGGCTCAAGCGTTGCCTGTTCGGGAGCCATCGCGAGCAGGCTCGCACACAGTAGATTTGTGTTCATCACAAAGGTCCTGCTCGACTCGGTCAACTGTGGGAGCGGGCTTGTTCGCGAAGAGCCCGCCCGGTCACCGCTTAATGCCCAGCCTGCCACGGCTGCCCCAACGAAACCGGCGCATACAACCGTGTGCGTACGGCATCTCGAGACAGCAGCACCAACACCACAATAGTCGCGACATACGGCAGCATCGCCAGCAGGCTCGACGGAATCGCCAGCCCTAACCCCTGCGCCACCAAATGCAGGATGCTGGCGAGACCGAACAGATACGCACCGAGCAGCAATCGCCACACTCGCCAACTGGCAAACACCACCAGCGCCAGGGCAATCCAGCCTCGACCGGCGCTCATGTTTTCCGCCCACATCGGCGTGTAGGCCAGGGACAGATAAGCCCCGGCCAACCCCGCCATCGCCCCACCGAACAGCACTGCCAGTGTGCGAATGCGCAACACCGGCAAGCCCATGGCACTGGCCGCGTCCGGGTTTTCACCGACCGCCTGAATGATCAACCCGACGCGACTTTTCAGAATCACCCAGGCCACTAACGTGAACAGCGCGAACGACAGATACACCAGCAAGTCCTGGGCAAACAGCATCCGCCCGATCAGCGGGATTTCACTCAACAACGGAATCGCCACCGGCTCAAAACCCGCCAACGGTTTGCCGACCCATGCAGCGCCGACAAAGGTCGACAGGCCCACGCCGAAGATCGTCAACGCCAACCCGGTCGCCACCTGATTGGCGTTGAACACCAGTGCCACCAAAGCGAACAGCGACGACAACAGCATCCCGGCGAGCATCGCCAGCAACACGCCAAGCCAGAGGTTGCCGCTGTTCAGAGCGACGATGAAACCGATCACCGCCCCAAACAGCATCATGCCTTCCTGTCCCAGATTGAGGACGCCGCTCTTCTCGCAAATCAGCTCGCCCAGTGCCACCAGCAATAACGGCGTACCGCAACGAACCATGGCGTAGAAAATATTGCTCAGCAGATCGATATCCATCACAAGGCTCCTGCGTGTACGGCGTTGGTCGAGGTGCGCCGTACCCAGCGCAGGTTCAAACGCGGTCGGTAGAGAATCAGCACGTCACTGGCCAGCAGGAAAAACAGCATCATCCCTTGGAAAAGTTGAGTGATCGCTTGCGGCAGATTCATGCTCATCTGCGCGCTCTCGCCACCGATGTACAGCAGCGCCATCAACAAGCTGGAAAACAGAATGCCGATGGGATTCAGTCGCCCGAGAAACGCCACGGTGATCGCCGCATAGCCGTAACCCGGCGAGACCTGCGGCACCAATTGACCGATCGGCCCGGTGACTTCGCACACGCCGGCCAACCCCGCCAAACCACCGCTGATCAACAGCGCCAGCCAGATCAGCCGCTTCTCGCGAAAGCCGACGAAACCGGCGGCACGCTTGTCCAGCCCGAGCACTTTGATTTGGAAGCCGACAAAGCTTTTCTGCAGCAACACCCACACCGCCACCAGCGCGAGCAAGGCGAAATAGACTCCGGCGTGCACCCGACCGTCCTCCATCAACAGCGGCAAACGACTGGCATCGCCGAACATCGCCGACTCTGGAAAGTTGAACCCAGCGGGGTCCTTCAAAGGCCCGTGGACGCAGAACAGCAGCAAGTTCAGGGCGATGTAATTGAGCATGATGCTGGTGAGGATTTCATTGGCGTTGAATCGCGTACGCAACCATGCCGTCAGCCCGCCCCACGCGGCGCCGGCCAGGGTGCCAGTGAGCAGGATCAACACCAGCGCCCAGCGACTTTGCATATCGATGATGTTCACCGCCAATGCACTGCCCGCGAGGGCGCCGAGCAGCAACTGACCTTCGGCGCCGATATTCCAGATCCGCGCCTGATATGCCACCGCCAGGCCCAATGCGCAAAGCAGAATCGGCAGCGCTTTGACCAACAGTTCGGAGACGCCATACATGTCGCTGATCGGTGCAATCAGCAACGTGTGCAAGGTCAGCAGCGGGTCATGCCCCAGCGCGATAAACAGCAATGAGCCACAGCCCAGCGTCAACACGGCCGCCAGCAAAGGCGAGCACCACACCATCAGGCGTGATTGCTGGCCACGGGGTTCGAGAGAAAGCAGCATGTGAAACTCCGTTAAAGCGTTACTGGGGCAAGTGATTGAGGGGCGTCGAACTGGCCGGCCATCCAGCCGCCGACATCGCTCAGGCGGGTGTCGATGGTGGCCTGCAAGGGCGACAACCGACCGCCGCACAAGGCGCCGAGGCGGTCGCTGATCTGGAACAATTCGTCCAGGTCTTCGGAGATCACCAGAATCGCCGCGCCAGCATCGCGCAAGGCAATCAACGCTCGGTGAATGGTCGCGGCCGCACCGACGTCCACGCCCCAGGTCGGGTGTGCGGCCACCAACAGTTTCGGTTGTTGAAGGATTTCCCGGCCGAGGATGAATTTCTGTAAGTTGCCGCCGGACAGGCTGCGGGCCGGCGCTTGAGTGTCGGGTGTCTTGACCCCGAAGCGGTGAATGATTTCCTGGGCCAGCACTTCGACCTTGCCGCGCTGGATCAGCCCGTTGCTGACCAGGCCCTGTTGAAATGCGGTCAGCAGGGCGTTATCTGCCAGGCTCAGTTCCGGCACCGCGCCATGGCCCAGGCGCTCGGCGGGGACGAACGCCAGGCCAAGTTTGCGTCGTGCATCCGGCCCCAGATGCGCGACCGGTTGCCCGCCGAAACTGATCGTCGCGCTGTCATCGCAGGGCAGCCGTTCCTCACCGCTGAGCAAGGCCAGCAACTCATCCTGACCATTGCCGGCCACTCCGGCGACTCCCACGATTTCGCCGCTGCGCACCTCCAGGTCAATGTCCTTCAGCGAGCAGCCGAACGGGTCCGGGTTGTGCCAGGACAATCGCGTCACGTTCAAAAAAGCATCAGCGCCCATGACCTTTGGATACTCGGTAATCAGCTCGGCGGCTTCACCGACCATCAACTGCGCCAGCTGCCGGTCCGAGCACTCGCCCGGCACGCAATGCCCGGCCACTCGCCCGCCGCGCAACACCGTGGCGCTGTGGCACAACGCGCGTACTTCGCCGAGCTTGTGGCTGATAAACAGAATGCTGCAGCCCTCGGCGGCCAGTCGGCGCAAAGTGACGAACAATTCGTCGGCCTCTTGCGGGGTCAATACCGAAGTCGGCTCATCGAGAATCAGCAGGCGGATGTCTTGCATCAGGCAGCGAATGATTTCCACCCGCTGACGCTCGCCGATGGACAGGCTGTGGACAAGTCGCTCTGGCTCCAGCGCCATGCCGTAGCGTTGGGACACTTCACGAATCTTCGGCTCGAGCTGCTTCGGCGTACCTGCCGCCGCACCCATCGCCAAGACGATGTTCTGCGCCACGCTCAGGGTTTCGAATAGCGAGAAATGCTGGAACACCATGCCGATTCCGAGGCCGCGAGCCTGGGCCGGGTTGCGCATGGTCACGCGCTGGCCCTGCCAGATCATCTCCCCTGAGTCTGCGTGAGTGACGCCGTAGATGATCTTCATCAGGGTACTTTTGCCCGCACCGTTTTCGCCGAGCAGGGCGTGGATTTCACCCGGCGCAATGCTCAGGTCAATGGCATCGTTGGCCACGCAACCGGGGTAACGTTTGCTGATTCTGCGCAATTGCAAGCGGGGTGTTTGATCGGGGATCGGCATGGGATTGGACATGACAGGCTCGGGTCGACAGAAGTTATGCCTGTGGATAAAGCAATTTCCTGGCCATTGAGTCAGGAAATAGACAAAGCCCTGCTGGCATAGGCGTTGTGGACGGTATCCGTCATATTTCCAATTCCGAATCAGGCACCACTTAAGGGCATGCTTTTTGATCAGGCTCCGGTTTTGCGCTCGGTGATTTGATCAAAAAACGAGCAGCAACCCGCAAGCTATGTCAGACAGGGGGCTGAGCCAGCCATGAACGGGTTATCCACAGGTTGTTCCACAGTATTTGTGCGCAAGCCGAGCGGAGGGGCATAAGCACTGAGGGGCTTTCTTCTAATGGCGATAAACCGCTCTAACTGATTGTTTTTATGTGGAATAAGTTATCCTGCTGGGGATTTGGATGAAAAATGAGCAAACCCCGCAAAGCCGCATGACAGAAGGGTTACAGCGGAATGTGCTCAGGTTATCCACAGCCGGGTGCACAGCAGATGTGGGCAAGTGTCGAGAGTAAAGAAAACCGGGGTGCCCCAAAAGATCGCAGCCTTCGGCAGCTCCTACGGGATTGCGTTTCTTACGGAAGTACACGGTGGGCGTAGGAGCTGTCGAAGGCTGCGATCTTTTGATCTTTCTTTTATCGCTGCAACAAAATGCGCCCGCGACTCAAATCCGCCAGTTGTATTTGCAAGGTATCTATCTGCCCCTCACCAATCGCCAATTGCAGTTCCACGCCATTGGCCGTGAAGGTTTCTTCCACCACCAAACCGCCCAGCTCCGCTACCCGAAGTTTCACCAACGCCAACTCGCCAAAGGCACAGGCGCAACTGACCGGCACCCGACTGATCAGTTCGACCTTCGGCGCCCCTTGCAGGCATTTGTTGGCACCGCCGCCATAGGCCCGGGCGAGGCCGCCGGTGCCCAGTTGGATGCTGCCATACCAGCGGATCACCAGCACCGCGACCTGATCGCAATCCTGCGCTTCGATCGCTGCCAGAATCGGCCGGCCAGCGGTGCCGCCGGGTTCGCCATCGTCATTGCTGCGGTATTGATCGCCGAGTTTCCAGGCCCAGCAATTGTGCGAGGCGTTCAAATCACTGTGCTGCTCGATGAACGCTTGGGCATCCGCTGCGCTGGTGATTGGCCCGGCGAGGGTGATGAAGCGGCTTTTGCGAATCTCTTCGCGGTATTCGCAAAAACCGCTGAGGGTAAAAGGCATAGGTGTCTTAGATAGCAGGCGTCAGGCCGCAGCCTTTGAGAATGATGCGGATCAGGTTGTTGCCGGCGTCTTCCATGTCTTGCTTGGTCAACTTGGTGCGCCCGGTGACACGGCAGATCTGGGTGGCAAAATCGGCGTAATGCTGGGTGCTGCCCCACAGCAGGAAGATCAGGTGCACCGGGTCGACCGGATCCATTTTGCCGGCGTCGATCCACGCCTGAAACACAGCGGCCCGGCCCTGAAACCAGATGCGATAGTCCTGGTTGAAATGCTCGCTCAGGCATTCGCCGCCGCTGATGACCTCCATGGCGAAGACCCGCGAGGCTTGTGGCTGGCGCCGGGAGAATTCCATTTTTGCGCGGATGTATCGGGTCAATGCTTCTGCCGGATCATCCTCGACGGTCAGGGTATTGAAGGTGCTGTCCCACAATTGAAGGATGTTACTCAGCACCGCCACGTACAAACCGAGTTTGTTGGTGAAGTAGTAATGCAGATTCGCTTTGGGTAACCCGGCATTCTGCGCGATGGTGTTCATGCTGGTGCCTTTGAACCCGTGACGGGCGAACTCGTCTTCGGCGGCTTTGATGATGGTCTCTTCGTTCTTCTGACGAATGCGGCTGGCGGGTTTGCCGCCGTGGGCTGGGACTTCAAAGGTCATAGGCACTTCCGAACAGGTAAATGGGTGCAACCAGATGCGTTGATAGCGCACCCGCAGGCCGCAGACAAGTCCTGTCGCGATAAAACCTGAACACCATAACCCCTGAACACCATAACCCCTGTGGGAGCGGGCTTGCTCGCGAAGGCGGTGTGTCAGTCGATATTTATGCAACTGACACATCGCCTTCGCGAGCAAGCCCGCTCCCACAAATTCTCAGCGCGTCGCCGCCAGGCTCTCCAAAAAACTCTCCAGCACCAAGTGGGGGCGACGGCCCTTGCGGGTGACCGATGCCAGGCTCAGGTCATAGAAACGCACCTTGGGTTTCAGTGCACGCAGTCGGCCCTGCTGCACCCAGAGGCTGGCGTAGTGATCCGGCAGGTAACCAATGTAGCGCCCGGTCAGAATCAGAAATGCCATGCCTTCGCGATCCGATGCACTGGCGGTGCAGTTGAGCGCCTGATAGTGGGCCTGGATCTCGGCGGGCAAGCGGAAGGTCGGGGCGATGGCGTCCTGGTTGTTTAGGCGTTCATCGTCCAGTTGTTTGTCGTCGACATAAAATAACGGATGCCCAACTGCGCAATACAGCAGCGAACGTTCGCTGTAGAGCGGCTGATATTCCAGCCCCGACAGCGCACTGGCTTGCGGCACCACGCCGACATGCAAGCGACCGTCGAGCACGCCTTGTTCGACTTCATTGGGCGCGATCATGCGGATCTGGATCTGTACGTCCGGGCCGCGCTCCTTCAACTGCGCCAAAGCGTGAGTAATGCGCATGTGGGGCAGAGTGACCAGGTTGTCGGTCAGGCCGATGGTCAACTCACCGCGCAAGTGTTGGTGTAGGCCGTTGACCTCGGTGCGGAAACTTTCCAGCGCACTTAATAGCTGCAGCGCAGATTGGTAGACCTCGCGGCCTTCTTCAGTCAGGGAAAAACCGGCGCGACCGCGTTGGCACAGACGCAGACCAAGGCGTTGCTCCAGATCGCTCATCTGTTGGCTGATCGCCGAGCGACCGATGCCGAGCACGGATTCCGCCGCGGAGAAGCCGCCGCAATCCACGACGCTGCGAAAAATCCGCAACAGGCGAATATCAAAGTCACTGACTTGCGCCAGCGGATCGGGACGACGGCTGCTCATGCTTTGTTTACTCAAAGTTTAGTAGCTGGCTGACTGAAGGTTAGAAAAGTTGGATTTCACCGACTTTATCTCCGTGGCAATTTAGCTGCAAGAACGCTTTTCATCTCCACGCCGCTTATTGCCCTGCGAGGTTTTGCCCATGAACGTGCCTGAAAACGCCCCGACTTCCCTGGCCAGCCAGCTCAAGCTCGATGCTCACTGGATGCCCTACACCGCGAACCGCAATTTCCAGCGCGACCCGCGACTGATCGTGGCTGCCGAGGGCAGTTGGCTGACAGACGACAAGGGCCGCAAGGTCTACGATTCGCTCTCGGGCCTATGGACCTGCGGCGCCGGGCACACCCGCAAGGAAATTCAGGAAGCGGTGGCCAAGCAATTGGGCACCCTCGATTACTCGCCGGGCTTCCAGTACGGTCACCCGCTGTCGTTCCAGTTGGCCGAGAAAATCACTGACCTGACGCCGGGCAATCTGAATCACGTGTTCTTCACCGACTCGGGTTCCGAGTGTGCAGATACGGCGGTGAAAATGGTGCGTGCTTACTGGCGTCTGAAAGGCCAGGCCACCAAAACCAAAATGATCGGTCGTGCTCGTGGTTATCACGGCGTGAACATCGCCGGCACTAGCCTCGGTGGCGTGAACGGCAACCGCAAACTGTTCGGTCAGGCGATGATGGACGTCGATCACCTGCCGCACACTTTGCTGGCGAGCAATGCGTTTTCCCGGGGGATGCCGGAGCAAGGTGGTATCGCCCTGGCCGATGAACTGCTCAAGCTGATTGAGCTGCACGATGCCTCGAACATCGCTGCGGTATTCGTCGAACCAATGGCTGGGTCCGCTGGTGTATTGGTTCCGCCGCAGGGTTATCTCAAACGTCTGCGCGAAATCTGCGATCAGCACAATATCCTGCTGGTGTTCGACGAAGTGATCACCGGGTTCGGCCGTACCGGTTCGATGTTCGGTGCCGACAGCTTCGGCGTGACTCCTGACCTGATGTGCATTGCCAAGCAAGTCACCAATGGCGCGATCCCGATGGGCGCGGTGATTGCCAGCTCCGAGATCTATCAGACCTTCATGAACCAGGCGACGCCGGAATACGCGGTGGAATTCCCGCACGGCTACACCTATTCCGCCCACCCGGTGGCTTGCGCTGCGGGCCTGGCGGCACTCGACCTGCTGCAAAAGGAAAACCTGGTGCAGAGCGTGGCGGAAGTGGCGCCGCATTTCGAAAATGCACTGCACGGTTTGAAAGGTAGCAAGAACGTCATCGACATTCGTAACTACGGGTTGGCCGGTGCCATCCAGATTGCGCCTCGCGACGGCGATGCCATCGTGCGTCCGTTCGAAGCCGGCATGGCCTTGTGGAAAGCCGGGTTCTACGTGCGCTTCGGCGGCGACACTCTGCAGTTCGGCCCAACCTTCAACAGCAAGCCACAAGACCTCGATCGTCTGTTCGACGCGGTCGGCGAAGTGCTTAACAAAATCGACTGATTTTTCCTTCTATATAAAGGCGTCCTTTAGCGGGCGCCTGTGGACAACTTTTCAGGAGCCCCGCATGAGCCTTATCCCGCATTTGATCAATGGCGAACTGGTGACCGAAGACGGTCGTACGGCCGACGTGTTCAACCCGTCCACCGGTCAGGCGATCCACAAGCTGCCATTGGCCAGCCGTGAAACCATTCAAAAAGCCATCGACTCGGCCAAAGCTGCATTCCCGGCCTGGCGTAACACTCCGCCGGCCAAGCGTGCCCAAGTGATGTTCCGCTTCAAACAACTGCTGGAACAGAACGAAGCCCGCATCGCCCAACTGATCAGCGAAGAACATGGCAAGACCCTGGAAGATGCCGTCGGTGAATTGAAGCGCGGGATCGAGAACGTCGAGTTCGCCTGTGCTGCACCGGAAATTCTCAAGGGCGAGTACAGCCGTAACGTCGGCCCGAACATTGATGCCTGGTCGGATTTCCAGCCATTGGGCGTGGTGGCCGGTATTACCCCGTTCAACTTCCCGGCCATGGTGCCGCTGTGGATGTATCCGCTGGCGATCGTTTGCGGCAACTGCTTTATTCTGAAACCGTCCGAGCGTGATCCAAGCTCGACGCTGCTGATTGCTCAGTTGTTGTTGGAAGCCGGCCTTCCAAAAGGTGTGCTGAGTGTGGTGCATGGCGACAAGGCTGCGGTGGATGCTCTGATCGAAGCGCCGGAAGTCAAAGCGTTGAGCTTCGTCGGTTCGACACCGATTGCCGAATACATTTACGCCGAAGGTACCAAGCGCGGCAAACGCGTCCAGGCGCTGGGCGGGGCGAAGAACCATGCGGTGCTGATGCCGGATGCGGATCTGGATAACGCGGTCAGCGCACTGATGGGCGCGGCGTACGGTTCGTGCGGTGAGCGCTGCATGGCGATCTCGGTAGCCGTGTGCGTCGGTGATCAGGTGGCGGATGCGTTGGTGGCCAAACTGGTACCGCAGGTCAAAGCGTTGAAAATCGGTGCCGGTACGACCTGCGGCCTGGATATGGGGCCGCTGGTTTCCGGTCAGGCTCGCGATAAAGTCAGTGGCTATATAGAAGACGGCGTCTCAGCAGGTGCAACCTTGGTGGTGGATGGTCGTGGTCTGAGTGTGGCCGGTCATGAAGAAGGTTTCTTCCTGGGCGGCTGCCTGTTCGATAACGTCACGCCAGAAATGCGCATCTATAAAGAAGAGATCTTCGGGCCGGTGCTGTGCGTCGTTCGGGTCAACAGCCTGGAAGAGGCGATGCAACTGATCAACGATCACGAGTATGGCAACGGCACCTGTATCTTCACGCGTGATGGGGAAGCGGCGCGGTTGTTCTGCGATGAGATTGAAGTGGGTATGGTCGGCGTCAACGTGCCTTTGCCGGTGCCAGTGGCTTATCACAGCTTTGGCGGCTGGAAGCGTTCGCTGTTCGGCGATCTGCATGCTTATGGTCCGGATGGCGTGCGTTTCTACACTCGTCGCAAGGCGATTACCCAGCGCTGGCCGCAACGAGCGAGCCATGAAGCTTCGCAGTTCGCATTCCCTAGCTTGTAAGTAGAAGGGCAGAAGGCCGACCTCTTGAGGTTGGCGTTCGTGCTTTCGGGTTTATATGACAGAAATGTGAAAATTGGTGTTGACGGCAGATTCTGGAAGTCTATAATTCGCCCCACTTCCGGCGCAGTCGAAGCGGAAAACTCCTTGGTAAACAATGAGTTATGCGGTTTTCGGCAGCGGTTACGCTTCAGTTCATCGAGGCCAGAAGGAGTTGGTAAGGCAGTGTGTTGTCGCCTTATTGACGGTTCGATCATCTCGGTCGAAAGCGGAGAAAAAGAGGTGTTGACAGCAGCGGGTAACGCTGTAGAATTCGCCTCCCGCTAACGAGAGTTCGAAAGCGCAAGTGGTTGAAGTTAAAAAGGAAACTTTGAAAACTTCTGAAAATAACCGCTTGACAG
>NZ_AZRW02000050.1 GCF_000512695.2 Pseudomonas sp. QTF5 | reverse complement strand
GCGAAAGCTTAGTGGGCGATCGCAGGGGGCGGCGGGGGTAGCCATTTCATTATTTGATCTCTGGTGTACACAGAATATGTGACCAAAACAGATCGAGTGTGGGAGCGGGCTTGCTCGCGAAGAGGCCCTCAGCCCGGCCGCATTACTTGGACTTGAGCTTCAGATACGACTGATGCAGGTCCGACGCCCAGCCATCGATCACGTTTTTCACGTCACCGGCCTTCATCACCTGATCTGAGTTTTCCAGCGGTTTGCCGATGCCCTTGCGCACCACCTGGGCCACGGACTTGTTGTTCCCACCATCGAGAAACACCGCTTCGGTGGCCAGATTGGTTTCCTGGTCGCGAATGCCGCTGGCTGTACTGACTGCCGCCGCTACGAGGGCGATCGGGATCACTTCATAAGGCTGGAGGCCTTCAGTCTTGCTGGTGACAGAGGTGATCGCCGCACGCACCACCATAACGCCAGGGCCGGGGCCACTGGCCAATGGCAGGGATTTACCCACCTCGCGTTTGAGCGCCTGATCGTAGTAGCTGGTGATGCCGTTCAGCGTGGCCTGAGGGATTTTCACTGTCGGTTGCGGTTTGGGATAGAGCTGAGTCGGCTCGATGTAGACACTGGTGAACTTGTTGACGTCGAGCTTGGGGTCCATCCAGCGCATCACCACGGCGCCCGATGGAGACTTGGCTTCCTTCAGCTGACTGTAGTCCTTGAGAAAGCCGGAATACTGATCTGGCTCGACGACTTTGCTGGAGCAACCCACCATCCCGATAGAGGCGATGCACAGTGTGCTCATCATTAACGCAAGCTTCATGCTTGTAACTCCTGTCAGAAGGCCGGGCAACAATATTGCATATGGGAATTACAGGTATAGCCAATACTCGGCACTTTGTTTCAAAAAACACAATATTCATCTATTGCCGTAGCACATCGTTGATATTCGAAGGGCCCCTTCGCGGGCAAGCCTCGCTCCTACAAGGTTAGGGTGGTTGGCAGGCATGCATACGACACGACCCCGTAGGAGCGAGGCTTGTCCGCGATGACCTACAACACCTGGCGCACGGTGCGGGTGTCGGACGTGAAGATGGCCGAGCTTGAAGCGCAGATTGCCTGAAGCAAGGAGCCTGACATGATCGAGATGGCGTTGAATCTATGGGGTGTTTTGGGGCTTTGGCTGGCGGTCGAGTACTGTTTGAAACACCAGACCACCGAGAGCCTGGAGGATGCCAGCCTGATTCCGTTTGCAGATGACCCCGAGGTGGCGCGGCGGGTGGAATTGGCGACAGGCAAGAAGGTGAACGCTGTGGCGCCGGAAGAGGTGAAGCCGGGTTGGGGCAACCTCGAAATCTGATACACCACGATCAATGTGGGAGCGGGCTTGCTCGCGAAGGCGGTGTGTCAGGCAACATTGATGCCGACTGACACTCCCTCTTCGCGAGCAAGCCCGCTCCCACAGTGGTTATGTGTTGGTCACAAATAACACGCTTCAGCCGCGCTCGCGGGGAATCAGGCCCTGCAGTTGCTGCGCCAGGAAATTCGCATCGAAGGCAAAGACGTCCGGGTCTTTCAAGCCGTTGGTCTTGCGCCATTGCCAATCGCTGGAGGGTGGCAGGCACACCAGCGAAATGCTGCCATAACGCGCCGCGGTCAACCCCATCACTGCCAGGGAAATCTGCCCACCTGCACCCATCACATCCGGCACGAACTCCACCGGTTTCCCGGCGATGACGATGCTCAGTTTCTCGGTCTTGAACGTCGACGTCTCCGCCGGAACGCTCGACCCGGACGCAACATACGCCTCGCGGCTCACTTCCAACAGATTCGGCGCCAGAACCGGTGCCAGCCACTGCTGGATCTGATCGAACAACTCACCAATGCGCGTCGCCCACACGGCCGATTGCGCCTCAAACAGTTGCTTCTTGTGCGCTTCGCTATCTGCGTAGTGGCGAAGCATCTCGCCCAGTTGCTGTACGTCGTCCATTGCGGTGTTCCTTTTGGTTGAAGCGGTGCCGCGGACGTTGAGCATGGCAGATGCCGACAGCTTGCGTACGGAAAAAGGTGCGAACGGCTACAGAAGCTCGGTAAATGAAAAAGCACCATGACACTTCACCGAAAGATGAGCGATACAGTTAATTTCCGCTGGTATCCGCCGTTGGACAAACGGAAACTCCCTTCAGGCCTGAGCCATTGAAACAGGCCAAAACCCGAGGAAATCCAATGCGCACCATCGGCCTTATCGGCGGCATGAGCTGGGAGTCCAGCGCCGAGTATTACCGTCTCATCAACCAGCAGGTACGTGATCGTCTCGGGCCGTTGCGTTCGGCGAAATTGCTGATGTACAGCGTCGACTTCGGCCCTGTCGAACAAGCCCAGCATGCCGGCCGTTGGGACGACGCGGCGGCGATTCTGGTGGATGCTGCCCTGCGCCTGGAGGCTGGCGGCGCCGAGTGCGTGGTGCTATGTACCAACACCATGCACAAGGTGGCCGGGCAGATTCAGGCAGCGATCGATATTCCGTTCCTGCACATTGCCGACCCGGCCGGTCAGGCGGCACTGGACGCCGGTGCGCTGCGGGTGGGTTTGCTGGGCACCGCGTTCACCATGGAGCAGGATTTTTTGAAGGAGCGTCTGACGGCCAAGGGCCTGACGGTGCTGGTGCCGGAGACCGAGGAGCGCCAGGCCGTGCACCGGATCATCTATGACGAATTGTGCGTCGGGGTGATCAGCGAGGCGTCACGCCAGGTCTATCAACGGGTGATCGAGTCGCTGACCGAACGCGGCGCCCAGGCGATCATTCTCGGCTGTACCGAAATCGGCCTGCTGATCAAACCCGAGCACAGCGCCCTGCCCTTGCTCGACACCACCGAACTGCATGCGCAGTCGGCGGTGGCGTTCGCGTTGGGGGAGTGAGTCAATAAGTTCAGAACCTGTGGGAGCGTGGCTTGCCCGCGAAGAATGCACCGCGGTTTTTCAGGTATTACGCGTCATCGTTCTTCGCGGGCAAGCCTCGCTCCCACAGGATTTTCGTCGCTCACATTGCTTGCCTTACCGGCGTTGGGCCTCGGACGTGCCACGCAGGCGCGCCATGCTCAGGGTATCGACCAGCCGACCGTCACGCACGGCGTAATCGCGAAACAGGCCTTCGGTCTCGAAACCGAATTTCTGGTACAGGCCGATGGCCGCTTCATTGTCGGCGTACACCGAGAGTTCTACCCGTTGCAGGTTCATCCAGTTGTCGGCGACGTCCAGCGCTGCGGCCAGCAATTTCGAACCGACGCCCTTGCCCTGCCAAGCCACGGCGACACCCATGCCGACGCTGCCGGCGTGGCTGCGGCGAATTCGCGAAAACTGTTCCAGGCCAATGTTGCCGATGACCGATCCCTGGTGTATCGCCACCAATTTCACCGCCCGCTCGTTGTCCGCCATCAGGCGTTGGCGCCAGACCTCAGCGGACTGAAACGGCATCTGCAGCACCTGCCGGGCCACGGCCGGGTCGTTGTAGAGCGCGGTGATGCCCACGATGTGGGATTCGTTGAAGCGTTCGAGGGTAATGACGGAGTCGGAGGGCATGAATGTTTCGTCCTTGATGCGTGCATGGCCGCCTACTCTATAACGCAAGCTTTCGGTATGGCGAGAACCTTGTGGGAGCGGGCTTGCTCGCGAAGGCGGTGTGTCAGTCGACATCAATGTTGCCTGACACACCGCCTTCGCGAGCAAGCCCGCTCCCACATTAGTTAGTCGTCAACTCTCGAACCACTCCCGCCGCTCACTGAACGTGTTGTGGATCAGCTCGACAATCCCCTGCACCTCGGCCTCATTCCGGGAGTCGGCATTGACCGCCATCCACACCTGGCGCTGCATCGGTTGGTTGAAGAGCCCGGGCAACGCCACCAGCCCCCGGTCGAATTGGCTGATGTAGTGCGGCAGCAGACCGATGCAGGCACTGCAACGGATCATCTCCAGCATCAGCTCATAGGAATGCAGTTGCACCACCCCCGCCAGGCGCTGCTCCACCAGACTGTTCCAAGGGCCAAAAGCGGTGACCTGACGGTCGTGCTGCCATTGCACCAGCATGAAATCGGCCAGGTCACCCAGGCAGTCCGGCCGCGCCGCAACCCGTGAATACCGTTTGGCGATGTGCGGCAGATAGTCCAGCCGTGCCAGACGCTGGGGTTCGCTGATGGCGAAACTGGGGCCTGGCAACGGCGAATCGGTGCCCGCCAGCCACACCACCACATCGGCGCTGATCGCTCGCAGGGACAGTTCGCTGTCCAGGGAGATGATGTCCAGACGCATACTGGCATTGCGCCGCAGCAGCGAGACCAGATCACGGCCGAGGATGTCGTGCAGGATCGATTCGGCCACGGCCAGGCGAATCAAGGGCTGTTCGATCACCGGCAATTTGCGTTCGTTCACCAGCGCGATCAACTGCGCCTGCAACTGCTGCCCGTCACGACTCAAGGTCAACGCGCTGCCCTGGAACTTGAACAGCGAACGTTGCAGCTGATCTTCCAGCTGCGCCAGGTGCTTGCGCAGCAGGGTCGCCCGCACATTGAGGCTGCGCGCGGCCTGCATGAAACAGCCACAACGGGCGCTGACCAGAAAGTATTGCGCCACCTCGGTATCAATCCCGGCGGCCCGTGCCAGCCAGGACTCGGATGGCCCCTGCGGGGATCGGTATTCGACAACACCCTGACGTCCTGTGGGTTCTATGAATGACATCGATGACTCCCTGTCGATCTTTGTTTTAGGTACTCCACACATCCCCTGTGGGAGCGGGCTTGCTCGCGAAGGCGTCGGCACATTTAATGGAAATGTTGCCTGTGAAGGCCTCTTCGCGAGCAAGCCCGCTCCCACACTGGATCGCTGTGAACGGGGAAACTAACGTTTTTCCTCCAGCACTTTGTTGAGCTCGGCCCCATCAATACTCAGCGTCGCCGTAGTGAGCATCCCTTCCAGATAGGCCTTGGCAATCTGTTCCTGACGCTGGGCACGCAAGGCCTGGGTCAGGCGTTCGCGCAGTTCTTCCAGGGTTGCGGTGCGGGCCGGTTGCTGTTCGGTGAGTTTGATCACATGAAAACCCGCCGCGCTCTGCACCGGTTCCGACACCACGCCGACCTTAAGTCGCGACACCGCGCCACGGACTTCCGGCACCAGTTGCTGCAATGGTTGCAGCCCGGTGTCGCCACCCCGTTCGGCGCTGGCTCGGTCCTGCGAATACTGACTCGCCAAGGCGGCAAACTCCGTCGGCGCGGCCTGGGCTTTTTTGCTCAGTTCGAGCGCTTGCTTGCGCACGGTTTCGAGTGTTTGCGGATCGGCCACGCCGAGGAAAATCTGGCTGACCCGGTACATCGGCGGCGTCACCCAACCGGCCTTGCCGGCCTCATAGGCCTGCTGCAATTCGGCGGCACTGGGGTAGTCGGTCGGCACCTGACTGACCGACTGCAAGTAGTCGCGAAAGACAATCTGCTCGGTGGCGGCGCGGGTTTGCCGTTCGACCTCCGGGCGCTGACGCCAGCCTTGGGCGTCGGCCTGTTCGAGCACGGCTTTTTCGGCCAGGCGCGAGCGAATCCAGCTTTCCAGCGCCCCGCGATTGGCTCGCAGTTGTTCGCGAGCTTCCACCGGCAAGGTGGCGAGCAGCGCTTTTAGCTCTTCAGGGGCGACCTGCTGATTGCCCAGTCGCGCGACCGCCGGTTCATTCGTTGCCAATACCGCCGATGGCGCTGGCTGCTGAGCGGCGATCGGGTCATTACCCGGACGCAGTCCCAACGCAACGGCAATCACCAGTACGGCCAACGCACCTGCGCCGGCCACTACCGTACGTTTTTTCACAGGGCTGGCACCTCTTGCGCGGCCGCCTCGACGGTTTCAGCCTGAGCCTGCAACTGCGCAGCGTTCTGGCTGTATTCACGCAGGTAAACGATGAACTCCTGAAGCAAGCGATCCCACAGTTCAAGGTTGCCGCGCAGGTGATCGTCGCTCACCCCGGCGGCGACCACCACGTCCATCTCCATCACCAGAAACTCGCCTTGTACCGACAACCGGGCAAAGCGGCGCGATGCATTCCACAGCTCCGCCAGCCCGGCCGGCAACTCGCCCTGAACCCGCAAGGCGCAGCTGAAGGTGAAGTCGACGTAACTGCCCTGCTCGGTTGCCGGGTTGCCGAAACGCACTGCGTAACCAATGCCCTGGCTGGCGCTGAGCAACTGCACGATGCCGCTCTGTTCGGTTTGATTGACCCGGTAACCGGCGGCTTGCAGCACCTCGGTGAGGGATTGTGGCGATACGTGGCTGATCAATTGAGTCATGTGAAAGTCTTCCCTGTTATTCAATGAGCGATCGCGGCCTGGGGCGCGTCGAATTGCGTCTTGTAGAGTTCGTCGCCAAAGCCCTGGGCCAGTTCTTCGAACTTGACCCTGGCGGCGCCTGCGAACGGTTGGCGGATCTTCATCACTTCGGCGACGTCGATCTTTTCGTAGGCCGCGAGGATCTCCTTGGCCACGCCGTACATCTGTTGATTCTTGACCGAACATTGCTGCATTTGTGTGTCACGTTCAGCCAATTGCGTCTCGAGCCGGGCGCGTTCGGCTTCTTTGCCCCGAGCCATCACCAACAATTCTTCGTAAGCCTTCTTGAACTTGCCGACCTGCTCGCTGCTAGCCGCCGCTTGCGCCTGGGCCTGGCTTTGCAGGCTGTCATGCTGACCGACCAGTTGTTCGGCCACGCCTTTGACCTTGGCCAGTTCCGCCGTCAGTTGCTTGATTTGCGCCTGCGCAGCCTTGGCCTGACTCTCGGCCGCCACTTGCGCGGCGCTGGCCTGAGCTTGCTGGCTTTGCAGGGTCTGCAACTGCTGGGTGGTGCTGCGCAATTGAGTGCGCAGGCGTTCTTCCATGCCTTCGGCGCTCGCCCCCTGTGCAATCAATAACCCCAGCCCCAGCAGCAAAAATCGAGTGTTCATAACCCTCTCCCTGCGCCTTAGAAGCGCGTGTTGATTTCAAGCTGCAAGACGTCGATGTCGAACGGCGCGCCGTACACCGCTTCGGAACTCAACCAGCGACCGGTGGCGGAGACGTTCTTGGCCAGGCCGTAGTTGCCGCCGAGGAAATAGCCCTTGGCATTGGTGCCGCCGAGGTGGAACGACGAGTCGTTGAAACCGTCAGGCAAGGCGTCCGGCTGGATGTACTTGTAGCCGGCGAAGAAATTCCAGTCGCCTTGCTTCTTCAAGTCCAGCGAGTTGCCGAGGGTGAACTGGACCATCCAGGCATTGGCACCGCTTTCCACCTCGCCATCGCTGTCGAGGTTGTTGACGATCTGCCCGGCCGAGCGTTTGCGCATCTCGCCTTCGTCGTAACCGAGGTTGTGCACGTAGTTGGCCTGACTGCGCAGCTTGAAGTCTTCCGGCAGGTCGGTGTCCCATACCACGTTGAGGTCCAGCAGGTTGAATTCCGAGGCCAGGCCGACGAATTGTGGTTGCGGCGTGGTGGACGGGTTGAGCGGGTTCGGCGTGATGTCGCGCAGCAGGAACACGCTGTTGCCCTTCTGCATGAACGCCGAGCGGCTGCCGTCGGTGTCGCAGCCCGGTGCGCCGGCCCAGGGTTCGCAAGGGCTGGAGCGCTGGCCTTCGATGTCGTCGAAACGGTAGTAGGCCAACGCGCCTTTCAAGCGGTTGTTGCTATTGATCGCCCAATTGGCGCCGATCTGCGCGCCGTACAGCCACTTGTTGTCGCTCTCTTCCTTGTCGAAACCGTTGCTGCTGCTGGTGTCGTTGGTGTACTCCACCGGGAACGCACCGACGGTGCCGAACAAGCCCCAATCGCGGTTGAGCTTGTGGTCGAAAATCGCCGCCACGCCATCGAAGTTCAGGTCGGTGGAATAGAGCATGTCGGTGGAGAAGAACGGATTGGCGATCCGCCCGCCGGTCAGGGTCAACTGATCGGACGGTTTCCAGGTCAGGTAACCCTGATCGAGCCAGATGTCTTTTTTGCCGAAGCCGCCGCCGAGGGTCTGGGTGGTGGACACCGGGTTGTTGTCCGAGCCGGTGCCGATGCGAATGCCAGCGGTCCATTCCGGCGAGATCACCGCTTTCATGCCCAGCCGCGCCCGCAGGCGAAAGAGGTTTTCGCGGTCTTCGCGGGTGTTGAGCAACGGCGGCAGGTTGGTGCTGCTGTTGGGGTTCACGTCGTACGGGCCGTTGTTATTGAGCTTGGCGAAGTCGACGATTTCGTTGCTGTTGGTGCCCGAGTAGTAGCGCGACTCGTCTCGCAGGCGAATGTCGCCGTCGAAGCTGATGCGCGAGACCCAGTCCGGAAAGGTGTTGGGCTGGGCCCAGTTTTCCTGTTTGGCGGTGGCCATGACCTCAGCCTTGACCTGGTCGCGGATCTGATCGCGCACCGCGGCCGGCACATATTGCACCCGCACATCACCGGGCGCAGCCGCCGGGCCGGCAGGGACGGCGGCGACGGCTGTGCTGGCCTGACGCGCCTGCACCGCTTCTTTTTCCGCCTGAGCGATCAGCCCGTCGGCCTGTTCCTGCTTCAACACACCCTGCTGCACCAGCAAGCGGATCAGATTGATCGTGGCGTTTTCCGAGGGCGCAGGGGCTGCCACTGCGTGCCCGACCAGGGTCGCAATGACCATGCCGACCGCCAGGGACAATCGATTCACGTTGGAAATCATCTGCACACAACTCCTTTTGGCAAAACCTGAAAATGTTCGGTTAACCCGGACGCCGCCCTTGCAGGGACAGGCGCACAGGCAAGGTCATGGAGGCCGGTGGCCGTTCGGTTAAATGTGGCGCGCCGCGCAACGCGGCGAGCACCTGGGCGTCGACTTCCGGGTTGCCGCTGGACTTCACCAGCTCGACCCGGGTGATCTCGCCCACGCTGCTCAGCCAGACGTCGGTCTGCAGCGAAAAAGCCAGGTTGCGCAGGTCCGGGTTTTCCCGCAGCAAGCGCTGGAAGGTGAACGCCAAAAACTGGCTGTATGTGCCATTGCCCAGGCGCCCGCCTCCGGCACCGGCCATGCCGCCGCCCTTGCCGGCGCCGATGTTGAAGGCGTCATTGCCAGACTGCGCGTCGCCGTCCATTTGCATCGGGTTGGCCAGGTCATCGACGGGTGATGGCGGCGCCTCTTCTTCGGGCTTGACCTCCTCCGGTTCCGGCGTCGGTTCAGGCTCGACCATTTTTTCTTCCACGGGGGTTTGCGGCTCTGGCGGTTTTTCCGGCGGCGGTGGTGGCGGTGGCGGCAACGGAATAATCGTCGGCACCTTCGGTGCTTCCCGGCGCACGCCACTCATGTCGTTGGCCCACTGCCAGAGAAACCACGCGGCCACGCCGGCGAGCAGTAACCCGGCACCCCACTTCACAAAGCGCAGGGGCGACGGCTTGACGGGCGACGGGCGGATGGGGAGTTGTGCGGTCATGGTCAGCCCTGGGTCGGTTTGCCGGTGACGAGACCGACCTGGGACAGTTCGAGCCGGCGCAACAGGTCCAGCACCTCGATGACTTTCTGGTACTGCACCGTGGCGTCGCCGCGCACGATCACCGGGAAGTCAGGGTTCTGCGCCTTCTCGATGCGCAAGCGGTCTTCGAGCTCCGCCAGGGTCACCGGGTAGGCATCGAGAAACACCTGGCCGCCATCGTTGACCGAGATTGCCTTGGTCTTGGCTTCGGACAGCGACACCGAGGCACTGGCCTTGGGCAGGTTGATCTGGATGCCGGAAACCTGGGCGGTGGCGGTGAGGATGAACATCACCAGCACCACCATCAGCACGTCCACCAGGGGCGTGATGTTGATGCTGTCTACCGCGGCATCATCGTCATCGTCGTGGGAGGTATTGACGCTTGCCATGTCAGTGCTCCTCAGGCCGGGACGGATGCGTGGGTGTGATTGCCGCGGCGATGGGCCGCTTCACTGGACTGGCTTTCGCCGTGCATCTCCGCCAGGCGCGTGATGAATTCATCGACGAATACCCGCATGTCGGCACTGACTTCCTTGTTGCGGGTGATCAGCCGGTTGTAGCCAAACAGCGCCGGGATCGCGACGAACAGGCCCATGGCCGTGGCCAGCAACGCGGCGGCCATGCCCGGGGCGATGGCGTTGATGTTGACGTCACCGGCCATGGCCGTGCCGAGGAACACCACCATGATCCCCAGCACCGTGCCGAGCAGGCCGATGTATGGGCCGCCGGCAATGGCGTTGGACAGGGTCGAAAGTTTTGAACTGAGCGCCTGATTCTCGCGGGTGCGCACGCCGTCCATGGAGCAGCGAATCGCTTCGATGGTCGCGGCCGAAACCGATGAGGTGTCGGCCCCCTGCTCGCGGCGGGTGCGGATTTCCTTTACCGCCACTTGATACAGGCGCCACAGGGACGAGTGCTGCAAACGCTGGGCGAGGTCTTGATCGTCGGCGAACATCTCCAGGCGCGTGCCGACCTTGGCGAACTGCTCGCGGAACGCTTCGTTGGCGGCGCTGAGGCGGCTGACCATGCGGTTCTTGCGGATCATGATGACCCACGACTGGAACATCATCAGCACCAGCACCGCGATGATCACCCAGGCGTCCAGCGGCACCGCGTTGAGCAGGAAACCGAGGCTGCCGAAGCCGTAACCCGACTGTTCTTCATCGACGCCGTAAGCCAACAGTTTCGACTCGGCGCCCTGGGAATTGGCGTCTGCCAGCAACTGCGCGGCAGGCCGGACGACCTTGGACAAACGCAATTCATCGATGGCGCCGCTGAATGGCTGATAAGTGCCTGGGGTTTCGCTCGGCAGGTCGGCGCCGATGGCCATGATTGAATTGAATGCCGGCATCGCTACCGCAAGGCTCGCGGCTTCACGGCCGTTGACGTACAGCGAGACTTTGCTGCCCTCGGCGGTCAGCGCCAGATGCTGCCATTGACCGGGGTTCAACGGTTGGGTGGACACGGCGCGCTGGCCGTCGATCTCCACGAACGGCATGCCCTGGTTCAGGCCCAGCAACAGGCTATTGGCCCCTTCCCGCCTTGCCAGCACCAACTGCTCGCCATTGGCCTGATCCAGACGCAACCACGCACTGAAGGTGAATGCACTGCCGGCGTTGTGTTGCAACGATGGACTGCCTGGCAACAGCAATGGCTGGCCACTGAACTGCAACGCCCGCCCCATCACGCCGTCGATGCTCGCGCCGGTAGCGCTCTGCGCGGTGTTGCCGTAGGCCGTGGTGTCCTTGGGCGGTGTGCCGTTGGCGCCGTCAAAGTGATAGAGCGCGGTGAAATTCGGGTCGAAGGTCAGCTGACCGTTGCCGGTGGCCGGGGCTTTCTGGTTGCCGTAATACATCCAGATGTCTTGGCGCTGGCCGCCCGTAATAACAGGCACATCGACCCAGATCAGCGCCATGCCCATCAGCGGATCAAAGCTTTCGATCTGGTGGTTGAACACGGTCTTGTCATCGGCGGCGACGAAGCGCAGGTCCGAACCGTCTTCCTTGACGCCGTCGAAGGTGAAGTTGCCGGTGTGCAAGCGCACCAGCAGTGCCGTGCGCCCCAGCGTCTCGTTGATCGCCGCGCCCTGAGGCGTGGTGTCCACTGAAATCTGTTTGCGGTAATGCCAGTCGTCCTGCCACCAGGCCTGGGCGGTGGCCGGGAGCACGAAGCCCAGGCAGATGAGGAAAGCGATGAATAAGCGCTGCATGAAAAATTACTCCGTAGGTTCAGAACGTCGCTTGCAGGTTGAAATGCAGGCGCGATTCCTGTTTCGAGGTGTTCGGCCCTTCGAGCAGCGGGTAGCCCCAATCCACGCTGCCGGACAGCCATTTGCTCAAGCTCGCACGGGTGCCCAGGCCTACACTGGCCAGGGCGTAATCGGCGTCCTGATCGGGGAGCTCGTCACGCAGGTACAACTGGGCGCCTTCGGCGAAGGCGTAGAAGCGCCATTCCTGGACGTAACTGCCCAGGTACTTGGCGAGGGACGGCGTGCGCAGCTCCTGGGACAACAGGTAGCCGTCGTCACCGGTGCGCTCGGCGGCCAGATAACCGCGCACCGAAGTCGCGCCGCCGGCCGAGAATTGCTCGTTGGAAACCAACGGCCCGGACGCCAGCTGAAACGCGGCTTTGCTCGCGGTCTGCCAGTCGTTGCCGAAGGTAAAGGTGTAATTGCTGTCGCCCTTGAGCACGGCGAAGCTGGGGCTGGCGCGGTAGCGTTTGTAGTCGAAGTCTTCGTCGGAGCTGCCATAACCGAACAGGCTGCGAGTACCGGCGACCAGACTCAGGCCAAGACCCAATTGAGAGTTTTCGGTGTAGCGAAAGCCGTTGTAGGCGAAGGTGAACGGTGCGTATTGCAGCGGCACCTCGTCACTCTCACCGGCCAGGGTCAGGCGCTCGTCGAAGTCCTTGAAGTCGATGCCGGCCGAGAACGAGTTGGACCAGTTGCCGCTGGACGGCAGCGTGTAAATCGCCGAGATCCCGTAGGAATGCCCTTTGCCCAACACGTTGCTGCCGCCGATGGTCGCGACGTTGCTGTCGGATTGATAACCGGACAGTTGCAGGCTCCAGCGCTCGCTCAACGGCGCGGTGTAGGAACCGGACCAGACCTTGGCGTTGTCGGAATCCTGGGGCGCGGTGAAATAGGTCAGCGAAATACTGTGGCCCAGTTGCCACAGGTTGTTGTAACCCAAGCTGGTGACGGCGCGCAGTTTCTCGGTGTCGGCGCTGTAATCGTTGTTCAGCCCGACGCTGGCCTGCCACGGGTTCTGGTCCTCGACCTGCAAGTCCACGTCCATGGTGCCGGGGCGCTGACCTTCTCGCACCAGCGGCATCACCTGCCGGCCCGGGGTCTTGTTGAGTTGCGCCAGTTCGCCCTGGACCTTGCTGAAGTCCGGCACTTCGCCTTCCTTCAGGGCCGGCACGTCTTCGCGGATGTCCACGGGCGAATAGTGCTTGGCACCGACCACCCGCACCCGGCCGACTTTGGTTTCGCTGACCTGCAGATAAACGATGCCGTCCTCGACCTTCTGCTCCGGCAACTCGACGAATACCGACTGATACCCACGGGCCTGATAAACCTTCTGCAAGGCTTCGCGGGCGCCTTCGATATCGTTCAGGGTCTTTTGCGGACCGAGAAACGGGTACACCGCTTCTTCGATCGCCCGAGCGTCGAGCACGGTATTACCGCGCACGAAGTACTCGTTCACATCGACCAGCTTTGTCGGCGCCGCGGTTGCCGCGTCTTCGGCGAATACCGGCTGCGCGCCAGCTGCCACCAGCAGCCAGCCCCACAGCGCCAGCCGTGACTTGAAAAGATGCTCCACACCACCCCCTGAATTCGAAATGACCGTCGCTGTTTGCCCAGCGTTCGGCCCACTCAATTGCTTGTTGTCGACGTCGCGGCGTGTTTACCCAGCCAGGTGTGCAGCAGCGCGAAGTTCAAGGAGAACTCGGGCATTTGCAGCAAGGCACCGCAGAACACTTCGCCAATGATTTTCTGGATCAGCTGCACCGCCCGCGGGTTGTTCAGCAGCGTGGCGATGTCGTGGCTCAATACGTTGAAGCTCCAGACCTTCTGGTTCAGGTCCAGGCCGACGAACCAGCGGAACAGCAGGTTGTAATTGAGCTGTTCGTAGAGTTGCTGCTCGCTGGGTACCGAATAAAGCAACTGCAGCAACAGGATGTGCATGACCGTTTGCGGGGCTATGAGCATGCCGGGCTCGGCGTTGAGGCCGTGCAGGATGTCGCGGTGGGCTTCGAGCAATTCATCGATTTGTGGGCGCAGCAGCACCAGTGAATGGCCCGGCGGGATGTAGCTGGTCACTTCTTTCAAGGCGCCCTGCCAGTCGTCCTGAGACACGATCCAGACCCACGGCGCGCCGTAGCGATAGACCGAAACCGGCTTCTTGCGCGCGGCTTCGACGATCTTCGACAGGCGCTGATCGAGCTCTTGCATGCCTACTTTCGAGTAGCGTTCCATAGTCCCCATTGCCTCACTCCCGGCTTCCCGCCCTCGGCTGGAAAAGTGGCCTCGCGGCCCCCTCAAGCGCGTTACATAGGCATGACCGGAATGGCGATGAGCTACCGAACTTTTGTCATAAAAGCTTCATTACAGGAGGTGGGAATTGCGCGGAATGTTCTGTGTACACCAATAAAGTGTGGGAGCGGGCTTGCTCGCGAAAGCGGAGTGTCAGCCAAGTATTTATCTGCTGACAGGACGCCTTCGCGAGCAAGCCCGCTCCCACAGGTTCTTCGCTAGCCTTGCGGATCGAAGTTATCCAGCACCCGGTTGACGGCCAACTCACCGAGCATGACCACCGATTGAATCCCCAACATCATGTTGCGATGTGGCATGTCCATCAATCCGGCGAACTCATTGAGCATCATGCTCGCTGACGCCAGGGATGCACAGGCATTGACCAGCAGGGTTTCGTTATCGACCTCGGCGCCGACGTGGTAAATGGTGCTGGGTTTGCGCGGGGTGTCTTTGGGAATGACCGGTTTGAGGTAGTAATCGAGGTCGGCGGCTTCGTTGAGCTTTTTGGAATCCAGGGATTCGTAGGGGGATGCCGGATCGGTTTCCGGTGGGTTGGGTGTTGGTTTGAACATAGATGAAACTCCAGATAATAAAAGTGGAGCCATCACCCTCGCTACCAAACGAAGGTGGCGGCCATACGAAGGTTGGTAGACCGGTTACCTGGCAACCCGGCGCGCCCGAGGGCGCCCTACGCATGGCCACCATAAAAACAGAAGACGAAAAAGTCCCTGCATCAGGTCGCGCTGCGCGTCAGGTAAACCGGGCTACCAAACCCGTTCGCTGTTTTTCAGCGACAGGCAAACGATAGTGCCCGGACCCAAGGCGCACAAGCCGGCGGATTCTGGCGTAGTCGTAGGCAGCGGCGCAAGGATGTGTAGCCTGAGTGAGTATCTGGAAGTGTCGTTTAAACAGTGCTTGTTTAGTGGTCTGACACCGAGCCTTGTGGTGGATGAGCCGGCCTCTTCGCGAGCAAGCCCGCTCCCACATTTGATCTCAGGCGTACACAGATAGTGTGTTCACCGAAATCCCCTGTGGGAGCGGGCTTGCTCGCGAAAGCGGTCTGTCAGTCACTTCCCTGTTGAATGTGCCACCGTCTTCGCGAGCAAACCCGCTCCCACAGTTGGACTGTGTACATCCACCAGATTTGAAAAAAAAGGCGACCCAAAGGCCGCCCAAAATTACAACGAGAGTCCTATAAGGTAAGGCTGCCCCGCTCCTCCTCAGTCAGCCGCTGCCGCGCCGATTCATCCAGAGCACCGGCACCCAGCACCTGCACCGGGCTGTTCGGGTTGTACCCGGCCTCCGGCGCCCGGCTCGCGCCATCGCGGGTCGGGGCCAATTGCTCGGAGCCGAAACTCAACACCTGCACGGTAAACACCGACGCCTGACTCTGCCGCGACGCGGCCTGCTGCTGACGCGCCACGTCTTCCGCCGCTTGAGTGGCCGACGACGCCGCGGAACTGGCCGAGGTGATCGCCCCGGTGTTCACCGAAGCGGTCATCGGCACACCGGTCGACTTGCCTTGGGTCTGAATGTTCGCCGCGTTCACCACGGTCAACGCCGCGATGTTGACGTTGCCCGACACCCGAATCCCCGCCTCGCCGGCATCGATGGTGCCCAGTGGCGCGATCAGGTCGATGTCACCCGGCGCCACTTCGGGAATCGGGTTCAACGTCGCGATCCCCGCGCCAGTACTCGGCACGGATGGCGACAGGGTCACGTTGCCCCAGGTGTCGTACAGACGCTTGGGCGGCGTGTAGACCACGGTGGTTTTCGACCCGCGACCGGCGTTGATATCGCCCTGGGCCGACCAGCCGAGAATCGAGCCGCCAAAGGTGGTCATGATCCGGCTCTGCCCCAGCAGAATGCTGTTCTGCGCGTACAACTGGATATCGCCCTCGCCCTGGGTAATGACCCCGGCGGTGGACGGCGGCGCGTTACCCTCGATACCGAACGTTTGCCCGCCACCCGGCGTCAGCATCTGGATGCCGCCGCCGAAATCGGTGTGCACACCCGCCCCGCCGAACATGGTGATATCTCCTTTGTAGGTGATCGCATTGCCCGCCACATCCTTGGTCGGGAACAACAGCGCGATGGCCTCCCGGCCCCGCAGGTAGCTGCCCTGGCGCACGCCGCCCACTTCGTTGTACTCGCGGCCACCAGCCTTGAGTTCAGCAAAGTACACGTCGCGGGCAAACACCCGCTGCTGCTCGGCCGGCAGCGCCGCGAAGTAGCTGCGGGCCTGTTCGGTGTCGCCGCTGAAGCCGAATCGTTTCTCCAGCCAGTCAACCAGTTCTGCCTCGTAGGTCTTGGCGACTTTACCGTCCTGGTTCGCCAGGGGCACACCGGCCATGGCCTGGTTCGCCGGGTCCAGGTACGCCTTGACGAAGCGCTCGTAATCCGCCCCGTTGAGGCCTGCGCCGGCTTGCAGCACCAGGCTCGCGCCAGGGCGCGAATCCCCCGGCACCACGGCGCCGATACTGGTGATGCTGACCTTGTCGTCCATCAGGATATTGCGCCCGGCGGTGATTTCCAGCAGGCCGGGACCGGCGACGTTGAAATTGCTGTAGAGGATATCGCGCCCGGCTGACACGATGGAGATGTCGGTGGGGTTGTTATGGATGAAAAGGTTGCCGGCGCTGGTGTAATTCCCCACGTCGGGGTTCTCATTCAGAGACCCGCCCAGCGGTATGCCGCTGCTGACAATGTCTCGCCCAGCCATCATCCGTACAGGTCCGGCGCCTTCGTATGCGATTCGCCCCGGCCATCTGCCCGTAGGGACTGATGTCATCGACCGCCCAGTGGCGACTGCCAGCAAGTCACCTTCAAGCGCATAGAAGCGAGCAGGATCGACATTAAGGGCCCATTCGCCGGAAGCGCTGCTGGTATCGAAGGCAAACAGAGGCAATATTTTCGCACTAGGGCGAGCGGGGTTGCCATCGGCTGAGAGATTACTGGCCTTTATGACGAAACCATCGACAATACCGACAAAGGCTGGCCGCAACGGCGTCGCCAAGGCAGTCGATGCAGCACCGGAGCGACTGACCGACATATCGCCGCCGTAGATGGAATCGCCGGCCATGAATTGCAACTCACTGTTGATGCCAGGAGCGAGCAGCAGGGCTGGGCGATTGTTACCGTTGTAGCTTGTTCCAAATGCTGAGGATTTCCCATAGTAAAGGCTGCCACTGGCCGCCACAGCTCTCAGGATAGATGGATAGACCACCGCCAGATCCGTTGGGATACTGAAGGTAAAAGGCGTCAGGTTGCCTCCCGACGACCACAAGTCGACCGCAGTATTGGCCGTCCACAGCGTGAACCAGCTCAGGCCCGATCCGTTAGTCGCACCATTTTTGAAGGGCGACCCACTCATCATCGGCGCCCGGCCCGGGTCGGCGACGTCCATCACGACAAGGTCGCCCGAAGTTGTCAAATCAAAGGTAGCGTCGCCCGGCATGAGGGTCAGTCCACCCGTTGCAGATCCTCGTGTGGACTTGAAGGAATCGTAGGCCCGAGTTTCTCCAGGTGATTGTGCTGAGGCAGCATTGCCGTATTGGAGGTCGACTCGACCGATGGCGCCGCTGTCGATCTGCGCGTGCCCCCGCAGGTTGATGACCGCGCCGTTCAGATGCCCGCTCGCGAACAGGCTCTCGGGGTTCAAAGCACCACCCACACGCATATTGAGATCACCACCGCCGGTCAGTTGCAGGCTGCCATCAGCGCCTACGCGCCCGGTGCTGCCCACGGCAAGCACCAGTCCTTGACTGCGGCGGTTGCTGCGCGGCTCAAGAAGACTCCCCGCCATTTGATCGAGCACACCAGCATCACCCGCCACTTGAACATTCAGATCGCCCCCACCCAGCGTACCGAAGCCGGTAAAACCAACCATCAGGTCAGCATTGACGGGATCCTGCGCAGCGGTGTAGCTACCAAAGTTGATCCACCACGCAGATGGTTGTGCCCCGGTACCCGTGGCGACTGAACCGTTGCCTTGACGCCACAGCCAGTTACCGACGTTGACCGTGTCGTAGCCGCTGTCGAGCAGGTTGGGCCGCCCATAACTAACGCTGGAAACATCCATGGCATTGCCGGTCAGGTTGCCACCGACCTTCAGGGTCAGGTTACCGCCAGAGTCAGGGTACCAAGCGCGATAGACACTGTTGACGCCGCCGTCCACGAATTGCTCGTTTTCACCTGTATCGTCATTGAGTACTTTACCTTCTGCACCCAACGCCTTGGGCTGATTGTACGGATCACCAGCGTAGGTCGCGCTGGCCGAGCTGCCGGCGGTGTAGACCCCGTACAGCGATTCCATTTTCAAGTCACCTGCCGATAGCAACTCAAGGTCTGCCGTGCCGGTGCGAATGACACTCCAGCGCTGACTGCCCGGCTTATATCCGGGGGGACCATTCTCTTCACAACGAGACGGGTCGTCGATGCACAGATTAGGATCGCCGAACCCAACAAAGTCCACGAGCTGCCCCGCCATGCTGGTGTCACCAAAAAACTCCAGCGATCCTGCTTCGCTCCACACCATATTTGGCACGCCAAATACACCGTAATGACTATCAGCCAAATGAAGATCACCACTAGCCAATGCGGGCTTCACGACCCGACTGTCCGCCGCCTGCGTATCGGCGCCCGCCACGAGGCGCAACGACCAGGACTGCGAGCCCTCTGCCAGCATCGGTGCGATGGCCCAGTTGCTCCCCGCCACTTCCGGACGCAACTGCACCGACTCGACACCGGCCGGCAGTTTGATGTCTGTACCTGAAGGAATTTTCGAACCCACACTCAGTGCCAGGGGGCCGTTGAGACGCAGGACGTTGGTCAAGCCATGGGTCGCGTCCGCAATGCTTGGTAAGGCAACGCCTTTAGGCCAGATCAGGCTGCCTATAGTTGCGCTGCTGCCCAGCAGGCTACCCGCCCCCAGCACTGTGCCCGCCTCAAGGGTCTGGGTCGAAGCCAACAAAGTGCCGGCCACGAACAACAGGTTGCCCGAGGCGTCATGCACCGCCGCGGCCAACACCGTGCCGGCGGGCAGCACCAGCGGCTGATCAAGCGTCGCGGCGACCGGCAGACGTGTTCCCGCAGCCAGGGTGGCGCCCTTGAGCGGCACGTCGAAGTTGAGCACCGAGCCCGCCGGAAACGCCGTGTCGTCCGCCAGGGTCACGCCGGTACCGGGTACGACGATATCGCCCGCCGCGAAATCAATGCCCGGCAACAGCACCCAGCCCTTGTCATCGTTGCTGGCCGGTGGCTGGGCAAACCCGTCGGTGATGCTGCCGTAGATGTTCAGGTCGCCGCCAGCGCGCAGAGTCAGCGCACCCGACTCACCGGAGCCGTACACGGCGGTTTTACGAGTATGCGGATTCACACTGGCGTAGCGATAACCAGACAGGTCCAGGTCACCCCTCACCACCAGATCACCATCGGCCGTCGCGCTGACGATCTCCACACCGGGCCGTAGGTGGAACACATCGGCATATCGAGCGTTGTTCAGACCGGCGAGTTTACGTTGCATCAAATCGCCGTTGGCCAGCGCCGCGTTGATGAAGGCAATACTGTCCTGGTGCTTGCCATCCAGGTACGCCTGGTCGATGACCTGATAAGGGCGTTCGCTGGCCGCCGGATCGCTACCGTAGGTTGCGTCGTTGTACTGCCACGTACCGTTGACGGCAATCGAACGAGCGCCCTGGATATCCAGGCCACCGCTGGCGTCGATGGCAATGTCGCCCTGGGTCGGAACCGAGCCGGCACGCCGTGCATTGAGTTCCAGCGTGCCACGGGCACGACCATCGTGCTTCCCGGCAGGCGCTACCGTGCCATGACGCAAATCGATGCGTGCACCGTCGGCCAGGGTCAGCACGCCGTTGCGGGAAGTCAGGTCAACGATGGCACGGTTCGGCGAATCGATGATCTTGCCGTAGCTGTCCACCCGCAGACGGCTGCCGTGGGCATCGAGCACCGCGTTGCTGCCCAGGGTCAGGGAACGCCCGGCCGCAAGCCGGATGCTGCCGACTCGCTCGCCGCTGGCGTCCACCGTGCCGTTGACCAACAGACTGCCATTGTCCAGGGACACGTTGATGGATGAGGCCTTGAGTTCGTTGCCGATCACCAGGTCGCCTTGCTTGAGCTGGAAGCTGCGAGAGCCGAATACCTGCCCGTCGTTCAACCGTTGGTTCAACGCCGCGAACTGCTCGCTGAGGCTACCGTTGCCGCCCAGGCGCTGGGCCTGGATCTCCACGCCGCCGGCCAGGTACGGCATGTCGGTGCCCCCGGCGTCATATTCGCCCGTGCTGCTGCCGAGAATCCGCCCCTGCAAATCAACGATCCCGGCGGCCTCGTCCAGGGCCACCGCACTGAGCCGGCCAGCCTGGTTGTTGCGGGCCGAGAGGTCGATGCTTGAACCATCCGCCTGGCGGATGTTGCCGCTCTGGCTTTGCAGGATCACCTCACCACCGGCGCTGTAGCGTGTCACATCGTTGAAGGTGACTGCGCGGCCAGCCACGTCGATCAGCGCCTCATCGGCCAGGGTCAGGTCGTCCGTCGCGCTCAGGGTCAACTTGCCGCTGGGCAGCATCACCACGCTGGCAAGGTTGAGGCTCGCGCCTTTGATGGACAACTCGCCCCCAAGCCCGGAGACAGTGCCCGGCTTAGCGCTTGTTCCCGTTACATTGACCGCGCCGCCTGCGGTGATGCGGTTGACCGAACCGGCCTCACCGGTCAGCAACGGGGTAAGGATATTCAGGTTGCCGCCGCTGTAGGCGTAGCCCGTTTTCGCGTCATAGGCCCCCTGGCTTTGATACACCGCCAGGCTGCCTTTGTGGTTGGCCGTCAGGCGTTCACTGGCGCTGAGGTTGACGTTGGCGAATCCCAGGGCAAGGCGGTTCAGGGTGGTGACCGAGCTAGGCTGGGCGAAGTCACCATAGCCGAATTCGATGCGCTGGGCCTGGATGTCCAGGCGACCGGCACCGGTACCGGCCCCACCGGCAATCACCGAACCCGGCGCGCCAACGGCACCGTTCCAGATCAGGTTGGCGGTGCGAATGGTCGCCACGTCGTTGGCGCCGCCGGCGCCATAAATGGCCGGGGTACTGAGCATCAAGTTGTTCAGGCGCGACTTGCCTGTAGCAGGATCATAGGTGTCGAGACTGACGGTGCCGTAGAAGTTCAGCGCCTGACTGGCCGACAATTCGAGGGTTTCCAGGGCCGGAGCACCGTATTCGGTGTCCCCGCGCAACAGGCGATCGAGCACGGTCTGGCTCAGGGTCAGACCGGCAGGCAGGACCTGGCGCGTCGCCGCGTTGCTCAGGGCCTGGGCGGTGCCGACGTTGATGTTGCTCAGGGCCAGGGTCAGGTGACGGGTGCCATAACGCACCTGGTCGTCCAACTCCAGGCTGCTGCCGGACGCAGCAACGATGCTGCCTTCGGAGTGAATCCGGGTCACGCCGCCGCACGGCGTCAGGCTGCATCCGCCGATGTTGACCGTGCCGGTGGTGCCTGACAAAGGGGCCAATACATTGAGCAAGCCATTGGAGGCGGCCAGCAAGCTGTAGTTTTGGTACGTCACATTGAGATTATAGATAAAACCATCACGGGCATCGTAAGCGGCCTTGCCCCGTCCGATGGTATTGATGGCGGCGCCTTGTTCCACCAACAGTTCGCCACCATCGGCCAGGAGGAATACCTCAGGCGCCGACAGAGTCGCACCTTCACGCAGCGCGACACTGCGGGACACCCTTTGCGGCGTGATGTAGTTACCACCCTGGCCATAGAGCACCGAAAACTGGCCGCCGATCACTTGGCGTGAGGCATTCAATGCATTGAGGCTTTCGGCATTGAGGGTCACCCCCTCGAAGCCGGCCGTGGCCCCTCGCCCTTCGGCAACCACTTCCAGCGCAGTGCTGTTGCTGCCGACCACCGCAACGGTGCCGCCGTACCCTCCGGTCTGAGGTGCGAACTTGCCAATGCCCTTGAAGGAGAAGGCTTGATCTCCAGCGCCCTTTGTCAGGTTCAACTTCAACGTCTTGGCATCTATCGGCAACAGGGCCCTGGGAACGCCCAAGCGTGCGGCGTCGGCCACGGCAAACTGGGCATAGCTGGTTTCGTTGTATTGCGAGTAACGACGCAGCACATCGCCCGATGTCAGAATGAGCTGGCTGGCAATGCTGTTGCGCTGCCCGGTATTGGCCACCGACAGCACCCCGGCGGCGGTCCACGAACCGTTGCGCATCTGTTGCGCGCCCGTTGTGGAGCCTTGCCCCGCCAAGCCATTGACCTCGACCCGGAACGCACCCGGCAGCAAGGCATAGGTGGACGGCATCAGGGTATAGGTACCGGCAGCCAGCCCGGGCACACCGGCACCTATGGTGATTTGCTGGCCTACTCTCGGATCTACCGCGCCGCCTTCGGGGGCAACCGGCGCGTACTGGCTCTGATTGCCCGGCACGATGGCATAGACCGGGTTGGTGGACAGCACCGGCAGGGTGAAACCGCCATTGGCACCGATTTGTACCAGCGGGTTGAAGCGCGCATCGGTGGAACCACCTCGACCAGAGATAAAACCGGCGCCGAGCAATTCACCGCCACCAGAGAGGTCCAGGACCGAACCCTCCTGGGCCGCCACCGACTTGCCGCCGAGAATCACGCCGATATTCAGGTCACCATATTCGGTGAGCACCGCGCCTTGCCCTAGCAACACAACCTTCTTGCCAGCGTATTGATAACTCTGGCCATCGACAGTGCCGCCATAAGGCAACACCAGCCCCAGGCCGCTGACCGAAGTCAGGCTACCCGGCAACAAGTCTACTCGAGCCGATACACCCGCCAAGCTGTCGTTTGTACCGATTTCAAGCAACCCCAAAGGTGCACGGACAACACCACCTTGTTCGATCTTAGCGCTACCCAGCTGCAAGCGACCGAACACCGAATAAGGCACTTGAGGTGCTACCTGTGTGGTGCGTCCGATGACCAGGCTACGCGCCGGATCATAGAGAATCATGCCGCTACCGGGTTCAGTGCCCCAGCCATATCCTGCCAATATCCGTGCGCCGACCCCGGTCGCGGGATACAACTGCGCCGCTTGCAAGATCATGTCCGAAGGGGTCAGCAATTGGGTAGTGAAGCCTTCAGGCATACCGCCGCCAGAGAACCCGGCCAGGAATCGTAAATCCCCCCGACTGCTTAGCTGGACTCGGTCGAAACCGGCGCGTTCCAGCTCGACGGTACTGCCATCGGCCTGCCTCAGCGTGCCTTTGCCGCTAAATATCACACTGCCCTGTACATCCAGCAGGTCTGCGTTAACGGAAAACACTGCCTTGTTTGCCAACAGCGACACACCGCCGCCCTCGACCGCTGGCCGAGTATACCCGTCCATATTCGGTCGAGCGGCCGCCGGCCCGGACAGCAGCACATGGGAGGCATTGAGTTGGACCCGGGTATTGGCTGGCGCGTTTGCGCTCGGCCCAAAGCTGCGGGCATACAGACTCAGGCTTTGGCCGAGAGACAGTGACACGTCGCCATCGACGTTCAACAGGCCATTGCTCAACAAGGCAAGGCTGTCGAAGCCGCCCGACTGGACCTGATCCACGCCCAATCGGCCGTGACCGTAGACAAGTGAATCCACCGAGGTCTCGACTGTGTCGCCCAGCAGGGTCGCCTGGGCGTTTTGCCCCAGCACCAGCTCACGCACCTGTAAGACCCGGTCACTGACCGCATCGTTGCGGTAATACGGCGTTTCCAGGGCTACTGACAAACTGCCGCCTGCCGCCCCTGTGCCACCCGAACGAGCGCTGAAGTCGCCGTCCAGGTACAGACCATTGGCCGATGCCAGGGAAATACTGCCGCCATTGCTCGCCACCGACGTGCGTCCCTGGCCGGGAATATCCAGCACAGCCTGGCTGCCATCCGCTTGCAGACGCGCACCGTCGCGCACCACCACGAACAATTCGGACGCTGAAGCCGATCCTTTCGCGGCGTCGATCTGGCCGCCGATGACAATCTGGCCGCCATCGCGCACCAGGCCGTAAGTCTGGCCGCGCATATCCCGGGCGGTCACGGCACGACTGGAGACGTCGATCAGCGCCTGCTCACCCAACCAAATGGAACGACCGTGGCCCTGGGCATTGACCCCTTCGCCCGCACCAGTGACGCTCAACCCGGTGAGACTGACCCGCCCACCCCACGCATTAAGGGTACCGTTGGCAGTCAACTGACCGATGCTACGCACATCGATCCCCTGCCCCGGATCGACGCTGATCACGCTGCCCTTGCCCAGGTTCAACACCGTGCTCGCCATGTCGGCGGCGCTGGAGTTCGCGGTACCGGCAGTGAGGCTCAGGCTCGCGCCGCGACGCTGGGTCAGGACGCCTTTGATCGCATCTTCCTGGTACAGCTGCGGCGTCCAGCGCTGCAACGCATCGGCCGCTTCTGCGCCGCTGCCGGTGCTCAACGCCAGCTCGCCAAAGCGGTACACCGGCATCGTCACATCGACCTTAGTACCTTCGGCCACCGTCAGGCCTTCGTTGCCAGTGATGTCATAGGCCGAGAAGCCCTTGTCGAAGAAGTCGCTGCCCAGTTGCAAGGTGCCAGATTCGAGGGGCTCGACACTGTTGCCGATCAGCACTTTATTGGCCGCCAGCTTCAAGGTCCCTCCACCGCTCACCCCGGTGCCGCGCAGCTCACCGTCCAAGTTCAAGGCGCCGTTACCGGACGACGCGCTTAGACCGGCGGTCAGGGTCAAGTCACCGCCCTTGCCGCCGCGGGTCTTGCCATCGGCCATGACGGCCGCGCCGGAGCTGACGTCGATCAGGCTGCCCTGGCCCACATCGATATTGTCGCTGCGCACGACCACGGCACCGCCGTTGATAAACGGCAGGCCCTGGCGGTTGTTGCCGTCAAGCAGCAGGTTGCTCCAGCGGCCAGCGGTGTTCAACGTCACGCCCTCGCCCAACGTGACCACAGCACGCTGACCTGTGGCGGGCGAAAGCACGACGTCTCCCATCTGGAAATTATCGGTTCTGACCTGTTTAAGCACGTTACCCAAGGCAATGCGACCGCTGCGGGCCGTCAGGTCGGCATTCACCTCGACCTGCGGTGCATAAAGCGTGATGTCGCCGCCATCGGCTACCTTGAGTGCGCCATCGACCTTGATGCCCTCAAGCGCCGCCACCTTGACTGCGCCGAGTTGGAAGCCGTTGAGCAGATCGTTATCCAGAACCAGTTTGCCTTGCCGATCAGTGCCGACCACCGAGGTCAGGTCAAGGCCCGCTGCAATCTTGTCGGCCACCTTGCCGACGGTGACCTGATCGAGCGTGGGGTTCAAGCCGCTGTTGATCACGCCGCTGGTCTTGTCGTAGATCGGCGTGTAGTTGCCCACCAACAACTGAGCCCGTCGGGCCACGGCGTTTTGCGATTGCTGGTAACCGTCGAGGTTGAGGTTCGCCGCCTGGGCCTGGCGTTCGCCCTGATAGACCTCACCGACAATCTGACCTTCCAGCACTGCGTTATGAGTCGACACCACCAGTTTGCCGGCATCGCGGCCAACGGTGTAGCCGGCTTCAAAGCGCTCGCGAGGGGCGATCAGCGGGTTGTAGTAGTATTCGGTCTGGCCCCACCGCTGGCTGTGGTCTTCGTAGCCCTTGTAGATGCCGGTGTAGAGGATGTCCCCCGGCGCCTTGGACAATTCATACAAGCGCCCATTGGGGCCCTTGAGCCAGGACTGGCGCAGATAACCGCTCTGCACATCCAGGGTACCGCCGGACAGGTTCAACTGCGCCGCCTGCTGGGTCACCACGTCATTACCGGTGAACGTCAGCGTGCCGCCCTGGGCGGCCCATTCACCCATGCTGTGACCCCGGGTGCCGAGGTAGCCGCCGACTTCCAGCAGCCCGCCCGCCGTGTACCAACGGTCAGTGGCGTAGCCGTTGGTGCCCGCCGGGACGTAGATCAGGTCACGCACGTCCACCCAGACATCGTTGTTGGTCAACTTGCCGCCCTCGCGGTTGACCGGTGCGTCGCGCTGCTCGTTGCCCTGCACGTTGACCTTGATGGAATTGGATTCCATCGCCACCTTGACACCGATCGCGCCCGACACGTCGATCACCGCGCCATCGCGCACCAGGCTGCGACCGGCGGCGCTGACCGCGACCTGGCCGCCGGTGGCCAGGGTGATGGAGCCGTTCTGGAAGTCGACACTGCCGCCACTGACGATCTCGACCCGGGACTGGTCGCTGCGGTCGACCACGCTGCTGAGGTTGTTGAATTGGCCGGTGATCAGGTTGTTCGGCGTGCCGTCCAGGCCGGCGGGCCCGGCGTTGTGCTGGCTGTCCAGGGCGCTGCCGCCCGCGGCATCGAGCAGCACCGCCGTGGCGCTGCCCTGCCCCAAGGTCACGCTGCCGCTGCTGTCGCTCGCCGCGTTGAGCAGGTGCACGGTGCCACGGGTGTCCACCGAACTGCTGGCGACGGCCACGCCGTTCTGCTGCACGCGATGTCCAGTGAGGGTGATATCGCCTGTGCTGGCCTGGATCAGGCCACTGTTGATCACCGTGCCGGCGCTGCTCCCCGGCTTGAGCGAGGTCGCGACCTCGTTGCCACGGGTGGTGGAGCGCAGGTTGCCACTGGTGCCCTGTCCACGTCGGATGTAGAAGCTGTCGCCCGCCGCCAGGGTGGTCTGGCCCTTGGCGGTGATAATTGACCCGGCGTTCTCTACTTCGGAACCCAACAACAAGGCATAGCCGCCCCCCGCGGTGGAAGTGGCGGCGCGGTGGGTTTCGATCAGCGCGCCCTGCTGCACTTGGACTTTGCCTGCGGCGTCAGTGAAGGTCGGCTGGGTGCCGGTGGCATCGACGTACAAGCCGCGCTGGCTGAATTGCTCGTCGGTGATGTTGGCCGCCACCGCCGCCAGGTTACGCACGTTGACCTGGCTGCTGCCGCTGAAAATGATGCCGTTGCGGTTGACCAGCATCACCGTGCCATTGCCCTTGATCTGGCCCTGGATCTGGCTTGGCCGCGCCTGCGGGTCGTTGACCCGGTTGAGCACGGCCCAGTCCGATTGCTGCTGGAAATCCACCGTGGTGTTGCGGCCGACGTTGAAGGTTTCCCAGTTGAGAATCGCCTTGTCGGCGGTCTGCTCGATCTTCACCGTGGTCTTGCCGCCGGACTGGGTCTGCTGCGGTCCCTTGGCGTTGTGCCAGCCCTGGGTAAGGCTGTTGTCGACTTTAAGCCCACCCTCGCCCAGCCCGTCGGGCACGGTCTGTACCTGCCCGAACGCGGCTTGCCGCCCCGCTGCCTGGGCGGCCTGCTGGGCCGCGATGGCAGCCACCGTGTTGTTGAGGTTGGTCAGCGAACGCTGCAACTGCGCATTGGCCCGTTGCTGTTGTGCCAAGGGTGGCGGCATGCCTGGCTGCGCGGTCGTGGGCCGCCCCGCGCCACCGGACTGGGATGCGCCCTTGGCGGCAAACCAGGCCGAACTGAACGCCGTCGCTGCGTGGGCATTGCCGGCCACCATCAGCAGCGCAATGGCCTGGGCCAGCGGCTTGAGCCGCAACATCGACAACTCGCTGTCGCGACGTGGGACGTTCAGTTTCGTCTGAGGTTTGCAGCGCAGCATCCTACTCATCCTTTCGGTTTGCTCTAAGGGGGCGCAACGCAGTGCTATCAAGCTGCCAGCGTTGGTTATAGGGGATAGGCAGTTACAGCCGCTCGGGACCGAACGGATGTCATGAAAATTTCATGTAGCTGTGTTGGTCGCGGCACCAAAGCAAAAAAATCAGCAACGGTTTGCGCCGTTGCTGATGGGGCCAGGGGTCTAACGGCGTGGCTCTACAGCGGACGACCGATGCCGTTGCAGACGTTGGGGTTGCCGATGCTTAGTGCGTTGGTAGCGGTGAGAAAGCTGCTACGGACAGTCGTCTTCCAGGTAGCAGGTAATGGCACAAAGCGATTGGCCGTGATTACGGAGTCATTGTTGTTAATAGCCAATGCGCCGTAGTGACGGGTGATGAAGCTTCTCACTTGCGTGCTCTGGGTGGGGTCGGCATAGCACTGACTGAGAATCAGATTGGTGAAACCCAGGATTGGGTAGCCGGTGGTTGGAAAAGCCACAACGCTTGGATCGTTAGGGTTGGTGGTTGCGGCGAACACTGGCACCCAAGCACGCGGGTTGGAACGGTTGGCGGTGGCAGGTACTGGAACAGCAGCGATGGCGTTCGAAACGTTGGCTGGCGTTGGGGAAACACCGGCAATCCGGGCCACTTTTGTGGCGTCATCCAGCCCCGCCAACGTCGGCGCCGCGTAGGCAGGGCTCATGTAGGTGATACGACCTTGAGCCTGATTCACCGCATTCATGATGTCTTGACTGCGATTAGCTGAGATAGCATTAGCGGGCAGTCCTCCGCTGAAGCTGGATGCGAAGTTTGTGGTGATCGCAAAGGTGCCCCAAGGCTCATTAGCGCACTTGGCATTCAGGAAGCGGGTAAACAACTCAGTAGTACCACTGGAACCTTGAGGGTAAACAACGGTAATCGCGCCAGTTCGGCCTGCGCCGTTGATCTGGCTCCAATCAGTAAGACGGCCGGAGAATATGCCGCACAGTTGAACGACACTCAGATTGACATTTGCAGTGCCTACTTTATTGAACGGAATGGCAATCGACGTAGCTGCCGACGGTATCTGAATCAAAGGACCCCAAGTCGCACCGTGGCCGGCAACATAATTATTCAGTTCAGCATGGGTGAGTTTCGACTCGCTGGCCGCCCAGTGCACATTCTTGCTGGTGTCTCCAGGCACGAATTTACTGTAATCGTTGTTCAGAAAAGCAGCTTTTCCCGCACCGCTCCCCACACCGATGTAAGGAGCAAAACCGGCGGTCAACACGCCGGGCGTTTGGTAAAGCGGCTGAGGCAAAGTAGCGCCCCCGCCATTGACATCTGCCAGTGCAAACGGCGCACATATAGCGCTACACAACAATGCAACGGTCTTGGGAAATTGGTTGAACATGACAAGACTCCTGTCTTGGAATGCTGCCCCTGGCCCGAGTAACCCGAGCTGTAAGCGCAGCTAAAGGGTGTGAAACGATCACCGTTAACTACAAAGAAATCAGCAACGGCTTGCGCCGTTGCTGATTGGCATTGCGTGTCGCTCAGGCGTGGTGTTACAGCGGACGGCCTTTGCCGTTGCAGACGTTCGGGTAGCCGATGCTTTGAGCGCTGGTAGTGGTCAGGAAGCTGCCGCGAATGGCGTTTTTCCAGGCCGTTGGCAGCGGCACGAAGCGGTTGGCGGTGATAGCCGCGTCGTTGTTGTTGGCAGCGACTGCGCCATAGTGACGGGTGAAGAAATCACGCACCTGAGTGCTCTGAGCGGCGTTGACGTAGCACTGGCTGAAGATCACGTTGGTGAAGCCCAGGATCGGATAGCCGCTGGTTGGGTAGAGGCGCAAGCTAGGGTCAGCCGGGATTGTTTCATCGATCACTTTTTGAGAAGTGAAAACAGGCACCCAAGCGTTCGGTTTTGACCGGTCGGTAGCAGCAGGAACCGAAACGGCATTGATAGCTGCCGACACGTTGGCTGGTGCTGGGGAAAGACCGCCAACACGAGCGACCTTGGTGGCGTCGTCCAGACCGGCCAGAGTAGTAGCGGCGTAATCGGGGCTCATGTAGGTGATACGACCCTGGGCAGCGTTCAGCGCAGTCATCACGTTCGCGCTGCCGGAGGCGGAAACGGCACCGGCTGGCAGGCCACCGCTGTAACTGGAGGCGAAGGTGGTGGTGACAGCGAAGGTGCCGGTTTCAGCGCACTTGGCGTTCAGGAAGCGGGTAAACAACTCGGTAGTGCCGCTGCTTTCAGCGCGGTATACCACGACGATTGGACCGGTACGGCCGGAACCGGTGATCTGGTCCCAGGTAGCCAGACGACCGGAGAACACGCCGCACAGCTGGTTAACGCTCAGGTCAACGTTGGCAGTACCGGTCTTGTTGAAAGGGATGGCAACCGAAGTGGCGACCGAAGGCACCTGGATCAATGGACCCCAGGCAGCACCGTGAGCGGTGACGTAGCTGCTCAGCTCAGTGGCGTTGAGTTTGGAGTCGCTTCCAGCCCAGTGCACGTTCTTCGGTGGGTTGCTAGTGTCACCCGGCTTGATCTTGGTGTAGTCGTTGTTCAGGAAAGCCAGTTTGCCGTTACCGCTGCCCACACCGAGGTAAGGGGCAAAACCGGCAGTCAGTACACCAGCAGTCTGGTACAGCGGCTGAGGCAAGGTAGCACCACCGCCGTTGACATCAGCCATGGCGGCCTGAGCTGCGCAGAGGCCGGCGAGGGTCAGGGATACCGCGAGAACGTTGCGCTTAAACATGAAGAGTCTCCTTTCGTCGTGTTCGTACGTTGGGTGAGTTGCTCGTGCATGACGCCATGGCGCTCAAGTCCTGTGCCCGGAACCGCGTGGGTCGAACGGCGTATGGGGTGAGGCCATGGGTCAGAAGTTCGCAGCTTCCAGTGACAGATAAAGGAAAAAACCTCGGGAGGTGCGGGGCGATTTTTCAGCGAGTTCTCGGGTGTTCGCGGGGGCTTTTCGCGGTGTTTGGCGCGAGACTTTCGTCGGTTTGGCCGAAGGTCGGCTGGAGGGCTTGATGGGTCGTTGCACATGACAGAACGACGAACCCGAGGATGATAGGATTGGGGCTCGGGTGAGGCTTGGATCAGTGGAGAATAATTCAAGTAATTGTTGTCAGGGAGTCAGTCTTCGCGAGCAAGCCCGCTCCCACATTTGATCTTCGGTGTGACTGGGAGCGGCGATCTGACGATGCCTTCACTGCACCAACTGATTGATCTCGATGATCGGCAACAACACCGCCATGACGATCACCAGCACCACCCCGCCCATGACCACAATCATCAACGGTTCCAGCAACGCGGTCATGCCCATGGCCCGGCGTTCGATGTCGCGGGACAGGGTTTGCGCGGCGCGTTCGAGCATCGGCGGCAACGAGCCGGTTTTCTCGCCGCTGGCGATCAGGTGGATCAGCACCGGCGGGAAGACCTTCTCGACCCGCAGCGCGGCGGCCAGGTTAACGCCCTCGCGAACCTTGGCCGTGGCGTCGCTGACGCTCTGGCTCAAGCGGTCGTTGGACAAGGTCTGGCGCGCCGCTTCCAGCGCCCGCAACAACGGCACCCCGGCGCCACCGAGAATCGCCAGGGTCGAGGCAAAACGTGCGGTGTTCAGCCCCAGCACGAATCGCCCGATCAACGGCAAACGCAGGATTCGACTGTGCCAGTTCAAACGTGCCGCCGGGTTGCGCAAGTACAGGCGCCAGCCCCAGAAACCGCCCGCCATCAGACTGAAACACAACCAACCCCAGCCGCGAATGAAGTCACTGGCATTGAGCATCGCCAGGGTCAGCCCCGGCAGATCCTGTCGCGCCTGGGAAAACGCGCTGACCACCTGCGGCACCACGTAGCTGAGCAGAAAGATCACGATGGCGATCGACACCAGCCCCACCACACCGGGATAGATAAACGCGGTGAGAATCTTGCCCCGCAGGTTGTTGCGCTCTTCGATGTAATCGGCCAGCCGCTCCATGACCTGGGCCAGATCACCGGACTCCTCGCCCGCCGCGATCAACGCCCGATAGATCTCCGGAAAATCCCGTGGCCGGGCCGCCAACGCTTCAGCCAGGCGCATGCCGCCACGCACATCGGCACGCACCGCGCTCAAGGTCTGGGCGATGTGCTTGCGTTCGGCTTGTTCCACCGTCGCGCTCAACGCGGCTTCCAGCGGCAGGCTTGCACCCAGCAGGCTCGCCAGTTGCCGGGTGGCCCAGGCCAGGTCGTTGTCCGAGAGTTTGGCGCTGAATAATCCGCCGCCACCGCCCGCCGGCGTGTTGCTCTCGATCTGCACCAACAACGCGGTCAGCCCACGGCTGCGCAATACGCCGAACGCCGCGCTCTGGCTGTCGGCCTCCAGATGGCCGGCCTCGATCTTGCCGTTGGCGTCGGCAGCTTCAAAACGGTAGCGGTTCATCAGGCGTCCCGTGTAACGCGGAGGATTTCTTCCGGCGCGGTGGCACCGCTGCGAACCCAGCGCTCGCCGTCTTCACGCATGCTGAACATCCCGGCTTCGCGGGCGGCGGCTCTCAAGGCCTGCTCGCCGGCGCCCTGATGGATCAGCGTGCGAATGTCATCGTCGATGCAGAACAATTCATGAATGCCAGTGCGACCGCTGTAGCCAGTGTGGTTGCACGCGGCACAACCGACCGGGCGCCAGGTGCCGGGGGCGGCCGGGTCTTCCTGTTTGCAGTGCTGACACAGCCGTCGCACCAGGCGTTGCGCGAGTACTCCGAGCATCGATGAAGCCAGCAGAAACGGTTCCACGCCCATGTCGATCAACCGGTTGACCGCTGACACCGCGTCGTTGGTGTGCAGCGTCGCCAGCACCAGGTGCCCGGTGAGTGAGGCCTGCACGGCGATTTGTGCGGTTTCGAGGTCGCGGATTTCGCCGATCATGATGATGTCCGGGTCTTGCCGCAGGATCGCCCGCAACGCCAGGGCGAAGGTCATGTCGATCTTGGCGTTGACCTGAATCTGGCTGATGCCCGGCAAGTCGTATTCCACCGGATCCTCAACCGTGAGGATGTTGCTGGTGCTGGCGTCCAGCCGTGCCAGCGCAGCATAGAGGCTGGTGGTTTTGCCGCTACCGGTGGGGCCGGTGACCAGCACGATGCCGTGGGGTTGGCGGATCAGGTTGTCGAGTTTCACCAGCACCTGTGGGTCCATGCCCAGGGTTTCCAGTTGCAGGCGCCCGGCCTGTTTGTCCAGCAGGCGCATCACTACTCGTTCGCCGTGGCCGGTGGGCACCGTGGAAACGCGAATGTCGATCGGCCGCCCGGCCACGCGCAAGGCAATGCGGCCGTCCTGGGGCAGGCGTTTTTCGGCGATGTCGAGTTGCGCCATGATCTTGATCCGCGACACCAATGCGCCGTGCAGCGCCTTGCGCGGCGACACCACATCCCGCAGCGTGCCGTCGACCCGATAGCGCACCACCGAATGGCTTTCATAGGGCTCGATGTGAATGTCGCTGGCCTCGTCCCGCGCCGCTTGCGTGAGCAAGGCGTTGATCATGCGGATCACTGGGGCGCCGTCCTGAGTATCCAGCAGGTCGGTGATTTCCGGGATGTCCTGCATCAGGCGATCGAGGTCTACTTCGTTTTCCGCCGCGCCGACTACCGCGGCCGCGCTACCGGTGTCGGCATAAGCGCTAGCAAGCAAGCCGTCGAGTTCCTCATCGCGCACCCGCTCCAGCCGCGCCGGGCCGAACTGGCGCCGCACCTCACTGATCGACCAGCCCGGCGTCGACGGGCACACCGTCAACACCGCGCCCTCCTCACCGGTGCGCAACAGAATGCGTTGGGCCTTGGCCCAGGCGTAGGGCAAAGCACTCATGACAACCCCCTGACCTGCAACACACCGAAGATCCCCTGTGGGAGCGGGCTTGCTCGCGAAGGCGTTAGCACATTCGGCATTGTGGTGACTGACATACCGCTTTCGCGAGCAAGCCCGCTCCCACAGGGGGATGGTGTGCTGGTCACTGGCGCAGACTCCCTTCAATTGGCACCGCGCGAATGGTCGCTCGTGGCTGCGCATTCGAAACCGGCACACCCTGAGCCGCCGTCGGCAGTTGCGGCGCCTGCATGTCCGGCATGGCCCAGCTGCGTTCCGGTTGCATCCCGCCCTGGGCGCGGCGCATGAAGTCGTAGCGGTTGAGGGTAATCGCGCGCCCGGCGCCGCTGTCGCGAATGATGTAGGGGCGCAGGAACACCATCAGGTTGGTCTTGGTGATCGCCCGGCGCTCATTGCGAAACAGCGCACCGATCCCGGGAATGCTCGACAGCCATGGCACCGCGTCGTTGCTTTGGCTGTAGCCGTCCTGCAACAAACCACCGAGCACCATGATCTGCCCGTCATCGAGCAGGATACTGGTGTCGATCGCACGTTTGTTGGTAACGATCCCGGCGGCGGTCGCGCTGTTGGACGCGCGCTCGTCGACGCTGCTGACTTCCTGATAGATGTCGAGCTTGACCGTGCCGCCTTCGGAAATCTGTGGCCGCACATTGAGCTTTAATCCGACCTCTTCACGGGTCACGGTCTGGAACGGGTTGTTGCTGGTGCCGCCACCGCCGGTGACGTAGCTGCCGCTGACGAAAGGAATGGTCTGGCCGACAAAAATACTCGCCGCTTCGTTGTCCAGGGTCAGCAGGTTCGGCGTCGACAGCACGTTGGTCCCGCCCTTGCTCTTCAAGGCACGGGCGAGCACTTTCAGGTCGAGGATCTTGCCGATGCCGGGAAGGTCCACCGTGCCATTGACGTAGCCGAGGTTCAGACCCTGGGGCAACACGTCAATGCTGGTCTTGCCGTTGGTATTGATCCCCGAGCCGCCGAGGTTGGCGCCACCGATCACGCCGTTGCCACCCAGATTACCGGTCTGCCATTGCACGCCGAATTCACTGGCATCGTCTTCGCCGACTTCGACGATCAGGCTTTCGATCACCACTTGCGCGCGGCGCTGGTCAAGCATATCGATGACTTCGCGAAGGTTGCGATACACCGGGTCCGGCGCGGAAATCAGCAAGGTGTTGGTGGTGCCGTCGGCCTGAATGGTCACGCCGCCCGCACTGAAAGCGACGTTCTGTTCACTCTGCTGACCGCTGCCGGTCTGGCCACTTGAGCCGCTGGTGCCCTGCCCGTAACCGTTGCCGCCCGTGGTGCTGCTGCCCGATGTAGAGGTTTGCGTACCGGTGCTGCTCTGGCTGCCGCTCTGCCCGTTCTGGCCGCCGCTGGTGTTGCCGCCCATCGCGCTGAGTACCGAACGCGCGCCGTCGCTGCCGCCGCTGTCGCTTTCCCCGGTGAGCAAACCGCGCAGGGCCTGGGCCAGTTTGGCGGCTTGGGCGTTACGCAGATACACCACGTGCAGGTTGCTCGGGTTGCTCTGGGCGTTATCGAGTTTGTAGATCAGGTTGCGTGCCAGCTCGGTGCGTTCCGGGCTGCCGGCACGGATGATGATCGAGTTGGAACGCGGATCGCCAATCACCGAAATCTTCTGCGTCGGGTCGTTGCCCGGCGCCTCCAGCAAGTCCGAGACCATGCCGGCGATGTCCGCAGCGATACCGTTCTGCACCTGCACCACGTCGGTGTCGATGGCGCTTGGGCTGTCGATGCCCTGAATGATCTGCGCCACCCGCGACAGGTTCTCGGCGTAGTCGGTGACGACGATGGTGTTGTTGCCGGGGTAGGCGTTGATCGGGTTGTTCGGCGATACGATCGGGCGCAGCACCGGGATCAGGTTCACCGCGTTTTCGTATTGCAGGCGAAAGGTGCGGGTCAGCATGCCGTTGCCGGCGGGTTTGTCGGCGCTGTAAATCGGCCCGCCGAGCAACTTGGCGTCGGCCTCTGGCACCACTTGGGAAACCCCGCCGACATCGACCACGCTGAAACCCTGCATGCGCAGGGTAGCCAGCAGCATGTCGTAGGCCTGATGCGCCGGCACCTGCCCTTCGGAGACCAGCGTCAGGTTGCCTTTGACCCGTGGATCGACCAGAAACTGGCGACCGGTGGACCGCGACAATGCACGCACCACCGCCGGGATATCGACGTCGACAAAGTTCAGCGTCACCGGTTGATTGCCCAATGGATTGCTCGCTGGCGCGCTACCGGCGGGCGCTGTATTGCTGCGACCGGGGCTGCTGATTTTGTGTTGCACTCCCGGCGGCTGCTTCAACTGCGCCTGGTTTTTTTGCCGATCCGCCAATGCATCGCCGGTACGGTTGGTGTCGGCCAACGGGCGTCCCAATTCGCTGTCCACCAGCAACGGCGGCTGTTGCGTCGTGGTGGCGGTGTTGCTGCACGCACTCAGTGCCAGCAATAAAAACGGCGCGGCCATGCGGCACTGACGCGCATACAGAGAACCTGACCACTTCATGAAGCTTCCTTAGCGCCAAGCGCCTGATCCATGCGAACGGTTCCGGACAGAGTGCCTGCCGTGTCATTGAGCAAAGGTTCGCCTGCGCGCTGCAAACGAACCTCGACCACCTCAAGGGAAAATTGCCGGGGATTGACCAGCAGCCAGCCGACCACGGCATCTGCCGGGGCCTCGTCGAACGTCAAGCGCCAGGCTTGGGGGGTTGCGGTGTCCGGCGCCTGTAATTGGTAATGCCCCGTCAGACCACTGGCGTCGAGGCTCTGGCGCAGTGATTGTTCGAGGCTCTGCGCGGTGGGCGGCCGCGCCACCTCACGCAGCAAGACCTCCAGTGCTTCGGCCTGGGAGCGCAGCTTCGGCGTTTCGGCCTGCCAGTAATCGATCTTTTTCAGCGGCGGTTGAATCAACAACAGCCAGGTCAACAGGCCGGCCAGCACCAGCGCCGTGCCCGCGACCATGCGTTTCTCGCGCAGGGCCAGGCCTTGCCAGAGCACTTGGGTGCGGGCGTTGAAGTGCTGCCAGCGCGCACGGTAAATCCCAAGGGAATATTTACTCATCGTCGGCTCCGCTGGCGGTGTCTGCGTCGCTGGCCGCAGCCTCGGCGGCCGGGCGCAAGGTCCAGCCATTTTCGGTGGCGTTGATCGCAACACCGGCCTGGGTCAGCGCGGTTTGCCATTGCTTGTCGCTGCCGGTTTTGCGCGCATCGCTCAGCAAACTCAGATGCAATTCGCCCTGCTCAAACACCAGCTGTTGCACGCTGCCGGCGATGAAGGGCATGCCGCTGCCGGCTTGCAGCACCAGGCTGGCGAAACGCTGGGTCGGGTCGGTCGCGGCGCCGCTCTGGCGGGCGGCCAATTGCTGACGCGCCTGTTGCAACGGATTGAGGATCACCGGCAGCTCAGGGAAGGCCTGCTTCACCCGCTGATTCATGTGCGTCTTGAGTCGTTGGCCCTGTGTCGCTTCACGGGCCGCGTACAGATTCAACCCCAGGGTCCAGACCGCCACGGCTATCGCACAAAAGGCCATCGCCCGCCCCCAGCCTGATTGGCCGGCACTGCGTTGTTGAATCCCGCCGTGCAAGCCCCAGCCGGGCAAGACCCCAGTCCAGCGTTGTTCGGCGGGTAAATGTGTGATCGTCGCCTCTGGCGGCGCTTCGCCGATCCATTGCACGCTGGCGCCGTTCTCCAGCAACAGATCACTCAACGCCTCATCCACCGCCGGGTGTACGACCGCGTGCTGAAGGCTGTGACGCACCAACAGATGCCCGTCCCGAACACAGGCCACCGGGGCGTCTGCGACGGGTAAACAATAAGCACTCGAGTACACACCGCGCAGGGTCAATCGCGCCATCCGCAGCAACTGACCGAACTGGCTCAGCCATTCGCGGGACAGCCACGCGATGTGTACGCGCCCCTGTTCATCCCGTGGGCTGTGGGCGATGTGCATCTGCTCGCTAGCCCCGAGGATCAGCGCCTGCGCCGCGCACTGCACCGCTGCTGTGGTTTTGCTCGCCGGTAAAATCGGCAGGTCGATGCTCGCCAACAAGCTGTCCTGAGGGTGCAGAAAAAATGCAATCGCCGGGGTTTTTCCGCTCTGGCCCAATTGCAGCAAGGTACTTTGGCCCTCGCGGGTCACCTGCCCCTGACGGTCCAGCCAGGCGAATTCCAGCGGGCTGTCGAGGGTCAAATCAGCCAATGGCGGCAAGGCGATGCGCAGCTGACTCATACGCCCACCCGTGACCAGATAACCTCGGGCAAGCGGTCTTCGCTGCGATGCAACAATGCATCGAGGCTGACCCGGCGCTGATCGCTACGCGCCTTGCCACGCAAGCGAAACCAGTCGCTGGTGATCCCGACTTTGACGGTCGCCAGCTCCAGGTTTGGCATGCGCAGACGGTTGACGAAATCCCCGCGATTGATGAACCACTGGCCGCCGTCACGCTCGGCGAGCAGCGCCTGGGCGCGCTCGATCGACAGCCCCGGCACATAAGCGGCCAGCACCGGTGCGCTGGCGGTGTTGCCGTTGAGCCAGGTATTGGACGGGAGGATGGTGAAATAGGGCGTGATCTTCGCCAGCAGCGCGTCATTCATGCCTTCGACACTGCGCAGATCGTCGAGGCTGCGCAGCATCGGGCGCGTGGGCAATTGGGGCTTGCGCACGGCATTCGGCGAGGTATCGCGGCCGCTGTCAAAGCCGCTCTTGGGCGGTGCTTTGTCCGCCAACTCAGGGTTCAACAGACGTGGGTAAGAGGCGATCACCCGCTGGCTGATGCGTTGGCTCAGGGCTCCATTGACCCCGATCAACTGGCACAGGCGCTGGAAGTTCACCAGTTGCTCCTCGTCGACTCGTTCATTGGCGACCAGGTTGCGCAGGTTGAACTTGCCCTGCTCGTCTTCCAGTCGGCCTTCAAACGGCAAGTCACGACCGTCATAACGAGCCATCACCAACGGCTGCGCCCACGGCTGATCGAGACGCGTCAACGGGTCACGCCGGCGCGCATCCCACAACAGCTGTCGGCTGATCTCGATGCCGCCGTGCAGCACCCAGGCGCCCTGCACTCGCAACTGCTCGGCCTCAAGGCTTCGGGTAAACACCGTTTGCCGGGTGAGCATGCCGCCGGCAATCACCGCAACCACCGCTGCGATCAGCAAGGCACTGATGATCGCCATGCCGCGTTGCTTCGCCACTGCCAGCGAATAGGCTTTCATGACCGCGCTTACAACTGCCAGGAGCCGATATCGGCATTCACGCCCTCGCCGTCAGGCTGGCCGTCGGCACCGAGAGAGAAGATATCGACTTCGCCATTCGCGCCCGGATTCAGATAGTTGTAGGGACGGCCCCACGGGTCATTCGGCAGGCGTTCCAGATACGAGCGCCAGTTGCTGTTCTTGGCGTCCGCCGGGCGTTCGACCAGCACTTTCAAGCCTTGGGTCATGTTCGGATAGGTGCCGTGGTCCAGGCGATACAGCTTCAACGCTTGCATCAAGCCGCCAATGTCCTGTTTGGCGGCCGTGGCCCGCGCCTGGTCCGGACGGTCCAGCACCTTGGGCACCACCATCGCCGCGAGAATCCCGAGAATCACTACCACCACCATGATCTCGATCAGCGTGAAACCTTGCTGCCCCCGAGGCAGGCGGGGCTGCTGATTCAGCAACTTGAAGCGCGCGATATCCATCTCGACATTCCCTGGCTTGATTCGATTCGACGCGCAGTGTTGCAAGAAGATATGTCAGTGATGTTGAATTTCCTCGGGAGCTTTGGTCGTCAAGCCGTCAAGCCCGGACGCTACCGTCAAGCGCTGTCCAGACTGCCCGAGCGCCTGATGCGACGCCCTTCCCGAGAAGCCGGTTTTACCTTGATTGAAGTGCTCGTGGCGCTGGCAATCATCGCCGTCGCGATGTCCGCCGCGGTGCGGGTGGCCGGGTTGATGACCCAGAGCAATGGCCTGTTGCGCGACAAATCCATCGCGCTGCTGGCGGCCCAGAGTCGCTTGGCCGAGCTGCGTCTTGAGGGCCGTTTGCCGCTGGGGGCGAAAACGACCGAGTGCGATCAGGGGCGGTTGCTGTTGCGCTGCGAACAAGCCATTGGCAATGCGCAGAACGGCCGCTTGTTGAGGGTCGATCTGCAAGTGTTCGACCGCAGCCGCGAGGCGCCGCCATTGGCTCGACTCGATACCTTGCTCAGTCGGCCGATGACGCAAAAGTGAGGGCGCCGAGGTTGATGGCGGAACCTGTGGGAGCGGGCTTGCTCGCGAAGACGGCGGCACAGTCNTCCCACATGGATCGCGCTTAGGCTAGGGTTGAGTCAACACGGGCAATAACGGTGAATCTGGCAGTTTATCGAGCACCAACCGGGTTTGTTCCGTACCGCGCTCGATCACCACAGCATCGCCGTCGATGGCCACGACTTTCACCCCTTGGCTCACGCGCTCGCCCACCAGAAAGCTGCGTGGGGGGCCGTCGTTGAGACTGAGGATGGCCACGGCACCCCGGCTGCCCGCCAGCACGCCGCCAACCTTGATATCGACCGGCGCCGGTTGGTTGGAAAACCATTGCAGGGCCGGGTTACTGGAGCGCTCGGCAATCAATTGCGGCGCCGCCTCCGGGGTTCGGGATTCGGCCCGGGTAAGCAGCAACGATGACCAGGTGACGACACCGGCCAGAGTCGCCAGCAAAGCAACAGCCTGCACGCACTGTGCCGGGGAAAACCGATCCGTGAACGACATGGGCTGAGTCTCCTTTTAATCCCTGCCCTGAGCCTACCGCTTAATTCTCACGTTTTTATTTCACACACCCATCATCTTTGCCGTGCAGGATAAAAACCGACGCAAAGGAGCGCGCAGTCGATGAATGGCTTCAAACAACAGGGCTTTACCTTGATCGAGTTAATGGTGGTGTTGGTGATCATCGGCATCGCTAGCGCGGCGATCAGCCTGAGCATCAAACCGGACCCGTTGCATTTGCTGCGCAAGGATGCCGAACGTGTCGCGCAACTGCTCCAGGTGGCTCAGGCCGAAGCCCGGGCCGATGGGCGGCCGATCACTTGGCTGGCCGACGCCAAGGGCTTTCGATTCAGTCGCCGCAATGACCAGGACAAAGGCTTCGATCACTTCAACAACGACCCACAACTGCGCCCCCGCCCTTGGGAAACGCCGGGGCTGGAGGTGCGCGCGGAGCCCAGGCAAAAAGTCGTGCTGAACGCAGAGTGGATCAACCCGCCCTTGCAGTTGAAACTGTCGGACGGGCTCAACAGCATCAGTGTGCAACGCAATGCCGCCGGCCAGGTGAGCATCCAATGAAAGCCCAACAAGGTTTTACCCTGATCGAAGTAATGGTGGCGATCATGCTCATGGCCGTGGTCAGCCTGATTGCCTGGCGCGGTCTGGACAGCGTCACCCGCGCCGACGCTCATTTGCAGGCCAGCACCGAACAGACCGAAGCCCTGCTGCGGGCGCTGAACCAACTGGAGCGCGACGTCGCGATGCGCGCCAGCATCGAGCTGTCCGAGCCGGCCAGGCCCGGGGCAGACGACGAACCGCCCAGCGCCCCGCCCGCGCTGACCGTGCGTAGCACCGACGGCAAAGGCTTTCGTCTGGACATGATCCGCGTCGCACCCAACCAGAATGGCGAATTGCAGCGCGTGCGCTGGTGGCTCAAGGGCGACACGCTCTATCGGGCTCAGGCGCCGTCGCGCAGTCAGTATCCGCTGCCAGCGCCCACCGATGGAGTGGCCGTGCTCAATGACGTCAGCGAAGCCGCGTTGCGGGTGTGGGAGGTGGACAAGGGCTGGAGGAAACTGAGCGGTAACCGACGGGAGAATCCGCTGGGGATCGAGATCAGCCTGACGCGGCAGACGCCTCAGGGGGTTGAGCAATATCGGCAGGTGTTGGGGCCGTTGGAGTGATTCAGAAAGACCGCGTTATCGTTCTTCGCGAGCAAGCCCGCTCCCACATCTATGGTTACCCCCTTTTCTGCAATA
>NZ_AZRW02000005.1 GCF_000512695.2 Pseudomonas sp. QTF5 | reverse complement strand
GGACGAGAAAAGAGCGGCATAGCTGGACGGTTGACGCGACAACTACCTTGAAAAACGCCGGTTGAGAGACCGCCGTACCGTGATGTGGAGAGACCTCCGTACTGTGAGGTAGACATTCCTCCATATTGAGAAGTGGACATGCCCCCGTACTGTGAACTAGACATACCTCCATACTGTGATGTTGACATACCACCATATTGAGAAGTGGATAAGCCACCGCGTTGTCTTGTGCTCAAATTACGCGGCCACAACCTCATGTTTGGAATTACTGGCCTAGGCATTATCTATCTTCCTGAATGGATGAAAACCCGACTTTAAACGGTTTTTTCTCGGGACTGTGGCCCCTCTGAAATTGACCCCTATGAGCCTTCAACGCGGGGCATGCTACCCTTTCTGCAAGGGGCAAGATCGCGATGGTGCTCTACCTGAGGTCGCCGACCGATGCAGCATCGACCCCGCTTGTACTAAACCCCGCTTGCTGACTTCTGTCTACCACTTTAGGAATGCCATGTTGAAACACGGACAACTGATCAAGGAGATCACCCTCCACATCACTCATCTAAGCGCATCCATAGAGGTCCTCGGGACTATGCACTTTTTTGACCTCAATATCGCAGCAGAACATTTCTTCCAGCGGTTGCTCAATCAGGTCTATGGGTACAATCTTGTCAACCTTAACCATAGTCAGTTAAACGCCGCCGCAATCGACCTAGCAGACCAAAACATTAGTCTGGCGGTCCAGGTTACCTCGGATCGCCGAGCGCCGAAGATCCAAAAGACTCTGGATAAATTTGTAAAGCACGGACTGGGGACGACCTACAAATCCCTCAAAATTCTGTTGATTGGAAAACGAACAGGCACGTATAGCACTGTAACCGTGCCTAGCGGAGTGGTCTTCGATGGTCGTGCCGACGTCATCGATAATAAATCGTTGATGCAAGACATCGAAAAAAAGACGACTTCGGAGCTCCAGGCCATCCTTGCCCTTATAGAGAGCGAGATCAGCTATGACCATACCGCCATATCCATCTTGGACAAGACCGATGCTGACGCACTTTCCGATATTCGGGACCGCATGGATCGGCCAGCTTTGCAGGATCCATGGCACTTGGAGAGCGACTATCGGGCGTTTGGGGATACGATCACTGGCCTTATTGAGACAATCAACACTGGGCGGTCAGATGGGCAGCTCGTGACGAAACCGCGATTCAAGTACCAAGACCCAACACTTATTGATCAACTCAATATTCTCTACAACCAACTGCGCGCACTGCGGCTTCTGTTTCGGACTCATGTCCAGAGCGGGGAGATCAATTTGATAGACAACGTCTGTAATTTCCGGTTGTCGCAAACTGCAAAAACCTTTGATTCGCATCGGAATTTAATTAACGCTGAATTCAACTCAATTGGCGCGCAGTACAATCTCGCCCCGTTACTAAATGTCAGCTAGCACATAGGTGCCTGCCAACAGAAAACTTGAGGATGGGTATGCAAGGGTCTCTAGAGCATTTCCGATCGACGCTGGGTGGCGTTGGGTGGTTCATACCGCCCTATATAACCATGGGTTTTTTGAGCGCTGTGTGTGCGGATATTCATAGGAAAGGTACATTATTCACTCAAGATGATCTGGAAAAGGTGCTAGCACTCGCATATTCCCCAGCTAATTTGGCGGCCATGGTCACAGAGCGATACCCAATCACTCCGTTCATTCAGGATTACAAGGTAATCATCTCTGAGGCCGTTCAAGCGCACTTCATGGGGCTTGATCACGTCGCTGTAGCCGGCCTGATGCCGGTGATAGAGGGTGCCGCTAAAAGGATTGCAGCCGATCGTGGGGTGACCTTCGGAAATATTCGGCCTGGATTTAAAGCTCTTGCTGATGATTGCAAACGCGACGCCATTCAGAACAGCAAAGGGGCCGTGGGCGAACTGGTCTCAATGATGGATTCCTTCTCGGATTTTACTGAAGGGAATATGTACATTGGGTCAGAAAAATATCCACACCCAGATATGACAAATCGGCACGGAATTCTTCACGGCGCATACGCCGACGAAGACTATGGCAAGCCGATCAATTTTTACAAATCCATCGCCGCGATCGATTTTTTGTGCCTGATTTCAGCATTCAAGGCCCATGTATCTTGGATGTCCCCTAACTCAACTGCCGAGTCGAGCAGCCTTGCGTTTTTCTACGTTGCGTGCCAACAGCTCTCTAAGCGAAATCCACTGAAAATTAATCCTGCATAGCCGATCATGACTTCTACACTGATCTAGACATTTGCATTCGTATTGACCAGCTATCGCATTGGATCAGTGTCAATGAAGTCCACAGGAAGTCATAAATGCACGAGCAGCTTGAGAGCGCGGAAGAAAAGCTGATCACAAACGGTTGGGCTGTGCTCACCGCCCCCAGCTCAACAGTGGATACCCTACAGGATCTGGTTGTCGGCATAGCCCGGCAGCTGGGATCGCCTCGGGCTAGCCGTAAGGGAGGCGATCTTGTAGATCATCTTCGACCCACTAGCGCCAACGCGGCGAAGCCGAGATCCCTAAGTGCACTTTATGGTACTGGGTTATTTCCGTGGCACACCGATGGCGCACATTGGTCAGTTCCTCCCCGTTACCTGGTCCTAGCTTGCGCGCAAGCTTCAGCAAACACGGCAGCGACCATTATCTGGGATGCCCGCCAAAGCCTTGCGCTGAATAGCCAGGCGGCACGGCAAGCAAATTTCAGGGTGTGTAATGGCGCCCATAGTTTCTACGCGACGGCCACAAGTCCGCTACAGTCGTACTATCGCTATGATCCGGGCTGCATGTCGCCTCTGGACTCAACCGCGCAGTACCTGCAGGGAGCGATAGAGGACGAAGGCACCTCGGTCTCGGACCAAATTGCATGGGCGCCTGGACTAATCGCAATAATCGACAACTGGCGATGCCTGCATCGGCGTACGAATGCCGAGCAAGACAGTGCCCGCTATCTTCTTCGCACAACGGTAATGGAGTGACGATGAACGACATGGAAAAGATGGACAAGCAATCGAAGTCGACACCAGGCAAGCATGAGCCCGTGGCGCTGTCCGCAGACGCACTTTTTGTGAAATCCCGAGTTTTTGTACATCGCGCGCTGAAAGCCAAAGACGGCGGAGATCATGAGGTTTTCCAGATGTGGGCCGCCTTGGCTTTGGAGCTGTTAGCAAAGGCGTCGCTCGCAAAAATCCATCCCAGCCTTGTCGTCGATGCCGTCAACCCAAACAGCCTTCTTGAAGCGTGCGGATTCAATACCAACACGGTAGTAAGAACGGTTGATGCTAACGTCGTTTTCGCCCGGCTTAAGCATACAGTTCCGAATTTCGGCACACCCAATGCCGAGGCTTGCAAGCGCATATCAGCTCGCCGAAACGCCGAACTTCATTCAGGTCAGGCAGCATTTTCCGGAATGCCATTGGACGCATGGGAAGGCGAATTTTGGAGCGCCGCGCAACTTATCTTAATTTCAATGGGGCTGGATCTAGAGGCTTGGGTAGGCGCCGAGTCTCAAATTCCTTTGGAATTGTTACGACACTTTCGTGACATTAAGGCCCAAGCGGCGCGACAGAGAATTGCTGATGCGAAGGCGACGTTTGTCAAAGACCACACCAAGAAGGAACAGGAGGCACTTCAGACTGTAGCAAAAAGCTTCAACAGCTTCTCATACCTCGAAAATTTCCGTTATCACTTGGACCACCACTGGGAACAAATCTGCCCTGCATGTGCCTGCACAGGCTTCCTAGGGGGCGATCGAGCTGATGAGGAAGTGATTGATCAAGACTTCAGTTCGGGCTACGAAACGGTCAATGAGTACTTCTCCCCAATGGAGTTCTATTGCCCCACCTGCCAACTACATCTTGAGGGTGAGGAGGCGTTGCACGAAGCTGAACTTTCCGACGATTACTCCGAAGAAAGCGAACGAGAAATGGAGTACGAGCCGGAATATGGGAATGACTGAACCCTTTGTGGTGGTCTAGTTGCAAACGTAGTTGTACCGAGCGAGCTTTTCTAAGCTCGCTATTACCCAACGTCATTGCCTACACCCGCTACAGAATCGGGCCGGCTGTTTCGCCAAGGGCTCGCCGCTATCTTGTCTCCTGTCACCGCTGCAGGGACCGGGCGGAGCAGCCCGTGGCACATTAGGTTGTAGTGCCTCTCGAAGGGACAGCTCCACCAGAGACAACTCTGAGAATTACCCTCGATCAAAGCTGTTTGAGTTATTTTGGCAAAAAAGTGAGCTAAACGACAGCTCTTGCTGCCGTTTAGCAAGGGACAAAGGCGACTTTGGCTAACGCCTACTATGCTTTTCCCGCCTCAACTCATTTTCAGAAAGGAAACAAGGATGCGCTCAAGGATCGCAGTCAGTACATTGCTGGTCGCTTTGCTAAGCGGCTGCACATCTGTACCCCCGCTGAATTTCTCCGTTCCAAGTATTTCGCCCTCGACTCACAAAGTGGACGCGGACCTTCGTGCAGTATCCGTTTCCTTCGCTGCCCCCAATGAGCAAACAGGAAATGTACCGTCCGATGGTGAAGGCATTCCCGAACTCTGGGAAAGGGCAGTAGTAGAAGCCATTAACAAGAGCTCAGTGTTCGACGACGAGTCGACAAAAAAAGTGAATCTTTTCGTCAAAATCCAGGAGCTGGATCCGCCGGCAGCTGGCGTGACCATGGTGACTGATGCTTCCGCAAAGTACCTGCTGGTAAATCGCAAAACGGGCGAAACCTTGCTCGAAGAAACGATCATCACCCAGGGCATCGTCCCTCCAGGCTACGCCTTCGCGGGTGTCGTCCGCCTCAAGGAATCAGTCAATCGCGCCGTACAGAACAATATTCGAGACTTCCTGGCGAAACTGGAAGCTCAGAAGTTGAACTAGGCGTAAAGACAAGGTGAATCGCCTTGGAAGAACGTGCTTGGTGCAACGCTGTATGACTTCGTGAGGCTACAACACCCAACGCCATTGCCTACACCCGCCACAGAATCGGCCGGCTGTTTCGCCAAGCGGTCGCCGGTATCTTATCTCCCGTCACCGCCGCAGTGACCGGGCGGAGCAGCCCGCGGCACGTTAAGTTGCATGTGCCTCTTTTGACGGGAAAGGCAGCTCCATGCCTAATGTTGATGGTGACTGTACACAGTGTGCCCTCGGGCAAGTCGGTATTGCGAAGCTCCCCTACGACTCCATTACCTGCGTACAGTTGCCATCCTTTTTCAACTCTGCACGGCTCATTCAAAAGGACCGACGCAGCGTTCAGCGTCCTATCCATCCGCCGGTGACCGATCCGGCATCCTCCTACCAAATCCTCGATTCAAAAAACCACGCCGCCGCGCGCGTCCTGCATGACTTTGAGCGGGCGACAGGTGCGGCCGCGCCGCAACACAACCCCAAAATTGTCAGGCGCTTCCTCGTTTTTTTGAAAGCGCTCACACGTTTAACGATGCGTGTTTAAAGACACCCGCTGTTACGTCCTAACGACTACAACACCTTGCGTCGTTACCTACGCGTGCACCAGAATCCGCTGGCTTGTGCGGCTGTGGGGCGGGCTATATCGTTTGCCGGTCACTGCAAAACAGTGATCGGGTTTGGTAGCCCGCTACGAAGTCGCATGGCAACACCTTATGCAGTCTCTTTTCGGGACTCTGCTTTTATGGTGGTCATGCGTGGGGCTCCATTGTGAGCGCCGGGTTTTTCCAACTTCGACCGGTCTACCAACCCACGTATGGCCGCCACCCTTCGTTTGGTAGCGAGGGTGATGGCTCCTCAATATTGCAAGTTGGAGCTTCATCTATGTTCAAAGTAACACCCAACCCGCCAGACACCGATCCGGCATCCCCGTACGAATCTGACGATTCAAAAAAATTTCATGAAGCCGCCGAGCGCGCCCTCAATTTCTACCTCAACCCGGCAGCGCTCAAGAACACCCCCCGCAAACCCAGCACCATGTACATGATTGCGCCGGATGTCGGCGATGAAGCCTTGCTGGTTCAAACGTGTGAGAACTTGGCTTCGGCCAGTGTCATGGCCAGTGACATTGCTGCATTGGTGGAGGGCACCCAGCGCAATACCCTGCTGGCGCTTCAGCAAGTCATCATGCTGGCTGAACTGGCGGTGAATCGAATGCTGGATAACTTCGTGCCACCTAAGTAATTACTCAGCCCTTTACCGGGGGTTTGTCCCTCGGTAAAGGGCTTTGATCGTTGCACCGCGAAGGGGTCGCATAAAAGTGCTGTCTCTTTAAAGTCGATTAAAAGTCTGCACCACGGCCAAGTGCGATGCTCAGGGCTCTTCAACAGCAACCCACCTGGAGCACCAACGATGGCCGACCCACTCAGCTTCACCCTCAAATTTCCCTTCAAAAGCGCCAACGGTGACATGGTCACCCAACGGCCAATCACGCGCCTCAAACGCAAAGACATCAGCGCCGCGCAGGCAGCGACCAAAGACGAAGGCGTGATGGAAGACATGCTCGTGGCCAAGATGCTGGGCATCACCCTGGAAGACCTCGGCGAGTTCGACATTGCCGATTCCAAATTAGCCACCGAGGTGTTGCGGGAAATGGCAGCCGCAGGCGACGTTGCTGCAGTCCTGGGACGAGGCGTTATTGCTGGTGCTGCGAATGCAGCCGTCTGAAATCGCCCGGCTCGACATGGTCGAGTATTGGCGCTGGGTAGACGTGTGTCAGCGCGAAATCAATCGTCGACTCGAACTCGACGAGCAAGCCCGTAGCTGATCAGCCTGACTAGCCCCATACCCAACCCGGCCAACAACGCGCCGCCCGCGGCAACAGGGGCGGCAGCCAAGGCCAGCAGTGGCAGCGCTAAACAAAACACCAGCACCGCCGCCCACAACGGCAAGTGAACCAGGCACAACCAGGCAAGCCAGATCACACCGGCGCCAATGGCCAGTGCATAGAGGATCTTGGCAGTGCGTAAAGCGGCTTTTTCAAACATGCCCAAAGCGTAGCAACTATGGCTAACGAAGTCCTCGTCGGGTTAAAAATTGGAGCAGTTGTCTCCGGCAGCCTGAACGCCGCCTTCGGGTCGGCCAAATCGACCGTGCAGCAACTGGGCCGCGCCATCAATGGCCTCACGACCAAGCAGCAGCTGATGGGCAACGAACTGTCAGCATCCCTGGTGCGTGGCGGCACCGGTGTCGAGCGCCTGCGCCGGCAGTACGATGCGGTGGGCCGCACCCTTGATCAGCTCAAGGTCAAACAAGACCGCCTTACCGCCAGCATCGCCCGCGGTAATGCCCTCAAAACCCAACGCGGCGACCTGCGCGGCCAGGCCATGGAAGTGGCCGGCACTGGCGCGGCGTTGGGCGTACCGGTTTTTCAGTCGATGAAAACCGCCATCGACTTTCAGGACCAGACCCGCGACGTCGCCATCACCGGCGGCTTCGACGAAGCAGAAGAAACCCGCCTCAGCCAGGTGATGCGCGGCGCCGCATTGAAGTGGAACCAGACCCAAACCGAGGTCGCCAACGGCACCGCCATACTGATTGCGGGTGGCATTGCCAGCGCAAAAGAGCTGGCCGCCTACGCCCCCGTCATGGCCAAAACAGCCACCGCCACCCGCGCCAGCATGGAGAATTTGGGTTCGGTGGCCATCGCCCTCAACGACAACCTGGGCATTGGCGCCGAGGGTCTTGAACGGTCCATGAACATGTTGGCGTTCGCCGGCAAAAGTGGTCAGTTCGAACTCGCCGACATGGCCAAGTGGCTACCGCAATTAACGCCCCAGTTTGCCGCCTTGGGCATCACCGGGGAGCGAGCGGTGGCAGAGATTGGCGCGTCCTTACAAATCGCCCGCCGTGGCGCCGGCAGTAATGACGAGGCCGCCAACAACTTCAAAAACTTCCTTTCAAAAATCACCGCACCCGAGACGCTCAAGTCATTTGAGAAGGCCGGTATCGATCTCAAAGGCAGCATGAAAAACCTGGTCAGCGAAGGGCTTTCACCCGTCGAGTCGATGATCAAAATCCTGACCGCCCACTTGGGCACCAAAGCCCCGGCCGCCGCGGCAGCGTATGGCAAGGCGCTGGACATCAAGGATGAGCAAGAGCGGCAGACGGCACTGGCCCGGCTGGACGAAGCCTACAAACTGGGCGAGCTGTTCGCCGACCAGCAAGTGCTGTCCTTTGTTAGGCCGGCATTAGCCAACCAGCAAGACCTTGGCGGTATCAAGCAAGGCAGTAAGGCGGCAGCGGATAAAGGCGTGCTCGATGATGATTGGGCCAAACGGATGGGCAGTTCCAAAGAGCAATTGAAAGAACTGCGCGTCAACCTCGCCGACATCGGCATCTCGGTCGGTAACGCGCTGCTGCCTGCCATTGTCGACGTCAGCCGCGCCGTCGTCCCGCTCATGCGCTCGTTCTCCGCTTGGGCAGGCGAGCACCCGGAATTGATCCGGGGTGTCATTGGGTTGGTGGGCGGTCTGCTGCTCGGGAAAATGGCCTTCATTGGCGTGGCGTACGGCGTCAACCTGATCTTGGCGCCGTTCGTGGCCATGACCACCACCGTCACCATGCTGTCCGCCAAATTCACCTTGCTGCGCAGTCTGTGGCAGATGGGCAAATTTACGCCCCTGATTACCGGGTTAACGCGTATCGGCGGCGGGTTGCTCACGGTGGCGAAATACAGCGGGTTATTCCTGCGCGGTATGACGCGGGCCTTGGGTAGCCCGCTGAGGGTGATCGCTCGCGGCGGCTTATTCTTGGGCAAGGTGTTGGGCGGCACATTGTTGTTCGGGCTGAAGCTCGCTGGGCAGGCCATTCTCTGGCTCGGCAGAGCCTTGATGATGAATCCTATTGGCTTACTGATTACCGGCATCGCACTGGCGGCGTATTTGATTTACCGGCACTGGGCGCCGATAAAAACGTTCTTCACCGGTCTGTGGGACGAGGTGAAAACCGGCTTCAGTGGTGGTCTGTCCGGCATCGCGGGGTTGATCATCAATTTCTCTCCGGTCGGCTGGTTCTATCGAGCCTTTGCCGGTGTCATGAATTACTTCGGCGTCGAGCTGCCGGGCACGTTCACCGAGTTCGGCGGCCTGCTCATCACGGGGCTGGTCAACGGCATCAGCAACATGGCCGGCGCCCTCAAAGACAGCGTCGTGGGCATCGGGTCTTCCGTTAAGGGGTGGTTTACCGAAACCCTCGGCATCCAGTCCCCCAGCCGGGTCTTCATCGGTTACGGCGCCAACATCAGCGAAGGCGCGGCCCTCGGCATCAGCGCCCAGTCTGGCCTGGTCCGTCAGGCGGCGTTGGGCATCGCCGCACAAAGCGCAGTCGACATGGCACCGCCCAATCCAGCAGAGGTATCCAAGGCCAGCAGGATGGGCGCCGCTGGCGGAAGGTCAGCCGCAGGTGCCGCAGAATCCGCGAGCCAAATGACCTTCCATTTCTCGCCTCAGATCAATTTGCCTGCCGGTGCCGGCATGGACCAGATCAACCAAGGCCTGCACGCCAGTTATGCCGAATGGGTGCGCTTGATGGAGCGCTACCTGCACGACAAACACCGCCGCAGTTACGGCCCCGCTGAGGAGGGGATGACCTAATGTTTGCGATCCTGGGCGACATCGAATTCACCGTCGCGGGCGGCATCAGCGGCATGGAACACAGCGGCTCAGCCGACTGGGCCGAGCATGCGCGCATCCAAGGCAAGCCATTATTGGAATGGATGGGCGAAGGCTTGGATGAATGCAACCTGACCATCGAGTTACACCCGGTGCTTGGCGATCCCGAAGAAAGGCTGCGCGCATTGCACCAGGCCAAAAGCCAACACCAACCGTTGGCCTTCGTCATGGGCAGTGGTGAATACCTGGGTGCCTATGTCATTAAAACCATCAGCAACACCCTGCGGCGTGCCACGGCCACTGGGCAAATCAAAGCGGCCACCGTGCAGCTCAGCCTTGCGGAATACAACGGCGCCTTTACGCGTAAAGTCGTTCACCCCGGTTTACTCGACACAGCCCTAAGCGGTACGTCAGCAGCCACCAGCGGTTCGCCAGGCTTGATCTCGCGCCTGATGCCATCGCCCAGCGCCACGCAACAGGTGATCGCCCATGCGAAAACCGCGGCCAACATGCTCAAGGCCGGCCAAAACCTTTACCACACGGTCAAGAGCGGTAACGCCGTCATGATTTTTGGCCAAGTGCCGCAGTTACTCGGCATCACGGCGCGGGCCATCGAGCCGTTGCAAGGGTTAGCCGACATCGCAAAGCTGCTCGACAATGGCTCAGATTTATCACGTTTGGGTGAGCAGGTACTGGGCAGCGTCATGGGCGCACGCGCCAGCCTGAACCCCGTCGACCTAGGCAACATCGTCGATCGCTTTTCCACCTCCCGCCACGCCCTCGACCAAGCCGTCAGTGCAATGGACGGTGCCAACACCCGATTGGCCGGCTTGGCCGCGCACGTCTTGACCCGGAGGGCCTGATGTTCATCGCCCATATCACCACCGAAGGCGAACGTTGGGACCAACTGGCCTGGCGTTATTACGGCGACGCCCACCGCTATTTGCCGATCGTTCAGGCCAACCCCCATGTCCCCATCAGCGCCACATTGCCCGCCGGATTGACACTCGCCATCCCCGTATTGCAACCACTGCCCACCACAGAAGACCTGCCGCCATGGATGCGATGATTCCCCAACAGGTGCCCCACGCGCGCTTCGTACTCACCTACCAGCAGCGCAACATCACCCGCAACGTCAGCCAGCACCTGCTGTCCTTGTCCTACACCGACTACCTCACCGGCCAGGCCGACAGCCTGGCGGTCGAGCTCGAAGACACTCAAGGTCAATGGCGCGATCAATGGTACCCAGGCCACGGCGACAGCTTGGCCCTGTCCATCGGTTGGGAAGGTCAGCCCCTGCGTGCCCTCGGCCGATTCGAAATCGACGAAGTCGAACTCAACTGCCCGCCCTCAACCATCACCCTCCATGGCCTGGCCACCGGCATCAAAGCGGCGCTGCGCACCACACAACACCACGCCTACGAAAACACCACGCTGGCCGCCATCGCCCAACAGATCGCCACGCGCCAGGGCCTACAACTGATCGGCAACATCCAGCCCGTCCCACTCGACCGCCTGACCCAGCAAGACGCCGACCTGACCTTCCTGCGCAACCTCGCCGCCGAGTACGACTACGCCTTCAAGATCACCGGCCAGCGCCTGGTCTTCCACGCCATCAGCGAGTTGGTCAACGCCGCGCCAGTGGCAACGCTCATACTCCAGGACTTAAGCCACGTGAACTTGCGCGACCAAATCAGAACCGTGCCCCAGGCCATCGAGCTCAAACACAAAGACCCCGCCAACAAGCAACTGCTCACCTACAAAATCGAGAACGGCGAAACCGTCGCCGTACCCAGCAGCATCAGCAAAACCACCACCAGTGGCGACACCCAAAAAAGCCGCAAACGCAGCGCCTCGACCGAAGAATCCAAAGCAAAAGTCAAAGCCGAACTGGTCAAAGCCAACCGCGAACGCACCACCGGCAGCTGGACCGCCATGGGCCGCCCAAATCTGCTCAGCGGCAACGTCATCACCCTGGCCGCCGCCGGCCAACTCGGCGGCCACTACCTCATCACCTCATCCCAACACCGCATCACCCGCACCGGCGGCTACACCGTCGACAAACACGTGTGCCGCGTCCGCACCACCAACTCAGAGCAAACCCCATGACCATCGACCTGGCCTACGGCGAAGTCAGCGCCATCGACTACCCCAGCTGCCGCATCCGCGTCCACCTGGATGACCGCGACGGCCTCCAGACCTATTGGCTCAACGTGCCCCAACACAACACCCAGGGCACAAAACGCCGGCCGCTCATGCCCGAACTGCGTGAACAAGTGGCGGTGCTGCTCGATGCGGATGGCGTGGGCGGCGTATATCTGGGCGGCATCTACTCAACCGCCGAACCGCCACCGATAGTGGATGAGGACACGGACTATGTGCGGTTTAGCGACGGGACGGTATCGACCTACGACCGTGCGGCCGGGGTGATGACGCTGGATTGTGTGGGGGCTTTGATTGTGAAGTGCGGGCGCAACATCACGGTTGAGTCGGGTGGGCCGGTGGTGGTGAAGTCACCTTCGGCGACGTTGAACATCCTGCAGGTCACCTTGAACGGTGACCTGCAGGTGAACGGAAATGTGAATGCGACAGGGGTAATCATGGACGTCGGTGGAAACTCTAATCACCACCACCATTAGATAAAAGCTTCGGGGCATCGCGCCTAGATATTGCATCAAGAGCACCTGTCGGCAGGCTATTGAAACGTTCTTCTATTTGTTTAGGACGGCTGATCAGCTCTTCGACAATGAGATTGATCATCTCAAACATCACCGTGACGTGATCAGGATTCTCCTCTAGAGATATTTCTCCGGGATGCACTGCATGATTTCCAGTGATTCGGACTACGTCAAAGGCTTGCTGGATTTTTGGGTTGAGGCCAGCACGCACCAACATACCAATGTCGTCATCAACCTTTTTTCCCTTGCCACCTAACTCCATGCATAGCTTTTGAAGGCACAACCGAAGTAACGCTGCAGCTCCTCGAGGAGATCGACTAGAAATCTCGCGAGCTTCTTCAAAATCCACTTTGCAGTCTGGTGGAAGGTCGACATGAGCGACAGGCGCGGCTGCGGTTGAAGGTAAGATCAATCGACCAGTAACGGGCGGCTCATCTTCAAAGTCCTTTTCGGTAGTGTTCAACCATAGACTGTTTTGACCGCAATGGCCGCAATAGCACAACTGGAATGACGACAACCTAACTCCACCACCTTGACGGATCCACAGCGGAACCCAAGTCATGGATGTGAGGACCGAACAAAACATGCATGTGTAGGCTTTGGCGTGGAAAGTGGGGGCTACATGCTTAGACATTTAGTGCTCATCCTGAAAGAGGCAACAGCATGGATAGTAGCTAGATTTCTCTGCGCTTGGTCTCAGGAGTCAAAGCGCGGATCGCTTCCAGCTCCTTTTCCTCCGTGATGCAGTGACGAACCGCCATGTTCAACAAACTGAAAAGCGCGAGGGCAACCTCTGGGGTGTCATTGAGGTTCACGGTTCCGGGGTGTACAGACTCATTTCCGAAGATGCGAATGGTGTCAAAGGCCTTCAGCACACGGGGTGGTAGTCCTTTATCAACAAGCTCACCAATTTGTTTGTGAATGTCGCCTTTTTTGCCGAGAAGCTGATGACAGAGCTTTTGCACGCACAGCCGTAATAATGCGGCTGCCGCCCGAGGCGAACTGCCAAAAACCTGCCTAGCCTCCTCGAAATCGATCTTAATTTCGTCGGGCATGTTCTCTTCAGGATTCGGGGCTTGAGAAATTGCTGGGTAAACAAGCTTGTAGTCCATATTAATAAGGGCTAACGCAGACACAGCGTTTTTAACAGGCACCCAGAGACTGTAATTATCGCAACCTTGGCAGGCAGCCATCATGATGAATTTTATTGGGTACTTTGGTGCCTTCAACGCAGTCCAGTCCATGGATGAAAAGGCCATGCAATGTGGGCACGTGAATCGTTGCGCCTGATACAAAGGCGGATGATAGCTGTTACTCAAGGCGTGCTCTCCAAATTGAAGATCCATTCGATGTTCTTCCTTATAGCGGAAGGGCTCCTTAAACTCGATTAAAAGCCAGCGTTAATTGGCACATGCACCATGTGCCCATGACTACGCCCATTCCCCATACCAGCATCACCGCCGCTCATTGGCAGCCAACCCTGGGTACCTCCGGAGAGGTGGTCGAGGGTCTGCGCGACATCGACCAGGCCATCCGCATCATCCTGAGCACGCCCAAGGGCAGCGATCCCCATCGTCCAACATTTGGCAGCGACCTGCACCTGTACCTCGACTGGCCCACCAACCGCGTCACGCCACACCTGGTGCGCGAAGCCGTCGACGCGATTCGCCACTGGGAACCCCGCGTCTCGGTAGTCCAGGTGCAAATCCAGATCAACGCCGCGCAAATTACCGTGCGCGTGCAGTGGCGTGTAGCCGGCGAAGTACCCCAGTTGACCGAGGTGCCCTATGCGCGAGCTGCCTAAACCCGAACTCATCAAAATAGACCCCGCCGCGCTAGAGGCCCAACTGATCGCCCGCTACGAGCAGAAGTCGGGCAAAACCCTGTACCCGGCCCAGATCGAGCGGCTGTACATCGACCAGATTGCCTACGCGGTGTCCCGGTTGCAGATGAGCATCCAGAATGCCGGCGAACAACTGCTGGTGCGATTCGCCCGCGGCCCGATCCTCGATTACCTCGGTGAACTGGTCGCCACGCCAAGGTTGCTGGCCCAGGCTGCCGGCTGCACGGTGTGCTTCACCATGCCCACGGCCGTGGCGCAGCCACTACTGATCCCAGTCGGCACTCGGGTCAGTACTCAAGATGCCAAGCTCACCTTCATCACCGATCGGGATGTGGTGATGGCCGTCGGTCAAACCCATGTGACCGTCACCGCAACCTGCTTGACCGCGGGCGAACAAGGCAACGGCTGGACCGTCGGCCAGATCAGCACCCTCGGTAGCTCGCCAGCGGCAGGCCTGACGGCCAGCAACACCACGATCACCGCCCACGGTGCTCAAGATGAAGACGATGACCGCTACCGCGAGCGCATCATCCTGGCCCCCGAAGCCTTCAGCAACGCCGGCAGTCGTGCCGCTTACCGCTACCACACCCTGGCCGTGCACCAGTCGATCATCGACGTCGCCGTCAATGGCCCAGACGAAGGCCAGCCAGACGGCCACGTCGCGCTGTTCCCACTGACCATCACCGGCTTACCAACGGACGATCTACTGCAACGCATAGAGCACCAGGTCAGCGGCGAAAAACTGCGCCCTCTGTGCGACACGGTCAGCGCGCTGTCACCCACCGAGGTCGCCTATCAAATCAAGGCAAACATTACCTTCTACGCCAACGCCGACCGCAGCGTCGCCATGGCAGCCGCACAAGCCGCCGCGCAGGCCTACGCCGCCGAATGCCGCGCCAGTCTCGGCCGCGATCTGGTGCCAGAACAACTCATCGCAGAGCTTCAAGTCACCGGCGTGTACCGCGCCCATCTGTTTCTACCAGCAAGCTTGCGCGAGTTGCAGGGCAATGAGTGGGCAAACTGCTCCGCCATCCAATTGATCGATGCCGGGGTGGCCTATGACTGATCAGCCGCTGCCGCCTGCATTGGCTGACGATGAACGATTCGCGCTGCTGTGCGAGCTGCTTAACCAGGCACTGGCCGACCTCGATCTCAACGTGATGCTGGTCTACCTGATCGACCTGGTGAAACCCTCGCTGCTACCGGCCTTGGCCGATCAGTTCTCGCTGCTCGACGAAGCCGCCTGGGGCCTGGCCGAATCCGAAGAAGCCAAGCGCAACTTAATCAAAAACGCCTCTGAGCTGCATCGGTTCAAGGGCACGCCATGGGCGATCCGCGAAATCATTCGTTTGTTGGGCTTTGGTGAAGTCACCCTCCAGGAAGGGCTACACGCGCAGCCGAGCACCGAGGCTTCTGCCTGGCCGCTGTACCGGGTCGTTCTAAAACGCGTCATCACCAACGATCAGGCGATGCTCTTGCGCTGCCTGCTTCTTTCCATCGCCCCGGCACGCTGCCGCCTGGTATCGCTCGACTACCAGACCGTCGCCATTCGCTACAACGCCGTCGCGTGCTACGACGGCCAATACAACCATGGGAGCAGCTAATGGCCGACTTACCCGAATCACCCGACTGGGCGCCTGGCGTCTACCAACTCGAAACATCCGACCCGGTACTGGGTGGGCCAGAAGGCATTACTAACCTACCGGCCAAACAACTGGCGAACCGGACAAGCTGGCTCAAGAAAAAAATCGATGCGTTCCTCGATGGCTCCGGTATTCCCTTTGCCAACCAGCGGGAAGCAGAGAAAGGGTCTGATACTAACAAGCCGATGAATGCGCTCAGGGTGTTCCAAGCGATCGGCGCCAAGGTCGTTCAGGCAACTACGAGTGCGCCGGGTATTGCGCGGATAGCAACTCAAATCTTGGTCAAAGCGGGCACTGATGATCGCACGATAATTACGCCTAAAACGCTCGCAGCAATGTTTCCGCTCCGTGGCATAAAAGTCTATTCGTTGGCGGGGGTATTCACCTGGGACGTACCGCCTGGCGTAACTAAAGCATGGGTGATTGTCATCGCAGGCGGCGGTGGCGGTGCCCGATCCGGATCATTACCGGGTCCTTCGGGTGGCTCTGGCGGAGGTATTGCCAAAAAGCTCGTCGACCTGACCGGTATTACGTCGGTAACGGTCACGGTGGGCTCAGGTGGTGTGGGTGGTTTGGAGGATGGAAGCACAGGCACCAACGGTGGCACCTCGTCATTTGGAACCACCTTATGGGCCTCGAATGGAGCAGGCGGCTTTATCAATGGCCAAGGACCACAAGGGGGGCAAGGTGTGGGTGGTGATGAGAACGGCACCCTCGGCCAAGGTGGCCTCCCTGTTGGCGATAGCAGTAACACAGACTTTCACGGGGGACGTGGTGGGGGTGGTGTATCCACGGCGGCAGGGAGCGATAACCAAAAGCCGCGAAGTCCGGGACAAGGGGGTGGCGGGCGTAGTGACGGTCCGGCACCTGATGGCGCAGATGGGCAAATAACAATTCAATGGTGATGAGCATGTGGGCACGTATAGAAAACGCAACAGTAGCTGAAGTTACAAACATCGACCCGCAAGGACGGTTTCATCCCTCTTTAATTTGGGTAGCTTGCTCCGACGACACACGGTCAGGCATGCAATACGTGAATGGATTGTTCACCGTAACGCCTAGAGCGCCAGCCGACGATGCCGCGCAAATTGCGGCCGTGCGCTATCGGCATGAAGTAGCAGGCATCACCGTCAACGGCGTTCGTATTGATACCCACCGAGCAAGCCAAGCGTTGATCACAGCAGCCGCGCTATCTGCGGTGCTCAATCCGGCTTATGCCTGTACCTGGAAGGCGCTAAGCGGGCCGGTAGAACTGAATGCAGCGCAACTGATCGACCTAGCCAAAGCCGTGCGGGTCCACGTCCAGGCCTGTTTCGATCGCGAGTGTCAGTTGCTTGCTGCATTGGCTAAAGGGACTTACAAGGCGGCCATGCTCGATAAGGGGTGGCCAACAGCGCAAGGGGCATAACCATGCAGGAAATTCGCTGTGGCGAATGTCACCGCAAACTCGCCGCCATCCGTGGCTTCATCGAACTACAAATCAAGTGCCCGCGCTGCCGGACACTCAATCACCTGAAGGCCCCGAGCCTCCTATCCGAATGCCCTGAGCATCTGTCCATTAAAGAGCAGACATGCCCCAGCCCACCATTGGAAGCCTGTTCGCAGGCATAGGAGGTTTTGATGTCGGATTCGAAAACGCAGGCTACCGCACCACCTGGCAAGTGGAACTTAACCCCATCAACCGGGCTGTGCTTGCCGATCGATTTCCTCACGCCGCCCAATTCGAAGATGTCCGCCACTGCGGCGCCCACAACCTCAGCCCCGTCGACGTCATCACCGGCGGCTTTCCCTGCCAAGACATCAGCCTGGCCGGCGCCAGACCCAGCAACAAAGACACCCGCGGCCTGCGCGGCCAACGAAGCGGCCTATTCTGGGAAGTCATACGAATCCTCAAAGAGACACAACCTCGCTGGGTGGTGCTTGAGAATGTCGTTAACCTGCTCGCTATCAACGATAGCCAAGACTTTGAAACAGTCATCGGGGCCCTTGCGCAATGCGGGTATGTGGGATTCTGGCGAGTGCTTAATGCTCAATATTTCGGAGTCCCCCAGCAACGTCGTCGAATATTCCTGGTCGCAGGTCATCGACGAATGCCCCCCATCGAGCTGCTGGCTGACGCTGCGCCAGTGGAAGCAATACCTCCAGCGTCTAGCAAGATCCAATGGCCACGCCCCGCGGATGCATGGGCTGCCAATACTCTATTGGCAAACAAAGCAGGCTCACAAATCGCTATGGGCTGTACCACTTTCGTCGCTCAACCGCACGGATGGCATCAGATGGCTGAGCGGCAGCGAGCGTCTGAAGATGATGGGTTTTGCCTCGGACTGGATGCGTCCAACCTTGCAGAGGCTTTCGCTGCCGGAAACGCCGTCGTTACGCAAATCGCGCAATGGATTGCCGAAAAGCTAATCAAAGCAGGCTGAAAAACAAAAGACAGCGGGGACTATCGTCTCCGCTGCCTACCCAACCACCTCAGCTTTCGCAATTCTCTTGCACCAGACGCAAAAAAACTAAACCCTATTTACCTCGCGCCAGAGCCCGAGTTTTTCGCGCTCGGCATCACTTAACGCACCGCCTCAAACAACCCCGTAGCCCCCATCCCGCCCCCCACGCACATGGTGACGATGCCGTAGCGCAGGTTTCGCCGCTGCAACTCACGCACGATGTGCCCGACCTGACGCGAACCGGTCATGCCGAACGGATGGCCGATGGAAATCGAGCCGCCGTTGACGTTGTATTTGTCGTTGTCGATTTCCAGTCGAGTGCGGCTGTACAGGCATTGCGAGGCGAACGCTTCGTTGAGCTCCCACAAATCGATGTCGCTAATCTGCAAACCCTTGGCCTTGAGCAATTTCGGCACCGAGAACACCGGGCCGATACCCATCTCGTCCGGCTGGCACCCGGCCACGGCAAAACCGCGGAAGAAGGCTTTGGGCTTGAGCCCCAGCGCCAGGGCTTTCTCCAGGCTCATCACCAGGGTCATCGAAGCGCCATCGGACAATTGCGACGAGTTGCCAGCGGTCACTGAGCCGTCTTCGGCAAACACCGGTTTCAACCCGGCCAGACTTTGCAACGTGGTGTCCGGGCGGTTGCAGTCGTCGTGGTCGACGATGCCGTCAAGGATCTGCACTTGGCCGGTGACCTTGTCCTCAACGCGATACTTCACCGCCATCGGTACGATTTCATCGTTGAACAACCCGGCGGCCTGCGCCAGGGCGGTACGTTGCTGGCTTTGCAGGGCGTATAAATCCTGCTCTTGGCGACTGACGTTGTAACGACGCGCGACGATTTCGGCGGTCTGGCCCATGGGGAAATAGATGCCCGGCACCTGCTCTTTCAGCAGCGGGTTGATCAGGTTGTCGGTGTTGACGCTTTTCATGGTCAAGCTGATCGACTCGACACCACCGGCGACGATGATGTCGCTGCAGCCCGAAGCGATCTGATTGGCGGCAATGGCGATGGCCTGCAAGCCTGACGAACAGAAGCGGTTAAGGGTCATGCCACCCGTGCCGATGCCCAAGTGCGACAGCACCGCGACGTTGCGGCCGATGTTGAAGCCCTGGGCGCCTTCGTTGGAGCCGGCGCCGACGATGCAATCCTCGACACTGGCCGGGTCGACGTCATTGCGCGTGAGCAACGCATTGACACAGTGGGCCGCCATGTCGTCCGGACGGGTCATGTTGAACTTGCCGCGAAAGGATTTGGCCAGGCCGGTCCGCACGCTGTCGACGATCACCACTTCACGCATGGCATACACCTCATTGTTGTTGTCAGTCAGGAGTTGGACCGAGCATAAGTCCACCCCCTGACCGACCGCGACAATCATTCACCTCGCGTATGCGCAGCCATCGGTTCAGCGCTTGCGCTTTTGCAGTTTCTTCTCGCGTTTGTCGGACTTTTCGAAGGCCTCTTCCAGCGCCTGGTTAATGGTGCGCAAGACCTTGACCCGTGCCCAGCGCTTGTCGTTGGCTTCCACCAGGGTCCAGGGTGATATCTCGGTGCTGGTGCGATCGACCATATCGCCGACGGCGGTGCGGTAGTCGTCCCATTTGTCGCGATTGCGCCAATCGTCCTCAGTGATCTTGAAACGCTTGAAGGAGATCTGTTCACGCTCCTTAAAGCGTTCCATCTGAGTTTCCTTGTCGATGGCCAGCCAGAACTTGACCGCGATCACCCCGGCATCGGCTATCTGCTCTTCGAAGTCGTTGATCTCGCCATAGGCGCGCAACCAGTCCGCTTTGCTGCAATAGCCTTCGATGCGTTCCACCAGCACCCGGCCATACCAGGAACGGTCGAACACGGTGAATTTGCCCCGCGCCGGAATATGCCGCCAGAACCGCCAGAGATATGGCTGCGCCCGTTCTTCCTCGGTAGGCGCGGCGATCGGCACGATGTTGTATTGGCGTGGGTCGAGCGCCGCGGCCACCCGACGGATCGCCCCGCCCTTGCCTGCCGCGTCGTTGCCTTCGAACACCGCGATCAACGCGTGGCGACGCATGCGCTTGTCGCGCATCAGCCCGGAAAACCGTGCCTGCTCGGTAATCAGTTGTTCTTCGTAGTCGTCCTTGTCCAGATGCAGGGTCAGGTCCAGGCTGTCGATCAGGTTGAACTGATCGACGCTGGGGACCAAGGGTGCGGCGCTGACTTTGTCTGGGTGAATCCTGGGCCTCTTCAGCGCGCTCTGCAGGCCCTCGAGCAGGATCTTGCCGACCGCCAGGCTGCGATAGCGCGCGTCCACGCCGGCGATCACATGCCACGGCGCATAGTCGCGGCTGGTGCGGCGCAGCACCCGTTCACCGTACTTCACGAACTTGTCGTAGGTCGCGGATTGTTGCCAGTCTAGCGGGCTGATGCGCCAGCTATGCAGCGGGTCGTCGGCCAGTGACTTGAGCCGCGTTTTCATCTGTTTTTTGGAGAGGTGAAACCAGAACTTGAAGATCAGCGCGCCCTCGTCGCACAACATCTTCTCCAACCGCTCGGCCCCGTTGATGCTTTGATCGAGTCGTGGATCCTTGAACAAACCATGAACCCGTCCCTGCAGCATCTGGCTGTACCAGTTGCCGAAGAAAATCCCCATGCGGCCCTTGGCCGGGAACATTCGCCAGTAGCGCCAGGCTGGCGGTCGCGCCAGTTCTTCGTCGGTCTGTTGATCGAAGGTACGGACCTCGATCGAGCGCGGGTCCATCCATTCGTTGAGCAACTTGACCGTCTCTCCCTTGCCGGCGCCTTCGATGCCGTTGATCAGAATGATGACCGGAAAGCGCTGTTGCTGGCGAAGTTCGAACTGCGCTTCGAGCAAGGCTTCACGCAACGCCGGCACTTCGGCTTCATAGGTTTCTTTGTCGATGACATGACCGATTTCAGCAGATTCGAACATGGAGCGGCTCCTTCCAGGATTGAGCAAGACTAGCGGATTGACTGCTCATGTGTAGGACAAATCAATCTGAAGGCTGATACAAATCCTGTGGCGAGGGAGCTTGCTCCCGCTGGGTCGCGAAGCGGCCCCAAAGCCATAGACCGCGGTTTTTCAGATTGATCGCGTCGCGAGTTTTACGACTGCTGCGCACCCGAGCGGGAGCAAGCTCCCTCGCCACAAAAGCGACGATTTCCCCTGACACAACCAATGTGGCACTTGCCATGAATCAAGCGCCGTAACGGCGATCGGCTAGAATGGCCACCTTGCCGTTGCCGAGCCTGCCATGAAACCTGTATTGCCCCACGCCCAGCTCGACTGGGACGACCAAGGTCGCCCGCGCTCGCGGGTGTTCGATGATGTGTATTTTTCCGACCTGTCGGGCCTTGAAGAAACCCGCTACGTGTTTCTGGAGCAAAACGATTTGCGTGACCGCTTCGCCGCATTGTCGGCGGGTGGGCGACTGGTGATTGGCGAAACCGGTTTCGGCACCGGGCTGAATTTCCTCTGTGCCTGGCAGTTGTTCGAACAGCACGCGGTGGCCGGTGCGCGACTGCATTTTGTCAGCGTCGAAAAATACCCGCTGAGCGCGCCCGATCTGCAACGGGCTTTGGCGTTGTGGCCAGAACTCAAGCCATTCGCCGATCAATTGCTGGCGCAATACGTAGCGATCCATCAGGGCTTTCAGCGCTTGGTGCTGGACAACGGCCGCGTCACCCTGACCTTGCTGATCGGTGATGCGCTGGAGCAGTTACCGCAACTGGATGCGCAGATCGACGCCTGGTTTCTCGACGGTTTCGCCCCGGCGAAAAATCCCGACATGTGGACCGCCGAATTGTTTGCCGAACTGGCTCGCCTCGCGACTCCCGGCTCGACCATCAGCACCTTCACCAGCACCGGCTGGGTGCGCCGCCTATTGAACGCGGCGGGCTTCAAGATGAAGCGCACGCCGGGCATTGGCCATAAATGGGAAATCCTGCGGGGCACGTTCCTCGGTTGGCCAGAAGAGGCCCCTAAACCAGCCGCGACAAAACCCTGGTTCGCTCGCCCACAACCGCTGACCGGCGAACGCCGCGCTCTGGTGATCGGCGCCGGGCTGGCCGGTTGCGCCAGTGCCGCCAGCCTCGCCGCGCGGGGGTGGCAAGTCACTCTGCTGGACCGTCACGCGGCACTGGCGCAGGAAGCCTCGGGCAATCCTCAAGGTGTGCTGTACCTCAAGCTTTCGGCCCATGGCACGGCGTTGTCGCAATTGATCGTCAGCGGTTTTGGCTACACCCGACGTCTGCTGGAACAATTACAGAGTGGCGTCGATTGGGACGATTGCGGGGTCTTGCAACTGGCCTTCAATGCCAAGGAAGCCGAGCGTCAGGCGCAATTGGCTGCGGCCTTTTCACCGAGCCTGGTGCACCTGCTCGATCAGCCCCAGGCCCAGGCCCGGGCCGGCATCGAATTGGCACACGGCGGCTTGTTCTACCCTGAAGGTGGCTGGGTTCATCCGCCCGCGTTGTGTCAGTGGCAGGCGTCCTCAACGAACATTCAGTGGCTGCCCCATCGCGAGGTGCTGGAACTGCGCAAGGTCGATGATCAATGGCAGGCCTGGGACGGCGATGCACTGCTGGCGAGCGCGCCCGTGGTGATTCTTGCCGGCGCCGCCGAGATCAAGCGGTTTCCACACAGCGCCGACCTGCCCCTCAAACGTATTCGCGGCCAGATCACCCGACTGGCACAAACCCCTGAAAGCCAGAGCCTGGCGACCGTCGTCTGCGCTGAAGGCTATGTGGCACCTGCTCGCCTGGGCGAACACACCCTCGGCGCCAGCTTCGATTTCAAAAGCGATGAGCTGACCCCCACCGTCGCCGAACACCTCGGCAACCTGGCGTTGCTCGAGGAAATCTCCACTGACCTGGTCGCCCGTCTGCATGTTCCAGACCTGGACCCGAAACGGCTTGAAGGTCGTGCGGCATTCCGCTGTACCAGCCCCGACTATCTGCCGATCGTCGGGCCACTGGCCGAACAAAGCGCCTTCGCCGAGGCCTATGCCGCGCTGAGCAAAGATGCCCGACAAGTGCCCGATGTGCCCTGCCCATGGCTCGAGGGGTTTTACGTCAACAGCGGTCACGGTTCTCGCGGTTTGATCACCGCGCCGTTGTCTGGCGAGCTGTTGGCTGCGTGGCTTGAAAACGAACCGTTGCCGCTGCCAAAAACAGTGGCCGAGGCCTGCCATCCCAACCGTTTTGCCTTGCGCCAATTGATCCGCGGAAAAGCCTGACACGCAGCTTTATAACTTATCGGTCTAAAACTCCAGGGATTCACATGGGTCAGTTTCCGAGTACCCGCCGTTTTTGGCGCGTATCGATTGACCCTCCCCAACGGAAAAAACCGGTAAGGACTTATGTGCGGATTAGCTGGAGAATTACGTTTCGACCATCAACCTGCGGACCTCGCAGCCATTGAACGGATCACCCATCACCTGGCCCCTCGCGGCCCTGACGCATGGGGTTTCCACAGCCAGGGGCCGATTGCCCTGGGCCATCGGCGCCTGAAAATCATGGACCTGTCGGACGGCTCGGCCCAACCGATGATCGACAACCAACTGGGTCTGTCCCTGGCCTTCAACGGCGCGATCTACAACTTCCCGGAACTGCGCACCGAGCTGGAAAGCCTCGGTTACGCCTTTTATTCCGGCGGTGACACCGAAGTGCTGCTCAAGGGTTATCACGCCTGGGGCGAAGCGCTGTTGCCCAAACTCAACGGCATGTTCGCCTTCGCCATTTGGGAGCGCGACGCCAAACGTCTATTCATTGCCCGCGACCGTCTCGGCGTGAAGCCGTTGTATCTATCGCGCACCGGTCAACGCCTGCGCTTTGCCTCGGCCCTGCCGGCATTGCTCAAGGGCGGCGACATCAACCCGATCCTCGACCCGGTGGCGCTCAATCATTATCTGAACTTCCATGCGGTGGTCCCGGCGCCGCGCACCTTGCTGGCGGGCATCGAGAAACTGCCTCCGGCGAGCTGGATGCGCATCGACGCAGACGGCACCACCGAGCAGAAAACCTGGTGGACCCTGCCCTACGGCCCAAATGCCGACGAACTGAACCTGACCCTCGAAGACTGGCGCGATCGCGTGCTCGACAGCACCCGTGATGCGGTGGCGATCCGTCAACGGGCGGCGGTGGATGTAGGCGTGCTGCTTTCCGGTGGCGTCGATTCGAGTTTGCTGGTGGGCCTGTTGCGCGAAGTCGGGGTCGAAAACCTGTCGACCTTTTCCATTGGTTTTCAGGATGCCGGTGGCGAACGTGGTGACGAGTTTCAATATTCGGACCTGATCGCCAAACACTACGGCACGCAGCACCATCAACTGCGCATCGACGAAAAAGAGATCATCGACCAACTGCCCGCGGCATTCCGCGCCATGAGCGAGCCGATGGTCAGCCATGACTGTATCGCGTTCTATCTGCTGTCTCGCGAAGTGGCCAGGCATTGCAAGGTGGTGCAAAGCGGTCAGGGCGCGGACGAGTTGTTCGCCGGGTATCACTGGTATCCGCAGGTGGATGGTGCGAGCGATCCGTACGCGGCGTATCGCGAGGCGTTTTTCGACTGCAGCTACGTCGACTACGCCGCCACGGTGCAGCCGAAATGGTTGACGGCCAACGACGCGGCTGGCGACTTCGTGAAGGAGCATTTCGCCCAGCCCGGTGCCGATGCAGCCGTGGACAAAGCCCTGCGTCTGGACAGTACCGTGATGCTGGTGGATGACCCGGTCAAACGGGTCGACAACATGACCATGGCTTGGGGTCTGGAAGCGCGTACGCCGTTTCTCGACTATCGCCTGGTGGAGTTGTCGGCACGGGTGCCGGGCAAATTCAAACTGCCGGATGGCGGCAAGCACGTCTTGAAAGAAGCGGCGCGCCTGGTCATTCCGAGTGAAGTGATCGACCGCAAAAAGGGCTACTTCCCGGTCCCTGGCCTCAAACATTTGCAGGGCGATACGCTGAACTGGGTGCGTGAACTGCTACTCGATCCGAGTCAGGAACGTGGCCTGTTCAACCCCGCCATCCTCGACCGCCTGCTGACCGATCCGCAAGGTCAACTGACCCCGTTGCGCGGTTCCAGGCTGTGGCAATTGGCGGCCCTGAACCTGTGGCTCAGCGAACAAGGAATCTGATCGATGAAACCTCATGCCACGGCTTATAGCCAACGCTTGTTGCGCGGTCAGACGCCCTCTTACGAACGTTTGCAGGCGCGCCTGGCTGAAGACCGCAGTGAATTGGGCGCCGCGCCAATCGCGGTGCACTGCGGCTGGGGCCGGTTGCTGATCGGCCATACCTTTCCCGATGCCGCGAGCCTGGCCCAAGAGTTGCTCAATGAGCAGCCCGGTGAGCGGGATATCGCCTTGTACGTCGCCGCGCCCCAGCAAGTGCTGGGGCTGGAACCGGCGCAGCTGTTTCTCGATCCCTCCGACACCTTGCGCCTGTGGTTCAGTGATTACCGTCAGGCCACTCGGGTGTTTCGCGGCTTCCGCATCCGTCGGGCGCAAAGCGAGGCGGACTGGCAGGCGATCAATCAGCTGTATCAGGCGCGCGGCATGCTGCCGATCGATGCGAGTTTGCTGACGCCTCATCACCAGGGCGGCCCGGTTTACTGGCTGGCCGAAGATGAGGACAGCGGCGCGATCATCGGCAGTGTCATGGGCCTGAATCATCACAAGGCCTTCAATGACCCGGAAAATGGCAGCAGCCTGTGGTGCCTGGCGGTCGATCCGCAATGTTCCCGCCCAGGCGTCGGTGAAGTGCTGGTGCGGCACTTGATCGAACACTTCATGAGCCGTGGCCTGAGTTACCTGGACCTGTCCGTGCTGCACAACAACCGTCAGGCGAAAAGTCTTTACGCCAAGCTCGGCTTTCGCAACTTGTCGACCTTCGCCATCAAGCGCAAGAATGGCATCAATCAGCCGTTGTTTCTCGGCCCCGGCCCCGAAGCCGAGTTCAATCCGTATGCGCGAATCATCGTCGAGGAGGCTCACCGACGCGGTATTGAAGTGCAGGTAGATGACGCCCAGGCTGGCCTGTTCACCTTGATTCACGGCAGTCGCCGGGTGCGTTGCCGCGAATCACTGAGCGATCTGACGAGCGCCGTCAGCATGACGTTGTGCCAGGACAAAAGCCTGACCCACAAGGTGCTGAAAAACGCCGGACTCAAACTGCCCGCCCAACAACTGGCGGCGAGCGCGGATGACAATCTGGCGTTTCTCGACGAGCACGAACGGGTGGTGGTCAAACCGCTGGACGGTGAACAGGGCCAAGGGGTGGCGGTGGATTTACGCACCATCGAAGAGGTCCAGCAAGCCATCGAAAATGCCCGCACCTTCGACAGTCGAGTGCTGTTGGAAAGCTTCCATGAAGGCCTCGACTTGCGGATTCTGGTGATCGGTTTCGAAGTGGTCGCGGCCGCCATTCGCCGTCCGGCGGAAGTGGTGGGCGATGGTCAGCATTCCATCGGTGCGCTGATCGAAGCCCAGAGCCGTCGCCGTCAGGCGGCGACCAGCGGGGAAAGCAAAATCCCGCTAGACCATGAGACCCAGCGCACCTTGCAGGATGCGGGTTACGACTACAGCTGCATTCTGCCGGCCGGCGAGCATCTGTTCGTGCGGCGCACGGCGAATCTTCATACCGGCGGCATGCTTGAAGACGTCACGGCGATTCTGCATCCGACCTTGGTGGATGCGGCAGTGCGCGCGGCGCGGGCGCTGGATATTCCAATGGTCGGGCTCGACCTGATGGTGCCGGCCGCTGATCAGCCGGAGTATGTGTTTATCGAAGCCAATGAGCGCGCCGGGCTGGCCAACCATGAACCGCAGCCAACGGCCGAGCGGTTTGTGGATTTGTTGTTTGCGCATAGTCAGCCGGCGGTTTAGCTCCCCCCTCATGATCATTCCCACGCTCTGCGTGGGAACGATCAGCTCTCAACCCATCAGGAGTTTCCATGACCCGCAAAATTCCCGAACCGGATCTCAATTATCTGCAAAAAGTCCTGCTGGAAATGCTCGCCATTCCCAGCCCCACCGGGTTCACCGACACCATCGTGCGTTACGTCGCCGAGCGTCTCGAAGAGCTGGGCATTCCCTTTGAGATGACCCGTCGCGGCACCATCCGCGCCACCCTCAAGGGCAAGAAGAACAGCCCGGACCGCGCGGTCTCCGCTCACCTGGACACCATTGGCGCGGCGGTTCGCGCAATCAAGGACAACGGTCGCCTGACCCTGGCACCAGTCGGTTGCTGGTCCAGTCGTTTTGCCGAGGGCAGCCGCGTCAGTCTGTTCACCGACAACGGCGTGATCCGCGGCAGCGTGTTGCCGCTGATGGCTTCCGGGCACGCGTTCAATACTGCCGTGGATGAAATGCCGATCAGCTGGGATCACATCGAATTGCGTCTGGACGCGTACTGCGCCACCCGCGCCGATTGCGATTCGCTGGGGATCAGCGTCGGTGATTTCATTGCCTTCGACCCGTTGCCGGAGTTCACCGAAAGCGGCCACATCAGCGCCCGCCACCTCGATGACAAGGCTGGCGTTGCCGCACTGCTGGCGGCGCTGAAAGCCATCGTCGACAGCGGCGAAGAGTTGATGATCGACTGCCATCCGCTGTTCACCATTACTGAAGAAACCGGCAGCGGTGCGGCGGCGGCCCTGCCCTGGGATGTCAGCGAATTCGTCGGCATCGACATCGCGCCGGTCGCGCCCGGCCAGCACTCCAGCGAACACGCGGTGAGCGTGGCAATGCAGGATTCCGGCGGGCCTTATGACTATCACCTGTCACGCCACCTGCTGCGCCTGGCCAGCGACAACGAACTGCCGGCGCGCCGTGACCTGTTCCGCTATTACTTCAGCGATGCTCACTCGGCGGTCACTGCTGGCCACGACATTCGCACCGCCCTGCTCGCCTTCGGTTGCGATGCCACTCACGGTTACGAGCGCACCCACATCGACAGCCTCGCCGCCCTCAGCCGCCTGCTCGGCGCCTACATCCTCAGCCCGCCGGTATTCGACAGCGATGCACAACCGGCCAAGGGATCGCTGGACCGGTTCAGTCACCAGATCGAACACGAGACGCAGATGGAAAGTGATACCCGGGTGCCGTCGGTGGATAGTTTGATTGGGCAGCGTTCAGAAGGTTGAGTTTTACCTGTAAATATTCGGTGTGTGAACGATCGTCTTCGCGAGCAAGCCCGCTCCCACAGGTGACCGAGTTCTTTCATAGGAATGCGGTCGAATGTGGGAGCGGGCTTGCTCGCGAGGCGGCCTGGCAGGCAACTGTTCAGACCGGACTAGCCGCCCCCCTTCATTCGCCGTAGCATCGCGCCATTGTTTAGCCGAGGTGCCTTATGCTGATCCCCCACGACCAACTTGAAGTCGATACCCTGACCCGTCTGATCGAGGATTTCGTGACCCGTGACGGCACGGACAACGGCGATGACACACCGCTGGAAACCCGCGTCTTGCGTGTTCGTCAGGCATTGACCAAAGGCCAGGCGTTGATCGTTTTCGATCAGGAAAGCGAGCAATGCCAGTTGATGCTCAAGCACGACGTGCCCAAGCATCTGTTCGACTGAGATTCTTAACGGGCTTTGGCTTTGGCCTGTTTGATCTGGATGCGCTCATAGACTTCGGCGCGATGTACGTTGACCTGCTGCGGCGCTTCAACACCGAAGCGCACGCTGCTTCCGTTGACGGCGAGAACCCGCACGGTAATGTTGTCACCAATGGATATCAATTCGCCCACAACGCGACTAAGTACAAGCATGGCATTCATCCTTCAGGGTTACCGGCCCTTGAAGATGCCCGGCGCGTAGCGGGTCTTCAATGCAACGACAACAAAACAGTCTCGCCCTACAGCGCAGGATGCAGAGCCCTGAAGGACTTATCCGACAAACCGGTTTGAATGAAGGACCGATCCTTCAGGCAGCGGAAAAACGCGGGCCAAACAGAATGACACTCGCCCCGATCACACACAGCGCCACGCCAATCCAGTCCGAGCCCAGTGGACGAATCCGCTCGACCACCGCCAGCCAGCCGATCGACGCAATGATGTAGATGCCACCGTAGGCGGCATAGGCGCGGCCGGCGTAGCTCGCTTCGACCCGCGTCAGCAACACCGCGAACAAGATCAGGCTGAGCAACGCCGGGATAATCCACCACGCGCTTTTACCTTGGCGCAGCCACATCCAGAAGGCGAAGCAGCCAGCGATTTCGAACAGCGCGGCGAGGAAAAACCACAGGTAATTGAGCATGCAGATGTCTCGTTGGGATGGCCGATGGCGGCCACCCTAACGACGGTATTGCGCACGGGCAAGTTCAGCTTGCGGATTGTTTGGCCTTGGCGCGCATCTTGTCGGCCATCACGGTCATTTCGTTGTAGAGCAATTGCGGGTCTTTTTGTTTGATCGCCCAGGCCATGCGGCCCTGTTCGTGAGGCAAGATCAAGAATTCGCCGACGGCGACCTGCTGATAAATGTAGTCGGCAATATCGGCAGCGGTGATTGGCGAGCTTTCCAGCAATTTACCGACCTGGGCTTTCATGGCCGGGGTCGGGCCGCGGAAGGAGTCCAGCAAATTGGTCTGGAAGAACGACGGACAGACCACATGCACACTGACTTCCTCGTGGGCCAGTTCGATCAACAGACTTTCGGACAAAGCCACCACCCCCGCCTTAGCCACGTTGTAGTTGCTCATGGCCGGGCCTTGCATCAGTGCCGCCATCGAGGCGATGTTGATGATCTTGCCTTGGCTTTTCTCCAGCAGCGGCAGGAAAGCCTTGCAGCCCTTGACCACGCCCATCAGGTTGATCGCGATCTGCCAGTCCCAGTCTTCCAGCGACAACTCACTGAAGAACCCGCCCGAGGCCACTCCGGCGTTGTTGACGATGACATCGATGCCGCCGAACTTCTCTTCACAGGCTTGGGCAAAAGCCGTCAGCTGGCTGTAGTCGCGCACATCGCAACGCTGGATGAACCCGTCGCCGCCGGCTTCGCGAACCAGCTTCAGGGTTTCTTGCAGGCCGGGCTCACTGACATCCGACAAGGCCAGCTGCCAGCCTTCACGCGCCCAGCGCAGCGCGATTTCGCGACCCAGGCCTGAGCCCGCGCCAGTGATCATCATGCGATTTTGCATAGCAAACAGCCTTGTTGTTCCGGGGAAGATGCACCGAGTGTAGCGAAGGATACTGCGCCACCCACGCTCCATCAGATTGCTGAATGGCCCGCAATGAACCACGGCGCGGTCCGGGTGTTTCAACTTTGAGACGCAATAAAAGAAATAAGCGTGCTTGCCAAATACATTAAAAAAAACTGGAATTTTTCTTCATATCCATGAGTCGGATTTCGTAAGCAGCTAGGATTAATACAAGTCCAGCTGATGGCTAAAACCCTAGGTCAATCCACAACGCTTCCAACAAGGAAACAGACATGGGCACAATTCTTATCGTTATCCTTATCATATTGCTGATAGGTGGTTTGCCGGTCTTCCCGCACTCCAGAAGTTGGGGTTACGGCCCGTCCGGCATCATCGGCGTGGTGTTGGTGGTGCTATTAATCCTGCTGCTACTTGGCAAGATATAAAGGTTTTGCCGGCAAAAAAAGAGGCCCTGCGAAGGGCCTCTTTTTTATTGCGCAAAAATTTAGTCCGGCTTGCCGTCAACCACACCGGCGGTGTTATCGATCAGGCTTTTGGTAGCCGTCTGAATGAACGACTCAAGTTTCTGCTTGAGCGCCGCTTCGTCAGCCGATGCCGGGATCACTTCACCTTTCGGATTGGCGCCCAGTTCGTATTGATACAACTTCGGCGGCATCTCTTTGGGCAGTACCAGCACGCGATCCCCGGTGAGCAATGCAACCGTCTGATCACTACCCGACGGTTTGATCACGCCAAAGCCCTTATCGCCTTCCGGCAGGTTCAGCAAGTCGCGACCCCAGCATTGATGAACCACGTCGCCACCGATCCGGCCCATGATGGTCGGCACGACGTCGATCTGGGTGCCCACGGTGTGGTCAAGTTGACCAAATTTTTCCTGGACGCCCGGCCCGATCATCAGCATCGGTACGTTGAAGCGGCCCAGGTCCATTTCGGTAATTTGCTGTTCATTGCCAAAACCGTGGTCGCCGACAACCACGAACAGGGTTTCCTTGAAGTACGGCTCTTTGCGGGCCTGTTCAAAGAACTGACCCAACGCCCAATCGGAGTAGCGCATGGCGGTCAAGTGTTCGTTCAGGTTGCCACGATCGGTCACGCGCTCCACCGGCAATGGCGTCGGCAAGGCGTACGGCGTGTGGTTGGACAGGGTCTGCAGCAAGGCATAGAAAGGCTTTTTGTCCTTGCCATCGCGGGCCTTCAATTCCTCCAGACCACGGTTGAACATGTCTTGGTCGGACACCCCCCAGGTCGGATCGGAGAACACCGGGTTGACGTAGTCATTGCGCCCGATGAAATTGGTCATGCCCTGGTTGCTGAAGAAACCCGACTGGTTGTCCCAGGCGAAGTCGCCGTTGTAGACGTACACATCATCGTAGTCGCGGGCGCTGAGCAACTGCGGCAGGCCGGACAGTTTGTGGCTGCCTTCAGGCGTCTGCATCAGGTATTCGAAACCCGGCAGGTTCGGGAAGCAGGCCATGGTGGCGAACATGCCCTGGTGGGTATGGGTGCCATTGGAGAAGAAACGGTCGAACAACAGGCCTTCTTTCGACAGTTTGTCGAAGTACGGTGTGATTTCACCCGGACGACCCAGAGCGCCCACCGAGTGACCGGCGAAGCTTTCCATCAGGATCACCACGACGTTCTTGATCGGCAGTGTCTTGTTGGTGTCGGGGCTATAGTTGCGACGCACCGCGGCGGTCTCGGGATCGACCAGCTTATCGCTCGAAGTCAGCAACAAATCGCGCACGGTCTGCTGGGCCAGAGGCTGTGGCAGCGTGGCTTTCCAGACATTGTCGCGATGTTCGGACATCCGGCTCTTCGCCGCCGCGATCAGCGACAGCGTGCCGTTAAGGCCCAACTGGTTGGCGAAGTTCGAGTCGGTGGTGTAAACGTCACCCCAACGCATCGGCGGTCCTTGACGCAAGGTGCCACGAGCCGCGACCACGCAGACCAGCAGGCAGACCACGAACACCACGCCACGCGCATACCACGGAGCGACCTGCCGCGTGCCAATGCTGCCACCGCTGAACGGCCCGCGAGGACGCGTGGCGCGATCGGCGCCCTTGAACGCGAGGGTCAGAATCAACGTGCCCACGGCCCAGGCCAACAGGTAGCGAACCACCGGAAAACCGTACCAGAGCATGCTCATCACGGTTTTCGGGTCTTCTTTCACGTATTGGAAGACCAGACCGTTGAGGCGCTGGTGGAACTCGCGGTAAAAGTCCATCTCCATCAGGCCGAGGAACAGCGCGATGCTCGAGGCAACGGTCAGCCACAGCCGGAAGAACCCGCGGGCGGCCATGGCCCGGGCGCTGAACAATGCCAGCAGCAGCGGAATGCTGAGGTAAACCACCAGACGCAAGTCGAAACGCAGGCCGTTGGCGAACGCTTCCAGAAAGGTCGAAGCCGGTGTATCGAGGATCATCGAGCTGTTGTAGACCAGCAGCGCCACGCGCAGCAGGCTGAACATGACCATCATGACCAGGGCACACAACAGTGTGTAGGCCAGATGCGATTTGACGGTCGGTTGCAGCAGGCGACTAGAAGCTCGCTGCTGACTCAGGGCGTCCGGGTTTGCCATGTCGTTTTAGGACCCATTGGAAGTTGAAGTTTCAAAAATACAGCGGCGCCTTGCCTGATGCTGGTCGGTCAACCTGTGGGAGCGGGCTTGCTCGCGAAGGCGGCGGCACAGTCAACATTGATGTCGTCTGACACACCGCTTTTGCGAGCAAGCCCGCTCCCACATGAATTGCGCTTGACTGACCGGCATCAGCTGTCTCGCCCTCTGTTGGCCATCCTCGGCCCCGGGGCTTGCGCGGTGCGCAAATGTTGCACGATCACCCGCGGCATTACCATTGATTACTGACCCGCAGGCCCGACTGTCGCTTGCAGCGTTCCGGGACAAGAGACGTGACGCAAAGTTGCGGAGGCTGACGGGTTGGGGCGCGGGTGAATTGTCTTGGAGGCTTTGTGAAAATTTCGTTCAACGCATATCCAGAAACAAAATAAAGCCCCGATACTGAACCTGTGGCGAGGGAGCTTGCTCCCGCTGGGCCGCGAAGTGGCCCCATTCTCTACCTAAAAAAGAAGGGGACTGCTGCGCAGTCCAACGGGAGCAAGCTCCCTCGCCACAGGTTACTCATCGGGCGTTTGTCGAACAGGCTATATCAGAAGAGTCGGGTGGTTACTTCTCGGCGCGTTCTTTCAGGGCTTTGAGGGTATTGAACGGCGCATCGACCACAAACTTGTTGGCCAACCACGACGGCACACTGCCGCCGGGTTCGGTATGGGCCTGATAAGTCACTTCGACTTGATCGCCTTTAGGCACGAGCTTCCAGAAACCTTTGACTTGGGCGACCCGTACAAAACCTTTTTCTTCCGGAATGTATTTGGGCTGCCCTTCCAGCTCGCGGGTCAGGCTGCCATCGGCGCCTTCAGCGGTGGTGACATGCAACACGGAGTCGCGAGGAGTGACCGGCCAAGGGGTATTGAACTGGGTGTAGGTCCAGCTCTGGTTACCTTCATGTTTGAGCAACTTCTGAGTCTTGCACTCGTGAATCCATGCACAGGCACCTGGCACGTCTTCCTGCAATGCACGCAATTTGGCCATGGTGGTCTTCATGACGGTCACGCCACGGAAAGCCTTGTACTGGGAACCGGCCACTTCACTCAAGGACACCTTGATGCCCTCTTCTTCCTTGGCAGTTTTCCATTCTTCGGCCTGGGCCGTGGAGGCCAGCAAAACCGTCAAACCACACAGCACAGCCATACGATGCAGCGAACCCATAGTCTTATTCCTTATTGTTGAAATTCCGTTCGATGAACATCACGCAGCCGTCATTTGTTCCCACCAGCCCAGCAACCTGATCGCTTCGTCGCTACTGCTTCCGCAGACCTCGATATCGGCTTCAAATGCCGAACACACCGCAGGACGTTCCGGCTTGCCGAAAATGCCGCACAGGTTATCGACAGACAGCTGTACGCAGCGCTCTCCGGCGGCTTTGCCATTGGGCATGCCGGGAATCGGTGAACTGATGGAAGGGGCAATGCAACAGGCGCCACAACCTTCACGGCATCTCATGACGACAAGCTCCTCGCGACGGGTAAAGGGACGTGGCACAGAGTAACGGCTAAAACGACTGTTTTAAATTACCTGAGCCCGGGTTTTTTCGTTCAAACGAACGTGACTGACCAGTCTCCGACAAAGCGTCTGGTCCGCGGGTCACGAATGGGAAGGATTTACTGCTTGAACTCGAATTCCAGTGCCGCGCCTTCAACTTCCCGACGCTCTTCATTGCGCAGTTGCAGCTGCATTTCGTTGCTGAGCAGACGACCGTTGAGCTGGAACGGGCTGCTCTTGTCACCGAACATTTGCGGCAACAGCGCATCGCGTCGGGGCAACTGTACCGTGCCGACCGGCTTCAGTTCTTCGACCATGTCCTTGGGCAAGCTCAAGTCGAGATTTGCGGAAGGGAGTTTGGTTTTCACGACTTCACTGGCCGGTTTCGACTTGGAAGCAATGGGGGAACGTTTTTTGACTGCAGTAGCCTTCTTTTTGGCCGGCGCGGCTTTTTTGACCGGTGCCGTTTTTTTCGCGGTTGTGCTGGCTGCCGTTTTTTCCTGAACGGAAGCCGCCATGACGCCTTCCGCGTGACAGGTCATCAACAGGCAGATCAACAACCAGGCGGCAGGAAAAATCGGCTTCATGGACCCAACGGCGTGAACGGCAGAAGTTTATATGCTCGCCTGTTGGAGGCGACAAGACAAGCGGGCAGTTCAGAACTGCCCGGCCGATCAAAAACCGCTCGTCGTCTCCTGACAAAGTTGCGTCGCCAGCAACCCCAACGTCATCAATGCACGCTCGGCTTCACGGTTCCAGGGGGTGCCACAGTTCAGGCGAATGCAGTGATTGAACTGCTCGGTGTTACTGAAGATCAGCCCCGGCGCAATACTGATGCCCTGTTGCAACGCACGCACATGCAGTTCCTGCGTGTTGACCCGTCCCGGCAGGCTGACCCATAGAATGAAACCACCGGTGGGCCGGCTCATCTGCGTGCCTTCCGGAAAGTACTGCTGCACCGCCAGCTGAAAAGCACTGAGGTTCTTGCGGTATTCCTGACGGATGTAGCGCAAATGCCGGTCGTAGCCACCGTTCTCCAGATAGGCCGCGATGCCCATTTGCGTGACGCTGCAAGCCGAATGGGTGCTGAAGGTTTGCAAGCGCTGGATTTCCTGCTGGTACTTGCCGGCAATCATCCAGCCGATGCGCACACCGGGCGACAGGGTTTTGGAGAAACTGGAGCAATAGATCACTCGATCCAGCCGGTCATAGGCCTTGAGCGATTTAGTGCGGCCCTGCTCGAACATCAGCTCGCCATAAATATCGTCTTCGACGACCTGGATATCGAAATCCGAGGCCAGACGCAGCAGTTGTTTCTGCCGCTCTTCAGGCATGGTGCCACCCAAGGGATTGCTCAGGCGGGTGGTCAGCACCAGCGCCTTGATCGACCACTGGTTGGCTGCCAATTGCAGGGCTTCGAGGCTCATGCCGGTAGCCGGGTCGCTGGGGATCTCGATGACTTTCAGCCCCAGCAGGTCAGCCAGCTGCAGCAAACCGTAATAGGTTGGCGACTCGGCGGCGATCAGATCGCCCGGCCGGGTCAACACGCGCAGAGACATCTGCAACGCATCGACGCAGCCGTGGGTGATCACCACTTCCGACGGATCGACCACCACGCCGGCATCGCGCATGCGGATCGCCACTTGCCGACGCAACGGCTCGAAGCCGGGGCTGAACATGTAGCTGAACGCTCGGGGGCTATGGAAACGGGTGACTTTGGCCAGTTGCTGATGCAGCGCCCGCACCGGCAGATAGTCGACGCTCGGTACGGCCGCGCCCAATGGGAAGACGCCTTCGCGGCGGGATTCGACCAGTACTTGCTGGATGATGCTGCTGCGGGTGACCAGGCCAGGGCGCTCGACCCGGGCAATATCCGGGGTTGGCGCCGTGAGCGCCGGCGTCTGGTGCACGTAGTAACCGGATTGCGGCCGGGCACGAATCAGCCCCTGATCCTCAAGGTTGGCGTAGGCCTGCAACACCGTTGCATGGCTGACGTTGAGCTGCGAGCTCATCTTGCGCACCGAAGGCACGCGCTCCCCCGGTTGATAGACACCGCGGCGGATGTCTTCAGCCAGTTGCTGAGCAATTCGTTGATAGAGCAAGAGATTGGTCATGACGCAGCACTCGATTTCACGGGCATTTTATTCTTGTGTGAAACAATACCGGAACAGTTTAGAAGTGTACTGGGACAGTTGCCACAATAGTCGACCGTACAGTCCATTGTCAGCAAAAACTGTACTGTGGACTGATGGGCAGGCGCAAAAAAACCCGGCGCTGACTGACAGGCCGGGTTTTCCAGTAACGCAACCCTTAGCGAGTGGCGCCGAGCTGGCCTTTTTCGTCAGAGAACACAATTTCCACCCGACGGTTCTGCGCACGACCGCGCTCGGAAGCGTTCACGTCCACCGGGTATTCATCGCCGTAGCCTTCGACTTTGATACGTTTATCGTCGATACCCAGGTCCATCAGCACGTCAGCCACTGATTGCGCACGGTCTCGGGACAGCTTGAGATTGTCCTGTTTGCCGCCAGTGCTGTCGGTATAGCCCTCGATCCGCACCACACGTTTGGGGTTGAGCTGCAAGAACTGGACGATCTTCAGGATCACACGGTTTGCCGAGTTTTTCAGCTCCGCTTCACCGGTATCGAACAGCACATCGCCCAGGGTCATCACCAATCCACGGTCGGTTTGGGTAGTCGCCAGCGCCACGATCTGCTCTTCGAGCCACTTGCCCTGTTGCTGCACGCTGAGCAACTTGGACTCACGCAGGGCCAATTGCAGGCGCTGACGCTCAAGCTCGAGCTTCGCAGCGCGTTCTTCATTGAGCACTTGATTGGTGTGTTCCCGGGCGATTTCGCTGTAGCGCTGGCTCAGGTAGGCGTAATGCACCACGTCCGAACCGCTGCCCCAGTAGCTGGACAGACGATCGGCGCGGGCCAGGGACTCGCCGGCACGGATCACGTCTTTGGGCGCAATGCGCAGCACGCTGGAGTCTTCCTTGACCTTCTGGAAGTCGGCGCCGGCCTGCTGCAATGCGGCTTCGCTGTGTTGACCGGCGCAGCCATAAAGGCTTGCGCAGCCGGCCAGGATCAAGCCGCCGAGTGCTTTGGTCTTCAGGCTCATTGGGCATCTCCCAGTTGCTTGCGCAGGCGAGTGATGCGGGTATTGAGCACGTTCAACTGCTCCTCGCTCTTGAGGGTCAGAACCCGTGCTTCGGCAAGGCGCGCGTCCAGTTCGGCCTGCTCGGCCCGCATGCGCGCATTCTTGAAGGACTGGTCGGCCATGTTGCCCTTGGCACGCTTGAACTTGTCTTCAGCCAGTTTCAGCTCCGGCACTTCGTCGGCGGTAGCACCCACGGCCTTGGCTTGTTCGAGGGCCTGTTCGGTCAGGCGTATTTGTTCATTCGGCGCCGGATCGGCTGCACAACCCGCCAGAGCCAGAACGGCCAGGGCAGCGAAAAGAGGTCGAATACTCACTAAAAATCCCTACTGTTTTGGGGTACTGACAGGTTGTGGCTGCGGCTGTGAGGATTGGGTCTTCCAACGCTCGATATTGCGCAGCAGCGCAGCTTCCGTCAGTCCGGACGCGGGCAATTCTGTCATCTTTTTGGCCAGTTGTCCGCGCAACCAAGGATCGTTGCAGGCAGAGTTATGGGAAACCGCGAGGTACAGACCGGGTTTGTCGATAGGTTGTGGATGGGCCATCAAGTCATTGGTCATCCCCAGCGTTTGCACCATGGCCATGCCCGAGTAGCGTCCGGCAAGGACAAACTCCACCTCGTTCAGCAGCAATTTCTGAAAGGCCTGAGTCAGATTGGGTGTGCGCACAAGGGTCAATTGCTGCTCGGCGAAAGTGCCGAATGCCGGGGTCACTCGAGCCTTTTCCGACAACGCGCCGGGATGACCGCGCAGGTCCTGCGCTTCGTTGTAGACCAGTAACGAGTCGTTGCGGGTCCAGACCAGGTAATCGTTTTCCAGCAGCGGAGGGTGAATGTAATCCAGATTCTCCAGCTCACTGACCATCAACGGCGCATCGGCCAGCATGTCCATGCGCCCGCTGCGCACTTCGTCCAGGGCCTGGGAGCGTTTGCCGGCGTAAAGCAGCTCGAGCTTGATGCCCAACTCCCCCGCCACTTGCTGCAACAGGTCAGCGCTGGCGCCAATCAGATGCTTGGGGTTTTGCGGGTCTTGCCACAGGTACGGCGGTGCGTCCGGGCTACCGGTCACCACCAGGCGCTCGCATTTTCCCGCGGCGGCAGACAGCCCCGGCAGCAACGCCAGCCCCAGCAGTAATGACCAGCCATACACGCGGCGCAAATCCATGGAGACACTCCCTACAACCCATTATTTACGCCCGTAGGAGCTCCTACACAGTTCCTACAGAACAAAAAAAGCCCGACCAAAAGGCCGGGCTCTTTATAAGTCAAGCTGCCGGATTAGACCAGCTTCTCGAACTCGGGGATGGCTTCGAACAAGTCCGCCACCAGGCCGTAATCGGCCACCTGGAAGATCGGCGCTTCTTCGTCCTTGTTGATCGCAACGATCACTTTGGAGTCTTTCATGCCGGCCAGGTGCTGGATCGCGCCGGAGATACCAACGGCGATGTACAGCTGTGGCGCAACGATCTTGCCGGTCTGACCGACCTGCATGTCGTTGGGTACGAAACCTGCGTCGACCGCCGCGCGGGAAGCACCGACGGCAGCGCCCAGCTTGTCGGCCAGGGCGTACAGGTGTTTAAAGTTGTCGCCGTTCTGCATGCCACGACCGCCGGAAACGACGATTTTGGCAGCGGTCAGTTCCGGACGATCGGACTTGGCCAGTTCTTCGCCAACGAAGCTCGAAGTGCCAGCGTCGTGGGCAGCGGCAACGGCTTCAACGGCAGCCGAACCACCTTCAGCAGCAACCGGGTCGAAACCGGTGGCACGCACGGTGATCACTTTGACCGCAGCGTTGGACTGTACGGTAGCAATGGCGTTACCGGCGTAGATCGGGCGCTTGAAGGTATCAGCGCTTTCGACCGAGATGATCTCGGAGATCTGGTCAACGTCCAGGCTCGCGGCAACGCGCGGCAGGATGTTTTTGCCATTGGAAGTGGCGGCGGCCAGGATGTGGCTGTAGCCCTTGCCCAACTCTGCAACCAGCGGAGCAACGTTTTCCGGCAGCTGATGCGCGTAAGCAGCATTGTCAGCAGACAGAACTTTGCTCACGCCAGCGATTTTCGCAGCGGCTTCAGCCACGGCGCCAGCGCCCTGACCTGCAACCAGAACGTGGATGTCGCCACCGATCTTGGCGGCAGCAGCAACGGTATTCAGCGTGGCCGGGGCCAGCACTTTGTTGTCGTGTTCAGCGATTACCAAGATAGTCATGATTAGATTACCTTCGCTTCGTTTTTCAGTTTCTCGACCAGTTCAGCCACCGACTTGACCTTGATACCCGCGCTGCGTGCAGCCGGTGCTTCGACTTTCAGGGTCTTGTTGGTGGAGGCGGTGGAAACGCCCAAAGCGTCCGGAGTCAGCACTTCGAGAGGCTTCTTCTTGGCTTTCATGATGTTTGGCAGAGACGCATAGCGCGGCTCGTTCAAACGCAGGTCGGTGGTGACGATAGCCGGCAGTTTCAGGGAAACCGTCTGTGCGCCGCCGTCGATTTCGCGGGTCACGGCAACGGTATCGCCGCTGACTTCGACTTTCGAAGCGAACGTGCCCTGACCGTAGCCGCTCAATGCAGCGAGCATCTGGCCAGTCTGGTTGTTATCGCTGTCGATGGCTTGTTTGCCGAGGATCACCAGCTGAGGCTGTTCCTTGTCGACAACAGCTTTCAACAACTTGGCAACGGCCAGGGAAGTCAGATCTTCAGCGGATTCGACGAGGATGGCACGGTCGGCACCCAGAGCCAGCGCGGTGCGCAGTTGCTCTTGAGCGGTGGACGGGCCGATGGAGACGACGACGATTTCAGTCGCGACGCCTTTCTCTTTCAGACGTACGGCTTCTTCCACTGCGATTTCGCAGAACGGGTTCATCGACATCTTGACGTTAGCGAGGTCGACGCCGGAATTGTCCGCCTTGACACGAACCTTGACGTTGTAATCCACAACGCGTTTGACAGCTACAAGAACCTTCATGGATTCCTCGTTACTCTCCGGTGAAAAGAAAGTCGCCTAGGCGAACCTGGCGGTTGATGCTCATCGGCGCAAGGGCACCTCTAAAAAGCTGGCAGGTGTATCGGGTGAACATTGCTCACGAGGCTGATAACCGTTCGTCAGTGGTGACCCACGAGTCATTCATTATCGCGGCGTGTAAACTGCACGCCAAACCTGCACTGCGCATCACCTTATATTGCCATCGCCCTGTCTTTAGAGGTGCTCTTGAAACCAACAGTCAGCCTACGGCGAGCGCAAAACCGACCGTATCTTGACCGGAACGCCTATTCCGGTCAATACGGCAAAATAGCCGTTCATAAGCCGCGTGACTTTGATTTATCTGGCCTTGAGCCAATTCAAACAAACGTTTGTATTGGACGCTAGGAGTGGTGTAGATATAATGCGCCACCCAGAGAGAAAGGTGGTTCATCGATTGTCCTCTCCCCCGCATTGTGGGGGAATTCATGGATGCGACACCAAACCTCCAATTAGAAAAAAAACTGTTGAGCCTTGAGTAGGAGATAGCCTGTGGAACGCGAATACATGGAATTCGACGTGGTCATCGTCGGTGCCGGCCCCGCTGGCCTGTCCGCCGCCTGCCGTTTGAAGCAGAAGGCCGCCGAAGCCGGTAAGGAAATCAGCGTCTGCGTGGTCGAAAAAGGCTCCGAAGTCGGCGCTCACATCCTCTCCGGTGCCGTGTTCGAACCACGGGCCCTGAACGAATTGTTCCCGGACTGGAAAGAACTCGGCGCGCCGCTGAATACGCCAGTCACACGCGATGACATCTTCGTGCTCAAGAATGCCGACAGCGCGCAGAAGATTCCTGACTTCTTTGTGCCCAAGACCATGCACAACGAAGGCAACTACATCATCTCCCTGGGCAACCTGTGCCGCTGGCTGGCTCAGCAGGCCGAGAACCTGGGCGTGGAAATCTACCCGGGCTTCGCCGCCCAGGAAGCGCTGTTCGATGAGAACGGCGTGGTTCGCGGGATCATCACCGGCGACTTGGGCGTTGATCGCGAAGGCAATCCGAAAGAAGGCCTGTACACCCCGGGCATGGAACTGCGTGCCAAGTACACGCTGTTCGCCGAAGGTTGCCGTGGCCATATCGGCAAGCAACTGATCAAGCGTTTCAACCTCGACAGCGAGGCCGACGCCCAGCATTACGGCATCGGCCTGAAAGAAATCTGGGAAATCGATCCGGCCAAACACCAGCCGGGCCTGGTGGTACACACCGCCGGCTGGCCGCTGGACATCATGGGCACCGAGAACACCGGCGGCTCGTTCCTCTATCACCTGGAAAACAACCAGGTGGTGGTCGGCCTGATCGTCGATCTTTCCTACAGCAACACCTTCCTGTCGCCGTTCGACGAGTTCCAGCGCCTCAAGCATCACCCGGTGCTCAAGCAATACCTGGAAGGCGGCAAGCGCATCAGCTACGGCGCGCGTGCTATCTCCAAAGGCGGCCTGAACTCGCTGCCGAAAATGGTCTTCAAGGGCGGCGCGCTGATCGGTTGCGACCTCGGCACGCTGAACTTCGCCAAGATCAAAGGCAGCCACACCGCGATGAAGTCCGGCATGCTCGCCGCTGATGCCGTGGCCGATGCGCTGTTCGCCGAGCTGGACGGCACGCAAGAGCTGACCACTTATGTCGACGCGTTCAAGAAGAGCTGGCTCTACGACGAACTGTTCGCCAGCCGCAACTTCGGCCCGGCGATGCACAAGTTCGGCCCGATCATCGGTGCCGGTTTCAACTGGCTCGACCAGAACATCTTCGGCGGCAAACTGCCGTTCACCCTGCACGACACCAAGCCGGATTACGCTTGCCTGAAACTGGCGGCTGACTGCAAGAAGATCGACTACCCGAAACCGGACGGCAAGATCAGCTTCGACAAACTCAGCTCGGTGTTCATCTCGGGTACCAACCACGAAGAAGAGCAGCCTTGCCACTTGAAGCTGGCCGACGCGAGCATTCCGATCGCCAAAAACCTGCCGATGTACGATGAACCTGCCCAGCGTTACTGCCCGGCCGGTGTGTACGAAGTGGTGACCAAGGAAGACGGCGAGAAGCGCTTCCAGATCAACGCCCAGAACTGCGTTCACTGCAAGACCTGCGACATCAAGGACCCTGCACAGAACATCACCTGGGTGGCGCCGGAAGGTGCTGGCGGCCCGACTTACCCGAACATGTAAGTCGAATCGCTGAACAACGAAGGCTCCCGAAATGGGAGCCTTTTTGTTGCCCGAAATTAAGCCACACCACAAAACCAATGTGGGAGCGGGCTTGCTCGCGAAAGCGGTTTATCATCCAACATTGATGTCGACTGATACATCGCGTTCGCGAGCAAGCCCGCTCCCACAAGGGGATTCGTGGTGTATCAAGCCGCGCGCTCATCCCCAGGATTGCGCTCAAAGTAACGCTTGTACTCACGGCTGAACTGCGACGTGCTCTGATACCCCACCCGATGCGCCACCTGAGCCACGCCCAAGCCTTCGCCCAGCAACAACTGCTGGGCCCTGAGCAAGCGCAAACGCTTCAAATACTGCACCGGCGACAACAAGGTGCTGCGTTTGAAATGCTCATGAAACGTCGACGCGCTCATGTTCGCGCAACGGGCCAAAGTCTCGACGTTCAACGGCTCAGTGTAATGCGCATGCAGATGACTCAGGGACGCCGCGATCCGGGCGAACTGCCCCTGTTGTTCCACCAGCGCTCGCAATACATCGGCTTGCGGCCCCCGCAACGCCACGAACAACAATTCACGCAAACGCGCCGGCCCCATGATCTGGCATTCCAGCGGATCGTGCAGGCAGCGCAACAACCGCTCCACACAACCGCGCATGGCATCGTCGAGCACCGCCGAGGTCATGGACTCAGGCGTCTGTGCGGGAACCGTGCGCCCCGGCGACAGCCCCATGACCAGCACCAACTCACCGAGCATTACCCGGTCGATGGAGATGGAAACGCCTAGCATCGGGCCATCCGGAGCCGAAAACGTCTCGCATTCGAAGGGCACCGGCAACGCCTGAATCAGGTAATGCCCGGCACCATATTCAAGCGTGCGCGGGCCCAGATACGCCAACTTGCTGCCTTGGGCGATGATGACCAGGCTTGGCTCGTAGATTTGCGGGCCACGGGCCACATCACAACTGGCGCGCAAAACCTGTACCCCCGGCAATGCGGTGGGCGCGAAACCATCACGAATGGTCAGCGGCTGGATCAGCGAAACCAGGGTGGCATTGGCATCGAGATGACGGGTCAACAACATGGGGAGCTCTTCACAAAAGAAGTCACAAAAAAAGTCGCGAAAAAGGGATGAAAGCATCATCGCAGGTCTGAACGCCAATGCGACCAATCAACGGTGCATGCCGGAGGATTAGGCATGACACCCGGAGGAATCGCCATGGCCGGTCACCCGTGCGGCACCCAGAATTGCTCGCCTCACCTGTCACTGCTTTTGCGAGGTTCACCATGTACACCGCCATCGGATACGCCGCTCAGTCAGCCACCACTCCCCTCGCCCCGATGAAATTCGAACGCCGCAGCCCACGGGCCGACGACGTTGCGATCGACATTCTCTACTGCGGCGTCTGCCATTCCGACATCCATCAGGCACGCAACGAGTGGGGCATTGCTGTTTACCCGCTGATGCCCGGCCATGAGATCGTCGGAAAAGTCACCGCGGTCGGTGCGAATGTGTCCCAACACAAGGTCGGCGATCTGGTCGGTGTCGGCTGCATGGTCGACTCGTGCCGCCACTGCGAAGCCTGCCAGGCGGATCTGGAGCAATACTGCCTGGAAGGTCCGACCATGACCTATGCCACCCCGGACCGGGTCGATGGCAGCAACACCATGGGCGGTTACTCCGACAGCATCGTGGTCAGCGAGCACTTTGTCGTGCGTATCCCGGAGAAACTCGACCCGGCCAGTGCCGCGCCGATTCTGTGCGCCGGCATCACCACCTACTCGCCGCTCAAGCACTACGGCGTCAAGGCCGGCGACAAGGTCGGAATTCTCGGCATGGGTGGCCTCGGTCACATGGGCATCAAGTTCGCCAAGGCGATGGGCGCTGAAGTGACGTTGTTCACCCGCTCGGCAAGCAAGGCTGAAGAAGGTCGTCGTCAAGGCGCGGACCACGTGATCGTGTCCACCGATGCGGAACAGATGAAAGCCGCCGCAGGACATTTCGACTTCCTGCTGGACACCATTCCGGTGCAGCACGACCTCAATCCCTACCTCGATACGCTGCGTTTCGACGGTGTGCATATTCTGGTGGGCTTGATCGAACCGATCGATCCACCGGTGCATGCTGCCAAACTGGTATTGGGTCGTCGTGTGCTGGCCGGCTCCCTGATTGGCGGCATCGCTGAAACCCAGGAAGTGCTGGATTTCTGCGCCGAACACGGCATCACCTGCGACATCGAAATGCTCGACATCCGCCAGATCAACGAGGCTTACACCCGCATGATTGCCGGTGACGTGAAGTACCGCTTCGTGATCGACATGGCGACGCTGAAAGTCTGATCAGGCCCGCTCGACTTATACCTTCAAGCCGAGCTCCGCCGACAGCCGGGCTGTAACCCCTTTGATCAGGGGAATCAGCTCGGCCATTTTTTCCAATGGCATGTACGGCACGGTGCTGGCGATGCTGATACCGGCGACGATGCGCTTGCTGGCATCGCGGATCGGCGCCGCCACACAGCGGATCGACGGTTCGTTGTCTTCCAGGTCGAAGGCGTAACCGCCGGCCACGTACTCGATCATGCGCTGCTGGAACTGCTCCCAGGATTGCTCCGGGTGCTGCGGCCAGAACTGATTTTTCCCACCCACCGGCAAGCTGATTTCGTACAGCCGTTGCCATTCTTCCTGCGTGTCATCGAGCATCAACGCTTTACCGATCCCGGTACGCGCCAATGGCATGCGATGACCGACCCGCGAGCGCATTTCCGGGCCATTGCGCCCCGGATTTTTGTGCAGGTACAGCACCTCGTCGCCCTCACGAATCGCCAAGTGAATGGTGTCTCCGGTCAACGCCGACAACTCATCCAGATACGGCCCGGCCAACGTCACCAGTGGCAGCTCTTCACGTGCCTGGAAACCCAGCTCGATCAGTTTCGGCCCCAGCAGATACCCGACTTGCGGCACCACCCGCAAATAACGCTCGTCCACCAGGCAGCTGGCCAGACGATGGGTGGTGCTGCGCGTCGTGCCGATCAGCCGGGCGATTTCCTTGAGATCGCGGGCGCCACTGGCCACGGCCTGAACCACACCCAAGCCTCGAAGCAGTGTCTGGGTGCCAGTCGGCGCGGCGTCCTTGGCGATTTTTGGGGCGTCTTCCTGCATATCCAGCCTTTACCGTTGAGCGAGTGAACGGGCGGCATTATGGTCGCCCGATGGCCGCGACTACAACTTGATACGCTCGACCTTGCCCACCAGCAGCACGTAGGAAAGCGCACCCAACAACGCCAGAACCGAGATATAGGTAATCGCCGGGGCAAACGAATCACCCGAGGCGAGGAAACCGATGACGATGGGCGTGGTAATCGCCGCCAGGTTGCCGATGAAATTGAACACTCCACCGGTCAATCCAAGCAAGCGCGCCGGGGCCAGGGTCGACACCAGCGACCAGGTGATCGACGCCAGGCCGTTGCCGAAAAAGGCCAGCGCGAGGAAGGCAATCACCAGCGGTGTCGACTCGACGAAGTTAGCGCCGATGATCGAGGTGGAAATCAGCAAGCCACCAATGATCGGCAACTTGCGGGCGAAACCCACCGTGTAGCCGCGACGAATCAAAAAGTCCGAGAAGAACCCCGAACACAGCACACCGACGAAGGCCGCCAGAAACGGTAGCGACGCCAGCAAGCCAGACTTGATGAAGTCCATGCCGCGATATTTCACCAGGTAGGTCGGGAACCACGTCAGAAAAAACCACAACGTCGAATTAAGGCAGAACTGACCGAGGTAAATGCCCCACAACTTGCGTTTACTCAGGACAATCCCAAGGTCGACCCAGCTGAATTTCGCCTTGGCCTTCGCGGCTTCAGCCTGAATATCCACCAGCCCGCCGCCTTCGCGGATCAGCTCGATTTCAGCGTCATTGGCACCCTTGAAATCCCGTGGCTCGCGATACACCGCGTACCAGATCACCGCCCAGATAATGCCCACCATGCCGGTGCTGACAAACACCATGTGCCAGCCATATTGATGTTGCAACCATGCGAGTACCGGCGTGAGAAACGCCAGGCCGACGAACTGCCCGGAGGTGTAGAAACCAATGGCTGTGGCGCGTTCGCGCTCAGGGAACCAGGTCGTCACCACGCGGCTGTTGATTGGATACGCCGGCGCTTCCAGGGCGCCGACGGCCATGCGCAGTACGAACAGCGCGATGAAACTGGCGGCGAAGCCGAGCATCACCGTGGCAATCGACCACAGCAGCAATGCGACGCTATACAGGATGCGCGGCGGCACCCGGTCCACCAGCCAGCCGCCGGGGATCTGCATGGCGGCGTAAGTCCAGCCGAAGGCCGAGAAGATCAGCCCGACATGGATCGGATCGATACCCAGATCGCTGGTCAGCGCCGGGGCGGCAATCGACAGGTTGCTGCGGTCCAGGTAGTTGATCACCACGGTGATGAACAGCAGGACCATGATGAAAAACCGCTTGCGGCTCGGCGTCACCATCGACGCCTGCCCGGTGAGGGTTTGCGGTTGCATGGGGGGGTGCCTCTTCTTATGTTTATTGAGGTCGAAGTGAAACTGGGGTAAACGCAGATCTCCCTGTCCCTGGAGATCAAATGTGGGAGCGGGCTTGCTCGCGAAGGCGGAGTGTCAGTCAACATCAATACTGAATGTGCTGACCTCTTCGCGAGCAAGCCCGCTCCCACAGGGGATTGAGGTGAATCAAAGATCACTCACCACTCGGCAAAACTGCCATCGGCATGGCGCCAGATGGGGTTGCGCCAGCGGTGGCCGACGGCGGCGCGTTCGATCACGTATTCCTCGTTGATCTCGATGCCCAGGCCCGGGCCGTTGGGGATTTTCACGAAGCCCTTGTCGTAGTCGAACACCCGCGGATCTTTCACATAGTCGAGCAGGTCATTGCTCTCGTTGTAATGGATGCCCAGGCTCTGCTCCTGGATGAACGCGTTGTAGCAAACCGCGTCCAGTTGCAGGCACGCGGCCAGGGCAATCGGGCCCAACGGGCAATGCAGTGCCAGCGCCACGTCGTAGGCTTCGGCCATGTTGGCGATCTTGCGGGTTTCGGTGATGCCGCCCGCGTGGGAGGCATCGGGCTGGATGATGTCGACGTAGCCTTCGCTGAGCACCCGCTTGAAGTCCCAACGCGAAAATAAGCGCTCGCCGAGGGCAATCGGCGTGCTGGTCAGCGGCGCCAGTTCTTTCAGCGCTTCGTAGTTTTCGCTGAGCACCGGCTCTTCGATGAACATCAGTTTGTACGGGTCGAGCTCCTTCATCAGCACCTTGGCCATGGGCTTGTGCACCCGACCATGGAAGTCCACGCCGATGCCGACATTCGGCCCGACCGCATCGCGTACGGCGGCGACGTTGGCCAGCGCCAGATCGACCTTCTCGAAGGAGTCGAGGAATTGCAGCTCTTCGGTGCCGTTCATTTTCACCGCGGTGAAACCACGGCTGACCGCTTCTTTCGCGGCGCGAGCGGTGTCCGCCGGGCGATCACCACCGATCCATGAATAAACGCGAATCTTGTCCCGCACCTGCCCCCCCAACAGATCGCTGACCGACACACCCAGAGCCTTGCCCTTGATGTCCCACAACGCCTGGTCGATGCCGGCCAGGGCGCTCATGTGGATCGCACCGCCACGGTAGAAGCCGCCACGGTAGAGCACGGTCCAGATGTCTTCGATATTGCGTGGGTCTTTGCCGATCAGGTAGTCAGACAATTCCTCAACTGCAGCAGCGACGGTGTGCGCGCGGCCTTCGACCACAGGCTCGCCCCAACCGGTCACGCCCTCGTCGGTTTCGATTTTGAGGAAGCACCAGCGCGGCGGAACGATGAAGGTCGTGAGTTTGGTGATTTTCATCTCTCGTACTCTCTTTTTATAAATGCAGCTCATATAGATGCAGCGCTCACAGCGCCAAAAAGTCTTAACGCAAAGCATTCCAGGCAGCGACATACGCCTTGGCGCGCACCGCTACTTCGTCAGCCGTCATGCCCGGTTTGAACAACCCGGAACCGAGACCGAAACCTTTGACGCCGGCCTCGACAAACACCTGCATGTTGTCCGGCGTAATCCCGCCCACCGGCACCAGCACCGTCCCTGCCGGCAACACCGCCAGCCAGGCTTTCACAACGGCGGGGCCCATTTGTTCGGCCGGGAACATCTTCAGCACATCCGCCCCTTCGGCCAATGCAGCAAAGGCCTCGGTCGGCGTCGCCACGCCCGGCGACAGGAACAGCCCCGCCGCTTTCGCCGCACGCAACACCTTGGCATCGCTGTGAGGCATGACGATTACCTGGCCGCCCGCCGCTTTCACTTGCTCGACCTGTTCCGGCGTCAACACCGTGCCCGCACCGATCAGGCAATCGGCGGGTAAGGTACTGCGCAGGATGCGGATACTTTCGTACGGTTCGGGGGAATTGAGCGGCACTTCGATGACGCGAAATCCGGCCGAGTACAGGACTTCACCGACGGCTGCCGCCTCTTGCGGACGCAGGCCACGCAGGATCGCGATCAGACCGTTTTGTGCCAGAGCTTGCTTGAGCATGTCAGACCTCCAGTCAGGTTTAACGGGATGGGTTTGCGGTGATCAGTCCAGCGGCGACCGCCAACTGCCACAACCCTCGTTCGGTGGCCTGCTCGGCCAGGGTCACGCGGGTAAAACCGCAGGCGTCGAGCGCCCGGCTGTAGCGGGCGCAGAGTTGGGTGTTGCCGATGAGGATGATCGAGGGCAGGTGCACGCTGTTGCGCCGGCGCCGCTGAACATTGGCCAGGGCCGACAATTCATGGCCGATCAACAGGCCAGACAGATAGTCCGGCTGAGCGACGGCGCTGAGTTCGCCGGTCAGCCCCAGACTGCGGGCACTGAATAATGTCGACAGCGGCCCGATTTCGCCGTCCGCCGACAGGGCCACCCGCACGCCACGATCAAACGCTTCACCATCAAAGGACGCGCCGCGCTGCTGAGTGCGCCCCAGAATGCTGTGTTCACTGAGGACGGCGAAGATTTCGCCGGTCATGAAAGTGTCGAAATGCACGATGCAGCCGTCGGCCACTTCCACCCATTTCGAATGGCTGCCCGGCAGGCCGATCAACAGATCGTTACCCGCCCCGCTCGGCAGATTCTGCAACACGCCGAGGACTTGGGTTTCCTCGCCGCGCATCACGTTCGGCAAACGCGAACGCTGAATCACGCCCGGCACGATGTGCACATCGACACCGCGAAGACTGCGAACGGTTTGTAGGGAGGTTCCGAGATTGGCGACGTTCGCCGGCGTGTCGCAGTAGGCCGCTTCGCGCCAGCCCTGAGCACTGCCGACCATGCCGCAAGCAATCACCGGCAAATCGGGCTGTGCGTCGAGCCAGTCACCGCAGGCCTCATCGAAGGCCAGTTCAAAGCCGTCGGCGCATGCCTGGCCGGCGATGATTCGCGGCGTCTTGGGCAGCTGCATGATCCCGGACGACAGCGAGCGCTGTTCCAGCACCTGACCACCGAAGCCGAGTTTGTAAGCACGTAATGAGGTTGTCCCCCAATCGAGCGCGATCAATTGCGCCAGCATCGCTTCACCTGTTTTGTTTTTTGGCAGTGAGTGAGCTGGACTATAAACCTGGGCGAAGGAAAATCTCAATATATAAATATCAATCCCACATATCGGGATGTGACGCAAAAAAAAGATCGCAGCCTTCGGCAGTCCCTACAGATTCGATGTACGACGCAATAGCGCGGTCGAACACAATCCCGTGTGGAGCTGCCGAAGGCTGCGATCTTTTAGGGGGTCAATTGCCCTCGGCAAAATCCCTTAACACCGCCCCATCCATCCGATACCGCACCCACTCCTCCTGCGGCTGTGCGCCCAGCGATTTATAGAATTCGATCGCCGGTTTGTTCCAGTCCAGCACGCTCCATTCGAAACGGCCGCAGTCATTGGCGCAGGCGATTTTCGCCAAGTGGCGCAGCAAGGTTTTACCGGCGCCGCCGCCCCGTTGTTCGGGCGTGATGTAGAGGTCTTCGAGGTACAGGCAGTTGCTGCCCAACCAGGTGGAATAACTGAAAAAGAACACCGCGAAGCCGATCGGCAAACCGTCGCGCAGACAGATCAGGCCATGGGCGGTGGCGCCTTCGCTGAACAGGCTGCGCTCGATGTCGGCGACACTGGCGATGACTTCATGGCGGGCACGTTCGAAGTCCGCCAGTTCAGTGATGAACGCGAGGATTTGCGGAGCATCGTTGGGGGTTGCCGGGCGAATTTCGATCGTCATGAACGTGCCTTGTCAAAAGTTGAAAACGCCATACTAAGTCCGCGCGCGGCGCTCGTCACATTTGAAAGCAATGTGGCGAGGGAGCTTGCTCCCGTTCGGCTGCAAAGCAGTCGCAAAACTGGCGACGCTGATCTAATTGAAATACCGTGCCGTCTGAGGTCGGGGCTGCTGCCCAGCCCAGCGGGAGCAAGCTCCCTCGCCACAAAAGCGTTTCCCACAAAAAGGACTTTTATGACCACCGCCACTTTCGCGCCGCTGCACAATCTGGCTTCTGAACTGCTGCCTCATGCACTGGAACCTGGCGAGGATGGCGCCCATGATCTATCGCACTTGCAGCGGGTGTGGCACAACGTGCGCACGCTTCATGCCGAAGAAGGCGGCGATCTTGAGGTGCTGCTGGCAGCCGTGCTGTTGCACGATTGCGTGGCGGTGGAGAAGAACTCGCCGCTGCGCTCACAGGCCTCACGGCTGGCGGCGCAGAAAGCTTCGACAGTACTGATAGCAATGGATTGGCCTGGCGCAAAAATCACAGCAGTCGTCCACGCCATCGAAGCCCATAGCTTCAGCGCCAACATCATGCCCATCACCCTCGAAGCGAAAATCATCCAGGATGCCGACCGCCTCGACTCCCTTGGCATGCTCGGCGTGGCGCGTACCTTCTACATCGCCGGGCGCATGGGCAGTGCGTTGTACGACCCGTTGGACCCAGAGGCCAAAGAACGGGACTACGACGACAAACACTTTTGCCTCGATCATTTCCAGACCAAGCTGCTGCATCTGGCAGACGGTTTCCAAACGACCGCCGGTCAACGCCTGGCACAGATTCGCCACGAACGCCTGAAGGGTTTCATGGAGCTGTTCAAGGAGGAAATCGGCGTCGACCAACAAGCTTGAGCGACACCACTCGTCGTTCATCAGGCACCAATCCAGGTCGGGAAGGACCAATATCGGGTAAGGACTCTAATCAACGGAGACGACACCATGATCACGTCCCGACTGACCGCCCTCGCTCTCACCACATTGCTCACCTCTGTCGCGTTCGCCGCGACCAGCTCTTCCGGGACCGACCCGACCGATCCAATCGAAAGGCCCGAATCTGCGGCCACCCAAGGCATCGACAGCGGCCGGTCGCCTTCTCCGACGGCCACAGACCCACGGATTTATCACGATGACGCGGGCGCTCAGGGCGGGATGAATACACCCGGCCCCCAGACTCCCGACAACGCCGGAACCGGCGTCGGCTCGAAAACCACCACCGGTGGCTCGGGCTCCGAAGGCCGTAGCGTCAATCAATAAAATCGCCGATGCGAGCGACATGTAATACCTATCCATCCTAACGAAGAGGTAATCATGAACGTCGATAAAAACCTGGAAAAAGAAGTCCTGACCCGCCTGCTGCACGCCCACCCAAGTGGCTTGGGCAAGGAGGTTCTGGACAATTACCGGGGGGAGAAAGTTGTGGCCAGCACCCTCGCCACGCTGCAGGAGCGCGGGCTGATCCAGCATGGTCATGTGACCTGCAACGAAGCCGGCGAGCACTCGCTGAACCTGCCGATCAAACTCAGCGCCGCAGGGGTTGAAGCGGCGCGCAAGCTGGATATCTAACCGCGTAGGAGCTTCCGCAGGCTGCGATTTTTTGCCTGTGTGTTTGAAGAGCAAAAGATCGCAGGCTGCGCCGGCTCCTACAGCCAGGAGAAATCCCATGCCTCATGGAAGCAAAGACAAATACACCGCCGAGCAAAAACGCAAGGCTGAACACATTGAAGAAAGCTACGAGCACAAAGGCGTGTCGAAAGATGAAGCCGAAGCTCGCGCCTGGGCCACGGTGAACAAGCAGTCGGGGGGCGGTGAACGCGCCGGCGGTTCCGGGCGCAAGAAGCCGGCCAGCGCCAAGTCTGCAGATCGCAAGGAATCAGCCCGACGTGCGGTGGCCACCCGTGAGGGCAAGCCGCGCAATAGCAAGGCTTCGCGCGATACGCAGGCGGTGGACAGCCTGATGAAAGAAGCCCGGGCGAAGAAGATTCCAGGGCGCTCGAGCATGCGTAAGCAAGCGTTGATCGAGGCGTTGCGCAAGGCGGGTTGAATCTGAATTGATGGTGAGTTTGAGGGCCTCATCGCGGGCAAGCCCGCTCCCACAGAGGGGTGTGTCGTTAACAAATCCCCTGTGGGAGCGGGCTTGCCCGCGAAAGCGGTGGATCAGACGCCGAAAGTCTCGCGAATCAACGCATCCACCTCAGCCGCCCCTGGCGAAGTCGCCGGCCCCCGGCGAGTGACCGCCAATGCCGCAGCCGCATTCGCCCGCCGCGCCGCTTCGACTGCCGATAATCCGTGCGCCAACCCGGCGACAAAAACGCCCGCGTGAGCATCCCCCGCGCCGTTGCTGTCCACCGCCACGACCTTGAAGCCCGGCACATGCTGGTGATCGCCACGCTGGCTGATCCAGCACCCTTGCGGCCCATCGCGTACCACCGTCAACACCTCGGTCGGCAGATGATCCGCCAACCGATTCAATGCCGCTCCGATGTCCGTCGCCCCGGTAAACCGCAGCGCCTCGACACGGTTACCGGTCCACAGATCGATGCGCGGCAACAAGGCCTTCATCAGCGGCGCGTCCGGCGAATCCACCAACGGCCCCGGATCGAACACCACCTTGATCCCGTCCGGCAAATCCAGCACCCAATCCACCAGCGCCTGAGCCTTGCCGCCATGCATCAGGCTATAGCCGCTGACATAGACAAAGTCGCCCGCCTCGGCTGGCACACTCGTCAGGTCTTCGGTGGTCAATTCGCCTTCGGCACCGATGTAGGAAATGAACGTGCGCTCGGCCGAGGCTTCGGTCAGCGCGACGCACAGCCCGGTGTCGCGCTCAGTGCTCTGATCGATGCCAATCCGAATGCCTTCAGCCGTCATCGCCTCTCGGGCCAGGTCGCCGAAACGGCCCTTGCCATGACCACCGAGGTAGACCACCGGCAAGCCGTTTCGCCTGGCTGCGGCCATCACATTGAAGCCACCTCCGGCCTCGAAACGCGCGGATTGCGCCAGCACGTCACCGCCCGAATGAGGCAATTTATCCACGGCCATGACCAGGTCGATCATGACCTGGCCGGTGTGCAACAGCTTAGGCATGAGCAGGCTCGAACGATGCGGCGCGACGGTCCTTGGCACCGCCGAGTACCCAGTAAATGCCACCGGCCACCAGGAACGTCACGATCCAGCCCAGGCCGTTGTGGCCCAGCCAGGAGTCGGACAAAAAGCCCCGAAACCAGACATCTTGTTCAGTAGTGCCAATGGTGGTGAAACTGAAACCCAACACGATCGCCACTGCCCACGCACCGAAGGCGCGCCACTCGACGCCACCGCGATACCAGTAGGCGCTGCTCGGGCTGACGTCCAGTAAATCCTTGGGGCTGTAGTAATGACGATGAATCAGGTCGACCACAAAAATCCCGACCCACGCCGTGATCGGCACGGCCAGCAAGGAAATGAAGGTGATGAACGGGCCATAGAAGCTCTCGGCGATCAGCATGAAGTAGATCGAGCCGGCGAAGATCGCGACGATGTCGAGCACCACGGCATAAACGCGCTTGACTTTCAGGCCGAGGGTCAGGGTGGTCAAACCGGCGGAGTACACCGACAGGTTGTTCGACAGCAGCAACCCGCCGAACGCGGTGATCAGGTACGGCACGGCCATCCAGGTCGGCAGCATGTCGCGGATCGCGACAATCGGGTCAGTGGCCGAGGCCAGATCATTGTTGCCCACTGACAGCAGACCGCCGAGGGTGATCAGCAGCACCAGCGGAATCCCCGCACCGAACGCCGCCGACGCCACCAGACGCGCGGCTTTGACACTGCGGTGCTGGTAGCGCGACATGTCGGCACCGGCGTTGGCCCAACCGATCCCGGTGCCGGCGGCCATGGTGCCGATGCCGATGATCATCGCGCTCAGGGGCGCTGGCGTGGCGTTGAATACGGCGCTCCAGTCGATGGTCGCGCAGAGGAAACCGCCGACCAGGATGTTCAACGCACCGAACACGTAGGTCGCCCATCTCTGGATCACCAGCAACGTGGCGTGACCGAGGCCGGACACCGACAACGTCAGCAGCACAAAAATCGCGATGAACACCAGGGTCAGTAGCGGCGCGCTTTTGGCTTCCACCGGCGAGCCGAACAATATCGAGCACAGCGACAACAACACGAATGCGGCGGTGGTGGTGTTGACGGTTTCCCAACCCAGACGCGACATCAGCGAGACCAGCGTCGGGCCGATATTGCCGCGCACACCGAAGATAGCTCGCGACAACGTCAGGCTCGGTGCGCGACCACGACGACCGGCAATGGAGATGATCCCGACCACTGCGAAAGAGCCGGCGGCACCGAGGATCGCGACGATGATCGCCTGCCAGATCGCCAGGCCGCGAAAGGCCACCAGCGTGGCGCCCAACGGTAAGCCGAGGATGGAAATGTTGGCGGCAAACCAGACCCAGAACAGTTGCAGCGGATGACCATTGCACTCCCCTTCCGGCACCGGCTCGATGCCACGGGTTTCCAATTGCCCGGCACTTTGCCCGGTGTTCGATGAACTCATGAAAACTGCTCCTGTTGCCATTGTTGTGATTGTGGGCAATTCGGAAGTCGACATAACTTTCCGGCGGTCCTGGCCATGTTTGTGCGCTCCATTGCGGTGAAAAATCTCAAATGTGCGTTGCGCCCTTCGCGAGCAAGCCCGCTCCCACAGGTTCGATGTGAACCATGAGAATTGCGCCATCCCTGTGGGAGCGGGCTTGCTCGCGAAGACGTCAGTACAGTCAACGCAAGGCCAACAGCCCCTGCACCAACGGTTCCAGCTGCAAATCATTTACCGCTTTAACCTGCTCGATCATCGCCACCGGCCAACTCTCAAGCCCCAGACAAGCCCCAAGCATGGCGCCGAGAATCGCCGCGATGGTGTCGGTGTCACCGCCCAGGCTGGCAGCCATGCACAACGCTTCGAAGGCCGTCATCTGCCCGATAGCCACTTGCTGAGCCAGGGCAAACGACACCACCACCGATTCCTGTGAGGCGACTGAAGTGCCGATCACGTCGTACAGCACGTCCGCCAGCAACGCCTTGTCGCAGTCGATGCTGATGCTCTTCGCCCAACTGATGCGCGAGGCGATACGCCCGCCAGCGACCCAGTGGCCATGACTTTCGGCTTGCTGAGCGATTTGCTGGCCCAGGCTCAACGCCTCGCCCAGGTCCATGCCGTTGATCCCGGCAGAAACCACCGCCGCCACCGCCGCCGCACTGGCAATCCCCAGCGTGGTGTTGTGGGTCACCTGACAGGCCTGCACCACGGCGCGGATGAAACGCTCAGGATCGGCAACATCGGCCGCAATCCCCACCGGCGTGATGCGCATCGCCGCGCCATTGGTGGTGCCGTAGCGGCCTGCCTCTTCCAGCGAGTGACCGGCGAGGATCATCTCGATCGCGTGTTTGGTCGAGGGGCCGAGCAAATCCTGCGAGCCCTTGGCCTGCATCCCGGCCTCCCATTCGATCAAGCGTTGGGCCAGCACTGCCGGTTCGATCCGGCCTTCGCCTTCAATCAACAACTGACTGACCAGGATCGCCTGTTCGGTATCGTCAGTGATCGAACCTTTGGGCATGTTCGCGGCGATCGGTTGATCCGGGCCAGCGTCTTGCAGATCGCTGATTTCGCCAAAGCGCGCCTTGATCTCGGCACGGCTCAGGGATTGGGTGGGCATGCCCAACGCATCGCCCAGGGCCAGCCCATAGAAGGCGCCCAACGCACGGTCGAGCGCGGTCATTTTGAAGTTCCAATTTGCAGGTGCAGACGAAAATGCACCGGATCTAGCAGGCTTTCGACCTGTTCCATGAAGCGGTTCTGACGGTCGTAAGTGGTGCGCAGGGCCTTGAGGAACACCGTGCCCACCGGGCGCCCGAGCAATTCGGCGTCTTCGGCGTTCAAGGGCTCGGCGCCGATCCACTGATCCCCGTGATCGCCAATGTAGCCGTAGGCGGCCAGCGTAATGGTCAGGGAGTCATCGATCAGACCGACTCGCGGCAGGCCTTCCAGACCTCCGGTGGCGGGCATCAATGAACGTTCAAGGGACACCAGCGTGCCATCGGTGCCGCGACGGCGACGGTCGAGTGTGATGAACTGATCAGTGCCGAAACGTGGTAGCAGGTCAGGGCGGGTCACCGCCTCCAGCCGCAGCACTTCGGTATTGATCAGCGCCCCATTGTCGGCCAGCGCCTGGGCCCAGCCGCTGCGCTGATCGAGCACCACACCATCGTAAGTGACGATGGAGCCCACCGCGCCTTGCGTCGCTATGGTGTGGCGTCGTTTCAGTTCGGCCAGGGCTTCACGCAGCGTGCCTCGGCTGACCTTGAATGCTTGAGCCAACTGATGTTCGCCCGGCAATAGAATGCCGTCCTCCATGAGGCCGTTTTCGACGCGCCGGATGAGCTCGTCGCCCACCTGTTGTTTGTTGTCAATTCGTACCGGTCTAATCATGCACACCTCGGGTGTACCGTCATAGCTGAAACGGGTTGGAGCGAGCAAGGGATATTTTGTGAAAGTGGGTGAAGGATCCTCCAAATGATCGTTCCCATGCTCCGCGTGGGAATGCCTCAATGGACGCTCTGCGTCCGCTGTTGGGACGCGGAGCGTCCCGGGCTGCATTCCCACGCAGAGCGTGGGAACGATCGGTGACAGCCCACTCCCACAAGGAAAATCAGCGTTGTTTCAGTCGGTCAATCACCACCGCCAGCAACAGAATCGACCCACGAATCACATACTGATAAAACGTATCGATATTCTTCAAGTTCATCGCATTCTCGATGATCGCCAAAATCAGCACCCCGGCAATCACATGTCGAATCATCCCGATGCCGCCACTCAACGACACCCCGCCGAGCACGCAAGCCGAGATCACTGTCAGCTCGAAACCCTGACCAATCATCGGCTGACCGGACGTCATGCGCGACGCCAGAATCACCCCGGCCAACGCACCGATCACACCGTGCACGGCGAAGATGATGATCTTGGTCCGGTCAACGTTGACCCCGGCCAGCAACGCCGCTTCCTGGTTACCGCCGATGGCCATGGTGTTGCGCCCATAGGTGGTGTAATTCAGCAGCCAACCGAAAATCAGGAAGCAGACGATGGTGATCAGAATCGGCACCGGCACGCCGAACAACTGGCCGTTGCCGAAGACAAAGAACTGTTCCTGGGAAACGCCCACCGCTTTGCCGTTGGCAAAAATGTAAGCCAGACCTCGCACGATCTGCATGGTCGCCAGCGTAGTGATCAACGCATTGACCCGCAGCTTGGCGATCACGATCCCATTGATCAGCCCGACAACCAGCCCCATCACCAGCGCCGCACTCACGCCAAGGAACACACTGTCGGTGTCACGCATCACCACCGCCGCGACCACGCCGGCGCAGGCAATCACCGAGCCCACCGACAAGTCGAAATGCCCGGACGCCAGGCAATACAACATGGTGCACGCGGCAATCCCTGTCGTAGAAATCGCCAGGCCGAGCCCGCGCATATTCAGCGGCGACAGGAAGTTATCGATTAGCAAGGTGCAGAGCACAAAGATCCCGACGGCCGCCAGCAGCATCACCCAGTCATCGAGAAAGCGCCGCAAGTCCAGAGGTTTGCGTGGGGTTGGCAAAGCATTGTTTTGGATGGTCATAGTCACCTCTCAGTTCGCCACGTCGGCAGCGCGTTGGCGTGGCAACGCCAGTTGCAGCAGGTTGGATTCATTGGCTTGTTCGCGGGTCAGTTCGCCGCGCATTGCGCCTTCGCAAAGCACCAGGATGCGGTCGGAAATGCCCATGACTTCCATCAGGTCGCTGGACACCACAATCACCGCGATGCCGCTGGCGGCCAGGTTATGGATGATCTGGTAGATCTCGGCTTTTGCCCCGATGTCGATGCCGCGAGTGGGCTCGTCGAGCAGCAAAACTTTCATCGGCATTGACAGCCAGCGACCCAGAATCGCCTTCTGCTGATTGCCGCCAGACAGGTACATGATTTTCTGCGCCGCGTTGGGCGTCTTCACCTTCAGCGCCTTGATCTGCTTGTCGGCATTGTCCTTTTCCCACAAGCCGCGCAACAGGCAGCCGAAGGTGGAATGGGCGCCACGAGCGCTGATGTTGATGTTCTCGGCGACGCTGGCAAGCGGCAGGATGCCTTCCTTCTTACGGTCCTCGGGGCACAACAGAATCCCCGCCGCGATGGCATCGCGGGGCGAATGCAATTTCAGTTCACGACCGCGCAACTCCAGGCGCCCGGCGGTGTTGCGCGTGAGCCCGCTGAGCATCCGGAACAGTTCAGTGCGCCCGGCCCCGACCAGGCCGAACAGCCCGAGTATTTCACCCTTGTGCGCCTCGAAACTCACCGGCTCACGCAAGCCCGGCCCCAGTAACCCGCTGACCTTGAGCGCCACTGCGCCGCGGGGACGACTGCGGTAATCGTAGATATCCTGAATGTCGCGACCGACCATGCACGTCACCAACTGGTCATGGTTCAGCGCACTCATGTCCTCGAAGGTGCGCACGAAGCGACCGTCCTTGAACACTGTCACCGCGTTGCAGATACGGAACACTTCTTCCATGCGATGGGAGACGTAAAGCACCACTTTGCCTTCGTCACGCAAGCGCCCGATGATCGCCATCAAACGATCGATTTCCCTTGCCGACAGGCTGCTGGTGGGTTCGTCGAATGCAATCACATGCGCGCCACGGGACAAAGCCTTGGCGATTTCCACCAGTTGCCGCTGGCCGAGGGACAAGCGCCCGACTTTCTCTTGCGGATCGATTTCATCGGCCAGGCCTTTAAGACAGGCCAATGCCTGTTGCCGCAAAACGCCGCGATTGATCAGGCCGAAACTCGCCGGCAGATGCCCGAGAAACAGGTTCTCGGCGACGGTCATTTCCGGCACCAGGTGCAGCTCCTGATGGATCACCGCTACCCCGCTGCCAATGCTGTCGGCGGTGGACTTGAAGACCCTCTTCTGCTCGCCGATCTGCAAGTCGCCGCTGCTCGGCGTGTAAGCACCGCCCAGGATTTTCAGCAGCGTGGATTTACCGGCACCGTTCTCGCCCATCAAGGCGTGAACCTGCCCCGGATGGGCGACGAAGCTGATGCCGTCCAGCGCCTTCACCCCGGGAAAGGTTTTGCCGATCCCGTTGAAGCGCAGGCTGCCGCTAATGCTCTGTTGATCTGTCTGTACTTGTGCGTGCATAACCCCACCTCATCACACCGGTCAGGCAGCCCCCGTCGCCAGGGCTGCCGATGAAATCAACCGCGCCTCAGTTCCACAGGCCGATTTTTTCCAGTTCCTGCTTGAAGTTGTCACGCGTGATCAACGTCACGTCGTCCATCGCGGTGTATTTCGGCGGTTCTTTGCCGGTGGTGACCCACTCGTACATCATGCTCGCGGTGTTGTAGCCCTCGATGTGCGGGCTCGGCAGCATCGAGCCGAAGAAGCCGCTGTTGGGTTTCTTCAGTTCGCCGATGGCATCGGTGCCGTTGATGCCGATGCCGATCACGTTGGCCGCGGCAAAACCGGCACTCTCGGTAGCGCGCACGCCGCCCAGCACGGTGTTGTCGTTCATGCCGCCGATGATCAGGTTTTTCGCCGCGCCCGGAAGCTTCACCAAGGCCGAGTTGGTGGCGTCCATGCTGCCCGGTACGTCGAGGGTTTTCAGCGCCGAGAAGAGGATGTGGTCTTTCGGCATACCGGCGTCTTCCAGCGCTTTGACAGAACCGTCAGTGCGTTTCTTACCGGTGTCGAGTTCGTTGTAGGTGTTGATCACCGCGTAGGTGTCTTTCCAGTCCCAGCCGCGTTTTTTCGCTTCGGCGGCCATGGCGGCGCCCTGCTTCTGGCCGACTTCGAAAGCGGCCATGCCGAGGTACGGCACGTTCTCCATGAACTTGCCGCTGGCATCGACGAAACGGTCATCGACGGCAATCACTTTCAAACCGTTGAGCTTGGCCTTGGCCATTATCGCCGGGCCGAGGGACACGTCCGGCGGGCAAATCACGAAGCCCTTGGCGCCGTTGGCCGCCAGGCTGTCGATGGCCGAGAGGGTTTTCTCGCCATCAGGCACGGCGATCTTGATGACGGTGAAGCCTTTGTCCTTGCCGGCCTTTTCGGCGAAGGCCCATTCGGTCTGGAACCAGGGCTCTTCCGCTTGCTTGACCAGAAAACCGATCTTCACTTCCTCGGCCGCCAGCAACGTACTGCTCAGGCTGACCGCGGTAACCGCCAAAGCGGCACAGCACAGGGAACGGATCCCACGACGACGTTTCATAAGCTGACTCCTTGTTATTTTTTTTGAGCGTTATTTGAAAGCCAATACAGCGGTCGAAGCATGCAGCCAATAGTCATATCGTATGATGATTGGATTTCAGGCGTAGTTTCGCGCTTGAAACCCGAGTTATTCAGTCGTGGTACATGACCGAGCGCCCACCATCGATGGTGATGCATGAAGCGTTGATGAACGGCGCTTCATCGCTGGCCAGGAACACGGCGGTCATTGCCACTTCAATCGGTTGACCGATGCGCCGCGGTGGATGCAGGTCGAAGGCCCGTTGACGTTCGGCATGGGGGTCGGCAAAACCGTTCCAGTAATCGACGTTCAGTTGGGTTTCGATGTAACCCGGCGCGATGGCGTTGACGCGAATGCCTTTGGGCGCGTATTCGATACCCAAGGCGCGGGTCAGCCCGAGCAAGCCATGCTTGGCCACCGGGTACGGGAAGCAGCCGGGAATGATGTGAGTGGAATGGGTCGAGGCAATGTTGATGATGCTGCCGATGCCCTGCTCGATCATTTGCGGCAACACGGCTTTGCAGCCATACCAGGCGCCGTCCAGGTCGATAGCGAAGCAGCGATGCCAGTCTTCTTCGGTCATTTGCAGCGGGTCGCGGAACACGTTGACCCCGGCGCAGTTGACCAGCACGTCGATTCGACCGTGAAGTTCGATGGCCAATCTGGCCATGGCATGCAGGTCTTGCTGGCGCGACACGTCGGCCTTGATCGCCACGACATCCGCGCCTTGTTCACGCCAATGCGCCGCGACTTTTTCAACTTTCTCGGCCTGGATATCGCTGATGATCAGCTTGGCCTGCTGAGAGGCGAAGGTTGCGACAATCGCCTCGCCAATACCCTGAGCGGCACCGGTCAGCAGCACGACCTTGTTTTTCAGGCGCTCACCCTTGGGCGGTTCGGGCACCGGTGGCAAGGAAAGAGGTTCAGCCATGGATCAACACTCCTGTTCGAAGGCACAACGAAAACCGGGCATCTGTCGATGTCCGGTTAAAAAGCTGTTGGGAATAGGCAGGCAGGCGCGAAAAAGCCTGGGCGCCGAAGCGGCCTGAAGCACTGACTCCGTAAGGGAGTACGGTGGAATATCGCTGCATCACTTCACCTGTTTTGTTTTTTTAAGTGTGAGTGCGTGTAACTGATGGAGCCGACTATAAACCCGGCCGCCAAATAATCTCAATATATAATTTTACATCCCATATTTAGGGATTTATCCAGCAAACCGCTGACAGGTTTTTCCGGGCACATCCACTCGAATCGATAACAGCGCGCCGTCCAACGGATGATTGAGCGGGCTTGCTGCGCTGGTGATGTAAAGGGTTTTGAAGTCTTCGCCACCGAATACACAACTGGTGGGACGGCTGACCGGCAGTTCGATCACCCGATCTACATGACCTTCGGGGGTCAATCTGAGCAGACAACTGCCATCCCATCGGGCATTCCATATATAGCCCTCGGCATCCATCGCCGAGCCGTCGGGGCCGCCACGTTCGTGGGGGCCAAACCAGACATAGGCGGTGTCCAGATTGCCGTCGGTATGGATGAAATGCCGATAAAGCGTTTTGTCGAGGCTGTCGGCGAAATACAGGGTCGTGCCGTCATCGCTCCACAGCAACGTGTTGGGAATGCCTAACCCTCGAAGCAGCGGCGTGACCCGAGCATCGCGGTCGATGCGAAACAGGCCACCGGAGCGGCGCACGACGGGAAAATCTTCGCCCTTATCACCGATGTTGTTCTGCATGGTGCCCAGCCAGAGCCGGCCCTGGGCATCGCAACGGGCTTCGTTGGGGCGATTGCCGGGTTGCGGATCGGCGACGCAGAACAAGGTGAGCCGAGGTTCCAGGCCTGGAGAATCCAGATCCAGCCGATAAACCCCACTGCTCAATGTCACCAGGGCATCGCCGCTTTCGCAGGGGATGAACGCGGACACGTGCTCCGGCATCTGCCAGATTTCCACATTGGCGCCGATCAGCCTGAGCGCTTGTTTACCGGCGATATCTACCCAATACAGCGCCTGGGTCGGAGCATCCCAGAACGGGCCTTCGCCGAGTTGCGCACGGTGTCCGGTAACCGCAGTCCACGTCATGAAACCTCCTGCATTGTTCTTGTTTTTTATGTGGGTGCGAGCCTGTGTGGCGAGGGGGCTTGCCCTAATGTCAGTCAGTTAAGCGCAATACATGTGGGAGCGGGCTTGCTCGCGAAGACGGCGGCATAGTCAACATTGATGTCGCCTGACACGCCGCTTTCGCGAGCAAGCCCGCTCCCACAGGTATCGCACCTTAACTGACTGGCATTAGGGCTTGCCCCCGTTCGACTGCGAAGCAGTCGTAAAACCAGTCACTACTTTCTAAATTCAAGATCGTGGTGACTGTTGTTAGGGGCGCTTCGCCCCCCCCCCAACGGGGGCAAGCCCCCTCGCCACACAGCCCGCTCCCACAAGGGGTTCTTTATTGTTAGCTGGCCTTTTTGTCGGCCATGACCTGTGGGTAGAAGCGTTTGATCGCCAGGTCCGCGTTATCGATCAGGGTCATGCAGGCCCACACACCCCGCGCGGCATCCCGGGCGGCGATGGCCTCGGCCATGTCTTTGTGGATTGGCAAGGTCCGGCGCAGTTCGTCCGGGTCGGCGGCAGACACTTCGAAAGACACTGCCAGCAACGCGCCGAGGGCCGGAACCATTTGTTCGATGAATTGATTGTGGCTGGCGGCAAGGATGCACTCGTGGAAAAACTGGTCGGCGCGGTTGTAATCGATGCCGCTGTCCACTGCCCGTTCCAGCGCGTTATAGGCCTGGAGTACGGCTTGCACTTGTTCCACCGTCGCCCGCTCGCACGCCCAGCGCACTGCCATGGGTTCGATGGTGCGGCGCAGGTCGAGCAAGTCGTCGACGAAGTTTTCCGGCAAGCCGCTACGCGACAGCCAGCCGACGACTTGTGGATCGAAGAGATTCCAGCGCCGCACTGGCAATACGCGTGTGCCGACCTTCGGCCCGACTTCGAGCATGCCTTTGGCGACCAGGGTTTTGATGGCTTCGCGGATGACCGTACGACTGACACCGAGCTGCTCGCCCAGATCGGCTTCGACCTTGATGGTTTCGCCGGGCTTCACCTGGCCGGCAGCAATCCAGCACCCCAGCCAGTCGACCGTCGACGCATGAAAACTGCTGGACATGGGTACCTCGTCGACCGGTGATAAAAAAACAAACGACACAAAGCCGTTCGCGATGGGTGTCCACGCTAATCATCATATGATTGAGTGTCAATTGGATTTTCAGGTGACCTGCCAATACGAACATGGCTGTTCGTCCGAATCCTGCCCGAAGCGCTTTGATCCCATCCACTTTGTAAACTACGGTTAGCCGCAGCAGATCGCGCTGTCAGCGATCTGCTCCCCTTTAAATCCGCTATTGATAGGTATGAACATGGACATGGATGCGTCTACGAAATACCCCATTGTGTTGGTTCACGGTCTTTTCGGCTTCGATAAAATCGCCGGTTATCCCTACTTCTTCGAAATCGAGGAAGCCCTGGAACGCGCTGGCGCTCAGGTGTTTGCCGTCAATATTCCAGCCGTCAACGGTAATGAGGAACGCGGTGAAAAACTGCTCGAACACGTCAACCGCATTTTGCTGGAAACGGGAGCGGACAAGGTCAATCTGATCGGCCACAGCCAAGGCCCCCTGGCTGCACGCTACGTAGCAGCGCTGCACCCGCAAAAGGTCGCGTCGGTCACCTCGGTCAGTTGCCCCAATCATGGCTCCGAGATTGCTGACCAATTGCATAAGGCACTGACGCCCGGAGAGTTGCCCGAAGCGTTGGTACTGGCCCTGCTGGGCGCAGTCGGCACCTTCATTTCGTTGATCAGCGGCCATCCGGAAAACCCGATTGACGCTGAAGCGGCTTTCGAATCGCTGACCAGCGCGGGATTGGCTGCCTTCAATCGCAAGTACCCGCAAGGGGTGCCAAAGGTTTGGGGTGGTGAAGGCAACGAAATTGAAAACGGTGTGTATTACTACTCCTGGAGCGGGATCGTGCAGAACTTCCAAAGCCTGCAACCGCTCGACCCGAGTCATTTGAACTCTATCGTGCTGTCGAAGTTATTTTATAAAGAGAAGCGCGCCAATGATGGGCTGGTCGGCCGCTACAGCTCGCACCTGGGCAAAGTGATTCGCTCGGATTACCCGATGGACCATTTTGACGCCGTCAATCAGATGGCCGGGATCACCAGCTGGAACGTGAGCCCGGTGAGGCTCTATCTGGAACATGCTGAGCGACTCAAGAGCAAGGGTTTGTAAGCCAATAAAAAACGGCCCGTTGCAATAACGGGCCGTTTCGTTTCCAGCGCTCAGCCCCTTACGGTTCAAGCCCGATAGGGAAGAATTCGCCACCGCTCCATACGCCCAGCCAACGCTGCCCCTCGATCTCGCGGCTCACCGCCAGCTCCACCAGTTGGTAGAACACATTGCGGTGAATCAGTGCTTCAAGATTGGTGCGCACATGCACGTACGGCGCGGGTTCCTGAGTCACCGGGTCGATCACCACGCGCATCGGGTGCTCGATGCCGGCATCGGCTGTTTCATCGACATTGGTGGTAAAGCGCAGGATCTGGGCTTCACCCTCGCCTTCGACCTCCACGGCAATCGCCACGAACGGCGCGTCGTCGACCTTGATGCCAACCTTTTCGACCGGGGTAATCAGAAAGTAATCATCGCCGTCGCGGCGAATGATGGTGGAGAACAGCTTGACCATCGGCTTGCGCCCGATCGGTGTGCCCAGGTAATACCAGGTGCCATCGCGGGCGATGCGCATGTCAATGTCGCCGCAGAAGTCGGGGTTCCACAAGTGGACCGGCGGCAAGCCTTTGGTTTTGGGGATTTGCCCCAACAGGTCGTTGGCTTTTTGCGGGCCACTCATGGCGTTCTCCTTTGAATTACTGGTCGCTGAGCCCCAGCAGGCTACGAGCGTATTGCTCCAGCGGCGGGCCCAGCAAGTCTTCTGGCTTGTTGTCGTGGAACGTCAGTAAACCGCCACGAGTCTTGATACGTGCAGTATCAATCAAATACTGGGTGCTGGTCTCGATCAACATGATCTGAATCACGCCATTGTCGATGCCGAGGCGATCCACGTGTTCCTGGTCGAGCCATTCGTCCGAGTTACCGATGCGGTCGTCGGCCTTGGCGAAACGGGTGTAGAGCAGGTAATGAGCGCCGGCGGCACGGGCTTCGCCCATGGCAGCGTCGAGGCCTTCCGGGGCGCGGGCGCGGCGGACCATCGGGAAATATTCGATAAAGCCGTTGAAGGCCTCTTCGGCCACCACGTTAGGTCGCGGGTAGGCACTGCCCGGCGGTGCGAAGGCGCCTTGGGCGATGTAGATGAACGAGTCCGGTTGAATGCGCAAGTTATTCACGCGACGACTGTCGCTGTGGTCCAGCAGCCCCGCGTCGCTCATGTGGTAGCGGGTCCCTTCAGCCATATCGCTGACATTCATGCAGCCACCAAGCGCCAAAACGGCCAGCAGCAAAACCAGGCTACGCATCCTACCCTCCAGAGGCCGGTGACGGAAAACCGGCGAATGGCCATGGGATGCAGCTTCCGCGCCAGCTCAGACCCTGAACATTTGAGAATACAGAACCTGTGGCGAGGGAGCTTGCTCCCGTTCGGCGGCGTAGCAGTCGTAAGTTCAAAAGGAACGCGGTGCGTTTGATAATTTCAGGGTCGCTTCGCGCCCCAGCGGGAGCAAGCTCCCTCGCCACAGCAAGCTCCCTTCGCCACAGGGCCCGATCAGCCGCCAATAATCTTCATGATGGTCACGCCACCAGAGAACGCAACTTCCTGCTTGTCCCCCAACGCTTTGACCAGCAGTCGCTGCAACGCCGGCAGCGCCTGGTGACGAGGTTTGTCCAGCAGGTCGCCGACATAGTGGCGATTGCTTGACGACAGGCAGCCATGCAGCCAACCAGTGGACGACAAGCGCAGACGCGAACAGGTGCGGCAAAACGGAACGCTTTCGTTGGCGATCACGCCGAAGTGGCCCAGCCCCGGAATCTGGTAACGCACCGCCGTGGCATCGACCGGCGCATCGGCCTGAAGATACTCATAGCGCTCGCCGATCAGGCTCAGTAACTGCTGGAGGCTGACGAATTGCTGCAGGAAGGCATTGGAGTCGCTGGCCAGGTGGCCCATGCGCATCAACTCGATGAAGCGCAACTCGTAGCCGCGTTCCAGGCAGTAGTCGAGCAGTGGCATCACCTGATCGAGGTTCTGCCCACGCAGCGGCACCATATTGACTTTGATCTTAATGCCGGCCGCCGCGGCCTGGTCCATGCCGTCAAGGACGGTCGCCAGATCACCGCCGCGCGCAATGCAGCGAAAAGCGCTGGCATCCAGGGTATCGAGGGAAACGTTGATGCGCCGAATGCCGGCATCCACCAGCAATGGCAGCTTCTTCGCCAGCAACTGACCATTGGTGGTCAGGCTGATATCCGCCAGGCCCATCTGCCCGACGGCGGTCATGAAGGCTTCGAGTTTGGGACTGACCAGTGGCTCACCACCGGTGATGCGCAAACGCTCGATTCCCGCGGCCTCGATCAGATAGGCCACGCCGCGTGCCATAGCCTCCGCCGACAACTCATCCTGCGCAGCCACCAGCCGCTTGCCATTGGGCACGCAGTAGGTACAAGCATAGTTACAGGCTGAGGTCAGACTGATCCGCAAATTGCGAAAACGCCTGCCTTGACGGTCAACGATCATGGATCACTCCGGCGAAAGAAGATTCGAACGCGCAAAACCTGACTAACAAATCAAGTTTTAGCAAGCCCTACGCCTGAGTATATTCCTGCGGTACTGCGCCATGTAGCTAAATCATGGCGCAATAAGGCAACTGAATGGTTCAGCTGCTCGGTGTGTCGGTATCGCGTTTGCGCTTGTTGCCCATGCGCACGCCGATGTCCATCAGGAACTGGAAGAAACCTTCCTGATCTTCCAGCACATTGCTCCAGAACGGCGAGTGATACAGCGCCACGGCGCCGTGTACCAGCGCCCAGGCCGCGCAGTAATGGAAGTATGGCGGCACGTCTTCGAGCTTGCCTTCGCTGATCCGGCCCTTGATCAGCAGGGTCAGGCGCTCGAAGTTCGAGGCGCGGATCTTGTGCAGCTCCTCGACCATCTCCGGCACCTGGTTGCCCTTGACCACCTTTTCTTCCAGGCGATCGAACAACCGATAGCGTTGCGGATCGCGCATGCGGAATTCGAAGTAGGCCCGCGACAGGGCTTCCTTGTCCTTATCGACATCGGCGGAATGCAACAGCTCGTTCAAATCGCGCTCGTAATCGAGCATCAGGCGCAGATAGATCTCCGCCTTGGATTTGAAGTGCTTGTAGATCGTGCCTTTGCCGATACCGACGGCATCAGCAATCATCTCGACGGTGACACTGTCTTCACCTTGTTCGAGGAACAGCTTGAGCGCGGTATCGAGAATTTCTTGCTCGCGGCGACGAAACTCACGGACCTTACGAGGTTCTTTATGCATAAGAAAAGGTCTGTAGGGGTCAAAATTCGAAGCCGCGTATTATGCCTAACTTACGCCAAAATGCACGGATCATCCGACCATATATGTGTTTCTTGATGAATTCGCGCCACTTCGCGGGTTAATGAGAACTCAACTGAAGCGCGCGTATTCCAAATTTGTTTAAAAACCCGACCAGCTAAACTGGACTCGGCGCAATACTGATCAATACTTCAACTGTCGGCGAGGCATCTCCCCCAAGTGTCGCGCCGATGAAGGTACCAAAGGATTGCGTGCCTTTGTTTTACTCCTAATGGTCTTAACCCGGATTCACCCCCCAGAACCCGGGTTTTTTTTGCCTGCGATTCAGCGGTCCAAAACCCCATAGGAGCTCCCGAAGGCTGCGATCTTTTCTAACGTTACACCTATGTCCTGACGTGCGCCAACGGGAACAAACGCTTGAAATTCTCGGTGGTCTGCTCGGCAAATCGCTCGTAGGACTCACCTCGCAACATTGCCAGAAATTCCGCTACCTCGCGCACGTATTGCGGCAGGTTCGGTTTGCCGCGATAAGGGATCGGCGCCAGGTACGGCGAGTCGGTTTCCACCAGCAACCGGTCAGCCGGCACCTTGCTGGCCACATCCCGCAGGGCATCGGCATTGCGAAAAGTGACAATACCGGACAAGGAAATGTAATACCCCATGTCCAGCGCAGCCTTGGCCATCTCCCAGTCTTCGGTGAAGCAATGCAGCACACCCGCCTGAGGCAGCGCCGCTTCGCGCAGCAGTTCAAGGGTATCGGCCCTCGCACCACGGGTATGGATGATCACTGGTTTGCCGGTCTGCCCCGCCGCTTGCAGGTGCAGGCGGAACGATTCCTGCTGCAACGCTGCCGCTTCCGGCTCGTAGTGATAATCCAGGCCGGTTTCACCAATCGCCACCACCCGCGGATGATTGAGTTCGTGCAACAGCCAATCCAGCGCCGGTGCGGCACCCGGCTGCACATCGAGTGGATGCACGCCGACCGAACAGTCGACATCGTCGTAACGTTCGGCCAGCGCTTTGACGTCGGCGGCATTATCGGCGCTGACGCCAATGCACAGAAAGTGCCCTACCCCGCGCTCACGGGCTGCATCGAGTGCAGCATCCAGGGAGCCGTCGTGGGCGGTGAGGTCGAGGCGATCAAGGTGACAATGGGAATCTACGAGCATAAAAGGGCTGCAACTTACATCGTATGAGTGGGACGGTCGGACTTCAGGGCTCCGGCCAGATGGGTTTCGATTCGACTGCGCGCGGTGTTGTCGCCTTCATTGAATTGCACGCCAACCCCGGCGGCGCGATTGCCTTGGGCACCTTTAGGGGTAATCCAGGTGACCTTGCCGGCGACCGGAATCTTTTCCGGTTCATCCATCAGGTGCAGCAGCATGAAGACCTCATCGCCCAACTTGTAGCTTTTGTTGGTCGGAATGAACAGGCCACCGTTCTTGATGAACGGCATGTAGGCCGCGTAGAGCACGGCCCTGTCCTTGATGGTCAAGGACAAAATGCCATTGCGCGGCCCCGGACTGATGGGTTCGTTCATGCTGACCTCCACTGTCTGATGATCAGAGTCTAGTGTCAGACGGTCACTTCTGGGTAGGCAAGGATACCCATTGCACCAACAGCGCCTCCAGCAACAACGCCGGATTGAGGTTGGCTTTGCTCATCACTTTCTGCCGCTGGGCGAGAATCCAGTCCTGGATATTCAGGACTTTGTCCTGAGCGGATTTCTGCGCCAGGTATTGAATCACCTTACGCATGTCTGCCAGCCCCAGCCCCGCTTCATCCTGAGTCAATTGATAACGCAGGATCAGGCTCGACCAGTCGCAGAACCAGTCGAATAGCAGCAACATGGGAATGGTTTTCCACTCCTCGGCCAACTGGGTCGGCGATTGCTGGTGCTTGAGCAACTTCTTCACGCCCTCGACCACCAGCGCCCGCTGTTCACGCACGCCCTGGGCCTGCAATTTGACCGCGGCCAATGGCGAACCGGCAGCAAGGGTCAGCAGTTCAATGCGCTCTTCTTCCGAGCAGTCCGGCAAAGCACTGACCAGCCAGGCCAGACTCATGGCTTCGCTTGGCAATGGACAGGCTTGCTGCACGCAACGGCTCTTGATGGTCGGCAGCAGACGGCTGGTCTGGTGGCTGACCAACAGCAAAACGGTATTGCCGGACGGCTCTTCAAGGCTTTTCAGCAAGGCGTTGGCGGCATTGATGTTCATCGACTCGACTGGCTCGATCAGCACCACTTTGCGCCCGCCCATTTGCGCGGTCTGAACCACGAAGCTGACCAGATCACGCACCTGATCGACCTTGATCGCCTTGTCTGCTTCTTCCGGCTCCAGGATGTAGTTGTCGGGGTGACTGCCGGCCTTCAGCAACAAGCAGGATTTGCACTCACCGCAGGCGTCTTGGGAGGTCGGGTGCTGACACAACAAATGGGCCATCAGACGCTCGGCCAGCGCACGCTTGCCGATCCCGGCCGGGCCATGTAGCAAATAGGCATGGGCGTGCTGGGCACGCCCGGCCAATTGCTGCCAGAGACTGTCCTGCCATGGATAGCCTTCAGCCACGGGTCAGCTCCAGCAGACGTGGCAACAAGCCATCCAGAGACTGCTGAACCTGCGCCAGCGGCTGAGCGGCATCCACCAGGACATAACGCGCAGGATCCGCTTTGGCACGCTCGAGGAAGGCAGTGCGCACTGCATCGAAAAACGCTCGGCCTTCGAGCTCGAAGCGGTCCAGCCGACCGCGGGCGCTAGCGCGGGCCAGGCCCACTTCTACCGGCAGATCAAAGATCAGCGTCAAGTCCGGGCGCAGATCGCCCTGGACGAATGTTTCGAGGGCCGCGATGCGCTCCAGCGACAAACCGCGACCACCGCCCTGGTAGGCATAAGTCGAATCAGTAAAGCGATCGCACAAGACCACCGCGCCACGGGCCAGCGCCGGGCGGATTACCTCGGCCAGATGCTGGGCTCGCGCGGCGAACACCAACAGCAGCTCGGTGTCGGGGTTCATCACCTCATCGACCGGCGCCAACAGCACGTCGCGAATCCGTTCAGCCAAGGGCGTGCCGCCGGGCTCCCGGGTCAACACCACCTCGATCCCGGCAGCGCGCAGACGTTCGGCCAGGTATTCGCGATTGGTGCTCTTGCCGGCGCCTTCCGGGCCTTCCAGGGTAATAAACAAGCCAGTCACAGGCAGTCCTTAGTCAGAGTCATTGCGGGCTTTGCGGCGCGGGCGCATCCGCTTCGGGTGCTGGCGCAGCTTCTTGTGCAGGCTCTTGTGCAGAGCCTTGCGGCGCTACTGGCGGCATGTCTTCGGGCGCAGTATCGGGCGAAGCCGCCGGGATCGGGGCCTGGCTATCCTCCGTCGACGGCGTAACAGTCGGCGCCGGGCTGGACCGGTAATCGGCACGTCGATTGATCTGGTACTCGCGCACCGCGTTATTGTGGGCATCCAGATCATCGGAGAACACGTGGCTGCCATCACCGCGCGCGACAAAATACAGGCTGTTGCCGTCCGCCGGGTTCAGCGCCGCATGGATCGCTTCGCGCCCCACCATCGCAATCGGCGTCGGCGGCAGGCCAGCAATCATGTAGGTGTTATAGGGCGTCGGCTCCTTGAGATGAGCGCGGGTCAACTTGCCATTGTAACGATCACCCAGGCCATAAATCACGGTCGGATCGGTCTGCAACAGCATGCCCATTTCCATGCGCCTCACGAACACGCCGGCGATCTGCCGACGCTCCTGCGGCACACCGGTTTCCTTTTCCACCAGCGAGGCCATGATCAGCGCCTGATAGGGCTCGGTGTAAGGGACGTCGGCAGCGCGCTGGTTCCATTCCTTGAGGAGGACCTCATCGAGGCGGTCGTAAGCTTTCTTGAGCAGATCGGCGTCGGTCATGCCCCGCACGAAACGATACGTGTCAGGGAAGAATCGTCCTTCGGGGAAAATCCCGCTGTGCCCAAGCTTGTCCATCACTTGGCTGTCGCTCAGACCGTTGAGGGTCTGCTCGAGTTTTTCATCCTTGGCCAGGGCTGCGCGAACCTGATGGAAATTCCAGCCTTCGACCAGCGTCAGGCTGTATTGCACCATTTCCCCGCGCTTCCATAGGTCGATCAGCCCGTTGACTGTCATACCTGGCACCATGCGGTATTCGCCGCTGTGCAGTGGTTGCCCTGCCAGATTAAAGCGCCAATACACGCGCAGCCAGAAAGCGTCCTTGATGACACCATCGGCTTCAAGTCGAAAGAAAGTGCGGTTTGGCGTAGTGCCTTTGGGCACTTCCAGCAGCTCTTCCTGGGCGATGTTCAGCGGCTGTTCCAGCGCCGAATCGATTTTCCAGGCACAAGCGCCCGCGAACAGCCCCGCCAGAACCAATCCGGTTTCCAGCAGCAGCAAGAATTTACGTCTCACGAATCAAGCATCCAGTAGCGCACGAGCAATGGTTTGGAGTTTACGGGTGAGCGGCCCAACCGGCCAGCTCAGTGCGGCATAGGCGCGCACCGGCCAAACGCCATACACGCTGTTGCAGACAAAGACCTCGTCAGCCCATTGCAGCTGCTCGAGGGTGATATCGGTGATTTGCGTGGGAATCCCCAATGACTCGGCTTGAAACAATAATTCGGCACGCATCACGCCCGCCACGCCACAGCGTTTGAGATTGGCCGTAACCAGCACGCCATCGCGCACCAGGAACAGATTGCTGAACACGCCTTCGATCACCCGCCCGACCTGATCCAGCATCAAGCCTTCGGCATGTTCGGTGTCCTGCCATTCGGAACGGGCGATCACCTGTTCCAGACGGTTCAAATGCTTGAGACCGGCGAGCACTGGCTGTTTGGAAAGCCGTGTCGCACAAGGAAACAGCCGAACGCCCTGCTCCGTATGAACAGCCGGATAAGCAGCAGGAGGATTGCCTTGCAGAATACGTCGAGCCTGAGCCGAGGGATCGGCGGCGTAACCGCGCAGGCTGTCGCCGCGGGTGAGGATGAGTTTGAGCACGCCCTCGCCCAGCGCGGCGGCGTAGGCCAGCAGCTCCGCGCGGATCAATTCATGATCGGTAGCAATCGCCAGGCGCGAACACCCCTCCGACAGACGCGACAAATGTCGATCCAGCAGCAGCGGCTGCCCGCCCTTGACCGCAATGGTTTCGAACAGACCATCACCGTAAGCCAGGCCGCGATCCTTCAGCGACAAAGCGTCAGCCGGTTGACCGTCGACCCAGCTGTCCATCAGTCAGCGAACCGGCGGAACACCAGCGAGCCGTTGGTACCGCCAAATCCGAAGGAGTTGGACAGCACCACGTCGATATCCATGCCACGCGCGGTGTGGGGTACGAAGTCGAGGTCGCAGCCTTCGTCCGGCTCATCGAGGTTGATGGTCGGTGGTGCTACCTGGCTGTTGATTGCCAGCACACTGAAAATCGCCTCGACCGCACCCGCCGCACCCAACAGGTGACCGGTCATGGATTTGGTCGAACTGACCGCCAGCTTGTAGGCGTGATCGCCGAACACGGATTTGATCGCACAGGCTTCAGCGAGGTCGCCAGCCGAGGTCGAAGTGCCATGGGCGTTGATGTACTGAACCTGATCGCTATTGATCTTCGCATCGCGCAAGGCATTGGTGATGCAACGCGCAGCGCCCGCGCCATCGGCCGGTGGCGAGGTCATGTGGTAAGCATCGCCACTGGTGCCGAAACCGATCAACTCGGCGTAGATGGTCGCGCCACGGGCTTTGGCGTGTTCCAGTTCTTCGAGAACCAGTGCGCCGGCGCCGTCGGACAGCACGAAGCCATCACGGCCCTTGTCCCATGGACGGCTGGCGCGAGTCGGCTCGTCGTTGCGAGTCGACAGTGCGCGGGAGGCACCGAAGCCGCCCATGCCCAGACCACACGCGGCCATCTCGGCGCCACCGGCGATCATGACGTCGGCTTCGTCGTACATGATGTTGCGTGCCGCCATGCCGATGCAGTGCGTACCGGTGGTACACGCCGTGGCGATGGCGTAGTTAGGCCCCTGTACCCCCAGATGGATGGACAGGAAACCGGAAATCATATTGATGATCGAGCCAGGCACGAAAAACGGAGAAATCCGCCGTGGGCCGGAATCATGCAGCGTGCGGCTGGTGTCTTCGATATTGGTCAGACCGCCAATACCCGAACCCATGGCCACGCCGATGCGCTCGCGATTGGTGTCGGTAACCTCAAGGCCTGCGTTACGCACGGCTTGAAAACCTGCAGCCAGACCGTATTGAATGAACAGGTCGAGTTTGCGAGCTTCCTTGACCGACAGGTATTCCTCGACATTGAAGCCCTTTACCGAGCCGCCAAAACGGGTGGAATAGGCAGAAAGGTCGGTGTGTTCGATCAGACCAATGCCACTGCGGCCAGCCAGAATGCCCTGCCAGCTGCTCGGCACATCCGTGCCCAGTGGCGACAACATACCCATACCGGTGACTACGACGCGTCTACGCGACACAGCACTCTCCTTTTTCAAATGACGACTTTGCATCAGGCCTAAAGAAAAAACCGCACGCCATGATGGCAGTGCGGTTTTTCCATGACAGCAAGCAACGATTACAAGCTATTAAGCCTGGTGGTTAGTAACGTAATCGATTGCGGCTTGTACAGTAGTGATCTTCTCAGCTTCTTCGTCAGGGATTTCGGTCTCGAATTCCTCTTCCAGAGCCATCACCAGCTCAACGGTGTCAAGGGAGTCGGCACCCAAGTCTTCAACGAAGGAAGCAGTGTTGACCACTTCTTCTTCTTTAACGCCCAGTTGCTCGGCAACGATTTTCTTGACGCGCTCTTCGATGGTGCTCATACCTTGTTTTCACTCCTAATGGACAAATTCAGGCAGCTGGCCGGTGGGTAAGTGTATAGAAAGACTTTTCAGTTTTTCAACTGAAAGCTTCACTCCTCAAACCCGGCGACCCTCTGTCTATAAATAGATTGCAGCTTTATAACGGATTTTAGACAGCTCGTATGACATTTTTTTGAAGCAATCCGTCACATTTAACTCATGTACATCCCGCCGTTCACCGGGATTGTAGCCCCAGTTACGTAAGCCGCACCGTCGGATGCAAGAAAAGCGACCACGGAAGCGATCTCTTGAGCTTGCCCCAGACGACCCAGCGGAATCTGCGTCTGCAAGGCTTCACGCTGCGCCTCGGGCAGTTCACGGGTCATATCGGTGTCGATGAACCCAGGGGCCACCGAGTTTACCGTAATCGAACGCGAACCGACTTCACGCGCCAGTGCACGGCTGAAACCTTCCAGACCGGCCTTGGCGGCAGCGTAGTTTACTTGGCCTGCGTTGCCCATGGCACCCACAACCGAGCCAATACTGATAATTCGTCCCCAACGGGCTTTGGTCATGCCGCGCAAAACACCCTTGGACAGGCGGAACAGACTGTTCAGATTGGTATCGACGACGTCATGCCATTCGTCATCTTTCATGCGCATCATCAGGTTATCGCGGGTGATACCGGCATTATTGACCAGGATCGCCGGCGCACCGAACTGCTCCTGAATGCTCGCCAGTACGGCGGCTACGGACTCGTCGCTGGTGACATTGAGTTCCAGACCAGTGCCCTGAATACCATTTTCTTTCAGGGTAGCAGCGATACGCTCTGCCCCCGAAGCGGAAGTCGCAGTGCCAACAACAATGGCACCCTGACGACCCAATTCCAGAGCGATAGCCTGGCCGATACCACGGCTGGCACCGGTGACCAGTGCAACTTTACCTTGCAGACTCATGCAAGCTTCTCCTTGTTCAGGCCAACGCTGCACGGGCGGCAGCGAAAGCGTCTGGGGTATTGAGGTTAGAGGTCGACACGCCTTCGGCGCAACGTTTGTTCAAACCGGCAAGTACTTTGCCAGGGCCGCATTCGACCAGTTCGGTCGCGCCTTTGGCAGCCAGCGCCTGGACCGACTCGACCCAGCGTACAGGCTTGTAGAGCTGTTCAAGCAGATCGCGCTTGAGGGTTTCCAGATCGGCCGGCACGCCAGCGCTGACGTTCTGTACCACAGGGATCTGCGGTGCCTGCCAGTCGATCGCGGCGATCGACTCGGCGAACCGTTCGGCGGCCGGGCGCATCAATTCGCAGTGGGACGGCACGCTGACCGGCAATGGCATGGCGCGCTTGGCACCACGCGCCTTGCAGCCTTCGATGGCGCGCTCGACCGCCGCCTTGGCGCCGGCGATCACTACCTGGCCCGGGGAGTTGAAGTTGACCGCGCTAACCACTTCGCCTTGCGCCGCTTCAGCGCAGGCTGCCAGTACGTCGGCATCGTCCAGACCGAGAATGGCAGCCATGCCACCCTGCCCGGCTGGAACGGCTTCCTGCATCAACTGACCGCGACGCTCTACCAGTTTCACCGCGTCGCCCAAGCTCAGACTGCCCGCAGCCACCAGGGCGCTGTATTCACCCAGGCTGTGACCGGCAACGTAAGCCGGACGCGCACCACCTTCAGCCAGCCACAAACGCCACAAGGCGATCGAGGCGGTCAGAATGGCTGGCTGGGTTTTATCGGTTTGATTGAGTTGTTCTTCCGGCCCTTGCTGGGTCAGTGCCCACAGGTCGTAACCCAGAGCATCGGAAGCTTCTTTGAATGTTTCGAGGATCACCGGATGTTGCGCGCCCAACTCGGCCAGCATGCCGAGGGACTGCGAACCCTGTCCTGGAAAGACGAATGCGAGGGAAGCAGACATGTAACAAGCCCCTAATGATCTTGTCGTCGAAGATTTGACGTCCCGTTTGTGGAACGCAAGAAACTCACAGTTGGATGGCCCATTGAACTGAGCGGTCACATTTAAGCATTGTCCGACGAAAACACCTAAGGCAACAAATCTTCCAGGCGCCCATGAAGCCGCTCCGGCAAGTTTTCCTGGATCTCGATCAACGCGCGTTGAATCGCACTCTGAAAACCCTGTACCCCCGCCGAACCGTGGCTTTTCACGACAATTCCCTGCAAACCGAGGAAACTTGCGCCGTTATGGCGTGCCGGCGCCAGTTCGGCCTGCAAGCGTTTCATCAGCGGCAGCGCCAGTGCGCCCACCACTTTCGACGCGAAATTTTTCTTGAACAACGCCTCAATGCGCCCGGCAATCATGGTCGCCAGGCCTTCGCTGGACTTGAGCAGGATATTGCCGACAAAACCATCACACACCACCACATCCGCCTCGCCACGGTACAAGCCATCACCTTCGACAAACCCGATGTAGTTGATGCCGCGAGCACTCTGCAACAAGGTGGCCGCCAGCTTGACCTGCTGATTACCCTTGATGTCTTCGGTGCCGATGTTCAGCAAGGCGACCCTTGGGCGAACGATGCCCAGGGTTTCTGCCGCGACCGAGCCCATCACTGCAAACTGCAACAAGTGCTCGGCACTGCAATCGACATTGGCGCCCAGATCAAGCAACTGGCAGTAGCCCTTCTGCGTCGGAATGGCTGCGATCATTGCCGGCCGATCGATGCCCGGCAAGGTCTTGAGCACAAACCGTGACAACGCCATCAGCGCACCGGTGTTACCAGCACTGATGCAGGCCTGGGCCTTACCGTCGCGCAGCAACTCCAACGCCACACGCATCGACGAATCGGGTTTGCCGCGCAAGGCCTGGGCAGGCTTTTCGTCCATAGTGATGACTTCGGATGCCGGCGTAATCGACAGGCGCGCGCGATCCACAGCCGATTGGCTGGCGAGCAGTTCTTCAAGAAGGGAGGGTTGACCGACGAGGGTCAGGTGCAGCGAGGGTGTAGCAGACAGACAAGCAAGGCTGGCCTGAACAATGCTGCGGGGACCGAAGTCCCCGCCCATTGCGTCAATCGCGATGACTTGAGCGGACAAGGATTACTCGTCAGCGCCCTTGTCGATCACTTTACGACCACGGTATACGCCTTCTGGCGATACGTGGTGACGCAGGTGAACTTCACCGGTGGTTTTTTCTACAGACAGAGTGCTAGCCTCGAGAGCGTCGTGCGAACGACGCATGTCACGGGCAGAGCGGGATTTTTTGTTCTGCTGAACAGCCATAATTGATTAACTCCTAAACGTTTGGGTCACGCTTTAACTGCGCCAATACACTGAACGGGTTGGACCGCGTTACCTCGTCCTCGCTCGGTTCGGGCTCATCGAGACCCGCCGGCTGCTGGCATTCTTCCGGATGATGAGCAGGCACAATGGGCAAGGCGAGCAAAAGCTCCTCCTCGATCAGTGACTGCAGATCCAAAGGATCTTCGCCCAGTTCCAGCACGTCATAACCTTTCGGCAACGACTGGGTATTCGCACCCTCCTTCACCACAGCATAACTGCATTCGCTATGGATCGGCAGGGTGACCAGCTCAAGACAACGCTGGCAAACCATTTTGACTTCGGTGTCGATAAAGCTGTGAATTACCACAGATTTACGTTCATCTCGTTCAAAAACGAATTTAGCCTGCACCGTACCGACAGTATCGGAAAGCGGGTCGCAGAGTCTCTCCAAATCGGCCAGCAGCAGTTCACCTTGAAGGGTGGTGCCACGGTCAGCCAATTTGCGCGGGTCAACGTGAGGTGGAATCGGGTCATTCAACATAGGCGCAGCATTATAGGGATGCCCCCAGCCATGTCAAAGGAAATTCAGCCCTGTCCGTCACTTGAGCCTGCGCTAGAATTCGCCCCTGCCCTTTGGAGATGCGCATGCTGCCTTTATTACTTGCTTCAAGCTCGGCCTATCGCCGGGAATTGCTGGCCCGCTTGCAGCTGCCGTTCACGTGCAGCTCGCCGGATATCGACGAAAGTCATCGCCCGGACGAGTCAGCCGTCGAACTGGTAAAGCGCCTCGCCGAAGAAAAAGCCCGCGCACTTGCAGGCAGTCATCCAGCCCATCTGATCATCGGTTCGGATCAGGTCGCCGTACTCGGCGAGCGGATTATCGGCAAACCTCACACCTTCGAAAAGGCCCGAGAACAACTGCTGGCATCCAGCGGCGCCAGCGTGACCTTCCTGACCGGCCTGGCACTGCTCAATAGTCAAACCGACCACTGCCAGGTCGATTGCGTACCCTTTACCGTACACATGCGCACACTCGACACAGCGCGCATCGAACGCTACCTGCGTGCTGAACAGCCCTACGACTGCGCTGGCAGCTTCAAGGCCGAAGGTTTGGGGGTGAGCCTGTTTCAAAGCACCGAAGGCCCTGACGCCACCAGCCTGATCGGCCTGCCGTTGATTCGCCTGATCGATATGCTGCTGGCTGAAGGTTTGCAGATACCCTAAAGATCTTTTGATCTGAAAAAAAACCGGCCACGCAGGCCGGTTTTTTTTATGCAGCCAGGCGATCAGCGCAGCGAAGGCCCCTGAAAGCCCATCCACATCGCCAAATGCTCAGCCACGCTGGCACCGAGCTTTTTCGAGAAGCGATCGAATGGCGATTCCTCAACAGTGAAATCCACCAGCTCTTTCTCACCGATCACATCACGCGCAACCGAACTGGCATTACCCAGACCATCGATCAAGCCCAGCGACAGCGCCTGCTCACCCGACCAGATCAGCCCGGAGAACAGCTCCGGATGCTCTTTATCCTTCAGCCGATCACCCCGGCCCTTCTTGACGCTGCTGATGAACTGCTGATGAGTGGTATCGAGCACGCTCTGCCAGAACTGAATTTCCGCGGGCTTCTGCGGCTGGAACGGATCGAGGAACGATTTGTGCTCGCCGGAGGTGTAGGTACGGCGCTCCACACCCAACTTCTCCATGGTCCCGACAAAACCGTAACCGGCCGCCGTCACACCGATGGACCCCACCAGGCTCGCCTTGTCGGCGTAGATCTGATCCGCTGCGCTGGCGATGTAATAGGCACCGGAAGCGCCCAGATCCGAGATCACCGCGTAAACCTTGGTATCCGGATGCAGGCCGCGCAAACGACGGATCTCGTCGTAGACATAACCCGACTGCACCGGACTGCCGCCAGGGCTGTTGATCCGCAGAATCACACCCTTGACCTTCTTGTCCTCGAAGGCTGCCCGCAGACTGGAGACGATATTGTCGGCACTGGCCGGTTCTTTGTCGGCAATCATACCCGTTACATCGATCAACGCCGTGTAGCCGGAACCGAGGGTAGCGCCTTTCTCCCTATCCATCAGGGGCGATAACAAAATCAACACGCCGAACAGGTACAAAAAGGTCAGCGACTTGAAGAATATCCCCCAGCGACGGGACCGACGCTGCTCCTGCACCCCAGCTAGCAAGGTTTTTTCCAGAAGCTTCCAGCTTTTCTCGTCACCGCTTTCTGCACTCGCCTTGGCGGGCGCTTTCCATTCGTCGGTCATGCCATGTACCCCAGCAAAAAAACCAATTAAACCCGCTGACTCAGCCAGGCGTGCAACTCTGAAAAACGATCAATGGTCAGTCTCGGCTCAAATAGCTTCAAGGCGTCGATCGATTGAGCGCCATAGCTGACCGCCACCGAATCCATGCCCGCATTGCGCGCCATCTGCAGGTCGAACGACGAATCGCCGACCATCAGTGCTTGCTCCGGACGAACTTCGCAATGGGCGAGAATCTGCTCAAGCATCAATGGATGGGGTTTGCTGGCGGTTTCGTCAGCAGCACGGGTGATATCGAAATAATCTTCCCAGCCGTGAGACTTCAGCACCCGATCCAGCCCACGACGAGCCTTGCCGGTCGCTACTGCAAGATGATACCCCTCGACACGAAATGCTTCGAGGGACTCGACAACCCCCTCAAACAGCGGGGAAGGCACGGCCTCCGACGCAATGTAGTGATCCGCATAGTGCTGACGGAACGCTATCAGCTCGGCGTCACCAATCTCGGGATACAGCGTGCGAATCGCTTCCGGCAAGCCCAGGCCGATAATGCCTTTGACGGCAAAATCATCATGCAACTGAAAACCGGACCGCTCGGATGCGACATGCATCGCTTCGACAATCCGACCAATGGAGTCAGCGAGCGTGCCGTCCCAATCGAAAATCAGCAGCTTGTAATCAGTAAGGTGCACTCAAGCGCTCCACGGTTTTGGTCCACATCTCGTCGACCGGTGCTTGCAACTTGAGCTCACCACCATCAGGCAGCGGCACAGTCAGCATGTAGGCATGCAGGAACAGGCGCTTGCCGCCAAGATCACGAATCTCTTTGCTGAAACCCTCATCGCCGTATTTGGTATCACCCGCGATGCAATGTCCGGCATGTAGAGTATGGACGCGAATCTGGTGAGTACGACCAGTGATCGGCTTGGCTTCAATCAGGGTAGCGAAGTCGCCAAAACGACGCAGCACCTTGAACACGGTCACAGATTCCTTGCCCTCATCCTCGTCCACCTCGACCATGCGCTCGCCGGAGCGCAGATTGCTCTTGCCCAGCGGCGCACGGACTTGCTTGATCGAGGCCGCCCAGTTGCCGCGTACCAGCGCCATATAGCGCTTATCGACGCCATCGCCGCGCAATGCCGTGTGCAAGTGGCGCAACATGCTGCGCTTTTTGGCAATCATCAGCAGGCCGGAGGTATCACGATCGAGACGATGAACCAGTTCGAGCTCCTTGCAATCCGGACGCAACTGACGAAAGGCTTCAATCACGCCGTAGGTCAAGCCACTGCCACCATGAACCGCAATGCCGCAAGGCTTGTTGACCACGATCAGCGCCTTGTCTTCGTAGACAATCGAGGCCTCGAGCCGCTGCAACAGACCCTGGGCCAGCGGCACAGGCTCGTCGCGCTCAGGCACGCGAACCGGCGGCACGCGCACGATATCGCCCGCCTGCAGCTTGTATTCGGGCTTGATCCGTCCCTTGTTCACTCGCACTTCGCCTTTGCGCAAAATGCGGTAAATCAAGGTCTTGGGCACGCCTTTGAGCCGAGCGAGAAGGAAGTTATCAATACGTTGGCCGGCATATTCCGGCGAGACCTCAAGCAGTTGTACGCCTGGGGTCGAAGGGGCAGTAGTCGTCATGGCGCGGATGATAACAATTTTTTATGGAATTGAAGCACTTAATCATTGCTGCTATAGTCGCGAACGCCGCCAAAAGCGGCCTGGACAGCGGACCAACGGTCAAAAACCGGCCCTGACCAACGCAATTCACCAGGACGCGAGGCCGTCCTACGGGGCTTTCGCTACGTAACGGTGGAGTTTGCAGGTGTAACGAGCGCAGGTGACATGAGGCCTGAATCATGCGGCAAAGCAGAGTTTTCACTCGCCTTGCGAGCAAATATTCACGGCCAGTTCACAAAGTGCAGTCAGCTACGAACGACCCCGAGCGAACGCTTCGGAAACAACGCCTAAATTAGCCATGATGCGTGACCTCCCCCTTCGGAGCTCACGGTAAATGCCAACCCGCTGCGGATTCTGCGCGCGGCAGCACCCGAATTATCAGGGATACGTGTAGGGTGGAGATGCACAACCGCTGGACTGTGTAGCAATAGGCTTTATCAAGACGCTTCATCTCGTCCACAGCCGCCGGTTGATTCCTCCTCCTGACTGAGTGCTTAAGTAGCCACAGCAAGCAGGACGCGTACGTCGCGATGAAGGCCCGCATTGGCCGGACTTCGCTGGACACGGGAATGGCCAACCATTCCCGACGCACCTGACACCGACCATGAGAAGTCGTGTGTGCCGAACGCCGTTTCCGGCAGCCCGGAAACCGACGGTACTACATGAAAAGAATGCTGATTAACGCAACTCAACCCGAAGAGTTGCGTGTTGCACTGGTAGATGGCCAGCGCCTCTACGACCTGGACATCGAATCCGGTGCACGCGAGCAGAAAAAGGCCAACATCTATAAAGGCCGGATTACTCGCATCGAACCAAGCCTTGAGGCTGCCTTTGTCGATTTCGGCTCTGAGCGCCACGGCTTCCTGCCCCTCAAAGAAATCTCCCGCGAATACTTCAAGAAAGCCCCCGAAGGCCGCGTCAACATCAAGGACGTCCTGAGCGAAGGCCAGGAAGTCATCGTTCAGGTCGAAAAAGAAGAACGTGGCAACAAGGGCGCAGCCCTGACCACCTTCATCAGCCTGGCCGGTCGTTACCTGGTTCTGATGCCGAACAACCCGCGTGCCGGCGGTATCTCCCGTCGCATCGAAGGTGAAGAGCGCAACGAACTGCGTGAAGCCCTGAACGGTCTGGTTGCCCCGGCCGACATGGGTCTGATCGTTCGCACTGCCGGCCTGGGCCGCAGCAGCGAAGAAATGCAGTGGGACCTCGATTACCTGCTGCAACTCTGGACCGCCATCAAAGAAGCTTCGCTGGATCGTTCCGCGCCGTTCCTGATCTACCAGGAAAGCAACGTGATCATCCGCGCCATCCGCGATTACCTGCGCCAGGACATCGGCGAAGTGCTGATCGACAGCGTTGAAGCCCAGGACGAAGCCCTGACCTTCATTCGCCAGGTGATGCCGCAGTACGCCAGCAAAATCAAACTGTACGAAGACAGCGTTCCGCTGTTCAACCGCTTCCAGATCGAAAGCCAGATCGAAACCGCCTTCCAGCGCGTTGTCGAACTGCCTTCCGGCGGCTCCATCGTTATCGATCCGACCGAAGCCCTGGTGTCCATCGACATCAACTCGGCGCGCGCCACCAAAGGCAGCGACATCGAAGAAACCGCACTGCAGACCAACCTTGAAGCCGCCGAAGAAATCGCCCGTCAGTTGCGCTTGCGCGACATCGGCGGCCTGATCGTCATCGACTTCATTGATATGACCCCTGCCAAGAACCAGCGCGCCGTGGAAGAGAAAGTCCGCGAATGCCTGGAAGCCGACCGCGCTCGCGTGCAAGTCGGTCGCATCTCGCGCTTCGGCCTGCTGGAAATGTCCCGTCAGCGCCTGCGTCCATCGCTCGGCGAAAGCAGCGGCATCGTCTGCCCGCGTTGCAACGGCACCGGCATCATCCGTGACGTTGAATCGCTGTCGCTGGCGATCCTGCGCCTGATCGAAGAAGAAGCCCTGAAAGACCGCACCGCCGAAGTTCGCGCACAAGTGCCGATTCCGGTTGCAGCTTTCCTGCTCAACGAAAAACGCAACTCGATCACCAAAATCGAACTGCGCACCCGTGCACGCATCGTCATTCTGCCGAACGATCACCTCGAAACGCCGCACTTCGAAGTTCAGCGTCTGCGCGATGACAGCCCGGAAGCCAGCATCAACCAGTCCAGCTACGAAATCGCTGCTGCCGCTGCTGAAGTGGAAGAAGTCCAGCCAGCCGCCGCGACCCGTACTCTGGTTCGCCAGGAAGCTGCGGTCAAGACGGCTCCGGCCCGCGCCAACGCTCCGGTTCCGACCGAAGTCGTCGCCGCTCCGGTAGCTGCACCGGTTGCCGTGCCAGAACCAAGCCTGTTCAAAGGCCTGGTGAAGTCGCTGGTCAGCCTGTTCGCGACCAAGGAAGAGCCTGCTGCTCCGGTTGTGGTTGAAAAACCTGCGACTACCGAGCGTCCGGCCCGCAACGAAGAGCGTCGCAACGGTCGTCAGCAGAGCCGCAACCGTAACGGTCGCCGCGATGAAGAACGCAAGCCTCGTGAGGAACGTGCACCGCGTGAAGAACGCGCACCACGTGAACCACGCGAAGAGCGTCAACCACGCGAAGCCCGCGAAGAAGCGCCAGTAGTGGCCCAGGAACGCGCTCCGCGTGAAGAGCGTGCACCACGCGCCCCTCGTGAAGAACGTGCACCGCGCGCCCCGCGTGAAGATCGCAAGCCACGTGGCGAGCGCGAAGAACGCCCGGTTCGTGAACTGCGCGAGCCTCTGGATGCCGCTCCTGCCGCCGCTGCCAACGCTGAAGAGCGTCCAGCCCGTCAGCCACGTGAAGAACGCGCTCCACGTCCACCGCGTGAAGAACGTCAGCCACGTACCGAGCAAGCCACTGCTGCCGTTGCCGAAGAAGAGCTGCCAGCCAACGAAGAGCAACTGCAGGAAGACGGTCAGGAAGGCGCCGAAGGCGATCGTCCACGCCGCCGCTCCCGTGGCCAGCGTCGTCGCAGCAACCGTCGTGAGCGTCAGCGCGATGCCAACGGCAACGTGATCGAAGGTTCGGAAGAGTCCGAATCGGCCGAAAACGCCGAAGCGCCAAGCACTGCCGATCTGGCCGCCGGCCTGGCTGTTACGGCAGCCGTTGCCAGCTCCGTGATCAGCGCGCCTGCCGAAGCACAAGCCAACGAGCAAGCTGAACGCGCCACTGCCGCCACGCAGGAAACCGCTCCGGTCGAAGCGCCAGTCGTTGAAGCGACCACGCCGGTAGAAGTCACTGCTTCTCCGGAAATCGAAGTAGCACCGGTTCGCGAAGCCCAGCCTGAAGTTGAAGCTGCCGCTGAACCGTCCGTCGTCGCTGAACCAGTAGTTGCTGCAGAGCCTGTGGTTGAAGCGCCGGCTGAACCGGCACGTGAAGTTCGCGAAGAACAAACCGCGTTCAACTGGGTTGCCGAGCCATCTGTAGCTGCCGAAGCTCCAGCGCCAGTCGCTGAAGCTCCGGTTGCTGATGCCATGGTCTCCGAGCCAGTGGTGGCTGCGGCCGAGCCTGCTCCAGCGGTTGTTGAAGCGCCGGTTGTTGCCGAAGAGGCTGCAGCGATGGTTGAAGCCGCCCCTGTCAGCGCTCTGACCCCAAGTGGCCGTGCGCCGAACGACCCGCGTGAAGTACGTCGTCGCAAGCGTGAAGAAGAGCGTCTGCAGAAGGAAGCCGAAGCTGCTGCTGCGACTCCGGCCGCTGCCGAGCCTGCACCGGTTGCTGCTGAAGTTGTCGAGGCAGCCCCTGCCCCGGCCGCTGAAGTCCCTGCCGAACCGGTTGAATCCGCGATCGACGAAGCACCGCGCTCCGTTCAGGAAGCGGTAGAGCAACACGAGCAAGCCCTGGAAAAAGAGCACGAGCCTAAACCCCTCGTCTGATTCCATCGGCCACTAAAAAGCCCCGTCTGGTGATCCCAGGCGGGGCTTTTTTTATGCCCGAAACCAACACACATCCCCTGTGGGAGCGGGCTTGCTCGCGAAAGCGGTGGGCCAGCTTGCATAGATGTTGAATGTTAAACCGCTTTCGCGAGCAAGCCCGCTCCCACATTGGATCTGCGCCAAGGCTACTTAAAGGTCAATGCATCAGGCACATCCACATCCCACAACACACCCGGATCCTCCACCGCCACCTCGACCACCCTCGCCTGTGCGAACAGCGACTTGGCGCCGTGATCACCGGTCAACGCCATCAATCCGGAACCAAAACTTCGCCCAAACCCCACCGGATGCCCATATTGCCCTTCATACACCGGCACGCTGATAGCATCCTCCGCAATATTCGCAACAACCTGCTCGATGCTGGACGGCAGGATAAACGGCATATCCCCGAGCACGATCAGCCAGCCGCCGAGTTGCGAGCACGCCGCCACACCCGCCGCAATGCTGTCGCCCAGGCCGGTCGACTCGATCCGCACAATCTCGCAACCATAAGCCTGAGCCATGCGAATGACTTGCGGACGATCCGCCGTGGTCACCAGCACGCGCTTCTCAAGCACGGTGGGCAAATTCACCAGCACCTGTTCGATCACCGAATGCACGGTCACGCCGTCACGAGCCGTGCAGTCCACCAGCAGCTTGTCCTTATCGTCACCCGCTACCTGTCGAAACCGACTGCTCTGCCCGGCGGCCAGAACGATAACGCCGATGGGGTCGCTCATACATCCTCCTGCAACGGCCTCTTCAGTTTCAGCTCGACGCCGTTCTTGATCGCCACAATCTCGGCCAGCAGCGACAAGGCGATTTCCGCCGGCGTATGGCTGCCGATGTGCAAACCGATCGGGCCGTGCAAACGCTCGATGGCCTGTTGTGACAAGCCTAGCTGAGCCAGGTTGTCCCGGCGCTTCTGGCTATTGACCCGCGAACCCAACGCACCGACATAAAACGCCTTGGAGTCCAGGGCCGTGAGCAGCGCCATGTCATCCAGGCGCGGATCGTGGGTCAGGGCGACAATGGCCGTGCGCTCGTCGGTCTGGATGCTCAGCACCGCTTCATCGGGCATGCCCGGGACGAAGCGACCGTGCTGCTCTTCCCAGCCGTAGACGAACTCGGTGCGTGGATCACAGATCAGCACTTCGAAATCCAGCAGCCGCGCCATTTCGGCAACGTAGCGCGACAATTGGCCGGCACCGATCAGCAACAGCCGCCAGCGCGGACCATAAATGGCGCGCAAGGTCTGCCCGTCAAACACCAGCGCATCGGTCTTGCTCGCCGCCTGCAAAACCACGTCACCGGTCGTCAGATCCAGCTCACGCGCAACGATTTCATGGGCCTCGCAGCGCGCCAGCAATTCGGCGACCCACGTGGGATCGCCGACGCGCTCTTCGGTCAGGCGCAATGTGCCGCCGCATGGCAAACCAAACCGTGCGGCCTCCTCACGGGTGACGCCATAGGTAATCAACTGCACCGGCGGCCCATCGGCCGGGATACGGCCATCGTGCAGCCGGGCAATCAGGTCATCCTCGACACAGCCACCGGACACCGAGCCAATCACCACGCCGTCTTCACGCAAGGCCAGCATCGCGCCAGGTGCCCGGGGCGCGGTGCCCCAGGTCTGAACCACGCTGTACAACATCACCCGCTGACCGGCGCGGCGCCATTCCAGCACGCTGCGCAGGACGTTCAGATCGACGCTGTCCATCAGGCGTGCGCCTTCTGCCAGCCTTGCAGCTGATAGCGCACCGGCAGGTTACGGATACGCTTGCCGGTGGCAGCAAAGATCGCGTTGCACAGCGCTGGCGCAATCGGTGGCACGCCCGGCTCACCGACACCGCCCAACGGCACGTTGCCCGGTGGCGTGACCAAGTGCACGGCGACTTCTTTCGGCGCCAGGGACATGCGCGCCACTTCGTACATGTGGAAATTGTCCTGCTGAACCTTGCCGTCCTTGAAGCTGATTTCCCCCAGCACCGCGTTGCCCAGGCCCATGACGCAGGCACCTTCGAACTGCGAGCGAATCCGCTCAGGGTTGATCTGCGGGCCGCAATCCACGGCGATGTCGGCCTTGTGCACGATCAACGTGCCATCGTCTTTGACTTCAACCTCGATCACCGCCGCCACATAAGTGACAAAACTGTAATGCACCGCCAGGCCCAAGCCTCGACCTTTGGGCATCTCACGCCCCCAACCGGCCGCTTTGGCGGCGGTTTCCAGCACGGTGCGCATCCGTGCGGTATCGATAGGATAACGCTCGGGAGATTCGCCGTAGTTCCACTCTTCACTCAAAGTGCGCGGATCGATCGATCTGTCCGGGCCGAGCAGTTTGATCTGGTACTCGAGCGGATCCTGGCCGGCCTTGTGTGCCAGCTCATCGACAAAGCTCTGAATCGCAAAGCCGTGGGGAATGTTCGACACCGAGCGATACCAGCCGACCCGGGTATGGACCGTCGCTTCAGGGTTTTCCAGGCGCACGTTGGGAATCGCGTAAGCCATGTTGGTGAAGCCCAGGCCCAGCTCGAAAGCCGCCTGATGGTTCATCCCCGGTGCAAACAGCGCAGTGATGCTCGGCGCCACCGTGCGGTGCAGCCAGCCGGACGGCAAGCCATCCTTGTTCAGGCTGGCCTTCAGGTATTCGGCCGACACGGTGTGGAAATAGGAATTGTGGATGTCGTCTTCACGGGTCCATTGCACCCGTACTGCCTTACCGGGGAACTCCTTGGCCAGGATCGCCGCTTCGATGATGAAGTCCGGCTTGGATTTGCGACCGAAACCGCCGCCGAGCAAGGTGACGTGGAACGTGACGTTATCGAATGGAATGCCGAGGCGCTCACCAATCCGTTCGCGGGTGACTTGCGGGGCCTGGCTTGGCGCCCAGGCTTCGCATATGCCGTCCTTGAAACGGGCGATGGCGACCATCGGTTCCATCGGCGATTGCGCCAGGTGCGGCAGGTAGTAAGAGGCTTCGAGGGTGCTGTCGGCACTGCTCATGGCCTGGTCGATGCTGCCAGTATTGCGCACCACTTTGCCGGGTTTGAGAGCGGCGGCTTCAATTTCCTTGCGGTAGGCGATCGAGTCGTAACTGGCGTTGGGGCCGTCATCCCACTCGATTTTCAGCGCGTCGCGGCCCTTGATTGCAGCCCAGGTATTGCTGGCTACCACGGCCACACCACCCAGCGGCTGGAATTCGGACGGCATTGGACGGCTTTCGACTGGCAGGACTTTGATTACGCCCGGGACTTTCATCGCAGCGCTGGCATCGAAGGATTTGACCTTGCCGCCATAGACCGCTGGACGCGCGATGGTGGCGAAGAGCATGCCGTCAAAATGTACATCGGCGCCGTAAACTGCACGGCCGTTGACGATGTCCGCACCGTCGATAGCCTTTGTGCCTTCCTTGCCGATATAACGGAATTCCGATGGCTGCTTGAGTCGCAGGCTGTCGCGGGCCGGTACTGCCAATGCGCTGGCAGCAGCGGCTAACGCGCCGTAGCCCAGTTCACGACCGGTCGGTTGGTGAATGACTCTATGCAATTGGGCACGGCACTCGCCGACCGGCACTTTCCATTGCGCGGCGGCGGCTTGCTCAAGCATGGTCCGCGCGGCAGCACCGCAACGGCGCATCGGCTCGTACCAATGACGCATGCTGCGCGAACCGTCGGTGTCCTGATTGCCGAAACGCACTTCGTCGCCCGGCGCCTGTTGCACTTTGACCAGCGCCCAGTCGGCGTCCAGCTCATCGGCTACTACCATGGTCAGACTGGTGCGCACGCCCTGGCCCATTTCCGAGCGGTTGCAGACCACGGTCACGCTGCCATCGGCGGCGATGCTGACGTAAACCTTGGGATCATCGATCCAGCCGTTGGGCATGCCGTCAGCGCCGAACTTCTTGTCTTTTTCGGCGGCAAGCGCATCCTGCCAGCCCCAACTGGCGGCCAGCACCAGCGCACTGGTAGCGCCCACACCTTTGAGGAAACCGCGGCGGCTGAGGTTGCTCAGATTGCTCAGCGCAAAATCATTCGGTAGCTGACTCATGCCTTGACCTCCTTCAGGTGAGTGGATGCCTGACGAATAGCGGTCTTGATTCGATTGTAGGTGCCGCAACGGCAAATGTTGCCGACCATCGCCTCTTCAATCTGCGCGTCGCTGGGGTTCGGGTTGGTTTTCAGTAACGCAGTGGCCGACATGATTTGCCCGCCCTGGCAATATCCGCACTGCGCCACGGCGCTGTCGAGCCAGGCTTGCTGAACGACTTTGCCAACCGGGTCGGCGTGAAGGTTATCGATGGTGGTGACATTCTGGCCGACTACCGAGCCGATCGGCGTGATGCAACTGCGGGCAGGCGCGCCATCGATATGAATGGTGCAGGCGCCACACAGGCCCATGCCGCAACCGAATTTGGTGCCGTTGTAACCGGCCACGTCACGGATCGCCCAGAGCAGCGGCATGTCCTCGGTGACATCGAGTTGATGATCTTGTCCATTGAGTTTCAGGGTAATCATGGGCACGCCCGCATAGTTATAGAGGTTATGGGGTCGAGCAATCTGCCGCGTGGGTTCCTTCACGCAGATCGACTCAGGCTAATGGGCTCTCTTATGCGGACAGCAACGTCTGCACCGGGCCTTTGGTGGAGCAAATGCTTGCATCGTTAGGTAGCTAAGTTAACCCAGCATTAACAAAAAAGCCCTGCACATTTGAAGATGTGCAGGGCTTTGGAATCAGCCGTGAAAGCGTAGCCTCAATACCGATTGGGCTCCATTTCCAGGTCGACGTGGAAACGTTCTGAAATGTCTTTTTGAATGCGTTGTGCCAGGTTCAGCAATTGCAGGCCCGTTGCGGCGCCGTAGTTGACCAGCACCAGTGCCTGTAATTTGTGCACACCGGCATCACCGTCGCGAAAGCCTTTCCAGCCGGCCCGTTCGATCAGCCAGCCCGCCGCCAGCTTCATTTGCCCATCGGGTTGCGCATACGCCACCAGATCCGGGTATTCACCCTTGAGTTGCGCCACGAGTGCGGCTGGTATCAACGGATTCTTGAAGAAGCTGCCGGCATTGCCGAGCACCGCCGGGTCCGGGAGTTTTTCGTTGCGAATGCTGCAAATGGCCTGACTGACATCGGTGGGCGTCGGGTGATCGATGCCCAGCGACGTCAGGCGCTGGCGAACCGGGCCGTATTCCAGATGCAGGTGCGCGGTGCGATTGAGGGTGAAACGCACCCGCAGGATCAACCAACGCCCCGGCTCCTGTTTGAACAGGCTGTCACGGTAGGCGAAGTTGCACTCGGCCAGCGTGAAGTCCCGCAACTCGCCGGTCTGGCGATCGAGCGCCGTCAGGCCCGCAAAAACGTCTTTTATCTCGACGCCGTAAGCGCCGATGTTCTGCATCGGTGCCGCGCCCACGGTGCCGGGAATCAGGCTGAGATTTTCCAGCCCCGACAACCCTTGCGCCAAGGTGTGTTGCACAAACGGATGCCACGGCTCGCCCGCCTCGGCTTCGATCACCACCTGGTTGCCGTCATCGCTCAGTACACGAATCCCGCGTGTGGTCATGCGCAGCACCAGTGCCTGGACATCAGCGGTCAGCAGCAAATTGCTGCCGCCACCAATCACCAGCACAGGTACATCATGTTCCACCCCATAGGCCAGGGCTTCGCGCACGTCGGCATCGCTATGGGCCTCGGCAAACAACCGGGCCTGAACGTCCACGCCAAAACTGTTGAACGGCTTGAGCGAAACCTCGGATTGCACCTGCAAACTCATAACCGGCCCTTCAATTCGATCACCAGCAAATCGCTGGCGCGCTCGATCATGTCCAGTACCGTTTCGAACCCTTGGTCGCTGTCGTGATAAGGATCCGGCACTTCATCGATTTGCGACTGGTAGCGACGCAGGAACAGGTCCAGTTCGGCCTTGCTCTTGGCCGGTTGCAGGGCCTTGAGGTGGCGCAGGTTGCTGTTATCCATCGCCAGAATCAGGTCGTAGGTGGCGAAATCGGCACGGCTGACTTGCTGCGCGCGCTGGGCGGACAGGTCATAACCGCGCAACTTGGCCGCGGCCTGGCTGCGCTTGTCCGGGGCCTTGCCGACGTGCCAGTCACCGGTGCCAGCGGAAGCCACCTCGACTTGATCGGCCAACCCTGCCTCACGCAGTTTGTGCCGCAACACGCCTTCGGCCGTGGGGGAACGGCAGATATTGCCCAGGCAGACGAACAGAACCCGCATCAGGCCTCCAGCAAGCGACGAACGCGCTCGAGGTCTTCAATGGTATCGACGCCGGTGGGCGGCGCGATCAATGCATCAGCGACATGAATTCGCACGCCATGCCAGAGCGCCCGCAGTTGTTCCAGAGACTCGGTGTTCTCCAGCCAGCATGGGCCCCAGGAGACGAAGTCCTGCAGGAAACCGGCGCGATAAGCATAAATTCCAATGTGACGGCGATACGGCACGCCTTCCGGCAATTGCTCGCGGCTCTTGGCGAACGCATCCCGGGCCCACGGCAAGGTGGCACGACTGAACGTCAGCGCCAGACCATTGAGGTCGCTGACCACTTTGACCACGTTGGGATTGAACAGGGTTTCCACATCTTCAATCGGCTCGGCCAGGGTGGCCATGCGCGCCTCGGTGTGGGTCGCCAGATTGGCAGCAACCTGATCGATCACGCTCGGCGGAATCAACGGCTCGTCGCCCTGAACGTTGACCACGATGGCGTCCGGGGCCAGGCTCAGTTTCGCGGCGACTTCGGCCAGACGATCTGTGCCGGAATTATGATCTTCGCGAGTCAGCACCACTTCGGCACCAAAACCTCTGCAGGCCTCGATGATGCGCGCATCGTCAGTGGCCACAACGATTCGTTGGGCGCTGCTTTTGCTCGCCTGTTCCCAGACGTGCTGAATCATCGGCTTGCCGGCGATCAGCAGCAGGGGTTTGCCCGGCAAACGGGTGGAGGCAAAACGCGAGGGAATGACAACGGTAAAAGGTGTAGTCATTTGTCCAGACGCTCGTCGGTGGTCAGGGTGCGCGCTTCGCTTTCGAGCATCACCGGGATGCCGTCGCGAATCGGGTACGCGAGGCCGGCGCCCTTGCTGATCAGCTCGGTTTTGTCGGCGCTGAGCTTGAGCGGACCTTTGCAGACCGGGCAAGCGAGGATGTCGAGCAATTTGGTGTCCATGTACATTCCCTGGATAGAAACGGAGTTAAGGCAAAAGACGAGCCGGCACCAGGCGCATCAACTGCGTATCGAACCAGGCCACGAAGGCCGGCGATGGCACAGCATCGACCGTCAGGTACCACCAATCGGCGGCGGCGAAGGCACGGCACTTCACCGCGTCCTTTTCCGTCATCACCACTGGCAATGACGGGGTGAAATTCAACGCCTGCACGCTGTACTCGGCGTGGTCGGCAAACGCATGGGGCACTGGCCGCCAGTGTAGCGTTTCGAGGGTCGTGAAGAAACGCTGGGGATTGCCGATGCCCGCCACGGCATGCAGCGCCTGACCTGCGGGAAAGTGCTCGAGAGACCGGCGTTCGCCGCTTTGCAAATTGACCAGCGCCGTGGGTTGCAGCTGGAAGGCAAAACCGTCGATGCGGTCGGCCGTAGCGCCGTTGTAAAGCACCGCATCGACGCTTTGCAGACGCTCGATCGGTTCGCGCAATGGCCCGGCCGGCAGGCAACGCTGGTTGCCCAGCCCTCGGGCGGCATCGATCAGCACCAGTTCCAGATCCCGGGCCAACCGGTAATGCTGCATGCCGTCGTCGGAGAGGATCAGGTCCAGCGGCTCACTCGCCAGCAAGGCTTTGACCGCGCGGCTGCGGTCCGGGTCGATCATCAGCGGCACGCCGGTGCGCTGAACGATCAACAACGGCTCATCGCCCGCCACATCCGCGCCTTGATCCGCCTCGACTCGCCACGGCAATTGTGATGGTTTTGCACCGTAACCACGGCTGACCACCCCGACCCGCAGACCGTTGCGCTGGCAATGCTGGATCATCCACAGGATCAACGGCGTCTTGCCGGTGCCGCCCACCGTGATGTTGCCGACCACGATCAGCGGCACCGGCGGTTGGTAGATCTCGCCCTCGCCCGCCAAAAAGCGCTTGCGCTTGCCGGTGACCACACGCCGATACAGCCATTCAAGCGGCTGCAACAGCTTCAATGCCGGATGGCCTTCGTACCATGCAGCGAGCAATCGATCGGACATGGCCATCAGGACGCCGGCGCCGCCTCGACAGTGGTCATGCGCAAGTGACTGAAACCGAGCTTGCCGGCAGCGTCCATCGCAGTGATGACGGACTGATGGGGGGTCTTGCCATCAGCGCTGATGGACAGCGGCATATTGGTGTCGCCATTGGATTCTTTCTGCAGCGCTTCCATCAGGCTGGTCAGGTCATTCTTGGGCAACAAGTGGTTGTTGACCGAGAACACCCCCTCGGCGCTGATGGCGATGTCTAGTTGCTTGGCCTGCTGGTCCTCGGCCGGGGAACCGCTGACTGCTTCCGGCAAGTCGACGCGCAACTGGGTTTCACGGGTGAAGGTGGTGGTCACAACGAAAAACAGCAGCAGGATAAACACTACGTCGATCAACGACGCGAGGTTGATGTCTATCGTTTCCCGCGGTTTACGACGGAATTTCACGCTTTACCCTCAGCCAGATCCACGTCGCGATCGCCCTGTACCACTTCGACCAACTTGATCGCTTCCTGCTCCATGCCCACCACCAGCTCATCTATGCGGCGTTGCAGGAAGCGGTGGAAGAACACGGCCGGTATGCCGACCATCAGACCTGCGGCGGTGGTGATCAGCGCCTTGGAAATACCCCCGGCCAGCACCGAGGCGTTGGTGCCCATGCCCGTGCCCATGAACGCACTGAAAATATCGATCATGCCCAGTACCGTACCCAGCAAACCCAGCAACGGGGCCATGGCGGCAATGGTGCCGAGGGCATTGATGTAGCGTTCGAGCTCGTGAATCACCCGCGCTGCGGCCTCTTCGATGCACTCTTTCATGATCTCACGACCATGCCTGGAGTTCGCCAGACCGGCGGCCAGGATCTCGCCCAACGGAGAATTGGCGCGCAGTTCCTTGAGTTTTTCTTTATTGAGTTGTTTGTCCTTGATCCAGACCCAGACCTGCCCGAGCAAGTGCTCCGGGGTCACGCGGCTGGCACGCAGGGTCCATAGACGCTCGGCGACGATCGCCATGGCCGCGATGGAACTCAGGATGATCGGCAGCATCATCCAACCGCCGGATTTGACCAATTCCCACACAGTGACAGTCCCCTCGAAAAAGTGCGCCACTCTAACATAGGGGGTGGACGCACCGAAGACCGCGATGTCGCATCCGGTCGGGCTTCGATAGTTCGGGTTACTGGCTGGATGGTGGCGGATCGCGCCAGAAGCGCCGTTCTTGAAGCATCGTCCACGGCGGCGCGAAGCGTCCCAGTTGCAGACGAATGGCACCTTGCTTGGCGCTGTCGTAGATCGCCACACCGCGTTTTTGATACCTCGCCACGACCGTGGGATGGGGATGGCCGAAAGAATTGCCGTTACCACGGGAGATCAGCACCGCTTTGGGCTGCAAGGTGCTGAGCAACGCCATCGAAGATGAACTGCGACTGCCATGGTGCGGGGCCTGCAGCCAATCCGTCGGCACCGCCAATGGACCGTCGAGCAGCGCCCGCTCGGCTGCGGCATCGATGTCGCCGGTCAGCAGCAATCGCTCGCCGTTGGCTTCGATCTGCAACACGCAGGATTTCTGATTGCTGTCGCTGGCAGACGGCCACTGCCAGAGTTGAAACCTCACCCCGTCCCAGGTCCATTGCTGACCGCTCTCGCAACCCTCGGCGTGCAGTTCGCCTGGCAGGGCCAGGTGATCGCCACTCAATACTTGCTTCACCGGTATTGCGCTGGCAATTGCTCGCGCACCGCCGGCATGATCGGCATCGGCATGGCTGATCAGCATCAGATCGAGTCCGTTCACGCCCAGTTTGCGCAAGGATGGCAGCACCACCCGCTCCCCCAGGTCGATGTCGCCGAACCGTGGGCCGGCGTCATACAGCAAAGTGTGATGGCGGGTGCGCACCAGGATTGCCAACCCTTGGCCGACATCCAGCTGCCAGACCTCGGCCATGCCTTCAGGCAACGTGTGCCGGGGCGCAAAAACCAGCAACAGCAACATCGGCCAGCCCAACGGTTGTAATGGCACGCCTCGCGGCAGTAATAGCACAAAGGCCCCCAGCGTACCGATCGCCCATACCCACAACGGTACCGCCACCGGCACCCACGCGGGCAATTGCCCGGCTATCAACGCCAACCCCTTGAACAGAAGGTCGATCAGACCGCCGGCCAACCACAACAACCCTTCGCCCACATAAGGAACGGGCAACAACAGTGTCCCGAGCAAGGCCGGCGGCAGGACCACCAGACTGATCCAGGGCACCGCCAGCAAATTGGCCAGCGGCCCGCTGAGACTGATCGGCAACCCCAGCACCAACAGCAGCGGGCACAGACCGATCGCGATCAGCCATTGGGCACGGGTCCAGGTTTGCCACCAGCGCCACGGCCCCAATCGCCCGCCAAAAGTGAAAATCAGCACCGCGACTGCCGCAAAGGACAACCAGAAACCCGGTTGCAGGCTCGCCAGTGGGTCCAGCAGCAGAACACCATCAAGCGCCAGCAACAGCGGCCACCATGCGCCGAGGTGACGAAACCGTAGTCGCCACAACAGCACCAGCCCGATCATCAGGCAGGCCCGCCGCACCGGCACTTCGAAGCCGGCCAGCAGCCCATAACCGAGCGCCGCCGCGAACGCCAGTCCGCACGCCCATGGCAGCCACGGCAAGCGCTGGGGCCACAAACCATAACGCGCCAATCCGGCAATCAGCAGATACACCACTCCCGCCAGCAAACCGATGTGCTGTCCGGAAATCACCAACAGATGCACGGTGCCGGTGTCTTGCAGCACCTGCCAGTCCTCACGACTCAGCCCGGCGCCATCCCCCAGCACCAACGCCGTCAGCGCCCCCGTTCGCCCCTGGGCATCCACGGCCTGCAGACGCTGACGGATGCCATCACGCCAGGCCCACTGCGCTTCCCTGATTCGCTGGCCGTCCTTGACGTTCCCGGTGGCACCGATGCGTTGGGCCAGTAACCAGGCGTCGTAATCGAACGCATGCGGGTTGAGCAACCCGGCAGGACGCTTCAATTTGACAGCCAGCCGCCAATGCTCGCCGCTGTTGACCGGAGGCCCGCCATACCAGGCCAGGCGCAGGTGCCGAGGCAGATTGGTGCGACGCGACTGACTGCCCGTCAGCTCGAAACGCACCACCCCCTCGGCCTGCTGCGGCAACCCGGTCACACGACCTTCGAGCCAGCGAGTCTCGCCATCGAGATTCAGCGCCAGGCGATCATTCAGTGCCCACTGTGCATTCGCGCATGCCCAACTGAAACCGAACAGCAAAAATGCCACGGGAAAGGTGCGAAACGGCAGCAACATCAAACCCGCTACCGGTAACAACAGCCACAACCCTGTCGGCGGTAATGCCGGTAAAAAACGCAGGGCCAGCAGACCCAACGCCAGCGCCATCATCCCTGTGCGCATAAGCCCGTCCTTGAGAGTCCCTTCCTATGCTTAGCCGGTGTACCGCACGTACGTCGTTATCAATTGTCACAAAGTCTGAATGGGCGGTTCGTAGAATCCAGACATACTTGTCGCCTGAACCGACCGAGAAGCCTTATGCCCCGGCGCTTATTCAAACGTTACATGCCAGACCCGACCAGCATCAGGGAACACAAATCCTTACGCTTTCTCGGCACCCTGCTGCATGACCCGAACCTCTGGCATCTCAATCGCCACTCCGTCGCGCGGGCCATGGCGGTCGGCCTGTTCGCGGCGTTCCTGCCGATTCCATTGCAGATGCTGGTGGCGGCCATCCTTGCGATTGTGGTGCGCGGCAACATGCCGATTGCCGTCAGCCTGGTCTGGCTGACCAACCCGATCACCATGCCGGCGGTGTTCTTCTGTACTTACCAGACCGGCGCATGGTTGATGGATGTTCCCGCCCGCAGCCTGCCGGATGAGTTGACCTGGGAATGGATCAGCGGCGAACTTTCGAGCCTGTGGCAACCGTTCTTGCTCGGCTCGGTGGTCATGGGGTTGGTGTTGGGAGCTCTCGCTTATTGCCTGGTGATGATGTACTGGCGCTGGTGGGTGAGTCGGCAGTGGAAGCGGCGCAAGAAAAGTCGAATGTAAGAATGTAAAACGGCCTCCACTTGGGAGGCCGTTTTTTGGAGAGGTACTATTTATTCCGGGTGCCTGGACTGACGCCTTCGCGAGCAAGCCCGCTCCCACATTAATTCGCTGGTGCTCATAGATAATGTGTTCGCAGCAGATCCAGTGTGGGAGCGGGCTTGCTCGCGAAGCAGGCGACTCGGTCGCCTTTAGGTACGCATCCCACGCCCACTCACCAGCAACCGCGCACAGCCGATGTACAACACAACAGTCGCAATCAGCATAAAGGTGATCGCCACACTGATCCTGATGTCCGACACACCAAGAATGCCGTAACGGAAGGCGTTGACCATGTGCAGCACCGGGTTGGCCAGCGACACGGTCTGCCAGAACGGTGGCAGCAAACTGATCGAGTAGAACACCCCGCCCAGGTACGTCAGCGGCGTCAGCACGAACGTCGGGATGATCGAGATATCATCGAAGTTGCGCGCAAATACCGCGTTGATGAAACCCAGCAACGAGAAGATCGTCGCCGTCAGCACCACCACCAGAACGGTCACGCCCAGGTGATGCACCTGCAATTGAGTAAAGAACAGCGACAGCAGGGTCACGATGATCCCGACCATCAACCCGCGCAGCACACCGCCCAGGGTGTAGCCGATCAGAATCGTATGCGGCGACACCGGCGATACCATCAATTCTTCGATGGAACGCTGGAACTTGCTGCCAAAGAAACTCGATACCACGTTGCCGTAGGAGTTGGTGATCACCGACATCATGATCAGCCCCGGCACGATGTACTCCATGTAAGTGAAGCCACCCATGTCGCCTATCTGTCGGCCGATCAGATTGCCGAAAATCACGAAGTACAAAACCATGGTGATGGCCGGCGGTAGCAGGGTCTGCGGCCAGATCCGGGTGAAGCGCTTGACCTCACGGTAGACGATGGTATTGAGGGCAACGAGGTTGGGTTGCAGCTCGGAACTCATACCGCCACCTTCGACAGATTCTTCTCCACCAGGGACACGAACAACTCCTCGAGGCGATTGGTTTTGTTACGCAGGCTCAACACTTCGATGTTCTGCTGCGCCAATTGGGTGAACAGCGCGGTAATGCCCATGGCCTTGTCGACCTGAACTTCCAGGGTATGACTATCGATCAGTCTGGCCGGGTAACCGAGCAACTGCGGAGCCACTTGCAAGGTGTTCTTCATATCCAGCAGGAAGGTTTCGACATGCAGTTGGCTGAGCAACTGCTTCATGCTGGTGTTCTCGACAATGGTGCCGTGGTCGATGATGCCGATGTTGCGGCACAACTGCTCAGCCTCTTCCAGATAGTGGGTGGTGAGGATGATGGTGATGCCTTTTTTGTTCAGTTCGGTGAGGAAGGTCCACATCGAGCGACGCAATTCGATGTCCACCCCCGCCGTCGGTTCGTCGAGGATCAGCAGGCGCGGTTCGTGAACCAGCGCTCGGGCGATCATCAGTCGGCGCTTCATGCCGCCGGACAGGGAGCGCGACGGCACATCGCGCTTGTCCCACAGGCCTAATTGGGTCAGGTACTGCTCGGCGCGTTCCTTGGCGATTTTCGCCGGGATGCCGTAGTAGCCGGCCTGGGTCACGACAATGTCGAACGTCTTTTCGAACTGGTTGAAATTGAACTCCTGAGGCACCACGCCGATGGAGCGCTTGAGCTGCGCAGGATTCCTGTCCAGGTCGTGACCGAAGATATTCACCGTTCCGCTGGTCTTGTTCACCAGGGTCGAGAGAATGCCGATGGTCGTGGATTTGCCGGCGCCGTTAGGGCCGAGCAAGGCGAAAAAGTCACCTTCGGCGACGTCCAGATCGATACCACTCAAGGCCTGGAAACCGTTGCCGTAGGTTTTGGTTAGCTGCCGGATGGACAGAGCGGAACTCATATCGGATTTACGCACCAAGAAGGGAAGAAAGGAATAAATAAGGGCGGGCGGCGAGCAATGCAACCGCGGCGCATGAGCGCAATGGTGCTTGTCGCTGCCGCACAAGTACAGTCAAGCGTGTCGATAGTGAGTATTAAGTCAACGCAGTCATGACGGCTTTGCGATACGCCGGACGCTGTTTCAGGCGCTCGTACCAGGCCTGCAAATGAGGCTGCGGCGCGCGCTCGATCGGCATCTCGAACCAGGCATAAATGAAACTGCCCAGGGGAATGTCGCCCATGCCGATTTCATCGCCGGACAGGTACGGTTTGGCCGCCAGCGCTTGATCGGCCATCGACAGCAGATCGTCGCACTCCGTGATCGCGGCCTTGATGGCCTGCCAGTCCTGCTGGTCTTCCGGGGTGCGCAACACGCCCCAGAACACCGTGCGGAACGGGGCGGCAAAACTTGAGGTGGTCCAGTCCATCCACTTTTCGGCAGAGGCACGGGCCTGCAGGTCTGTCGGATACCAGGCCGTATCGCTGACATGACGGGCCATCAGATAACGGACGATGGTGTTGGATTCCCACAGCACAAAACCGTCGTCTTCGATCACCGGCACCCGGCCGTTGGGATTCATCGCACGGTACTCAGGCGTGTCGACCACGCCAAAGGCGCCGCCGGCATCGATGGCTTCATAGGCCAGGCCCAGTTCTTCGGCCGCCCACAACGGCTTCCTGACATTCGACGAATTTTTCCGACCCCAGATCTTCAGCATGACCGCCCCTTTTTGGATGAATGCGCAGGCAGCATACGCCGGATCAGGCGCGACTCAAATCGCTCTGCATGTCACCCAGCAGCACCGGCAGTTGCTCGTCGAACAGATGCGGATAGCACTTTTCCAGGTGTTCAAAAAAGAATGCTTCAGGCACATCGGTGAACTGGCCGTGATCGATCAGGTATTCCATCAACTGCTCGCCGTCACGGTTGAAGGGATGGAACACGCTGTCGTTGATCCCGTCGAATTCCAGCGGCGCGACATTGAACAGTTCGCAGAGTTGTTGATTGAACGCCGGTGTAGCTTTGACCCAACGATCGTTCAGATAGAACTCGGTGTAACCGTGCATGGCGAACACATCGCTTTTGAGCAATTCGAGCAGACGCGGCGTCGACAGGTGATTGCGCACATCTGCCAGACCGATACGCGCCGGGATCCCGCAATGCCGGGCTGCACCTGCGAGCAGCGTGGCTTTGGGCACGCAATAACTCTCCCCTGCCGCCAGCGCATAGCTGCCGCGCAAGGTCTCTGGATCGCGGCTGAAGGTGTAAGGGTTGTAGCGCACGGCCTCGCGCACCGCGTAATAGAGATTGATTGCCTGCTTGAGCGGATCGCGCCCGACGCCACGGTGTTTTTCGGCGAACTCCACCACCGAGGGATGGTCACTGTCGATGAAGCGGCCGGGGCTCAGACATGCGTGCATGGGAACAATCTCCTGGGGGAAGCGACGAGTCTAGCGACACCTTCAGCACAGAGATAACGACGTTTCGGCCAAATATCAGCGTTTGCCGCGCTGTCTACAAAAGCACTTAACCGTCCGCCCTCGAAATAACTGACGAGTTTCAACCGTTGCTTCCTACAAACACAGACCTATCGGTCTGCCCCCCACTTTTATGGATGCCGTCTAAGCTCTGAAAGTGGTTTTGCCCTTGGCTTCATGGAGAATTGAATATGCTGCTGTTGTGGATACTGGTTCTGGTGGTCGGGATTGCCTACCTGGCACATCGCCGCACCGCGCCTCTGCCCGCCTTGGCCATCATTGCGGCCTATCTGCTGGCGATGGGCATCTTCAGCCATGCCCCCATCTGGCTAATGCTGATTTTCTGGGTGGTGTTCGCGGTGGTGACCGCTTTCCTGTTGCTGCCGGATCTGCGCCGAAAACTCTTCACGGCACCAATATTCGGCTGGTTTCAAAAAAACCTGCCGCCGATGTCGCAAACCGAACGTGAAGCCATTGAAGCCGGCACGGTCTGGTGGGACGGCGAGCTGTTCAGCGGTCGGCCTGACTGGAACAAGTTGCTGTCCTATCCCAAAGCGCAACTGAGCGAAGAGGAACAAGCGTTCATCGATGGCCCGACCGAAGAGCTCTGCGCCATGGTCAGCGATTGGCAGATCGCCCAGTTGATGGATCTGCCGCCCCAGGCTTGGGATCACATTAAACAACATGGCTTTTTTGCCCTGATCATCCCCAAAGAGTACGGTGGCAAAGGCTTCTCGGCCTATGCCCACTCCCAAGTGGCGATGAAACTGGCCACCCGCAGCGGCGACCTGGCCTCGACCGTCATGGTGCCCAACTCCCTCGGCCCGGCGGAACTGCTGCTGCATTACGGCACCGACGAACAGCGCAATCATTACCTGCCACGGCTGGCACGCGGCGACGATATCCCCTGCTTTGCCCTGACGGGTCCGATGGCGGGCTCCAACGTCGGCGGGATGACCGACACCGGGGTGATCTGCAAAGGTGAATGGGAAGGCAAGGAAACCCTCGGCCTGTGTCTGAACTGGGAAAAACGCTATATCACCCTCGGCCCGGTGGCGACCTTGATTGGCCTGGCCTTCAAGGCTTATGACCCGGACCATCTGCTGGGCGACAAAGTCGACCTGGGGATCAGCCTCGCCTTGGTCCCAACCCAGACCCCCGGTGTAGAAATCGGTCGCCGTCACCTGCCGTTGGGCGCTGCCTTCATGAACGGTCCGAATGCCGGCAAGGACGTGTTCGTACCGCTGGAATTCATCATCGGCGGTCAGGAGATGCTCGGCGAGGGTTGGATGATGCTGATGAACTGCCTGTCGGTCGGGCGTTCCATTTCGCTGCCTGCCATCGGTACCGCTGCGGGCAAGTTCAGCAGCCTGGTGACAGGCCAATATGCCCAGGTTCGCGAACAATTCAACGCACCGCTGTCAGCCTTCGAGGGTATTCAGGAAGCACTGGCGCGGATCGGCGGCAGTACCTGGCTGATGGACAGCGCACGGATGCTCACCGCCAACGCGGTCGACCTCGGCGAAAAACCGTCGGTGCCCTCGGCCATTATCAAATACCACCTCTCCGAACGCGGTCGCGAGTGCATCAGCCACGCCATGGATGTTCACGGCGGCAGGGCCATCATGATGGGGCCAAACAATTACCTGGCGCGTGGCTGGCAAGGTGCGCCCATTGCCGTCACGGTCGAAGGTGCGAACATCCTGACACGCAACTTGATGATCTTCGGCCAGGGCGCTATTCGCTGCCATCCGTTCGTGCTCAAGGAAATGGCCCTCGCCCACCGCGAAGACAAACAACAGGCATTGATCGAGTTCGACGCACTGCTGCTCGACCATATTGGTTTTGCCGTGTGCAACGCCGCCAGCACCCTGGTGCTGAACCTCGGCCTCGGGCATTTCGAACACATGCCCGGGGACAAGCTCAGCCAATGCTACTTCCGCGCCCTCAACCGTCAAGCCGCGGCCTTTGCCCTGCTTGCAGACCTGAGCATGATGCTGCTGGGCGGCGAACTGAAGCGCCGCGAACGGCTGTCCGCACGTTTGGGTGATGTGCTCAGCTACCTGTATCTGGCCTCCGCCGCACTCAAGCGTTACCACGATCTCGATTCGCCCGAGCATATGCAGCCGCTATTCGCCTGGGCCATGGAAGAGAGCCTCGGCCAGTCCGAACGTGCGCTGGACGAACTGCTGACCAACTTCCCGAACAAGGTACTCGGATGCCTGCTGCGGGTGATGGTGTTCCCGTTCGGTCGTCGCCACAGAGGTCCGTCGGACAGATTGGCGGCCAACGTCGCAGCCGTCATCGGCCGTCCCAAGGGCGATCCAACGCTTGAGGAATTACTGGGAGGTTGCTATCGCCCACAATCACCAGAAGATTCGGTCGGCGCCCTGCAGCACGCTTGCGACTTGTTGAACGCTGCCAAGCCGCTACAGAAAAAACTCAATACGGCACTGAGAAGTCGCCAGGTCAAACCCTCTCTCGGAGAATCTGCCATCGATGCCGCCCTGGAGGCTGGCGTCTTGCAACCGCTTGAAGCCCAGACCTTGCGCGAGTCAGAAGTGGCACGACGCAAAGTGATCGATGTCGATGATTTCGATCCAAAGGAGTTGGTATTGGCCAAAGGCAAGGTTCGCTGATCCGGCGGACCCTGTGTCTTGCATGGGGCTCTTTTACATGTGGCTCTTTACCATGTGGCTCTTTACCATGTGAAAAAGGGGCGCAGGAGATTTATACTCTCGCGCCCGTTTTGCTCTTGAGGACTTATCTCGTGTCCAATGTCGTTGCCGATCATCTCGTCTTGCTCGACCACCTGCGCAGCATCCTGGTCGCCGTAGGTGAGGCCGAACAGGTTCCCGAAGAAAGCCATGCCTTGTTCCTGGAGCGCTTCGACGAACTGCGTGCACTGCTGCCGGTCGACCCGATCGAAAGCCAATACCTGGGCCAGGACATTCTGTGTCAGGTGATCACTCGTTATCCGCAAATCGCCCACCTAGTCCCGCGCGACCTGCTGTGGTACTTCGCTGGTGACTGCCTGCATTACATGCCCGATGATGAAATCGACTTGTACCAGGCCCTTGAAGAGCGTCGCTTCGAAGCCGAACAGAACGATGAACCGTTCGACTGGAATCAGGAAAAACAGCTGCTGGCGATGTCGAACCAGGACAGCAAGCACTGATCCCACAGTCAGTAATGCAAAAGGCCCGCATGGTTGAATATGCGGGCCTTTTTTTTTGCATTATGGCTTGCCCGGTCTTCTCAGCGTCGGCTCCTTCTCCTGGCATTCCACCAGATAATCGATAAACACCCGTAACTTGGGCGGTAGATAGCGGGTTGGCGAATGCAGCAGCCAGGCGCCTCCGTGGTAGGACGCCAGAAAAGTCCAGTCCGGCAGGACTTGCACGATCAGCCCTTGTTCCAGCGCATAACGGGCAGTGAAATACGGCAGGCTGCCGATTCCGATGTGTTGCAATACTGCGCCTAGTCGCACGCCCGTGTGATTGGCGGCATAACGTCCACGCACGCCGACAGTCACAGCCTTGGTGCCCTTCTTGAATTTCCAGCGCGCATCACTCGGGGTTTCGCCCAGATAGATGCAGCTGTGGTTGAGCAAATCGTGGGGGTGAGTCGGTGTGCCGTGCTCGGCCAGGTACTGCGGCGTTGCACAGAGCAAATGATCGATGGTCAACAACTGCCGCCCCACCAGCCCCGCGGGTGGGCGATCGGTAATACGGATCGCCAGGTCGACGTTGTCGTCGATCAAATCTACCTGGCGGTCCTCGAGCAGCAACTCCACGTTCACTTTGGGATAACGCCGCAGAAATTCCGGCATATGCGGATGAATCACGAATCGCCCGACGGCCTTGGGCACGCTGACACGCACCAGTCCTTCTGCTTCATCGGTAAATTGACCGCTGATTTCCATCACCGACTTCGCGGCGCTGACCATCTCCTGGCAACGCTTGAACACCTCTTCGCCACCGTCGCTCAGACGTAGCTTGCGTGTGGTTCGTTGCAGCAGGCGCATGGCGAGCGCCTTCTCCAGCCGCGAAATGCTGCGACTCACCGCCGAGGGTGAAGAGCCCAATTGGCGTGCCGCTTCGGAGAAACTGCCGGTCTCGACAACCTTGACAAAAATCGCCATTTCACCGAGCAGCGGCAGGGGAAGATTTATGCTCACAGCGCAACAGTCCTTTGATGGTTGAACGGATTATCACGCAATTTCAGGGTTCATATAATAAAGACAGAAATTTTAACAAGAGCATGAAATATGACGTTCCGCCTCTTTTTCCATAGTGATGACCTCAAGGCCGATGTGGAAGTCCTGGATTGCACGCCCCACGAGAACGAATTCGCCGTGGTGCTGCACTCCACCCTGTTTCATCCCCAAGGCGGCGGGCAACCCTGGGATATCGGTTGGATTGGCGAAAGCCAGGTACTGCGCGTGGTCCAGGATCCGGACCGGATCATCCATTTCGTCGACCACCCGGTAAAACCCGGCATGACCCGGATTCGGGTCGACGAGCAACGCCGTCGGTTCAATACGCGTATGCATTCGGCGGGGCACCTGATTGGTCATTTCGTCCAGGCGATGGGCTGGATGCCGACCAAGGCTCATCACTGGCCGGACGAAGGACGTGTGCAGTTCAAACCGGGCGACGGTGCGCAGGAGGTCGATACCCAGACGATTCAGCACGGCATCGAACAATGGATCGCCCATGATCTGCCGCGCCTGACATCGTTGCGCGAAGGTGCCCGGGAAATCGGCTTCGGTGAATTGCCCGCCTACGGCTGCGGCGGCACCCATGTACAGAGCCTGAAAGATTTGGGCACGGTCACGATCACTTCCCTTTCACAGAAAAAGGGAACGCTGTCAGTCCACTACAGCGTGGACTGAGCATTTGGGCGATGACGACGAACCTGCGTTCGCGGGTTCTATTGACTATCTGACGTGGTGCGACATGGCCGTTCTGTATCTCGTAGCATCGCCGTCAGCCCCGCCGCTGAGCATCCTTACCGAGGAATTCCCGGCCAGGTTGGCGGTCTTTAACGGCCTGACCCGCGACATGCGTGACGCAGGCATTGCAATCAAAGCGTTAGTGCTTTCGGACAACACGATTTTCGTCGATTGCAAAAGCCTCGATCTGCTGTCACGTCACTTCGGGCATGAGTTTCGCGGGATGCGCTGCAACGCTGAGGGCCAGGTTGCCCGCAATACGGCGACTATCCGGGGCATTGGCGTGGTCTGGTTCACGCAGGTCAAGCAACAGGACGAATAAGTTCGCTCGAGAATCGCCGAAGTCGCCTCCTCGAACAGCCTCATGTGCAGCTCCATCACCTCCAACCCGCCTATCTCCACCCTTTGAACGGAAAGTTTTCGTTCAATGCGTGGCGCTTTGCCTTGTTTGAACTACTTTCAAACTAGAAGAAAACATAACGGTTTGAATTACCACATTAGGTTCAGCGATCAGATAGCGGATTGGCAAAAGGAGTTACCTCACTATGGTCCTGGCAAGCGTTTTCCGGCTCTGTGCTTTGATTGCCGGTTGCTTTTTAGGGGAGTCCGGTCGGCGGACAGTGCCGTCTTTAGCCGCTATTGCTGTCGATCCTGTGCCTATCGCTCGGGTCGACAACTCAGGCATCTGGATCACTAAAAACCGTTTTAGCGAAGGTCGCTCGCTGTTCAGTCAGACCAGCGTATTGCACCTGTTTGCATGTAGCACCACGGAATATTGCCGGGGCCATTAGTCAGGGGTCTGGCGGGGTAGAGGGCCACTCAAGGCCCCTTGTAGTGATCCGAGGCAACCCAGTTAGCCTCAAAGATGGCCTATTCAGCGAGGATGCACTTAATGAGCTATCGTACCGTGCCCGCTTTCAAGCGAATTATCCATGGCCTGTTCTGGACGGGCCTCAGCGTGAATGCGGCTCAGGCCGCGCCGGCCAATTGTTCCCAACTGGACAGTTTGCCGGCAACGTTCGAGGTCGGTCAGGGGCTTCAGAATGAACTGCGCGTCCCCGTCCCAGTGACACAGCTGGCAGTCGGCGATCCGAAAATCGCCGACGTGCAACCCAGCGGCAGCAATGCCTTCATACTCACGGGCCTTGCGCCGGGGGCCACCAGCCTGATGGTCTGGACCGCCTGTTCGAAAACACCGCGCCAAAGCATGGTGTTCGTCAAGGGCAAGGCCACCTCGGCGCTGACCAGCGTCTCGACAGTGCCTTCCGAAGACCCGCTGTTGCCGATCCAGGTGCAAACCGACATCCGCTTCGTTGAAGTCAGCCGGACCAAACTCAAGGAAGCCAATGCCTCGATTTTTGGCCGCCAGGGCAACTTCCTGTTCGGCTCGCCGAGAACCTTTCCCTCCATCGACGGCATTGTCACGCCGTCGGTGCCGGTGAACAACGGCATGTTCAACTTCGCTTTTGCGTCCAGCGATACTCTAGTGTCGATCAACGCACTGGAAGGCAGCGGTTTCGCCTACACCCTGGCACGGCCAAGCCTGGTCGCGCTCAGTGGGCAGAGTGCGAGCTTCCTGGCCGGTGGTGAAGTGCCGATTCCAGTGCCCAGTTCCGGCAGCGATAACGTGTCCATCGAGTACAAGGAATTCGGTATCCGCCTGACCCTGACGCCGACCATCGTCGGGAAAAACCGTATCGCGCTGAAGGTGGCACCGGAAGTCAGTGAACTGGACTTCACCAACGCCGTGAGCATCGCCGGCACCATTGTTCCAGCGCTGACCATACGCCGTACCGACACCAGCATCTCCCTGGCCGACGGCGAAAGCTTCGTCATCAGCGGCCTGATCAGTACCCGCAACAATTCCCAGGTGAACAAGTTTCCGGGACTGGGCGATATCCCGATTCTGGGCGCGTTCTTCCGCGACAACAGCGTCAACCGTGAAGAGCGTGAACTGCTGATGATCGTTACCCCGCATCTGGTCCAGCCACTGGCTGCCAACGCACAACTACCGTCATTGCCTGGCGAACAGCTGCGCAATTACGACCCGAATTTCTACCGCATGTTCTTCCTCGAAAATGGCGATTTCGACAGTCGCTCCGGGCTCTCACAATGAGCCTGAATCAGACTTACCTCGCCCTCACTCCTAACGGTGACCTTGAGCGCTTGCCAGGCCAGCTTTATTGCCATTGGCCTGGCGTTCAACGTGTTGTAGCCAAAGGACATTCGATGAAAGCAGTCATTGCAATAATGGCGACATTAATGCTCGCAGGGTGTGCCACTAATGGTTTGTCTTCGCGACCGGCTATCTGTGCCAAGCCCGATTCGGATCAAGAGTTGGCCCTGAGTCTGGCCGACAACATGGCCAACGACGGCCGTTTGTATGCCAGCCTGGCGAATCTTGAAGGTTTGCCCGAGAACCTGGTTCAGGTTCGCCTGCGCAAGGCTCGGGTGCTGCGCTTGATGGGGCGTAACGAGGCGGGGCCGTTGTATCAAAGCTTGCTCGGCACCTGTCTGGCCGCCGATGGGGAACATGGCTTGGGCCAGTTGGCCGCGGCCAAAAATGATTACGCCACCGCGACCACTCACCTTGAGCGTGCGGTGAAGATGGCCCCCACCGACGACAAGATGCGCAATGACCTGGGGGTCGTCTACCTCAATCAACGACGTATCCCTGAAGCACGCTTCGAGTTCATGACCGCCATGGAGCTCAAACAGTCCAATTCATTGGCGGCACTCAATTTGGTGACGCTGCTGATCTATCAGGATAACTGGAAGTCGGCTGCCGAACTCGCGAACCGTGCCAGCTTGAGTCCCCAGCAAGTCGCCGAGGCTCAAAGCCGCGCGGAAAAACTCAAGGCCTCCGCTAAAAAAGTGGCGGCTTCGGAGGGGAATCGCAGGACTGAGGTAGCCGCTGCCTCATCCCGTGCGACAAAGTAAAACGTACGAGGAGTCGAAATGAATACCAAGAGGCTGTTGATCGTGTGCATGGCTTGCCTGTCCACCAGTGCCTGGGCTATTGAACCAGGCCCCTCTTCGAAGGAGCAAAAAGGCACTGAGCAGTGGTTGGTGTTACAGAGTCGCGGCGTAGTTGCCTCCCCTAAACTGCAAACCGCTTCGGCCACCGAACGTGACCTGGCCATGCAGCGTTGGCTGAACAGCTTCCTCTACCCGATTCCGGAGTTTTTTGACCAGGAAGCAGCAGGAGCGATCCCCGGCAGTAATTGAGCTACGTCAACGGGTGATCAGCCTCTGACGTCGTCTAAAGTGGCCTGGCTGCAAAGCCGGGCTAGACGTCGTATGCAGGAAAGTATGGGTATCTACACATTATCCAAGCCAGACCGGATTACCCTGTAGGCGCTGCCAAAGGCAGCGATCTTTTTGATTTTCAGTCTGTCAGCCAACATCCCGAATCAGCCGCCATGCCTAGCCCAGCGGCGGCTGTTTCATCCGTTCCGCATCACAGGCAAAGGCCGCCGTGGCCATGCAGTGTTTGGCGCTTACCCCCATCCCCTGACGAAACATTCTGAACTTGGGAAGTTTCTGGCAGGCCATCGAGACTCTTCCTACATCAATCCCTTTAATGCCTTGTTAGCGTGTTCGGCCATTGACGCAGGTTCAAGCCCGATAGGGTGTTGCGCCTCGCTTTCACTTTCAGCTTAAGGACGAGCAGATGAAAAGCAAAAGGACAAGCGCATGTTCGCCCCGGCCAATGCTGCCCATTTCACGCTTGAACTCCCGACGGTTCGCAACGACTTCAAAGTGCTGGCCTTTGCAGGCACTGAAACCATCAGCGCCTTGTATTCGATCCAGGTTGAACTGGTCAGCGAGTACCGCGATTTCGATCTGGAGAGCCTGCTCGGCCAACCGGCCTTCCTCCAGTTCGGCCTTAACGGCGAAGGCATTCATGGGCATGTCGACGGGGCGTTCGCCGGAGAAATAGGTAACCGCCTGACCCGCTATCGCCTGAGCCTGGTACCGGCGCTGCACTACTTGCAGTTCAGCCACGATCAGCGGATTTTCCAGCACCAGACGGTGCCGCACATCATCACTCAGGTGCTCAAGCAGCATGGCATCCTGGCCGATGCGTTCAGGTTCCACGTCCGAACCAGTCCCGAGCGCGAATACTGCACGCAATACGGGGAAAATAATTTCCAGTTCGTCCAGCGCCTGTGCGCCGAGGAAGGTCTCGCCTGGCACCACCAGCATTCCCGGGACGGCCATGTGCTGGTGTTCACCGAGGACCAGACCTTCTTCCCCACCCTGGGTGAAACCCCTTTTCGGGAAGATTGCGGGATGGTGGCGGAGCATCCGGTGGTCAGCCGGTTTTCCCCGGGTTTCAGCACCCGCCCCAGCAAAGTCACGCGCCGGCACTACGACCTGAAACGCCCGAGTCGGTTACTGGAAAGTCGCTTTACCGGCGAGTTCAGCCCGAGCTTGAAGACTACCGCTACCCGCTGTTTTTCGAGAGCGAGAAACGCGGGCAACAGCTTGCCCGGCAGGCGCTGGAACGGCACCGCACCGATTACCAGTTGGCCGAGGGCGAAAGCGATCAGCCGACCCTGCGCAGCGGTCATTTTTTCAGCCTGACGCAACACCCACGCGCAACGTACAACGATTTGTGGCTGCTGCTCAGTGTCACCCACCGCGGAAAACAGCCTCAGGTGCTGGAAGAGTCAGTCACCAGCGACGCCAAATCCGAGGACGGTTTTACCCAGGGCTACCGCAACCGCTTCAGCGCGATTCCCTGGGACGTGTTTTATCGGCCACCGCTGCCGGCCCCAAGGCCGGCGCTGGTCTGTCAGACCGCCCGCGTCACCGGGCCGGCCGGCGAAGAGATCTACTGCGATGAATATGGTCGGGTCAAAGTCGAATTTCATTGGGACCGGGCCGAGCGCAACAGCGAACACAGCAGTTGCTGGCTGCGGGTATCGTCCAGTTGGGCGGGTGAACATTTCGGTGCGGTGACCATTCCGCGCATCGGCATGGAAGTGCTGGTCACCTACCTGGAAGGCAATCCCGACCATCCATTGATCACCGGTTGCGCGCCGAACAAGCTCACGCCCGTCCCCTATCCCTTGCCCGAACACAAAACCAAAACCGTACTGCGCAGCCACAGTTCACCGCATACCGGTGGATACAACGAACTGTCGATTGAAGACCGCGCCGGGCAGGAACTGATCTACCTGCGCGCCCAGCGCGATCTGGAGCAGAAGGTTGTCAATGACAGCCGGCTGGAGGTGGGTAACGAACGCCGGGAAACCATCAAGGGCCACAGCATTACGCTGCTGGAGGCAGAAGAGCATCGCACGGTCATGGCGGATCGCAAGGTGCAGCTTCAGGCCAGCGACTATCTGCAGGTGGCCGGGAGCAGCCACACGAAAGTCGATGACACGCTGGTGGTCGAAGCCGGTCAGCAACTGCACATCAAGGCGGGTACCCACCTGGTGCTGGAGGCGGGCGAGAGTATTTCGTTGAAGGTGGGTGGTCAGCACATCGTGCTCAATGCCGACGGCATATTCAGCAGCAGCGTGCTTGAGGTCGGCGGCGCGCCGGTGGCGGGGATGGCCGCCCAGGCTTTGTTGCCGGGGGCGGCGGCCGGCTGGTTGGTCTCCGTCGCGCCTGCGCCACTGGACGAGGACGAATCGGCCGAACTGGAGGAAGAAGAGGAAGAAGTCGAACTGGAGGGGATTACCTTGCGGATCGGCGTTTTCTTCGATGGCACCGGGAACAACAAAGCCAACAGTGAAACCGTGGCGGCCTGCTACGCCCCGGATGCCAATCTGGCTGAAGCCGCCGAGGAGATACAGAAGCATTGCGCGGCTTACGGGTACGACGGCAACGGGAGTTCGCCGGATAATAGTTATGGGAATGATGTGAGCAATATCGCGCGGTTGTATGACCTATATCCCGATCAGTCATACAAGCCTATGCCTGAAAACGCGAAAAAAGCCTCTTTGCGCGTCTACCTCGAAGGCATCGGTACTAAAAACAATGGCGAAGACTCGCTCTACTCACAAGCAACAGGCAGGGGCGAAACAGGTGTAGTGGCCCGAGTTGAGCAGAGTCCGGAAAAGATTCTGAAGCAGCTACGCTTACTCGAAGAGGAAAACCCCGGAGTGATGGTCGAGAAAATCGAATTCGATATTTTCGGTTTCAGTCGGGGGGCGGCAGCGGCGCGGCACTTTGCGAACGAGGTACTCAAGGGCGAACACAGCATTCTGGCAGCTGCACTTCCGGCCGGCTCTCCGCTCCTGTCCAACCGCTTTGATTGGCGCCTGACAACCGATGTCACCATCAACTTCATCGGCCTGTTCGATACCGTCGCCGCAATTGCCAACCCTGGACTGTTCGATTTCACCGGCACCAACAGCAGAAACCCCGGCGTCAATCTCAAACTACCAGACGGCTGTGCCAATAAGGTGGTGCATCTGGTTGCTCGTGACGAAATCCGGGAAAACTTCGCCCTCAACAGCCTGGGAAGCATCGATCTGGCCTTGCCCGGCGTGCACTCGGATCTCGGCGGCGGCTATTTGCCCAGAGCCAGGGAAAAGCTTCTGCTGGGCAACCCGGTGACCAGCACCATCAGCCAAAGCATGTCCCCGACCCGCAGTGCGGCTTACCTCACCGCCGAAAAGGAAGCGTACAACTGGTACGAAAGAGGCGTCATCGATGTCGACGGACCGGGAAACGAACTCAGAGTGGCACTCTGGGAACGACCGCTGACTCAATCAGTAGAAAGGGGGGGGACCCGATCGCGATCCGCAGAAGCGGGTTTATGCCGCAGCCAGCATTGAACGCCCGGTGCACGGTGAACTGTCGCTGGTGTATTTACGCATCATGCGCGAGCTGGCCGTCAGACATGATGTGCCGTTCAAGGTTATCCCTGACCTCCCGGCTCTGCGATTGCCTGAGGAATTGGAGGCTATCCACAAAAAGCTTCAGGCCTATGCCCTTGGCGAAACAACGGTCGAGGGGCTGACGATCAAAGAAAGGGCATTGTTACGCAGTCGCTATATCCATCTTTCCGCTCATTGGAATGCAGCCAAGGACTTGAACAGCAGCGATATGGAATTTGTGTTTATCAACCGACCTGCTGACAAAAACCGGCGAGTGGTACATCCCAATGAATAACATTGCCCGACTTATCAAAACATGCGCAGGCCTGCTGGTTGTGTTGCTGTTTGCTGGCGGTTCGCAAAGCTTCGCGCAATCAAGCTACGACGAAACTTGGTCATTGGGCTTCGGAGCCCCGGATTACATGGAGGTCTGGATTGAAACAGCAGACGTGGTGGATATCCGGGAGCGCGTCTTTCGTCGAGCCGGCTCCGGGATTGCATCAGTACTAACCCCCGGCGACAACAAGGGCAAGCCCGCAGGTTGGCCCAAAAGTCCCGGTAGAGGGGCCGGTCGAGACGTCACGGGTGCCAACCTGCCCCGGCTGATCTATGTGCGCTGGCAATCCCTGGCCGAACCGCAAACCTATGAGGTCTACATCGTCATTCCCGAATCCGCACGGGAGATCATGCGCAAACCTGAAAAAGCCTTTTGTAGGGCTGATGGCAAATGGATCACCGACTACCGCGACGACATCGGCATCGGTCTGGCACCCGGCGGTATTGCCAAAGTCTGGCTAGGCGGTCCCTGCCTGAAGTCGGTCGAGATTGCTCGGGTCGTGGGCACTATCAATAAACAAGGACCGTCTCTGGGCAAAAATGAAGGCCGTTATGCCTTACCCCTGTCGCCGGAGTCCAAAGCCTACATCGAAAAATTCGGCATTCCTTATGACTCCTGGTAACAGCCCCCGCGCAGCCTCGTCTATCAACAAGGCGTTCCGCCCAATCAAAACATGCGCAGGCCTGCTGGCTGGGTTGCTCTTGGCTGGTTGCACACAAAGCTTCGCGCAATCACCCGATCACAAGGAATGGTTCCTGGGCTTTGGAGCACCCGACTATATGGAGGTCTGGATTGAAACGGCGGACGTCGTGGATATCCAGGAGCGCGTTTTACGAAGAGCCGGCTCCGGGATTGCGTCGGTACACACTCCCAGCGACAACAAGGGCAAGCCCGCAGGCTGGCCCAAAAGTCCCGGCAGTGGAAAAGGCCGGTACGTCAACGGGGTCGATCTGCCCCGGCTGATCTATGTGCGCTGGCAATCCCTGGCCGAACCGCAAACCTATGAGGCCTACATCGTCATTCCCGAATCCGCACGGGAAATCATGCGCAAACCAGAAAAGGCTTTTTGCCGCTTCGACGGCAAATGGATCACCGACTACCGCGACAGATTCGGCATTGGTCTGGCGCCCGGCGGCATAGCCAAGGTTTGGTTGGGCGCTCCCTGCTTGAAGTCGGTCGAGATTGCTCGGGTCGTGGCAACCATCAACCCAAAAGGACCTTACGAGGGTAAATCCGGCGGCAAGCATCGGCCCCTTTCTGAAGTGTCCAAAGCCTACATCGAAAAATTCGGGATTCCTTATGGTTCCTGGTAACAGTCACCGCGCAGCCTCGTCTATCAACAAGGCGTTCCGCCCAATCAAAACATGCGCAGGCCTGCTGATTCTGTTGCTGTTGGCTGGTTGCACACATAGCTTCGCGCAATCGTCCGATCTCAAGGAATGGTTCCTGGGCTTTGGAGCGCCAGATTACATGGAGGTCTGGATTGAAACAGCGGACGTCGTGGATACCCAGGAGCGCGTTTTACGAGGAGCCGGCTCTGGAATTGCATCGATACACACCCCCGCCAACAACAAGGGAAAACCCGCTGGCTGGCCAGACAGTCCCGGCAGAGGAAAAGGCCGGCATGTCACGAGTGTCGACCTGCCCCGGTTGATCTACGTGCGCTGGCAATCCCTGGCCGAACCCCAAACCTATGAGGCCTACATCGTCATTCCCGAATCTGCACGGGAAATCATGCGCAAACCTGAAAAAGCCTTTTGCAGGGCTGATGGTAAATGGATCACCGACTACCGCGACGACATCGGCATCGGTCTGGCGCCCGGCGGCATAGCCAAAGTCTGGTTGGGCGCTCCTTGCTTGAAGTCGGTCGAGATTGCTCGGGTAGTGGGCACCATCAACAAGCAAGGACCGTCTCAGGGCAAAAATGAAGGCCGTTATGCCTTACCCCTGTCGCCGGAGTCCAAAGCCTACATCGAACAATTTGGCATTCCTTATGGCTCCTGGTAACAACAATCCGGCTGCCACGCAGAGCAAACCGTCCTGTCCCATCAAAAAATACGCAGGCCTGCTGATTGTGTTGCTGTTGGCTGGCTGCTCGCAAAGCTCCGCTCAATCAAACTACGACGCCTTGGATCCATTGGGCTGGAGCTTAATGTAACTGCGCGTTGAAAACTCAGACTGGCCCCATGGAGCTGTCGAAGGCTGCGATCCTTTGATTCAGAGGCCTGGGCAACGAATTGCCTGCCAGAAAAATCAAAAGATCGCAGCCTTCGGCAGCGCTACAGGGGATGTGTAAACCTATGGCAGGAAAGTGCAGATCAGGCTCGGGTGGCAAGGCCATCGTGCTCGACAGCCCCCCGCCCGTTTACCTCACCTGAATGCTTTGAACACACCGATCATGGCCGGGCCGATTGCAACCAGAAAGAAGCTTGGCCACAGGCAGAAAATCAGCGGGAATATCAGCTTGGTACCGATTTTCGCTCCCGCCTCTTCGGCGGCCTGTGTACGCCGGTCACGGAATTCATCGGCATAGATGCGCAGGGTATCGGCCACGCTGGTGCCGAAACGGATACTCTGCGCCAACAGGCTGACCAACCCTTGCACGTCATCCAGACCAGTACGCACAGCCAGTTGCTTGAGCGCCTCAGTACTGGAAATGCCCGCGCGGATTTGCGCATTGACCAGAGCCAGTTCTTCAGCCAGCTCAACCTGACTGACCGACATTTCCTCAGCTACCCGCTCGATCGTCAGGGGCAAGGCCAGGCCTGACTCCACGCAAACCACCATCAGGTCCAGGGCGTCCGGAAAGGCCGCACGCAGCCTGCCCTGCCTCGCCTGCTTGCGTTTTCCGACATACACCGCGGGCACCAGCCATCCGATAGCAGCGGCCATCAACACCAGCAACAATCCCGTCATCAGAGAAAGCCTGGGGATTATCGGCAACACCAACAGTGCTACGCCAACCAATACCAGTGGCAACAACAAGCGCACCGCCCAGTACATCTGCACCGCCGACGGTGAACGGTAACCGGCGTGCATCAACAGGGTTTGGGTGGGCGACGTCTGGGCAGCCTCAGTCGAGCCAAAGCGTTGGCCGACCCGCTCCAGCAATAATTGCAGATTACTGGGTGCGTCCTGCCCAGCATTCCCTGTATGACCGCGTTTTATCAGCGCCAGACGACGCCGAACGGGGTCCTGTAGCCCCAACAGCAGTAGCACCACGGTGACGACCGCGAGCACCGCACTCAGACTCATCGCACCGACGAACAACAGGCGCGCAACTTCCTCATTGCCTGTTACTCGACTGAATAACTCGAGCAAATAGTCCATGACCTGCACCTCCTCATGGCGAATAACGCTTAAACCTGAATCCGGATGATTTTGCGAATCCAGAAAATCCCGACCAACATGGAACCAAAAGCCGCGAATATCAGCTTATGGCCGACCGGATCATTGAGCAGCACCGGCAAGTAGTTAGGGCTGGTGAATACGATCACCGCCGCCAGCACGAAGGGAATGGCCACCAATATCCAGGCTGACATCCGCCCTTCGGCCGACAAGGTTTTGACCTTACGCTGAAAGCGAAATCGCCCGCGAATCAGCCGACTCAGACGCTCCAGCACTTCGGTCAGGTTGCCGCCGGTCTCGCGATGGATGAGGATCGAGGTCACGAGCATCATCACCGTCATGCTTGGCATCCTCTCCAACAGGCCAAGCATGGCCCGGCGTACATCGTTGCCATAGTTGATATCGGCAAAGGTCAAGCCGAACTCTTGAGCAACCGCTCCCTTGTGCTCCTCGGCGACCAGGCGCAGGGTTTCGTTGAAGGGGTGTCCAGCGCGCAGGGCACGGCACATGGCATCCAGCGCATCCGGCAGGCCTTCCTCAAACTCAGCGAAACGTTTGCCACGGTCACGAGAAATTTTCAGCAGGGGTATCCAGAACACCCCGAAGCCCGCCAACAGCGCCATCCACCAAACTGACGAGATCATCCAGATCGAGATGCCCGCACAGACGCCCAGGAACAGCCCGAGCAATATCACCCGATAAGCACGATATTCATGGCCGGCCTGCTCGATTATCTGGGTCAGGTTCACCATAAAGGGCAACTGCTCGAGCATGGCCTCCAGTGGCGACAAGCGCGTCAGGTATTTCTGCCGCAACACCGTCTGCATGTTGGGCAGATTGTTGGCTTTCTCCAGTACATGCAGGCGGCCGCGGATGCGCTTGCGCATCTTGCCGGCCTCGCCGAACACCGGCACCACCACGCCCTGGGACAGGAGGAACACGGCGATAAACACCATGCCTAGGAAGATCAGAATGAATTCACCAGGAATATGGCTCATGACTGCCGTGCCTCCATCCATTCAGGCCTGAACATGTTAAGCGGCAATTCGATACCGCGTTTGGCCAGTACATCGCGGAAGGCCGGGATCATGCCGCTGGGGCGATAATCGCCGAGTACCTCGCCGTTTTCGCCCATGCCTTGGCGCGCAAAGGAGAAAATTTCGGTCATGGTGATGATCTCGCCTTCCATACCGTTGATTTCTTGCACACTGACCAGGCGGCGCTTGCCGTCCTCCTGACGTTCCAGCTGAATCACCACATCGATGGCCGAAGCGATCTGCTGCCGCATGGCCTTGATCGGGAAGGTCGCCCCGGTCATCGACACCATGTTCTCGATTCGCCCCAACGCATCACGTGCGGTGTTGGCGTGGATGGTGGTCAGCGAGCCGTCGTGGCCGGTGTTCATGGCCGTCAGCATGTCCAGCGCCTCGGCGCCGCGCACTTCGCCAATGACAATGCGGTCTGGGCGCATCCGCAAACTGTTGCGCACCAATTCGCGCTGGCTCACCTCGCCACGCCCCTCGATATTCGAAGGCCGGGTTTCCAGGCGCACCACGTGGGGCTGCTGCAATTGCAGTTCGGCGGAGTCTTCGATGGTAACGATCCGCTCGTTTTGCGGGATGAAACTGGACAGCACATTGAGCATGGTGGTCTTGCCGCTGCCGGTACCGCCGGAAATCAGTACGTTCAAGCGTCCACGAACGATCGCCTTGAGCAGCAGGGCAATGGCCGGGGTCAACGTGCCCACCGAGATCAAACTGTCGGTATTGAGCAGGTCCACCGCAAAGCGGCGAATCGACATGCTCGGGCCGTCGATGGCCAGCGGCGGGATAATCGCGTTGACCCGCGAACCGTCCTTGAGCCGGGCATCCACTAGCGGCGAGGACTCGTCGATACGCCGACCCAGGCTGGACACGATGCGGTCGATGATGTTGAGCAAATGCTGATCATCGCGAAAGCGCACATCGGTCCGTTGCAGTTTGCCGAAGCGCTCGACATAGACCGAGGCATGGCCGTTGACCAGAATGTCGGACACGCTGTGATCAGCCAGCAACGGTTCCAGGGGACCCAGGCCAAGCACCTCGTCGGTGATCTGCTTGATGATCAACTGGCGGCTGGTGGTACTCACCGGTGCCGAATGCTCATCGAGCAGGCGCTGGCAAATATCGCGAATCTGCCGCGTGGCCTCGGCCTGTTCAAGGGAGTCCAGCAAGGACAGGTCCATGACCTTGAGCAGCTGCTGGTAGATCTTTTCCCGCCACTCGGCTTCCACCGGGGTGACCTGGCTTCGGGTTTCGTAAAGAACGTCCGGTGTTACACGCTCCCACGCCATTATTTCCTCTGCCGGATCCAGCAGTTCGTCGCCTGGTTGAGCGGCCGACGATGAGGCGGGTTTACCGGACTGTTTGCGCAAGCGGTTACGAAAGTCGCTGATCATGGGTCATCCCCCGAAAAAACGGTTGAAGGCGCGTTTGAGTAAGCCTTTGTTTCCGGCCACCTGTTGACCGACCAGGTCCTCGGTCATGTCGCGCAGTGCGGCGGTGATCGCTGCCCTCGGCGCATGCAGCCCCAACGGCACGCCAGTGTTCTGACTCTGGCTGACCAGGTTGAAGTCGTTGGGTAGTTTCGACAGATTGGTGCAGCGCAGTGCCTCACCGATATCTTTGAGGCTGATTGCTGCTGCCTTGTCAAAGCGGTTGACCACGATCTGCAATTGATCCCCGCGCACGCCCAGGTCATCGCGAAGAATCCGCACCAGGGAGCTGGCATCGCGCAGATGGCTGACGCTCTGCTGCACCACCACGTACACCCGATCCACCTGTTCCAGCACGGAGCCGGTGAGGTGGTCGATTTGCCGCGGCAGGTCGATCACCACCCAGTCATAGCTGGCGCGGGCCAACTTCAATAGGGTGTCAAGTTGCTCGGGTTGGGCATCTTGCGGCAGACACAGCTCACCGGCCCGACCACCCAGCACATGCAAGGTCGGGCTGAAGTGACTGCAAAAACCGCGTAGCGCGACGCTGTCCATGCCGTCGATCTGGTGCAACACCTCCAGATGGCTGTGCGACTGCGCCACATCCAGATAATGCGTCACGCTGCCGAATTGCAGGTCCATGTCCAGCAACAGGGTACTGCCACCCCTGGCACTGAGCTGCTGAGCCAGATTGCAGGCCACCAGGGTTCCGCCGGAACCGCCCTTGGCGCTCATCACGGCGATCAATTTCCCCTCTACCCCACTGCCGGTCCGAACCTCCATGACCAGACGATTCAAGGCGGCGACCAGTTCGGTCTCGGCGATAGGCTCGGGCAGCACGTCACGGGCGCCGGCCTGCATCGCCATACGCATACCTTCCTGATCGCTCAGCAGACCGCAGACCAGCATCGGCGGACGCTCATGGGCCGGATGCAGCAACAGCGCCGCCAGCTCCTCACGCCACAGGTGGCTGACGCGCAGCAGTAAAAGATCGGGCATCCGGTCCAGACCGTAGAGCGGGTCGACATGCCCATTGCTCACCAGGCGAGTACTCACCTCCAGGCAGGGCATGCGTTGGCAAACACTCTGCAGATCGCGCAAAGAGGTGGCATCACGGCTGCTGATCAGCAACCGCAGCCCCGCTTTGCCGGTCGAGGTGGAGAGCGGAGTGTCCTTGGTATTCAGCATGGTGTGATCTCCCCGGAATCGGAATGACGCCCAAGGCTTTCGCGTGGCAACGTTGCCCTGAATGTGGGCAAGGTAATGGGCACGCCGAACCCGGGAATAAACAGGTTGAAAACGAAGTTTTGCAGGCTCAACTGGACGTAGCGGATGGCACGATAACCGTTGACGCTGACCAGGTCGCCCGGGTTGACCACCTGAGCACCGTTGACGTCCAGGTAGGTCAGCGTCAGGTTGGTGGTGGCCAGATTGCTGATCAGCTGACTCGTACCGGCGTCAGTCGCGGCATTGAAAATCGCCCGCCGCAACACCACCGGGTCGCTGATATTGCACACCGCCGCCAGACGCGTACCACGCCGTACGGCTTCATCCAGCGCATTGATCGTGAAGTACAGGCGGCCAAATTCCAACGTGCCGAACAACAGCGTGAACATCAGCGCGCCAATGATGGCGAACTCCACCACATAGGTGCCGCGCATGTGTTTGCGATTCATCACAGTGCCCTCATGACAGTGGTGGCGACCAGCGGAATGCTCAGCGCAATCGGATTCCCAAAAAACCCGGGAAGCGACCCGGTGCAATTGCCACCGCCAATCACCGGGCAGAACGTATACGTGATGGTGACTCGCACATGGTCGAGACCCACCGCGGCGACCACTACGTTCGCAGTCGTCAACCCTGACACCACCGCGGTCCCGGTATTTGCAGGCACGCCATAGACCGCGACGTTTTTCGTCTGGGTCTGTAGCGCATTGCTCAGAGAGACAACGCCGAGTGTCGAGTCCCAGGCCTTGCTGGCGACGAAACGGTCGGCATCACGGCTAGCCTGTAGCAGGACGTTGTACTGATAGAGCATGCGACCGAACTCACCGAAGGCCAGCAACAGCAGCAGCAACACCGGCAGGACGAGGGTGAATTCCACCATGGCCAGGCCTTGCTGGCGCCGCGGATGTTTAAACGCGTGAAGTCTCATGACGCCTCCTACGAGTCAGTACTCGGAGTGCCGATGCCGAGATAGGTTTTGTAGAGCTGAATGATCTGCGGGCCGGAATCGTTTTCCGGCGAGGGGCTGGGCACGTTGTCGCCTTCGCACTCCTTCACAAACTGTCCGAAGATCTGCGCGTCCCCGCCGCCACCACTCATTGGCTGCACAACGAAATAGCAGCCGAAACCCAGGACGGGGATCGAGGTTGAACCACCCTGTTTCCCGGTGCAGTTACCCACCACGATTTTCAGCATCCGGCGCTCGAACACGCCATTGTTCTGACAGCCGCTGCCCCCTGCCACACACGCGGCAACGCTCGCACGCCAGTCGTTGTAGTCAAGTATCGCGTTGCCGCCTGCGGTGAGATCGCCGTTGCTCGAGGTGACGGGTTGTCCCTGGTACTTCACTTGTGGCGGGTTGACTGAGTCGTCGTAAATGATCGCGGGGTTGCTGGACGTGGTCACCAGGTCTGGCGGATAGTCCGAAGCACTGACCGGGCCGTTGTAGATGCCGAAGCGCGTATTCAAGCCTTGAGAGGTAGGGCCGACCTTGTTGCCTGGAGCAGTCTGGACGTTTTGCCCCACGTTGCGGCAGACCGAGCCGCCTCCGGCCAGATCCTCCCTGACCGTACTGCCGCCCGAGCCAAAATCGAGCAACTGAAAGTTGCCTGGCCCAATGGCGGACGAATTGCCGGCGGCCGTCTTCAATACCTGCAAATCACCAAGGTGGAAGCCCCAGTAAAGGTCAGCGGCCGGGTTGTATTGAGCCGGGTCGGGGTTGCCACAGACCATCAAAGGTGCGAGATCACACGGGCTGGTGGGGCTGGGTCCAGCAGTGGCGATCGCCGCCACCCTTTTGTTCCCCAAGCCGCCGGAGCCGAATGTCTGGACGAAGTTCCAGAAAAACCCCGTCAGGTTATAGCTCGGTACTGATACCCGAACGTATTTGGCATCCGCAGGCCCAGGATAGGCGAAAGGTCCATAGACGCTGCTGGACAGTTCCACCACCGCAAATGTGCCTGAATTGCCGGCGATCGCCGTAGCCAATTCGTTATTGCCCATGGCATTGGCATTTTGGTTCAGCGTGTTGAGCGCGGCAGCCTGCGTCGCGCTGGCGGCGTTGATTCCCCCTGTCACCTGACTCAGGGTTTTGGCGCCACTCAGGGCGGCGGCGTCAACAGCATTCTGCAGGCGCGTTTTGTTCAACAACATGTGGCCCGCATCGAGAGCCAAACCTGCCACCATGAGAATCGCCGCCAACGCGATCACCATCAATACGCTCACCGATCCTTCCTGGCGCCTTGGCGTCGCAGTGAACGGCTGCTGAATACGAAGATTCATCATCAAGCCCTCATTTACCGATACTGATCCGGATCGGCTCCGCCAATACCTTGGTGCCCAGGCACCCCTACTGCCCTGTCAACGTTTGACTACACTGGCTTGGGTCCCGCGGATGATGGTGACAACCCCACCCACCTCGCCGTTGCCGCGGCGCACCACGCGTTTTGGCGCTGGGGCAGCGGCCATCGCCATGGCCGGGGCGGCAGGCGCAACGGTCGCGATTTTTTTCTCGGCGTTCAGCGGGTTGCGCAGGGTCAGTTGCAATTTCCCTTCGGTTTGCGCCGTGACCAGGGTTTCAGCCTCTGCGGTCGTCATCTCCAGCGTCACTGCACGCACCACCACCGGTTGGGTCTTGTCGGTACCCGCCGTCTGGTCCACCGCCAACACCCGCAAATTCTCGAGGATGGTCCTGGACACAGCGTTATTGCCGGCGCCATCAGTTTTTTTAGTCGCCAGCACATCGACCCGGTTACCGGGTAACAGGAAGCCGCCCACGCCGACCACATCGTCTACCCGTACCGAGATGGCACGTTTGTCTGTCGCAATCAGAGAGGCCAGGGTACTGCCGCCCAAGTGCTCGCTCAGGCGTGCGCCGCGCATGACGTCGCCACGCAAGATGTCGAACGTTGCGATCTTGCCCACTGCCTTGTCGGTGGAATCGAGAGCATCGTCCGGGATCGTGTCCATGGGCATGCGCACGGTGCTGACCTGTTGGGCCTCGATCATCTGCCCGAATGGAATCTCTACGGTGGCGACTACCACGCTTCGAAGATGGTCATCCGGGGTGGCATTGAGCCGGGAGCTCAGCCAGGAGTCGGCCATCCATGCAGCACCAAGGCCCATGACCAGGGAAACACCTATCAGGGAAACAGTACGAGAGCTCATGTCAGTATCTCCGTATCAAAGAAAGTCGAGCTGGACGAAGTAGTTGTGCCAGGCCCATTCCAACTCTTGTGGCGACAAGGCCCCGGAACCGCCCATATAACGCTGACGATCGAGGGCCATGTTCAGGAGATCGCGGGGATGGCAAGGCACCAGGGGCATGCCTTCACTTGCATAAAGCCTTTGCAGTACATAACGCAGCAGCAGCGGGTCAAAAGGAATGCCCAGGCGCTCGCTTTCCTGACGCCAGATCTTTTCGTACTCTTCAGGCTTCAGGTAACCGAATTGCAGCTTGTAGCCAATCCGGCGCAGGAAGGCCTCATCGGCTAATTCCAGAGGATTGAGGTTGGTGGAGAACACCAGAATCAGATCGAACGGCAACTCGCAATGCCGACCGCCGCCCAGATTGATGAAATCGCGCTTCTCCTCCATCGGGACGATCCAGCGATTCAACAGCTCGGCGGGTGCCATGCGTTGACGCCCCATGTCGTCGATGATGAACAGGCCATTGCTGGCCTTGAGCTGCAAGGCAGCCTGGTACTGACGGGTGTAGGGGTCATAGCGAACGTCCAGCTGTTCCATGCTCAACTCACCGCCCGTAATGACGATCGGGCGTTTGCAGCACAGCAGTCGACGGTCGATCCCTTCGTTGAGCATCAGATTGTTCTGTTGACCGTTGTCATCCAGACGCTGATGCACCTGCGGGTCATAGATCTCGATCACCGACTCGTTGATCACGATGGCATGAGGCACCCAGATGGCCTCGGCGAACAATCGAATCAGCCGGCTGCTGACGTAAGTCTTGCCGGTACCCGCGGGGCCATAAATCATGATCGCGCGCCCGGAGTTCAGCGCCACGCCCAACTGATCGAGCATTGCCTCCGTGAGCACTACGCCAGCGAGGGCTCTATGCATATCGTTGGCATTGATGCGACCGTGGTGAATGGTCTGGATTTTGATCAGGGAGCGGTAGGAACTCACCGGGAAGGGTGCCGCACCGATATAGCCACTGCGCGACAGGGCGTCGCGGGCGGCACTGCGACCGCGTTCGGTCAGGCCATAACGCAGCATCTGTCCACTGGATTGCCCCATCTGGCCAAGCACTTCGACACGGCCGTCCTTGCGCAAAAACGCCAGGACTTCTTCAAGTACGGCGCCGGTCAGCGCCAGACGCTCCACCAGCCGCGGCATGTCGAGCACGCCGGCGTCATGCAGATGCTTGCACACCAACTCGCCGAGAAAACTGTCGGTCAGACCAGTTTCGCGAATAGTGCAGGGCTGAGGCGCCAGTCGCTGCACCGCTTCCCGTTCGCTGGGGTAGGCATCACTATCGACGATGACGTGCATGACTAACCTCCGAATCCACCGGCAACGAGTTGCCAGTAGACGCTGTTCAAGGTCCCGAGCAGGATCGCAACCGAATAAGGAAAGGGCTTGCTGGCCACGTCGTCCGAGCTTGGCGCCATATAGGCCCGCGCCCGAAGCATCAACCGATAGCGCCCCAGGGTCTGTAACAATTGACCGCGCACCAGCACGATCAGGAAACCGCACAGGCCTCCCCACAGCAGACTGAAGAACACAGCCCACAAGGCGTAATGGGGAGGTAGAAAACTGCCAACCATGGCCATCAGTTTGACGTCGCCGGCAGCCATGCCGCCCAACGCATACATGGGCAGGAACAGCCCGAAACCGATCAGGAGGCCCAGCAGGCCGTCCCCCATCCCGCTGATCCCGCCTGAGTAAGTCTGGCCGGCCAATCCCAAGGCCAGACCCACCAGGATCAGCAGGTTGGGAATGCGGTGGCGACGCAAGTCGCTCACCACCGCCACGCCCAGCAGTCCTATCAGCACAACGGTCGCTACCAGCTGTTCCATGGACATCGCACATCTCCCTACTGGAGTTGTTATTAGCAAGTACCAGGAAGAACGGCGTTGCAAAGAGCTATCATCCTGGTGTTTACGGCCCCGCCAAGAAGCGTGAACGTTGCAACAACAGCTACCGTAATCAACCCACCGGCCACCGCGTATTCCACAATGGTCAGGCCATCTTCATCTTTGGCGAACTTCACTACCGAAGCCTTGATTGTTTGCATGATCATTTTGCCCACCTCACTCGAATGTTGTTTTTTCGGAAGGCAGTGCGTTTTGCTCTGCCTGGATGCAACACTAGTCAGGGGCAAGGCATGGGCGTTAGGAAGATTTTGCACATCACTAGGACTTTTTTGCGGGGCGGTGAAATAACGTTGATTGGCCTTTGCAGAAGTCATAGGAGGGGTAAAACAAGGCATGGCATTGCAAAGGCGCTTGTCGTTGTTTCACAAGCGACGAGCGGTTGAAGCCGGGATGCGTTGAAAACACGTAAACAAACGGTCGGCAAAGCAGCACTTAGTGCGAATAGACTTAAGTCGCGTCTTTCTTATCAGCATTTAATCTGCAAAGTGATAGCACGTTAGCAATACTACTCAGCGAACAGAGGCATGAAGAACCCCAGAGTAGAGACATGACGTCCAATTTGACCAGAAGGCCATCGCTACTGTGGTTCGATCTGACTCACGATCGTTCCACGAAAGGACTCATCGCGCAGTTCGAGGACACTTGCGACTGCAAATTGACGAAAAACTCCGTGTTGCCCCATGGGGAACAGGCAGACATGATCTGCATCCATTTCGATCGCCCCGACACACCAGGGTTGAGGTTGTTGCTGGAGATCAAACGCACTACCCCCACCATCCCGATCACCATGTTCACTGTGCAGCACTCAGAGGAACTGGCGGTCTGGGCCATGCGCTCCAGTGTCTGGGAATACATGGTACTGCCGCTCTCGGCCACCGAGAGGAAGCGCTACCTGTTGGCGCTGGAGCAGCTCTGCGAGCTGCGCCGAAATGGCAAGACATCGCTGATCGACCACTCCCCTACTCTCCCGGACAGCATCCGCCTGACTTCCGGACACCAAAAACACCAGGCGCTGAGCCATATCATGCTGTACATCGATCAGCACTTTCGGGACAGCATCGATCAGAGGGATTTGGCCAAGCGCTGCGGCATGACGACCTTTCGCTTCAGCCGCTTGTTCAAGGAAGCCAATGGCGTGGGCTTCACCGATTACGTCCTGGACAAGCGCATGAACTTCGCCAAACAACTGCTCGACAACAGCCAGATGCCGATTACCAGTATCGGCTATGAGGCCGGCTTCAAAGACCCATCCTACTTCGCTCGCGCCTTCAAGCAGTTCGTCAACTGCACGCCCAGCGAATACCGTTTGACATGCCAACTCAGAGCGGTAGCCGCGCAACCGGCGCTGGAGGATACAACCGTTGAAGCGCTCGAAAGCCTGGTGCAGAGCCTCGGAAGTTGAGGCAGTTGTTCAGATTGCATTATGGCTACCCGATGCAAATGACAAATAACGCGCACAAAACAACGCCGCTTGTTGAACGCAATGCCAGTCAGTTAAGACACGGAATCCTGGAGCGAGCTTGCTCCGGGCGGCGTTCCGACGAAAGCGGTATATCAGGCGACATCAATGTTGACTGGACCGCCGCCTTCGCGGGCAAGCCCGCTCCTACAGAATTGCGCTTAACTTGTTGGCGGGGGAATCAAAAGCGAGCCTTGACCGTCATGGTGAAGTTGCGCGGGTCACCGTAATAGTTACCGAAGTTTTCGGTGCCAATGGTGGTGTAGTAGCGCTTGTCGAACAGGTTGTTGCCATTGAGCGCCAACGACCAGGTGTCATCGATGCGGTAACCGATACGACCGTTCCAGACGGCGTAGCCAGCCTGGGTAATCTTTTCGCCCGTCGCCGGGGATACCCGGAAATTGTCGCTTTGCGCGTTGACGCCGGCACCGATGCTGAACCGCTCGAACGCCCCGGCAAGGGCGTAATCGCCCCACATGCGCAGCACATGGCGCGGCACATAACTGTTGAAGGCGGCGCCATTGAGGCTGCTGTCAATGTCGTTGAGGGTCTTGGTCTGGGTATAGGTGTAACCGGCGAGCAATTGCAGGCGCTCGATGACCTCACCGCTGATTTCGGCTTCGAAACCCTGAGCGCGGACCTTGCCAGCATTCAAATAGCAGAAGCCGTCCGATGACGGACAGGTCGAGTTGTAGTCCGTCTGTGCCTGGTCTTTCTGCAGGGTCCGGAACAGGTTGAAGGAGGTGTTCAGGCGCCCTTCGAACCATTCGCCCTTGACCCCCAGCTCATAACTTTCACCCACCAGCGGCTTGAGCACCGAGCCACTTTCCGAGCGGGTATTGCCTTGGGGCGTGAAGATGTCCGAGTAACTGGCATAGGCGGTCAGGTTATCGTTGAGGTCCAGCAACACGCCGGCAAACGGGGTGACTTGACCGGTCTCCGTGCTTCTGGCGTGTTCCGAAGTTCCCGAATTGATGAACACCGAGTCGGTTTTGGAGCTGTACCAGCTCACTCGACTGCCCACGACAAACGTCAATGGGTCTGCCAGTTTAAGACGCAGGGTCGAGTACAGGCCTTGCTGTTCGGTGACGGTTTTCACCGGGCCACCGCGTGTCGAGTTCTCGATGAAGTAGCTGTCGTCCGGTTCCGTAATATGTCGATCCGGGTTGAACACGTTCTGCTTCTGCGGCAGGAGCGCGACCGAGTAGAAATCATCCTTGTCCGAGCGACTGGCGTTGAAACCGACGATCAGTTCATGTTGCTGGCCGAACGCGCCGAACTTGCCATCCACGTAGGCATCGAGGCCGTAATCGACCTGATCGTAGTCGTACAGGCTGCCCACCATATCTGTGGTCGAGGTACCGGGCGTCACCGAGCCTGCCGCAAATGCATATTTGATGTCCTGGGTGTTTTTCGTATAAACCCCTGCCACTTTCATGGCCCAGTCGTCGTTGATCTGATGTTTCAGATCGCCGAATACCGTAGTCCTCTGGCTGCGCCAGGTATTCCAGGACGGATCCAGGCAGGTGGAACGACTCAGTTTCAGATCGCTGCCATCCTTGTAGTGAGGCAGGCCGCCCCAGCAAGGGCTGGCATCGACATCTTCATAGGCGACTCCCAGGCCGAGCGTTGTGTCGGGCGTCAGATCGAAGTCCAGTGCATCGTAGTAGATCTGGTCCTTGCGACGGGCATCGTCATAAAAATAATGCCGGCTCTGTTCAGCAATCACCGCCCTGCCGCGCACAGTGCCGGCATCATTCAACGGGCCACCGGTATCGACTTGCCCGCGGTAGTTGTCCCAGGTGCCACCGGAGAGGCTGAGTTCGGTCTGGGCCGTGGCCTGGCCGCGTTTGCGAACGAAGTTCACCCCGCCCGAGGTGCCACCCGAGCCCTTCATCATCCCCGCCGCGCCACGCAAGACTTCGACCCGGTCGTAATACGCCATGTCGCTGCTGAAACTGTCGGCCTGGACATAGCTGTTGCCTATGTCCAGCGGCACACCGTCGTACTGATACTGACCCGACATCCGGAACCCGCGGGAATAGAAATACTTGCCGCCCATGGTCGAGTCGTAGACGGTAATGCCCGGGGTCTTTTCCATCACCTGATCGATGGTGTTCAGGTTCTGGTCATCGAGCATCTTGCGGGTCATTACCGTGACCGATTGAGGCGTTTCCCGCAGCGAGTGCTCGCCCTTGCCGATAGTGACCGCTCCCGTGGTGTACGAGCCGCTGTTCTCGGTGGTCGCTCCCAGTAGTTGCCCGTTGATGTTGGTAGCGCCCAGCTCCAATGCCGAACCGGTGACGGGCGCTGCGCGCAGCACGTAGGTGCCGTTGGCTTGGGGTTCGGCTTGCAGACCGCTGCCGCTCAGTAGGCGAGCGAAGCCTTCGCTGACGGCGAAAGAGCCTTTCAGACCTGGCGATTGCAGGCCCTGGGTTTGCCGGGCATCAAACGAAATCGCGGCCCCGGCGGCACTGGAGAAACGGGTGAGAACATCCACCAGGCTGCCGGCCCCAATATCGTAGGACTGAATCAAACGCTGTTGCGTCGAGGCCTCTGGCGCCGAGCTGGCATTCGCCGACCAGGCGCTGGCCATCGTGGCTGCCAGCAATCCGATTTTCACTGCGATCGCCAGACGACTTGGCGCGTTCACCCGAGACATGCTTGCTTCCCCCAAAACGGTCAATAAAAACTCACTGAGGGATGAGCCGAACGATGCGGGTGAAAAGTGCAGACGAAGCAGAAACTTTTTATCCGCGCCGCGCCGTCAGCGCGAATCGCCATTCGATACCTGGACCCAGAAACGGCTGTATCGGGTGACGCGCAACGAAAAACCACTCTCCAGCGCCGCCAGGGCGAGATCGGTGTTATCGATGGGAAAGACCCCGGAAACCTTCAAGTTGCCAATGGCCGGATCACAACGCAGCACGCCCGTGCGATAACGCGAAAGGTCGCTCAGCAACACCGCCAAAGGACGGTCGATGGCAATGATGCTGCCTTGCTGCCAGGCGCCTACCGAGACATCGTTGCCACGCAGCGTTCCCAAGGTGCGGTCATTGAAATCCAGACGTCTGCCGGCTTCGACCCGCATCTTTGACCCTGCATCCGGCAAACTGACCTCTACCGCCTTCTCCAGCACCGCCACCTCACCGCCCTGCGCCTGAGTGCGGACGATAAAACGCGTACCCAATGCGAGCACCTCGGCCTGGCGAGTGACGACCTTGAAAGGACGCTGCAACGGATCGACCGCCGTCGTCACGAGCATCTCGCCCCACAACAGTTCCAACACCCGCTGGCGTCCATCGAAACGAACGTTGACCGATGTGTCGGTGTTGAGCAGTACAGTGCTGCCGTCCGCCAGCCGAAATTCGCGGCGCTCCCCCACCGCCGTGCGGAAATCGCAAATCAGGTTTTGTGTGGTCTGACTGCGCCAACCCAACCAGCCCAGGGCGCCGGCAGACGTCATCAGCAAGGCACTACGCAGCACCTGGCGACGGGATCGATTGTCGGTATTGCTCAAGGTCGGCGCCGCCAATGCGCCCGGCACGCTCGCCATCTGTTCGGCCACCGCCGCCATTCTTTGCCAGGCCTGGCGATTCAAGGGATCTGCGACGAGCCAGGCGTTCCATGCGGCTCGATCCGCGTCGGTCGTGGTGCCGGAATGAAGCCGGGCGTACCACTGCGCGGCGACGCTGATGGCTTTCAACTCCTGGGGGGGCAGGTTCATGCGAGCTGCAACTGAATCTGCATCAGACAGCAATGCTCCATGGCCTTGGCCATGTGGTTATTCACCGTGCGAACACTGACGCCCAGACGCTCGGCAATTTGCGGATACGTCAGGCCATTGAATTGCGACAGGATGAAAGCTTGCTTGACTCGAGGCCCCAGCCCTTGCAGCAGACGGTCGATTTCCATCAGCGCCTGGAACAGGATCGCCTGCTCCTCCAACGATGGCTGCTGTGATTCGGGCGTGGCGGCCAGCGCTTCGAGATAGGACTGTTCCAGCGAACGCCGACGAAACAGATCGATCAACAACCCCTTGGCGATCATCGACAGATACGGTCGCGGCTCGCGGATATCCAGGGCGGTGCGAGCCTTGATGACCCTGACGAAGGTATCCTGAGTCAGGTCCGCTGCATCGAAGGCATTGCCCAGACGCTTGCGCAGCCAGCCCTGGAGCCAACCATGATGGTCACAATACAGATCGTTGACAGCACTGCGTAAGGACAAGTCGTTGGCGGACATGACAATGGAATAATTCGCGACTGATAATGACTCGCATTGTCATGCGACTAACGGCTGGTTGCAACACAAACATATCGCCTTGTAGGAGCGGGCTTGCCCGCCCTTGATATACCGCTTTCGCGGGCAAGCCCGCTCCTACAGGGGTCCTGTGTCTTGACTGACTGGCCTTTTCATTCCAAATGACAAATAACGCGCACAAAAAAACGCCGCTCAATGAGCGGCGTTTTTTTTGAATTTGGAGCGGGAAACGAGACTCGAACTCGCGACCCCGACCTTGGCAAGGTCGTGCTCTACCAACTGAGCTATTCCCGCAAATGGCGTCCCCTAGGGGACTCGAACCCCTGTTACCGCCGTGAAAGGGCGGTGTCCTAGGCCACTAGACGAAGGGGACACGCTGCCCGGAACACATGGTGTGTGTTTCGGTGCCCAGATCCGCATCCGAAGATTTGGTTCTGGTTTCACTCAGCCCTGCCCGAAAGCAAAGCCGTTTAAAACTGGAGCGGGAAACGAGACTCGAACTCGCGACCCCGACCTTGGCAAGGTCGTGCTCTACCAACTGAGCTATTCCCGCATTGGCGTCCCCTAGGGGACTCGAACCCCTGTTACCGCCGTGAAAGGGCGGTGTCCTAGGCCACTAGACGAAGGGGACACACGTACAACATTCACTCCCTACCGCGTTTCGCTGTGTGCTTTACGCTGTAAGTGGCGCGCATTCTATGGATGGATTGAGGGGTCGTCAACCCCCAGATATAAATTTATTTAAATCAATGACTTCGACCTGCTTTCGGCTGCCATCCAGGTTTCCGTCGCCTGACCTCTGGCGCCTATATTCTGGCATCCATCAAGACGCTATAGTCCATGCCGAGATGATGGCAATGTGCATCTCGCACGCTATTTACTTATATAAGCAGCAATACGGCCGATATAAGCAGAGCCGTAGCCGATTCAACTCGTCGAGCGGCCCTAGGCGCCCAAATGCCAAGCCACTACACTCGACTCGCACGCGAACCCTATAAGAGGTCTTACCGGTGACACCACTCATGATCACCCTGCTAGTCGTAGCCGGGATCGCACTATTGATCGCCATTGGCTACATGAACCATGTGGTGGAAAACAACAAGCTGGAAAAGGCCCGCACCAAGGTTGAACTCAATGACCGCCTGCGTCGCTGTGGCGAAATCACCGAGACCTTCCCCGGTCAGTTTATGACACCAGCGCTCAAGCTGCTGTTGACCCGTCTGGAACTGAACGTCTGCCAGCGCCTGCTGAACCTGGAAAAATCCAGTGCCATATTGAAGGCACGGATTACCGAGCTGAGTGCCTTGGTCGCCCGGGGTGAATCGATCCCCGTCAACAACCCGCCAGCTCCGATCCAGACCGAAGCCAAAGCCAAAGACGTGCGCTTCCTGCTTGAAGCCATGCATGGCCAGATCACTCGTGCCGCACAGGATGGTTTCCTGCCACCCAACGAAGCCAAGCGCTGGATCCGCGAAGTGCGCCACATTCTGGTGCTGCTGCACATCGAATTCTTCAACAACCTGGGCCAGCATTCCCTGCAACAAAACCAGCCCGGCCAGGCCCGCCTGGCCTTCGAACGCGGCGTGCAATACCTGCGCAAACAACAGGAGCCGCAGGTTTACGCCGAACAGCTGGAATACCTGGAAAAACTCCTGGCCCGCGCCAATGCCCTGGTCATGGACACCATCGCCCCGGTTGAAGGCGAAGTAAACCAACTGACTGAAGGCCTTAAAGACGTCGAGGCTGATGCCGACTGGAAGAAAAAAGTGATCTACGACTGATCATGTAATGCCAGTCAGTTAGGCGAGCAAACCGCTTTTCGTAGGAGCCAGCGGTGCGGCGATCCGACTTGCCGGCGAGGCGCTTTCAAGGACGCCTTCGCTGGCAAGTCGGATCGCCGCACCGCTGGCTCCTACACGGGCATTATCCGGCCCAGTGGCTTTTCAACGTTCGCCAGCCCCTACAGCCTGAAATGCCCCACCATCCCCTTCAACTCAACCCCCAATTGCGCCAACTCAATACTCGACGCGGCATTGCCCCGCATTGCCAGCGACGACTGATCCGCACTGGCACGAATACTGGTGACACTGCGATTGATCTCCTCGGCCACTGAACTCTGCTCTTCTGCAGCCGCCGCAATCTGCTGGTTCATCTGCTGAATCAACGACACCGCTGCCGCAATGCTCCCCAAGGCGCTCTCGGTCTGCAACGCATCGCTAACCGCCAGCTTCACCAACTCGCCACTGTTCTGAATCTGCTGCACCGACGACTGCGCCGCCGAACGCAAGGCACTGACCAGCCGTTCGATTTCCTCGGTCGATTGCTGGGTTCGCTTGGCCAGCGCCCGAACTTCATCGGCCACCACCGCAAAGCCCCTGCCCTGCTCGCCGGCCCGGGCCGCCTCGATGGCCGCATTGAGCGCCAACAGATTGGTTTGCTCGGCGACGCTTTTAATCACGCTGAGCACCGTGCCAATGTTCTGGATTTGCGCACTGAGGCTTTCGATGCTGGAGCTGGCCGAGGTAGCCGAGTCCGCCAACTGTTCAATCCTCGTCATGCTCTGGCGCACCACCTGCTGACCGCTTTCGACCTTGCCGTCGGCTGTCTGCGCCGCCTGGGCGGCCTCCTCCGCGTTACGTGCGACGTCGTGCACCGTGGCGGTCATCTGGTTCATCGCGGTGGCGACCTGCTCGGTTTCTTCCTTCTGGCTGCTGACTTCAAGGTTGGTCTGCTCGGTCACCGCCGACAGCGATTGAGCAGAGCTGGCCAGTTGTTCGATACCGGCCTGCAAACCACTGACGATACTGCTGAGCCCCGCGCCCATTTGCTGCATGGCCTGCATCAACTGGCCGATCTCGTCGCGGCGGGTCACTTCAATCGTTGCACTCAAATCGCCCGCGGCGATCTGCTGAGCGACACGGATCACGCGGCGCAGCGGTGCGACGACCAAACGGGTAATCACCCACGCAGCAATCAGCCCCACCAGCAAGGCCAGTGCCGAGGAACCGATAATCAACAGCGAATTCTTCTTCAGCTCTGCCTGCATCGACTGATCTTCGGCAACATAGGCCTGGTCCACCCGCTCCACCACTTGAGCGGCACGCTGATGAAGCTGCTCGTAGACGGTCTTTTCCTGCGCCAACAAGTCGGTGTACTCGGCGAGTTTTTCACTGAAACTGGCAATATGACCGGACACTTCATTGAGGACGGTCTGGTAACCCTCATCCTTGATCGTGGTTTTCAGCTGCCCGGCCTGGGTCAGCGCCTGATCGGCCTGCTCGATCTTGCCCTGCCCGGCGCTGTCGTCGCCCTTGCGGCTCAGGTCCAGGCGCACGCGCGCTTCGTCCATGGCCTGCAACATCAGCCGCGATACCTGACTGACCTGATTGGCCTGCTCGATGAATTGCGCGCCATCCTTGCCCTCGGATTCCTTCAAGGTATAGGCACCATCATCGGCGAGCCCGGCCTGCAGCACATCGAGGTTATTGGCCACGCTGGACACCGACCAACTGGCCATTTCCAGCGCCAGATCCTTGGCCTGACTCAGCGAGACAAACTCGTCAAAAGCCTTGCGATAGGCACCCAGAGATTGCTCGACATCATTCATCACCGGCACATTGGCCGCTGACTGGGCCTTGAGCTGGGTCGCCAGAGCGATCAGAGCGTCCACCCCGGCGCGCAAGGCGTCCGCGGTTTTCGGATTACCGTGCAAGGCGTACTCCTGCTCGAGCAGGCGAACCTTGAGCAAACCACTGTTGAGCGACGACATCTGCTTGAGCCCGTCGAAGCGCTGACTGATGGTTTGCAGGGACCATACGCCGATGGCCGCTACCAGGGCGGTCAACAGCAGCACCAGTACAAACCCGACACCCAGTTTTTTCGCCATACCGAGGTTGGCAAAACGTCCTTGCACGGCCGAAATCATTGCGCGTAGTCCCCTGCCATTGTCTGTTGATGCAGATTCGCAACGGGCTTGTGCCAACACAAGTCTCCGGCGCCCGAATAATGGCAAAAAGCTACGCCTACGTCGCTTTCAGAACGCTTGAGGTCGATCCCGAGCGGTGGCCTGAAAAAATGCCCGGGCACGAGGATCGCAGGCATAGGCAACGTTGATGCGCTGCCAGTCATGAGCCTGACCGGTCGGACTGAACGTCGTTGGGCAAGACAGCAGGACACCGAAGCGCCGTGCCTGAGTTCGCACCTGAGCGTAGTCAGACTTGCGCGATCGCGCCCAGATGAACAGGCCGCCCGACGGCTTGCCGAAAACCTCCCACTCCGCGTCTTCGAGCACCTGCAAGGCCGCCTCCCGGTCTGTGCTTAAACGCTGACGCTGACGTTGCACCAATTTACGATAGGCACCACTGGCCAACAGACAAGCCAGCACCGACTCGCTAAACCGTGAAGCGCCCATGCTACTGATCATCTTGACCCTGGCGAGTCGCGAAATAATGTCGGCATCGGCCACTACAAAGCCAACCCGTAACGAACTGCTGAGAGTTTTGGAGTAGCTGCCGACGTAGATCACGTTGTCATCGATACCCAGTGCCGCAAGGCGCGTGCCGGGGCCGCTGTGCAAATCGGCATAGACGTCGTCTTCGATCACCAGCACGCCATGGTTTTTGGCCAGTTGCAGAACCTGCTGAGCGACCCCCGGGGTCAAACTGCTGCCGGTGGGGTTGTGATAAAAGCTGTTGATGAACAAGCCACAGGGTTTGTACTTGCGCAACAGTGCCTCGAGTGCTTCGGTATCTGGCCCGCGTGGGGTTCGTGGCACCTCGATCATGCTGATCCCGTGTAGCCTGAGCAAATCGAACAACATCGAATAGCCGGGACTCTCCACCACGACGCAATCGCCCGGTTTGAACAGGGTACGCACAATCAAATCGAGCCCATGACTGGCCCCCGCCGTGGTCAGGATTCGGCTTTCATCCACCGCAATATTCAACTGTTTCAATCGTTTGAGGATCTGCTGACGCAAGGCAGGCAGGCCCAGCGGCGTACTGTAGTTGAACAACCCGGCCATGTCGGTGCGGCTGACCTGGCGTATGGCGTAGCTCAGGTCGTCAGTCTCACGCCAGCTTTCGGGTAATCCGCCGCACCCCAGCTTCAGTGCGCCGACGAGGCCGCTCTGCTGCTCAACCCCTTCGGACCAAGGAAGATCCCATTGCCCCTGAGTGGCCAGCGCCGTTGCCGCGACAAAGAAACCCGCCCCGTTACGCGTCGCCAGCACCCCTTGAGCCACCAGCCGTTCACAGGCTTCGACGACACTGGATTGACTGAGCAGATTGATCCGCGCGATTTGCCGCACGGAAGGCAAACGCGCCCCCGGCAACACCTCGCCGCGACGGAGCCAGTCGGCCAATGCGTCGACGATTTGCTGTACGACAGGCACCAATGCCTGTCGATCGATTCTCAACTCCATGAGCAAGCAAACTCCTGTCTGTTTTGCGGGAAACAGTTAATCACAGGAGTGCTCGAGGGGATGTGCGACAAAGCCGCCAAAACCCTCGATTCTAACCATTTGAAACACATTGTCCGGTGTCTTCACGGAACCGGCGCCGATCGATAAACAAATGTGGGAGCGGGCTTGCTCGCGAAGACGGCAGCACAGTCAACATTGATGTCGCCTGACACACCGCTTTCGCGAGCAAGCCCGCTCCCACAGGTTCCGCACCATCGCAGCCTGCAGCGTTAAAACGCCGTGACGCCACCATCCACCGCCAGCGAATGACCGGTGGTGAACGCCGCGCCGTCACTGCACAGGTACAGCACCGCGCTGGCAATTTCTTCGACTTTGCCAATACGCCCGACCGGGTGCATGGCATTGGCGAACTCGCCCTTCTTCGGGTCCGCTTCATAGGCTCGACGGAACATGTCGGTGTCGATCACCGCCGGGCACACTGCGTTTACACGAATCTTTTTCTTGGCGTATTCGATGGCCGCCGATTTGGTCAGGCCGATCACCGCGTGCTTTGAGGCAGCGTAAATGCTCATCTTCGGCGCAGCCCCCAAGCCGGCGACCGATGCAGTGTTGACGATCGCGCCGCCGCCCTGGGCCAGCAGCAACGGCAACTGATACTTCATGCACAACCAGACGCCTTTGACGTTGACGCCCATGATCGCGTCGAACTCATCGACCGTGCCTTCGGCCAGTTTGCCTTTCTCGATTTCGATACCGGCGTTGTTGAAGGCATAGTCGAGACGGCCGTAGGTATTCACGACCTCGTCCATCAGATTTTTTACATCGCTTTCCACAGTGACGTTGCAACGCACGAAGGTCGCTTCACCGCCGGCGGTGCGAATCAGCGCCACCGTGCCTTCACCGCCGGCCGCATCCAGATCGGCAACCACCACTTTCAAACCTTCAGCGGCGAACGCCAAAGCGGTTGCGCGGCCAATACCATTGGCCGCGCCTGTCACAACGGCGACCTGGCCGGAAAACGTCATGCTCATTGTTATGTCCTCGGAGGGAAGAATGCGGGGGATCGCGTGTGCCCAGTCTAGTCACAGGGGCGTATGGCACGGCAGCACTATCAGAGGGCCGGTTGGGCGCCCATGAGTTGCAGTGATAGAACGGGCGCCCTGACTATCACTGCACTGGATCGATGTGCATTCGCAGTGTCAGCCAACCTTGCGACATCGTCCATGAAGGTCTATCAACAAGACTTCATTCATCTTGAGTGCCTGTCATGACTACCCAGACCAATCGCCAGTTCCTGCTCGCCAAACGTCCCGTGGGTGCGGCTAGCCGCGAGACTTTCACCTATCAAGAAGTACCGGTCGGCGAGCCGGCGGCGGGTCAGATCCTGGTCAAAAACGAATACCTGTCCCTGGACCCGGCCATGCGTGGCTGGATGAACGAGGGCAAGTCCTACATCCCTCCGGTCGGCATTGGCGAAGTCATGCGTGCATTGGGCGTAGGCAAAGTCATTGCTTCGAACAATCCGGGTTTCTCCGTGGGGGACTACGTCAACGGCGCCCTCGGCGTGCAGGATTACTTCCTCGGCGAGCCACGAGGTTTCTACAAGGTCGATCCGAAACTGGCACCGCTGCCGCGCTATTTATCCGCGCTGGGCATGACCGGGATGACCGCCTACTTCGCCCTGCTCGATGTCGGCGCGCCGAAAGCCGGCGACACCGTGGTGCTGTCGGGCGCGGCTGGCGCGGTGGGCAGCATTGCCGGGCAGATTGCCAAGATCAAAGGTTGCCGGGTGATCGGCATTGCCGGCGGCGCGGACAAATGCAAATTCCTGATCGACGAGCTGGGTTTTGACGGTGCCATCGACTACAAAAACGAAGACGTGCAGGCCGGCCTCAAGCGCGAATGCCCGAAAGGCGTCGATGTGTATTTCGATAACGTCGGCGGCGATATTCTCGACGCTGTGCTGAGCCGCTTGAACATGAAGGCGCGGGTGGTGATATGCGGCGCCATCAGCCAGTACAACAACAAGGAAGCGGTCAAAGGCCCGGCCAACTACCTGTCGTTGCTGGTCAACCGAGCACGGATGGAAGGCTTTGTGGTGATGGATTACGCTGCACAGTTCGGCGCTGCCGGGCAGGAAATGGCCGGCTGGATGGCCAAGGGGCAGCTCAAGAGCAAGGAAGATATTGTCGAAGGACTGGAAACATTCCCGGAGACGCTGATGAAGTTGTTCAGCGGCGAGAATTTCGGGAAGTTGGTGTTGAAGGTTTAAACCCTATATCTGAAACGACCACAAACAAATGTGGGAGCGGGCTTGCTCGCGAAGAGGGAGTGTCAGTCAACATCGATGTCGACTGACACTCCCTCTTCGCGAGCAAGCCCGCTCCCACATTTGGATCTTCAGCGTTTGGTTAAGCGAGTTCGGCAACGACCGCAGCCAACGCCTTCGCCGGATCCGCCGCCTGGCTGATCGGACGGCCGATCACCAGATAGTCGGAACCGGCATCCAACGCCTGACGGGGGGTCAGGATGCGGCGTTGATCGTCCTGGGCGCTGCCCGCCGGACGAATCCCCGGGGTCACCAGTTGCAGCGACGGGTGAGCGGCTTTCAAGGCCTGGGCTTCCAGGGCCGAGCAGACCAGACCGTCCATCCCGGCTTTTTCCGCCAGCGCGGCCAGGCGCAGCACCTGCTCTTGTGGCTCGATGTCCAGACCGATACCCGCCAGATCCTCACGCTCCATGCTGGTCAGCACGGTCACGCCGATCAACAGCGGTTTCGGGCCGCTGCGCTGATCGAGCACTTCACGGCAGGCGGCCATCATGCGCAAACCACCGGAGCAGTGCACGTTGACCATCCACACACCCATTTCCGCAGCGGCCTTGACGGCCATGGCGGTGGTGTTCGGGATGTCGTGGAACTTGAGGTCCAGGAACACTTCGAAACCCTTGTCGCGCAGGGTGCCGACGATTTCCGAAGCGCAACTGGTGAACAGTTCTTTACCGACTTTGACCCGGCACAGCTTCGGGTCCAGTTGATCGGCCAGCTTCAGTGCGGCGTCACGGGAGGGGAAATCCAGGGCGACGATGATAGGCGTCTGGCAAGCGGACATGAGTGGGCTCTCAGGCAAGTCGAAATCGGCGCGCATTGTAGCGGAACCAGCGCCGCTGCGGGACCCGATGATCGGTAATTCGTCGTCGCGGCTCAGACAAGACTAGCTGCTGCGGCAATTGTGTCGAGTTCGGTACACACACGACACGCCCACAACACCCTTCAACGCTACCCTCGGCAGCCGCAACAGGTCCTACAGCACTTCCCGCCTCACGGCCGGACGCCTATGCTGAAGCCACAACCTCGCAGCCTATCTTTGTGGTTGGCAGCCTATCTGGCAGATGAACGCACGCATGCACAACTCCCCAGCACCTCTGAACGACGATCAAAAAGCGCCGACCGACGATAAACGCTGGAGCATTCGCGCCCTGATCGTAGACGATGACGTCCCGATCCGTGAACTGATGATCGACTACCTGGCCCGGTTCAGTATCCACGCCAGCGGCGCTTGCCCGCGAAGAACATTAAACATCAATGTTTAAAAAACCTTTCCAGACACTCACTCAGGCTACACAACCTTGCGTCGCTGCCTACGACTGCGCCAGAATCCGCCGGCTTGTGCGCCTTGAGCCTTGCCTCTATCGTTTCCCTGCCACTGCCTATCAGTGGTCGGGTTTCGCAGCCTGGGTCAATCAAGGCGCATAGCGCCACCGTTTCCTTTCAGTTGGCGCTTTTTTTTGTCTACTGCATTGCGTTATGGCGGCTGTGCGCGGGAGATCTTCGGGTCTGCCGGGTTCCTTGATTCCCGGTCTGCGAACCTGCGTACAGCTGCCACCTCCCTTCGTTTCGCAGCGAATCGTGGCGGCTCCACTAATCAAGGAGTATCACTATGTTCAAAGCCACACCCAATCCCCCTGTAACCAATCCAACTTCCCCCTACGAATCCCTCGATTCGAAAAAACTCCACGAAGCGGCCGACCGCGCCCTCGATCACTACCTCAAACCACCCACCCCCAAAGACACCCAGCGCAAACCCAGCACCATTTACCACGTCGGCGCCAAGGTCGATAACGAAACCCTGCTGGTCAACGCCTGCGAATCTCTGGCATCGGCGAGCGTGATGCTCAGTGAGTTCGCCGGGTTGATGGACATGCCCCATCGCAACATGATGTTGGGGATTCAATCGGTGGTCATGCTGGGGGAGTTGGCGGTGAATCGGGTGCTGGATAATCTCGATCCACAAGGCTGACGAAAATCTGTGGTGAGAGCACTTATTGTGGCGAGGGAGCTTGCTCCCGCTCGGCTGCGCAGCAGTCGTAAAACCTGAGTTTGCGGTGTGTCTGAAAAACCGTGATTGCCGGGTTTTGGGCCGCTTCGCAGCCCAGCGGGAGCAAGCTCCCTCGCCACAGGGATCGCGGTTTATCAGAGGAGCTCCCACAGGGGGAATGCGGTCAACTGTGTGCGAGCCTGCTCGCGATAGCGATTATCCAGACAACAAAAAACCCGCCATCCCCTGTCACCGGGAGGGCGGGTTTTGTCGTTTCAACTCACACGGTATCCACCTTCAACGAATGATCATTGAGCATGCCGTTGATGATCGTCGCCGTATCGTGACCGCCGGCAATCACGCCACCCGCTCCGGGGGTGACGCCGTAGTGGCTGGCCAGATTCACACCCGCCAGGTCGATGGTCTGGTTCGGCGTGGCACCGGCCATGGCGCTGACGTCGATGCTGGTAATCACCGAGGCGCCACTGCCGCTGACGGTGAAGTGCAGGTAGTCATCCAGTGACGCCGCCGTGCCGTTTTCGCCTTGTAGCAGTTGCGACAGGTCGAGTTTGTCGGTGCCTGGGGTGAAGTCGGTGATGACGTCGTGGCCGCTGTTGCCTTTGAGCCACTGGAAGGTGTCAGCGCCGCCGCCACCAGTGAGAGTGTTGTTGCCCAGGCCACCGATGAGGAAGTCGTCGCCGCCCCCGCCGTTGAGCACATCGTTCCCCAAACCGCCGTTGATGATGTTGCTGTTGTTGTCACCCATGAGGCTGTCGTTGAAGTTTGAGCCGGTGAGGTTTTCGATGCCCGTCAGGGTGTCAGTGCCCGCGCCAAGGGTGTTTTGCGCGGTAAGCAGGCCCAGGTCGGCGGTGACCCCGGCGGTGGCGTGGGCGTAGTTCGCGGTGTCGTTGCCGGTGCCGCCATCGAGCAAGTCGGTGCCGACGCCGCTGAACAGCAAGTCATTGCCGGCGCCACCGTGCATCTCGTTGTTGCCGGAACCTGCGGTGAGCACATCATTGCCGTCGCCGGCATTGATGACGTTGTTGCCAGCGCCCGCCACCAGTACATCGTCGCCCGAAGTGCCGGTCAGCGTATGGCCGTTCTGATAGCTGATGGTCACATTGGCCGAGTCGCTGCCGCCGTGGTTGTCGTTGGCGGTGTAGCTGCCGTGGAAGTCCGAAGTGCTGTCCTGAGCGCCGGCGTAGTTGACGGTCATGGTCAGCTGGTAGTTTTCCGCCCCCTTCCCGCTGTTGCCCGGACCACCGTCATCGATGTTGATGATGTGGATCCGGTACGTGCCGTCCGCCGTGGCGGTGATGGTCTGGCCGTCGGCGATGGCAGTGAAAGCCCCGCCGTTGACCGAGTACTCCAGGGTGATGCGGCCGGCCGCCAGGTTGTGGTCCAGGTTGAGGGTTTCCCCCTGTTTGAGGTTGACGGTGATGAGATCCTCGTCATTGGTGTTGTTGTTACTGACCGAGCCCAGCGCCCCACTGACCACCAGCACCGCCGTCATGGCCGCGGTGTTGGCGACAAATGCGCTACGGGCAATGGTGACTGCCTGGACGTTATTACCAGTGAAGCTGAAGCTCGAGTGGGTACCGATGAAGTCTGCGCCCTTGCCCCCCCATCCGGTGTTGAAGGTGGTCGGCGATGCCGTGAGCGCATCGCCATTGACGTCGGTGTCATTGGCCAGCAGCAATTCGCCCGGCAGCACAATGCTGCCCGACAGCACGTTGGTGATCACGTGGTCATCGACCGCCCCCGGTGGCGTGTTCGGAATCACGTTGATCACCAGCGTTGAGCTGGCCAGATCGCCGTCGTTGTCGCTGGCGGTGAAGCCGATGTTTTCGCTGATCGCCACGGCTGTGGTTGTCTGCGAGGTGTAGGTGTACTCGCCGGTGTCGAGGTTCACCAGCAGCGTGCCGCTGTTGTCGGTGGCGATGCTCAAGGTGTTGTTGGCGGTGTTGAACGTGCCGTGGTTGGCGCCGCCGCTGAAGTTCAGCGAACCCTGATTGTTGTTGGCTTTTGGATCATAGGTATAGGTGGTGCCATCGACGGTGATGGTTTTGATGAAGCCGCCATCGGCGCCGAACGTACCGCCCTCGCCCTCGCCCAGCAGCAAGCCGGTGACCGGCGCGCCTTGCACGGTGCCCGAGAGTACCGAGTTGAGTTGATTGAGGTCGGTCACCGCCACGGCATTGGTGTCGGTGTGCGTACTGCCGTCATAAGCCACTGGATCGAGGCTGTCGTTACTGACACCGCTACCGAGGCCGATGGCGTAGTTCTTGATGCCATTGGCGTCGAGGAAGGCTTTGAGGGCGATCTCGTCCGCGGTGCCGATGTCGCCTTCGTTGGGTTTGCCATCGGAGAAGAAGTAGCCGACGTTCTGCGCCCCGATGAGTTTGCCCGTGGTGTCGAACGCACTTTGCATGGTCGCCACGGCTGCGTCGTAATTGGTCCCGCCGCCCGCCGTCAGTGTAGCGATGAGCAACTTGGCGGTTGCCACGTCGACCCACACCGAGCTTTGGTCCGTAGCGCTGCTGCTGAAGGTGACGATCTTCACTTTCACATCGCCGAGGTCATCATATTTGTCGAGCAAGGCGCTGATCGCCTGCTTGGCCAGTTCCAGTCGCGACAGCCCCGACACGCCGGAGGGGTCGTCCATGCTCCCGGACACGTCGATCACCAGCAGCAGGTTGGAGTCGATCTGCACCGCGGGCACCGAACGGCCCGAGGCGACGGCGTCAGGCGGCACGTCATCGACGATGTTGACTACAAGGGTGCCGGTGGTGCTGTTGCCCACCGAATCGGTGGCGGTGTAGGTGAAGCTTTCGTTCAGGGTGTTCGCGCCGTCGTTGGCGTTGGGCGAAGTTTTCGGCGCCGAGGTCAGGGTGTAGGTGTAGCTACCGTCGGGGTTGAGCAGGATCTGCCCGTAGGTTCCGGTGGCGCTGCCGACCAGGGTGTAAGTGATCGCGCCGCTGGCGCCGGTGACCGCACCGACCAGCGTACCGGAGCCGGTTTCACCGGTGTTGCCAGACTCGCTGCCAGTGACGTTGCCCGCCGCCAGATCCAGGCCGTCCTTGGTTAAGTCCAGGGCTTTTTCGTAGACGGTCACGTCGGTATCGGTGACTGTTACGAGGCAGTTGTTGGACACGTCGATGGTCAGGGTCGTGGTGCTTTCATCGCCATCAGCATCGCGCACGGTGTAGGTGAACACATCCATGGCGCCCGGCTCGCCGACCGAGTTCGGATTGCTGTGGTACACGGCGTTGCCGTTGGCATCCAGAATCAGGTAGCCGTAGGTGCCGTTGATTTGCGTGTTCAAACCGCCCATGGCCGAGGTCGAAGTGTCGCTGCCGGCGCGCACGCCGACCACTGCACCTCCCAATGCCGGGCCGTCAGCACCGAACACATCGTTGTGCAGCACATTCCCGCTGACCGTACCGCCCTCTACCACCGAGACTGAATCGCAGTGAGCCGTCGGCACGTCATCAACGATGGTGATCACGATGGTGCTGGTGACGCTGTTGCCCAGCGCATCGGTGGCTTGATAGGTGAAACTATCGTTCAGGGTATTCGGCCCATCGTTGGCATGGGGCGTGGTCGCTGGTGCGGACGTCAGCGTGTAGGTGTAGCTGCCATCCGGGTTGAGCAGGATTTTCCCATAGCTCCCAGTGGTGCTACCGACCAACGTGTAATTGATCGCGCCAGTGGCGCCGGTGATGGAGCCAACCAAGGTGCCGCTGGCGGTTTCGCCGGTATTGTCAGGCTCACTGCCGGTAACCGTGCCTGCTGCCAGGTCCTGACCATCCAGGGTCAAATCCAGGGCTTTTTCGTGAACCGTCACGTCGGTATCGGGGGCCACTACGAGGGAGCAGTTGGACACATCAATGGTGAGGGTCGTGGTGCTTTCATCGCCATCACCATCGCGCACGGTGTAGGTGAACACATCCGTGGCGCCCGGCGCGCTGACCGAGTTCGGGTTGCTGTGGTACACGGCGTTGCCATTGGCATCCAGGGTCAGATAGCCATAGGTGCCGTCGATTTGAGTGTTCAGACCGCCGATGGCCGAGGTGGAGGTGTCGCTGCCGGCGCGCACGCCGACCACTGCACCACTCGATGCAGGGCCGTCAGCACCGAACACATCATTGCCCAGCACATTCCCGCTGACCGTTCCACCCTCTACCACCGAGACCGCATCGGCGTGAGCGGTGGGTACGTCATCGACGATGCTGATCACGATGGTACTGGTGACGCTGTTTCCGAGAGGATCGGTGGCTTGGTAGGTGAAGCTTTCACTCAGGGTATTCGGCCCGTCGTTGGCGTTGGGTGTGGTCGTTGGTGCGGAGGTCAGGGTGTAGGTGTAGCTACCGTCGGGGTTGAGCAGGATTTGCCCATAAGTCCCGGTGGCGCTGCCGACCAGGGTGTAGGTGATCGCGCCAGTGGCGCCGGTGACGGAGCCGACCAACGTGCCGGAAGCAGTTTCGCCGGTGCTGCCTGGCTCGCTGCCGGTGGTCGTGCCCGCCACCAGGTCCTGGCCATCCTTGGTCAAATCCAGGGATTTTTCGTTAACCGTCACGTCGCTATCGCTGGCCGCCACGAGGGTGCAATCGGCCACGTTAATGGTGATGGTCGTGGTGCTTTCATCGCCGTCGGCATCGCGCACGGTGTAGGTGAACACATCCGTGGCGCCGGGCGCACTGACCGAGTTCGGATTGCTGTGGTACACGGCGTTGCCGCTGGCATCCAGAGTCAGGTAGCCATAGGTGCCGTTGATTTGAGTGTTCAAGCCACCGATGGCCGAGGTCGAGGTGTCGCTGCCGGCACGCACGCCGACCACCGCACCACTGAGTGCCGGGCCGTCGGCGCCACCGACGTCATTATTCAGCACGTTGCCCGAGGCCGTTGCGCCCTCGGCGATCGTGGCGAGATCAGGATTGGCGGTGGGCAAGTCATCGACGATGTTGACGTTGATCTGACCCAATGCCGTGCTGCCATCGACGTCGGCGGCGACGACGTTGAGGTTCTCGGTGATGCTGTTGGTGCCGTTGGCGTTCGGGTGGGTTTCGTTATCCACCAGGGTGTAGCTGTAGCTGACCACGCCAGTCGTGCCGTTGAAACCGGTGATGGTCAGCGTATTGCCGAGTGCAGTGACAATCGATTGCGGGAAGCCGGCGGCCACGCCACCAGTAACTACCGCGATGCCGCCCACGGTCAGGGTTTGCAAACCGTCGAGGGCGGTGACGGTGAAGGTGCCGCTCTGGGTCAAGGCCGGTGTGTTGGGGCTGGTACCGTCGCTGAGGTTTTTCTCATAAACGGTGAGTTCGCCGCCGTTGACGTTCAGCCCATCGAGGGTCACCGGGTCATCGTTGTTATGGATGTTCAGCACCAGCGTCGCAGTGCTGGTATCGCCATCGGAATCGGTGAGGGTGTAGACGAAACTCTCGGTAGCGTTGCCACCACCGTTCAGGGCTTTGAAGTCCGCATCGCTGGTGTTCAGGGTGTAGGTGTACGTGCCATTGGCGTTGAGCACCAAGGTGCCGTAAGTCCCGTTGAATGTGCCGCCGATAATCGGCCCGCTGTCAGGGCCGGTGGCAATGCGGTCGGCGCCCTGAAGGTCATTGGGCAGCACGCTGCCGGTCAGGGTCAGCAGGGTTTCCGAGGCGCTATTGGCATTGGTGTCGTCGATGGCTTTGGGCACATCGTCGGTGATGTTGACGTCCAGCGAACCGGTGGCGGTATCGCCGTTGCTGTCACTCGCGACCACGGTGAACTGTTCACTGAGATTGTTGGCACCGTCACCAGCCGAGTGGGTTTCGTTGCCGACCAGGGTGTAGCTATAACTCACCACGCCAGTGGCCGGGTTGTAGCCGGTGATCGTCAGGGTGTTGCCCAGTTGAGTGGTGATCGACTGCGGAAAACCGGCGGGCACACCGCCACTGATCACGTTGATCCCGCCGATGCTCAGGCTGGTCAGCCCGTCTGCCGCAATGACTGTGAAGGTGCCGTTTTGAATCAGCGCTCCGGGGTTGCTGGCCGAACCGTCCGCCAGGTGGGCTTCATTGAGGGTCAGCTCGCCCCCCGCCACCGACAGGCCAATGAGGGTGACCGGGTTATTCAGCGCGCCTGTACCTCCTGCACCTCCTGCACCGTTGTCGCCGTTGTCCGGGTCCCGGCGTTCCAGGGGGAATTCGGGAATACCGTTGAAGCCCGCGGTGGAGAAACCAATCGTGGGATCAACCCGGCCCCCCACTTCCTCCAGCAACACAAAACTATGACCGCCACCCAATCCACCCGGCGCGCCCGTGGCGCCTGGCCCGGCGGCGGTGGCCTCACCGGTCTGGGTCGGGTCGGCGCCGGCGGCAATGGCTTTTTGCAGTTGCTCGACATCGGTCAGTTGCGCCTGGCTGGGCGCCACCACCTCGGCGGCCTGCGCATGCGGGGCCTGATGAGCCAATAACTGCGCCGTCATCGGCATACTGCTGTCACGCCCCAGGGTCAACTCCTGGCCATTTTTCAACTGCACCGCCACCGCGCCTTCGGCCCCGGTGACCAGCTGCTCGCCGGCAAACAGCCGATCGCCCTCGACCAGGGTGCGTCGCGTGCCATCACCCGCCACTGCGTACACCTGACCGATGACCTTACTGACGATACCGATGAGCGTTGCCATGTGCATTTCCTCCGCTGCCAACTGCTGTCGGCATCCTGTTTGCGCGAAGAACGTGCTCATGGTTCAAGCAGGTTGGCCTGGCGGATCGTTTGCCGAGAAAGCGTTTACCTGACGTAAACCGCCGCCTCCCGACTCTCTCGCCAGGCGTGTCGCTCGCGAGGGTAATTTCTGGATCGGGATAAAACCCTCTGCAATCAACGGCATCGGGGTCCACTTCCAAAATAACCGGCCTGCGAACAATGCGTAACGGTTCTGAATCACCAGAGCGACAAAAAAATGTCGTCTCTAAACCGTCTCGCTTCCCTCCCCTCCAGCACTTCTTCGCCCTGTGTCGAAAAGTGAATGTAACTTTTCCAAAGCCTTTCGATGCCCCTGAGAGCTCATAAAAACAAGGCTTTCGCATTGAACAATGTGCTGGATTTTTCGGAGCGCATAAGTTTTTTTTGGCATAGCTCTTATGAAAAATTTTTCTTAGCTACGCCTCAGGATGTTCTTAGCTCTGTTGTAACAAGCATGAAACGGGTTCACTTTAAAATAACGTCAAATATTTGGCGACTCTGCTAAACACCATCAGGAATCAGGGAGAGGCATCCATGCGCGTTTTAACCCCCCTCTGCAGCGCGATTTTGCTGGCCATGGCCTGCACTTCTCAAGCTCAGGCGATGTCATTGACCGAGGCGATCCAGAGCACCATTGCGACCCACCCGGAACTGGCGTCGCGGGTCGACGCCCGGCTCTCGGCCGACGAGCAGATTAAAGTCGCCAAAGGGGGCTTTTATCCATCGGTGGATTTGAACGCCGGCTACGGGCGCGGCTACAGCGATAACACCACCACGCGGGCACAGGGCAATCACCACACCGAAATCCTCACCTACACCCAATCGGAACTGCGCCTGCGGCAGATGCTGTTCGACGGTTTCAACACCTCCAACGAGGTCGCGCGCACCAAAGGCGTGGCCAACTCGCGAGCCTATTACGCTCAGGGCACCGCCCAGGATCTGGCCCTGCGCACCGTCGAGGTGTACCTCGAAGTGCTCAAGCGCCGCGAACTGGTGACCTTGGCCAAGAACAACCTGCAAGCGCACATGCGGGTCAACGATCAGATCGGCCTGCGCACCCAGCGTGGGGTTGGCAGCAACGCTGACTCCGACCAGTCCACCGCTCGCCGGGCACTGGCGCAAAACAACCTCGACACCGCCGAAGTCGATCTGGCCGATGCCGAGACGAATTTCTACAGCGTTGTGGGGCGCATGCCCGATGAACTCGAAGCGCCGCCATCGACCCGCGGCGAATTGCCCGCCAGCCTGCCGGAAGCCCAGCAGAGCATGGTGGAAAACAACCCGTACCTGAAATCCGCCCAGGCCGATGTGCAATCGGCCGAGAGCCAGTATGAAGTCGCCAAGTCGCCGTTCTACCCTCGCTTCGATGCTGAAGCAGCGGTGGGCGCGAATAACAATATTCAGGGCGACGAAGGCCACGACAACGAATGGCGAGTGGGTGTGGTGATGAACTACAACCTGTTCCGCGGTGGCAGCGACAAGGCCCGGCTGGCCTCCAATGCGCACCAGATCAACCAGGCGCTGGACATCCGCAACAACGCCCTGCGCCAGCTCAACGAGAACATTCACCTGGCCTGGAACGCCATGCTCAACGCCAAGAAACAAACCCCGACCGCCCGTGAATATGCCGAAACCACCACCCGCGTGCGGGCCGCGTATCAGGATCAGTTCGGCCTTGGTCAACGGACCCTGCTCGACTTGCTCGACAGTGAAAACGAACTCTACAACGCCAACCGCCGCTACACCGAAGTGCGCTACACCGAGGAATTTTCGATGTACCGCGTGCTGGCGAACATGGGTCAGTTGCTGAGCAAACAACGGGTGGTGCTGCCCGCTGATGCGATCGCCTCCACCGAAGTGAAAAACGAAGCTCGCTTGCCTGAACTGAAATGAAGTCCCCGACGTGACCAATTGTGGCGAGGGAGCTTGCTCCCGCTGGGTTGCGCAGCAACCCCGAACACCGTTTGAAGATGAAGACAGTGTGAGTGCTGCGCACTCAAGCGGGAGCAAGCTCCCTCGCCACAGGCAATCAATATGACCAGCATGGAAACAGGCAACACTGGCGTCGATCCGCGTCTGAGCTTCGATGACCCGCTTCTGGACGGTCTGTTGATCCTCTGCAAACTTCATGGCGCGACGGTCAGTCGCGCCAGCCTGAGTGCTGGGCTGCCAATGGCACACCAACGCTTGAGCCTGGACCTGCTGCCGCGCGCAGCGGCCCGGGCCAGTTTGCAGGCGCGTGTGTTGCGCCGTGAGCTGGGAGAAATTTCCGCGCTCAACCTGCCTGTGATGCTGATCCTCAACCATGGCCGCTGCGCGGTCTTGCGTCGCTTGGGCGATGACGGTCAGGCGCTGATTCTGCCGAGCGAAGCCGACGGCGGAGAACAATGGGTCAGCACGGACGAGCTGGCCGCCAACTACAGCGGCCAGGCTTTGTTCGCCCGGCCGCGGCATGAACTCGAAGACTTGCGCGCGCCGCTGGTGCCGCGAGTCGAAGCGTGGTTTCGCGACACGCTGAAGTTGTCGAAATGGCTGTACAGCGACGCGATTCTGGCGAGCTTTCTGATCAACCTGCTGGGCCTGATGGTGCCGCTGTTCGTGATGCAGACCTACGACCGGGTGGTGCCGAACCAGGCCACTTCAACGTTGTGGGTGCTGTCGATCGGCCTGCTGATCGGCACCGGTTTCGAACTGGTGCTGCGGGTGGTTCGCGCGCACTTGCTGGACACCGCCGGGAAGAAAACCGACGTGATTCTTTCGGCGACCTTGTTTGAACGCATCACCGGCATGGCGATGAAAGCGCGGCCAGCGACCATCGGTGGTTTCGCCCAGAGCATTCATGACTTTCAGGGCCTGCGGGAATTTCTCACCGCCGTCACGCTGACCAGCCTGATCGACCTGCCCTTCGCGGTGTTGATGCTGGTGGTGATCGGCCTGCTCGGCGGCTGGCTGGTGGTGATTCCGCTGTTGGCCTTCCCCATCACGATCATCTTTGCCATGGTGATCCAGGCACGTCTGCGCGACACCGTGCAGAAGAGTCTTAGCCTCGGTGCCGAACGCCAGGCTCTGCTGATCGAAACCCTCGGCGGCCTGGAAACCCTCAAGGCGTGCAGCGCCGAAAGCGAACGCCAACACAAATGGGAAAGCACCCATGGCGCCCTCACCCGCCTCGACAGCCATGCGCGCAACCTCTCGGCGCTGGCCACCAACGGCACGCTGTTCATTCAGCAATTCTCTGGCATGGCGACCATCGTCGCCGGGGTCTACAGCATCATCGCCGGCAACCTCAGCGTCGGCGCGCTGGTGGCGACCTACATGCTCGGCAGTCGCGTGCTCGCGCCGTTGGGGCAGATCGCCGGGCTGATCACCCGTTATCAGCAAGCGCAATTGACCATGAAAAGCACCGATGCGCTGATGTCGTTGCCGCAAGAACGTGACGCCAAACAGCGGCCGCTGGAGCGCACGCAATTGCAAGGCGCACTGGATGTCAGCGGCGTGACCTTTCACTACAACGGCCAGAATGCTCCGGCCCTGGCCAACGTCAGCTTCAGCATGAAACCCGGCGAACGGATCGGCATCATCGGCCGCAGCGGCTCGGGCAAAAGCACATTGGCGCGGCTGGTGATGGGTTTCTATGCGCCGGAAGAAGGCCAGTTGCTGCTCGATGGCCTGGACCTGCGGCAACTGGACGTCGCCGACCTGCGTCAACAGATCGGCTATGTCGCCCACGACCTGCCGCTGCTGGCCGGCAGCCTGCGCGACAACCTTACCCTCGGCGCGCGCTACATCAGCGATGCCCGGATGCTTGAAGTCGCCGAACTGACCGGCGTCACCGAGTTGGCTCGTCAACATCCCCAAGGCTTCGACCGGCCGGTGGGTGAACGCGGTCAGTTGCTGTCGGGCGGTCAACGGCAAGCGGTGTTGCTGGCGCGGGCCTTGTTGCTCGACCCGCCGATCATGCTGCTCGACGAACCCACCAGCGCCATGGACAACAGTAGCGAAGACGTCCTGCGGCAAAAACTCCACGGCTGGATTCAAGGCAAAACCCTGCTGCTGGTCACTCATCGCACCTCGATGCTCAGCCTGGTGGACCGGTTGGTGGTGCTGGACAACGGGCGGATCGTCGCCGACGGCCCGAAAGAAGCTGTCATCGATGCATTGCGCAAGGGCCGTGTCGGCTCTGCGACGGTTTAGGGGCGCCCACTCGATGCCAATACAAAACCTGTGGCGAGGGAGCTTGCTCCCGCTGGGTTGCGAAGCAGCCCCAAAGCCATTCACCTCGTTGGGTCAGCTGGAATGCATCGGCAGATTTTGCGACGGCTTCGCCGTCGAGCGGGACGGTGCGGCGATCCGACAAGCTCCCTCGCCACAGGTTGTGTTCGGTCTTGTTTCTCTTAACTGACGGGTATTGCCCATGTCTGCTCAAACACCGGATTCAGCCGCCCGAAGCTACCTCGGCAGTTTCAGCAAAAGCGCCGAAAGCGAATTCATGCCGGAAACCGCCGGCGCCTCGTTGCAGGATTCGCCGCGCTGGTCGCGGATCACCGTGTGGCTGGCGGCAGCGCTGCTGATCACCGCGCTGGTCTGGGCAAAATTCGCCGTGTTGCAGGAAGTCACCACGGGCGAAGGCAAGGCGATTCCGTCGAGCAAGATTCAAATGATCCAGAACCTGGAGGGCGGCATCGTCACGGAAATCTTCGTGCGCGAAGGGCAAATGGTGAACAAGGGCGACACCTTGCTGCGCCTGGATGACACGCGATTTCTGTCGAACAAGGGTGAAAGCGAAGCGGACCGCTATGCACTGACTGCGCAGGTCGAACGGCTGTCGGCCGAAGCGGAAGGCCGGCCGTTCAAGCTGTCCGCGGAAGTGATCGCCAAGGCGCCGCAAGTGGCCGAGGACGAACGCTCGCTGTACGAACAACGTCAGCGCCGACTGGCCAGCGAACAGCGCACGCTGACCGAACAACTTCGGCAGAAAACCCAGGAGCTGGCGGAATTCCGCTCCAAACAGGGGCAGTTCAGTTCCAGCCTGGCACTGCTGCAACAAGAGATGAACATGTCTGCGCCGCTGGTGGGCACCGGAGCAGTTTCGCCAGTGGAAATCCTGCGACTCAAACGCAGCGCGGTGGAAATCCGCGGCTCGCTGAACGCCACGACCCTGGCGATTCCCCGTGCCGAATCGGCGATCAATGAGATCAAAAGCAAGATCGATGAGTCCGAGCAATCCTTCCGCTCGGACGCGGCAAAAGAGCTGAATGAGAAACGCACCGACCTGTCGAAAATAACCGCGACAAGCATCGCCATCGATGACCGCGTGACGCGCACCACCGTGGTGTCGCCGGTTCACGGCATTATCAAAGTGCTGAAGGTCAACACCATCGGCGGCGTGGTCCAGCCGGGCAACGACATGGTGGAAATCGTGCCGCTGGAAGACAACCTGCTGATCGAAGCCAAGGTCCGCCCTCAAGACGTGGCGTTCCTGCACCCGGGCCAGAAAGCCATGGTCAAGTTCAGCGCTTACGACTATACGATTTACGGGGGGCTGAGTGCCAAGCTGGAGCTGATCGGGGCGGACACCATCACCGATGACAAGGGCAACAGTTTTTATCTGATTCAGGTAAGGACCGATAAAAATCACTTGGGCGGGGATGTGAAACCGCTGCTGATCATTCCGGGGATGGTGGCGACGGTGGACATTATTACCGGGGAGAAAACGGTGCTGGATTATTTGCTTAAACCGGTGTTGAAAGCGCGGACTGAGGCGATGCGGGAGCGGTAGTTTGTGATGTGATCGTTCCCACGCTCCGCGTGGGAACGATCACTATCTCGGCCCATGATTACGCAGAAAAACCTCCTCCCCCATCGCCGCAATCTGCCCCTCGATCAACGCCTCGAACGGTTTCAACAACTGCTCGAAAGTGGTCGGAGCTTCGAGGGTCTGCAACGCCTGCACAATCGCCTCCACCGTCGACAACGCCCCCGGCCCCGGAGCCTTGCGCAAGCGATAACGCGATACCGCCCCCTCAGCCAGGGTCACTCTGGGCAACGCGGCCAACAACGGATTGAGGTGCAGCATTTTGCGCGCCTTGCGCCAGGTGCCGTCCGGGACCACCAGCAGCAGCGGCTCATCATGAGCGGTGTAGGCCTGCATCGGCTGCGCCTCCTCACCGGGAAACAGCAACCGTGCCTGATAACCCGGCTGATTCAACAGCGTCGGCAAATCCTCGAACACCTCGCCCACAATCAACTCGGCATTCTTCAACCCCAGCGCCGCCAATCGCGCAGTGTTCAGTGCGTGGTTCACTTCGCTTGGATGCTGAAGTAGCAACACCCGAGTGCGGCTGTCGAGGCTCGGGATCAGCGGGCACAGGCAATGGGTTTGCGGGCGTAGACAGCGTGAGCATTGGATTCTGGACATCGCTTCTTTTTCCTTTAAGCGGCCTGATTGAGCTGCGCTTTGAGCAGGTCGCGGAAGGTCTGGATCAGTGGTTCGCGGCTGCGGCCACGGCGCACGATCATCGAGAACGGTGCCTGATAACCGAACGTCGCTGGCAGCAGCACGCGCAAATCACCTTTGTCGGCCCAAGCCTGGGCGTAGTGCTCCGGCAGGTAACCGATGTAGGCGCCGGACAGCACCAGAATCAGCTGGGCCTCCATACTTTCCACCGTTGCCGCGCTGTGCTTGAAACCGTGGCGCGCCAGTTCGGCCTGGCTCCAATAGCCGCGACCGACCATGCGCTGTTGGGTGATGACTTGCTCGGGAATGCGCCGCTCGGTGAACAGCGGATGGCGGCTGCTGCAATACAGCCAGTGCTGCTCGCGATAGAGCGGCATGTAGACCAGACCGCTCATGCGCGTAGAAAAGGCACCGATGGCCAGGTCGAGGCGGTTGTCCTGCACGCCGAGTTGCAGTTCGTAGGGGCTCATGACCGACAGATGCAAATGCACTGCCGGGTGTTCCTGACTGTAGGCACCGATCGCTTCGGCGAACGGCAAGGCCTTGTCGCTGACGGTGGAGTCGATCACGCCCAGGTTCAAGGTGCCGCGCAACTCGCCTTTGAGGGCGGCGGCGTATTGTTCGAAACCTTCCAGTTCGCCCAATAGACGCAGGGTTTCCTGATGGAACAGCTCGCCCTTGCTGGTCAGGCTGAAACCACCGCGACCGCGATGGCAAAGCACCAGGCCCAGGGCCGCTTCGAGCTGGCTCATGTAAGTGCTGATGGCCGAGGTCGAGAGGTTGAGCTCTTGCTGGGCGTTGGCGAACCCCTGATGGCGAACCACGCTGACGAAGATGCGTAATAGTTTCAGGTCGGGTAAAGCGTTGGCCATGAGGGGCTCCTGGTACAAGGATACGCACGGTGCTTCTGTTGAAACACAACCCTTGTGGGAGCGGGCTTGTTCGCGAAAGCGGTGTGTCAGGCAACATTGATTTCGACTGACACGACGCCTTCGCGAGCAAGCCCGCTCCCACATGGGTTGCGGTGTTCAGCCTCTGAATGACAGGCATCAGCGATTCTGTGCACGACGGCAAGTCTATCTCCGCCCTCGCCATTAGTTTAGAAAAATCTGAACTAAGTATTTGCCCGTAGCGATTCTTCCCGGTCACTACATTTCGCAGAATCGGCCCACAGCGGTGCCCGTCTCTCCCGAGCGTGCAACCGACATAATTAAAACAACGACGATGAGGCCTTACCCGTGGACAAGATTCTTCACCAACCACTGGGCGGCAACGAAATGCCGCGCTTCGGCGGCATCGCCACCATGCTGCGACTCCCCCATTTGCCATCCGCTGCTGGCCTGGACGCTGCCTTTATCGGCATCCCGCTGGACATCGGCACTTCCCTGCGCCCCGGCACCCGTTTCGGACCGCGTGAAATTCGCGCTGAATCGGTGATGATCCGCCCGTACAACATGGCCACCGGCGCCGCGCCGTTCGATTCGCTGTCGGTTGCCGACATCGGTGACGTGGCGATCAACACGTTCAACCTGCTGGACGCCGTGCGGATCATCGAAGAGGCCTACGACAATATCCTCGAACACGATGTGATCCCCCTGACCCTCGGCGGCGATCACACCATCACCCTGCCGATCCTGCGTGCCATCCATAAAAAGCACGGCAAGGTCGGCCTGGTGCACATCGACGCTCACGCCGATGTGAACGATCACATGTTCGGCGAGAAGATCGCCCACGGCACCACCTTCCGTCGCGCCGTAGAAGAAGGCCTTCTGGATTGCGACCGCGTGGTGCAAATTGGCCTGCGCGCTCAGGGTTACACCGCTGATGACTTCAACTGGAGCCGCAATCAAGGTTTCCGTGTGGTTCAGGCTGAAGAATGCTGGCACAAATCCCTGGCACCGCTGATGGCCGAAGTTCGCGAGAAAGTCGGCGGCGGTCCGGTGTACCTGAGTTTCGATATCGACGGCATCGACCCGGCCTGGGCACCAGGCACCGGCACCCCGGAAATCGGCGGTCTGACGACCATTCAAGCGATCGAAATCGTGCGCGGCTGCCAAGGCCTCGACCTGGTCGGTTGCGACCTGGTAGAAGTCTCGCCTGCGTACGACACCACCGGTAATACCTCGCTGTTGGGCGCCAACCTGCTGTACGAAATGCTCTGCGTACTGCCGGGCGTGGTCCATCGCTGAGGATCGGTCATGAGCGAACGTGATCAGGTACTCAACGCCGCCAATGAGTTGGTGTCGGCCTTTGCCCGTAACGATCGCGAAGCCTACTTCGGTGCATTCAGCGCCGACGCCAGCTTCGTGTTCTACACCCTCGAGCAGCCCTTGCTGTCGCGCGATGCCTATCAGGCGTTGTGGGACACCTGGCGCGCCGAGGACGGCTTCGAGGTGCTGTCGTGCACCTCGAGCAACGCCTTCGTCAGCCTGCAAGGTGACGTGGCGATTTTCATCCATGACGTAGCCACCGAGCTGCGCATGCAAGGGGAGCAACACTTCAGCCAGGAGCGCGAGACGATTGTTTTCAAAAAACAGACGTCTGGCCAAGAACAACAAGGCCTATGGCTGGCCTGCCACGAACATTTGTCCGCTATGCCGGAAGGGCTGCCACCCCCTTAGCCAAACAGGTGACTCTCACGCACGATGAGCGCGCCTTTATGATCGGAGCAGATCATGAATAACAACAACAAAGAAAAAAGCCTTAGCAGCATCGAAACAAACGGGGTCGAACAGATCCCGGATCATGAGCGCGACGCCAGACCCAGCGACCTGTTTCGCCTGATCTTCGGCGGCGCCAATACCTTTGCCACAGCGGTGCTCGGCAGTTTTCCCGTGCTGTTCGGACTGTCCTTCCAGGCGGGCGTGTGGGCGATTGTGCTGGGCGTGGTACTCGGGGCGCTGATCCTTGCGCCGATGGGCCTGTTCGGGCCGATCAATGGCACCAATAACGCTGTGTCCTCCGGCGCCCACTTCGGCGTGCACGGACGGATCGTCGGTTCGTTTCTGTCGCTACTGACCGCCATTGCCTTCTTCTCGCTCTCGGTATGGAGTTCGGGTGATGCGCTGATCGGTGGCGCCAAACGCCTGATCGGCATCCCGGAAACCGACCTGACCCTGGGCCTGGCTTACGGTCTGTTCGCGATCCTGGTACTGACCGTGTGCATCTACGGCTTCCGCTTCATGCTGTGGGTCAATCGCATCGCGGTGTGGGCCGCCAGCCTGCTGTTCCTGCTCGGCATCTTCGCGTTCGCCCCGACATTCGACAGCCAGTTCGCCGGCACCGTCGCCATGGGGCAGGCCGGTTTCTGGGCCGCCTTCATCGGCGCCGCGCTGGTCGCCATGAGCAACCCGATTTCCTTCGGCGCTTTCCTCGGCGACTGGTCGCGCTATATCCCGCGTGACACGCCCAAAGGCCGGATCATGCTGTCGGTGATCGCCGCACAACTGGCCACACTGATTCCGTTCCTGTTCGGCCTCGCCACCGCCACCATCGTGGCGATCAAGGCACCGGATTACATCGCGGCCAATAACTACGTCGGCGGTCTGCTGGCGGTATCGCCGAGCTGGTTCTTCCTGCCGGTGTGCCTGATTGCGGTGATCGGCGGCATGTCCACCGGCACCACTTCGCTGTACGGCACCGGCCTGGACATGTCCAGCGTGTTCCCGCGGGTGCTGTCGCGGGTCAAGGCCACGCTGTTGATCGGCGTGATGTCGATTGCCTTCATCTTCATCGGGCGCTTTGCGGCGAACCTGGTGCAGAGCGTGTCGACCTTCGCCGTGCTGATCATCACCTGCACCACCCCTTGGATGGTGATCATGATCATCGGTCTGGTCGTGCGTCGCGGTTTCTACTGCCCGGATGACCTGCAAGTGTTCACCCGTGGCGAAAAAGGTGGCCGTTACTGGTTCACCCTCGGCTGGAACTGGCGTGGCCTGGGTGCCTGGATCCCGAGTGCGCTGGTGGGTTTGTGCTTCGTGAACCTGCCGGGGCAGTTTGTCGGGCCACTCGGAAATCTGGCCGGCGGTATCGACATCAGCCTGCCAGTGACCCTCGGTCTGGCCTCGCTGGTGTACCTGACGCTGCTGAGCCTGTTCCCGGAACCGGCCACAGTGTTCGGCCCCAACGATCCACGCAGCAAGGGCACGGATTCGCTCGGTAAACCGGCGATGCGACAAACGGCCTGATTCAACACATTACCTGGTCAACGCATTACCTGTGGGAGCGTGGCTTGCCCGCGAAGGGAGCGCCACGGTCCACCAGGCAGACCGCGTTATCGTTCTTCGCGGGCAAGCCACGCTCCCACAGGTAATGCGGTGACCACAGGGATTGATTTTCGCCTCACCATAAAAAAGACAATCGGAGACACGCCATCATGGCTTTGGATTTATTCGTCGTTCTCATTTACGCCGCCGCGATGCTGGTGCTCGGCTACTTCGGCATGCGCAAGGCCAAGACCCACGAAGACTATTTGGTCGCCGGCCGTAACCTCGGCCCAGGTCTCTACATGGGCACCATGGCCGCTACCGTTCTGGGTGGCGCATCCACCGTCGGCACCGTGCGCTTGGGCTACGTTCATGGCATTTCCGGTTTCTGGCTATGTGCCGCACTGGGCTGCGGGATCGTGGCGCTGAACCTGTTCCTCGCCAAACCGTTGCTGAAGCTGAAGGTATTCACCGTTACCCAGGTGCTGGAAAAGCGCTATAACCCAATGGCTCGTACCGCGAGCGCGACCATCATGCTGGCCTATGCACTGATGATCGGCGTGACCTCGATCCTGGCGATCGGCACCGTGCTGCAAGTGCTGTTCGGCCTGCCGTTCTGGCTCTCGGTGCTGCTTGGTGGCGGTGTAGTGGTGATTTACTCGACCATCGGTGGCATGTGGTCCCTGACCCTGACCGACATCGTCCAGTTCGGTATCCAAACCGTGGGCCTGATGTTCCTGTTGCTGCCGATCTGCCTGTACCGGGTCGGTGGCTGGGATCAACTGGTTGCCCAATTGCCGGCCGCCAGCTTCAATTTCACCAGCATCGGCTGGGACACGATCATCACCTACTTCCTGATCTACTTCTTTGGCATCCTGATCGGTCAAGACATCTGGCAACGGGTATTCACCGCACGAAGCGAGAAAGTCGCCAAGTACGCCGGTACGTCTGCCGGGATCTACTGCATTGTCTATGGTCTGGTTTGTGCGCTGATCGGCATGGCCGCTCATGTGCTGATTCCGGATCTGGACAACGTCAACAATGCCTTTGCCGCCATCGTCAAAGTATCCCTGCCGGACGGTATCCGTGGCCTGGTGATCGCGGCTGCACTGGCGGCCATGATGTCCACCGCCAGCGCCGGCCTGCTCGCCGCATCCACCACCCTGACCGAAGACCTGTTGCCGAAACTGCGTGGCGGCAAACAATCGAACGTGAGCGTCAATCGCCTGTTTACCCTGCTGACTGGCATCGCGGTATTGGGCATCGCGCTGGTGGTCAATGATGTGATCAGCGCACTGACCCTGGCTTACAACCTGTTGGTGGGCGGCATGCTGATCCCGCTGATGGGGGCCATCTACTGGAAACGCGCCACGACGGCCGGCGCGATCACCAGCATGGCACTGGGCTTCGTCACCGCGCTGCTGTTCATGATCAAGGACGGTATGGACGCCAACACCCCGATCTACTACAGCCTCGGCGTGGGCCTGGTGAGTTTCGTGGTGGTCAGCTTGCTGTCCCGTCGCCCGGCAGTGGTAGCGAGCGCGATCTAAGCTGATGTTGTAGCAACGATTTCTTCGACGGGTGTGGCGTCGGTTGCCACACCCGTTTTTTTTCGTCTGAAGGAAACTGCTATTTACGCACGATGATTGACGAGTGGCAGCGCCGACACGCCTGAAGCCTGCTGTACTCAGCACCAGGAACAACAACAATAACGCCCTCGAAGAACAACCATGACAAGAGCCGACGTTCGTACAGCCGTGCATCGCTTCATCCGCCGCCTGCTGGAAAATCAGGATGACTTCGATGACAACACTCACCTGGTGCAGTTGGGATTGGATAAAGAGGATATTGAAGAGCTGATCTTCCATCTGGAAGATCAGTTGGGATTGACGGCGTTTACCGCTGAAGAAGACCGGATGCTCAAGACCGCGACGACCGTCGACGACTTGAGCCGGTTTTTGATTGAGATTGGGCGGTATTGAGACAGATCGTCAAATACACCCGATGCGACGAATGAACCTCTGTGGCGAGGGAGCTTGCTCCCGCTCGATTGCGCAGCAATCGCAAGCTGGGTCCGCGTTCAACCTGCCCTCCCTGATGGCGATGAATGAGGCCGCTGCGCGCCCCGGCGGGAGCAAGCTCCCTCGCCACAGGTGATGTGCCTGGCTTACCTGCGGCGCTGCTGTTGGCGGCGACGTTGTTCGTCGTCAGTGCGAATAGGCACGGGTTGCAGAGGCGGTTCGATCAAACCGAGTGCGACACCCAGGTCATGCAGCCAGTTTTGGATTTTCTCTTTCATGGTGCCCCCTTCAGGGTAGTGCCGAGCGGCCGAAGTTCTGTAGCCCCTTCGCACTGATAATAGTCCGAAGTCCTACGCAATGCTCGCCCAAGTTCGCAAATGATCTGTTACTGAATTGATCCAAATCCCTGTCCGTTGGTTTGTTTTGCCGTGGTTGGCTCAGCGGGCCATTGCTCGCGGCGCTGAGCAGTCACTTCAACGGTGAATTGCAACTCGCACTGTGATCGTCGGTAACGATTTGCTGCGCCCGGTCAGGGTTGTCCAAGTGCTTTGCGCAAACGACGGCGGACCCACTGTTCTGCGCTCACAAAAGTGATCCCGAGCAAAACCAGCACCGCGCCGATCACGAAGTTGAGGCTCAGTTCTTCCCCCAGCAGCACCACGCCGAACGTGACGCCAAACAGTGGCGTCATGAACGAAAATACCGCCAGGTTCGCCGCCAGATAACGGCGCAACAGCCAGAACCAGGTCAGGTAACTGAAGAACGACACCACCAACCCCTGAAACAGCACGCTGGCCACGGCAACAGGGGTCAGGCTGACATGGGTGACCTGACCGCTGAGGATCGCGATCAACAGCAGGCCGACGAAGCCGACGATCAGTTGATAAAACAGCGTCAGGGTCACCGGCGCTTCCGATAGACGCGAGGCACGCACCACCACGGTGGTCGCGCCCCATGACGCGCCGGCCAGCACGCCCAACGCATCGCCCATCAGCATGCGGCGGTCGAGGTTATCCCACGACACGCCACCGGCAAACGCAATGGCAATGCCGACGAAGGCGAGAACAATCCCCAGCCACTGCACCGGTCTTAAACGCTCACTCGGCAGCAGCCAATGCACGCCCAGCGCGGTGAAGATCGGCGCGGTGTAGAGGAACACTGACATATGCGCCGCCGTGGTCAGCAGCAGACCTTCGGAAATGAAGAAGAACTCCAGGCCAAACAACGCACCAGCCAGCAAGCCGCCGCGCCAGGTAGTACCGACCTGATCCCAGCCGCCCTTCCAGCAGATCAACAATCCTACGAGTAACGCGGAAATACCCGACCGCCCCGCCGCCTGCATGACCGGCGCGATGTCGGGCGCGGCCCATTTGATCATCACCTGCTGCACGCCCCAGATCAGGCACAGCCCGACCATCACTTGCAGGGCAAACCCATCGGCGCTACGCCGGGTGGCGCTCACCGGAACACCTCGACAACACAATCCATGGCAGTGACTCGACAGTAAAAATAAAGCCCCGGCCTCCTCTTGCTGAACAGAGGGTGCCGGGGCGAAAAATGATGCTGCCGATTATTAACCAGATGGACAGAAAAAGGTGTCTGCAAAAGACCTTTAAATCGTTGCTTGCGTCATGTGGCCGTCGCGTCCTCTCTGTAAGAGCTGCCGCGGCTGCGATCTTTTGCCTGTAAAAGATCAAGATCAAAAGATCGCAGCCTGCGGCAGCTCCTACAAGGGCCGGCGTCAGGTCAGCTGAGTTCGATACGATCAGCGTGAATGACGATCTGGCCGTTCTTGTACAACGCGCCGATGGCCTTTTTGAAGTTGCCCTTGCTGACGCCGAACATACTGCTGATCAGCGTCGGGTCGCTCTTATCGCTGACGGGCAGCGTGCCGTTGTTGTCGCGCAACTTGGCGAGAATCTTCGAGTTCAGACTGGTGGCCGCTTCTTCGCCCACCGGTTGCAGGCTCAGGCTGATCTTGCCGTCGGCGCGGACTTCTTTGATAAAGCCCTTCTCTTCTTTACCGGCGCGCATGAACTTGAAGATTTCGTTCTTGTGGATCAGGCCCCAGTGCTTGTTGTTGATGATTGCCTTGAAACCCATATCGGTCGCTTCGGCCACCAGCAAATCAACTTCCTGGCCAGGAGTGTAGTTGGCCGGAGTCTTGTCCAGGTAGCGGTCCAGACGTGCTGTCGCGGTAATGCGTCGAGTATGTTTGTCGAGATAAACGTGCACCACGACATACTCACCGGCCGTCATCTGGCGCTTTTCTTCGGAATACGGCAGCAGCAGATCCTTCGGCAACCCCCAATCCAGGAACACGCCGATGCTGTTGACTTCTACGACCTTCAAACTGGCGAATTCACCGACCTGAACTTTCGGTTTTTCGGTCGTGGCGATAAGTTTGTCATCGCTGTCCAGATAAATAAAAACGTTGAGCCAGTCTTCATCTTCGCTGGGAATATCTTTGGGGATATAACGATTAGGCAGAAGGATTTCGCCATCCGCGCCACCGTCCAGATATAAACCGAAGTTAGTGTGTTTAACCACTTGCAAACTGTTGTAGCGCCCGACTAAAGCCATGTCCAATACCCTCATTGCGTGGGCGGCATTCTACCCGGTTTTGCGGACGGTGTTCGGCGGCCGGCCCGGTGGCGCAGGAAAATCCGCGCAAGGCCTTAATTTTCCTGGGTTTGGCCATGGTCATTTGGCCGCTCGTCAGGCCGTTCGGGTGTTCTGTCACCTGGCCAGCTCATTCAAAAAGCGCTTTTTCTCCACTAGGGTTTTTAGTTAAAACAGCAGCTTAGGAGAACATTCCGAATAACAACTTGCGATAAATTACGTTTCTACGACGTGTATTTCGGGAGGATATTTGCCAAGCAATTGTCAAGCATTTCCTGTACCATACCTGGCCAAGTTAATTTCTACAGGTTAATGGCCGCCATGCGTGTAAAAGCATCCAACAGCAAAGCAAAGCCAGCTCCCGCCGTTGAAACCAGCGAATCGATCAACGACCAGATCGCTGCATTCCTCAAGTCCGGTGGCGAGATCCAGCAAATTGCCAAAGGCGTCAGCGGCCAGACGTTCGGCCCGTCCAAGCAGATCACGCTAGGCAAGAAGTAATTTCCCCTGCGTTAACTGGTCCATAAGCGCTTTGAGCTTCGAAGCGCTTGGACTGGAACCCTCCCGCAATTCCCCATCAAACAAATCAATATTTCAAAAATCGACGAACGGCCCTTGATGCCGAACATTCGCCGGTATGCTTGCACGTGTCTGGATCAAGCGTTTCAGTAGGTTTTCAGGACCTGCACCTCGCTGCTCATGGAGTGACGCATGTTCAAGCCCTCTCTTTTCCTGCTCGGCAGTCTGCTGTGGTGTTCGGACGTCCATGCGCAAGTCTTCCAGCGCGAACTGGGCGACTTCGATCTCAAACTCGCCACCACCCCCAGCCGCAGCATGGCCCAAGGTCTGGTCAAACCCTCGACGACCGGCTCGTTCCATGGTGGCCTCGACCTGAGCCACGACAACGGCTTCTATGTGGGTCAATGGTCCCCCAGTATGGGACTGAGCCCGTCGAGCAACCTTGAAGTGGACTCCTACATGGGCTTTAAACAGCCTTTCGATCAATCCCTCGGTTACGAAGTGGGCATGATCCATTACAGCTACCCGAAAGCGGACACCCTCGACAGCCAGGAGCTTTTCGGCGGCCTGACCCTGCTGGGCAGTCGCTTCGGCGCGGCCTTCAGCAACGACCCGGACAAACAGAACAGCACCCTGTTCGCCGACCTCAGTGGCAATCAGCCGTTCGGCATCGGGATCAGCCTGAAATACACCACCCACCAACTCAACACACCGGTGTCCGTTGATGATGGGTATGTAGGCAGCTTTACCGACTGGTCAGTGAAATTGTCCCGGCCGTTCATGGGCATCGATCTGGACTTGATCTACAGTGACTCAAGCCTGAGCGGCAGTGATTGCTCCGCTTATTCCGGCCACAATAGCCAGTGCGACGGCCTGGTGACGCTCAAGGCTGCGCACAGCTTCTATTAATCGGCTGAACTGCCGGGCTCATCCCGCGATCACATAAGAGAACCCCATTAGAAACCAGGTCTTCGCAAGGACTCGCCATGTCGCACTGGTTGAAACAGATCGGCGTCATCATCACCCTCAGCCTTACCGTCGCCGCGTGCAGCCGCGTGGGCCTGGCTTACCGCAATCTCGACGTGATCATTCCCTGGACGCTCAACGACTATCTGGAAATGAACCACGAGCAAAAAGACTGGTTCAACGAGCGTCTCAAAGAACACCTGAGCTGGCACTGCACCACGCAATTGCCCGGTTACCTCGACTGGCTGGATCGCTTACAGGCCATGGTCGAATCCAACAAGATCACCAACGCCGCACTGCAAACCCGCACCCAGGAAGCCAAACTGGCCATTGCCGAAACCGCCCGGGAAATCACCCCATCGGCCATCGAGTTGTTGCAGGGGCTGGATGACAAGCAAGTCGCGGAAATGAACGACGCCTTCGCCAAGGACCAGCGCAAACGCCAGGAGGCCTACCTCAAGCCGTCTCTGGAGCAACAGATCACAGAGCGAAGCAAGCGCATGGAGAAACGCCTGAATGTCTGGCTCGGACCGCTCAGCCCACCCCAACAGCAACGGGTAATGGCCTGGTCGAATGCCTTGGGTGATCAGAACAAGCAATGGATTGCCAACCGCGCCCATTGGCAACAGCAATTCAGCGCGGCAGTCGCGCAACGGCAAAGTGCAGAATTCCCACAGCGAATCGAGACACTTCTGGTAAATCGCGAGCGTTTGTGGACGCCAGCTTACCGCGAGGCCTACGCCAACACCGAAGCCCAGGCTCGGGCGTTGCTGGTGGACGTAATGGCCGAGAGCACACCGGTTCAGCGTGAACAGTTGTTGAAGAAGATTGAAGGTGTGCGCAAGGATTTCACTGATTTGCAATGCCTGAAAGCGGCGCGGCAGGATTAAGCGGGCCACCACCATCCAATGTGGGAGCGGGCTTGCTCGCGAATGCGGTTTAACATTCAAAATCTTTGCCGACTGTCACACCGCATTCGCGGGCAAGCCCGCTCCCACAGGGGGTAAACGTGAACTTCAGGCAATCTGCGCCTTCGACGCCACTTCACTAAACGTCAGCTCCTCCAGCGCATCTTCCTGTTCATCCAGCACCTGCCGCGGATGCTCATTACCCGGAATGCTGCTGTCGATCAAGCTCAACAATCTCGAGCCCCGGGGCGTCAAAATGTAATTCTCGCCATTGCCACCCTGATCCTCCGGTCGAGGCTCGATATAACCCCGCTGCAGCAGTAACTTTTCGTACTCGCCAGCCACCGTTTTCAGGTGATCCAGGTTCTCAAACGGCTCGCCCGCGTTGGCTTTCGCCGCCGCATACTGCTCGGCATAAGGCCGTGGGGTGAAACTGTGGCCGGCGCCGTTCTGCACTTCATGCAGCAAGCGTTCAATCAAATCCCAGTTATAAGTCATCCTGATCAACCTCCAGTGCCCGCGAGTGAGATGGCCTTCACAGTTTGTGACCGACAGGAACGGCGGCCGTTCAGCCGAGGTATTCCGCCCTACCGACCGGCGGTATGTCGAATAGGGCACAGGCCAAACGACTAGGCTACGTAAGACGGTTTACCCCTCTGCGCAGATCGACTTTCGCCAAAGCATGCAGGAGAAATCATCATGAACATTCAGAATCACCCGGTCGTGCCCCGAGAAGAATGGCTCGCCGCTCGCAAACAACACCTGGCCCACGAAAAAGCCTTCACCAGGGAGCGCGACAAACTCAGCGCCGAACGCCGCGCCCTGCCCTGGGTGAAAATCGACAAGCCATACCGCTTCCAGGGCCCCACCGGCGAGCTGAGCCTGGCCGATCTGTTCGGCGGCCGCAGCCAATTGATCATCTATCACTTCATGTTCGCCGCTGGCTGGGACGAAGGCTGCCCGGGTTGCTCGTTCCTGTCCGACCACATCGACGGCGCCAACCAACACCTGGCCCATCACGATGTAGCCGTGGTCGCAGTTTCCCATGCACCGTTCGCCGAATTCCAGCCCTTCAAACGGCGCATGGGCTGGAAATTCGACTGGGTGTCGTCCGAAGGCTGCGATTTCAACTATGACTTTGGCGTCTCAGCCCGAGCCGAAGACGTCGCCGCCGGAAAAGCTACTTACAACTACGAAAAATCCGACGGTGCCGAAGAAGAACTCCCCGGCCTCAGCGTGTTTTATCGCAACGAAGCGGGCGAGATTTTTCACACCTATTCAACGTATGCCCGCGGCCTGGACCTGCTGGTCGGCGCCTACAACTATCTGGACCTCACGCCTAAGGGCCGTAATGAAGAGGAAATCATGGATTGGGTGAGGCATCACGATCGGTATGAGGACAAGGCACCGGCCAGTTGCTGCCAGGGGGGATAAACCGCAGCCATCGCGGGCATTGGGCCGGGTTGAACACAACATCCGCCAACATCACAAATCCCCTGTGGGAGCGAGCCTGCTCGCGAAGACTGACTAACATTCAACATTGATGTCGGCTGATGCACCGCTATCGCGAGCAGGCTCGCTCCCACGAGGTTGCGTGGTGTTCTGTAGGTTGTGCGTTTGCCTGTGCCCTATAACAACCTCGGAATAAGGCACGTCCTGCTCTGTCACTGAACTTTTTCCGCTCTTCAGCCCTCAACCGGATAACCCGCCTTATCCGGAACCGAGGCCTGACTTTATGAAAACCCTGCTCAAACTCACTCTCGCCGCCACCCTCGCCTGCGCCCTCCCCGTTTGGGCCTGCCCTCCCGACGAAGCCACCGCCAAGCGCGAACAACTGGCCAAGGAAGTCGCCAAGATCACGGAGCAGAACCCGGCCAAGGCCAAGGAGATCAATGACGAGTTGCAGAAGATGGACCTGGAGACGGCCAGCGCGGATTTGCCGGACAAGTGCCAGTTGATCGATCAGCGTCTCAAGGAGTTGCAGTCGGCAGAGAAAAAGGCCGAGAGCTAACGGGCCAGATCAAAAGATCGCAGCCTTCGGCAGCTGAGCGTGCAGCTGTAGGAGCTGCTGCGATCTTTTGACGTAAAAAAAACCCGGACACTGTCCGGGTTTTTTATTGGATCGCTACCGCGCTTTATTCAGCAGCCGGTGCTTCCGGCTTGCGGCGCTTGAGCGGGGCCATGCCGTCCTTGCTGACCAGCGACAGGGCGTCGGTCTTCGGGCGGTTGGCGATCTTGCGCTTGGTCGGGGCCTTGGCGCCGGTTTTCTTTTTGTCGCCCTTGGCGTCGACCTTTTTCTTCTTCACGCCAACGGCTTTGCCCGAGGCCTTGACCTTTTTCGGTCCGCCGTAGGTGCCTTTGACTTCCTTGATGGTGCGGCGCTCGAAGCTCTGCTTGAGGTAGCGCTCGATGCTCGACATCAGGTTCCAGTCGCCGTGGCAGATCAGCGAGATGGCCAGGCCATCGTTGCCAGCGCGGCCGGTGCGACCGATGCGGTGAACGTATTCGTCGCCGCTGCGCGGCATGTCGAAGTTGATCACCAGGTCCAGGCCTTCCACGTCCAGGCCACGGGCAGCGACGTCAGTGGCCACGAGAATCTTCACGCCGCCCTGCTTCAGACGGTCGATGGCCAGTTTGCGGTCCTTCTGGTCTTTGTCACCGTGCAGCACGAACGCTTTGTATTCCTGCGCCACCAGACGGCCGTAGATACGGTCGGCCATGGCTCGGGTGTTGGTGAACACGATGGCCTTCTGATAGGTCTCGTTGGCCAGCAGCCAGTTCACGATCTGTTCTTTGTGCTGATTGTGGTCGGCGGTGATGATCTGCTGACGCGTGGTGGCGTTCAGATCGCTGACGTTGTTCAGCTGCAAGTGTTCAGGGTTGTTCAGGACCTTGGCGACCATCTCGCGCAGGCCCGAACCGCCGGTGGTGGCGGAGAACAGCATGGTTTGCTGACGGTTGGTGCACTCTTCCACCAGACGCTGCACGTCTTCGGCAAAGCCCATGTCGAGCATGCGGTCGGCTTCGTCGAGCACCAGCACTTCGACTTCTTTGAGGTCGAGGTTGCCGGCGTTCAGTTGCTCGATCATCCGGCCCGGCGTACCGATCAGGATGTCCGGCACCTTGCGCAGCATGGCGGCCTGGACCTTGAAGTCTTCACCGCCGGTGATCAGGCCGGACTTGATGAAGGTGAACTGAGCGAAGCGCTCGACTTCCTTGATGGTCTGCTGGGCCAGCTCGCGGGTCGGCAGCAGGATCAGGGTCTTGATGCTGACGCGGACTTTAGCCGGGCCGATCAAGCGGTTGAGGATCGGCAAAACGAAGGCAGCGGTTTTGCCGCTACCGGTTTGCGCTGTCACCCGCAGGTCACGCCCTTGGAGCGCCAGCGGGATAGCCGCTGCTTGCACAGGCGTTGGCTCGACAAATTTAAGCTCGGCCACGGCTTTGAGCAGGCGTTCGTGCAGGGCGAATTGGGAAAACACGGGTGCTACCTCGAAGAAATACAAAAAAACAGCTGCATAGGGTAACGGTTTCGAGCGCGAAGGCCGAGTTTCTTTATACAAACGGCTGCAAACAGTGGTTTTTTTGTTGCCTGTTTTGTCTCAAAACGTCATCCGGAACGTCTTAAATGCTCTAATCGCCCCGTCGCGTCCTACAGAAGAACCGTTTTCACCCATGGATATCAAACAGCTCTGGCTCAACGCCCAAGACCTCTGGGGTGCTCTCGATCAGCACCCGCTCCTGCATTCCACGCTCGCGCTGATGTTGCTGCTAGTAGTGGCGCTGGTGCTCGGACGAGTGGCGCGTTACCTCATTCTTCACGCGACCAAAATGCTCGGCCGCCAGCCGTCGCTGCACTGGATCACCGATTTTCGCCACAACAAAGTGTTTCATCGCCTGGCGCAGATGACGCCCTCGCTGATGATCCAGTTCGGCCTGCACCTGGTGCCGGAGTTGGGCAAGACCAGCCTGAATTTCCTCGGCAACGTGGCGCTGGCGTTCACCATTCTGTTCCTGGTGTTGGCCGTCAGCGCATTGCTCAATGCCCTGCTGGACATCTATGCCCGCACCGAACACGCCCGTACCCGCTCGATCAAGGGTTACGTGCAACTGACAAAAATGGTGTTGTTCGTGTTTGGCGCGATCATCATCGTCGCCACGTTGATCGACCGTTCGCCGCTGTTGCTGCTGTCGGGTCTGGGTGCCATGTCGGCGGTGATTCTGTTGGTCTACAAGGACACCCTGTTGTCATTCGTCGCCAGCGTGCAACTGACCAGCAACGATATGCTGCGGGTCGGCGACTGGATCGAGATGCCGCAAGTCGGTGCCGACGGTGATGTGGTGGACATCACCTTGCACACGGTCAAGGTGCAGAATTTCGACAAGACTATTGTGTCGATCCCGACCTGGCGCCTGATGTCCGAGTCGTTCAAGAACTGGCGCGGCATGCAGCAGTCCGGCGGGCGACGGATCAAGCGCAGCCTGTTCATCGACGCCAGCGGCGTGCGTTTCATCCGCGATGATGAAGAGCAGAAACTGTCCCAGGTGCATCTGCTGACCGACTACATGAGCCGCAAGAAAGCCGAGCTCAAGGCGTGGAACGAAGCTCAGGGCAACGTCGCGGCGATGTCGGCCAATCGTCGACGGATGACCAACATCGGCACCTTCCGCGCCTATGCGCTGGCGTATCTGAAGAGTCACCCGGAGATTCAGCCGAACATGACCTGCATGGTTCGCCAGATGCAGACCACCGCTCAGGGCATTCCGCTGGAGATCTACTGCTTCACCCGCACGACCGTGTGGGCCGATTACGAGCGGATACAGGGGGATATTTTCGATTACCTGCTGGCGGTGCTGCCGGAGTTTGGCTTGAGCCTTTATCAGCAGCCGAGTGGCGGGGATCTGCGCTCGGGGTTGCTCCCGGCGGTGTTGGGCGCGAGCCACATTCCCGAGCCCGAAAAACACGTTATGTAACACCGTCTCTAACCTGTGGGAGCGGGCTTGCTCGCGAAGGCGGAGTGTCAGCCGACATCTATGTTGAATGTCATACCGCATTCGCGAGCAAGCCCGCTCCCACAAGGGATTAGTGTGCAACCACCGGCCGGCGTACACCCAACCGACTAATCCATACCGCCATCAGAATCACCATCCCACCAAACAACAACCGCCCCAGCTCTTCATGCTGATTCCAGATCAGCAAATTGATCAGCAACCCCACCGGCACATGCAAATTGTTCATCACCGCCAACGTCCCGCCGTTGACCAGGCACGCGCCCTTGTTCCACCAATACAAACCCAGCGCGGTCGAGACCAGGCCGAGGAACAGCAGCACGCCCCATTGCAGCGGTGCTTCGGGCAGGAAGTTCTGTTTGCCGAACAGCAGAAACGCCGGCAACGCCACCGCCAATGCACCCAGGTAGAAGTAGCCGAAGCGCCGGTAATGCGGCAGATCGCTCGGATGGCGGGCCACCAGATGTTTGTAGAGCACCTGCCCGGCGGCGTAGGTGAAGTTGGCCAGTTGCAGCAATAGAAAACCCATGAAGAAATCCGGGTTGATCCGGTCATAGCGAATCATTGCCGCGCCCGCCACCGCCACCAGTGCCGCGATCAATGCCCAGGGATTGAAGCGCCGGTTTAGTGCGTCTTCGATCAGGGTCACGTGCAGCGGCGTGAGGATGGTGAACAGCAGCACCTCCGGCACCGTCAGCACTCGAAAGCTCAGGTACAGGCAGACGTAAGTCACGCCGAACTGCAACGCGCCGATCAGCAACATCCCGCGCATGAACGCCGGCTCGACCTGACGCCAGCGCGTCAGCGGAATGAACACCAGCCCCGCCAGCAGCACCCGCACCAGCACCGCGAAGTAACTGTCGACATGCCCGGCCAGGTATTCGCCGATCAAGCTGAAGGAAAACGCCTGGATCAGCGTGACAAAAAGTAGATAGCCCATGGTCGCCTCGTTTCGAATGGCGGCGACGATAGCGGGTTTTGCCCGTCATCGCGAATCGCCAGGCAACACATAAATCCCCTGTGGGAGCGGGCTTGCTCGCGAAGAGGGCGTGTCAGTCGATATTAATGTTGACTGACCCACCGCATTCGCGAGCAAGCCCGCTCCCACAGGTGTTGTGTGTCCGCTTACCAAATCGCAGGCAAAAAAAAGCCCGATCTCGCTAATGCGTTCAATCGGGCTAGAGCACTCAGGAGCAACAAGTGCAAAGGAGGTTCGATGCGCGTACAGGCTTGAAGGGTTGCGCCAGGTCACTAGACCCTCCAGCGATTATCTGGCGATTAACGGCTCAGGCAACCTGGGAAAGTTTGGCGTTGGCCTGGTTCAAGCCTTTCTCCTGGAAGCCGCCGCCCAGGTTCATGCCTTCGGCGTGGATGAACGTCACGTCGTGGATGCCGATGAAAGCCATGACCTGACGCAGGTACGGTTCCTGGTGATCAGAGGTGGCTCCGGCATGGATACCACCGCGCGCGGTCAGCACGTACGCACGCTTGCCGTTGAGCAAACCCTGGGGACCGGTTTCGGTGTACTTGAAGGTCACGCCAGCACGCAGAACGTGGTCGAGCCAGGCTTTAAGGGTGCTCGGAATGGCGAAGTTGTACATCGGCGCGGCCATCACCAGTACGTCGGCGGCCAGCAGTTCGTCGGTCAACTGGTTGGAGCGTTCCAGCGAGGCCTGCTCGATGTCGTTGCGTTGTTCGGCAGGTTTCATCCAGCCGCCCAACAAGTTGATGTCCAGGTGCGGCACCGGATTGGCGGCTACGTCCCGGACAGTGATCTGGTCGTTCGGGTGCGCGGCTTGCCACTGGCTGATGAACGTCTGGGTCAACTGACGGGAAACCGAGTCTTGCTGACGGGCGCTGCTTTCGATGATCAGAACGCGGGACATGGGATGTAGCCTCCATCTGAGAATGCTGTAGGTCGATGGAGTGAAGGTTAAACAGAGTCATATCGATGAAAAAGCGCAAATAACTGCTGCAAAGCATCGATAAATTCGTTTATAAGCAGAGCATGCCCTGTAGTAGCGGGCTTGCTCGCGAAAGCGGTGTGTCAGCCAACAGTGATTTCGACTGACACGATGCCTTCGCGAGCAAGCCCGCTTCCACTGGGTTGTAAAGTCATTTCGGGGTGCAGGTCAGGTTGATACGCATCTTGATAATGGTCCGGGTGAACTTGGCGGTGGCGTTTTTGTGTTTACCGGCGGGCACTTCGATTGTGCGGTTACGCGGCGCTTCCGGACCATTGTTGAAAACCACTTTGCAGATCGCATCGGTGCTGCCGTAGTTGTTCACCTGAATGGAGGCGATATCGGCATCTGTATCAAAGGCGTTGTAGTCGATGCTCAAGCCGTTCAGTTGCTTTTGAACGTCGATCGGATAAGCAAATGCAGTCAGCGGCAGCATCGCCAACACCGCATAACCCGCCATCACACAACACAGTTTTTTCATTCGGCAGTCTCCAATAAGGACTGCCAGCTTAGGACAAGAGGAGCTCAACATGAAAGCGCCCCGCGTGACCCTTGATCAATGGCGAACATTGCAGGCCGTGGTCGATCACGGCGGTTTCGCCCAGGCCGCCGAAGCGCTGCACCGCTCGCAATCGTCGGTCAGCTACACCGTAGCGCGCATGCAGGACCAACTCGGCGTGCCGCTGTTGCGCATCGACGGCCGCAAAGCGGTGCTCACCGAGGCCGGCGGCGTGCTGCTACGCCGTTCCCGGCAACTGGTGAAACAGGCCAGCCAACTGGAAGACCTGGCCCATCACATGGAGCAAGGCTGGGAAGCGGAAGTGCGACTGGTGGTCGACGCCGCCTACCCCAGCGCCCGCCTCGTTCGCGCCCTGACCGCGTTCATGCCGCAAAGCCGTGGTTGCCGGGTGCGTCTGCGCGAGGAAGTGTTGTCGGGTGTGGAAGAAGTGTTGCTTGAAGGCGTGGCCGATCTGGCCATCACCGGGTTCAGTATTCCAGGGTATCTGGGCGCGGAATTGAGCGATGTCGAATTTATCGCGGTCGCCCACCCCGAGCATCCCTTGCATCGCCTGAACCGCGAACTGAACTTCCAGGACCTGGAAAGCCAGATGCAAGTGGTAATCCGCGACTCCGGCCGTCAGCAACCGCGAGACGTCGGCTGGCTCGGCGCCGAACAGCGCTGGACCGTCGGCAGCCTGGCCACCGCGGCGACTTTCGTCAGCAGCGGCCTGGGCTTCGCCTGGCTGCCCCGTCACATGATCGAACGCGAACTCAAGGAAGGTACGCTCAAAGTGCTACCGTTGGATCAGGGCGGCAGCCGCAACCCGAGCTTCTACCTGTATTCGAACAAGGACAAACCCTTGGGCCCGGCCACGCAGATTCTCATCGAACTGCTGCGCACCTTCGATACCGCGCCGCTGGATGCGCCCTTCGCTGCCCCCGAACAAGCCTGACACGGAGTGTACCCATGGCTTATTTCGAACATGAAGGTTGTAACCTGCACTATGAGGAATATGGCCACGGCACCCCGTTGCTGCTGGTTCACGGGTTGGGTTCCAGCACCCTGGACTGGGAAATGCAGATCCCGGCGCTGTCGGCCCGCTATCGGGTGATCGTCCCGGATATTCGCGGCCACGGGCGCTCCGATAAACCCCGCGAGCGCTACAGCATCGCCGGGTTCAGCGCTGATCTGATAGAGCTGATCGAACATTTGAAACTCGGCCCTGTTCATTACGTGGGCTTGTCCATGGGTGGGATGATCGGTTTTCAGTTGGCCGTCGATCAGCCGCAACTGCTCAAGAGCCTGTGCATCGTCAACAGCGCGCCCGAGGTCAAACGGCGCAGCCGCAACGATGACTGGCAGTGGTTCAAACGCTGGAGCCTGATGCACGTGCTGAGCATGGGCACCATCGGCAAGGCCCTGGGCGCCAAACTGTTTCCCAAGCCCGAACAAGCTTCGTTACGACAAAAAATAGCGGCGCGCTGGGCAAAAAACGACAAACGTGCTTATCTCGCCAGTTTCAATGCCATCGTTGGCTGGGGGGTTCAGGAACGACTTTCCAGGGTGTCCTGTCCAACCCTCATCGTCAGTGCCGACCGTGACTACACCCCGGTCGCATTGAAAGAAACCTATGTAAAACTGCTGCCCGATGCGCGGCTGGTGGTGATCGCCGACTCGCGCCACGCCACCCCGCTGGATCAACCCGAACGCTTCAACCAAACGCTGCTCGAGTTTCTCAACGCAGTCGACACCACCACTCAGGATCACTGACCCATGCTGAAAAAAATCGCCCTCGCCGCCGGCTCCGTTCTGTTTGCTGCCAACCTGATGGCCGCCACGCCAGCCAAGGCGCCGCACGTGCTGCTGGAAACCACCAACGGCCAGATCGAAATCGAACTGGACCCGGTCAAGGCGCCGATCAGTACCAAGAACTTTCTTGAGTACGTCGACAGCGGCTTCTACAACAACACGATTTTTCACCGTGTGATTCCTGGCTTTATGGTCCAGGGCGGCGGTTTCACTCAACAAATGCAGCAAAAAGAAACCAAGGCGCCGATCAAGAACGAATCCAAAAACGGCCTGCATAACGTGCGTGGCACGCTGTCCATGGCCCGTACTTCCGTCCCGGATTCGGCCACCAGCCAGTTCTTCGTCAACGTCAAAGACAATGACTTCCTCGATCAGGGCGACGGCTACGCGGTGTTCGGTAAAGTCGTTAAAGGCATGGACGTCGTCGATGTCATCGTCAACTCCCAGACCACCACCAAAAGCGGCATGAAAGACGTGCCAGCCGATCCCGTGTTCATCAAGTCGGCCAAGCGCATCGACTGAGACTAAGCTGAACAGGGAGTTTTGAGCGGCCGCCGGTTCTTCCGGCGCCGCTCATATCGTTTAAAGGAGAGCCCGTGCGCGGGCGGAGAACTGATGCTTTATCGCCGTTTTGAAAAACTCATCGACATTTTCCGCGATGCACCGACGGCGGCTCCGCCGGATCGGGTTCTCCCCTTCTACACCTACTACCTGAAGCAGGTCTGGCCGAGTTTCGCCGTCCTGCTGATCGTCGGCCTGTTCGGCGCGCTGATCGAAGTGGCGCTGTTCAGCTACCTGAGCCGCATCATCGACCTCGCCCAAGGCACGCCCAACGTCAATTTCTTCAAGGAACACGGCATCGAACTGGCCTGGATGGCGGTGGTTGCGCTGGTCCTGCGCCCCATATTTGTTGGCCTGCATGACTTGCTGGTGCACCAGACGTTGAGCCCCAGCCTGACCAGCCTGATCCGCTGGCAAAACCACAGTTACGTGCTCAAACAGAGCCTCAATTTCTTCCAGAACGACTTCGCCGGGCGCATCGCCCAACGCATCATGCAGACCGGCAACTCGTTGCGCGATTCGGCTGTGCAAGCGGTGGACGCGCTATGGCACGTGCTGATCTACGCGATCAGTTCATTGGTGCTGTTCGCCGAAGCCGACTGGCGCCTGATGATCCCGCTGCTGACCTGGATTGCCGCCTTCATCGGCGCCCTCTACTACTTCGTGCCACGGGTCAAGGAACGCTCGGTGGTGTCGTCCGATGCGCGCTCCAAACTCATGGGGCGGATCGTCGATGGCTACACCAACATCACCACCCTGAAGCTGTTCGCCCACACCAACTTCGAGCAGCAATACGCCCGAGAAGCGATCAAGGAGCAAACCGAAAAAGCCCAACTTGCCGGCCGTGTGGTCACCAGCATGGACGTGGCCATCACCAGCATGAACGGCCTGTTGATCGTCAGCACCACCGGCCTCGCGCTGTGGCTGTGGACGCAATCGCTGATCACGGTGGGCGCCATAGCCCTCGCCACTGGCCTGGTGATCCGCATCGTCAACATGTCTGGCTGGATCATGTGGGTGGTCACTGGCATTTTCGAAAACATCGGCATGGTTCAGGACGGTTTGCAGACCATTTCCCAGCCGGTCAGCATCACCGACCGTGAGCAGGCCAAGCCTTTGAATGTGGCGCGTGGCGAGGTGCGTTTCGAGCACGTCGATTTCCACTACGGCAAGAAGAGCGGGATCATCGGCGACCTCAACCTGGCGATTAAACCCGGCGAGAAAATCGGTCTGATCGGCCCTTCCGGTGCTGGCAAATCGACGTTGGTCAATCTGCTGCTGCGCCTCTATGACGTGCAGGGCGGGCGGATCCTTATTGACGGCCAGAACATCGCCGAAGTCGGCCAGGAAAGCCTGCGTGAACGCATCGGCATGATCACCCAGGACACCTCGTTGCTGCACCGCTCTATCCGCGACAACTTGCTGTATGGCAAACCCGACGCCACCGATGCCGAACTCTGGGAAGCGGTGCACAAGGCTCGCGCCGACGAATTCATCCCGTTACTGTCGGACTCTGAAGGCCGCACCGGTTTCGATGCTCACGTCGGTGAACGCGGAGTGAAGCTCTCCGGTGGTCAGCGTCAGCGCATTGCCATCGCCCGGGTGCTGCTTAAGGACGCGCCGATCCTGATCATGGACGAAGCCACCTCGGCACTGGACTCGGAAGTCGAAGCGGCGATTCAGGAAAGCCTCGAAACCCTGATGCAGGGCAAGACCGTGATCGCCATCGCCCACCGCCTCTCGACCATCGCGCGGATGGACCGCTTGGTGGTGCTGGAAAACGGCAAGATCGCCGAAACCGGCAGCCACGCCGAACTGCTGGCCCATGGCGGCTTGTATGCGCGGTTGTGGCAGCACCAGACCGGAGGGTTTGTGGGAATCGATTAAGGTTTGTGATCAACACCGGCCCTGTGGGAGCGGGCTTGCTCGCGAATGCGGTGTGTCAGGCAACATCGATGTTGACTGACACTCCCTCTTCGCGAGCAAGTCGAATCGTCGCACCGCCGCTCCCACACTGGATCTCCACTATCGGCGGGTTACAGCGTCAACACCATCTCATGCCACGCCATCCCGCCATGGTCCGACGCCGAAGGCTTGATGTAGGCAAAACCAAACCCGGCATAGAGCGCAATGTGCCGCTCTTTGCACATCAGATGGATACTCGCCTTGTTCAGGGCACGCATGCGCTGGATGAACTCACCCATCAAGCGTTTCGCCAGGCCCTGCCCTTGATAGTCCGGGTGCACCACCACCGACATGATCACCACATGCGGGCCGGCCGGGTCATGGCCGATCAGCTCCTTGAACGCCTCGTCCGACATCTCCACCTCAAATGCCGCACCGGAATTGATGAAACCGGCTACAACCCCATCCACTTCCGCGACGATGAAGCCCTCGGGCCAAGTGGCGATGCGGGTGGCGATCTTCTCGCGGGTGGCAGCCTCATCGCCTTCGTAGGCAACGGTTTCGATGGCGTAGCAGCGGTCCAGGTCAGCGGGATTGACGTGGCGGATGACGGTGTTCATGGCAGCTCGGAATCGGCGTGGGAAAGGTTGGGGATCATAAATCAGCAACAACCCGACATCGAGAGGCGAATCACCGACCCGCCTCTCGATCCAGGCCATTACGCCTTGAGCGGCAGCCAGATTTCCAGCACGCCGGTATTGAGCTTCGGGTTGAAATCGTCGCTGTAGCGTTCGAACTCCGGAGCGTCCGCCGCTTCATGACCGGACTTCGGCAGCCAGGTTTTCCAGATGTATTGAAAGGTCTGGGGCAAGGCATCCAGCGAGCCCTTGTGTTCGAAGACTGCATACTTCTGAGGCTGAACTTCGATCCAGCGGTACTTCTCGGGCAGGTCGTCGAGCTTGCTGATTTCGACACCGGCGATGTATTCGAAACCACCCTTGCCATCCGGATTGCAGCAGATGCCGTAGGTTACTTCGCTTTTCTGACCGGGAATTTTGCCAATCTCAGGAATGAATTTCTCCCATAGGTCGGGGATCGCTTTGGTCGTATCCGCAGTAAATCGTCCACCAAGCCCCGCTATGAGCATGAAGTGCCCGTTTTCGAAGCGTGGCTCGGCCGTTTCGACGCCTGATTGCTCATCCATGGCTCAACTCCTTGTACAAAAAGTGGGTTCGGCTGGGAGTATAGAAGCCAAATCCGATTCGCCCAATTACAGTGCATGCAACTGTTCGACGACACCCGGACCGATAAACTCGTTGTAACCCGATAGGATCACGTAGACCGCGAAATAGCAGAAGATCGCTGCCGATGCCATGTAGGAATAACGCAGCAGTTTGTCGCCGAGCAATTTTCCTCCGTGGCTCGCTGCGAAGCACAGACCGACACACCAGAGCACTCCGGCGCACAGGAAGCCGCCGAGAAACAGCGCCGAGCTGAGCGCGTCACCGCCGCCGGAGCGGGCGATCAGCGAGCCGCCCACCGCGGCGAACCAGAGAATGGCACTGGGCGATGACATGGCGAGAAAAATTCCGCGAAAAAACTCCTTGCGATGGGAGTTGTGACCGACTTCAGCGGTCTGCGCCAACAGCGCTTCATGGTGAATCGCCGAATAAATCATCTTCGCCGCGAAATACACCAGCAACGTCGACCCGCCAATCCACAACACCCAGCGCACGGTTTCGTACTGCAGCAATACGGTCATGCCGGCCAATGCCAGTACCGCGTAAATCAGGTCGCCGACACACGTCCCCAACCCCAGCGCAAAGCCTTGAAAATAGCCGCGCTGCATCGCCAGCGTGATCATCGCGATATTGGCCACGCCGATGTCCAGGCACAGCGAAAGGCTCAACAAGAAGCCACTGGTAAATTCCATCGACCATATCCTTGGGAAAAAATTATTGATGCGCAGGCTAGACAGTTTGCCACGACTGCCCTTACATTCCGCCACAGGCCACCGCAGTGGCCAGCGTCGCTCGGACGGTTCCGGGCGCTTACGTTATCCGAGGCAACAATGGCCGAACAAGGTTCGCCGCGCCGCTTTGCGCGCATAGATCGACTCCCCCCTTACGTTTTCAACATCACTGCCGAGCTGAAGATGGCCGCCCGTCGTCGTGGCGAAGACATCATCGACTTGAGCATGGGCAACCCCGACGGCGCCACGCCGCCGCACATTGTCGAAAAACTCGTCACTGTCGCCCAGCGCGAAGACACTCATGGCTATTCCACGTCCAAAGGGATTCCGCGCCTGCGCCGGGCGATTTCCAATTGGTACAAGGATCGCTACGCGGTCGACATCGACCCGGAAACCGAAGCCATCGTCACCATCGGCTCCAAGGAAGGTCTGGCGCATTTGATGCTGGCCACCCTCGACCAGGGCGACACTGTGCTGGTGCCGAACCCGAGCTACCCGATTCACATCTACGGTGCGGTGATTGCCGGCGCCCAGGTGCGGTCGGTGCCGCTGATTCCTGGCGTTGATTTCTTCGCCGAACTGGAACGGGCGATTCGCGGCTCGATCCCGAAACCGAAGATGATGATCCTCGGCTTCCCGTCCAACCCCACCGCCCAGTGCGTGGAGCTGGATTTCTTCGAGCGGGTGATCGCCCTCGCCAAGCAGTACGATGTTTTGGTGGTGCACGACCTGGCCTACGCCGACATCGTCTATGACGGCTGGAAAGCCCCGTCGATCATGCAAGTGCCCGGCGCCAAGGACATTGCGGTGGAGTTTTTCACCCTGTCCAAGAGCTACAACATGGCCGGCTGGCGCATCGGTTTCATGGTCGGCAACCCGGAGCTGGTCAACGCCCTGGCGCGGATCAAGAGCTACCACGACTACGGCACCTTTACCCCGCTACAAGTCGCGGCCATCGCAGCGCTGGAAGGCGATCAGCAGTGCGTCAAAGACATTGCCGATCAGTATCGGCAGCGGCGCAACGTGCTGGTCAAAGGTCTGCATGAACTGGGCTGGATGGTCGAAAACCCGAAAGCGTCGATGTATGTCTGGGCCAAGATTCCCGAGGCTTATGCACACTTGGGTTCGCTGGAATTCGCCAAAAAACTGCTGGCCGAGGCCAAGGTCTGTGTCTCGCCGGGTGTGGGATTTGGCGAGTATGGAGATGATCACGTGCGCTTCGCCCTGATCGAAAACCAGGACCGGATTCGTCAGGCCGTGCGGGGGATTCGCGGGATGTTCCGGGCGGATGGGCTAGTCACCAAAACCAACGCCTGACACACAAAACCCGGTGGGAACAAACATCTGTGGCGAGGGAGTCCGCCCAGCCTGCGATGAGGCTGCGCTGTCGCGCAGAGAACATGCCGATAAATCGGCAAATAAATTTATCTTTAAAATCAATGAGATAAATTTTGTTCTATAAGAGCTTGCTCCCGCTGGGTCGCGAAGCGGCCCCAAAACCAATCACCGTGTTTTTTCAGATAGAACAGGTGGACGGATTTACGACTGCTGCGCAGCCGAGCGGGAGCAAGCTCCCTCGCCACAAAAAGCTTGCTCGACATTGGGTTAGATCTCACCCACAAAAAAACCGCATTGCTGCGGTTTTTTTGTGTTTGCCGATCGTGTCAGACGAACAACGACAACAGCAGGATAAAGCCCAGGCCCACCACGGACAGGATGGTTTCCATCGCGGTCCAGGTCTTGAAGGTTTCCGCCACGGTCATGTTGAAGTACTGCTTCACCAACCAGAACCCTGCGTCGTTGACGTGGGACAGGATCAGCGAACCGGCACCGGTGGCCAGCACCAGCAGCTCACGGTTCACACCCGGAATCATCCCTACCACCGGCACCACAATGCCAGCGCCAGTAATGGTCGCTACGGTCGCTGAACCGGTCGCGATACGAATCACCGCCGCCACCAGCCAGGCCAGAAGGATTGGCGAGATCTGCGCTTCCACCGCCATGTTGCCGATGACATTACCCACACCGCTGGTCACCAGCATCTGCTTGAAGCCGCCACCGGCCCCGATGATCAGGATGATCGCGGCGGTCGGCGCAAGGCTCGCGTCCAGCCATTTGAGCATCTGTTGCGAACCGATGCCCTGCTTGTAGCCGAAGGTGTACAGCGACAGCAGCAATGCCAGCAGGAGCGCCGAGATCGGGTGACCGATCAGGTCCATAAAGGTGCGGAAGAAGTTGCCGTCCGGCAGCGCCACATCGGCAAAGGTCTTGAGCAGCATGAGGAACACTGGCGACAGCACAGTGATCAGGGTGATGCCGAAGCTAGGCAGATCGCCTGCATCCTCATCGCGCACCAGTTGATCCACCAGTTCCTGATTCGGATGACCAGGAATGTGCTTGGCAATGAACGTACCGAAGATCGGGCCGGCAATAATGGCCGTCGGCAGCGCAACGATCAGGCCGTAAAGGATAGTTTTACCGATGTCGGCACCGAACACGCCGATGGCCAGCAACGGACCCGGGTGCGGCGGAACCAGACCGTGCACGGCGGACAGACCGGCCAGCAGCGGGATACCGATCTTGATGATTGACACGCCGGTGCGACGGGCGACGATGAACACCAGCGGGATCAGCAGCACGAAGCCGATTTCGAAGAACAGCGGGATGCCGACGAGGAAGGCCGCGAACATCATGGCCCACTGCACCTTGTCCTTGCCGAAGGCTCGAATCAGGGTCTGGGCGATCTGGTCCGCCCCGCCCGACTCGGCCATCATTTTGCCGAGCATGGTGCCCAGCGCCAGAATGATCCCGACAAAACCGAGCACCCCACCGAAGCCGTCCTGGAACGCCTTGATGATGGTGCCGATCGGCATGCCGGAAGTCAGCCCGAGAAAGGCAGCGGCGATGATCAGGGCAATGAACGGGTGAAACTTGAACTTGGTAATCAGGACGATAAGCCCGATCACCGTGACCACTGCATCTAGCAGCAGAAACGTCTCGTGGGACATGCCAAACATTAGGGGTGTCTCCTGGTTGTTGTTGTTATTAAAGCGGTTAATCAGAAGCCGTCAGGACAGCGCTATCTCTTGGAGTAAAACTCAACTGGCGAGTTTCAAGCCATGATCGAGCCACCAGGCATGTGCCTGCTTCGCCAATTCATCGACGCTATGGCTGGACGCATCCAGAGCCAGGGTCAGGGGCTCACCAACAGGCGATTCAAGTGTGGCGAACTGGCTGTCGATCAAGGTCGACGGCATGAAGTGGCCCGGCCGATGAGACACACGATCGGCGGCGACTTCGGGGGTCAGCTCAAGGAAAACGAAGCCCAGGCCCGGCAAGGCACTGCGCAAGCGTTCGCGGTAACTGTGTTTGAGGGCCGAGCAAGTCAGCACTGGGCGTTCGCCCTTGGCATCAATGCGGCGCAGTTCATCGCACAAGCTGTCGAGCCAGCCGGCACGGTCTTCATCGTTCAGGGGGATACCCGCGCTCATCTTTTCGATATTGGCCGCAGGGTGGAAAGTGTCGCCTTCGATGGCGGTCGCGCCGCTAAGCTGGCACAGGGACTGGCTGACGCACGTCTTGCCGCAACCGGCAACGCCCATGATGACCAGGGCGGTGATGGGATGATTCATGTAACACCTCAGCGCGCAGACAGCGCTACCTTTGCTACGTAAGACTCCAGTGCAAAAGCAGAAGTTGCCGACGCCTTCTTGTCATTTTTGTGGGTTGCAGCATGTTCGTTCTCGATGCCAAAAAGCGAGGATCAGGCAAACCCCGCTCATGCATTTGCAGCCGCCTCGAGACAGCGCTACCTTAGTGCCTTGAATTTTGTTTGGCAAGCCGTCCGATGATTACCCCTAAAAACGATAAAAATACTCGCACCACTGGCCGCCCTACCCTCAACGAAGTCGCGCGCCTGGCCGGTGTCAGCCCGATTACCGCGTCCCGCGCCCTGCGCGGCGTGAGCACGGTGGCCACCGAACTGGTGGAAAAAGTCCAGAAGGCCGCCCTCGACCTGAACTACGTGGTTAACCCCGCAGCCCGTGCCCTGGCCTCGGCCCAGAGCCATTCCGTGGTGGTTTTGGTGCCATCGCTGTCCAACCTGCTGTTCATCGACACGCTGGAAGCCATTCATCAGGTTTTGCGACCAAAGGGCTTCGAAGTCCTGATCGGCAACTTCCATTACTCGCGCGATGAAGAAGAAAACCTGCTGCGCAATTACATGGCTTATCAGCCTCGCGGCTTGTTGCTGACCGGTTTCGACCGCACCGAAAGTTCGCGGCGAATGATCGAGGCCAGCAACATTCCCAGCGTCTACATGATGGAACTGGACAGTGCAGCCGGGCTCAATTGCGTCGGTTTTTCTCAAGTCGCTGCCGGCGAAACCGCGGCTGAGCATTTGCTCTCCCGCGGTCGCAGACGCCTGGCCTACATCGGCGCGCAGCTGGATCAACGCACACTGCTACGTGGCGAAGGTTTCCGTCGCGCGCTGCAAAAGGCCAATTTGTATGATCCAGCCCTGGAAGTGCTGACCCCGCGCGCCTCCTCCGTGGGGTTGGGTGGTGAACTGTTCCTGCAACTGCTCGCCAGCCATCCCGATGTCGATGCGATCTTCTTCGGCAACGACGACCTGGCCCAGGGCGCACTGCTCGAAGCCCTGCGCTGTGGCATCAAGATCCCCGAACAGGTGGCGATCCTCGGCTTCAACGACCTGCCGGCCTCGGCTCACATGGTCCCGCGCCTAAGCAGCATCAGCACCCCACGCGAGGCCATTGGCCGTCGCTCTGCGGAGCTGATGCTGACCTTGCTGGCCGGCAATTCAGTGACCAAACCGGTGCAGGATATGGGGTTTGAATTGAAGGTGCGCGAGAGCACCTGACGCGCGACCATTCCCATGCTCCGCGTGCTAGATTCCCGATACCTGGAACAGCAAACGGAGAAGCTCAATGGGACATACGCTGAAGATTTTGGGTCGGGCCTCGTCAATCAACGTCAGAAAAGTCCTGTGGACCTGCGACGAACTGGGGGTTTCATACGAACGCGAAGACTGGGGCAGCGGCTTCGCATCGACCCAGAGCCCGGAATTTCTCCAGCTCAACCCCAATGCACAAGTGCCGGTCCTCATCGATGAAGCCGGCGTGCTGTGGGAGTCGAATACCATTTGCCGGTACCTGGCCGGCAAACACCAAAACACTGACCTGTTGCCCATTGAACCGGCAGCCCGCGCTCGCGTAGAGCAGTGGATGGACTGGCAAGCCACCGAACTCAACCCGTCATGGGGCTACGCATTTTTTGCGCTGGTCCGGCAATCGCCGAACTTCCAGGACTCGCAGCGGATTGCTGATGGCGTTCGCGGCTGGAACGCGAAAATGGGCATCCTCGAACAGCAACTCGCGACAACCGATGCGTATGTTGCCGGACCACACTTCACACTGGCCGATATTCTCATCGGGTTGTCGGTCAACCGCTGGCGCATGACACCGATGGAGCGCCCGGACTACCTCGCCGTCGACGCCTATTGCCAACGACTGGCGCTACGGCCGGGGTTCATGGAACACGCCTGTAATGGTGTGCCTTGATTTCGCCTGAACGACTAACTCGGTCCGCCCCTGAACGGGCGATCGACCCACACGGATAATGCCAATCAGTTAGGCACGGAACCTGTGGGAGCGGGCTTGCTCGCGAAGGCGGTGTATCAGGCGACATCAATGTTGATTGTGTCGCCGTCTTCGCGAGCAAGCCCGCTCCCACATGGATTGCGCTCTGCAAGCATACCCAACAACGCCCGCACCGCCGCCGAAGGTTCTTTGTTGGGCGCGACCATCAAGGCAAACTCGCGATCGATACGCGGCGTCACGGGCACGACACGCAGGCCTTGGCGATTACTCGGCAGGGTCATTTCCGGTACCAGGGTCACACCGATATTTTCCCGCACCAGAGTGAACGCACTGCTCCACTCTCGCACCTCGGCCCGCACATCCAGCAGTTTCAGCCCGGCATCGGCGGCCAGACTGCGGGCATTGGTCGAACAACCGCCCGTGGCCAGCACAAAGGGTTGCTCCGCCAGTTCCGCCAGTGAGACGCCCCCTTCATTCGAGCGGCGCGCCAAGGGGTGTCCACCGGGAAGAACCGCCACCCAGGCATCTCGCCCCAAACGACCGGCATTGCGCGCGGGTGCCGGGTTCAACGCCACGCCGACATCCACCAGCCCGTCACTGAGCAACGCTTCCACTTCATCGTCGCTGACTTCCAGCGCCACCACTTGAATGCCGGGATACAGTCGATTGAACTGGCGCAGCAGCGGCGGCAGAAAGGTCGCCAGCACCAACGGGAAACTGGCCAGGCGAATCGTCCCACGCTGGATATCTTTAGTGGCGTCGACGGTACTACGAATGTTCTCCAGAGCACCGAGCATGGTTCGCGCCTGTTCGATCACAGGCAAGCCGATGGCGGTCGGCAAGGTCTGACGGTTTTCCCGGCTGAACAGCTGAACGCCCAGGGTTTCTTCGATCAGTGCCAGCGCCTGACTGGCACCGGACTGGGTCATTCCGACCCGCTCGGCGGCCCGGGTAATGTTGCCGGTATCGGCCACCGCCACCACCATTCGCCAGTGCATCAGGTTCATCATGGCAGTAGCTTTCCTAATGGCAGTTTTCTGAAAGATTAATTTTACCGAGCGTGCCGCGCACTATGACACTGGCGCAAATCCGCAACCAGAGCCCTGCCCATGAAGTTGTATTACGCCCCGCAAGCCTGCTCATTGGCGCCGCACATTGTGCTGCGCGAACTGGATTTGCCGTTCGAGTCGGTCCGCGTCGACAACAGTACCAAGCAAACCATCACTGGCGAGGACTTCCTCGCCATCAACCCCAAAGGCTACGTCGCGGCGTTGCAGCTGGAAAACGGCGATGTGCTGACCGAAGGCCCGGTGATCCTGCAATACCTGGCGGATCTACGGCCTGAGGCGAACCTGGCACCGGCAAACGGGACGTTCGAGCGGGTGCGTTTGCAGGAATGGCTGAACTTCGTTTCGACCGAGATTCATGGCGGGCTGGGTTGGCTGTTCAACTCACAGTTTCCGGATGATGCGAAAACGCTCATCAAAGAGAAATTGTTCAAGCGCTTTATCGTGTTGAATCAGACGCTGGAGCGGCAGGATTATTTGATGGCTGGCGAATTTGGTATTGCTGATGCGTATCTGTTTACGGTACTGCGCTGGACTCAGGTGTTTGGCATCGATTTGAATCGGTGGCCGGCGCTGGCGCGGTTTCAGATACGGATTGATCAACGGCCAAGCGTGAAAGCGGCGTTGGCTGCGGAGGGATAAAAAACAAGGAGCCCGAAAACTCAGGCTCCCTTGACGCGGGATCAGTGGCCGAATACACCCACCTTCTTGGCTTTCTTGTCCGCACGCTTCTCAATCGCGGTTTTCGCCGGCTTTTTCTTCGCCGCTTTCTTTGAATCCATACCTTTGGACATGATACGTACTCCACTCAGACCGGATGTGAGATCAGGTATACACCTATCCCCGCGCGCGTGTTCTTTTATAATCACCCGCTTTGCATACCGACTGTCCGAGCCCATGCCCAACACCCAATACACCTTGCTCGACGAGCCGTTATGGCCGTTGATGAACAAGTTTTACCGCGCCCACCAATCGTCGATGAAAGCTGTGCGCGATGCTCGGCTGTGGGTCGCAAAACGCGATGAAATCATCGCAGCGTTATGTTTGCGCCCAGTGGCCGGCGGGCATTGGCTGACCGGGCTGTTCGTCGACCCGCGTTGTCGCGAACAAGGGATCGCTGCGGCGTTGATTGCCCACGCCATCAAGAACCTCGAAGAACCAGTCTGGTTGTTCTGTCATCCGGATTTACGTGGCTTTTATGAGCGCCGCGGTTTTACGTTCGACCCGCCCCTGCCCTACGCCATGGCTGAACGGTTGAACCGTTATGCGCGCAGCAAACCGATGATTGCCATGGGACTGGAACCGAAGCACTAAAGACCTGTGAAGATTTAAATGTGGGAGCGGGCTTGCTCGCGAAGAGGCCGTCACATCCGACATCTCTGTCGACTGACACTCCGCTTTCGCGAGCAAGCCCGCTCCCACATTGGCTTTGTGTTGGATTCGAAGGGCGGTGTCAGTCATCCGCCGCAGGGTCGAGGTCAGGGAACATCACCTCGGTAAACCCGAATTTGCTGAAATCACTGATGCGCGACGGGTATAACCGGCCGATCAGGTGATCGCATTCATGCTGCACCACCCGCGCGTGAAATCCTGAGGCAATGCGCACGATCGGCTCGCCCTTGGGATCGAAGCCTTCATAACGAATCTGCTGATAGCGATCCACCGCCCCCCGCAGCCCCGGCACCGACAGGCAGCCTTCGAAACCCTCTTCGAGGGTCGGGCTCAACGGCGTGATCAGCGGGTTGATCAGAATCGTCTGCGGTACCGCTTCGGCGTCCGGATAGCGTTCGCTGTGCTCAAAACCAAAGATCACCAGTTGCAGGTCGACACCGATCTGCGGCGCGGCCAGGCCAACTCCGCCGACGCTTTCCATGGTCTGGAACATGTCGTCGATCAATTGCCACAACTCGGGGCTGTCGAACATTTCTGCCGGCACCGGCGGGGCAATGCGCAGCAGGCGCTCATCGCCCATTCTCAGAATGTCACGGATCATTTTATGGCTTCGTCAGTGGTCGGCTTGATTGAGTGGTCCCGTCCCAGTCCCGAAACGTGTTGTTTGGGTTCTTCGGGCACCTTTTCGCCAGGTTTTTTGCCTTCGGTCGACATGTGCTCGATCGCTGCGTTCATTTCCGCGCCCAGCAACAGCACCGCGGCGGAAATATAGAAGTACAGCAACAACACGATGATCGCGCCGATACTGCCATACATGGCGTTGTAATTGGCGAAGGTTTTGACGTAAAGACCAAAGCCCAGCGAAGCGATAATCCAGACCACCACGGACAACACCGCACCCGGGGTGATGAAGCGAAACTCTTGTTTGACGTCGGGCATGACGTAGTAAATCAGCGCCACCGCCATCATCAGCAGAACGACGATCACCGGCCAGCGCACAATAGTCCATAAGGTCACGATGAAATCTTCGAGGCCGACTTGCGCGGCGATCCAGCCCATCACCTGCGGCCCGAGCACCATCAGCGCGGCAGCGATCAGCAACATACCGGCGATGCCAATGGTGTAGAAAATCGACAGCGGAAAACGTTTCCAGACCGGACGCCCTTCGACCACGTCGTACGCGGCGTTCATTGCGCTCATCATCAGCCGCACACCGGCGGACGCGGTCCACAGGGCGATCACGATACCCACCGACAGCAACCCCCCCTCCGATTGCTGGAGTTGGTCGATCACCGGGTTCACCTGCTCCAGCGCCTGGGGCGGCAGAACCAGTTCCGATTGCAGGCGCAGCCAGGAGAAAAAGTCCGGCAAGTGCAGAAAACCGATCAAGGCGATCAGGAACAGGATGAAAGGAAACAACGAGAACAACATCTGATAGGCCAGCGCCGAGGCATAGGTCGACATCTCGTCGTCGACGAACTCGGTGACCGTGCGCATCATCACGCGATGCAGGGGCAAACCTTTCATGGTCGGAAAAAACATTAGCGTCTCCTTTCGCCGCAAAAAGGTTGAAGTCAAGGCGACTCAGGGGCCGTTTTCTACATCAAAGTAGCCTACTTGGCGACTTCGAAACAATTACAGGGACCATCCCGCTTATTCGACACAAAAACGGCCATCCGTGGATGGCCGCGCTCTTGCACTTGTCAAAGGCCGAATCAAGCCTTGTCGACACCTTTTTTGATGGCGTCCTTGGCTTTGCCAACCGCTTGCTGCGCCTCGCCTTTCTTCTCCTGCACCACGCCTTCGGCGCGCATTTTGTCACTACCGGTGACCTTGCCAACGCCTTGTTTGACGTTGCCGGCCGCTTCGTTTGCCATGCCTTTCACTTTATCGCCAGTGCTGCTCATGGTATTTCTCCTGTGAACATTTCAACGGGGAAAGTCGTTACACAAGGATTGACCCAAGGCCTTTGCGCGGAGTTTCATTTATTTTGCAGCAGAACATTTCATCGTTCCAGGCAGGTTAGGCTTTATGTTTTCAGGCTTTGCCCGGAGAATGCGCAACGTATTCAGGCCATGGCGCTGAAGATCCAATCCCGTAGGAAAGTTATGAAACTCGATAAAAAGCAGGCCATTGCCCGCAGAAACCAGGAACTCGGCGGTGCAGTGCTTGGCGTCAACAACTGCCATTTCACCGAATTGAACCGCAACCGCAATATCTTCTGGTTCGATATTCCGGTCGCGCGCCTGGCCGTTGGTCAGTACGAATGGATTCACTTGCTGATGCACACCCCGGATACCGACGAACTGCTGCACCTGAAAGTGCCGACAGTGTTCCTGCGCGAGAAACTCGAAGGCCTGGTGGTGCGCAACCAGGGCAAGCGCAAGGCAGCCCTGAGTCTGGAACTGAGCGCCGACAAGGACTCCTACCTGCAGGACATGCGCCCGGCCGGCACCAACGTTGATTTCGCGCAGTTCCGCCTGTAAGTTGATCGTTCCCACGCTCTGCGTGGGAATGCCGCCACGGACGCTCCGCGTCCGATGCTGGGACGCAGAGCGTCCCGGGCTGCGTTACCACGCAGAGCGTGGGAACGATCAGTCAGGCAACAAAAAGCCCCGTATCTGCGGGGCTTTTGTTTGACTAGGCGCTGACTTTCTTCACGCCCAGTTTCTTCAGCTCTTCGTCGCGCAGTTCGCGGCGCAGGATCTTGCCGACGTTGGTGGTCGGCAGCGCGTCGCGGAACTCCACGGCTTTGGGCACTTTGTAGCCGGTGACGTTGGCGCGCATGTGCTCCATCACCTGTTCCTTGGTCAGGGTCACACCCGGTTTGGCGACGATGAAAATCTTGATCGCCTCGCCCGACTTCTCGTCCGGCACACCGATGGCCGCGCATTGCAGAACGCCCGGCAGGGTCGCCAATACGTCTTCCAATTCGTTGGGGTACACGTTGAAACCGGAGACCAGGATCATGTCTTTCTTGCGATCGACAATGCGCATGTAACCGTCTGGCTGGATCAGCGCGATGTCACCGGTCTTCAACCAGCCTTCGCTATCGAGTATTTCATCGGTGGCATCCTGGCGCTGCCAGTAGCCCTTCATGACTTGCGGACCTTTCACACACAGCTCACCGATGGCGCCCAACGGCTGTTCAACACCGGCATCGTCGATGATTTTGCACAGGGTCGATGGCACCGGAATACCGATGGTGCCGATCTGGATGTTCTGGCTCGGGTTCACCGTGGCCACCGGGCTGGTTTCGGTCATGCCGTAACCTTCGCAGATCGGGCAACCGGTGACCGCTTTCCAGCGCTCGGCCGCGGCCAGTTGCAAGGCCATGCCGCCGGACAGGGTGATTTTCAGGCTGGAGAAATCCAGCTTGCGGAACGCTTCGTTGTTGCACAACGCGACGAACAGCGTGTTCAGGCCGACGAAACCGCTGAACTTCCATTTCGACAGTTCCTTGACCATCGCCGTCAGGTCGCGCGGGTTGCTGATCAGGATATTGTGGTTGCCGATCAGCATCATCGCCATGCAATGAAAGGTGAAGGCATAGATGTGGTAAAGCGGTAGCGGCGTGATCAGAATCTCGCAACCTTCGTTGAGGTTGGAGCCCATCAGCGCCTTGCACTGCAGCATGTTCGCCACCAGGTTGCGGTGGGTCAGCATTGCGCCCTTGGCCACGCCGGTAGTGCCGCCGGTGTATTGCAGCACGGCAACATCGCTGCTGGCGGGGTTGGCTTCAGCCACTGGCTGACCATGGCCCTTGCTCAGCACGTCATTGAATTTGATGGCCTTGGGCAAGTGATACGCCGGGACCATCTTCTTCACGTACTTGATGACGCTATTGATCAACAGGCGCTTGAGCGGCGGCAGCATATCTGCCACTTCAGTGACGATCACGTGCTTGACGCCGGTTTTCGGCACGACGGCCTCGGCCAGATGCGCCATGTTGGCCAGGCAGACCAAAGCCTTGGCACCGGAATCGTTGAATTGGTGTTCCATCTCCCGCGCGGTGTACAGCGGGTTGGTGTTGACCACGATCAGCCCGGCGCGGATCGCACCGAAGACGGCGATCGGGTACTGCAACACATTGGGCAGTTGCACGGCGATTCGATCACCGGGTTGCAAATCGGTATGCTGTTGCAGGTAAGCGGCAAAGGCACCGGACAATTCGTACAGCTCACCGTAGGTGATTGTCTTGCCCAGGTTGCTGAATGCCGGTTTGTCAGCGAAGCGTTGGCAGGATTGCTTCAACACTGCCTGAATATTCGGATACTCGTCTGGATTGATCTCGGCAGCAATTCCAGCTGGGTACTTATCCTTCCAAAAGTCTTCGATCATGGAAGCCCACTCCTCAGCAACGCGAATTCAAATACCGCATTTGATGCGATTATTATTGGTGTTTGATTATTGGTGAGTCTGGCTTTTAACAAGGCCGAGAAGTCACAAAGCGCGCCGAGAGTAGCAGCTTTGCCAAGGGGCTACCAGAGCCTAAATCGGCCTCCACGGTCACTTTAATGACTCAAGAATAGCAAGCGGTCATTTTAGAGCAAAAATTCTATAGAGCCTTAAAAGCCCTGTATTTTGGGCCTCTTCCCTCAAAAGCATCGCGGGCAAGCCCGCTCCCACAAGGTCCGCGTCGTACACATTCTTTGTGCACAACACTAAACCTGTGGGAGCGTGGCTTGCCCGCGATCGCGTGATGCGCGGCCATTCACCGATCAGGCGATCTCACGCAACTCCCGTCGCAGAATCTTGCCCACCGGCGTCATCGGCAATGACTCACGCAAGACGATGTGCTTGGGCACCTTGTACGCCGTGAAGTTTTCCTTGCAGTAAGCCTTCAGCTCTTCAAGGCTGACCCCGGATTCACGGGCCACCACAAACAACTTCACCGCTTCCCCCGAACGCTCGTCCGGCACGCCGATCACCGCGCAGTTGGCGACTTTCGGGTGGGCCATCACCACATCTTCGATCTCGTTCGGGTACACGTTGAAGCCCGAGACGATGATCATGTCTTTTTTTCGATCGACGATGCGCACGAAACCGTCCGGGTCGATCACCGCGATGTCACCCGACTTGAACCAGCCGTCGGCGTCCAGCACTTCGGCGGTGGCTTCGGGCTTCTGCCAGTAACCCTTCATGATCTGCGGGCCCTTGATGCACAGTTCGCCACGCTCGCCCAGCGGCTGCTCGACGCCTTCATCGTTGATCACTTTCAGTGTCGTACCCGGCACCGGCAGGCCTACAGTGCCGATGCGCGACTTGTCGCCATAAGGGTTGGTGCAGGCCACCGGCGAGGTTTCGGTCAGGCCGTAACCCTCGGTGATCCGGCAGCCGGTGAGCTGTTGCCAGCGCTCGGCCGTAGCCTTGACCAGCGCAGTGCCGCCGGAGTTGGTGAGTTTGAGACTGGAGAAATCCAGGCTCTTGAAGTCGGGATGATCCATCAGCGCGACGAACAGTGTGTTGAGCCCCAGCAGCGCCGAAAACCGCCAGTTCTTCAGTTCCTTGATGAAGGCGCCAATGTCCCGTGGATTGGTGATCAACACGTTGTGGTTGCCGGTCACCATCATGCACATGCAATTCGCCGTGAAGGCATAAATGTGATACAGCGGCAGCGGCGCGATCATCACTTCCTGGCCTTCGCGCAGCAGCGGTTGACCGTCAGCGCCGAATTGCCCCAGACACGCCCGCGCCTGCTGCATATTCGCCACCAGATTGCCGTGGGTCAGCATGGCGCCCTTGGCCAGCCCGGTGGTGCCGCCGGTGTATTGCAGAACGGCGATATCGTCGAGGCCGACGTTCAGCGGTTTGATGCCCAGGCCCCGGCCCAGACGCAGCGCGCTCTTGAAGGAAATAGCCTGCGGCAACGAATACGCCGGGACCATTTTCTTGACCTTGTCGACCACGGTATTGATCAGCCAGCCCTTGGCGGTGGGCATCAGGTCGCCCATCTTCGCTTCGATCAGGTACTGGATGTCGGTGTCGGGCAGCACTTCCTGGACCTTCTGTCCGAACACGTTCAGGTAGACCAGCGCCCGGGCACCGGAGTCCTTGAACTGATGACGCATCTCCCGCGCGGTGTACAACGGGTTGGTGTTGACCACGATCAGCCCGGCGCGCAAGGCACCGAACACGGCAATCGGATAATGCAGGACGTTGGGCATCTGCACCGCAATGCGATCCCCCGGCACCAGGTCGGTGTGGGCTTGCAGGTAACCGGCGAACGCTGCGCTGTAGCGTTCCAGTTCGGCGTAGGTCAGGGTCACGCCCATGTTGCTGAATGCCGGGCGGTCGGCAAATTTCTTGCAGGAACGCTCGAACACCTCGATCACCGACTTATAGACTCCAAGATCAATATCCAGGGGCACGCCGGCCGGGCGTTTGTCATTCCAGAAATCAGGTTGCATTATTTTTGTCCTCTTTACCTGAGCCTATCCGGGGGCCGCTTTCTGTCCTTCTCTCTCATTCCTCAAAAGCAGAAAGCGAAAAGCGGTGCTTCCCGGACACTAGCAGCTATGGTGAATCAGGCAAATATGCGCACGGGCGTCATAGATCGCGTGAATCTTGCTGCCCCGCCGTGGCCTGATCAGACGGTAGGCGACGGATGCGCTATACAATGCAGCGGGGCTGTTTTCCACCCAGCAGTCTCATGCAGTCCAACGCAAAGGAATCGCCATGATCCACGACACTTTCTGGCTGACCGCGAGTGACCGCAGCCGCCTTTTCGTCAACCAGTGGCTGCCGGCCGCGCCGCTCAAGGCGGTGATCCTGCTGGCCCACGGCATGGCAGAACACAGCGGTCGCTACGGCCGTCTGGCGCAAGCATGCTGTGATCAGGATTACGGCGTTTATGCGCCGGACCTGCGTGGACATGGCAAAACTGCCGAAAACGGCACCCTGGGCCATTTCGCCGACGATGATGGCTGGTGCAAAGTGGTCGGCGACCTGGCCAGCCTTAACCAACACATCGGCCAACAGCATCCCGGCGTGCCGATCGTGTTGCTGGGTCACAGCATGGGAAGTTACATCGCCCAGGCTTATTTGCTGCACCACAGCGCCAGCCTGCACGGGGCGATTCTCAGCGGCTCGAATTTCCAGCCTATAGCGCTCTATCGCGCAGCACGACAGATTGCTCGCCTCGAACGCCTGCGTCAGGGCCCAAAGGGGTGCAGTGCGCTGATCGAGTGGCTGTCATTCGGCTCATTCAACAAGAAATTCAAACCGGCGCGCACGCCGTTCGACTGGCTGAGCCGCGACCCGGCCGAAGTCGACAAATACGCCAATGACCCGCTCTGCGGCTTTCGCTGCACCAATCAACTGTGGATCGATTTGCTCGGCGGCTTGCAGCAAATCAGCAAAGCGTCCAATCTCGCCCAGATCGATCCGGGCCTGCCGCTGCTGGTGATTGGCGGCGAATGTGATCCGGTGAGCGAAGGCAAACGTCTGAAAGATCTGGCCCACGCCCTGCGCGACGCTGGCTGCCAGAGTCTGCAGCTGACGATTTACCCGCAGGCCAGGCATGAACTGTTCAACGAGAGCAACCGCGACGAAGTGATGGCCGATGTGCTGAACTGGATCGCCCAAGCCTTGAGCGCTCGCCGGCCACCCAGAACCGAATAATTTTTTGTGTGTTTTTTAATTCGTCACAGGAATCGAGACAGATGACCCAGGTTACCAACACCCCTTACGAAGCCCTCGAAATCGGCCAGACCGCCAGCTATAGCAAAACCGTCGAAGAGCGCGACATTCAGTTGTTCGCCGCGATGTCCGGCGACCACAACCCGGTGCACCTGGACGCCGAATTCGCCGCCGCCAGCATGTTCAAGGAGCGTATCGCCCACGGCATGTTCAGCGGCGCGTTGATCAGCGCGGCGGTGGCTTGCGAGTTGCCTGGGCCGGGGACTATTTATATCGGTCAGACGATGAGTTTTCAGAAACCGGTGAAGATTGGCGACACCCTGACCGTGCGCCTGGAGATTCTTGAAAAACTGCCGAAGTTTCGTGTGCGTATCGCCACGCGGGTGTTCAACCAGCGCGACGAGCTGGTGGTGGACGGCGAGGCGGAGATTCTGGCGCCGCGCAAGCAACAGACCGTGACATTGCCGACGTTGCCGGCGATCAGCATCGGCTGATTTACGCTCACCTGTGGCTGGGCTTCCTGTGGCTAGGAGGCTTGCCTGTGGCGAGGGAGCTTGCTCCCGTTCGGCTGCGGAGCAGTCGTAAAAGCCGCCACCGCGCCTGATCAGCTGAATCGAGGTGCCCGATTGGGGGGCGCTGCGCACCCCAGCGGGAGCAAGCTCCCTCGCCACAGTGAATGCAGCGTCATCGTTCGCCTACAATCCCGAACACAAAAAAACGCCAGACTGGCTGGCGTTTTTGACAGATAACGAACGCTTACGAGCGTGCGCGAGCCTGATTACGTAGCGCTTTCACCTGATCGTGATTGCGTTGCACGCCGTGATACTGACGTTCAACGATGTCACGAATGCTTGCCAGGTTGTTCTTGTTAATTTTTTCCAGTGCTTCCCTGTAAGACTTCAGCGCATGGTCTTCACCGCGTTCGGCCTCGTTCAGCACTGCCTCTTCATCCTTGCCGGTGAACATAGCCTTCACGTCGACCCACCGACGATGCATATCGCCGCTGACACTGGTGGAAGTTTCCGGATCACCGCCCAGGGAACGCACAGTCGCCTGCAGCTCGGCCGCAGCGGCAGCGCAATCGGCGGAGCGCTGAACGAACAGGGTTTTGAGTTCTGGATTTTTGATGTCTTCGGCGCAAGTCTTGAACCCTTCCTGACCGTCTTTACTGGTTTCAATCAGGTCGTTGAGTACAGAGATCGCTTCTTTGTTGATGTCGGTCATTTTTCAATTCCTTGCGGTTGATGAAAGATGCAATAAGTAGTTGCACCCTGCATGCCAGCTTTGAATTGACGTCTTTTTACTTATATTTCAATTGGTTGGCTTTTAGCGCGAGATCTGTATCCGCTTTTTTTGCATGATCTGTCATTTGGCCTGCATGCAGAATGCCTGTATTTTCCAGACTGCTTTGAATCAAGACGAACTGATGATGAATCCCGAAAAGCTCGAACTGCTGATTACCCGCGAAATGCCCTTCGGCAAATACAAGGGCCGCATCATCGCTGACCTGCCAGGCCAGTACCTGAACTGGTTCGCTCGCGAAGGTTTCCCCCATGGTGAACTCGGCGGTTTGCTGGCCTTGATGCAGGAAATCGACCACAACGGTTTGTCGGAGCTGCTCGAACCGCTGCGCGCCAAACACGGCAAACCCGCCCCTCGCCACTGACCCGCCCTACTTCACCGAGTTGCTCATGCCCGATAACACCCGCCGCTCCCGTGATGAAGCCTTTTGGCTGACCTTTGCCGACCGCTATGCTGTCGAGCCCGGCCCTCTGAACCTGGAGAACGGTTACTTCGGGCGCATGTCGCGCACCGTGGTCGAGGAGTATCAGCGCAACATCGAACTGATCAACCGCGGCAACTCGGTGCATGTGCGCCAGCGCTTCGAACAGGGCGAAAGCGTCAAGATTCGTGGGCAACTGGCCGAGCTGATCGGTGCCCCCGCCGAAGCCGTCGCCCTCACCCGCAACGCCTCGGACGGCCTGCAATCGCTGATCCGCAACTACAACCGCCTGGAACCGGGCGATCAGGTGTTGATAGGCGATCTGGAGTACGACACGGTCAAGGGCGCGATGCGTTGGCTGGCGCGCTATCGAGGTGTGGAAGTGATCGAAATCGAACACCGCCACCCCGCCAGTTTCGACAGTTTACTGGCCACTTACCGCGAAGCTTTCATGCGTTATCCGCGACTGAAGCTGATGGCCCTGACCCACGTCACCCATCGCACCGGACTGGTCATGCCGGTGCAGGCGATTGCCGCTGCCGCCAGGGAATACGGCATCGACGTGATCCTCGACGGCGCCCATGCCCTCGGCCAGATCGAGTTCAATCTCGATGAGCTGGGCATCGCCTTTGCCGGCTACAACCTGCACAAATGGATCGGTGCGCCGCTGACCCTCGGTTTCATTTACATCGCGCCCCAGCGCCTGGCCGACATCGACCCGGACATGGGTGAGATGCATTTCCCGGTCACCGACATTCGCGCCCGCACGCCCTACAGCACGCCCAATATTCCGGCCCTGCTGACCCTGCCGCTGGTGTTCGAAGAACATCGCGCCATGGGCGGTTCCGTCGCCAAGGGCGCGCGGCTCAATTACCTGCGCAACCGATGGGTCGATGCCGTTCGGGGGTTACCGGGAATCGAAGTCATGACCCCGAATGACCCGCGCCTGTATTGCGCCATTACCTCGATGCGCTTTACCCGGCATGCCGATCAGCAGGCGATGGTCGAGCGCCTGCTCAACGACTACAACCTGTTTACCGTGGCGCGTAGCGGCGCAGCGTGTGGCCCGTGCATCCGCATTACGCCGGGGCTCACAACCACCGCAGCGGACATGGATCTGCTGGCCCGGGCGCTGAGCGAACTGCGTTGACATCACACGGTGTACTTGTCGAAATCCTCGGGTTTGATTTGCGATGACACCGCAAACGTGTCGACACCGATGGTCATGTGCCCGAAAAAGCCGTCTTCATTCGAGTCTCGACCGATGGCGTGAACGTTCAGGGTCGAGGCTTCCCCCCCCATGGTTTCATAGAAAAAATCTTGATCGTTGGTCAGCGGTGAGACGGCTCGACCACTGTACTCACGGGTGTTAAGCACCGATCTTGATGCGATCTCGGGAAAATAAAGTTGCCCGACCCAAGCGACATGCCGCTCTTCCAGATAGTTGTTGCCGGCCGTGATGCGGACAGCGACGTGGATGTGCAGGGCGCGTCCAGCGTAATACCCCGGATAAATGGTGGTAAACCGCACGATGCCTTTTTTGTCCGTGAATTGGCCACCGCGCAGGTAAGTGTCGTCATCGGTACGCGGGATCGAGCCGATATCACCGACGTCGACCTCCTTGTCCGGGTCGACCTTGCTCCAGCCCGAATACGCCCCGCGCGCGTTGCAATGCCAGATATCGACCACAGCCTCCGTGACCGGTTGACCGGTCATCGCATCGACGATCGTCAGTCGCAGCACCAGGGGGATGCCATCCATGCCTTCGCTGATGTTTCGCCTGATCAGTTTGGGGTTTCGAAAATACGGGCCGGCGATCTGTTCGGGTGACAGTTGGCACACCGGTGGTGGGGATGTAATTGCAGTGTTGTCGTCCATGACGTTCTCTCTTCCATAAGATGAACGCAGGTTAACGCTAGACGAGCGGCGAGATGCGGTAACTATGTATCGCATCTTTTCCTCAAAAAAACGGCGTGGCAGCCATAAGGCTTTTTTTTAGGCAAAAAAAACGGTGCACCGACCAAGTGCACCGTAAAGCCGTAGAACACACAACGAAGTGTTTGGTAAATCCGGTGAATCAGTCCAGCAGGGCCAGCGCCTCGGCGGTGCATTCCTGGATGCGGGCCCAGTCGCCATTCTTGATCCACTCGGGGTCAAGCATCCAGCTACCGCCCACGCACATCACGTTTTTCAACGCCATGTAGCTCTTGATGTTGGCCGGGCTGACGCCGCCGGTCGGGCAGAATTTTACTTCGCCGAACGGGCCGCCCAGCGCCTTGATGGCCGCGACGCCGCCACTGACTTCCGCCGGGAACAGCTTGAAGCGGCGATAACCCAGGCTATAACCTTCCATGATGCCGGAGGCGTTGCTGATGCCCGGCAACAGCGGGATCGGGCTGCCGACACTGGCTTCAAGCAGGTCACGGGTGATGCCCGGCGTCACGATGAATTGCGAACCGGCCGCTTCGGCAGCGGCCAGCATGCTGCGATCAAGCACAGTGCCGGCACCGGTCACCAGTTCCGGACGCTGCTCGCGCAGGATCTGGATCGCCTTGAGACCGAACTGCGAACGCAGGGTCACTTCCAGCGCCGTCAGGCCACCGGCCGCCAGGGCGTCGGCCAACGGCAGCACGTCCTGTTCACGAGCGATGGTGATCACCGGCAGGATCCGCGCCTTGGCGCAGAGGCTGTCGATCAGGGCAACTTTGTCCGCCATGGAAACGGTCGGGGATGTGTTTGTCATAGCGGCTGATCCTTGGTTCATGGGCACCAGTAAATCTCTAACGTAGGTTGCAGAAACGCCCGAATCGGCATGGCAGCGACATCGTCACCGGCCAGTGCGGCATTCAGCGTGGTCAGCTTGGACTGACCGGAAATCGATAGAACAGTGTGCTTCGCCGAGGCCAGCAGCGCGCGACTCATGGTCAGGCGCTGATGGGGCACGGTTGGCGCCAGCATCGGCCAGCAACGACGAGTGCCGTCGATTTTCAAGGCGTCGGCCAGGTTCGGGCTGTTGGGGAACAGCGACGCGGTATGACCGTCGTCACCCATGCCCAGCACCAGCACGTCGATCGACGGCAATTCGGCGAGCAAGCGATCAGCCTGTTCGGCGGCCTGCTCCAGATTGGCGGTGGCACTGTAGAGGCTCAGGAACTGAGCTTTGGCCGCCGGGCCTTGCAACAGGTAACGCTTGAGCAGGCCGGCATTGCTGTCGGCATGTTCCACCGGCACCCAGCGCTCGTCAGCCAGGCTGACCACTACTTTCGACCAGTCCAGCGCCTGCTTGGCCAAGTGCTGAAAAAACGCCACCGGGCTACGTCCACCGGACACCACCAGCGTCGCGGCGCCTTGTGCGGCAATCGCGTCGCTCAGTTGTTTGGCCACCGCCAATGCCAGGCCTTCGGCCAGCAGCACCGGGCTTTTGAACTCATGGGCGCTGACGCCCTGAGGCAGTTTCAATTCAGATATCGCCATACCACGACCTCCCGTCCCGCGTAATCAGTGCAATGGAGCTCATCGGCCCCCATGACCCGGCCGCGTACGGCTTGGGCGCATCACCGGATTTTTTCCACCCGGCGATTAACTGGTCACACCACTTCCACGCGGCTTCGATTTCATCTTTACGGACAAACAAATTCTGATTGCCGCGCATCACTTCCAGCAACAACCGCTCGTAGGCGTCGGGAATCCGCGCGCTGCGATAAGTGTCGGAAAAATTCAGCTGCAACGGACCGCTGCGCAGCTGCATGCCCTTGTCCAGGCCTTGTTCTTTGGTCATCACACGCAAGGAAATGCCTTCGTCCGGTTGCAGGCGGATGATCAGTTTGTTGCTGATCTGCAAGCGCTGCTCGGGGGCGAAGATGTAGTGCGACGGTTCCTTGAAATGGATGACGATCTGCGACAGCTTTTGCGGCATGCGCTTGCCGGTACGCAGGTAAAACGGCACGCCGGCCCAGCGCCAGTTGCGAATGTCGGCACGCAGGGCGACGAAGGTTTCGGTATCGCTCTGGGTGTTGGAATTAGGCTCCTCCAGATACCCGGGTACCGATTTGCCTTCGCTGTGGCCGGCGATGTACTGACCGCGCACCACTTGAGTGGTCAGGCCTTCCGGACTGATCGGCGCCAGCGCCTTGAGGACTTTGACTTTCTCGTCGCGGATACTGTCGGCGGACAGATCAGCTGGCGGGTCCATGGCGATCAGGCAGAGCAATTGCAGCAGGTGATTCTGGATCATGTCCCGCAACTGCCCGGCCTTGTCGAAATAGCCCCAACGGCCTTCGATCCCGACCTGCTCGGCCACGGTGATTTCCACGTGGGAAATGTAATTCTGGTTCCACTGGGTTTCGAACAGGCTGTTGGCGAAACGCAGGGCGATCAGGTTCTGTACGGTCTCTTTGCCCAGGTAGTGGTCGATGCGGTAAGTGCGGTTCTCCGGGAAGAACTGCGCTACGGCGTCGTTGACCTTGCGCGAGGATTCCAGGTCCGAACCGATGGGTTTTTCCAGCACCACGCGGGTGTTTTCGGTCAGGCCGACCTTCGACAGGTTCTCGCAAATAGCGCCATAAACCGCCGCCGGGGTGGCGAAGTAGGCAATCACCCGCTGGGCACTGCCAGCCTGCTCGGCCAAGGCGACATAGTCGTCAGTCTTGAGGAAGTCGACGTGCAGGTAGCTCAAACGGGCCAGGAAGCGCTCGACCACCGCTTCATCCAGCTCTTTGGCACCCACGTAACGGCGCAGCTCAGTGGCGATGAATGCCAGATGCTGTTGCTCGCTGCCGGGTTCACGGGCCAGCGCGATAATGCGCGTATCCTCATGAAGCAGGCCGGCACCATCGAGTTGATAGAGGGCAGGAAACAGCTTGCGCAAGGCCAGATCGCCGAGAGCGCCGAACAAGGCAAAGGTGCAAGGTTCAACCGTAATCGAAGGCATGATGTTTGTTCTTTTATCAAGTTAAGCTACAAATACCTTTTTTCAAGGCATCACTCAAGGGAAAATGTAGTAATAACCACAACATTTTCGCAAAATATAGATTCCGAGTGGTGGTCGGTCGGAGCCATCAGTAGGATAGGCCACCGTTATGGGCCGTATCAAAGGCCCAATTTGCATTAGCCGAACGCTTATTTGCGCTGCTGACCTAAGGAACATGAAATGGACCGCGTGCGAAATTTACTGGAACAGATCCAGAATCGCCTTGAAGACCTGAACAAGGCAGAACGCAAAGTCGCCGAAGTGATCCTGCTCAACCCGCAGCAGGCCACCCGGTTCAGTATCGCCGCCCTCGCCCAGGCCGCTTCGGTCAGCGAACCGACGGTCAACCGTTTTTGCCGCTCGTTCGGTGTCAGCGGCTACCCGGAACTGAAACTGCAGCTGGCCCAGAGTCTGGCCAGTGGCGCGGCGTATGTCAGCCGCGCGGTGGAAGCCGACGACAACCCGGAAGCCTACACTCAGAAAATCTTCGGCAGCGCGATCGCGTCCCTGGACAGCGCCTGCCAGGCATTGGACCCGAACCTGATCAGCCGTGCCGTCGACCTGTTGATCCAGGCCCGGCAGATCCACTTCTTCGGCCTCGGGGCCTCGGCACCGGTGGCGCTGGATGCGCAGCACAAGTTCTTCCGCTTCAACCTGGCAGTGACCGCCCATGCCGACGTGCTGATGCAACGCATGATCGCCTCGGTGGCCCATACCGGTGAGTTGTTCGTGATCATTTCCTACACCGGTCGCACCCGCGAACTGGTGGAAGTGGCGCGCATCGCCCGGGAAAACGGCGCTTCGGTACTGGGCCTGACGGCCGAGGGTTCGCCGCTGGCCAAGGCCAGCACCTTGAGCCTGAATATTCCACTGCCGGAAGACACCGACATCTATATGCCGATGACGTCACGGATCATTCAGCTGACCGTGCTCGATGTGCTCGCCACCGGCATGACCCTGCGCCGGGGCGTGGATTTCCAGCCGCATCTGCGCAAGATCAAGGAAAGCCTGAATGCCAGTCGGTATCCGATTGGCGATGAGTTTAATTAACCCACCATGATCGTTCCCACGCTCTGCGTGGGAATGCCTCTAGGGACGCTCCGCGTCCAGTGACGCGGAGCGTCACGGGCTGCATTCCCACGCGGAGCGTGGGAACGATCACTACATTCCCACCCGCGCCTGCAAACTCAAATGCGCCCGCTCCCCCGGCGGCAGGCACAGGCTGTCGGTGCCGCCGCTGGCCGCTTCCACACAGACAAACTCTGAAATCTCGTTCCAGCTCACGCCCAGCAATGGCCGCGAGCCCGGATGCCAGACCACCGTGTCCGCATGGTCACCGGTGTCGATGCACAGTTCCCGCTGCCAGGCGTGGTCCTTGAGCTGCAATTCGCCGTCATGCTGGAACACTCGCTGACAACCGCCGTCGACCCGCAACTCACCTTCCTGCTGGCAAATCTGGCGGTTCAACTGGTCGTAACCTTGCGCGCCGTCGAGCCCAGACAGCGCTACCTCACCCACGTCACCAATACGCCAATAGGCGTGCAACGCCTGGCTCAACTGGCACGGCATGTCGTCCTGATGCTCGGTGCTCAGGTGCAAATCCATGCGCTCGCCCAGGTGTGCGTGCAAGTCCACTTGCCAGTCGCACAGCTGTAACTTCCAGTGCAGATGCACGCCATCGTCATCACTGCTGCTGTCGAGCAGTTTCCAGTCGAGCAAACGCGCCCAGCCATGGGACGGCCAGGCGTTTTCGCTCGGATGACGGCCGTACCACGGCCAGCACACCGGCACGCCGCCGCGAATCGCGCCGACATGGGGCCACTTCGCCGCGCACCACAGCCAGGGTTTCTGACCCTTTGGCTGGAAGTGCAGCAACTGCGCGCCCTGACGACTGAACACCGCCTGACACAGCGGATGGTCGATCACCAGCACATCGCGCATCTGATAGCGCTCCCATGCAAACACCGGACGTTCGCGCAAGGATTTGAAGAAGCGTTGTAGCGGATGCTCAAGCATGTGCCACGGTCCTGAAAATCATTTTTCTACCTGATCGTTCCCACGCTCTGCGTGGGAATGCATCCCGTGACGCTCTGCGTCACATACGATGGACGCAGAGCGTCCAGAGCGGCGTTACCACGCAGAGCGTGGGAACGATCTGTCCAAGGGGTGTGCTGCCCCCAAAAAAAAGCGGACAGCCATGGCCGTCCGCAAAAATGCGCACATAGAGAGGAGCTTATCGCAACAGCGTTAGAACACCGACTGAATTTTCAGACCGGCGACCAGCGCGTTGTCGACTTCATCCACACCACCTGGGTGAGTGATGTATTGCAGGTTAGGACGTACGGTCAGCCAGTTGGTGACGTGGAAGCCGTAGTTGATCTCGTAGTTGTACTCGGTGGTACGCAGTGGCGAGAACAGCGGATCTTCGTAGTCGCTGACACCATTGGCTGCGTTGGTCAGCTCGGCGTTTTTCTTCACGTCATCGTTGACATGGATACGGGAGAAACCGATCCCGACGTCATCTTTAGGACGCGCATCGAACGGCCCCTTGTACACAAACATCAACGACTGGTAGTTGTCGACGACGTTGGTGTCCTTGTCGTGGAAGGTGGCGTTGGCCGCGATGTTCAGACCGCGTGAAGCATCGCCGTTGTGGGTGGTGAGTTGTTGCTGCGCCACGAACCAGTAGCCATGCTTGCTGTCGTGGCTGCGATAGGCGTTGCCGGTGGTCGCTGCATCATTGCCGTTGTCGTCTTTACGGACGTCATCGGCGTTGGCAGTGCTCTTGTAGTAACCGACACGGTATTCGCCCGGCAGGTCGTTGACCTTCGGTGACCAGACCAGTTCGACCGGCAAGACGGTGCCCTTGGTACCACTGCCGCTGAGCTTGAAGCCGTTACCGTGCTCCAGTTGCGACGGGTTCTGGTTGTACGCGCCGATCTGCGCATAAAACTCAGGAGTGATGTTGTACTTCACGCGAACCGCCGCCTGCATGACCGGCCAGTTGTACCAGATGTTGGTAGCCCAGTTACCCGCTTGTGAACCGCAGAACGCCAGGTTCTGGAATTCGCATGGGAAGGTGTTGAAGTCTTCGCCTTCGCCGAAGTAACCGGCCTTGACGTCCAGTTTACCGTCCAGGAACTGGTGCTTGATCCACAACTGGGTCAGACGGACCATGTGGCCACGGCCGTAGACTTCCTGGGAGGAACTCAAGGTGCCGGCACGCGGGTCGCCGACACGGTCATTGGAGATGTTCTGACCGTTACGGTTGGTGAGCTGGATCTTGGCCTGGGTGTTATCCCAGCCCCACAGTTTTTCCAGGTCCAGCGCCACGCCCAAGCCAAACTGGTCGGCGTAACGCGCGGTCTTGTCGTCGTTATAGCCGCCATGCAGGTTGGCGCCCACTTCACCGACGTAGTCGGCCTTGATGTCGATACCTTGTTCGATCAGCCTGGTCCGCTCACCACCCCAATCCCCCGTCATCCACTGCGAGTCGGCACTGAACGCGTCAGCCGCGTGTGCGCTACCGGCCATAGTCATCATCGCAAGCGCAGACAATTGGCAGATAAGCTGAGCGTTGTTCTTCTTCTTCATCCCTACAATCCTCGTCTTTATTGTTATTAACTGTTTTTATCTAACGCGGTTTACAACGGTTGTGACGGATGGCGAGCACCCGCCACAAATCCCCCTGTGGGAACGGGCTTGTGTGGGAGCCTGGCTTGCCTGCGATGGCATCAACTCGGTTCAACGTTGAACCGAGTCGCCTGCATCGCGGGCAAGCCCGGCTCCCACACAACCCCATTCCCACATTTGATCTTTATCTGCCTTTGAACTGCGCTACGTTGGCGCTGTGAGCTTCGGTTTTCGGCAGGCCGGCCACCCCCAGGCGTTCACCGGTCTTGGCGTCGAACAACAGCACTTTCGATGGATCGAATTGCAGGGTCAGAGTCTCGCCCACGGCCGGCGCGACGTCCGGTGCCAGGCGGCAGCAGACTTTGGTGTCGTTGAGGTTGACGAATACCAGGGTGTCGGGGCCGGTCGGTTCGGTGACCTGCACTTCGGCGCGAATGGTCGGCAAACCATTCGGCTCGCCGTTCGCCAGTACGATCTGTTCCGGGCGCATGCCGAGGATCACTTCGCGGTCTTCGAGCCCGGCGTCCTGCATTCCCAGCGGCAATTCGCAGCGCGCCTGACCACTGTCGAGCAGTGCTATCAACCGACCTTCCTTACGTTGCAAACGCAGGGGGATGAAGTTCATCGGCGGCGAACCGATGAAGCTCGCTACGAACAGGTTGGCCGGGTTGTTGTAGATGTCTTTCGGCGTGCCGAACTGCTGAATGATCCCATCCTTCATCACCGCCACTTTGTCGCCCAACGTCATGGCTTCGATCTGGTCGTGGGTCACGTAGACCGTGGTGGTTTTCAGGCGCTGGTGCATCAGTTTCATTTCCGTGCGCATCTCAACCCGCAGCTTGGCGTCGAGGTTGGACAGCGGTTCGTCGAACAGGTAAATCTTCGGCCGCCGCGCCAGCGCCCGGCCCATGGCCACGCGCTGTTGCTGACCACCGGAGAGCTGACCGGGCTTACGGCTGAGCAGGTGTTCGATTTGCAGCAGCTTGGCCACGCGAGCGACTTCTTCGTCGATTTCGGCGGTGGGCATTTTGCGAATCTTCAGGCCGAACGCGATGTTGTCGCGCACGCTCATGGTCGGGTACAGCGCGTAGGACTGGAACACCATGGCGATGTCGCGATCTTTCGGGCTCATGCCACTGATGTCGGCGTCGTCCACCAGGATCGCCCCGCCGCTGATGTTTTCCAGACCCGCAATGCAGTTCATCAAGGTGGATTTGCCACAGCCCGATGGACCGACCAGGATCAGGAATTCCCCGTCATCAATCTTCAGTTCGATGTTTTTCAGGGTGTCCGGCAAGCCGGCACCGTAGGTCTTGTTGACGTTGCGTAATTCGAGAGTTGCCATGTTCTACCCCTTGACCGCGCCGGACGTCAGCCCACGCAGGAAATACTTGCCAGCGAATATGTAGACCAGCAGTGTCGGCAGCCCGGCGATCATCGCGGCGGCCATATCAACGTTGTATTCCTTGGCCCCGGTGCTGGTGTTGACCAGGTTGTTCAGGGCCACGGTAATCGGCTGGGCATCGCCACTGGCGAAGACTACGCCGAACAGGAAGTCATTCCAGATTTGCGTGAACTGCCAGATCAGGCAGACCATCACGATCGGGATCGACATCGGCAGCAGGATCTTCCAGAAAATCGTGAAAAAGCCCGCGCCATCCAGCCGCGCCGCCTTGACCAGCGCATCCGGAATGCTCACGTAGTAGTTGCGAAAGAACAGCGTGGTGAACGCCAGGCCGTAGACCACGTGCACCAGCACCAGGCCCGTGGTGGTGTTGGCCAGGCCGATCTTGCCGAGGGTGAACGAGGCTGGCAGCAGCACCGTCTGGAACGGCAGGAAGCAGCCGAACAACAACAGGCCGAAGAACAGTTGCGAACCACGGAAGCGCCACATCGACAGCACGTAGCCGTTCATGGCACCGATGAAAGTAGAGATCAGTACCGCCGGCACGGTGATTTTCACCGAGTTCCAGAAGTAGCTGCCGACACTGTCCCAGGCCTTGATCCAGCCGATGCCATCAATCACTTGCGGCCAGCTCAACAGGTTGCCGGTGCGGATGTCTTCCGGGGATTTGAAACTGGTCAGCAGCATCACCACCAGCGGGACCAAATAGATCGCCGCGGCCAGTAACAAGGTTGCGTAGATGGCGATGCGACTGAAGCTGATCGCCGGTTTGCCAAGTTGATTACTCATGGCGTTTGCCTCGCAATTCGGAGTACAGGTAAGGCACCAGAATCGCCAGGATCGCGCCGAGCATCATCATGGCGCTCGCCGAACCAATGCCCATCTGGCCACGGCTGAAAGTGAAGGAGTACATGAACATCGCCGGCAGGTCAGACGAGTAGCCCGGGCCACCCGCGGTCATCGCCGCCACCAGGTCGAAGCTCTTGATCGCGATGTGCGCGAGGATCATGAAGGCGCTGAAGAACACCGGGCGCAGGCTCGGCAATACGATCTTCAAATAAATGGTCGGCAGGCTCGCCCCGTCGACTTGCGCCGCGCGGATGATCGATTGATCGACGCCACGCAGGCCGGCCAGGAACATCGCCATCACAAACCCGGAGGCTTGCCATACGGCAGCGATCACCAGGCAATACACCACGCGATCCTGATCCACCAGCCAGTCGAGGCGGAAGCCTTCCCAGCCCCAATCGCGCAGCATCTTGTCCAGACCCAGGCCTGGGTTGAGCAGCCATTTCCACGCGGTACCGGTGACGATCATCGAGAGCGCCATCGGGTACAGGTAAACGGTGCGGATGAAGCCTTCCTTGCGAATGCGCTGATCCAGCAACACCGCGAGGAACACACCCAGCACCAGGCTGATGCCGATGAACATGCCGCCGAACACCGCGAGGTTCTTGCTCGCGACCCACCAGCGATCGTTGTCCATCAGGCGAATGTATTGCTGCAGGCCGACCCACTTGTAGCTCGGCATGAAGCTGGAATTGGTGAAGGACAGAACAAATGTCCAGATGATGTAACCGTAAAAACCAACCAGGACGATCAGCATGCTAGGCGCCAAAACCAGCTTGGGGAGCCAGCGCTGCAATGCGTCGAACGGTGAGGCTTTGCTGAAAACCGCCACAGAGCTCATCGGGATAATCCAGGTGAAGAGAAATGGAATCGGCACGGCGATCCCTTGTGGGAGCGGGCTTGCTCGCGAAAGCGGTGTGTCAGTCGACATCAATGTTGAATGTCAGTCCGTCTTCGCGAGCAAGCCCGCTCCCACATAGGGTCACGCGGTGTCAGGGATTACTGGGCAGCTTTGACGGCCGACGCCAGTTGCGCGCTAGCCTTGGCCGGGTCAGCGTTCTTGTCGTTCATGAAGTTGGTGACCACATCGAAGATCGCTCCCTGCACGGCCAGGGACGTGGCCATGTTGTGCGCCATGCTCGGTTGCAGGCCGCCGGTCTTCTCGTCAGCCAGGAAATCCTTGGCGGACGCTTGAGCGCAAGAGTCAAAACCGAGCTTGTCCATTTCATTCAGCATGTCGGTACGCACCGGGATCGAACCCTTGTTGATGCTGAAGACCTTCTGGAAGTCCGTGCCAAGAGCGACCTTGGCCAGGTCTTGCTGGGCGGCGATGTCGCCTTTGCGATCGGCTTTGAGCTTGAATACAGCCATCGAGTCGATGTTGTAGGTGAAGGCTTTTTCGGTGCCCGGGAACGGCACGCACTGGTAGTCCTTGCCTGCAACTTTCTTCGCGGCGGTCCATTCGCTCTTGGCCCAGTCGCCCATCATCTGCATGCCGGCCTTGCCGTTGATGACGTCGGCTGCAGCGATGTTCCAGTCACGACCAGCGCGGTTCGGGTCCATGTAGCCGGTGATTTTTTTCAGCTCGGTGAAGGCCTTGGCCATCTCCGGCCCGGAGAGGGTTTTCTGGTCCAGGTCGACCAGGGCTTTCTTGTAGCCGTCTGCGCCCATGACCGAGAGCACCACGTCTTCAAACACGGTGCTGTCCTGCCAAGGCTGGCCACCGTGAGCGAGCGCGATGAAGCCGGCGGCCTTCAGCTTGTCGCCGGCGGCATAGAATTCTTCGAGGGTGGTCGGCGCTTTTTCGATCCCGGCTTTCTTGAAGACTTCCGGGTTGATCCACAGCCAGTTGACGCGGTGGATGTTCACCGGCACGGCGACGTAATCGCCTTCGTATTTCACGGTGTCGGAGACTTTCTTGATCAGCAGGCTGTCCCAGTTTTCCGATTTGGAAACTTCTTTCAACGCATCGGTGCTGAGCAGGCCAGTGCTGCCCCACTCCTGGATGTCCGGCCCCTTGATCTGAGCGACGCCCGGCGGGTTACCGGCCACGGCGCGGCTTTTGAGTACGGTCATGGCCGTGGAGCCGCCACCGCCGGCGACTGCGCCGTCTTTCCAGGTGAAGCCATCTTTTTCGACCTGGGCCTTGAGCACATCGACCGCTGCTTTTTCACCACCCGACGTCCACCAGTGAACGACTTCCACCGAACCTTTGGAATCGGCAGCAAGGGCACTGACGGGGAATGCAGCAACGGGAAGCAGCGAAGCGAGAGAAATGACAGTAGCGAGGCGAGAAATCGCATTCATCTAGTAGTACCTTTCTTGTTGTTATGCATGCAAGTCTGGTGCTTGCGCTGCATAGGATTCTAAACAGGGGATGCCCCTTCGCAGGTAACGAAGGGACGCGCGAATGTCACCATATGGTTACACAACTGATTACACAGCAACGCTCTGGGACAACTGCGCCAGCGCAGTGGCCATGCTCGGCGCCAGCGGCAGGCGCGGGATCAAAACGGCTTGCCAGGCGTGATACAGATCGGGTTTGCCGGCCCAGATATCGGCGCTCGGACGGTTCAGCGGATCGAGTTCGTGATGCCAACTGCCATCGCATCGGTCGATGAAATGACTGTCACAAAACTCCCAGAACAGTCGGTACCAGTGCTCGTATTGCTCATCACCGGTGCGTTTGAGCAGCGCACTGGCGGCGGCGCTGGCTTCGGCGTGTGTCCAGTGCAGGCGATGGCGAACCACCGCGCGATTGTCCCAGTCGAGGGTGTAGACAATGCCCGGCGCACCGTCGACGTCCCAGCCGTGCCGGCAATTGTGCTCGAAGAGTTTTTGCGCATCGGTGGCGAGCCAGCCCGGCGTGAGTATCCCGGCCTGCACCCGCGCCGCTTCAAGATGCAGCAACAGCCGCGCCCATTCAAAACCATGGCCCGGCGTAGTGCCGTAGGGGCGAAAGCCGTCGGCCGGGTTGTCGTGGTTGTAGTCACGCAGCGGCTGCCAGTCACGGTCGAAATGCTCGACCACCAGGTAATCGTTGGCCGCGGCGTGATCGTGAATGACGCGCTCGACGATGCGTTGGGCGCGAATCAGCCAGCGGTTGTCCTCGGTGACATCGGCCAGGGCGAGGAAGGCTTCGGTGGCGTGCATGTTGCTGTTGGCGCCGCGATAGGCTTCCTCGCAACTGAAGTCGCGGTTGAAGGATTCGCGCATGGCGCCCTCCTCTTCGCACCAGAAATGCGTGTCGATGATGTGGATCGCATCGTCGAGCAAGGCTTGTGCACCGGGGCGCTGAGCGACCACCGCAGAACTCGCGGCCAACGCCACGAAAGCATGCAGGTAAGCGGCTTTGCCGGTATTGCCGTCACGGTGTTCGGGCGTGGCGAACCAGCCTCCGTGTCCGGCATCGCGCAGTGGCCCACTGAGGGCTTTGATGCCGTGATCCACCAGCTCGGCAAAACCCGGCAGGCCCTGGATATGGGCCATGGCGAAGCTGTGGGTCATGCGCGCGGTGTTCATGGTTTCAGCTTGCGCGTTGGCCGGCAGGCGACCCTTTTCATCGAGATTGCCGAAACCTTCGGCAAGCTTTGAAGCCTTGGCAAATGCCAACAGACGCAGGCCTTCGGCGGCGAGCCATTGCTGATGGGCAGGCGCGTTCAGCCAACTGCTGAAGGCCGGTTGGAAGGTGTCCATGGGAGTACCTTTTTTGTTGTTATGACTGGGGGCAGTCTAAACAACGGCCGGTAGCGGGCAGGTAACGAAGGGGGCGAGCTATGTCACCGAGTTGTGACATTTGCCTTGAGGGATGTATTGAAGGGACTGACGCCTTCGCGAGCAAGCCCGCTCCCACAGTGGTTCTGCGTCGTACACAAGTCCAATGTGAGAGCGGGCTTGCTCGCGAAGAACGATAACGCGGTCTTCCTAATCAACACTGCGCGGCAATTGCAACGTCACCCGCAACCCGCCTTCACGCAGGTTTTGCAGGCTGACTTCACCGCCATGGCTATGGGCAATGTTGCGCGCAATCCCCAGCCCCAAGCCATAACCCTGCTGCTGCCCGGCCAAGCGGAAGTGCGGCTCGAACACTTGCTCCAGCCGCTGCTCCGGCACGCCCGGTCCTTCATCGTCGACATGCAGGACAAACGCGCTTTCGTCGTCATCGATGTGCAGATGTGCGTTCTGCCCATATTTCAAAGCGTTGTCGATCAGGTTGCCGATGCAGCGCTTGAGCGCCAACGGCTTGCCAGGATACGGTGCCAGCGCCCGCCCCTGTTGGGTCACGCGGCCATTGCCGTTAGGTGCCAGATACGGCTCCACCAGACAGTCGAGTACATGGTTGAGGTCCACCGGCTCGATGTTTTCGTGGATGTCGGTGTCTTTCACGCATTGCAACGCGCCTTTGACCAGCAACTCCAGCTCATCCAGATCACGGCCGAACTTGGCTTGCAGCTTTTCGTCTTCGAGCAATTCCACCCGCAGTCGCAACCGGGTAATCGGTGTGCGCAAGTCATGGGAAATCGCGCTGAACAACTGGCTGCGTTCGGTCAGGTATCGGCTGATGCGGTCACGCATCGCATTGAAGGCGCGGCCCACTTCCACCACTTCGCTGCCGCCGCCCTGGGCCACCGGCTCGACGTCGGCGCCCAAAGACATGTCCCGAGCCGCCCGCGCCAATCGCTTGAGTGGCCGGCTCTGCCAGTGCACCAGCAAGCCGATGAACAGCAGCAAGAAACCACTGGTGAGCACGATGAACCAAACCTGTTGCGCCGGCAGGCCTTGTTCTTCAAGACTGGTGTAGGGCTCGGGCAACAGCGAGGCGATGTACAGCCATTCGCCTGGTGCCATCTGGATTTGCGTGACCAGCACCGGCGGGTTCACCGGTTCCAGGGTCAATGCGTAATGTGCCCAGGAACGCGGCAACTCATCGAGCTTCAGGCCGCCGTTGAAAATCCGCAGGTCTTCGGGGCTGACGAAGGTCACCGAGATGTCGATGTCCTGGCCCAGCGACTCACGCAGCACTTCGTCCACCGCTTTGAGCACCGCTTCTTTGCGCGGAGTAATCGGCAGCACCTCCATGCCCAAGGGTTTGTCGTTGAGGGTCACCACGAACCGGGTGCCGCCCATGCTGCGTAACTGATCGAGTACCAACGGCCTGAACGCCACCGGCAACGAGCGGAAATAACTGACGCTGGCCGTCATCGAATGCGCCAGGCTACGAGCACTAGTGACTAACCCTTCGAGCTGCGTGGCGCGCAATTGCGAGACCCAGATCACACTCGACAGCGCCTGGGCGAACAGCACCGCCAGCAGGGTCAGCAGCAACATGCGCCCGAGCAACGAGCGCGGCACCGGCACCCGCCCGGCGAGCTTGCGCAGGAACTCAGTGACCATTGCTGGCAACCACGTTGGCTGCCAATTGGTAGCCACTGCCACGCACGGTGCGGATCAGCCTCGGTGGTTTTTCGGTGTCGCGCAGGCGCTGCCGCAAACGGCTGACTGCCATGTCGACGATGCGATCGAGCGGCATCAAGTCACGGCCACGGGTGGCGTTGCCGATGGTGTCGCGATCGAGGATTTCCTGAGGGTGATCGAGGAACAATTTCAGCAGCGCGAAATCGGCGCCCGAGAGAATCACTTCCTCGCCATCGATGTGGAACAGTCGATGGCTGACCATGTCCAGCCGCCAGTCATCGAAGGCCAGCACTTCGCTGCCGGAACGCTCCTGACCGAACTGCGCGCGGCGCAACAAGGCTTTGATGCGCGCCTGCAATTCACGTGGGCTGAAAGGTTTGCCGAGGTAGTCATCGGCGCCCAGCTCCAGGCCAATGACACGGTCGGCCTCGTCGGAACTGGCGGTGAGCATGATGATCGGCACATGGGCCTGACGCGGGTGCTGGCGGATCCAGCGGCAAAGGCTGAAACCGTCTTCGTCCGGCAGCATCACGTCGAGAATCACCAGATCGCTCGGTGCCTCGTTCAAGGCCTGACGAAAGCCTGCACCATCAGGCGTGGTGCGGACCTGGAAACCGGCGCGGGTCAGGTAGGTGTCCAGCAACTCGCGTATCTCTTGATCGTCATCGACCAACAAAATCGACTTGTTGACTGAGCTCACGGGGCGGCGTCCTTGTTGTTTGTGTTGGGGAGGATTATGCCTTAAGCACCGAATCTACAAACACTGCAGAACTACTGTGGGAGCGGGCTTGCTCGCGAAGGGGCCATCACATTCAACATCAACGTTGACTGACACACCGCTTTCGCGAGCAAGCCCGCTCCCACATTTTTGATTGCATTTCAGGCTGGAATGGATTGCTCCAGCGCCACACCCGCGCCGACCAACCCGGAATACGGCGCCGTCACCAGCCACACCGGAATGCCCTTGAAGTAATCGCTCATGCAACCCTTGTCGGCGAAGCACCGGGCGAAACCGCTTTCAATGAAGAAATCGGCAAACCGTGGAATCACGCCGCCAACAATGTACACACCACCGCGCGCACCGGTGGTCAGCACGTTGTTGCCGGCCACGCGACCGAGCCAGCAACAGAACTGTTCGAGCACTTCCAGGGCAATCGGATCACCCGCCAGCCCGGCCGCCGTAATTGCCTCAGGCGTGTCGAGCACCGGCGTGTGACCGTCCACCGCGCAGATCGCCCGGTAGACCCGCGGCAAACCACTGCCGCTCAACGCCGTTTCAGCGCTGACATGGCCGATCTCGTTGAAGATGTGCTGCCACAGCTGGGTTTCTCGCGGGCTGCTCAGCGGCAGATCGACATGACCACCCTCCCCCGGCAGCGGGGCAAAACGGCCCTCGCCCAGATCCAGCAACGTGCCCACGCCCAGGCCAGTGCCCGGGCCGATCACCACCGCCGGCCGCAACGGTTCCGGCGTGCCTTCGCAGACCACGCGAAATTCGCCCGGCTGCAAGCGGGTCATGCCCAGCGCCATTGCCGAGAAGTCGTTGACCAACAGCAGTTGATCCACCTGCAAGGCCTTGCAGAAACCCTTGCGACTGAGCCGCCAGTGATTGTTGGTGAACTTGAATTCATCGCCACTCACGGGGCCTGCCACCGACAGGCACACCGAGCCGATCGAACCCGGCGCCAGACCGAGCCCGCCCAGGTAGAGGACAATGGCCTCTTCCGGGCTGGCGTGGTCTGCCGTCGCCAGCACCTGGACCGATTCCAGCTGCTGGTTTTTCCACAACGCGAAACGTGCGTTGGTGCCACCGATGTCACCGACCAGAGCCAGTTTCAATTAAGCGTCTCCAGGGCAGAAGTAAAGGCGCTGGCGCCTTGCTCTGCGGAGCTGAAGGCCATGCGCATGAAACCAAACAGTTCGCGACCGCTGCCAATGTTGTTGCCCAACAAACCTTTGGCTGGCTCGCGCGCTGCGAATTCTTCGGCGTCCACCTTAAGCTCCAAGGTGCCTTTGACGCCATCGACGCGGATGATATCGCCCTCTTGCACCCGCGCCAAAGCGCCGCCCACATAAGCTTCCGGACTGACGTGGATCGCCGCCGGGATTTTCCCCGAGGCGCCGGACATACGCCCGTCAGTCACCAACGCAACTTTGAAGCCGCGATCCTGCAGCACGCCGAGGAACGGCGTCATCTTGTGCAGCTCCGGCATGCCGTTGGAGCGCGGCCCCTGGAAGCGCATCACGGCGACAAAATCCTTCTCCAGCAAACCGGCCTTGAACGCATCGGCCAGATCCTGTTGATCCTGGAACACCATCGCCGGTGCTTCGACGACCTGGTTTTCCAAAGCAACGGCGGATACTTTCATCACACCACGGCCGAGGTTGCCTTCCATCACGCGCAAACCACCCTCTGGCGAGAATGCGCGAGCGACCGGACGCAGGATGGTTTCGTCGAGGCTTTCGATCGGGCCTTCGCGCCAGACCAGTTCGCCGTTTTCGAGGAACGGTTCCATGGTGTAGCGGCTCAGGCCGTGACCGAGCACGGTGTTGACGTTTTCGTGCAGCAGCCCGGCTTCCAGCAGTTCGCGGATCAGGAACGACATGCCACCCGCCGCCTGGAAGTGGTTGATGTCGGCTTTACCGTTCGGGTACACGTGGCTCAGGGTTGGCACCACCTCGGAGAGGTCGGCCATGTCCTGCCAGGTCAACTGGATGCCCGCGGCCATGGCGATGGCCGGCATGTGCAGCGTGTGGTTGGTTGAGCCGCCAGTGGCGTGCAGGGCCACGATGGAGTTGACCAGCGAACGCTCGTCGACGATTTCGCCGATCGGCATGAAGTCGCCGTTCTGCTTGGTCAAGCGGGTGACCTGGTGCGCCGCTTCGCGGGTCAGGGCATCGCGCAACGGGGTGTTCGGGTTGACGAACGAGGCGCCCGGCAAGTGCAGGCCCATGACTTCCATCAGCAACTGGTTGGTGTTGGCGGTGCCGTAGAAGGTGCAGGTGCCAGGGCTGTGATAGGACTTCATCTCCGATTCCAGCAGCTCTTCGCGAGTCGCCTTGCCTTCGGCGTAGCGCTGACGCACATCGGCTTTCTGCTTGTTGGAGATGCCCGACACCATCGGCCCGCCCGGCACGAAAATCGTCGGCAGATGACCGAAACGCAACGCGCCCATCATCAGGCCCGGCACGATCTTGTCGCAGATGCCGAGCATCAGCGCGCCGTCGAACATGTTGTGGGACAGCGCCACAGCAGTGGACAACGCGATCACTTCGCGGCTCGGCAGGCTCAGTTCCATGCCCGGCTCGCCTTGGGTCACGCCATCGCACATCGCGGGGGTACCACCGGCGAACTGGCCGACGGAGCCGATTTCGCGCAGGGCTTTTTTGATCTGTTCCGGGAAGACTTCGTACGGCTGATGCGCCGAGAGCATGTCGTTATATGACGAAACTATTGCGATGTTGGCGGAGTTCATCATCCGCAGGCTGTGCTTGTCGTCGCTGCCACACCCGGCCACGCCATGGGCGAAGTTGGCGCATTGCAGCTTGCCGCGCATCGGACCGTCGCTGGCGGCGCTGCGGATCAATGCAAGGTAAGCCTCACGCGTGGTGCGGCTGCGGGCGATAAGCCGTTCGGTGACCTCAAGGACGCGGGGATGCATGTGTAGAACTCCAGGCTAACGGATGTGGCGACCTGATTGTCTATGCTGACCAAGCACCGCTGTGATCGGGGTGACAGACGGTTTTCCTGATCATTCGGACCAGTTGATTCAGGTCACTCGTTGTAGATAAAACAAAATATTGCCACTAAAAAGGCTTGTTTTCTATTTTTTTGCGAATAATCTTGTAATTCCAACAACAAAACGACGGCGGCGCTGTAAATGACTCTTCGAATCGCAATCAATGGTTTTGGCCGTATCGGCCGTAATGTCCTGCGCGCACTGTATACCCAAGGCTATCGTCAGGATCTGCAGATCGTAGCGATCAACGATCTGGGCGACAGCTCGATGAATGCCCATCTGCTCAAGTACGACACCGTTCACGGCACATTCGATGCCGATGTCCAGCACGATCAGGAAAGCCTGACCGTCAACGGCGACCGTATTTCGGTCAGCGCCATTCGCAACCCGGCTGAATTGCCTTGGGCTGCGGAGAAGGTCGACGTCGTGTTCGAATGCACCGGTCTGTTCACCGATCGTGCCAAAGCCGCCGCGCATATTACGGCCGGCGCGCGCAAAGTGATTATCTCGGCCCCGGCCAAAGGCGCCGACGCCACCGTGGTTTATGGGGTTAACCACGACATTCTGCGCCAATCGCACCAGATCATTTCCAACGCCTCGTGCACCACCAACTGCCTGGCCCCGGTGGCTCAGGTGCTGCACCGCGAGCTGGGCATCGAAAGCGGTCTGATGACCACCATCCATGCCTACACCAACGACCAGAACCTGACCGACGTCTATCACACCGACCCGTACCGCGCCCGTTCCGCCACCCAGAACATGATCCCGAGCAAGACCGGCGCCGCTGAGGCGGTGGGCCTGGTGCTGCCGGAACTGGCGGGCAAACTGACCGGCATGGCGGTGCGTGTTCCAGTGATCAACGTATCGCTGGTGGACCTGACCGTGCAGCTCAAGCGTGAAGCCTCGGCCGATGAAGTCAACGCGATGCTCAAACAAGCCAGCCAGCACTCGAAGATTCTGGGTTACAACACCCTGCCGCTGGTTTCCAGCGACTTCAACCACAACCCGTTGTCGTCGATCTTCGACGCCAACCACACCAAATCCAGCGGCAAACTGCTCAAAGTGCTGGCCTGGTATGACAACGAATGGGGTTTCTCCAACCGCATGCTCGATAACTGCCTGGCGCTGTGCAACGCAGAATAAGCCCGCGCTGTAGGACCTGGCTTGCCAGCGAAGGCGTCCTCAAGATCGCTTTCGCCGGCAAGCCGGCTCCTACGGGGCGAAGGCGCCCTCAAGATCGCTATCGCCCCTATCTGTTGCCCTGGAGCAACCCATGATCGGCATCAGCTTTACGCAAAAAACCCTGGCAGCGCGCAAGCGTATCGCCCTGGTTGCCCACGACCACTGCAAAGTATTTTTGCTGGACTGGGCCGAGCGGCAGAAAGACAAACTCGCACAGCATGAACTGGTCGCCACCGGCACGACGGGGTTGTTGTTGCAACAACGCCTCGACCTGCCGGTGGAAAGCATGATCAGCGGTCCGCTGGGCGGCGATCAGCAACTGGGCGCGCAAATCGCCGAGCAGAAAGTAGACATGCTGGTATTCTTCTGGGATCCGTTCGAACCGCAACCCCACGACCCGGACATCAAAGCGCTGCTGCGGGTCGCGGCGGTGTGGAACATTCCAGTAGCCTGCAACGAGTGCAGTGCCGATTACCTGCTCAGCAGCCCGTTGATGGATCAGGCTCACGAACACCGCATCCCGGATTACGCGACCTATCTGTCCGGACGGTACTAGCACAGGCTTGCGGTCTACCGACAGGTTTTGATCTCGGAGAGTCACTCGCCGCGCAGGCGCTCAAAATGAGCCTGCGCGTCCTCTTCAGGCCTCGGATCCCAGTTTTTGATACCGGGCGTGTGCATCTCCCGCAAACGCTCGACAACCAAAAAATGCAGCTGCTCCGGCGTCTGCCATCCCCACCGCTGTGCCAGGTCGAGTTGTTCTATCAGCCAGGCTCTCGGCGACGGGTCTTCCGGCAATCGGGCAAGGTCCTCACTGTGCTCGGCCAACAGGTACTGCCCCACATTAGCCAACAGGATCGCCCGCGCCTGGTTGACCGGCGCCGGGATATCCAGCCATTGCGCAGAGTCGGGGACCGGGTATTCGGCCGACGCCGGATTTTCTACTGTCGTCCAGTGCTCGCCCTGCCAGTAACAGGCACTGATGACCGGACCCAGATATTCGGGGTACGCCGACTCGGGAAGATGAGCCAGTGCTCGCGCCAACACCCGATTATCGTGGAAACGGTACAGCGCCTGTTGCGATCGCTTCCCGATTAACAGACGTTCGCGCCAATGTTTCACCAGCATTCCGATTGAGTGATTTTCGATGCTCGCCAGCCACCCCCAATCCAGGGACTGCCCTTCGAACAACTCATTGAGCGATGACGGATTCAGACTATCGATTGAAAAAATAAACGGGCCGCCCACGGCCAGCGCGGCGACGGCGGTTTCCCTGTAGACGCTGCGATAGTGTTCAGGTGTCAGCTGGTGCAACAAGCTCTGATGAATCCGCGGCGCCGCCTTCGAGTCAAGTATCAAACACAGACCGCGGCCAAGTTGTGATTGCTGCGCCATCCACTGAACAGGCAGGTTGCTCATGCGCAGACTCCTTCGGTTGAACAAACTCCCTCTCGACAGGCCTCGCAGATCGGGCAGAAGTCTGCGGATTGCTCGCCAGCCAGAGCCATCAGCGCCCGTTGGACAAAAGCGATGACCGGCGCTCGTTCGATCGGGGCCGTCAATGCCTGAGTTGCACCCGGTATCAACGGTGCCGCCAGCGTACCCAGCGCAGGGCTGCCCCCCACCTCGATTGCACAACTGCTGTAAATGCCACTCGAACTGATCACAAGATGCTGATCGCCAGCACGCAAGGTCATGTTATCGCCTGCGTCGAGCACCAGTTTCACCCCCCCTTTGAAATGAATTTCCTGACCCGCCTCTGCGACCAGCACCTCACCCACATAGGTATGGCTGCTTTGCGCGATGTGCAGATGATCATTGGCCATTAGCCGGGTTTTGCGGTCGCCTGTGGTGGTGCGATGTTCTTCGGTCTCGAACACACTGGTGCTGGTGCCCCTGACAGTTTCCCGGCGCTCGCGACCGACTTCCAGCCGACTGTCGTTTTCAATTTTTTGCTCCATGTCGCGCTGCGCCCGAAGGTAGATCAACTCTTGCCCGACGCGATCTTCGATATGCAATTCATTGAACCCTGTGCTCTTGCTCGAACTGCGACTACGAAAGACGCTTCGGGTCTTGTTCTGCGGCAGTTCATAAGGCACCGGGTTGGTACGGTGAGGCAGACAACCGGAAATCACAGGGCTATCAGGATCGCCATCCATAAAGGTGACCAATACTTCCATGCCGACACGGGGAATGCTGACCACTCCGTAGCCGTCGCCAGCCAAAACGGTCGAGACTCTCAGCCAGCAACTGCTTTTATCGGTTTGCGGGTCGGTACGGTCCCAGTAAAAACAGACTTTGACCCGACCGTATTCATCACAGTGGATCTCCTCTTCTGCCGGCCCGGTGACTTTGGCGGTTTGACTGCCAGAAATGGTCGGTTTGGGGTATTTTTTCGGCGGTCGATACGAAGCCTCCCAAGGCGTCGCGGTGAAGGTGTTTCGATACCCCTGAAAGTCCTCGGCATGGATCTGACTGGGCATCGCCTCTTCTAGCACTTGTAATTGCTGGCCTTCATGCGTCACGCCGGTCAGTAGCCAAAGATCATTCCATTGCGCACGATGATGATCAGTCATGACGAGAAAGTGACCGCTGTGCAGGTTACCGAGGTCGCTGGAGCCTTCCGCCAAGCAGTAGTCGCTGCGATGTTGCTCCAACTGGCGCGTGGCCAGCCGCTTGCCCTCATCACCGTTTTTGAAACGTCCCGGCGCCCGGTAATCCTCCAGGGGCGGAGCGACCGGGCTTTTGTGCTTTTCTTCGAGACGCCGGTTCGGCTTTTCGAAGTCATAGTCCCGAATCGCCACTTGACTGGGACGAGTGGCGAAACGCACGCCGAAAGTGTCAATCACCGGGTGATCGGCAACCTGACCATTTTTTTGTCGAAAGACTGACGGGGCTAACCGGCGAAAATAGGTCTGATCATCGCCAAACACTAATAGGTGCCCTTGTGGGCTGTGCTGAAAATGGTAGTGAATACCCGACTCTTCACAGAGTCGCTGAATAAACCCCAGATCGGTTTCATTGAACTGAACACAGTACTCGCGCGGCGGATAGACGCTTGGGCCCAATTGAAAAGAGAACGCATCACCGAGAATGCCGTGCTTGTTCAAAACTTCGGTAATGATCTGCTCGACGCTGCGTTGCTGAAAAATTCGCTGGTCGCTGCAGAGGGCCAGATACGCCAGTTGAGGCACTAATGTCAGTTCATAACGCGTCAGTCGTTTACCTGACTCTCGCTGCGCAACGTTATAAATCAGCCCGTGCAAGCCCTCGCCGGGAGGGCCAAAGCCGAGGAATGCAGGTTTGTGCAGCGGCGTCTCGAGGTCAAGATTCGACCGCTCACTGACCAGCTCCAGCGTCACCTCATAGGGCTGGCTGATCGATTCACTGGCTTTGAAGGCCAGGACCTGAAAGTCATGCTGCAACCCGCTGATATCGAGATAGAAGTGCGGTTCGGAGATTGAGTCATGCATCGGAGAGTCCTTTAAAAGGTTGGCCACACTCAGCTGATCGAATCGATATCCAGCGGCTCGCGGGCCAGCAAAAATCCATCATCCAATTGCCTTGGAATCATTGCGTACTGCTCCAGACGGCGATTTTCAGCGTGTTTGCTCCAGCGTTCCACGCTACCGGGGAACTCCGGTAACCGGGCAGCACTGCCGTACACATCCGCCAGGGTAAGGCGGCGATAGCGCACGGTTTGCAAACGTTTATGGGTTTCTTCCAGCCGACCTCGCTCTCCGTACAGGGCACTCATCGCGGCCTTTTCCTTCGTCGTCGCACCATCCGGCCCCTCGTTATGGCGCACCTGGCGGGCATACTCGTAAAGCTTCTCCCTGAGCGTTGCCAAGGCGTGTTCGACGACGCGGTACTCACGTTCAGTGACCACGGTTGCGCCGGTTTCCTGGGCTTGTTGCCAGCGGCGCAAGGTCGCCCAGGCAAAA
>NZ_AZRW02000049.1 GCF_000512695.2 Pseudomonas sp. QTF5 | reverse complement strand
CCCTCTCGGACAGTCAGCTGTCGGTCAGAAGTGGACCGCTATGAACGTCCGCTTCTGGCCGATTTCTGCCGGTCACAAAGGGCAGCTATCGACCCGAAGCGGGCTTGCGCTGAGGCGATTCGGTTGTGAGGGAATTCTAGAGGCTGCGGACAGGCCGTAGGTGGCCTCAAGCTACTGGGAAAACGGCCAATTGAAGTTCAGCCCGTTCTTTTGTGTGGGCCTCAAGGGAGGTGTCTGCCTTTATGGCGTCGGTGAATCGCTCCATAGCTGCCACCCACTGCTCCAACAGCTCGATGCACTGAACTATGACCACGTCGTCTGGTGTGAGACCTAATTTTGGTAGCTTCGCGTGGACCTCGGCCAGTATCTCTCCCTGTGGCCTACGAGGTCCGACGGAATAAAAGATTTGCTTCGCTTTTCCGTCGCGAAACAGTTTTGACTCTGAGGAGCCAGTATGGAGAAATCCGCATCTCGCTGCGTAAAGGTCAATTGCGTCAAGAGAGATTGAGCCTGCTGGTAGAAGGTAATCGTCGACCCAACGTATGAAGTCACTACGGGTGTGGTCGATATTTGCGCTGCTAAGCCAAGCCATTTTATCAATTGAACTGAACACCAGGGCCAGCGCGTGCGTGTCACAGCCGCTCTGAGTCAGGACTGTTACGGCACGCATGTCGGATTCGATGGTGTTCCAAACTGCGGAAGGGATAGGCATAAAAACTCCTTAGAAAATTGTTTTGCGTCTCCACGGTTCGCCGAAAGAGCTTGGAAAACTCGGATGCGCTGCTATCCACTCTGACGGCGTTGCGAAGATACAGCCGTACGGGCTGGCATCCATATCGGATTTCACCATGGCTAACCGCCTAGCGTCTGCTGTCGGCCGATTCTGTTGAAAAAGTCGCCCCGGCATGGCTACCCGCACATTGACTAATGGAAGCGCCATTTTTGCACGCTGCTATGTCAAATCTGCGTAATGAGTCTTCTGCGCAAAGCATAGATTTCAAGCTCAGACGCGTACTTTTCTGCCGGGGAAAGCGAACTCGACTTTTTCAACACAATCGGCCGATAGCTCGCACTCTTGCTCCCCCCCTAAGCTGAAGGTCAACCTCTCCCTTTCCAGGCGACTAACGCCACCTACCGCGTTGGGAGCCATCATGTTCAAATCGGGTCCATACCAAATCAAGGCGTGAGCGCGAAAATGATAGATCTGTTGAACATGCTTCGCTACAAGAGCGAGGGCACTGATATTGACTTCAAGTCTGCCCAGTACCGCTTCAATAGCGGCACTGAGGCCGACAAATCAGAGCTGCTCAAGGACATTCTCGCAATCGCCAACTCCTGGCGGGATGGCACTGGCTACATCCTTCTAGGTTTTAAGGATCAGCGCCCCCACCCCGCTGAAGTCGTCGGTATACAAGAGAGCATCGATGACTCTCGGATACAGCAGTTCGTGAACGGCAAGGTGAAACCGAAGCTGACGTTCCGCTACGAGGAGCACCTGTATGAAGAGAAAACGGTGGGCATCATCATCATTCCCAGACAGAAGCGTCCGTTTTACCTCGCAACTGCTTACGGCAAACTCAAAAGCAATGTGGTGTATGTCCGCCGAGGTAGCAGCACTGACGAAGCCGAGCCGGTCGAAACCATCGCGATGGCAAATGAGGATACCGGTCGTGGCAATTTGAAAATCGAGTTGTCCCTACTGACTCCCGAGAACGAAGAACTTCCCAATAGCTTTGCTCACACCTACTTGCAGTTCACCGAGGAGTTTCCGGACTTCGTGAGAGAACGCAAACCTCGTGGCCCTTTTGATCCGCCCGAGTTTATAGGCCTCGATAGGGACAACAGTGATTTTTGGCGGGAGTACGGCGAATACACACGCGTGAACCAAGCACTCATCGCTCTACGATTGGTTTTGATCAATCGATCCGGCGTACAGCTGTCCAACTCCAAGCTTGAGGTAACTGTAGAGGCACTAGACTCCCAGGCGGTTCAGTTGATCGCCGGATCCGATTTACCTGACGAGCCTGAGCCTACATGGAACATTACCAGTCACTTATCAGTACAAGAGGTATTGGCTAAAAAGGATGTGAAGCTGAAGGTAGATGAAAGTGGCCGAACTCCAATATGTCACATTCGCCTTGGGTCTTTACTACCAGGAGAGCAGGCCAGATCAGAGTTACTAGCGATCCTCCCACAGGCCCCGAGCAGATTGCTCCTACGTGTGCGCGTCCTAGGGGGTGAGCTGGCTACACCGATTGAGGAGGAGCACCTGATAGAGACAACAGGCGAAGTTCTCTCGATGGACTTCGAGGGCTACAAGAAATTCTTCTTTGCGGAGAGAGCCAAGGGTAGATAAGAACAATGCGACGTACCCTGTCCCGATTCGCAATCTTATCCGCAGCAGATCTTTTTAAAGCGGTGACGATTAGATAAGCGATCAGGACATGGCGCTGACAGTGCAGATTACTGCCAGTGATTATGTCCGCTAATGGCCGATTGCGGCCTACGTTTGTAACACCTATTTGGCTTGTAACACCCAATGCTCGTAATGGGTTAGAGGCGTGTAACGGCGATAAAACCCAACAAATTCAATAGGTTAATGTTACTCGTAACACCTGTAACACCTGTAACACGTCTTTTCGCGCCCCCCACACCCCGTGGATGATAAACCCGCCAGCGAGTGGAATACTGACTCGGTATCGACTGAAGCAGAATTCGAACGCAGGGTCGCAGAACGCCAAGACGCTTGAGGCTGCCATCTGCCCACAACTAATAGGGAAAAACATCAACCGAGATCTCGGAATCGCCGCGTCCCCTGGGAGGGTTCGGTAGTACGGGGTCGGAAACCCGCGAGCTCCTGACTGTCCGGAGAAAAAAATCGGTTAATGGTTAACTCAGTTCAAAAAACACCCAAATGCGCCGGGGCCCCTGAGAAATACCTCTCGACACGGGGCGAGTAACCCGCCCGATCTTGTTAGCGGAAAATTGCCCAGCTTAGTGAACAGGTGAACCGGGTGAACTGCTGTTCACCAGTGCATTTGCACTATGAACTGGAACGTCGCTGGGGACCCTGGGCATTTCGGATAGACACGGGGCAGAGAACCCGCGCGTTCGTGTTAGCGGCTGGATTTTTTAAGTTGGTTGACAGGTTGACGGAGTTGACTCAGTTGACCAACGCCAAGCGTGCGTTATCAGCAACACAAAGGGGCATCATTACCGACACGGTAACGGTGCCCTTTTTCTTCAAGATCCTTTCAATTTCAACGTTTGAAATTTCAGTAAGCTGCGCAGCCTGTCCCTAACACGATGCCGCGGGTTTCCGACCCCGTACCGTGAGGAAAGCCTCAGGGTCCCCGGCGGTTTTCTGGGCTTGGTTACACGGCTTTGCGCTTTCGCCAACAGCAAGGCGCCGAGGTACGCCTCATCGGCTGGTATCTGAAGCCAAGCTACCAAGTCGGTTGGCTGTCACGGTTAGGAAAAGCGCTATGGATACGGTTCGTGGCCTAGCAGTAGCCGGGACCGTGTATGCCCACGTGTATGCCTAACCGAAACGCCACCAACCAAACCCTTATATAACGGGGCCCGCAGAGCTCAGTTCAAACGACGCCTGGCACCACACGTAGAAGCGAGAAAGCCTCAGACCGCAGGGTCTGGGGCTTTTTTGTGGGTACAAAAAAACCGCCGAAGCGGTTTTTTCATTCTGTCGTCCAGTCAAACTCGTCGTAATCATCATCCTCTTCGTCCTCGATCACTTCATCATCAAGAACGTCTTCCTCAAGATCATCTTCTGCCTGCTTCGCCAGAAGAAACTCCTTGCGACTCTCAGTCACTGCTCGCCGTAATTCCTCACCCTTCACCGGGCAGTTGAGCATTTGGGCGATGCGGTCGATTTTTTGTGCCACGGCATCCTCCAACGCATCGGCTATAGGCCGATAGTGCGCGCTTTCGGGTGTCGATGCCAAATTTGCCGACCGCTGTTCACCTCATTTCTTCTGCAAATCCTTGAGTCGGGCCGTGAGGTTTTCCTTGGGAAAGCGCTTGTGCAATGTGGTCATCAACGCCTCGGCGGCTTGAGTTTGACCGGTGTCTTGCAGACGTATCACTTCACGTAATTGATCATCCAATGACTTGGCCGGCGCGGCTAAGCGTTTGCTGACTTTTGCTTCATCAGCTATTTCGCTATTGATCGACTCGCGTTGCAACGGTGCCGAGAACTCCGCCATGGGCGCAGCCGGGGCGGGGGCAGTTAAAGCGCCGGTCGGTGCAGCCTTGGAACGGGCAGCGGCTTCCGGTTTCGCGGCCGGGGCGGACGCTTTGGGCGCAGGCGCGAAGTCATAGCTCGGCAGTTGTTCCGGCGTGCGTTGCACCAACGCTAGCATCAGGGCGACGCCGACGAGGCTGGCGAAAGCGACTTGCCAGCGGGGTTGCTGGCAGGCGCGGAGCCAGCGTTGCCACGGGTTCGGCTTCGGTGCGGGGGCTTCGCGGTGTGCGGCGGCCAGGATGAAGGCGTCGAGATGCGCTGGTGGTTCGCCGGTTGCGTGGTCGCGGAAATGCTTGAGCACTTCATCGTCAGGCGATGACGGTGTTTTTGGGGCGTCAGTCATGTCAGTACCTCCTCGGCCAGCAGCCGACGCAGTTTTTGCTGGGCGTAGCGCAAGCGACTTTTGACGGTTTCCAGCGGTGTTTCGGTGAGGGTGGCGATCTGCGGCAGGTCGAGATCGCCGTGGGCTCGCAGCAGGAACACTTCGCGCTGGTCGGCGGGCAGGGTTTGCAGGGCGGCTTCGAGACGCTGGCTGTCGCGGCTCAGACTCAGCAGTTGTTCCGGGTCGGCGGCGTTATCGATCAGGGCGTGAGCCTGTTCGTCGTAGCTGTCGTGCAAGGGGTTGTGGATGCCATGTTTGCGCCAGTGATCGATCAATCGGTTGCGGGCAATCTGGTAGAGCCAGGTACGAAAGTTCGCCCGGCCTTGTGGCTGACTGGTGCTGCGGATCAGGCTCAGCCAGGTTTCCTGATACACCTCTTCGGCCAGTTCGGGCTTGCCGCTGAGGCTGAGGAGGAATCGATAAAGGCCCTGGCGATGACGGGCGTACAAAACTTCGAACGCCGGCCCGTCGCCGGAGCGGTAGCGCGCCAGCAGCGATTCGTCGCTGCCGGCGGCGGAGCTGATTTCAGGATCGGACATGTCAGCGCTGGCCTCTTTCACTCTATCCGGTTGTCGTTGGGCTGTTGATTCGCGGCGGTCGGGGTTCGCAGGCTCTGCGCCAACTCCACCAATTGCACGAATTCACTGCGCAGGCCGAATTGATCATCACCCCGGGCGCCACGGGCCAGGGCTTCGGTGTCCTTGAGGCTGAAATTACCGGTATAACGCCCGTCCTTGAGTTGCTGGGAAAAGGCAGCGACGGCGGCAGCAAAGCGCAGATCATTGCTGGCTGCCGACAGTTTGCCGGCCTCACCACTCAGCTCTCCATTCAGGATTGGCCGCTCGATCAAGCGACTATTCCCACCTTCCGGCAACTGATAACGCACTCGCAGCATCGCCAATTCTCCGTTCTTTGCGGAAGCATCCGCTGCGGGATTGCCATAGCGCAGCGGTTCCAGCCAGCCCTTCTCGCCCTTGGGCACAATTTCATACAACGCCGTCACCGTATGCCCTGCGCCGATTTCTCCGGCGTCGACTTTGTCGTTGCTGAAATCCTCACGCTTCAAGGCGCGATTCTCATAACCCAACAGCCGATATTCGCTGACCTGCGCCGGGTTGAACTCCACCTGCAGCTTCACATTCTTCGCCACTACCGCGAGGGTCGAGCCGAGCTGATCCACCAGCACTTTGCGCGCCTCGCGCAGGTTGTCGATGTAGGCGTAGTTGCCGTCGCCAGCATCGGCCAGTTGTTCCATCAGGTGTTCATTGTAGTTATCCACACCAAAACCCAAGGTGGTCAGAGAGACGCCGGTTTTGCGTTTATCCACAGCCATTTGTTTGAGGCTGTCGAAGTCGCTGATGCCGACGTTGAAGTCACCGTCGGTGGCCAGCAGGATGCGGTTGATGCCTTTGGGGATAAACGCCTGTTGCGCCATTTGGTAAGCCAGTTCGATACCCGAGGCGCCGGCGGTCGAGCCGCCCGCAGTCAATTGATCGATGGCGGTACGAATTTTCGCTTTTTCCCGTCCGGACGTCGGCTCCAGCACCACACGAGATTGTCCGGCATACACCACCAGCGAAACCCGGTCCTGCTCGCGCAATTGATCGACCAGCAATTTCAGCGTGCTTTTGACCATGGGCAAGCCTTCGCGACGATCCATCGAGCCGGACACGTCCACCAGAAACACCAGATTCGCCGGGGCCAATTCCGCCACCGCGCGATCAGAGGCCTTGATGCCGATGCGCAGCAATCGGGTATGCGGGTTCCAGGGCGACGGTGCCAGCTCGGTGGTCACGCCGAACGGCGAGCCATCGGTGGGCAAGGCGTAATCGTAGGGGAAGTAATTGACCATTTCTTCCAGCCGCACTGCCCCTTCGGGAGGCAAACGCCCCTGGTTGAGCAAGCGTCGGACATTGGCGTAAGCGCCGGTATCGACGTCGGCACTGAAGGTCGAGACCGGCGCCTCGGCCACGCTGTGAATCGGGTTATCGGCCAGCGTCTGATATTGCTCCCGCTGCTCATCTCGATAGCCCTGTGGATAAGCTTCACCGGTCGGCATGGGCGCGAAAGCAGCCAACGGTGCCGGTCGCGCGCTGCGCTTGGCCAACGCGGTGTCCTCCATGACCGCTTCGCTACGCACCAATGCTTCAGTTTTCAGCGCGCCTTGAACCGGAGGCGCAACCGCTGCCGGGCTGTTCGTCTCAGAATCTGGCGTGGATGAAGCGCCGCAACCGGCAACGGCCAGCAACAACCCGGCGGCGAAACCCTGGGCGGCCGGGCGGAGAAAATGCAGAGGGAGGGACATGGGGGCTGACCTCAGGAGGAAATTGACTCATTCATCCTCTGAGACGGGCAGCCCGATCGGTTCGGGTTAAGCCGAAGTGAAAAATCTTCAGCGGTGATAACGCCGCACCACACTGCTGTTTTTCAGCACATGGCCTTTGATCTGCTCCATCAACTGCGCGCGAGTCAGGCCGGCGGGCAAGGCGTCTGGCGCCAGGTCCAGGGCGTAAAGCTGAATGAGGTAGTGATGGGAGCTGTCCCCGACGGGCGGGCAAGGGCCGATGTAACCGGTGGTGCCTTTGCTGTTGCTGCCGCCTACGCCTTCGAGGGCGGACTTGGCGCCGACGCCGGCCGGGATCTGACGCGTCGCGGCCTTGATGCCGTAATGAATCCAGTGATCGACGCCGAGGCCTTTCTGGCCGTCCGGGTCGTGCATGACGATGGCGTAACTGAGAGTGCCCGGGGGGCCGGCGTTCCAGCTCAGGGCCGGGGATTGGTTCTTGCCGCCACAACCGCTGGCATCGCTGGCCGCCGCCGAGGTGAACAGGCGATTGTCCGAAACACCGGGAATGCTGAGGGTGAAACGCTCCTGGGCCTGTGCTGGAAATTGCACGCAAAGGGCGACTGCAACGGCCGCCAGCCAAGGGTTCAGAGAGGTCAATCGGGTCATACCGGAGCACCTTGTGCGGGTGGGGCCGTCGTCGGCTGGCAAACTATAGCCGGACCGTTCGTGCGGTGGCAGCGGGAATTGGCTGAACCTCGGAATAGGCGCCAAACTCCTAAGTGAACACCTGCCTGGAGATCGACCATGGCACTGCATCGCGTCGCCCGTTTCGCCGATGTGCCCCAAGACCGTGGCCTTGAAGTCCGGATCGATAAGACGAAAATCGTCTTGCTGCGGGTCGGCGATCAATTGCGCGCCTATCAGGGCAAATGTCCCCACACCGGGGCTCCCTTGGCCAAAGGTGCGCTGTGTGAGGGACGATTGATCTGCCCATGGCACAAGGCGGCTTATCGGCTCGAAGACGGCGCGCTGTGCGAACCACCCTCCCTGGACAGTCTGCTGCGCTATCCGCTTGAAGTCCGCGACGATGAGGTCTGGGTCGACGACCAACCGATGCCCACCCCCAGCATCCCGCCGGCGGACGATAAGCGAACCTTTGTGATCATCGGTGCTGGCGCTGCGGGTACGGCTTGTGCGGCGGCATTGCGGGAGAAAGGTTTCGGCGGCCGGGTGATGCTGATCGACCGTGAGCCCGAGGCCGGTTACGACCGGACGGTATTGAGCAAATTCGTGATTGCCGGGGAGATGTCGCCGGATGAAGTTCCCCCACTGCGGGATGAAGGTTTTTATAGCGAACAGCGCATTGAACGGATAAACAGCGATGTGATCGGCCTGGATGCACCGATCCGGGCCCTGCGCCTGGCCGATGGCCAATCGTTGAGCTATGACGCCGCCGTGATCGCCACCGGCGGCATACCCAAGTCTCTGTCGCTGCCCGGCGCCGATCTGCCGCAGGTGTTCGTGCTGCGTTCGAAGGTGCAAGCGCAGCAGATTCTGACGACCGCAAAACCCGGGCAACGGGCAGTGATCGTCGGCGACAGTTTCATTGCCCTGGAGTCCGCGTCATCCCTGCGTCAATACGGCCTGGACGTCACCGTCCTGGCGCGCCATGCCATCCCCTTCGAGGCGCAGTTCGGCGAAGCTGTCGGCAAAGCGATTCGCGCCCTGCACGAGGCCAACGGCGTGGTGTTTCATACCGATGGCGAAGCCACGCAGATCGAAGGCGCAGGCAAGGTCGAAGCGGTGCTGCTGGACAATGGTCAGCGCTTGCCGGCGGATCTGGTGTTGGTCGGTATTGGCGTCACCCCGGCAACCACCCCGTTTGCCGATCTGCCAAAAGAAAAAGATCAGTCGTTGAAGGTCGATGGCGGGATGCGTGTGACCGACGGGCTCTGGGCCGTCGGCGACATCGTGACCTTCCCGCTCAACGGCCAGCCCCAACGGATCGAGCACTGGCGCCTGGCCCAGCAACAGGCGCGAATTGCAGCGGCGAATATGCTCGGCGGCGACGAGCGCTACCTCGATGTGCCGTATTTCTGGACCTGGCACTTTGGCAAAAACTACGATTACCTCGGCCACGCCGAAGCCTGGGACGAGGTCGAGTTCAAGGGCGATCCTGACCATCCACCGTTTATTGGCTTGTTCGGCAAGAATGGCGTGGTGGCGGCCGCTGTTGCCTGCGATCAGGAGCGGGCCATGGCGATGCTCGCTGAACGGATGAAACAGCCGCTGTCGGTGGATGAGGCTTGGCGTCTGATTCGTGACCTGAGCTGACGGCGACTTTGTGGCGAGGGAGCTTGCTCCCGTTCGTCTGCGAAGCAGACGCAAAATCGGTGACAACGCGCTATCAGATACAGCGCGGTTAATGGCATCAGGAGTCCTTCGGCCTCCAGCGGGAGCAAGCTCCCTCGCCACAGATGAACACACGCCTAGAGATGGCTCACCAGCTCTCGATTGTCGTCATCTTCGGCCGGTAAGCGAATCACGAACGGATGCTCCAGCGGCGCCAATGGTGGCCGCAGGTCCGCCGGCTCAACCAGGAAGTAGTGCGTAACCACATGACTGACATCGCCATCCTGATCGTTGTGAATGGTCATTGAGCCCGGCGTGCGCAGCTTCTCCAGTCGGTCGCCGGTCAGCTTGAAGCTTTTGCTTAGCCCCTGATCATCCACCACCGGAGCCGGCAAACGGCGCTGGGCGAAACGCTTGCTTTTGCGCTGTTGATAACGCGCCCAGCCGATCAGGACCGCCGCGTTCAGCAGCGCCACCCACAGGTAAATCTGCAACGTGCCGAGGGCGTCGAAAAATGACGCATCGATGCGCGGGCCGTCATGAGTATCGATCAACGGCCACAAACCCCGCGCCAGCAAATACAGCAGCCCGACCCAGGCCAGTACGGTGAAAAAAACATCGATCACGACCAGAAAGGGCCGCTGCCGGGTTCTGATGATTCTCATTTGATGACTTCCTCTTCATCGTCATTCAGCGGCTTGATGCCCCGGTCCGGGCTAACCCAGCGCGCGCGCTTCTGATGTTGGCCGAACAGCACTTTGGGGAAGCTGACCAGGGTGGTGAGCAGGCTGATGAACCAGAACACCAGCGGATACCAGACCACCCAGAACATGGTCTTCCCAAGTCCTTTTTCATAACGGCGGTCGATCAGGATACTGACCGCGAATTGCACCAGGCAGACTACTGCCAACAGCAGCCCGGTAAAGGCTGGAGGCAACAGGTGATCGACGGCAATGGCTGGCGGCATATCAATGAATTTGCCGACGCCCCAGAAGATCACCGCCAGCAGGAAGGTGAAGGCCCAACCGGTGGACAGGCAGTATTCGAACAACAACGGCCAGAGGTAACGATGGCGGTATTGCCAGATGCCACGGATGTTCTTGAACAGCACTTCGGCGCCGCCCTGGGCCCAGCGCAGACGCTGCTTCCACAGGCCGCCGAGGGTTTCCGGCATGAGGATCCAGCACAACGCGCGGGGCTCGTAGAAAATGCTCCAGTGATCCAGTTGCAGCTTCCAGCTGATGTCGATGTCTTCGGTGATCATGTCCGGGCTCCAGTAACCGACCCGGTTCAGCGCTGTGCGACGGAAGGCGACGATCACTCCGGAAACGGTAAAGATCCGCCCGAATACCCGTTGGGTGCGCTTGATCAGGCCGATGATCGACGAGAACTCACCAACCTGCACGCGACCGATCAGGGTCGAACGGGTGCGGATTCGCGGGTTGCCGGTCACGGCGCCCAGTCGCGCATTGTCGAGCATTGGCGCCACCAGATACGCCGCGGTGTTCGGCGCCAGCAGCGCGTCACCGTCGATGCACACCAGATACTCGCTGCGCGCCGCGATGGCGCCCATGCGCAGGGCCACGGCCTTGCCCTGGTTTTCTGCCAGGTGCAGCACCCGCAGGCGCGGATCCTGCGCTGCCAGTGCGTCGAGCACCGCGGCGGTGTTGTCCTTGGAGCCGTCGTTGATCGCGATCACTTCGATGTTCGGGTAATGCTGCGCCAGCGCCGCGTGGATGGTATCGGCCGCGTTGTCGCCTTCGTTGTAGCAAGGGATCAGGATCGAGATCAGCGGCTCGCCGGCCAGCGGTGGCGGCAAGGTGTCGTCCTGCCACGGCCAATGCCGCTCCCAGTGCAGCCAGAAATACAGGCCGCCGGCAATCCATAGTCCTGACATGAACAGTGGATAGAAGAACACGAAGTCCATCAGGAATTGCCCGGTGAGCAGAAAGATCAGCCCGAGGGGAACCCCAAGGACGATCGCCAGAACCAGCAGGGCTAAAAGTCTGTCCAGCATGTTATGGATTCCACTTGTTGGAGAGCGCGGGCCGCACGGTTTTCAGGTCCGGCTGGTTCTCGAGAAAGTTGTCCGGGTAGTAGCCGAAACTGGTGGCGCCCTGACGCTTGAGGCGACCCATCCAGTCGGTCAATTGCGCACTGTTGATGTCGGCGCCGGCGTTTTTCGTCCAGTCCCGGGCCTGCAATTCGAACACCGTGCGGTCGAGTGCGCCGGGGCGCGATTTCACTGTCGCCACCAGCTTTTCGAGCCAAGGGCCGGATTGCTGGCGGCTCTGTTTTTCCATGAGCGGCATGGCCATCGGTGCCGTCCAGTCGTAGGCACCCAGGAAGTCGTCGAGGTTCTGCGCGAACCACGCTTCGCTCTCGGGGTTGAGCATCGGTTCGGCGAAAATATTGCGCGCCGTTTTCACTTGCGGGCCACGAATCGCGTGGACCTTGGCCGTCAGCTCGTGAGTGAAATCGATCAGGTAGCGGCTCTTGAATCGTGTCCAGCGCTGCAGGGTGGCCGGGTCGGCGCGCAGGGCGGCAATCGAACCGGGCAAACCGTTGGCGGCATAGACCTTCAGGGCTTCGGGGCAGGCGTCTTCGAAGTCCGAGAGCACCGCGTCATCGTGATAGAGGATGCCGTCGACCGAGGTCAGGCGTGCCACGTCTTCGTAGATTTCACCGATGATGCGCCGCACGTTCGGATCGAATGGCGACAAGCGCTTGTACTGGTCCGGATCGATCGACGTGGTAGCGGTTTTCGGGTCCCAGCGGGTGATGCGTGGCAGCTTCGAATCCAGGGCGAAACTCAGCACCGGCATCCAGGCATAGACTTTCACCTGAGCCCGGGTGCGCAACTGCCAGGCTACGCGGTCGAAGATATCGGCGCGCATCGGCAGGTGCCGGTTAGGGAAGTACAGCGAGCGCACCAGGCCATCGCCCGCAGGGTCGGCGAAGGCTTGCAGGAACACCGTGTTGGCGCCCATGTCGGCCATACGCTGGATCAGTTTGCCAAGGTTGATGTCCTGTTGGGCCGGGTCCGGGTCGTAGACGTTGTCCAGGTCCACATGCACCACGCGCATCGGCGATTTGGACTGCACCGAGACGATGCTGTTGGCGAAACGTTCGCCATTCGGGTCCGAGGCCACCAAAAAGCGCGGGCTGCTCATCAGGTTGTCGAGGGCATCGAGGCCGTCATCCAGGGTCAGGGCCATCTGATAACCCTGATCGTCGATCACTTGCAGCGAGGTGCCATCCGCCACGCCGTATGGCCAGACCCAGACACGCGGTTTGTAGCCAGTGACCTTGCGGATCTTTTCCGAGATGGTCGCCACGTCGGCGCGCATCCGGGCCTGAAATTGGGCTTCGGTTTCGTAGCGCCCGGTAGCGGCGTCATAGCGCCGCGTCGCGGCGGCCGGTTGCAGGTTGCCTTGCGGGTTGGCCAACACGCCTTTGTGGCTGGCATCGGTGTGGGCGGCGATTTCCACCAGGCCGGATCGGGAAATCTCGCGGATCTGCTCCCAGGTCAGGAAGTCCGAACGCTGGCGCGGCGTACCGGCGAAATCCACCGGCTGGTTCAGCGGCGTATCGATCCACACCCCGACCGGCGCCAGCAAGGCATGCCAGTTATAGGCGCGCAGCACCGGCAACACGCGGGTGTAGAAGCTTGCGTAGCCGTCGTCGAAGCTCAGCAGAATCGCCCGGGGCGGCAGCTCGGGGCCACCGTTGCGAGCCGCCATGATCTGGTCGACGCTGACCGGTTTGTAGTTGTTCTCCCGCAGCCACGCCAGTTGCTCGATCATGCGCTCGGTGCGCACGGCCACCACCGCCTGGTCGGGGTCGCGGTCTTCGACATCGTGGTAAGCGATCCCGAGTACGTGGTTTTTCGGCCACGGCTTTTCATTGGCCGACACCGGGCGTTCGGACGGCGGTGCGAAGGCCGGGGCTTGCTGGGCGCAGGCGCTGATCAACAGCACTCCCAGCAAAAGGATGAAACGCGAAATAAATGGCATCTTCAAACTCTTCTAGAAGCGGTAAGTGAGGTCGACGAGCAAGCGCAGATCGGTTTCGCGGTCGCCGTCGTAAGGCCGGTTGATCACGCTCAACAGACCGCCCACCTCGAATACGTCATTCCAGCTGTAGCGCTGGCCGTAACCCAGCAGGCCGACACCGCCGGTTCCCTGATCGCGCTGGCTATAGGTGCCCGCACCGGCCTGGAACCGCTGGCTCCAGGAGGTTTCGTAGCGGTGATAGAGCACGTGATTGACGTTCACCGTGGGCAACACGCTGAAGTCGGATTTGGGGTTGAAGTACGGCACGTCGCCGGATTTGGAGTTATGGCTGGTGCCGACCTCCAGACCGAGGTCGACCTGCAACCCCGGCGCGCGGTAAACACCTTCGCGACCGGTGAGCAAGGCTTCGACACGGTTGTTGCCATCACTGAAATGCGAGGGGCTGACCGAAAGTTTCCATTCACGGCTTTCATTGGCGCGCCAACGGATGAAACCGCTGCCGCCATTGGCGGTGATGTCGCTGTTCAGGGCCCGCAACGGCGTTTGCGCCGACAGGTATTGGAGACTGCCGCCGTACTGCCAGTGATCGTCGATGTCTCGGGCAATCGCCAGGCGCGCGCCCTGTTTGTCACCGAAGCCGTAGGAGTGGTTGGATACTTCCGCCTCCAAGGTCATGTCGCGGGTTCGACGTTCAAGCCCGACGCGCTGAAAGCGATGGTGGCCAGTGCCTTCCTTGAAGTCGCCGGTGGCATAACCGGCACTGGCGAACAGACGCCAGTCTTCATCGATAGGTGGGCTGTACAGCGTGGTTTCGATACCGAAATCGCGACTGCCGTTGACCGCCCCGGCGTCGCCGTTGCTCCCGCCATAACTCTTGCCGCCATAGGCCTCCACCCGCAGCTCGGCCATGTCATGGACCGCACGCTGACGCTGCAAACGCTGCACCTGCCGGTTGTCAGGAAAACGCGCGACCACATCGTCGGTCAGCGCATCCAGCTGCCGCCATTCCTGCAGATCCATGGCGGTGTGGCCCTGAGCGATTTCCAGCACGACGTCTCGGGGGGCCATGCTCTCGGTCTCCTTGAGCTGACTCTCGGCGCGCCGTGGCCAGCCCCGGGCCAGGTACAGATCGGCCTGGGCCAGACGCAGGCCGGTGTTACCGGGCGCCTGATCTACCAACGTCTGCAAACGTTGCTCGCCCGACGGAAGATCGGCGCCGTAGATGCCGGCCTGGGCGGCGAGTTGCTGCGCGGCCATCCATTCATCGTTGGGAATGCCGCCCGGCAAGCCCTTGAGCTCGATCCGCGGTTTCTGGTTCTTGGCCAGGTCCTCGGCGACCTGGCGCGCTTCATCGGCCTTGTCGCTTTCGAGCAAGGCGTAATAGAGCGCGGCGCTGCCTTGCGGGCGGTCGCCGACATCGGCATCCGGCGTGATCAGCGCTTGGCGATACAGATCGGTGGCAATTTCCGGCTGTCGCAGGTCCAGATAGGACGACGCCACCCAACGCAGGGCGTAGGTCGGAATCTTCACGCCTTCGGCGAGCAGCTTCTGGTATTCGGCGATCACATCGGCCGTGCGCGCACGAGCCTTGAGGGCGCCCATGCGATCGATTCGCCAGCGGATGACGTCATCGTGGGCCTGAGGATCCGGCGTCCAGGTCGTCAGTAACTGGTCGTAATCGGCCAGAGCCCGATCAGCGATTACATAACGTTCTTTTTCGCTTCGAGTGGCTAGCTCGGCCAGGCGCACGCGTTCAGCGGCAAGATCACCTTCAAGGCGTCGTAGCGTGACCGGGTCAATCAACCCCGGCCGCTGATGCGCCAGACGCAAGGCCGGCTCCGGCAGGCGGGCGCGTTGCAGGGCAACCACGTATTCCCGAGCGACGTCGGGTTTGCTGCCAGCGCGGATGAAAGCCTGGTCGTATTCAAACAGTGCATCGTAGGTGGCTCCGGCGCGGGTCAAGGCGTAGGCCAGGGCCAGACGGCGGGAAGGATCATCCGGTTTCGCCGCCACCAGTGCCCTGGCGCGGGCAACGGCCTCATCAGGTTTACCGGCGTCGGCCTGGGTCATTGCCAGGCCCAGTTGAAGATCAGGATTTTGTGGCGCAAGGGCCAAAGCTTTGTTGTAGACCTGGGTCGCCGAATCCCAGCGCTTGAGGTTGCGATAGGCACGTGCGGTAGCGGTCAGGGCCTGAACCGGCAACGCCCGATTGTGCCCTTGGGTTTCATAGACCTGGACCACTTCAGCATCCAGGCCCGCCCAGCTGGCGATCTGCAAGTGATCGCTGATCTGGCCGGTGGTGGCCTGGTTTACCGGCACCTGGCGCAACACCGTCAGCGCAGGCGAGTAGTTGCCGGCCCGTGCATCGCGAACCATTTGGTCGTAAGGCGTATCGGCGAACGCCAGCGCCGGCCAAAGTAATTGGCTGCACAGCGCAACGCGAAACAAGGGGCGCAAACCACGATGAATAAAGGGACCAGCAATACACGGCATTCGTCAGCATCCTTACATGGCCAGCCGGGTCGCAATGTCCCTTGCCCATTCGTAGCGGAAAGCTGGATCGAAAGACCCAGCCAGGCTTTATCGACGCAGTTTTGCATGCAAGCGAAGTCAACTATTCAGAGCACAATAATTGTTCAGATTCGTGATGTTCTGGCCTCCTCTGGTGCCCGTCAGTCAAGGTGCGGAATCTGTGGGAGCGGGCTTGCTCGCGAAGGCGGTCTGTCAGTAGACATTGATATTGACTGACACGACGCCTACGCGAGCAAGCCTGCTCCCACATGGATTGCGCTTGACTGACTGGCATTGGAACCTCCTCCCCCTCTCCCCCTCTCCCCCGCTTCGAAACCCCAGACAGCAAAACGCCCGGCGTCTGCGCGTTGCAGAGGCCGGGCGTTGCGCTGAAGCCTGCGATTTACTGGATGGTGACGTTGCCAGCGCCGCCGAGTTTGCTCATCACGAAGCCGACAAATTCTTCGAGGGTCATTTTTTGGCCGTTGAAGTCCACTTGATTGTTGGCGTAGTGCAGCTTGGTGACGACGTTGTTGCCGTCCAGTTTCGCCAGTTGTGTACCGACCGCCATGCTGCCAAACATGTCAGCGGTTGCGCTCGCCTGATCGGAAATGAGCTTGGCGTCGGTCTGGCCGTCGATTTGCGACTGCACGGTGAGCACGTCAACGAGCATTGGCTTGGACACCAATACGTTGAAATCCAGCAACGCGATCAATTGCTTGACCAACTGATCTGGCGGCAGGTCCATGGACTGCGGTTTGGTCAGGTCCAGCACCAGGTTGGCGCGACTTTCGCCGTTGCTGGTGTTAAACGACAGGTTTTCCAGAGCCACCTGCGGGCCGGCGGCCAGCAGTTTTTCCAGGCCGGTCTTGACCTGCGCCTCTTCGGCCGGGGTCAGGTTCAGCTCCGGTGCCGGTTGCCCGGCGGCAGCGGCTTCAGCGGCGGCCTTCTCGTACGGTTGCAGTTTGGTCTGGTAGATCTGCATCAGCGACATCGTTGACGGGATGTCGAGGTTTTTCAGGCTCATGGCCATTTGCGCAGAGCCGATAACCTTGCCGTTCAAGGACACTTCACCGACCTTGTAATCGGCACGCCCCGAAGCGTTGGTGCCCGATTCCTCGGTCTTGTTCTTCATTTCAAAGTTCTTGACGCCGAGTACCGACTGCTTGGCGCCGAAGGTGGTCTTGCTGTTGGTCAGCTCGATGGTGTTTTCGCCGGTGTAATAACCGTAGGTGCTTTTGTTCAGGTTACTGGCCACGGTCAAGCCATTGAGCTCGACCTGCACCGGGGTCTGGTCTTCGGCCACGGTGGTCAGTTTCAGACTGTCCATGTAACCGTCGGCCTTGACCTTTTGCGCCTGGGCACTGGCGGCTACATCGAGTTTCATGCCGGAGAAAGTCAGATTGGATTTGTCATCCAGTGCTGTTTCCAGCGGCAAAAACTCGAGGGTGCCCTTGGTGGAATTGTCGTAGCCAATATTGACCACGCCTTTGACCGGGGATTTGTCCTTCGCGGCAGCGAACCACTTCTCGGTCAGCGGGGTCTTTTCCAGCTCGTAGTGACTGGTGGCCAGGACCGGCAACCACTTCAGCGACACCAGGCGCGAGAACGGCAGCGGGCCGTGTTCAATGCGGTCGACGAACAGCAACTCGACCGGTGCTTCACCAAACATCTCGCCTTCGCCCTTGAGGCGGTAGTGCGCGGTGCTGCTGAACACATGGCGGTCCAGCGACACCAGCTCAAGAGACGCCGTGCCGTTGGAACCTGCCAGTGCGGCTTGCAGCTCTTTGTTGGCGTCGGCGATCGAGGTGTTCAGCACCCCATCGAGTTTGCTGCCGGTGTACCACGCACCGCCGGCACTGATTGCACCGATGGCCACGACAATTCCTAGAAGCACGCCTGCTGATTTATTCATGAAGTACCCGATCAATGTCCGTTGTTGGAAGTGTGGTCGTCTTCCCTGAACCCATGACGGGTTGCGGCTCGACTTCGCTAAAAGTGGGATGGAGATTAGCATTTGCGCCGCAAAGCGGCCCAATGATTAAAGGTTAAAGAGTGTCTATGGGATATTGCTGCTTGTGGACAACTGGCAAGGGTTGAGAGTTTCGGCGGTCATGCAATCGCCTTCGCGAGCAAGCCCGCTCCCACAGGGGAACGCATTCCAATGTGGGAGCGGGCTTGCTCGCGAAGGCGTCAGCCCTGCCAATACAACTTTATGAATACTGAACCTCAATCTCATCCAATTGATGATCGAAGCTCTTGAGCCGCGCAGTCCACGTATACACCAGCACTTCAAAATCCCGATTGATCACCGCCCCGCCGGTCACTTCCCCGCGTGGGTCGCAGAAGTCCAGTTGATAGCGCTCGCGGGCCATGGCAGTGGCGACATCGGACAGCTCTCGCGCATTGTTGAGCCAGTGCCACCCCTCGTCAGCCACTTGCTTGTCCAGCGCCAGGCATTGTTTTTTCAAGGTTTCGAGGCTTTTTTCCAATGGCGTGCCGGTGAGTTCCCCCATGACTTCCTGGAACGTACGCCCCGGTTGCCAGTAACTGCCCCAGAAATACCGGTCGAACACTGTTTCGACGCGACGCAAAGCCACCTTGGTGTCCCAGATCTGTACCAGGATCTTGCCTTGTTCGAGGTGTTTTTTCTTGATGCGCTGGCCCTGTAATGAAGCCCAGGCGACCACCACGATAGCCATCACGGCGATCAACGCCGCCGCGCTGTCGAGGAATATCAGCGCCGTGTCGAGCTGGTGGGCCAGCATGATGCCGTAGAAATAGGTGGCCGACAGCAAAACCAATGCTGCAATGGCGCACCAGAAACCGGGAGCGTAAGGGTTTTTCATTATTAGATCCCCATGACCAACGCAAGCCTTGATCGACGGGTTCGCCGCGCGCCCCCATCAAATCAAAGCATAGCAACGGCCTCAGGGTTTGCCGGGTTGTGACCCTTGCGTTCGTCCGCTTTCCCAGCCGCCGCCCAAAGCAAGGAACAAATCGATCTGGCTCATGGCGACTTGGGTGTTGGCCGAGGCCAGTTGCGCCCGTACGTCGGTGTAGGTGCGGGTGGCTTGCAGGTCCGCCAAAAACGACGCCCGGCCGGCCTGAAAGAAGCGGTGGGTCTGGTCTGCCGCCAGTTGTGCCGATTGCTCGGCATCTGCTAACGCATCGCGACGCTGAAGTTGCGCGGAATATTGCGCCAGGCCGGTCTGAGTTTCGCGAATGGCGTTGAGCACCACGCCATCGAAATGCGCCAGTGCGCTTTGGGTCGCGGCTTCGGCCTCGCGGATTCGCGCGCGAGAGCCATTGGACGGCACGGTCCAGCTCAGCAACGGGCCGAAGCCCCAGCGATTGGTCGCCGGTTTGCCGAGGTTCTCCAGAATACCGACCGTGCCGACGGTCGCGCCGATGCTGATGTCCGGGTACAACTCGCCGGTTGCAATGCCGATCCCGGCGGTCGCGGCCGCCAATCTGCGCTCGGCTTGCCGCACGTCGGGTCGACGCTTGAGCAGCGTGGCGCCGTCACCCACCGGCAACAACTGCGCAATTTTCGGCAGCTCGGCGCAGTCGCTGGTGCCCGCAGGCAATTGCTCGACCGGTTTGGCCAGCAGCATCGATAAGCGGAACAGTCCGGCCTGACGTGCGGCTTCATAACGCGGCAATTCGGCGCGCAAGGATTTGAATTGGGTTTGCGAGCGAGTGACCTGGGTTTCATCCCCGCGCCCGGCATCACGCAAGCGCTGGGTCAGCGTGGTGCTCTGGGCTTGCAGGTCGAGGGAATGCTGGGCGATCTCCCGCTCTTCGTTGGCCGCGCAGACCTGGGTGTAAGCCCGCACCACATCGGCCACCAGGGTAATCCGCGCGGTGTCCGCTGCCGCTTGGGTCGCATCGGCATTGGCTTTGGCCGCTTCGATGCCGCGCTGCAACGTGCCGAACAAGTCGAACTGATACGACGTGGTGATGCCGATATCGCCCACGTTGGCCACCGGCACTTTATCCGCCAGCAAGAACGCCTCGCCAGACTCCTGCAAACGCTGGGCGCCAACTTTCACGCCGCCGCTCCAACCGCCCGCCGCCTGCGCTTCGTCGACTTGAGCGCGAGCCCGCGAAAGATTCGCCGCCGCCACCCGCAAATCGGTGTTGGAGGCCATGGCCTGCTGCACCAATTGGTCCAGACGCGGATCCTGATACAACCGCCACCAATCACTGGGCACCGGTGCCGAGACGACATGTTTGCCATTCACCGCCAGATCGCCCTGAAAGTCTTCACGGTGCACGGCGGCCTCGTCCGGCAGGTGATAATCCGGCCCGACTACCTGACAGGCCGACAGCAGCAAGCCTAATCCGGCAACCGCCAAACCTGAGGCCTTACTCATTTCGCTGGCTCCCGGGTTTGCTCGTCAATGATCGACACCGTGGCCGTTCGACCGGCAATCATCCGGAAGTCCGCTGGCACCTCGTCGAAAGCGATTCGCACCGGAATACGCTGCGCAAGCCGCACCCAACTGAACGCCGGATTGACGTTGGGCAACAGATTGCTGCCACTGCTGCGGTCGCGATCTTCGATGCCGGCGACGATGCTTTCCACGTGCCCGCGCAGCCGAGCGCGGTCGCCGACCACGCGAATATCGACGCTCTGGCCGACATGAATGCCGTCCAGTTTGGTTTCTTCGAAATAACCGTCGATGTGGAACGAGTTGCTGTCCACCACCGACAATACCGGCCGCCCGGCGGTGACGAACTCCTGGGAACGCGGCGCACGGTCGTTGACGTAGCCATCCACCGGGCTGCGGATCAGCGAGCGGTCGAGGTTGAGCTGGGCGCTGTCCACCGCCACCTGCGCCTCCGTTAACGCCACTTCGGCGCGGGCCACACGGGACTGGCTTTCTTCCAGTTGCTCGGCCGGGACCAGGTTGCCGAGGCCACGGTTACGCTTGGTCTCGCGCTGGGCCTGGGCCAGGGTTTCCTGACGATCGGCGACGGCCGCTTTCGCCTGGCGCAGCGCCAGTTTGAAACGGTCCTGATCGATGCTGAACAGCACCTGGCCGCGTTTCACCCATTGGTTGTCGCGCACCTCCACTTGCTGAATCAGCCCCGAGACGTCCGGAGCGATCTGCACGATGTCGGCGCGGATGTGCCCGTCCCGGGTCCAGGGCGCGAACATGTAGTACATGACCATGCGCCAGACCACGACAACGGCGAAGGTCACGATCAACAGCGTCAGGACCACGCGGCCGAGGGTCAAAAAAGGTTTTTTCATGTCATCAGGTATCGACTGAGTGAGTCCACGGCGCCGAGCAGCAAGGCGTAGAGACCCACGTTGAACAATGCCCGGTGCCAGACCAGACGGTAAAAGTGCAGGCGCGTCAGCAACCCGTGCACCAACAGGTACAACACGTAGGTAATGCCCATCAGCACCAGCAGCGTGGGCAGGAACACCCCGCTGATATCCAGATCACCGATCATAAAGGCGCTCCATCGATGCCATGGGGAAGCGGTTCTTCAAGTTCACCCGCGCCGACAAACTCGACCCCCGGCAACAGGGCCAAACGCAGGCCGCTCAAGGCGTGCAGCAGGTGCAGACGGGTTTCATCATCACCCGCACCGCCAAGGGCGCGACGGGTGCGATCGAGGGTCATCAGTAACGGGCTCGGTGCTGGCAAGCGTTCGTCGGCGTTGAGACAGGCCTTGAAGTACTCGCCGACTTCGGCCACCACCTGGCGCAGCAGCGCTTGCGGCGCACCAGGCACTCGCGGCGAATAGGCGAGCAGGTCCAGCAGATTCAGGGCCACGCGCACTTCTCGCAGCGCGATGCCGGTGTCCTGGCCGGTCATGGCCAGGCGCGGCAAATGCTGCATCAGGCGATCGAGCATCTGCACGCCCATGTGCCGGTGTTCGGCCAGCGTGGCCGGCTCGGTCAGGCCGACGATGTCGCGCCAGCTGAAACGGGTCAGGCGCTTGGCCGCCAGTTCCGCACCGAATGGCCGCGCAATCAGGGTCCAGACAAACGCGAACAGCAAGCCCACGGGGCCGGCCAGGTTAGAGTTGGCGAAGCTGAGGAAATCCGCGTCGTAAGCACCCTGAATACTGATGAAAGACGAGGTATTGACGAGGGTCAGCAGCATGCCCAGGTAGAACTGCGGCTTTACCGTCAGGGTGCCGATGCAGATAAAGGGTACGGCGAACGCCAGCACCAGCATCGGGAAATCATGCAGGTTGGGCAGGATCAGAAACAGATAAAGGCTGGCGAACAACACCGACATCGCGGTCCAGAAAAAGAACCGGTAGATCTGCGGCGCCGGGTCGTCCATCGAAGCGAAAAAACTGCACGCCACCGCCGCCAGAATCACTGCGCTGCCGCCGTCGGTCCAGCCGAGCAGAATCCACAGCACCGAGGCGACGATGATGGCGGTGACCGTGGAAGCCGCCGAATAGAGCATCAACCCACGGTCGAGAAACGGCGACAGCCGACCAAGGCGCCAGTGCCGATACACCGCGCGCCAACTGTCCTGGCTCTCGCACTGAATGGCGTATTGCAGACTGCGGCAGTCTTGCCACACATCGATCCATTCGCCGAGGCGATACAAGGCATTGGAGAACAACAACTGCTTGCGATCGTCCAGCACCTCGGCACTCGGTTGCAGCGCTTCGAGCCGGTTTTTCAGGGCCTGCCAGCGCTCGAGGTCCGCGTCTTTCTGGTCTAGCCATTCGGTGGTCGCGGTCAGCAGTGGCGCGAACTTATCCACAAGCTCCGGTGTGCGCCGCTCAAGGGCATAGAGCGCGTCGTCGAGGGCATCGATCACCGGCAACAGATGGATCATTCGTCCGCGCAGTTCCTTGGTGTTGCGCACTGTCTGCGGCCGCGCGCCCTCGTGAGGCAACTGACCGATCATCAATTCCAGGCTGTTGAAGTTCGCCACCATCGATGAACGCAGGGCGCTGACTTCCTCCGGCTGCACGTTGCGACTGAGGAAGCGCAGACTGTAGGTCGAGGCATCGGCGAACCATTTATTCACCGAATCGTTGAACACCGGCGCCAGCCGCCGCGGCCAGAACATGGCGCCGACCACCGCCGCGCAGGCGATGCCGAGAAAGATCTCTTCGGTGCGCGCCTCGGCCACGTCCCACACCGCCAGCGGGTTATCCACCACCGGCAGGGCGATCAGCGGCAAGGTGTAACCGGCGAGCATCAAGGCGTAGCTGTTGGCAGTGCGCAAGTGCAAGGACAGGAACAACAGAATCCCGGTCCACAGCGCGATGACCACCACCAGCACATAAGGGCTCTGGACGAACATCGGCACGAAAAAAACCGCCGCCGCCGCACCGAGCAAAGTGCCAACGGCGCGGTACAACGCCTTGGAACTGGTGGGGCCGACGAACGGGCTGGAAACGATGTACACCGTGGCCATCGCCCAATACGGACGGGGCATTTGCATGAGCATGGCGATGTACAGCGCAATCATCGATGCCGCGAACGTGCGCACACCGTAGAACCAGTCCCGCGCCGGGGGCACGCCGGTGAAAAAACCGTTCAAGGGTAGGCCACCGCTGAATGATTGGCCGCTTCGAAAGCTTTCAGTACCCGCAGCGCCGCTTCCAGATCACTCGGGGCGATCCCATCGAGCACTTCATGGCGCAAACGCACCAGCTCGATTTCGACCGCCTGCACCAGTTCGCGACCGGTCGCGGTCAGGCTCAGGCATTTGGCGCGTCGGTCATGGGGGTCTTCGGTACGGCAAACGTAACCGGCATGACACAGCTGATCCAGCAAACGCACCAGAGAAGGACTCTCCATCCCCGCCGCCTGCGCGACCGTCACCTGTCGCACACCCTCGCCCAAACGCCCGATCATCAACAACGGCACGGCGCAGGCTTCGGAGATTCCATAGTTGGCCAGCGTGGTCTGGCAAATCTTCCGCCAGTGCCTGGCGGCTACCACCATGGAGCTGCTGATGTTCATCTGGAGAGCGGCGAGGGTCTTTGGCACGAGGGGATGCACATACTGTTAGTTTGCTAACTATCAATATGGCATTCGGGGGGAATGTTGGTCAAGTTTTGAAACAATTTACCGCCGTCTGTCGTGACAAGCACTGCTTGAACCAAAGAAAGTAGTGAAGATGTATATACTTCGTCAGTACATATTCCGAGGACTTGGACATGTCAAAACAAGCCGTTTTTACGATGAAACTCGAACTCGAATTGCGTGAACAGTTCATGGCCGAAGCAGAAGCTTCTCATCGTCCTGCCTCTCAAATCGTCAGGGAAATGATGCGTCAATTCGTTCAAACCCAACGAGAATCGCGCGAGTACGAAGCATTCCTGCAACGTAAGGTCGACAAGGCCCGAGTGTCCATGCGCGCTGGGGATGGCCTGACAAATGAAGAAGTTGAAGCAGAATTCACTGCCAGGCGAGTGCGAGCAGCTATACAAGAATGAAAATAATCTGGACGCCAACAGCAGCACAGGATCGTGCAGACATTTGGGATTACCTGCATGCCGTCAACCCGCAAGCCGCCATCGACATGGACAACCGCTTCAAAGACGCGATATCCCGCATTGCCCAATACCCTGAAAGCGGCCCTGTCGGAATCATCACAGGTACCCGCGAGTTAATTCCACATCAGAGCTATCGCGTCGTTTATGAATTGGGGCCAGATGCGATCTGGATACTCGCTCTAGCGCATACATCCCGACAGTGGCCACCAGAAAGATGATTGTTACACCCCCCGCCCCTTCCTCAGCAGCACATCCAGCTGATCCACAACCTCCGCCCAATCCGCATCATCCAGAATCTCCTCACGCAGCAACTCTGCCTGGCTCTCGTTCCAGAAGAATGCGTCCGCCAGGTGCAGTTCGGGTTTGAGCGGTGAATGGGTAGCGATGAATTTATCGATGCTTTCGGCGTCATCAGGCAGGCCGAGTTGTTTGAAGAGCGATGGGAGGCTGTGGGTAGGGGATTCCATGTTTGGCTCCTTCGTAATTGCGTATTGGATGGGTGACCGTGGCGCGGCTATTCGCGGGCAAGCCTCGCTCCCACAGGGTTTTCGCAATTCCCGTAGGAACGAGGCTTGCCCGCGATGACAGCGGTTATGTCGACGCTATGCCGACAGACTCAACTCGCACACCTCGGCATGCGGCACCATTTTCAGAAATTCCGGCACGCTCATGTGTACCAGATTGTTGTGGTTGCCGGCTTCCAGGTAGATGTCTTTCTGCCGGGTCAGCTGTGGGTCGATGACCATATCCATCCCGTAGGATTCGCCCAGTGCAGGCACGGCGCCGCGTTCGCAATCGTCGAACAGGTGCGGCAGGTTGCTTTCACGGGTGACTTGCCATTCGCTGCTGCCACGTACTTTGCTCAGGTCCAGGTGACGACTGGCGGGCAGCACAGCCATCAAGTAGTGGCCATGACGGTCATCGAGAATCACCGATTTGGCGACCCGTTCGGCAGGGATGCCCGCGAGCCGAGCCGTTTCAAGGCTGCTGGCCGAGTGCGGGTGAGAAACGATGTCATATTCGCAGTGAGCCTTATCGAGGCTGTTCTGCACGGTTTTTGCCATTCGCATGATGCACCTCGGTGTCCGTAGCAATGCATCGCGGACGATAGTTAACTTTTTGTCTTCCTTAAAAGTCTAGGCCCGCCGAGGGGATCCGGCGGGAAATCCGCCCGTCGGACACTGTCGACAACTGGTCAAAATTCATACAAGTGCAGGCTCAACTAGACTTGTATACAGAGTCATGAACGGCTCGCGGACGGATGACTCTCCCGGAGGGTCAAGTGAACATTCGTTGCTGTGCAATTGCGCTGCTGTTGGCCTTGAGTGGATCGGTTTTCGCAGCGGACACCCTCGTCCTGCTGGTTCCCAACCCTATCGGGATCTGGCTGATCACGTTCGGCATTGCATTTCTGATCGCCGAGGCGGCCTTGCCCAATTACGGCGTGGTCGGTCTGGGCGGCATTGTGATGTTCGTGATCGGCGCGGTGATTCTGACCAATACCGAGGTCCCTGTTCCCTTGATGATCGGCCTGGGGTTGATCAGTGCCTTGCTGCTGATTTTCCTGCTGATCCACGCCTTGAAAACCCGACCGCGCCGCAACGTCAGCGGCGATGACGAATTACTCGGCAGCGTGACGCCGGTAACGTCGTTGCAGGCTGGCGATGCGTATATCGGCTGGGTCCATCTGCAAGGCGAGCAATGGCAGGTATTGAGCGAAACACCGCTGCAACCGGGACAACAAGTCCGGGTGGTGGCACGCAAGGGTCTACTGCTGGAAGTGGCTGCGGCTGACGCGGCGCCCGCAATGAACAATGATGGCGGAGAATAGTCATGGGCCTGCAACTGGGTTTTGCCGCGCTGCTGTTATTGCTGATTGCACTGGCGGGGTCGACTTTCCGCATCCTGCGTGAATATGAACGCGGCGTGGTGTTCCAGCTCGGACGTTTCTGGCAGGTCAAGGGTCCTGGGCTGATTCTGCTGATTCCGGTGGTCCAGCAAATGGTTCGCGTCGACCTGCGTACCGTGGTGCTCGACATACCGCCGCAAGACGTGATCACCCGCGACAACGTCTCGGTCAAGGTCAATGCGGTGCTGTATTTCCGCGTGCTCGACCCGCAACGGGCGATCATTCAGGTCGAAGACTTTCTCATGGCCACCAGCCAACTGGCGCAGACCACGTTGCGGGCGGTGCTCGGTAAACATGAACTCGATGAATTGCTGGCAGAACGGGAACGGTTGAACGTCGATATCCAGCAAGTACTCGATGCGCAGACCGATGCCTGGGGCATCAAGGTGGCCAACGTCGAGATCAAGCACGTGGACCTCAACGAATCGATGATTCGCGCCATCGCCAGGCAGGCCGAAGCGGAACGCGAACGCCGGGCCAAGGTGATCCACGCCGAAGGCGAATTGCAGGCCTCGGAAAAACTCATGCAGGCTGCTGAAATGCTCGGCCGCCAACCGGGTGCGATGCAGTTGCGTTACATGCAGACGCTGAGTTCGATTGCCGGGGACAAGAGTTCGACCATCGTCTTTCCGCTACCGATCGAGTTGCTCAAGGGGATGGCGGATTTGTCGTCGAAGCCTTGATGCACTGATGACCTGTGGCGAGGAAGCTTGCTCCCGCTGGGTCGCGTAGTGGCCCTAAAACCTGCGACTGCTTCGCAGCCGAGCGGGAGCAAGCTCCCTCGCCACAAAAGCCATTCCAATCATATTTTGCGCAATTGCTCCAAAGCCTCATAAGGCTCTAGCGCCCATTGTTGTATGCGTTCGTTAAGAAGCACCGAGGCTTCACGACGCTTGCCATCGCTGTCACCTACAAACACCTGCGACGGCTGTTGGCATGTTGCCCCACCGCCGTAAACACCTGCCTGCGCTGCTCGATATCCAACGCAAAGAACGCTGTCAACCGCCCCGCCATGGCCTGCGGCAGTTCGCTGTAGTTCACCGCCAAGCCGCCAAACGCCCGGCATTGCGCCAATCCCGATGCCAGCAACCGCCCCAATCGTCGGGCGGTGTAATCCTCACGGCTGCTGAACGGAAATTTCTCATCCAACACGCTCGCCCCGATCATCCCCGGCACCATGTGCATGCCCGGGCGACGCAGATGCGAGACGGGCAACGGCGTTGCCGGCAAGTTCAACGGCGCCGATGCTGCAGCGGCCACCCCGGACGTGACGATCAAACTGGAAGGTAATAATTGGTCCAACGCCAGCATCAACTCGTTGATTGCCGGCAGTGATCCGACCATCAAGGTCGATCACAACAACAGCTGATCAGCAGGCTGACGGCCGCCGAAACCGGGCGGCCGTCACGTTTGCGCCCACCTCACGGGTGACGATTTCTTGCTCGCTCCGCATACTCGCTTGCGTTGGCCTATGCTGCTGACAGCACGACGCTGGTCCATTTCCGAGGGATGCTCAATGTTTTACGTGCAACGCGATGCGCAAGGTCAGTTAGTGCGCGTGGAAGCCACGGCCTACGCCGAGGCCACGGAAACGCTGCCGGCCGACCACCATGAAATCCAGGCCTGGTATGCCCACGAAGTGGTGGAGACCAGCCTCAAGCAGCTCAAGCAGAGCGACCTGGAAATGATCCGGGTACTCGACGACTTGATTCAGGTACTGACCCAAAAAGGCGTGATCCGCGTCACCGACCTGCCGCCGGCCGCGCAGGCCAAGCTGATGGACCGGACCCAGGCCCGTGAAGCGTTGGGCGGGTTGAGCCAATTGATCGATGATGATGAGACGGGGTTGATCTAACGCCCCTTCGTCGGCGCCTGCACTGGCGCCTTCGCGAGCAAGCCCGCTCCCACATGGGTTCTGTGTTGATCGCATGATTGCGGTTCGACACAAATCCAGTGTGGGAGCGGGCTTGCTCGCGAAGGCGATCTTCAACTCACTACTGCTCTAACCTGCTAAACCTCGGCTCGAGCCTGCATCTGCGGCGATTCAAGGTGATCCCACGCCCGTTCCACCAACAATTGCACGCCATCGGCCATTCGGCTGAGCGCCAAAGCTACGGATCGTCGTGAACCTTCCACATCATCCGCCAGGTCGGCGGCGATGGCGCTGATGGATAGCAAGTCTTCGGAGGCGTTGGCCAGAAGGGCTTCGGTGTCGATGTCGGGGGAGACGGTGAAGAGGTGGCCTTTGCGGGGGCTGGGGGGCGGATTCGGAGTTACTTTGAACATAAGAAATCATCCTAAACAGTAAGTTGTAGCCGTCACCGTTCGCTTGCACGCGAATGGGGTGGCGGCCGTGCGCAGGTGTGCAAGACCGGGACTGTTTAGGACACCCAGCAGATCCGAGGATCTCCTGCGCGCAGCCGCCATAAAGCAGTGAACATCGAAATGCTCATTGAGAGGAATGGCAGCACGCTACCTAAACAGTTTGGTCGGACTTGCACGTCCGTGTCACCGATTATTCAGTGACAAGGCCAGACTAGCCTTGGACTTCGGCCGGAACAAGTTTCACCAACACCGCTACAACTTGAAGGAAATCTCTAGGATCTTGCCATCAGATTTTTCCGGAGCCTGTGCTGACGTCTTCGCGAGCAAGCCCGCTCCCACAGTTAATCGGGGGTGACCGCAGGATTGTGGTACGACACAAGTCCAATGTGGGAGCGGGCTTGCTCGCGAAGACGGACTGACTGGCACCTCTGCACTAAAACCCTACTGCCAAGGCTTAGGCTCACCAAACAACTGCCCCTGAACCCCATACAACCCCATCTCACGAATCACCGCCAACTCCCCTTCGGTCTCGACCCGCTCGGCAATCAACGGTAAATCAATGCTGTGCGCCGCCCGTTGAATCGCCTCGATGAACAGACGCTTGTCGCTCTCTTGATCAATCGCCCGGATGTAACTGCCGTCGATTTTCAGATACGCCAACCCAAGCCGTGCCAGATTGCCGATCATGCTGAAGCGCCCACCAAAACGCTGCAGACTCAGCGAGAACCCAAGTTCGCGCAACCGCCGCGTCAGTTGTTCCAGCACTGCCTGCTCAGGCAATTGTGCTTCGCCGATTTCCAGGGTCAATCGTTCCCCCAGATTCGAATGCTGACGCAGAATGTCGAACACTTTGTTCAACGCCTGCGGGTCCGCCAGCGTTGCCGAAGACAAGTTCAGCGCCAGCGACTCTTCATGCTCGGCCATCTGCTCAAGCACCAGCTCCAGCATCAAACGGTCCAGCCGCGCGGTCCAGCCAAAACGCTCGAGCCACGGCAAGAAACGCCCGGCGGGAATGGTCTGGTCCTGCTCGTCGAGCAGGCGCGACAGCACTTTGTAATGCAGCACCACCTGCGTGTCGTGGCTGGCCACCACCGGCTGGAAGTACAGCTCGAAACGCTGCTGATCCAACGCCTGATCCAGCAAGGTGTGCCAGGCATGGTGGTCATCGCCAACCCGAGCCGATGCACTGTGATCGAGGCACGCCCAGCTCGATTCGCCCTGACTTTCCGCCTGGGCCAGTGCCTGGTCCGCCAACCCGATCACCGCTTGCGGCGAGTCGCCATGGGCAAACGGTGCCAGCCCGATCGAAGCCACCGAAGCCACGTCCGTGGCGCCTGTCGCGTGCAGGCTCGCCAGTGCACTGTCGAGGTTACTCGCCAGTTGCAGCGCTTCTTCGCGCACCAGCCCCGGCGCCAGCACAGCGAATTCACCGCCACGAATGCGCGTTACGAGGTTCTGGGTTTCTGGGTACTTGGCGCACTCGCGGGACAACTGCTCGCCCACCGCTTTCAACAATTCATCGGTACGCTGACCGCCCAACCGCTGGTTCAACCCGGCCAGATCCTTGACCCGCAGCAGCAACAAATAGCCGGAACTGGCCTGCTCAGGATTACTCACTCGCGCGTTCAATTGCATTTCGAAATAACGCCGGTTGGCCAGGCCGGTCAGGTTGTCCTGATAGGACTCGGCCCGCAGTTTTTCACTGCGTTCGGCCTGCTCCTGGAACAACGCCTTGAGCTTCTCGACCATCTGGTTCATCGCCTGCACCACCCGGCGCAGTTCCGGGGTGCGCGGCAGTTCCGGCAAGCTGAGGAATTCGCGGCGAGCAATGGCATGGGATTGCTTGACCATGTAATCCAGCGGCTTCAGTTGCCGGCGCAGCAACAGCGCGCCCAGCACCGCACTCACCGCGCCGCAGATCAGCAACCAACCAAGGCTGCCCAACGCGCTCTGCCACAGCTTGGCCAACGCGAACATCGGATGGCTGACCACCTCGACCCGCGCGGCCTGCTCCCAGCCACGGCTGACAAGGGCGTCGCCACCGGCCGGTTCCAGGCCGATCAGTTTGACGAACCAGTCCGGCACGTTGGTGACCGCCGGGATGCCGCTGCGCTCGACAATCGTCTTGTCGTTGGACAGATCGACCACACGGATGCTCGCGTAATAACCGCTGTCGAAGATAGAACTGACCAGCAACTCGACCATCGCCGGGTCGTCGATGTTCGGCGTCAGGGACAGCGCCAATGCCGTCGCGGCGTCTTGGGCGTGGGAGCGCAACTGGTTGACGTACTGGGTACGCGAGCTTTCCAGACTGACCATGAAGCTGCCGGTGAAGGCGACCACCAGGAACAGACAGATAGCGATCAACAGCTGTTTGAACAAAGACATCTGAGCGCGTGCTCCTAGTTAGTCGTCTCGACCGGGAAACCTTCGGCCTGCATTTTCTTCAACACATCCTGCCAGCGGGACAGGCGCTTGGTGTCTCCGACCTTCTTGTTACCCTTGGCACCCGGCAACCACAACCCTTCGGCATTGAAAGAGTAGACCGGCAGCAAATCGGTTCGCTGGCTGGCGGGCTTGATCGCGTCGATCAGGCTATCGAGCACCAAAGGCATGGCCTCGGGGCTCGAGTAGTAGGTCAGGACCATGTGCGCGCGGTTCAGGCGCAAAGCCTTGACGTAGGTGATGCGCAGCTTGTCACTGGAGACACCGAGATGGCGCAGGCTGAAATACTTGGCGATAGCGTAGTCTTCGCAGTCGCCGGCGCCTTTCCACAAGGCTTCGATCGGCGTTTCCCAATAATCGACCTCGTGCCACAGGTCGATGTCTTCTTCGTAACGCATCTGCTTGTTGAAGAAGCGGTTGACCACGTTGAGCTGTTCCAGCTCGCCAATCTGCTTCTGCGTGGCGAGCAATTGCTGCCAGGCCTCGATGCGCTGCTGCCCTTCACCCAAAGGCCCGTACAATGCCTGCGCGCGGCGGCTGATCAGCGAAAAATCCCAGTCGGCATGCAGCCCGCCCAGCATGACGCCGGCCAGCAGCAGTGCGCAGCCTAGCCAGCGCAAAGTCCGAGGGATCGCGAAACGCACCGCCAATGCGAGGCATCCAGGGTAGGCAGGTGGAAGTCGGTTGATGGTGCAGGTTAGGCCGGTAAAAGACAATGGCACGGTGAGATCACTGTCGGCACGCTAGACTTTAAGGTAATACGATCCTTTGCCCGTTTGACAACCAGTCAAGCAGTCACTAGTGTCCATTTGGATCCAAATATTTCAGCCAAACAGGGTGCGTTTGTTGTGACACAGAAGCCCAACCCTCTCAGCAGTATCAAGGTCAACGGACCGATTCCCGCCCATCTGGCACGTTCGGTGATCGAAGAAACCCTACGTGCAGCGATTCTCGACGGTCGCATTCCTTGCGGCATTGCCCTGCGTCAGCAAGACCTCGCCGACCTGTTCGGCGTCAGCCGCATGCCGGTGCGCGAAGCCTTGCGCCAGCTCGAAGCGCAATCGCTGCTCAACGTGATCGCCCATAAAGGCGCGGTGGTTGCACCGTTGGTCCAGGGCGACGCGGCAGAAACCTATGAGCTGCGGATCCTGCTGGAGTCCGAAGCCCTGCGTCGGTCGATCCCCCTGCTTGAAGCCGCCGATTTCGAACAGGCAGCGCGCTATATCGACGAGTTGGAAACGGAACACGACTACACCGAGATCGGCCGGCTCAATCGCCTGTTCCACATGGCGCTTTACAACAAGGCTCCCAACCAGCGGTTGCTGAGACTGGTCGAAGACGGGTTGAACGAAGAGGAGCGCTTCCTGCGTTTCAATCTGGAAGCCATGGGCCTGGGCAAACTGTCCCAGGAAGATCACCGAGCATTATTGCGGGCCGCCGAAGAGCGGGACGTCGAGCGCTCGGTGACGTTGCTCGAAAACCACCTCAACCGGGGTGTCGAAGTCATCACGCGCTACCTCGAAAGCTCTGAACCGCAGCGCCGGAAAACCTCGAAGTAAAAAACCGCAGCGACAGCCCCGAGCGAGCCCATTGATCGGCTCGCTTTCGCTTGCCGCGACATTGAGCTGATCCGCACCTGGATTACTCGACGAACAAATCTACTCACAAATCCTCCTTTCGTTCGCACCCCAGACCGGTCTGCAGCGATTTCATGTCTGCTCCTCAAAGCCCCCCGCACCCTCAAACCCGACAACTGCACCTGACAGATCATGCAGGGGTGATAGCGACTGCCGTGAATTACGCTCACTCTTGAGCTGCCAACGAATAATGACGGACGACGCATCGCACCCACGAAGCAGTCGACGCACCAAGAACCTACGGAAGGAGTCTTGCCACGGGAAAGGAAGAACCGGCGTCGCTCCCAGCCAACTTCCACCCCCTCAGATCACATCAACGAACCCAGTAGAAAGTTGCTTTGAGTGAGGCATTCACTCTTATTTAAATTTTGGCCTATATAAGCCGAAAGGAGCAACTACGCCAAAATAAAACTTAATACAAAAGTCTTATTGAAACTTGTCGCGCCCGAAAAAGTTAAACTTTAAATTAATTCAAAAATGACTTGCCCGACACTTTAATCGTGTATTAGTTTTTCTCCGCCGCCCATAAGCACTGGGCGTTACGTACTACTTAGTGATTACACACCTGAAAAACATCAATTCAATTGAGGCCCCTGTTCGCCAATAAAAAACTTCAAGCAACCGTCACTTATTGATCAACACCACCCTCAACGGTATTCCAGATCACTTATAGGCTCGCTCATGAAACCGACTAAAGATCGTCTCAATCAGAAGAAAGCAGAACTTAGTGCGCACCCGATCTTCTCTGAAATACATTCGTTATCGGTCCTTCAACGCTTTATGGAAACCCATGTGTTTGCGGTGTGGGATTTCATGTCGTTGACCAAGCGCCTGCAACAGGAACTGACCTGCGTTCAGCTGCCCTGGCTGCCGCCGCGAGATCCTCAGGCTGCGCGGTTGATCAACGAGATCGTGCTCGGTGAAGAGTCTGATGATCGTCCGGCTCAAGGTCACTACAGCCATTTCGAGTTGTACCTGGATGCGATGCGCGAAGTCGGTGCCAGCACGGTCGCCGTCGAACGCTTCGTCGCGCTGCAAAAAGAAGGCGTGAGCTATGACGTGGCCCTGCAAAGCGTCGACGTCGATCCGGCGGCCGCGCAGTTCGTGCGCCACACCTTGCACACCGCGATGCATGCACCGGGGCACAGTGTGGCGGCGGCGTTTCTGCATGGCCGCGAAAGTGTGATCCCGCAGATGTTTCAGCGGATTCTCGACGATTGGGGCATCGGCATCGAACAGGCGCCAACCTTCCGTTACTACCTGGAGCGGCACATCGAAGTCGACTCCGAAGACCACGGCCCGGCTGCGGAAAGACTTCTCGCCCGTCTGGTCGATGACGATCCGCAGCGTGAAGAAGACGTCTACGCCAGCGCCATCGCCGCCGTGGAAAGTCGCATCGCCCTGTGGGACGGTTTGCGCCTGAGCATGAGCGAACCGGTGGCGGAGGTGAACGCATGAACGCCGCCGACTACCAATCCTTCGCCGACGCCTGGGAGAGCCGCGCGACCATTCGCACTCGCCCCCGGCGCATGTTGGAGAACGACGACAAGCTGATCTATCCACTGAGCCGTCAGCCGCTGGTGCTGAGCGAAACCTTCCTGCGCGAATGTCCGGAACAACGGGACTTTGCCCTGGTGCAGACGCTCTACAAATTCATCAACGATGTGGTGATTTTCGAAACCGAGATCGTCGACAAGACCGCCCGCAGCATCGCCAAAAACCGCTTCAGCGTGGCGTTTCCGTTCGCCTGTCGTTACGACGCGATGACCGTGGTGGTGGACGAGGATTACCACGCCTTGGTGGCCATGGATTTCATGCAGCAAACCGTCGCCATGACCGGCATCGTGCCGATCGCACTGCCGGATGAAATCGAACTGAGCCGTGCCATTCCCGCGGCCGTGGCCCTCGCACCCGAACACCTGCGCAGCGCCGTGGAGCTGATCTGCGTGGCCATCGCCGAGAACACCGTGACCGGCGATGTCGCGGCGTTCGCCAAGGACGACACGGTCAAGCAATCGATCAAGGGCCTGATGGCCGACCACTTGCTCGACGAGGGCCGTCACTCCGGGTTCTGGGCGCGGTTGGTGCGCATCTATTGGCACACCGCAAGCGAAGACGATCGCCAGTGCATCGCGCAAATCCTCCCGGTGTTCATCGGCCATTACCTGACCAACGACATCCAGAAGTCTTTCGACTTCCGCTTGATCGACGCCTTGCAGATCAGCGACGCAGCATGCCGGGCACTCAAGAGCGAAGTGTCGGGGCTGGCCTTCCCGATCAATCGCCATCACCCGCTGGTCGCCAACATCGTGCGGTTCTTCCGCAGCAGTTCGCTGCTCGATTCACCGTGCGTGCAAAGCGCCCTGAGCGACTACCTGGTTTAACGAGGAGAACATCATGCGACGTCTCGATATTTTGCTCATTGGGCAAAGCCAGGCCCTGACCGACCTGGCGCTGGAACTCGAACAACACGGTCATTCACTGGCGCGGCTGGCGAATCTGGAAGCGCTGCCGCCAAGCACGTTTGATTTGCTGATCGACGATGCGAGCCTGCCGTTTCAGGACTTCGGCGATGCACCGCGCCTGACGCTACAGCTGGGTATCGGCGTGCCGGGCGCCTCGGGCCTGCCAGCATTGGACCTGCTGTGCGCATATAACTCGACGCAGCTAAGTCGCGTGCCAGTCGCCGAAGAACTGTCCGGTAACGGCCAGGCATTGCGCCTGCGAGCGGTGACCGATCTGGTCGATCACGTGGCGCTGCTGGTCAGCCGCTTCTCCCGGGATGCCGATTATTTCCTGCAGGCCGAACCGACGGCTTCCGCGCACTTCGAGCAAGTGGAAAGCCTGCTGTTTCTAGAGCACCTGGCCTTCGTCCATCAGCTCAACACCACGGCTGAACCATGGCTGCTTCAACTCGGCCAGATCCCAATGATCGAGCGGCTTGAACAGCGCTTCATCCAGTCTGCCGGGCGTCCGGCGCTGCATATCGCTGGCATGTCGCTGAGCTATCGGCAATTACACGCCCACAGCCGCGCTATCCAACAGCGTTTGCAACCATTGCTGGATGAACATCAGGGACCGTTGGTGGTCGGGATCTGCCTGCCAAAATGCAGCGCGTTGTATGCGGGGATTTTGGCAATCCTGGGCAGCGGCGCGGTGTACCTGCCGCTGGAGCCAAGCCATCCGTTGCAACGTCAGCAGTACATACTGGAAAACGCCGGCGCGGTGTTGTTGCTGCATGACGGAGAACACCCGCTCAGCGAGACGATGCCTGGGCTGGACATCAGCTGCATCGACATCGGCGATGTGAATCTCGATCAACCCTTGATGCGCCAACGCCCCGATCTCGATGCGCCGTGCATGGCGCTCTATACCTCGGGCACCACGGGGCACCCCAAAGGCGTGTTGCTCAGCCAGGCCAACCTCGCGCACTTCACCGCGTGGTACGCCGACTACGTGCAGCTGACCGAACAGAGTCGGGCATTGCAGTTTTCGTCGTTGAGTTTCGACTCGTCGCTGATCGATATTTTCCCGACCCTGCTTCAGGGTGCCGAGCTGATCGTGCCCAACGATGACCAACGTCGCGACCCGTTGCAACTGGTCGAGCTGATCCGTCACCAGCAGTTGAGCCACGCCTTTTTGCCACCGGCGCTGTTGAGCATCCTGCCGCTGGAACAGTTGCAGGTCCTCGATCATGTGATGACCGGAGGCGATGTTTGCGAACCCTACGTGATCGAGCAACTGACCCGCCAAGGCAACCTCTACAACCTCTACGGCCCGACCGAAGCCACGGTGCTGATCACTGCGCGGCAACTGCGTACCGGCGACAGCAACCGGACCCTCGGTGCACCGATTGCCAACAGTCAGGTGCTGATCCTCGATGAGGACTTCCAACCGGTGACCGAGCAGACTGTCGGTGAGTTGTACATCGTCGGTCCGGGGGTGTGCCTGGGTTACCTGAACAACCCGCAGCAGACTGCCGAACGTTATCTGAACCTGAGCCTGCCGAATGGCCAGAGCCTGCGCGCGTACCGCACCGGCGACATGGCCAAGTGGACCCGCGACGGTATCGAACTGTGCGGGCGGCGCGACAATCAGGTGAAGATTCGCGGCTTTCGGGTGGAGCCGGAAGAGATCGAGCGCTGCCTGCGCGACAGTCAGCTGTACCGTCAGGTGGCGGTGGTCATCGACCGTCATCGACGAATTCTGGCCTTTCTCGCGCAGCCTCAGGAAGAGCAACCCGGCGCTGCTCGCGAAGCCTTGAAAGCCCACGCGATGCAGTTTCTGCCGGACTACATGCAGCCCACCGCATGGACCGAACTGGCGAGCATGCCGTTCGCCAGCAACGGTAAGGTCGACCGCAAAGCGCTGCTGGAAATGCCCGTCAGCGTGACCGAAAACAGCCCACGGCGCTTGCCCGCCAGCGCCGATGAAGCGCTATTGCTGGAGATCTGGGCCGAGCTGCTGGAGCTGCCCGCCAGTGACATTTCTACCGATGAAAGCTTCTTCAATCTAGGTGGGCACTCGATCCTGCTGTCACGCATGTTGCTGCGTTTGCGTGAGGAGTTCGGCCGCAGTATCTCGATCAACCGTTTCATCGAACTGCCGACGATTGCGAAGCTGGCGACCTTGGTTCGTGGCTCCGGGACTGAAGAAGTGCTGAGCGAAAAAGCCCTGGCCGATGCCTTCCGCGAACTGGACATCGAGCCGTTACCAGTTAGCCGAATGGGCGATGTGCACAAGGTGATCGTCACCGGCGCCAACAGCTTTGTCGGTGTACATATCGTCGAAGCGCTACTGGCCTGGGGCGCCAGCGAAGTAGCGTGCCTGGTGCGCGATGGTGGCGGGCAATCGGCGGCGCAGCGCTTCGCTCAGGCCGTGCGGGAAAACCGTCTGGAGCATCTGGACCTGGGCCGGGTGCGGGTTTACGCGGCGGACATCACCCGCCCGCAACTGGGGCTCAGCGAAGAGGTTTACGAGCGGCTGGATCGCGAGTTCGGTGCGCTGGTGCACAACGCCGCGAACGTCAATCACGTCCTCGATTACGAGTCGTTGGCGCGGGACAACGTCGAGCCGATTTTCGAGTGCCTGCGTCTGTGTGAAGGGCGCAGCAAGAAGATCTTCAATTTCGTCTCGACGCTCTCGGCGTCCAGCACGATTTCCGACGATGGCCGGGTGCTGGAGTTGCCCGCCGCGCAGACGCCGCCGATCTACATCAAGAACGGCTACAACCTGTCGAAATGGGTCGGTGAGCGGATCCTCGAACGGGCGCGGGAGCGTGGGGTGCGGGTCAATCTTTATCGCCCCGGCAACATCAGTTTCAACAGCCTCACCGGTGTCTGCCAGCCCCACAAGAATCGCTTGATGCTGATGCTCAAGGGCTCGATCCAGCTCGGTCAGGTGCCGGAGTTCGCGCTGAATTTCGACCTGATGCCAGTGGATTTTCTCGCCCGTTTCATCGCCTTCCATGCCAGCCGTTACCACGCCGAAAAAGCCGTGTTCAACCTGCACAACCCCGAGCCCCTTAGCTGGGATTGCTACGTGGCGTCATTTCGCGAGGCCGGTCGGGAGTTCGCCATGGTCAGCGTCGCCGACTGGCAGCAGCAACTGGGCCGCGTCGACAGCGACAACGCACTGTTTGGCGTGCTGGGTTTCTACCTCAACGGCTTCGAAGAAGACATCGGCGACATCTCGATGATCGGCCATGACAACGCCCAGGCCGGCGTACGGCAAATGGGCGCGCACTACCCGGAAAAATCCCCGGCGCTGCTGCGACGCGGCTGCGACTACCTCAAAGAAATCAACTTCATCTGATTCACCCTAACCCTGCACGGAGCAAAACCATGAACACTCTGCAACCCGATACCCTGATCAAAAATCCTCACGGCTGCCACGTCATTTCTTCGGTGGAAGTACCGGCCGATGCGGCGCAAGTCTGGGCGGTGGTCGGTAACTTTGCTGGCTTCGATCAATTCATTCCGGCGCTGTCGCATATCGAGATGACGGGCGAAGGCGTGTCGTCGCTGCGCAAGAAATTCTTCAAGGACGGCAACCTGGTGGTCGAGCAACTCAACTCCCGGGACGACCAGGCGCTGAACATGACCTGGACGACGATCTACAACACCTTGGGCGTGGCCAATTTATGGGCGGCGATGAGTGTTGACTCCTTGGGTGCAGGTAAGTCGCGGGCGACCTGGACCATCATCGCCGAACCGGCCCAGGGCGGTGCCGAGGCCCTGCCGGGGTTCAAGGATTTCGTTCAGGGGTTTGCCGATGATGCGATGGGGAATGTGTTGAAGCTGTTTGTGTAAGGCTTCGGTTGAGCGGTGATTGTTACACTGCTTTCGCGAGCAAGCCCGCTCCCACAAATGACCGTGTTTTCTCAGGGAAAATGCGGCCGAATGTGGGAGCGGGCTTGCTCGCGAAGAACGATAACGCGGTCCAACTAACCAGAAATCAGATCTTGAAACTATCAACCAACTGCTTCAACCGATTGGCCTGCTGGGACAAAGCATCGCAATCCTTCAATGTTTCATTGAGGTTGGCCACGCTCTGCTGGTTCAGCAGGTTGATCTGGTTGACGTCGACGTTGAGAGTTTCCACCACGGCAGTCTGCTCTTCGGTCGCCGCCGCCACCGATTGGTTCATGCCGTCGATTTCGCCGATGCGCTGGGTCACGCTGACCAGTCGCAGGCCGGCCTGGTTCGCCACTTCGACGCTCTGTTCGCTGGACACCTGACTGGCATTCATCGTGGTCACCGCTTCGCGAGAACCGATCTGCAGCGAGCTGATCATCTTGTGGATCTCTTCCGCCGATTCCTGAGTGCGATGAGCAAGGTTACGCACCTCGTCCGCCACCACCGCAAAACCACGACCGGCCTCACCGGCACGGGCTGCTTCGATTGCCGCGTTGAGTGCCAGCAAATTGGTCTGCTGGGAGATGCCTTTGATCACATCGAGAATGTGGCCGATGTTGTCGGTACTCGCGTTCAGGGTTTCGATCTGCGTGCAGGACAGGCTGATTTTTTGCGACAGCTCAGTCATGGCCAGGATGGTTTTTTCCACCACCTGACGACCATCATCAGCCTGCTCGCTCGCGCCGCTGGCGTGTTGCGAAGCATCGGCCGCGTTGCGGGCGATTTCCTGGGTGGCGGCGCCCAATTGGTTGATCGCCGCGGCCACGCTGTTGGTGCGGGCGCTTTGTTCGTCGGAGCCGATGATCGAAGCGTTGGACGATGCCATTACCCGTTGCGACAGGTCATGCACCTGACGGGTCGCCGAGGACACTTCGCAAATCGACGCGTGAATCCGCTCCACGAACTGGTTGAAGGAACCGCCCAACTCGCCGAACTCATCTTTGCTTTCTACCATCAGACGACGGGTCAGGTCGCCCTCGCCCTGAGCGATGTCCTGCATCGCACGGCCCATCGTGGTCAGCGGACGCATCAGCACATTAATCAGCAGACTCAGCAGCACTGCAATGGCGGTCACGGCGATGAACATCGCGATCAACGCCGAGGTGCGGAACTGGCTCAGTGGTGCGTAGGCCTTGGCCTTGTCGATCGACAGACCGATGTACCACTCGGCATTCGGCAAACCACTTACCGGCGTGAACGAGAGGATGCGGTCCTGCTTGTTCAGTTCTACTTCCTGGATGCCTTTCCCGATTCGGACGCTGGAACCCGGATAGATGTCTTTCAGGTTCTTCATCACCTGATCCTTGTCCGGGCTGACGATCACCTGACCGTCGGCGCTGACGAGGAATGCGTGACCGATGCCACCGAAGTCCACCGAGTTGATGATCTTCACCAGGGTTTCCAGACTCAGGTCGCCGCCGACGACGCCCAGCAGTTCACCTTGCTTTTTCACCGGCATGGCGATGGTCACCACCAACCCGCCTACCGCAGCCATGTAGGGCGGAGTCAGCATGGTCTTGTCGGCGACCACCGCTTGTTTGTACCAGGGGCGCTGACGCGGATCGTAGCCGTCCGGCATCTTCGCGTCAGGGCGCTGGGTGAACACACCATTGGACTGCCCGACGTAGGTGAACTGGAAGTTCGAGGTGAGGGTGGGTTGATCGACCAGCCCCGGCAAATCGGCATTGGCGCCTTGATGAGCGACGTTCTGCGCGAGGTTTTCCAGGACCAGCACGCGGCCGCTCATCCAGTTCTGCACGCTGCTGGCGGTCAGCTCTCCGGCTTGCTCAACGGAAGACTCGAGGTTTTGTCGGATGGTGTTTCGCTGCAGATAGTCGTTGTACAAAGTGAACAACGCAAAAGCCAGCACCACGACGCCTGAAGCGGCCAGCAGGATTTTATGGCTGAACTTGAGATTCATTTCATGGGACTTCTTATGCAAAAAGTGGGGATGCGTTCCGGGTTTGCAACATTCCATGTAACCGCGCAGACGGCATTCTGGAGCCGCTCTACTTTGGTGCACACATGTCTCACCAATCTGTCGGCACGAGTGGGAGAAATCTTAGGGATTTCGTCAGATACCCGCTGAACGGCGTGCTAGAGCGCCCGAATAGCAGTGGTTGCTGGTGGTTGCTCGAACGGCAGTTGCAAATTTTGCGACCCTTGATGACAACAACCTGGTCCTGCCGGATAACTGGGGGTTGTTGTTAATGGGACTGGTCGCGATCGCCTGGTTGTCGATTGTTTCATTGCGCTTTGGCTGACCCTTCCACGAGGGCAACCGTTCTGGAAGAGTGGTCGACGGCCTGGAAGATCAAAGGCGGGCATGCCTACCGACTGAACTTCGATCTGCATCGGGCGGGTGGTTTGTGGCTGTGGTTATTGCCGTTGCCGATCGCTGTCAGCAGTGTCGCCATGAACCTGCCGAGCCAGGTCTTCAAGCCTGCGGTATCACTGTTTTCCCCGATTGAACCGAGCGTCTATGAGGCTCGCGGGCGCATGCCTGCCGAGGAGCTGGGAGTTACGCGGCTGAGTTATCAACAGGCTTATGAACGTGCATTGCAGGAAGGACAAAGGCTGGGGCTGACAGCTGCGATCGGAAAGTTGTATTACAGCTTTGAGTACAACTTTTATGGGGCAGGGTTTGGGCTACATGATACCGAGGCCTCTTCCATGGCACGGACGGGCGTTTACTGGGGCAGGAAATCACCGGGCAAGTGATGATCGCGTTGTTGGGTGTTTTTGCAGTACTGTCGGTGACGGGAATCTATATCTGGTGGCGCAAGTTGCTGGCTCTCAGGAGTAGCAAGGCACGTAAGAGCGGGATGTACCCCATACGGGATTGAAGTTCCTATAGCCCAGAAAGACAAAACCCCTGTCTGCATAAGCAGACAGGGGTTTCGGAATTCAATCTTGACGATGACCTACTCTCACATGGGGAAACCCCACACTACCATCGGCGATGCATCGTTTCACTGCTGAGTTCGGGATGGGATCAGGTGGTTCCAATGCTCTATGGTCGTCAAGAAATTCTGTGACCAGCCCGTTACAGCGGTAACGTGCCAGCAAAATCGGTGACTTCTACTAAAACAAAACCCCTACCTGCATACGCAGATAGGGGTTTCGGAATTCAATCTTGACGATGACCT
>NZ_AZRW02000048.1 GCF_000512695.2 Pseudomonas sp. QTF5 | reverse complement strand
ATTTGAAATGCATTCCCCTGTGGGAGCGGGCTTGCTCGCGAAGAGGCCCTCAACCTCACCACATCTCCAGGAATCCAACGCACCGCAATGGTGCAACCCACGTCCCATTACGCCCGATTATCGTGACTTCCCAGTCCCGATTTGACCCGCACCAGAAAACAAACCTGCACTTCGTCGGTGCATCTCCCCGCAAAACCCCATGCCTGCACCCTCTTTTGACCGATTGTCGAACAATTTCATCCGTTGGCCGCCGCCGCTCTAAGTTCTGTCCTAGACTGATTTTCGCGGAGTAAAACCGGCTGGTCATTCGGTGAAAATAATCGAAACTTTTGGTGCTGGCCGCGGGTCAGGTTAAAGGGAGGGCCAGCGACTGGTGCATTCCTTGCAACAGCCACTTCACCCAGTCAGCTTCAGCGCATGGGCAGCGCTTGCTCACCGATGCGTAGCGCGTTCGCGCCCGGCCACGGAATTGGCCACGAACACCGTTTGTGCCAGGCCTAGAATTAGATCAACAACACGGGAGATTCATATGATCAGTGCGGCTTTAGATATCCAGGGAGAACGTGCTCATCAGCAGGTCGGGGAAACGAGCACCGTCGGTGTCCTCAATGCCAAATCAGTCAATATGCCGATCCCCAAGACGCTGGCACCGGCAGCCAGCCAGAATCCCAACAAAAAGAAAGTCCTGTTCGTTACCTCGGAAATTGCCGATCTGGTGAAGACCGGAGGTCTTGGCGACGTTTCCGCCGCACTGCCGCGAGCCATGGCGCATCTGCATGATGTGCGTGTGCTGATTCCCGGTTATCCGCAAGTGATGAACAGCGAAAACCCGATTCATATCATCGGTGAGCTGGGCGGGCACGCAGCGTTGCCGCCCTGCAAGATCGGGCGCATGGACATGCCCGACGGCCTGGTCATTTACGTGTTGATCTGCCCTGAATTGTACGAGCGCGAGGGTTCACCCTACGGCGCCAACAACGGCCGAGACTGGCCGGACAACCATATTCGTTTCGCCCGGCTGGGCCTCGCAGCGGCCGATATCGCCGCCAACCTCGCGCAAATTCACTGGTGCCCGGACCTGGTGCACGCACACGACTGGCCCGCCGGCCTGGCCCCTGCTTATATGCACTGGCGTGGCCAACGCACCCCGACCCTGTTCACCATCCACAACCTGGCATACCAGGGCGTCACCAGCCTCGGCTCGTGCCCGGAACTCGGTATCCCCGCGCATGCCTTGCAACAGGAAGGCATGGAGTTTTACGGCAAGATGTCGTTCCTCAAGGCCGGCATGGCCTACTCGAGCCACATCACCACCGTCAGCGCGACCTATGCCCAGGAAATCACCACGCCGGCCTTCGGCTGCGGCCTCGACGGTTTTCTCGCCTCCAAGACCCAGCAAGGTTTGCTCAGCGGAATTCCCAATGGCATTGATGAAAGCTGGGACGCGGCCACCGATCCGCACCTGTTCCACCCGTTCGGCATCGGCGACTGGGACGGTAAAGCCGTCAATGCCGCGCACGTTCGCCGGCTGTTCGATCTCGAAGACTCCGACGGCCCGCTGTTCGCCGTGGTCTCGAGATTGGTCTACCAGAAAGGCCTGGACCTGACCGAAGCGGTAGCCGAATACATTGTCGCCAACGGCGGGCAGATCGCGATCATCGGCCGCGGCGAGCCGGAAGAAGAACAAGCCATGCGTGAACTGGCGTTGCGCTTCCCCGGGCAAATCGGCGTGCACATCGGCTTCAATGAAACCGACGCTCGCCGGATGTTCGCCGGCAGTGATTTCCTGTTGATGCCTTCGCGTTACGAACCTTGCGGCTTGAGCCAGATGTACGCGCAGCGCTTCGGTTCATTGCCGGTGGCCCGCAATACCGGTGGCCTGGCCGATACCATTGAAAACGGCGTGACCGGTTTTCTCTTCGACGAATCCACGGTGGAGAGTTATCGCGAAGCCCTGAGCCGCGCGTTCAAGGTGTTCGCCTTCCCCGGCCTGCTCAACGCCATGCGTTGCCGGGCCATGGCGGCGCCTTTCAACTGGTGCAAGGCCGTCGAACCCTACGCCGAACTCTACGAACAACTGGTGGCTAAAACGCTGGGAAAATCGGGCAAACAGTAAGAGGCTTTCAACGATGCCGTTACGGACCCTTGAGACCTGGCCCCACGGCGCAATCATGCTGGACGCAGAACACACGCGTTTTGCCTTGTGGGCGCCCGATGCGTTTTTCGTCAGTCTCGAACTGGACGATGGACAAACCCTGCCGCTGCTGCCTCAGGCCGATGGCTGGTTTGTGATCAAGACCCGCTGCACCGCGGGTACCCGCTACCGCTACAACATCGATGGCGAGCTGGAGGTGCCGGACCCGGCCTCCCGCGCCCAGACGGGCGATATCGATAGCCACAGCGTGGTGGTCGATCCCCTCGCCTATCGGTGGCAACACAGCGCCTGGCGGGGTCGGCCATGGCATGAGGCGGTGATCTACGAACTGCACGTCGGACTACTCGGTGGTTTCAGCGAGGTCGAACAGCATCTGGCGCACTTGGTCGAGCTGGGTATTACCGCCGTCGAACTGATGCCGTTGGCGCAGTTCCCCGGCGAGCGTAACTGGGGCTATGACGGGGTTTTGCTTTACGCGCCCCAGGCTTCCTACGGATCGCCCGAACAACTCAAACACCTGATCGACACGGCCCACGGCCACGGCCTGGCAGTGATTCTCGACGTGGTCTACAACCACTTCGGCCCGGATGGCAATTACCTGCATCGCTACGCCAAGGGCTTTTTCCGCGAAGACAAACACACCCCATGGGGCGCGGCGATCGACTTCCGACGGCGCGAGGTGCGCGACTTCTTTATCGACAACGCGCTGATGTGGTTGCTGGAGTACCGCTTCGACGGCCTGCGCCTGGATGCCGTGCACGCCATCGAAGACCCCGACTTTCTTCAAGAGCTGGCGCAACGGGTGCGACGGCAAACCGATCCGACGCGGCATGTGTGGCTCATGGCGGAAAACGAGCACAACCAGGCCAGCCTGCTGGAGCAAGGTTTCGACGCGCAGTGGAACGACGACGGCCATAACGCCCTGCACGTTCTGCTCACTGGCGAAACCGATGCCTATTACGCCGATTATGCCGAGCAGCCCACCGAACAGCTCGCCCGCTGCCTGAGCCAGGGCTTCGTGTTTCAGGGGCATATCACCCGCCACGGTACGCCACGGGGTGAGCCGAGCGGTCACTTGCCGCCCACAGCCTTCGTGCTTTTTCTGCAGAATCACGACCAGATTGGCAACCGCGCCTTTGGCGAGCGCCTGCATCAGCTGGCCCATCCTGATGCCCTTTACGCCGCCACCGCGTTACTGCTGTTGTCGCCGATGATCCCGCTGATGTTCATGGGCGATGAGTTCGCCGCCGAGCAACCGTTCCTGTTTTTCACCAGCCACCATGGTGAGCTGGCGGAGTTGGTGCGCGAAGGACGACGCAATGAGTTCGCAGCGTTCAGCGCCTTTGCCGACCGGCACAAACGCGAGCAGATTCCCGACCCGAACGCGACGCAGACCTTCGAAGCTTCACGGCCAAAACTGACCGCCATTCAACAACCGCCGATTTACCAGCTGTATCGCCAACTGCTGCAGATCCGCCATCGACACATCATCCCGCACCTGCCCGGCACCCAGGCGCTGGGCGCGCAGGTACTGGCCGAGGGCGCGGTGACGGCGCGCTGGCGGCTGGGCGATGGCAGTCAGTTGCGCATTGACCTGAACCTCAGCGACGCGCCCGTGGTCCACACCCCACAGGCCGACGCTACGTTGCTGTTCGAACACCCGCCACAATCGGCCGGTCTGTTGAATCAGGGCATGCTTGCCCCGTATTGCGCGCTAGTCAGCCTCACGGCCGCAGCCCCTTTGCTACCCCCGGATGGAGAGCGCCCATGAGCAATACGCAACTGGAAATACTGGCCAGCCGAGCAGGCCTGGCCGTCGACTGGATCGACGCCAATGGCCGTCCACAGAAGGTTACCCCGGCGGTGTTGCGCTCGGTGCTCAGCGGCCTTGGCCATCCCGCCAATACCGCCCAAGAGATCGACGCCAGCCTGCTGCAATTGCAGGAGGTGCAACAAACCCGGCACCTGCCACCGCTGCTGACCTGCGACGTGGGCGTTGGCCTTGATCTGTCCCACTACTTCGAACCGCAAACCCCGTGTGAGATTCATCTCGAAGACGGCTCACGGATTAACTTGAAGCTCGATGACAACGCTGTGTTGCCCGGACTGGTGCCGGTGGGTTATCAGCACGTCAGCATCGACGATCAATCCTTCACCCTGGCGGTGGCACCTGAGCGCTGCTACAGCGTCGGCGACGCGGTTGACAGTCAAAACCCGCGCGCCTGGGGCCTGAGCGTGCAGTTGTATTCGCTGCGACGCCCCGGCGATGGCGGTTTCGGCGATACCCAGGCCCTCGAAGACCTGGCCCGGGTGGCCGGCGAACGAGGCGCCGAAGCGTTGGCGATCAGCCCGCTGCATGCGATGTTCAGCGGCGACACCCAGCGTTACAGCCCTTACTCGCCGTCCAGCCGTTTGTTCCTCAATAGCCTGTACGCGGCGCCCGGTGCGATTCTCGGTGAACGTGCCCTGCGCACCGCGATCGACGCCACCGGCCTTGCCGCTGAGCTCAAGCACCTGGAACAACTTCCACTGATCGACTGGCCCACCGCCGGCGAAGCCAAGCACCGTTTGCTCGAAGCCTTGTACGAAGGATTCACCCACGGTGAACATCCCTTGCACCCAGACTTCAGCAGTTTTCGCCATGCCGGCGGCGAAGCGCTGGAAAATCATTGCCGCTTCGAAGCGATCCAGGAAGCCCGTGCGCTGCGCGGTGAAAGCCTTGACTGGCGCGAGTGGCCCGAACAATGGCGTGACCCGCGCAGCACCGCCTTGGCGCATTTTGCCGAAGAAAACTCGACCCGCATCGGTTACTACGCATTCTGCCAATGGCTGATTGCGCGCAGCCTGGAACGCGCTCAGAGCGCCGCCCGCGGTGCCGGCATGGGCATCGGCCTGATCGCCGACCTGGCGGTGGGCGCTGATGGCGGCGGCAGCCAGGCCTGGAGTCGTCAGGACGAATTGCTCGCCTCACTGACCGTGGGTGCGCCACCGGACATCCTCAACCGTTCAGGGCAGGGCTGGGGCATTTCCGCATTCTCCCCCAAAGGCCTGGTGCGCAACGGCTTTCGCGCATTCATCGAAATGCTGCGGGCCAACTTCGCCCATGCCGGCGGCCTGCGCATCGATCACGTCATGGGGCTGCAACGGCTGTGGGTGATCCCTAACGATGCGCCGCCCAGCGACGGTGCCTACCTCTATTACCCGGTGGACGACCTGCTGCGTTTGCTGACCCTCGAATCCCATCGGCATCAAGCCATCGTCCTCGGCGAAGACCTCGGCACCGTGCCCGAGGGTCTGCGCGAGAAACTCATCGCGCGCTCGATTCTCGGCATGCGCGTGCTGCTGTTCGAACAGGACAATACTCACTTCAAGCCGATTCTCGACTGGCCGGACAACGCCCTGGCAACCACCAGCACCCATGACCTGCCGACGCTCAATGGCTGGTGGCATGGCCGCGATATCGATTGGAGCGCGCGCTTGAATCTGGTCGACGCCCCGGGTGAAATCGAATGGCGCCAACATCGTGAGCGCGAGCGCGAAGGTTTGCGCCGGGTGCTGAGCCAGGACCCGCAGAACTTTCGCGAAGAGTCCCACGAAACCGATCAGGTGCTCGACGCCGCCATCCGTTTCCTCGGCCATACCCGCGCGCCGCTGGTATTGCTGCCACTGGAAGATGCCTTGGGTATCGAACAGCAGGCCAACCTGCCCGGCACCACCGACACCCATCCCAACTGGTCCCGCAGGCTACCCGGCGACAGCGAAGCCCTGCTCGATGATCCGGACGCCGCCCGGCGCCTGGAACTGCTCGCCTGTGCGCGACTTCAGGCGGCCGAGCGTGACCAATGAATCAACCGTTCAACCAACCGCTGCGGGCGACTCTACGGCTGCAATTTCATAAAGGTTTCACTCTGGATCAGGCGGTGCCGCTGGTGCCGTACTTCGCCAGCCTGGGCATCAGCCACGTCTATGCCTCGCCGCTGCTCGCCGCACGCGCGGGGTCCATGCATGGCTACGACGTGGTGGACCCGACTACCGTCAACCCTGAACTGGGCGGCGAAGCTGCATTGCGCCGTTTGGTCGGTGCATTGCGCGAACAGAACATGGGGCTGATCCTCGACATCGTCTCCAACCACATGGCCGTCGGTGGTGGCGATAACCCCTGGTGGCTCGACTTGCTCGAATGGGGGCGACTGAGCCCTTACGGCGAGTTCTTCGACATTCAATGGCACTCGCCCGACCCGTTGATGGAGGGCCAATTGCTCCTGCCTTTTTTGGCCAGCGATTACGGCATCGCCTTGCAGGACGGCACCCTTCCCTTGCGTTTCGATGCCCGGCGCGGTGCCTTTTATGTCGAGCACTACGAACATCACTTCCCGATTTGCCCGACGAACTACGGCGAACTGCTCAAGGCCAATGATCAATTGAATGCCGAGCAGGTCGAGCAGCTCAAATCCCTGGCAGACCGCTTCACTACCTTGAGCTACCAGACTGACGCGCACAGCCTGGCAATTGCGCTGAAAACGGAACTGCATGAACGGGCCAGCGATCCGGCCATTCTTCACGCCATTCAGCACACGCTCGGCACCTACGACTCGCTCACCCCCGAAGGTTTCCAGCGCCTGCATAACCTGCTGGAGCGCCAGAGTTATCGCCTGGCCAGCTGGCGCACCGCAGCAGACGACATCAACTGGCGGCGCTTTTTCGATATCAATGAACTGGGCGGCCTACGGGTCGAACGCCCGGCGGTGTTCGAGGCGACCCACGCAAAAATCTTCGAGCTGGTGGCCGAAGGTCTGGTCGACGGGCTGCGCATCGACCACATCGACGGCCTCGCCGACCCGCGCGGTTACTGCCGCAAACTGCGGCGCAGAGTCGATAGCCTGGCACCGGAGCGGCACCTGCCGATCTACGTCGAGAAGATCCTCGGCGAAGGCGAAACCCTGCATCGTGACTGGGCCATTGATGGCAGCACCGGTTATGAATTCATGAACCAGTTGTCGTTGCTGCAACATGATCCCGAAGGCGCCCGGATCTTGGGTGAACTCTGGCACCGCCACAGCGAACGGCCCGACGATTTCCGTCAGGAAGCACAACTGGCGCGTCAGCAGATTCTCAACGGCTCCCTCGCCGGGGATTTCGAAAGTGTCGCCCACGCCCTGTTGCAAGTGGCCCGGGACGACCTGATGACGCGAGACCTGACCCTCGGCGCGATTCGTCGGGCCTTGCAGGAGCTGATCGTGCACTTCCCGGTGTATCGCACTTATATCGGTCCGTTGGGCCGCTGCGATCAGGACGAGGTTTTTTTTCAGCAAGCCATGGATGGTGCCCGGCAAACCCTTGGCGAGGCCGATTGGCCGGTGCTCGACAGCCTGGCTGGCTGGCTCGGCGGCCAACCCTGGCGCAAGCGCCCGGTGGGCCGCCCACGCAAACTGCTCAAACATGCCTGCGTGAGGTTCCAGCAACTGACCTCACCGGCGGCGGCCAAGGCCGTGGAAGACACCGCGCTTTATCGCTCGGCGGAATTGCTGTCGCGCAACGATGTCGGCTACAACACCGAGCAGTTCAGCGCCCCGGTGGCTGACTTCCATGCGGCGTGCGCCAATCGCCTTGCCGAATTCCCCGACAACCTGCTGGCCACCGCGACCCACGACCACAAACGGGGGGAAGACACCCGTGCGCGGCTGGCGGTATTGAGCGAGCGCAGCGCCTGGTATGCCGAACAGGTCGAACATTGGCGAACGCTGGCCGATGAATTGCGCGTTGAACCCGGTGCGCCTTCGGCGGGCGATGAGCTGATTCTTTATCAAGCGATCCTCGGCAGTTGGCCGCTGGAACTGCGCAGCGATGATCGGGTGGCGCTTGAGGCCTACGCCAAACGCCTCTGGCAGTGGCAACGCAAAGCCCTGCGCGAAGCCAAGTTGCAAAGCAGCTGGAGTGCGCCAAACGAGGGCTATGAACAGACAACCCATGGGTTTCTCCAACGCCTGCTACTCAGCCCCGAAGGTCAGCCACTGCGCGCGGCCATTGGTGCGGCGGCGCAGAGCATCGCCGTCCCGGGCGCGTTGAATGGCTTGGCGCAAACCTTGCTGCGAATGACCGTGCCGGGGGTACCGGACCTCTATCAGGGCAACGAGTTCTGGGACTTCACGCTGGTCGATCCGGACAACCGCCGGCCGGTGGATTACGTCAGCCGTCAGCAGGCCATGCACGTACGGTTGGACCTGCCCGATCTGTTGGTGAACTGGCGTGACGGGCGCATCAAGCAAACCCTGATCGCCCAGACGTTACACCGGCGTACCGAGCATGCCGGGCTGTTTCAAAAAGGGACGTATCAAGCTCTTGAAACCCTTGGCAGCCAGGCTCACCGAATCCTGGCGTTCGCTCGTGAATGGCAGGGAAAACGGGCTATCGTGACAGTACCGATACGCTGTGCCGAACTGCTGAAAAACAGTGCCGAACCACGGATTGACGCGCCGCTCTGGGGCGACACCCGAATCAAATTGCCGTTTGCCGCCCCTGAAGATCTGAAGGGACTTTTCGCAAGCGTCGCAGTCACAAAACACAGGGAACTGATGGTCAGCGCCGCGCTGGGGGATTTCCCGGTCAATCTCTTTATCCAAACTACCCAAGCTTGAGTTCAGTTCAGGAGCATTGCGATGAGTACCGACGATAAACGTATCCGCGAATTTGCCTATCAGATCTGGGAGTCCGAAGGAAAACCCGTGGGCCAGGAAGCACGCCATTGGGAGATGGCCTGCAAACTGGCCGAAGCCGAAGCACTGGCGCCCGGCAAGTCACCGAAAGCCAGCGGCAGTAAAACCGTCGGCACCAAGCCTGCTGCCGGCAAGCCCGACGGCAAGCTGGTCAATGCCAATGGCATCGAAACCAAAGCCAAAGCCAGGCCCAAGGCCAAACCCGCCGCCGCTTCGGCAGTGACCCCGCCTGGCGAAAAAGCCACCGAGAAAAAACCTCGCGCCGCGCGTAAACCGCCAACGACCTGACGCGTTAGCACCATGCCTCGCTTGATTTGTGGCGAGGGAGCTTGCTCCCGTTGGACTGCGAAGCGGTCCCCTCTTTTTGGGGATAAGGGGGGGGCCGCTTCGCGGCCCAACGGGAGCAAGCTCCCTCGCCACAGCTGACCGGCATTAGCCCAATAATGCCCCCATGCAGGAGCACCTATGAGCAGTCCAAAGAAAACCGCGCCCGAACCTCGTGCCGAGGCCTCGCGAATCCGTGAAGGCTTGCCCTTCCCGCTAGGCGCGACCTGGGATGGCCTGGGGGTCAATTTCGCGCTGTTTTCGGCTAACGCGACCAAGGTCGAACTGTGCATCTTCGACGATGCCGGCGAGGTGGAGCTCGAGCGTATCGAGTTGCCGGAATACACCGACGAGATCTACCACGGCTACTTGCCCGACGCCCATCCGGGGTTGATCTACGGCTATCGCGTGTACGGTCCGTACGACCCGGCCAACGGTCATCGTTTCAACCCCAACAAGCTGCTGATCGATCCCTACGCCAAACAATTGGTCGGCCAATTGAAATGGTCCGAAGCATTGTTCGGGTTCACCATCGGCCACCCTGATGCCGACCTCAGTTTCGATGAACGGGACAGCGCGCCCTTCGTGCCCAAATGCAAAGTGATCGACCCGGCGCACACCTGGGGCCACGATCATCGGGTCAGCGTGCCGTGGGACAAGACCATCATTTATGAGACCCACGTACGCGGCTTCAGCATGCGTCATCCCTCTGTCCCCGAGAACTTGCGCGGCACCTTCGCCGGGCTGATGGTCGATGACGTACTGGAACACATCCGCAAGCTCGGCGTGTCGAGCGTGGAATTGCTGCCGATTCATGCCTTCGTCAATGACCAGCATCTGCTGCACAAAGGCATGACCAATTACTGGGGTTACAACAGCATCGCGTTCTTTGCCCCGGACCCGCGCTATCTGGCGAGCGGCAAGATCGCCGAGTTCAAGGAGATGGTCGCGCACCTGCATGACGCCAATCTGGAAGTGATCCTCGACGTGGTCTACAACCACACCGCCGAGGGCAACGAACAAGGCCCGACCCTGTCGATGCGTGGCATCGACAACGCCTCCTACTACCGCTTGAGGCCCGACGACAAGCGCTACTACATCAACGATTCCGGGACCGGCAACACCCTGGACCTGAGTCACCCGTGTGTACTGCAAATGGTCACCGATTCACTGCGTTACTGGGCCACGGAAATGCACGTGGACGGTTTCCGCTTCGATCTGGCAACCATTCTCGGCCGCTATCACGACGGTTTCGACGAGCGTCACAGCTTCCTCGTGGCCTGCCGCCAAGACCCGGTGCTGCGCCAGGTGAAAATGATTGCCGAATCCTGGGACTGCGGCCCCGGCGGTTATCAGGTCGGGAACTTTCCGCCGGGGTGGGTCGAGTGGAACGACAAGTTCCGCGACACCGTGCGTGCGTTCTGGAAAGGCGATGATGGTCAAATCGCCGACTTCGCCAACCGCATGACCGCGTCCGGTGAGATGTTCAATCAGCGTGGCCGGCGTCCGTATGCCTCGCTGAACTTCATCACCGCCCATGACGGTTTCACGCTCAACGATCTGGTGTCGTACAACGACAAACACAACGAAGCCAACGATGAGAACAATCAGGACGGCAGCAACAACAATCTGTCGTGGAACCACGGCGTCGAAGGCCCCACCGACGATCCCGAGATCAATGCGCTGCGCCAGCGACAAATGCGCAATTTTTTCGCCACGTTGCTGCTGTCCCAGGGCACGCCGATGCTAGTGGCCGGCGATGAGTTCGCCCGCACCCAGGAAGGCAACAACAATGCTTATTGTCAGGACAGCGAGATCGGTTGGGTCAATTGGGACCTGAGCGAAGATGGCAAGGCCCTGCTCAAGTTCGTCAAACGCCTGATCAAGTTGCGCCTGGCCTATCCGATCCTGCGGCGCGGGCGTTTCCTGGTGGGCAATTACAACGAAGACATCGGCGTCAAGGACGTGACCTGGCTGGCCCCGGATGGCAGCGAAATGTCCACCGAACAATGGGAGGAAGGCCACGGTCGTTGCCTGGGCATGCTGCTCGATGGCCGCGCCCAGGAAACCGGCATTCGCCGCAAGGGCGCCGACGCAACTCTGCTGCTGGTGGTCAATGCCCACCATGACATCGTCAATTTTCTGCTGCCGGAAGTGCCTGACGGCGGTTTCTGGACCTGCATGATCGATACCAATCAACCCTCGATTCGTGGCCAGGAACGCTTCGAGTTCGGTCACGAATATTCGGTCACCGGCCGTTCACTGCTGCTGTTCGAACTGCAGCGCGAAGAGGACGAGTGAAGGGCATCAAGGAGCGCAATGCTGTTCACTTAAGTGCGACTCTTCAATATATGCCTACCTTTGTGGCGAGCGAGCTTGCTCGCGCTGGGCTGCGTAGCGGCCCCAAAAATCTGGCAACCATCGCCGATTTTTGTGAGTGCTACGCACTCAAACGGGAGCAAGCTCCCTCGCCACAGGTTTCTCACTGACTCAAGATTCACCGGTCGGGCCGCCGCACCGCTCGCTCCTACAGGCAATTCCCGCGCCCGACTGGATAGCCGGGACGGTTTTGCTGACTATTTGCGACACCTGACACAGCTCGGATTAAAAAACCATATCAGACCAAAGGCTGGGGCGACGAATAGCGTTCCATGAGCAATACTCTCCCCGCAGCAATCCAGGGTTCGGAGCGTTGCAATGGTTATTTTTCCGACTTCACGGGTCTGCCAGGCTTGCTCCCCTGCAAGCAATGCGCATGACTGAAGGCAAGACAGAACAAGGACGTAGCGCCTATGAAATCAGTTTCCATCAGCGAAAACAGCTCGCTCGCGCAGATCTGGAACAGCGCCCCGCAACTGGACAACATCCCTGTCATCAACACCGAAACGCTGGTCCCGGCGGGCGCTCGCGCAGTAGTCATCGCGCCGCATCCCGGCGATGAAGTAGTGACCTGCGGTGGCCTGCTGCAGTTGCTGTGCTCACTCGGTCATCCTCTGCAATTGATCTCGATCACCGACGGTAGCGCCAGCCATCCGGGGTCACGACAATGGTCGGAGAAACGCCTGAGCGTGTTCCGCCCCCAGGAAAGCGTCGAAGCCTTACGCCGGCTGGGGGTGCCGATGCACAGCCTGAAGTGGATTCGTGGCGGCTTCACCGACAGCGGTCTGGCCGAGCGGGAGTCTGAATTGACCCAATTCCTCGTCCGCTATCTGCGCCCCGGTGATGTGCTATTCACCACATGGCGCGAAGACGGTAACGTCGACCATGACGCCGTCGGCCGTGCCAGCGCCAGAGCAGCGGCCCTGGTCGGGGCAACGCTCAACGAAGTACCCGTCTGGGCCTGGCACTGGCCGACGCGCGATCACGGGCTGATTCCCTGGCATCGCGCACGCAAGGTACGCCTTGACACCTGGACCGTCGCGCGCAAAAGCCACGCCACCTACGCCTACGCCAGCCAACTCGACGGCGAGCCGGCAATCGGCATCGCCCCAATGCTGCCCTCGGTGATACTGGAGCGCATGCGATTGCCGTATGAAATCGTGTTTGTCTGAAACCCGACTCTCAATCAGCTCACCATTCAATGTGGGAACGGGCTTGCTCGCGAAAGCGGTTTGCCAGCCGCCAAAGATGTATCGAATGTACCGGCCCCTTCGCGAGCAAGCCCACTCCCACATGGGATTGGCGTCGCTCAAACTGAACTGCTCGCCCGTGCATCAGTCGCATAGAAACATCAGCCTGATTCAGAGGAGTGAACGTGACCAGTGATTCCGAAAGGCAGCCCGTCGAATCAGTGCCATTGAACACGCCTGCGGCGATTCATCGACTGAGGGTGCTGACGGTCAACACCCACAAAGGCTTCACCGCCCTCAACCGGCGTTTCATCCTGCCGGAACTGCGTGAAGCGGTACGCAGCACGTCGGCGGACCTGGTGTTTCTACAGGAAGTGGTGGGTGAGCACGACCGGCATTCATCCCGTTACAACGACTGGCCACAGACCTCGCAATACGAGTTCCTGGCCGACAGCATGTGGAGCGATTTCGCTTACGGTCGCAACGCGGTCTACCCCGACGGCCACCACGGCAATGCCCTGCTGTCGAAATACCCGATCCGCGAATTTCGCAACCTCGATGTCTCGATCACCGGCCCCGAGCGGCGCGGGTTGCTGCACTGTGTGCTGGATGTGCCGGGCCATGCCGAAGTGCATGCCATTTGCGTACACCTGAGCCTGTTGGAAAGCCATCGACAACTCCAGCTCCAGTTGCTCTGCCTGTTGCTCGAGTCGCTGCCCGATGACGCCCCGGTGATTATTGCCGGCGACTTCAACGACTGGCAGTTGCAAGGCAACGCTGCCCTCGCCAGGCGCCACTACCTGCACGAAGCTTTCGAACGCCATCATGGCCGACCGGCGAAAACTTACCCGGCGCGTTTTCCCCTGCTGCGCCTGGACCGGATCTACCTGCGTAATGCCAACAGTCATGAACCGCGCATACTCGGCCACAAACCCTGGACGCACCTGTCGGACCATTTGCCGCTGGCCGTTGAAGTCCACCTTTGAGCTCTTTGCTGGTCCTATCGAAAACTGTTCATGACCGGCCGCTAAATCGTTTCACCTGTTACTTTTGACAGTAGCGACGCAAAAATACTGCTGCTACGTTGCTCTCGTCCCTACCTGGCGGTGCGGACATGCGACTCGCAGTGGCCGTCGTTGCCAAAGGCTCTCGATTTACGGGTGATTGCTTTCCCGATGCCGTCTCGCAACTCGCGCTGCCCAAGGTGTCTGATGCCTTGCCGCTTTTGACAAGTGGCAACTCAGTCGCCGACCCACCAGCGGAGACGAGCATGAAATTTTTCAGCGATCTGCCCAAGTACCGTTATAGCGTCTGTGCAGTTTCAATCTGGTTATGCCTAGGCTGGTCCCAACCCACCCAAGCGGCCTGTACGCTCAGCCCCACCGCCGGCAACGACAACTTCGTTTGTGACAGCGCCAGCAGCGGACCGTTGACCGATCTGGCGGGCAATAACAGCCTGACCTTCCCCGCTAATAGCACCGGCACTATCAATGGCAACGTGACGTTCGGGGCCGGCACAGACACGGTAGACATGAATTCCGGGCGCATCGTCGGTACGCTGGATCAGGGTGACGGCGCTGACAACTTCAACATCAGCGACGGACAGATCACCGGGGCCGTCAACCAGGGCAATGGCGTCGATAATTTCACCATGAGCGGCGGCACCCTCCAGTCCCTGGCCCAAGGCGACAGCCGCGACTTCTTCTTGATGACCGGCGGCACCATCATCGACGCCTTCGAGGACGGCGACACCGCCAGAATGACCGGTGGCACCATCGGCCGGGTCGACATGAAACTCGATAACAATCGGTTCGATCTCTCCGGCGGGCAGATCCTCGGCAATCTGGTCACCGGTTTCGGCACCGACACCATCATCGTGTCCGGTGGCAGGATCGGCGGCAATATTAGTGTCAGCGGTGGCAACGACAGCATCACGGTCACCGGTGGCGAAGTCGTCGGCGAGATCCGCACCAGCGCTGGCAACGACACTTTTGTATGGGATGGCGGTGGGATTATCCACTCGGCGATCCTCATGGGCGACGGCGACGACAGTGCGACCCTGCGCAATATCGGGGAGAGCACGCTCGCCCAGACCCCGAGCCTCAACGGTGGCACTGGCAACGATGTGCTGACCTTCGATCACACAACCACCGCGGGTGCCGACCGCTGCGCCAATTGGGAAACGGTAAACCTGAATGAAAGTTCGCAGTTCGATCTCACCGGTAACCTTGTGCTGGGTGACAGCACTACCGGTACCCGCGTGTTCAATATCGACGGCAGCAGCGTCCTGACATCGACGCAAGGCAGTATCACGCCATTCACCGCTGGCCAGCATGCAACGCTGACCAACGCCGGCACAATCGACCTGAGCAGCGGCAATACCCGCACCAATGACACCCTGACAGTGCAGGGCAATTATTCGGGTAATGGCGGCCAGCTGTTTATGCAAAGTGTGGTGGGTGATGACACCTCCCCCAGTGACAAACTGGTGGTCGTCGACGGGGCCATGACCGGCACCACGGCGATTTCCGTTAGCAATATCGGCGGTACTGGCGCCCTGACCCGGCAGAACGGCATTCAGTTGGTCCAGGCCCAAGGCACGGCGAGCAGCGACAACGGGGCGTTTACCTTGAAATCCCCGGTGTCCGCGGGCGCCTATGATTACTACCTGTTCAAGGGTGGCGTCACGGCCGGCAGCGAAAACAGTTGGTACCTGCGTTCGTCCGTCGTCGCGGCCCCGTTGGTGGCCGTGCCCAACCCGGACCCGGCCTTGCCGCCGATTCTAGTGCCGCTGGTGGCGGCGCCCGTGGCTGCCACAGGTACCCCATCGTTGCCGACCGCCGAACCCGGCGCAGCACCGGTTCCGCTGTACCGACCGGAAGTCCCGACCTGGTCCGTATTACCACCGGCTGCGGCACAACTGACCCTGTTGGCACTGGGCACGTTCCATGATCGCCAGGGCGATCAGCGCCTGCTCAACGAAACCGGTGTCTTTGGCGCTGGATGGGGCCGGGTATACGGCAAAAACTTCGACCAGACCTGGGCCGGCACGGTGACGCCGCGGCTCGACGGATCGGTCAACGGTTTTCAAGTCGGCAACGACGTGTACAGTTCGCAAACCTCGGGTGGGCAAACCCCAGCGCACCGGTTTTTTCGTCGGCCACACCCGCTTGCGGGGTGATGTCGATGGCTTCAATCAAGGCTTCGAAGGCAAACGCGCCGGCAAGGTGGAGCTAGAAGGTGACAGTTACGGCCTGTACTGGACGCTGACTGATTCGAAAGGCTGGTACGTCGACACCGTGGTGATGGGCACTCGGCTGGATGGCGACAACCGTTCCGAACGCGGACTGAAACTCGACAACCGTGGTCACGCCCTCACCCTCTCGGCCGAGGCCGGTTATCCGATGGCGGTGGGGCACAACTGGGTCATGGAACCTCAGGTGCAAGTGATCCATCAAAAAGTCTCCCTCGACAGTCAGGACGATGGCATTTCACGCATCTCGTTCGATTCCGACGGCGCCTGGACCGGTCGCCTCGGTGCTCGACTCAAAGGGCGCTACGCAGTCATGGGCCGGCCGCTCGAACCTTATGTGCGGGCCAATCTTTGGCACACGTTTTCGGGCACTGACACGGTGACATTCGATGGTGCCGAGCAGATCGGGACCCAACAAAAATATTCTTCGGCCGATCTCGGCGTCGGCGTGGTACTGAGTCTCGCATCAACGGTCGGTGTATACGCCAGCGCCGACTACAGCAGCAATATCGACAGCAATCACCTGCGCGGAACGAGCGCAAATATCGGGGTGCGCATGAGTTGGTAGAACAATCCACTGCGTCCAGAAAACTTTTGAGCGAGCGGATTTTTGATGATTTTTCGCACAAACAACAACTTAGTTATACGTCAAAAATCAGTCACTTATAGCCAATAAAATAGCCATACCACTTATCGGCCATTTTCTTGACGCGGCGCCATGGGTCTTCTTAGCTAGAGCTTACTACCCCCGGAAATCCATCAGGGGCAAGCCTTCAGACTCTCGTAAAAACGGGCGGGTCGGACCTTGCCCCAATCCATTCGGTCGCCCCTCATTCGGGGTAGGAGAGACGCCACAGCGAGATACGCATGCGATTGCAAGGTAGACCCCCATGAAAACTTCGCTCACCCCACAAGAGATCAAAATCACGTTTTGCACTGTCACAGGTTCACTCCTGCTGTGTTCATCCATGGAGGTGCGGGCCGCGTCTGCCGACGATGAAACAGCCCCCTGGTACAACCAGGCATTGCCGACCCTTACCTTGCCGGCCGACTCAGCCACGTATCCCGGCCGCTTACGCTTCAATCCAGACTTACAAAGCTCACGCCTGACGGTAGAAGACGCCGCGCCTTCGGCCTGGGACCACGTCTATGGAAAGGCATCACGGCAGGCCCAGACCGATTATCTGGCCCAGGGTTCTTCTATCCCCGGCGCCACTGAATTCAAAGGCCCGGCGCTGCTGACCGTACAAAGCAACAGCGGCCATACCCAACGGGTCGGACTGATCGGCGGCACCACCCAATTCCAGGGCAATGACAACGGTCTGCTGACCAGCCGCGCCCTCGCCGATCCCGGCCATGACACGCTCAACCTTCAAGGCCAAAGTCTCGGCGCCTACTGGAGCCTGACCGGCCCGCAAGGCTGGCACGTGGACTTAACGGCCAGCGGTGGCCGGGTCAACGGATACAGCCGCAATGAACAGGGCGCGCGACAAGCCACCGAAGGCAGCGCGGTGACGTTGTCGGTGGAAGGTGGTTTCCCGATTGGTCTGGGTAATAACTGGGTGATCGAACCCCAGGCACAGTTGATCAATCAACGCATTACGCTGGATACGCCGTATGCCGGTTCTGGTAATGCGTCATCCAGCGACTTGACGTCCTGGAGCGGTCGGGTCGGTGCACGCTTGAAGGGCAGTTACGATATTAACGGCCTGCCGGTCGAACCCTATGTTCGGACCAACGTGTGGCACACGGTGTACACCGGCAATACCGTGAGCCTGGATCAGGTCGACAAAATCAGCAGCAGCCGCAACTCGTCGACGGTAGATGTGGGTCTGGGGCTAGTGGCCAGAGTGACGCCTTTGGTCAGCCTGTATATCAGCGCCGATTACAGCAGCGATGTGGATGACAATGATTTGAACGGGTTGATTGGCAGCCTTGGGGTGCGGATGCGGTGGTGAGCGCATGACACAAGAAGCGCTTTGTTCGATCTGGCCTCTTCGCGAGCAAGCCCGCTCCCACATTGGATTGTCGTCGTACACAACACCAATGTGGGAGCGGGCTTGCTCGCGAATGAAGCGACGCGGTTTTAGATCACCCCTCCGGACGTAAAATCAACACCGCCAACGGCGGCAGGTTCAACACCAGCGAAAGGGCCTGCCCATGACTTGGCTCTTCTTCGGTGAACACCCCGCCGCCGTTACCGTAATTGGACCCGGCGTAAGTATCGGCATCGCTGTTAATCAACTCGACCCAACGCCCGGAAAATGGCACTCCAACGCGGTAGGACTGACGCGGCACCGGGGTGAAGTTGGCCACCACCAACACCGGCCGCCCGTCTTTGCTCCAGCGCAACCAGGCATAAACGCTGTTGATCGCGTCGTCGCCGATCAACCACTGGAAGCCTTGCGGGGCATCGTCCTGATCGTGCAGCGCCGGTTCTTCGCGATACAACTGATTCAGGTCACCGACCAGTTTTCGCACACCCTGGTGTTCCGGGTATTGCAGTAAATACCAATCCAGCTGCTGATCGTGATTCCACTCACGCCATTGGCCGAACTCACATCCCATGAACAACAGTTTCTTGCCGGGATGCGTCCACATGAAACTCAGATAAGCCCGCAGGTTGGCAAACTTCTGCCAGCGATCGCCGGGCATCTTGTCGATCAGTGAATGCTTGCCGTGGACCACTTCATCGTGGGAAATCGGCAGGATGAAGCGCTCGGACCAGGCGTACACCAGACCAAAACTCAGCTCATTGTGATGATGGGCGCGGTATACCGGATCCTGCTGAATGTAATGCAGTGAATCGTGCATCCAGCCCATGTTCCACTTATAGGCAAAACCCAGCCCACCCTGTTGCGTGCTCTGGCTGACACCCGGCCATGCCGTGGATTCTTCGGCAATCACCAACGCGCCCGGTGTTTCCAGGGCCACCACATCGTTGAGATGGCGGACGAAATCAATGGCCTCCAGATTCTCCCGACCGCCGTGACGGTTGGGCACCCATTCGCCGGCCTTGCGCGAGTAATCGCGATACAGCATCGACGCCACTGCGTCCACGCGCAGGCCATCGACATGGAAATGCTTGAGCCAGTGCAGCGCCGACGCCAGCATATAGCCGTGCACCTCGGTGCGGCCCAGGTTGTAGATCAGCGTGTCCCAGTCTTGGTGAAAGCCTTCCTGCGGGTTGCCGTACTCATATAACGCGGTGCCGTCGAACTGCGCCAGGCCATGGGTATCAGTGGGGAAATGCGCCGGCACCCAATCGAGGATCACGCCGATCTCGGCCTGGTGACAGGCGTTGACGAAAGCGGCGAAGTCATCCGGCGTACCGTAACGGGCGCTCGGGGCGAATTGCGACAGCAGTTGATAACCCCACGAGCCACCGAACGGATGCTCCATGATCGGCATCAGTTCGATGTGGGTAAAACCCAGCTCCTTCACATAAGGAATCAGCCGCTCGGCCAACTCGGGCCAGGTGTACTGACGGGCGACCTCACCGAGGTCATCCAGCTCGCATTGCCAGGAACCGGCGTGTAATTCGTAGATCGACAACGGTGCGCTGGTTCGCTGACGCTCGCCCCGCGACTGCATCCAGGCGTGGTCGTGCCAGTCGATTTTCAGCGGCGAGGCGACTTTTGATGCGGTGTCCGGCGGCAGTGCGGTGGCGAGGGCCATCGGGTCGGCCTTGAGCGGCAAAATGCCGTGGGCGCCAAGTATTTCGTATTTGTAGAGCTCCCCCGCTTGCAGGCGCGGAATGAACAACTCCCAGACCCCGGAAGGATGGCGCAGGCGCATCGGATGCCGACGACCGTCCCAGACGTTGAAGTCGCCGACCACCGAGACCCTTTTGGCGTTCGGTGCCCACACAGCGAAGCGCACGCCATCGACGCCATCGACCGTCTTCAGTTGCGCGCCGAGGCAACTGCTCAAGTCCCGGTGATTGCCCTCGGCGAACAGATACAAATCCATCTCGCCGAGTAACGGGCCGAAGCTGTAAGGGTCCTCGGCAAGTTGCTCGCCGCCGGCCCAACGGGTTCGCAACAGATAGGGCCGGGCCCGTTCGAAGTGCCCGACGAACAGCCCTGGGGTTTGGGTGGTCTCAAGGCTGCCGAGTTCTTCCCCGGATTCCTTGTCCACCACTTGCACGCTCAAGGCGTCCGGCAGATAGGCTCGAATGAATCGCCCGCCAGCGCCATCACCGTGCGGGCCGAGAATTGCAAAGGGGTCTTGGTGCTCGGCGCGTACTAACGCATCGATATCCCGCGCTCTGGGCAGCAGCGCCTCATTAACTTGTCCCTGTTCCTTGTTCGAGATACTCATGACTACTCTCCACCAAGATCGGAAAAGGGTTTAAGCCCACTCAATAATCCATATAAACCGTGCAACGGCACAGGCAACCAGGTGGGGCGATTTTCCGCCTCATAGGCCACTTCATAAGCCGCCTTCTCCAGACCGAACAACGCCAGCGCAGCGTCCTCGCCTTCAGAATCTTGCCATGCATGAGCAAGACTAGCTGCCGCCAGCCGATAAGCGTCGACAAATGATTGTCGCGCCTCTTTCAGATAACGATCTGCGACTCGTTGACGCGCCGCCTGGGCGTCGGCGGTGTTGTCAACGTTGTGCACGTTGATCGCCATCGCTGCGGCGTAATCGAAGGAACGCAACACACCGCTGACATCTTTATAGGGGCTGTGTTTGCCCCGGCGCTCATGCAGCGGCCGCGCCGGTTCACCCTCGAAGTCGATCAGGTAGGCATCACCCTTGATCACCAACACCTGCCCCAGATGCAAGTCACCATGGACGCGAATGCGCAGGCCACCAGCCGCTTTCTTACCCAACTCCTGAACATGGCTGAGGATGGTTTTTTTGTTGTCCAGCAATCGACTGACCAATGCCTGATCCGCGGCGTTCAGTTCGGTTTGACGCTGCGTGAGCAACTTCAGGGCGTGTTCCAGTTGGGCCGCCACGTCCTTGGCCGAGGCCTGGGCATCTTTCTGGGTGGTGATCTGTGGAGCAAAGTCCGGGTTGGCGCTCGGGGCCGCCAACACCTGATGCATTTCTCCCAGACGCTGACCAAGCATGCCGGCGAAATCCTTCAGCTCGCCGAGGGCGTTGTAGTGCTGCTCCTGTTCGGACACAGCATCGGCGAGTTCGTCGCGAAGTGCCCGTTCGAGGTTGTTCTGCGTCCACTCCCACGCATCGCCCTGATTGCTCAAGTAGCCTTGGGCGATCATCAACAGCGTGTCCTCGCCCGCCGCATCGCGACGAATCACCGCCCCCAGCAGCGGCGAAATATTCTGGAAACCGGCATGGGTCAGGTACGCACTCATTTCCAGTTCCGGGTGCACCCCTGATGCGACCTTGCGGATCAGTTTCAGCACCAGGCTGCTGCCGATTACCACCGAACTGTTGGATTGCTCGGCGGACAGATAACGCACTTCCGATTCGGCAGTCAGGCCTAGTTTGGCCAGTTCGCCGGTAGGCTCGAAACGGATCTCGCCGCCGTCCGATGACAACACCAGCCCGGCCTGCATGCTCTGCAACACGGCATGAATAAAGCTCTCGAGGCTGAAGGCGTCGGTGATCAGGCCGACCTGACGGCCGCGCCGGACCCTGGCCAGCGCCAATTGCTGCGGCAAGGCCGCGCCGACCTGCTCCTCGGAGATAAAACCGAATGGCAACTGATAACGGCTGGTCTGACCGCCACTGGTGACGTCGATTTCACCCAATAGCACTGGATGCTGCGGGTCGCCAAAACGCACGCCGTAAGCGAGGTTGACGTTGTCGATGATGCCGTCCTTGCCAGCGTACCAGCGGCGGTTCTGCAACCAGCTCGGCAGAATGCCCTGCTCCAGGGTATGGCGGGATGGCGCTTCGAGCAGCTCTTCCATGCGTTTTTTCAGCACCAGGGTGGTGAAGTCCGGCAGGCTTTGCGCCGGTTCCACGTGCCAGCTCGGCATCTGGTTTTCCGCCGCCAGCCCGAACCAATAGAAACCGTATGGCGCCAGCGTCAGCAGGAAATTCAACTGGCCGATGGGTGGGAAGGCATTGCCGCCAAGCATCTCCACCGGAACCATGCCGACATAAGCCGACAAATCCAGCTCCGCCGCTTGCGCGCTGCGGGATACGTTGGCCACGCACAAAATAATCTCGTGCTTGCCGTCCGGGCCGGTGAATTCGCGGGTATACGCCAGAATCCGTCGATTGCTCGGCGAGAGCATCTTCAGCGTCCCGCGACCGAAGGCCTTGGACTGCTTGCGTACCGCGAGCATGCGCCGGGTCCAGTTCAACAATGAATGAGGGTCGCCGGCCTGGGTTTCGACGTTGACCGACAGATAGCCGTATTGCGGGTCCATGATTGGCGGCAATACCAGGCTGGCCGGGTCGGCGCGGGAGAACCCGCCATTACGGTCGATCGACCACTGCATCGGCGTGCGCACGCCATCGCGGTCGCCAAGGTAGATGTTGTCGCCCATGCCGATTTCATCGCCGTAATACAGGGTCGGCGTGCCGGGCATCGACAGCAGTAAACTGTTGAGCAATTCCACGCGGCGACGATCACGTTCCATCAACGGCGCCAGACGCCGGCGAATCCCCAGATTGATTCGCGCTCGACGGTCGGCGGCGTAGTAATTCCACAGGTAATCGCGCTCCCGGTCGGTGACCATTTCCAGGGTCAGCTCATCGTGGTTGCGCAGGAAAATAGCCCACTGGCAGTTGGCGGGAATTTCCGGGGTCTGGCGCAGAATATCGGTGATCGGGAAACGATCTTCCTGAGCCAGCGCCATGTACATCCGCGGCATCAACGGGAAGTGAAAGGCCATGTGGCATTCGTCACCGTTCTGGCCACTGGCGTCGGTGTTGCCGAAATACAGCTGAGTGTCTTCCGGCCATTGATTGGCCTCGGCCAGCAACATGCGGTCGGGGTAATTGGCGTCGATCTCGGCACGGATCTGCTTGAGGACGTCGTGGGTCTCGGGCAGGTTTTCGTTGTTGGTGCCGTCGCGCTCGATCAGGTACGGGATCGCGTCCAGGCGCAGACCGTCGATGCCCATGTCGAGCCAGTAACGCATCACCGACAGCACCGCTTTCATTACCTGCGGATTGTCGAAGTTCAGGTCCGGCTGGTGGGAATAGAAACGGTGCCAGAAGTATTGACCGGCCACCGGATCCCAGGTCCAGTTGGACTTTTCGGTATCGAGAAAAATGATGCGGGTGCCGTCGTATTTCTGATCGTTATCGGACCAGACGTAGAAGTCGCGGGCCGCCGAACCAGGCTTGGCCTTGCGCGCGCGCTGGAACCATGGGTGCTGATCCGAGGTGTGATTGATGACCAGCTCGGTGATTACCCGCAGGCCACGTTTGTGGGCCTCGGAAATGAAGCGCTTGGCATCGGCCAGAGTGCCGTAGTCGGCATGAACGCCACGGTATTCGGCGATGTCGTAACCGTCGTCGCGACGTGGCGAAGGGTAGAACGGCAATAGCCAGATGGTATTGACGCCCAAGTCGGCAATGTAATCGAGCTTGGCGATAAGGCCGGGAAAGTCGCCGATCCCGTCGTTGTTGGAGTCGAAAAAAGATTTAACGTGAACCTGGTAGATCACCGCATCCTTGTACCAGAGCGGGTCCTTGATGAAGGTGGCTGACCTGGGTTTCTTCGCCATTTGTAACTCCTGAAAAATTCTGGGAAAACTGTATCTGCCTGAAGAAATGCGGTCAGTGTGGGAGCGGGCTTGCTCGCGAAGGGGCCATAACAGTCAGCACTGATGTCGCCTGACACACCGCTTTCGCGAGCAAGTCGAATCATCGCACCGCCGCTCCCACATTTGATCTTCGCCAGGCTCAGGAACTGGTAATCCGCCAAATCCCGAACGGCAGATGCCACGGTTCAATCCGCATGAACTGAAACTTGCCGTGCCAGGTCCAGCGATGGCCGTTCATCAAGTCCTCGCCCTGGGTGACGGCATCATCGGGCAAACCCATTTCCCACAGCGGCAATTCGAAGTTCGCCTCCTGGGCGTGATGCGGATCGAGGCTGACTGCCACCAAAATGAAATTGCTGCCGTCAACGCTGCGTTTGCCGAAGTACAGAATGTTGTCGTTCCAGGCGTTGTAGACCTTCAGCCCCAGGTGCGTGTGCAGCGCCGGGTTCTGCCGGCGAATGCGGTTGAGCTGGGCGATTTCGGCAATGATGTTGCCCGGCGCATTGAAGTCCCGCGGGCGGATTTCGTACTTTTCGGAATTGAGGTATTCCTCCCGGCCCGGCACCGGTGCCGCTTCACACAGTTCAAAACCCGAATACATGCCCCACAGCCCGGAGCCCATGGTCGCCAACGCGGCGCGAATCAGAAAACCGGCGCGCCCGGATTCATGCAGGAACGCCGGGTTGATGTCCGGCGTGTTGACGAAAAAATTCGGCCGGTAGCATTCACGCCACGGCGATTCATTGAGTTCGGTGAAATAGGTTGCCAGCTCGGTCTTGGTGTTGCGCCAGGTGAAATAGGTATAGCTCTGGGAGTAACCGACCTTGCCCAGGCGCGCCATCATCGCTGGCGTGGTAAAGGCTTCGGCCAGAAAGATCACCTCGGGATACAGTGCCCGCACATCGGCGATCATCCACTGCCAGAATGGCAACGGTTTGGTGTGAGGATTATCGACGCGAAACAGCTTCACGCCCTCCTCGACCCAACCCACGACCACATCGCGCAACTCGATCCACAGGCTGGGAATCGCGTCCACGGTATAGAAGTCGACGTTGACGATGTCCTGGTATTTCTTCGGCGGGTTCTCGGCGTATTTGATCGTGCCGTCCGGCCGCCAGCTAAACCAGCCGGGGTGTTGTTTGAGCCACGGGTGGTCCTGGGAACACTGAATCGCAAAGTCGAGGGCGATTTCCAGCCCATGCTCGGCGGCGGCCGCGACGAGCCGGCGAAAATCTTCGCGAGTGCCCAGTTCCGAGTGAATTGCCTCGTGGCCGCCCTCTTCGCTGCCGATGGCGTAAGGGCTGCCCGGATCGTCGGGGCCGGCGATCAACGAGTTGTTCGGGCCTTTGCGGTAGCTGCGGCCGATCGGGTGGATCGGCGTGAAATACAGCACGTCGAAGCCCATGTCCTGGATCATTGGCAGCCGCGAATGCACGTCGTTGAAGGTGCCGTGGCGGGCCGGGTCATCGGTGATCGAGCGCGGAAACAGTTCATACCAACTGGCGAACTGCGCCAGCGCTCGCTCTACGTCCACCGGGTATTCAGGGCTCAGGCTCAGGAAGGGACGATGGTCGGCCTGGGCCATCAAGTCCGCGCTACGCTGGTGCAGAAACAAAGCGACCTGCTCGGTTTCGAGCAGACCGGACAATTCATGATGCAACGCCGCCAGTTGTTCACTGAGGTGGCCTTCGGAACGTTCGGCGGCCTGCTGGACGTGAGTGCGCCCTTCCTGCAATTCCAGGCTGACCGATACGCCAACGGCGTGTTTTTTCTCCAGCTCATAACAAAAACTGGCGAACTGATCGATCCAGGCTTCGAGGCAGAACACATAACGCCCCTGCTTCGCGACGCGGAACTGGCCCTGCCAGCCGTTATTGCCCAGCTCGGCCATTACCTCGCTCTGCCAGGTATCGTCGCCGTCGGCACGCCAGCGAATGCGCACGGCCAGTTTGTCGTGACCGTCGGCAAACACTTTGCTGGTCACCACCACGTTCTGATCAATCACGGCTTTAACGGCGAATTGCCCGCCATCGAGGGTCGGCATGGTGTTTTCGATCACGATCCGCGGTAGCAGTAATGCCTGAGACAGCGGGATATGCGGGTTGTAGCTCAGTTCTGTGGGTTTTTCAGCGGTCATCGAGCATCTCTCCTTAACGCCCCAAGGACGCTCTTGTGCCTTGTCGTCATTCACACGAAGCGGTCTGCCCCGACATGAACTCACTTAAGTTCCGAACAGCAGGCGCCGGTAAAAGTTCAGAGGGATTTGCCAAGTCTTTCGGGGAATCAAATTCCCTGAGTACGGGTCAATCAACTTAAGCACGACTCACGCCATCTGCCACTGGAGACTGTTTCGATGAGTATTCCTATCCCCGCCGAGACACCCGATCCGAACATCGATGAGCCGACGATTCCGCCCATACCCCCAACCCCGCCGACCGAACCCGGCCCCATCCCCGAGCAGGAACCGCCAGGCACCAGCCCGCCACCCCGGGAAGAGCCGCCGAGCACCCAGCCGCCGGAGATCGTGCATCCGTAAACTGCATGAAAGCTCAACTACGGGTTTCGATCCTTTTCAATCTGGCGCACGACGATAGGCATCACACCGAGAATCACCAACGCCAACAACGTACTGAGCACCGCCGTCGCCTCGCGGCCCATTCCGGCTGAAACACCAATGGCCGCGGTCATCCACAACCCGGCGGCGGTGGTCAGGCCTTTGACATGGGCCTCGTCGCCATCGGTGTTTTTCAGGATAGTCCCGGCGCCGAGAAAGCCGATGCCGGCGATCACGCCCTGCACCACCCGGCTCATGGCATCGGCCTGGGATCCTGACATCTGCGGCACCAGCACAAACAACGCCGCGCCCAGTGCCACCAGCATATGGGTGCGAATCCCGGCGGCCTTGCCCTTCTGTTCACGTTCGAAACCGAGAATGCCGCCCAGCAAGGCGGCCATCAGCAAGCGCACCGTAATGCGCGTCAGTTGTGAAGCATCGCCAATGTCGGCGAACTCCGCTTGCAGCGTCACCCAAACCTCGTGCCACCAAGCGTCCATGGCGCAGTCCTTGTGATGAATTAATGACTCGATAAAGGATGGACCGCCCCCACCATTAATCGGTTGCACAGAACGATGACCGGCGGATGCGCCCTAACACTTCAGAATCCGCAGAAAAAAGGACGCCTCCATGACCGTGCGCATCGATAACCAGACCTGTTTCTTCATCACCCAAAACGGCGAAGAAATCCGTCTTTGCTCCGACGTGACCATCATCACCGACGGGGAAAAATCCATGTCGGCGGTCGACCTCGACGGCCGCCGCATTTACATCACCGAAGCAGAAGCCGATGCATTGACCGTAGCAGGCGCAGTGGACGGTCGCCGACATTTGAAAGCCACGGACAGTGATTCGGTGATTTGACTGACTCGTGTCAACACACGCCGCAGACACCTGGCATAGGTGTTTGCGGCCAGCCGTTGCAGGTGCATCAAGTTGTCGCAGGCGGGTGCCAGAAACTCATCTGATCCGCTTTTTATTGCTTTAGCTGAGTCTGTTATGTAAACAGATCGCTGGTCATAGTGCTCAGGCCTGATGGAGGCTGATGAGCGAAAGACCATGAGCGATAGAATCCCCGTCCGAACCGTTGAAACCTTTGAGCCTTTGCGTCCAAAGATAAAGGCCAAGTCCAGCGACAACCTGATCCACACCCGCAGCTTCACGGGTTTGTTCCGCACACTGCGCATGAGTGGCGCGGGGGTTCTGTTTTTGCTGTTCTTCGGCACGGTATGGCTGAACTGGGGTGGCCGCCAGGCGGTGCTCTGGGACCTTTCCGAAAGCAAATTCCACATCTTCGGCGCAACCTTCTGGCCACAGGATTTCATTCTGCTTTCGGCGCTGCTGATCATCGCCGCGTTCGGCCTGTTTGCGATAACCGTGTTCGCCGGTCGGGTCTGGTGCGGTTACACCTGCCCGCAGAGCTCCTGGACCTGGATCTTCATGTGGTGCGAGAAGCTCACCGAAGGCGAGCGCAACCAGCGGATCAAACTGCAAGCCGCGCCCTGGGGCCTGAACAAACTGATCCGCCGCTCGGCCAAACACACCCTGTGGCTGGCAATCAGCCTGCTCACCGGCCTGACCTTTGTCGGCTACTTCACGCCGATCCGTCCGCTGGCCGAAGAGCTGCTGACCTTGCAGATCGGCGGTGTCAGCCTGTTCTGGGTGCTGTTCTTCACCGGTGCCACTTACATCAATGCCGGCTGGCTGCGCGAAGCGGTGTGCATGCACATGTGCCCGTATGCGCGGTTCCAGAGCGTGATGTTCGACAAGGACACCCTGACCATTTCCTACGACGTGGCTCGCGGCGAAAACCGTGGCCCGCGCAAACGAGACGTCAAACCCGTCGAAGTCGGTTTGGGTGATTGCATCGACTGCCAGTTGTGCGTGCAGGTCTGCCCGACCGGCATCGACATCCGCGACGGCTTGCAGATGGAATGCATCGGTTGCGCCGCGTGCATCGACGCCTGTGATTCAATCATGGACAAAATGGGCTACGCCCGTGGGCTGATCAGCTACACCTCGGAGCATGAATTGCAGGGTGGCAAGACCCACCTGCTGCGCCCTCGCTTGATCGGCTACACCGCCGTACTGCTGCTGATGATCGGCGCCCTCGCCCTGGCGCTGGTAGAGAGGCCAATGGTGTCGCTGGACGTGAGCAAGGACCGTGGCCTGTTCCGCGAGAACAGTGCAGGCCAGATCGAAAACATCTACAGCCTGAAAATCATCAACAAGACCCAGCAACGTCAGGATTATCGATTGACGCTGGTCGATGGCGATGGCTTCCAATTGCAAGGCAAGACCGAACTGAGCCTGGCCCCCGGTGAGATCGTCGACGTACCGGTGTCGGTGGCGATGACCACGGATCGCCCGAGCAGCAGCTCGCAGACCATCGGTTTCAAGATTGTCGACAGTGATGAGCCGGATATCTACAGCGTGGCCAAGAGCCGGTTTGTTGCACCGATGAACCGCTGAGCCTTTAAGATGCGATCTTTTGTGAGATGCGTTNGCAAATAAATTTATCTTTAAAATCAATGAGATAAATTTTGTTCTATAAGAGCTTGCTCCCGCTGGGGTGTGAAGCGCCCCCAAAATTTTACGACTGCTACGCAGCCGAGCGGGAGCAAGCTCCCTCGCCACAACAGCGCACCCACTGAATAACTTCAAACCGGGCCTTTGATGAAACGCTACGAAAAATTCGCCGACGACATCGCTGAACTGATCCGCTCCGGCGTCCTCGGTCCCGGCCAGCGAGTGCCGTCGGTACGCTATGCCAGCCAGACTTACGGCGTCAGCCCGTCCACGGTGTTCCAGGCCTATTACCTGCTCGAACGTCGCGGCCTGATCCGTGCCCGGCCGCGTTCCGGCTACTTCGTCAATGCGCATGCACCGAGCCCGTTCTCGGAGCCGGTGATCAGCAGCCAGGTCAGCGAGTCCACTGAAGTCGACGTCAGCGAACTGGTGTTCTCGGTGCTGGACTCGATCAAGGATCCGACCACCGTGCCCTTTGGTTCGGCGTTCCCCAGCCCCACGCTGTTCCCGCTGCAACGGTTATCTCGCTCACTGGCCAGTGCCACCCGGGAAATGGACCCGCGCATGGTGGTCACCGACATGTCGCCGGGTAACCCGCAACTGCGTCGACAAATCGCCCTGCGCTACATGGTCGGCGGGCTGATGTTGCCCATGGAAGAGTTGCTGATCACCAACGGCGCCCTCGAAGCCCTGAACCTGTGCTTGCAAGCGGTCACCGAACCCGGTGATCTGGTGGCCATCGAAGCCCCGGCGTTCTACGCCAGCCTGCAAGTGCTGGAACGGCTTAAGCTCAAAGCGGTGGAAATTCCCGTCCACCCGCGAGACGGCATCGACCTCGGCGTGCTCGCGCAAACCCTGGAGCGGCACCCGATCAAGGCCTGCTGGTGCATGACCAGTTTCCAGAACCCCATGGGCGCGACCATGCCCGAAGCGAAGAAGCAGGAGCTGGTGGAGCTGTTGCGCAGCCACCAGGTGCCGCTGATCGAGGACGACGTCTACGCCGAGCTCTATTACGGCCAACAGGCGCCAAAACCGGCCAAGGCTTTCGATACCGAAGGGTTGGTGATGCACTGCGGTTCGTTCGCCAAGAGCCTGGCCCCCGGCTACCGCATCGGCTGGGTCGCCGCTGGGCGTTATGCGCAGAAGATCGAGCGCCTGAAACTGATGACCTCACTCTGCGCCTCGATGCCTGCCCAAGCCGCCATCGCCGATTACCTGCAACACGGCGGCTACGACCGGCACCTGCGCAAACTGCGTTACGCGCTGGAAGAACAGCAAAGCGCCATGCTCGCCGCCATCGCCCGCTACTTTCCGGCGCAAACGCGCGTCAGTCAGCCGGCCGGCGGTTACTTCCTGTGGCTGGAACTGCCACCGCAGATGGATTCGCTGAAGTTGTTTCAGATGGCATTGGCGCAAGGAATCAGCATCGCGCCGGGGCCGATCTTTTCACCGACCCAGCGGTTCAGGAATTGTATACGGCTGAATTACGGGAGCCCTTGGACCGAGGATTCGGAGAAGGCGATGGAGACGTTGGGGCGGATTGTGCGGTCGTTTTGAAGGTTTGATGTTGTCTGGGCTATCGCCTTCGCGAGCAAGCCCGCTCCCACAAGGTGCAATGTTGAGAACACGATAGTGTTTACACCGCAGCACACTGTGGGAGCGGGCTTGCTCGCGAAGAGGCCGGTGCAGACACCGCAAATCTTGAGGATTAGCGCCCCCCACCAAGGTCGACGAAAGTCCCCGTCGCATAAGAAGCCTTATCCGACAACAACCACACAATCGCCTCCGCCACTTCATCCGGCCGCCCACCCCGGGCCATCGGGATCGCCGACTCCAACTTGCTGACCCGATCCGGATCACCGCTCAATGCATGGAAATCGGTGTAGATGTAGCCCGGCCGCACGGCGTTGACGCGAATCCCCTCGCCCGCCACTTCCTTGGACAGGCCAATGGTGAACGTATCCAGCGCGCCTTTAGATGCTGCGTAGTCGACATATTCGCTGGGGGCGCCCAAACGGGCAGCGACCGACGATACATTGACGATGCTGCCACCCTGCCCACCGTGCTTGGGCGACATACGCAGGATCGCGTGTTTGGCGCAGAGGATCGGCGCCAGGACGTTAGTCTTGAGGATTTTCAGAATACGGAATTCGGACATTTCGTCGATCCGCGACTTTTGCCCGACAGTGCCGGCGTTGTTCACCAGCGCCGTGACGCGGCCCAGTTCTGTGTCCACGCGGTGGAACAGTCCGATCACTTCGTCTTCGATGCTGACATCGGCGCGCACCGCAATGGCCTGGGCGCCGAGTGCACGGACTTGCTCCAGCACACTGTGCGCCGCCTGTTCGTCGGACTGATAGTTGATACAGATCCGATAGCCCTGCTCTGCGGCCAACAGGGCCGTGGCGGCGCCAATTCCGCGGCTTCCGCCGGTGATGACGATGACTTTGTCCATGCTGGCATTTCCCCCGTTACAAGCGTAAGCAGTCGGGGCCAAGAATAACCGCCATTGCGCGGTTTTGCATGAACCTGCGTCAATTCCAATGACGACAACCCTGTGGCGAGGGAGCTATCAGCCGGCAGCCAATTGCTCCCCGCGGTGAATATCGGCCATGAAGCGCTCGGCTGGCAGCGGGTGCCCCAGCAGGTAACCCTGCAACGAGTCGCAGCCCAATTTGGTCAGGAAGTCTTGCTGGACATCGGTTTCCACTCCTTCGGCGACGATCCGCAAGCCAAGCGCCTGGCCGAGGGCGACGATGGCCGACACGATGGCCGCGTCGTCGCTGTCATGTTCCAGATCGCGGACAAAACCCCGATCAATCTTCAGCTCATTGGCCGGCAGGCGCTTGAGGTACATCAAGCTCGAATAGCCGGTGCCAAAGTCATCGATGGATAGGTCGACGCCCATTTCCGAGAGTTCCCGCAGCACCGTCATGCTCGCATCCGCGTCGCTCATGGCGGTGGTTTCGGTGATTTCCAGGGTCAGGCTGTTGGCGGGCAGATGATGAGTGGCCAAGGCCTTGGCGACACTCTGGACCAACCCGGCGTGGCAGAACTGCAAGGCCGAGAGGTTCACCGCGATGCGCCAGTCGGTGTAACCGAGCACGTACCACTCGCGCATCTGACGGCAAGCTTCGTTGAGCACCCATTCGCCGATCGGAATGATCAGCCCGGTCTTCTCCGCAAGATCGATGAATGTGTCCGGCTGCAGCATGCCCTGGGTCGGGTGCACCCAGCGCAGCAACGCCTCGGCGCCCACCGCTCGGCCATTGCCGGCGTCGAACTTGGGTTGGTAATAGAGACTGAACTGCTGCTGATCGACGGCATTGCGCAGGTCTTGCAGCAATTGCAGCTGTTTGCGCGCGTTGCTGTTCATCGAGGCGTCGAAGAACCGGTGGCCGTTTTTCCCGGCGCCCTTGGCGTGATACATCGCGGCGTCGGCATTCATCAGCAGCTCCTCGGCGGTGTGTCCGTTGCCCGGATAGAGCGCGATGCCGACGCTGGCGGAAATCTGCAAGTCATGTTCCGCGACCCGGAACGAGCGCCCGATCAGCCCCACCTGTCGCGCCGCCAGGTTCAGCGCGTCATTCGGCTCGGTGAGTTGCACCAGCAGCACAAACTCATCGCCGCCGATCCGCGCCAGGGTGTCCTGGCTACGCAAATCCTCGCGCAGACGCAAGCCGACCTCGCGCAACAACTGGTCGCCCATGTGGTGCCCGAAGGCATCGTTGACCGGTTTGAAGCCATCCAGATCGATAAACATCAAGGCGAAACAGCCGCCCTGCTCCTGCACCCTCGACATCGCCTGATCGATACGATCGGCCAGCAATACTCGGTTTGGCAGACCGGTCAGCGTATCGTGCAGCGCCAGTTGGGTGAGCTCGCGATTGGCCTCGGTCAGCGATTGGGCGAGCTGCGCAGTGCGAGCCTCCAGGCGGGCATCGAGGATCGACGTCAGCAAGGCAATGCTCAACACCGCCAGGGTGGTGATCAGAACCAGATTGTCCAGGCCCTTGCCGTTCAGGCCATCGACCGCCGCACCACAGAAACTGCCGTCCGCGAAGCGCGCCGCGGCCATGCCGGTGTAGTGCATGCCGACGATGGCGACACCCATGATCACCGCCGCACCGCCGCGGATCAGGCGAACATACGGTGCGTGCTGGCGCAGGCGGAACGCGATCCATAACGCCGCGCCCGACGCGCCGACGGCTATCAGCAGCGACGAACTAAACAGGGTCGGGTCGTAATCGATGCCCGGCTGCATGCGCATGGCGGCCATGCCGGTGTAATGCATCGCACTGATGCCCGAGCCCATGACCAGCGCGCCGAACGTCAATTGCCAGGCCGGCAGTTGTGGCTGGCTGACCAGCCACAGGGCAAAGCCGCACGACAGGAGCGCAATCAACAGCGACAACGAAGTGAGGGTAATGTCGTAACCCAGATCGATCGGCAATGTGAAGGCGAGCATGCCGATGAAATGCATCGACCACACGCCAATGCCCATCGCAAAAGCGCCACCCACCGTCCATAAATGCACGGCTCGGCCCTTGGCCGTGGCGATGCGTCCGGTGAGATCGAGCGCGGTATAAGAGGCCAGTATCGCCACACAGAGCGATATGAAAACCAGCGTAAAGGAATAACTACCGATGAGCATGGGACTTCTCGCAACCGCCCCCGCTGTGCTGCGTTCGTTCACGGGGAGCAAAGTCGGCGATTGTACTGATTCCGCGGACGAACGCACTCACAAAGTTATCAAAGGGCCATCAAGGCGATGAAACATTTGTGTGATCGTTGCTCAACTGAAGCTGCCCGTCCCACCCGCCGCCCAGTGCGGCGATCAATTGCACGCTGGCGATCAAGCGGCTCTGCAACAAGCTCAGCACGTTGCGCTCGTTGCTCAATGCCGTGGCCTGAACCACCACCACATCCAGATAAGCAATCACTCCGGCTTTGTATTGATTGCGGGTCAAACGCAAGGATTCGCGCGCTGCATCCAGGGCTTCCTGGCGCACCTTGGCCTCGTCTTCCAGCACCTTGAGCTGCACCAGATAGTTTTCCACTTCACGCAAGCCATCGAGCACGGTCTGGCGGTACTTGGCGACGGTTTCGTCATAGGCCGCTTCGCTGCGATCGACTTCCGCCGAGCGCTGCCCACCGTCGAACAGGGTCATGGCCAGTTGCGGGCCGACCGACCAGAAGCGGTTCGGCACGCTGATCCAGTTGTTAGAAGTGCTGCTGCTATAACCGCCGTTCAGGCTCAGGGTCAGGTCCGGGTAGTAGGCGGCTTTGGCCACGCCGATATTGGCGTTGGCGGCCATCACCGAGCGCTCGGCGGAGGCAATGTCCGGGCGGCGTTCCAGCAACTGCGAAGGCAGGCTCAGCGGCACCTGCGGCAATGCCGGGATGTCTGGGGTTTCGGCCAGGCTGAATTCGGCCGGCGGCAGGCCAATCAGCACGGCGATGGCGTTCTCGAACTGCGCGCGCTGCCAGATCAGGTCGACCATTTCCGCCTGAGTGCTTTTGAGCTGCGTGGTGGCCTGTGCCACCGCGTCCTTGCCCGAGACACCGGCGCGGTACTGGTTTTCGGTCATGGTCAGCGAGCGTTGATAGGCCTCGACCGTCGCTTCCAGCAGACGCTTCTGCTCGTCGATCACCCGCAATTGCAGGTAGTTCTGCACCAGCTCCGATTGCTGGCTCAGGCGCATCGCCGCCAGATCGGCAAAACTCGCCTCGGCGTTGGCCGTGTCGGCTTCCAGGCCTCGGCGCAATTTGCCCCAGACATCCGCTTCCCAACTGACCCCGGCCTGCGCGGTATACGTGTCGCGAATACCGCTGGAGGAACTGCTCAGGCTCGAACTGCTGCTACCGGTGCCCTGGCTGGAACGGGTTTTCCCGACGGTCAGGTCCACCGTCGGGAAAAACGCCCCCCGGGCATTGCGCACCAAGGCCTGAGCCTGGCGGTACTGGGCTTCGGACTGGGCGACGGTCTGGTTGGCGCTGTTGAGTTTTTCGATCAGGCCATTGAGCTGCCGGTCGCCATATAGCTCCCACCAGGCACCGCGCGCCAAAGAATCGCTGGGGTTGGCCTGACGCCAGCCGGCGGCTTCCTTGTACTGCACCGGCGCGGCAGTTTGCGGGCGCTGGTAATCCGGGCCGATGGCGCAGGCACTGAGCATCGCCACGCACAGCGACAGGCTCAGCAAACGCGAGCCTCGGGCCGTGATCAACGGTGCAACCAGGTTGATAAGCGAACGGTCAGTCATAGCGGAGTTTCCAGAGCAGCATCGGTACGCACCCCACGCCAGCGGTTGAAGCGATGGCGCAGATTGTCGAGATAGAGGTAAACCACCGGGGTGGTGTAAAGGGTCAGCACCTGGCTGAAGACCAGCCCGCCGATGATGGTCAGGCCCAGCGGCTGGCGCATTTCCGCCCCTTCGGCACGGCTCAGCAATAACGGCAAAGCGCCGAGGATCGCCGCCAGAGTGGTCATCAGAATCGGCCGCAGCCGTTGCAGGCAGGCGCTGCGGATCGATTCCAGCGGTTCCAGGCCCTGGTGCCGTTCCAGTTGCAGCGCCAGATCGATCATCAGAATGGCGTTTTTCTTCACCACGCCAATCAGCAAGAACAACCCGAGCAAGGAGATCAGGCTGAACTCGCCGCCCAGCGCATAGATCGACAGCAACGCCCCGACCCCGGCCGATGGCAAGGTCGAGAGAATGGTCAGCGGATGAATGTAGCTTTCATACAGCACGCCCAGCACCAGATACACCGCCACCAGCGCGCCGAGAATCATCCACGGCTGGCTCTTCTGGGTAGCGGCAAACGCATCGGCGGTACCGGCCATTTTGGCGATAACGTCTTCCGGCAAACCGACCTTGGCAATCGCCCGCTCGATGGCCGCCGAGCCCTGCTCCACCGTCACGCCTTCGGCCATGTCGAACGCGATGCTTTCTGAAGCGAACTGGCCTTCGTGGCTGACCCGGTCGTCTTCCAGGCTGTTTTCGTAGTGGGCAATGGTCGACAGCGGAATCCGCGCACCGTCGGCGGTGATCACCTTGACCTGATTCAGGGTGATCGGGTCCTGGGCGTATTTCGGGTTGACCTCCATCACCACCTGATACTGGTTGAGGCTGTCGTAGATCGTCGAAATCTGCCGCTGGCTGTAGGCGTTGTTCAGCACCGCGGTGACCATGTCCATGTCCACGCCCAGACGCTTGGCCTGATCGCGATCGACAATCAGAGTCACTTGCGGGGCGCCCCGGCCTTCGCGCGCGTCAATCGCCGTCAACTCCGGCAGCGCCTTGAGGGCGGTGACAACTTTCGGATACCACTCACGCAACGCGCCGAGATCGCCGCTTTGCAGGATGTAGGAATATTGCGAGGAGGTCTGCTCGCGGCCGCCGCCAAATTGCAGGTCCTGATCCGCCATCAGCATCAATTGCGCACCGGGCACCTTGGGCATTTCCTTGCGCAGGCGTTCGATGACTTTTTGCGCGGACAGGTTGCGTTCCTTTATCGGCTTCAGCCGCACCAGCATGAAGGCGTTGTTGGTGCCGTTGCTGCCACCGATGAACCCGGCGACGCTTTCAACCGCCTCGTCCTTAAGCACGGCACGGCGGAAGATTTCCATCTTCGGCTGCATCACGCTGAACGACAGGCTGTCATCGCCGCGCACGAAACCGATCAACTGGCCGGTGTCTTGCTGAGGCAAGAAGGTTTTAGGAACAACGACATACAGCGCGATATTCACGCCAATCGTCACGAACAGACTGAGCAAGGTCAGCCGACGGTGACGCAGCACCCAATCGAGGCTGGTGGCGTATTTGCCGACCATCCACTCGTTGGCCCGCTGGCTCCAGCGTTGCAAGCGGTTTTCCTGCCCCGGTGTATGCGGCTTGAGCCAGCGGGCGCAGAGCATCGGCGTCAGCGTCAGCGACACCAGCAACGACACCACAATGGCCGCCGCCAGGGTGATGGAAAACTCGCGGAACAGGCTTTCGATGATCCCGCCCATGAACAGGATCGACAGGAACACCGCCACCAGCGAGACGTTCATCGACAGCAGCGTGAAACCGACTTCCTGGGCCCCGAGGTACGCGGCCTTCATTGGCGGCACGCCTTTGTCGATGTGCCGGGAAATGTTCTCCAGCACCACGATGGCGTCGTCCACCACCAGCCCGGTGGCCAGAATCAGCGCCATCAGCGACAGGTTGTTCAGGGAGAACCCGTAGAGGTACATCACCGCAAACGTGCCCACCAGCGACACCGGCACCGCCAGGGTCGGAATCAGCGAGGCACGGAAGTTACCGAGGAACAGGAACACCACCAGAATCACCAGCACCACGGCAATCAGCAGGGTCATTTCCGCTTCGTGCAGAGTGGCCTTGATCACCGGCGAACGGTCCATCGCCAGGTTCAGTTTGACGCTGGCCGGCAGCACTGCCTGCAACGCCGGCAACTGCGCCTTGATCTCGTTGACCGTCTCGATGATGTTGGCGCCCGCCTGGCGGTTGATCACCAGCAACACCGCCGCGTCGTCGTTGAAGAACCCGCTGTTGTAGCGGTCCTCGACGCCGTCGCTGACCTTGGCCACATCCTTCAGGCGCAGGGCTGCGCCGTCCGCATAGTGAATGATCAGCGACTCGTAATCCTTGGCCTTTTCCAGTTGATCGTTGGCCTGAACCTGCCACAGCCGCTGGCCGTCTTCGACCGAGCCCTTGGGCCGGCGCACGTTGGCGTTGGCGATGGTGTTGCGCACGTCGTCCAGCGCCACGCCGTACTGGTTGAGCGCCTGGGGTTCGAGTTCGATGCGCACCGCCGGCAACGAGCTGCCACCGATTTGCACTTCACCGACGCCCTGCACCTGCGACAGGCTCTGCGACAGAATCGTCGAAGCGAGGTCGTAGAGCTGGCCTTTTTCCAACACATCGGAGGTCAGCGACAGCACCATGATCGGCGCCTGAGACGGGTTGACCTTCTTGTAGGTCGGCATGCTGCGCATCCCGCTCGGCAGCAAGTTGCGCGAGGCGTTGATCGCCGCCTGCACTTCCCGCGCCGCGCCGTTGATGTCGCGGTCCAGGTCGAACTGCAGAATCACCCGCGTCGAACCCTGGCTGGAACGGCTGCTCATAGTATTGACCCCGGCGATCGCGCCGAAGGAACGCTCAAGCGGCGTAGCCACGGTCGAGGCCATGACCTCCGGGCTTGCACCGGGCAGGCTCGCCTGAACCACGATCACCGGGAAGTCCATCTGCGGCAGCGGCGATACCGGCAACAGGCCGAAGCTCACGCCGCCCAGCAATATGATGGCCAGGCTCAACAACATCGTCGCGACCGGGCGCTTGATGAAAGGTCCGGACAGGTTCATGGCTGTTCTACCGGTTCCACAGACTCGGACTTACGGCCCCAGCGCCGCCCGAGGCGATCGAAGTACAAGTAGATGACAGGCGTGGTAAACAGCGTCAGCACCTGACTCACCAGCAAACCACCGACCATCACCAGACCCAAAGGCTGGCGCAGTTCCGCGCCGGAACCGGTGGCCAGCATCAATGGCACCGCGCCGAACAACGCCGCCAGGGTGGTCATCAGAATCGGCCGGAAACGCAGCAGCGCTGCCTGATAGATCGCGGTTTGCGGGTCCATGCCTTGGTTACGTTCCGCCTCGAGGGCGAAGTCGATCATCATGATCGCGTTCTTTTTCACGATACCGATCAGCAGGATGATGCCGATGATCGCGATCATGCCCAGGTCATTGCCGCTTAACAGCAACGCCAGCAAGGCGCCGACCGCCGCCGAGGGCAAGGTCGAGAGAATGGTGATCGGGTGAATGTAACTCTCGTAGAGCACGCCGAGCACGATGTACATGGTCACCACCGCCGCCAGAATCAGCAGCAAGGTGCTCGACAGCGACGCCTGGAACGCTTCGGCCGCGCCCTGGAACTGGGTCTGCACGCCGATCGGCATACCGATGTCTTTCTGTACCTGATCGATGATCTCGACCGCATGCCCCAATGCCACGCCGGGCGCCAGGTTGAAGGACATCATCACCGCCGGGAACTGGCCGATATGGGTGATCGCCAGTTGCGCCTGGCGCTCCTCGACATGCGCCAGGCTGGACAGGCGCACCTGACCGCCATCGGTAGTCTTGACGTGAATCTGGTTCAGCGCATCCGGACCGATCTTCTCGCCGGACTGCGATTGCAGCACCACGCGGTATTGGCTGGCCTGGGTGTAAATGGTGGAAATCTGCCGCTGACCGAAAGCGTCATACAGCGCATCGGTGATATTCGACACCGACACGCCGACCCGCGACGCCGCATCGCGGTCGATCACCAGATAAACCTGCAAGCCCTTGTCCTGCAAATCGCTGGCGACGTCAGTCAACTCCGGCCGTTGCGCCAGCGCTTCCACCAGACGCCCACTCCACAGGCTGAGCAACTCGGCATCTGGCGACGACATGCTGAATTGGTACTGCGTGCGACTGACCCTGTCTTCGATGGTCAGGTCTTGCACCGGCTGCATGAACAGGCGAATGCCGATCAGCTTGTCCAGCTCCGGTTGCAGGCGCGCGATCACTTCGGTGGCACTCAGATCGCGATGGCTGTGGGATTTGAGGTTGATCAGCAATCGGCCGCTGTTCAGCGTCGAGTTGTCACCGTCGACCCCGATGTAGGACGACAGGCTCTCGACCGCCGGATCGGCGAGGATCACCTTGGCCAGTTCCTGCTGCCGCTCGCTCATCGCCGCGAAGGAAATCGACTGCGGCGCCTCGGAAATACCCTGGATCACCCCGGTGTCCTGCACCGGGAAGAAGCCCTTGGGCACCACCATGTACAGGAACACGGTCAACGCCAGGGTGCCGATGGCCACCATCAAGGTCAGCGGCTGGTGCTTGAGAACCCACTTTAACTTGCGCCCGTAAGCCGCGATCATCCAATCAATTGCGGCGCCACTGGAGCGATAGAACCGGCCCTGTTCTGCTTCCTTGGGCTCACGCTTGAGCAGCCGCGCGCACATCATTGGCGTCAGGGTCAGGGAGACGACAAGGGAAATCAGGATCGCCACCGCCAGGGTGATCGCGAACTCGCGGAACAAGCGCCCCACTACGTCGGCCATGAACAGCAGCGGAATCAACACCGCGATCAGCGACAGGGTCAGGGAAATCAGGGTGAAACCAATCTGCTTGGCGCCCTTGAGCGCCGCTTGCAGCGGGCTGTCGCCCTCCTCGATGAATCGGGAAATGTTTTCCAGCATGACGATCGCATCGTCCACCACGAAACCGGTGGCGATAGTCAGGGCCATCAGGGTCAGGTTGTTGACCGAGAACCCCGCGAGGTACATCACGCCGAAGGTGCCGATCAACGACAGCGGCACGGCCACCGACGGAATGATCGTGGCGCTGGCCCGCCGCAGGAACAGGAACGTGACCATCACCACCAGTGCGATGGCGATCAGCAGTTCGTGTTGCACGTCAGTGACCGAGGCGCGAATGGTCTGGGTGCGGTCGGTCAACACGGTGACTTCGAGGCCGGCCGGCAGGTTGTCGGTGATACTCGGCAGCAAGGCCTTGATCCGGTCGACCACTTCAATGACGTTGGCGCCGGGCTGTCGCTGGATGTTCAGCAATACGGCCTGGTTTTCATTGGCCCACGCCGCCAGACGTTCGTTTTCGGCACCGTCGACGATCTCTGCCACGTCCTTGAGTCGCAACGGCGCGCCGTTGCTGTAGGCGAGGATCAGGTTGGCGTAGTCCTTGGGTGAAGTCAGCTGGTCGTTGGCGTCGAGCATCGACACCCGGGTCGGGCCGTCGAAGTTGCCCTTGGGCTGGTTGACGTTGGAGGCGCCGATGAGGGTGCGCACGTCCGACAGGTTCAGGCCATTGGCCGCCAGGGCCTCGGGATTGACCTTGATGCGCACTGCCTGACGCTGACCGCCGGCAATGCTGACCATGCCGACGCCGCTGATCTGGGCGATTTTCTGCGCCATGCGGGTGTCGACCAAATCATTGAGTTTGGGCAACAGCATGGTTTTCGAGGTAATGGCCAGGGTCAGCACCGGGGTATCCGCCGGGTTGACCTTGTTGTACACCGGTGGTGCTGGCAGATCCTTGGGCAGCAAATTGGTCGCGGCGTTGATCGCGGCCTGCACCTGCTGCTCGGCGACGTCCATGTTGATGTCGAGGCTGAACCGCAGGGTCAGCACCGAGGCGCCGCCAGAACTGGTCGAGGCCATCTGGGTCAGGCCGGGCATCTGCCCGAACTGCCGCTCCAGCGGCGCAGTCACCGCGCTGGTCATGACATCCGGGCTGGCGCCGGGATAGAGCGTCATGACGCGGATAGTCGGGTAATCGACCTGGGGCAATGCCGACACCGGCAGCAGCCGATAAGCGATCACGCCGGCCAGAATAATGGCCAGCATGCTCAGGGTCGTGGCGACCGGACGAAGGATGAACAGCCGCGAGATGTTCATGCGCCGCCCTTTTTCGCCTTGTCGGTGGCCGCTGGCTCAACCGGGGTCGCCGCTGACTTGCCTTGCAGGTGTTCGGTCGGGGTGGTCGGTACATCCTTGCTGTCGTTGACGACTTCCACTTCGCTGCCTTCTTTCAGGCGGTCGGTGCCTTCCAGCACTACCCGATCGCCAGCGGCCAGGCCTTCGGTGATCACCGTGTTGTCACCGTCACTGGCGCCGACTTTCAACTGACGGATGGTGACTTTCTTCTCGCCGTCCATCGCATAGACGAATGTGCCATTGGTGCCGAACTGAATCGCCGCCGAGGGCGCAAGCACCACGCCCTTGAGGGTGTCGGCCAGCAAGTGGACGTTAACGAATTGATTAGGGAACAGCGCTTGATCGCGGTTCTCGTAGCGGGCCTTGAATTTCAGGGTGCCGGTGGTGACGTCGATCTGGTTGTCCAGGCTCTGCAACACACCAGTGGCCTGCAATTTGGTATCACCACGATCCCAGGCTTCGGCGGGCAGTTTGGCGCCGGTGCGATAGCGGGCCAGCACGGTGTCCAGGCTGTTTTCCGGCAAGGTGAACGCCACGCTGATCGGTTGGGTCTGGGTGATGATCACCAGTGCCGTGGTGTCGTTGGCCGCCACAAGGTTGCCGACGTCCAGCTGGCGCAAGCCCACGCGCCCGGCGATCGGCGCGCGGATTTTGGTGAATTCCAGATTGAGCTTGGCGTCGTTGACCGCCGCCTGATTGGTCTTGACCGTGCCCAGGTACTGGCCGACCAGTGCTTCGGCGGTGTCCAGGGTTTGCTTGGCGATACTGTCTTCGCGGTACAGGCCGCGATAGCGCTCGACATCGACCTGGGCGTTTTTCAGTTGTGCCTGACTCTGCAGCAAAGTGCCTTCGGCCTGGAGCAAGGCATTCTGGTAAGGACGCGGATCGATTTCCGCCAGCAGGTCACCCGCCTTGACCATTTGCCCTTCTTCAAAATAGACCTTGACCAGTTCGCCGCCGACGCGGCTGCGCACATTGATGGTGTTCAGCGCGGTAACCGTGCCCAGCGCTTTGTAGTACAGCGGGAAATCGCCTTTGACCACCGGCGCCACGCGCACAGGGACCGGCCCGGACGCCCCTCCAAACCCTGGACGCATCCCCCCCGACCGACCGGTGTGCCCGGCAACGGCTTTCTGCCCTGCGCCCTCCTTCGGGCTGCTGTCTGCGGGCCAGAATTTCCAGCACAGGCCGGCGATGACCAACAGGACAAGCAGGCCGAACAGCCAGCGACGGGGATTGCGGGAAGCGGAGGATTGCATTGAGTGATCAACCATTGGGCGCGTGGGCTTCTTTACATGAGGCTGAACGATAAGCACTGATGGGTATTAAGCAAAGCGCCTTTACCGGCAATTTACCTTTGGCTTACGTAACAGGAGATTTGGCTAAGACGCTGAAGCACAAATGAAAACGGCCTGGACAGAGGGTAACGCTGTTCACTTAAGAGAGTTTGAGTCAGAAAAACCTGTGGCGAGGGAGCTTGCTCCCGTTTGAATGCGTAGCACTCACAAAAATCTGCAATGGTTGTCAGATTTTTTGGGGCCGCTACGCAGCCCAACGCGAGCAAGCTCGCTCGCCACAAAGGTAGGCATGACTGATGAGCGCGCTTTAAGTAAACAGCATTGCTCGACAGAGGGGCGTTAACAATCAATTACCCCGCGGCGGGGAAATCAGCTGAGAACGTCCCCTAGGCCGTTAACAATTGTAAAACTTCGCTTATTTCAGAACGGCGAGTGCTGCCTCGTAGTTCGGCTCTTCAGCGATTTCCTTGACCAGTTCGCTGTGCAGGACCTTGTCGTTTTCGTCCAGCACCACGACGGCACGGGCAGTCAGGCCTTTGAGTGGGCCATCGGCAATCGCCACGCCGTAGTTCTCGATGAACTCGGCACCGCGCAGGGTCGACAGGTTCTGGACGTTTTCCAGACCTTCGGCGCCGCAGAAACGAGCCTGGGCGAACGGCAGGTCAGCGGAGATGCACAGTACGACGGTGTTGGCGATGTCATTGGCCTGGGCGTTGAACTTGCGCACGGAAGTAGCGCAGGTCGGGGTGTCGACGCTTGGGAAGATGTTCAGCACTTTGCGCTTGCCAGCGAAGCTCGCCAGGGTCACGTCGGACAGATTGCCGGCAACCAGGGAAAAGGCTGGCGCCTGGGAACCGGCTTGTGGCAATTGGCCGTTGACTTGAACCGGGTTGCCTTTAAGAGTGACTTGAGCCATGAACGGAGTCCTTCTGAACGTTGATGTAGAGAATTTTGACGAGGCCGAAGTTAACCACGAAATGGTCTGAGGACCTATGCCCAGATACAAATTGTGATATGTCGTCGCACAAAACTGGATACAAGCGTTTCAACAAAACTTACTAACACTGCATGACCCTGTGGGAGCGGGCTTGTGTGGCGAGGGAGCTTGCTCCCGCTCGACTGCGTAGCAGTCGCAAAGCTTTTGGGGCCGCTTCGCGACCCAGCGGGAGCGGGACTGTCATAAATTTTGTGTTCGGGCATAACATGTTGAAGAGGTGCATGTATGCCAACCA
>NZ_AZRW02000047.1 GCF_000512695.2 Pseudomonas sp. QTF5 | reverse complement strand
TGCAGAAAAGGGGGTAACCATAGATGTGGGAGCGGGCTTGCTCGCGAAGGCTGCTAGTCAGACGAAAAATGTCTTCCTGACTAAACCCCGGGCTTGGCCGCCGGCTGCCACAAAATCTCGGCAACCCCCTGACGCTTGGCAATCAACCTCGCCACCACAAACAACAAATCCGATAACCGATTGATATACGCCAGCCCAACCCCGGCCAACGGCTCGATCGCATTCAACTGCTGACACCGCCGCTCTGCACTGCGCGCCAGACAGCGGCATACGTGAGCCTGGGCGATCAGCGCCGAACCGCCGGGCAGAATGAAATTCTCCAGTGGCCCCAACTCTTCATTCCACACATCGATCGCTGCTTCCAGTCGCTCGATTTCTGCCGTGTTCAGTGTCTGATACACCGGCATCGCCAGTTCGCCACCGAGGTCGAACAACCGGTGCTGGCAGGGCGCCAACACCTCGATCACTTCGTTCAACCCCGGATACGTATCACTTTGCGCCGCCAACCCGGCCAACAGCACACCCACCTGGCTGTTCAGCGTATCGACTTCACCAATGGCCTCGATTCGCGGATGGTCCTTGGGCACCCGACGGCCATCGCCGAGCCCGGTTTCGCCTTTGTCGCCAGTGCGGGTGTAAATCTTCGACAAGCGAAAGCCCATGGTTACCTCGACAGCTGATTGAGTTCTTGAGAGACCACCAGAGTGCCCGACAACGGTAGGCGCAAGGTGAAACAGGTGCCTTGGCCCGGCGTCGATTGCACTTCCATCTGGCCCTTGTGGTTGTTGGTGATGATGAAATACGAAACCGAGAGCCCAAGGCCGGTGCCCTGGCCGATTTCCTTGGTGGTGAAGAACGGCTCGAACGTGCGTTTGCGCACGTTCTCGCTCATGCCGATGCCGTTGTCCTCGACCTGAATTTCTGCCCACGGCGGGTTCAGTTTCGTACGCAGAATGATCCGTCCCGGCTCGCGGTCGTCGGTACGCTGATGAATGGCTTGCGCAGCGTTTTTCAACAGGTTGAGCAGTACTTGTTCCAGTTCGTTGGCGGTGCCGGGCACCGGGCCCAGTGCCGGATCGAACTGGCGAATGATTGCCTGACCCTTGAAGTCGAAGCCAATGGCCAGGTCGAAGTCGTTGCCGGCAATTTCCACCGCTTGATCGATCAACGCCGGCAAATCGCACGGGGCCATTTGCCGGGTGCTGCGGCGGCTGAAACTGAGCATGTGTGTCACGATCTTCGCTGCCCGCGCACCGGCCTGTTGAATGCCGTCGAGTAACTGTGGCACTTCGCGAGCTTGCAGGTACTGGTTAACCATTTCCAGCTCGATGCCGAGTTGCTCCGCTTGTTCGAGGTTTTTCGGCAGATCGGGTGACAGGCGCCGACGAATGTTCTGCACGTTGTGCAGAATCGCGCCCAGCGGATTATTGATCTCGTGGGCCATGCCGGCGGCGAGGCCACCGACCGAGAGCATTTTTTCCGACTGCACCATCATCTCTTCCAGGGACAGACGCTGAGTGATGTCGTCGATCCGGATCACCACGCCGCGCCCGGCCCCGCCCATCAACGGGTAGAACGTCAGGGCGTAATGCTTGGATTCATCGTCCTTGAGCCAGGTAACGCGTTCGATCTTCGCCACGGTGTGCTGCTCGACGGTTTGCCTGAGCTGCGGCAGAAACGGTTTGAGCGGTTCGAAGGCAAGAAAGATCGGCTGGTTCAAAGCTTCGTCGAGACGCGTGCCGGACAGGGCGCTTGCCTCCTGATTCCACTGGGTCACGTAGAGCTGCTCGTCGAGGGCGATCAGTGCCGACGGCATGGAGTCGATGATGCTGTTGAGGTAGTTCTGAAAGCCAGTGAGTTTCTTCTCGATCTTGCTGCGCACCTGAACTTCCAGTTCCAGCTTGCGGTTGGTGTGGCGGGTTTCTTCGGCCAGCCCCTGGGCCTGGTCGTAAGCAGCCTGGGAATCGTCGCGGGCGCGTTTGAGCTGCTGCTCCCGGGCTTCGATGCGCGAGAGCATGGTGTTAAACGCTTCGGCGAGGCTGCCGATTTCATCGTGGTTGCCACGGGAGGCGCGCAGGGCGTAGTTCTCTTCCCGGGTGACTTGCCGGGACAACTCTTCGAGCTGATGGATCGGCCGGGTAATCAGGCGTTTGATCTGCCGGGCGATCACCAGCCACAACAGCACGCTGAAGATGAGAATCCCCAGGCTGGCGGTCAGGGTCCCGGTGTAGAACGCCATCGGCAATTCGCTGCTGGCCACCAGCAGCAAATGCCCCGGCGCGGTGCCGGGGCGGGGCAGGGTGATCACTTGATTGCTGCGAAACTCCGTGGCTTGCCAGGCGTCGAGGTGCCGGAAGTGCTCCGGCAGGTTCAGCTTGTCTCCCTGCTGCAACTGCGCCAAAAGCACACCTTTACCGTCATAGAGGGCTGCCGCGCGCAGCGGTGTATAGCTGTTGAGTTCGTTGAGCAGGCGTTCGGCGGTTTGCGGCGACTTGAGGGCTTCGGAGATCAGGCTCGGGTTGGATATCAGTCGGCCGATGGTCTGCAGGGCCTGGGGGGCCATGCTTTCCTGGGATATGTAATAGGCGGCGCTGATAAAGGTCAGGTTGGCGACCAGCAAAACGGTGGTCAACAGCACCAGCAGGGCGGCCAGCAATTTCTGGCCGACTGGAAGGTTTTCAAGGCGCTGGCGCAATGGCATCAGGTTCATCGCTGCAAAGGAACAAGTGGCCAGCGTAGCCGCTGCTCAGTCGCTGGGCAATCCAAGGCTGTGCAGATGGGCGATCAAGCGCTGCTGCAATTGATTGAGGTGGGGCAGGTTTAACTGATGCCGCGACGCGACTTTGCAGGCATGACCCAACAGGTAGCTGATTTCGGTGCGGCGCTGATTCGCGACGTCCTGATACATCGAGGAGAAATTGGCGGCAGTGGCCTGGATCACCCGTTCGACTTCCTCCTGGAGGTTTTGCGCCGCTGCCGGCTGGCCGCAGCGCTCCAGCAGCTCGGTGAGCTCGGCGCACAGGGTGGCGACTTCGCAATGATGTTGCTGCAAACCGCCGTTGCGGCATTCGTGCAGCACGGTCAGCGGGTTGATCGCACAATTGAGTGCCAGTTTTCGCCACAGCCTTGTGAGGATGTCGGTGCTCCACTCATGGGGAATGCCGGCGGCGCTCAAGTCCTCCAGCCAGATCGGTGCCACCGGGTGGCCGGCATCCCCCAGCCAGGTGTAGCCATGACCCGCGAACACCACACGCCAGTCGCCATCGCGAAACGCGCCTTCGGTGCTGGAGGCGAAGATGCAGCGCGCCTGAGGCACCTGTGCGGCAACTGCGTCCTGACTGCCAAGGCCGTTCTGCAACAGGATCAGTTCGGCGTCGGGTGTCAGACGGTGCGCTAGCCGGACCACGGCTTCTTCGGCGTCATAGGCTTTGCAGGCCACCAGCAAACGGCTGATGGGCTCGTCGCTGTCAGCCGTTTGCGCGGGCACGGCATAGGTTTTCGCTTCGCTGTGTTCCACGAGCGTCAGCCCGCCCGTCGCCTGATAGGCCTGCAAGCGCGCCGCGTCCCGCACGATCAGCCTGACCGGCACATCGGCCCGCGCCAGACGTGTGGCCCAAAGGGTGCCGAGACTCCCGCCGCCCAAAACATGCCAAGGGGTGGACATCAGTTTTTTGCTCGGTTTGTCGCTGGCATGTGAGGCTCGCAGTATCGGTTGGAAAAGACCCGTTATAATGAGCCCGATTTTAACCGCAAGCCAAGCGCGCTCCATCGTTATCGAGCGCGCCTTTTTACTGGAGAGATTACATGCCGTCGTTCGACGTGGTATCCGAACTGGACAAACACGAAGTCACCAACGCGGTCGAGAACGCCGTCAAGGAACTCGATCGTCGCTATGACCTGAAAGGCAAAGGCACCTTCGAGTTCAAGGAGAAGGACCTGACCGTCAACCTGACCGCGGAAGCCGATTTCCAGCTCGAGGCGATGATCGAGATCCTCAAGCTGGCCCTGGTCAAGCGCAAGATCGACGTGCAGTGCCTTGAGGTCAAGGATGCCTACGCGTCGGGCAAATTGATGAAGCAGGAAGCAGTCCTCAAGGAAGGCATCGACAAAGAGCTGGCGAAGAAAATCGTCGCTCACGTCAAAGACGCCAAGCTCAAGGTCCAGGCCGCCATTCAGGGCGAGCAAGTGCGCATCACCGGCAAGAAGCGTGACGATTTGCAGGAGGCGATTGCAGCCCTGCGCGCGAAGACGTTCGACATGCCGCTGCAGTTCAATAACTTCCGCGACTGACTTTTCAAGCGGGAACCTGTGGGAGCGGGCTTGCTCGCGAAGAGGGCGTATCAGTCGACATCACTGTTGAATGACACACCGCTTTCGCGAGCAAGTCGAATCGTCGCACCGCCGCTCCCACCCTTATTGTGCTTAACCCGGCGGGTCTTTCTGCCGCTCATTTTTTGCGTGCCGGGTAGCCGGAAATCAGGAGAAAGAAGATGGATTTGAATGCTGAAGTGGACAACCTGGTCAAGGTGTCTCAAGCCTGGATTCCGATGATTATGGAATACGGCAGCCGCGTGCTATTGGCGGTGATCACCCTGGCCATCGGCTGGTGGCTGATCAACAAAGTCACGCAAAAACTCGGCGGCCTGATCGCGCTGCGTAACGCCGACCTGGCGCTGCAAGGCTTCATCAGCAGCCTGGCGAACATCATCCTCAAGGTTCTGCTGATCGTCAGCGTGGCATCGATGATCGGTGTAGAAACCACCTCGTTTGTCGCGGCTATCGGTGCGGCCGGCCTGGCCATCGGTCTGGCCTTGCAGGGCAGCCTGGCGAACTTCGCCGGCGGCGTGCTGATTCTGTTGTTCCGTCCGTTCCGCATCGGTGACTGGATCGAAGCCCAAGGTGTGGCGGGTACTGTCGACAGTATCCAGATCTTCCATACCGTACTGCGCACCGGCGATAACAAAACCATCATCGTGCCTAACGGTAATCTGTCGAACGGCATCATCACTAACACCAACCGTCAAACGACACGTAAAGTAGTGTTTGATGTCGGTGTGGATTGCCACGCGGATCTGCAAAAGGCCCGTGAAGTGTTGCTGGAACTGGCCAGGGATGAGCGGGTGTTGACTGACCCGGCACCGGAAGCGGTCATTTCCATGCTGGGCGAAAGCTCGATCACTGTTTCGCTGCGAGTGTGGGTCAAGACCGCTGATTACTGGAATGTGCTGTTCATGTTTAACGAGCACGCCCGTGATCGTTTGAAAGCAGCAGGAATCGATATTCCGTTTCCGCAGCGGGTTATTCGAGTGGTTCAGGAATCGGCAACGGTGTAAGGATCGGTCTTTCGATTATGTTTGACCTTTCGGTCAGACTTGTTTTGCAAGAGCCCGATTTGTTAAACACATTGCTGTAGTCAATAAAAAAGGCCCATCCGAAGATGGGCCTTTTTTTGATTACCGCGAACTAGCTAACGACAATTACAAAATCGACAGCGGGTAGTCGACGATCAGACGGAACTCTTTGATATCGCCTTCGCCTTGGTCGCCATTAGCGAAGTGCCATGCTTGACGAGCGCGGAAGGAAAGATCTTTTGCCGGGCCAGACTGAACAACGTACTTGGCTTCCAGGTTGGTTTCGTTGTGCTTGCCATCTTCACCGTACAGACCGGCGTAAGCACTGCCCGTTGGAGTGTTGCTGCCGTCGATGTCCCAACCTTTTACGTAACGGGTCATGAAGCTCAGACCTGGAACGCCGTACTCAGCCATTTTCAGGTCATAACGAACCTGGGCAGACTTCTCGTTAGGGCCGTTGAAGTCAGAGTACTGGATGGAGTTGGCGAGGAAGATCGAGTCGCCGCCGCGGTTGTTGTCACCCACGCCGATGTAGTCGAACGGGACGTCGCCGTTAACTTTCTGGAAGGCCACGGTAACGGTGTGTGCTTTCAGGAACGAGTAAGCAGCAGCCAGCGAGAACGTGGTGTTGCTGATCTCGCCTGCTTTGGCGGAACCGGTATCTTGGGTGTTGTAGATGTTACCGTCCAGGTTAATCGACTGATCGCTACCCATTGGGATGGTGTAGTTCAGGTTCGCGTAGTACTGGTTCCAGATGTCTTCCAGCTGGGCGCCGTACAACGATGCGCTGAGGTTGTCGGTGAATGCGTACTTGCCGCCAGCATAGTCTGCGCTGTCAGCGGTAACGCCGGCGTAGTTCGCCCACAGTTCGCCATCGCTGTTCATCTCATCCTGGCTGGAGGCCGAGTAGAAGTGACCGGCTTCCAGGTCCAGGTTCTTGATTTCGCTGCTCTGCAGTTGGAAACCGGTAGCGGTTTGAGGCACCAGACGGGAACCGCCGATAGCGAATACTGGAGAGGTGCTTGGCTGCATCTCGCCGAACTTCAGTTCAGTTTTGGAGACGCGAACTTTAACGGCGGCACCGGCTTTGCCGAAGTCGTCGTGGTTGCGGCCTTGGGAGTCGCGGCTCAGGTTACCCGAACCAGTTGTGCCGTCGCCACCGTCCAGTTTGATCCCCAGATAACCGAATGCATCAACGCCGACGCCTACGGTTCCTTGGGTGTAACCGGAGCTAAAGTTGCCCCAGATGCCCTGTGTCCAGTCTTTCTGGTCGCTTGCGCCGTCTCTGCGGTCGCGGTTGAAGTAATAGTTGCGAAGCAGCAAGTCGAACTTGGCGTCTTCAACAAAACCTTTGGCTTCAGCCTGGTCACTTACGAAAGGTGCGGCCGTAGCCATTTGAGTACTGGCTGCTGCTGCAACTGCCAGTGCGATCATGCTCCACTTCATCACGCGCATCGTGATTTGCTCCTTTGGTTTTTAGAAGAGTTACTGCCGTCCCACCTGTTTTATTATCTGGGCGGCTCTTTCTTTTTGTGTCGGCGCAAACTTATATCACGCCGACAATGTTGGCGATACTTGCGTATCTAACCTTTCAGCTTCTTTACGACCCTGTCGCGTATGGCTGGGTAGATGTCGCAAATTCACAGTCCCGACGCAATCGCACTGGCAACTTCAGTGTTGTTTTTCAGGGCTTGAACATCGGTAAAAAAGAGTCCCTTGTCCTGCACTTGAATCTCCATCGGGCAACCCTGCCACTGTTTTTATTGGCCTCAAGGGGTCCACTTCCAGCGGATCCTTATAGCCCATATGGGTGTGAATGCAACAAACGTGCACAAATCAGAATTTCATAGCGGTTTTTTTTCTGAAGACCTGTCTGTCGCTGTAAAAACCTCATAAAACCGGGGGCTTCAAGCTCCTTTTGTACAGGCTTGACGCCATGCTATGCATCGTGGTTGCCACTTAAAACCAGTGGGGGCGACAATAAAAAACGTTACCGGTTCACCCCATCAGTGAGTAGTTGGCGGATGCTGACGCACTGAGCGTAGACGCGTTGTGCGGTTTTGGTGCAAAAAATTTCAATGGCTGTACCGAATTCACACAGTGTCGCTTTGTGATGAATCCGAACGGCGCCTTGTTTTTCGGTCATCTCGGTATCTTTTGTGTAGCGGTTGGTGCTGTTGTGGTGCGTCCTGCTTCAAAATGTCTCATAGAGGGGCGATGGCGTCGACAGTTCATCGTGAAGCGCGCGGCGTTCGCAGGTATGCTGCCGTCCTGTCGCTTGGTGCGCCGTTTTTCGGTATGGGCGCTAAGCTGAAAAAGATGACCAGACGGGAGTGTGCACTGTGTTCGCTTTAGATCCACGACTTCAACAAGACACGTTGCCGATCGGCGATTTCCCGCTCTGCCGGTTGCTGTTGTCCAATGATTCGAACTACCCCTGGTTCATCCTCGTGCCCCGCCGCGAGGATATCAGTGAAATATTTCAGTTAGATGTCGCAGATCAACAGCAGCTGTGGCAGGAAACAACCGCGCTGGCGGAAATGCTCAAGGACTCGTTCGACGCGGACAAGCTGAACGTCGCGGCCCTGGGCAATGTCGTCAGTCAGTTGCACATGCATGTAATTGTGCGCAAGCGTGAGGACGCCGCCTGGCCAGCCCCGGTCTGGGGCAAGCAGCAGTCCAAGCCATACAGTCCAGAGCAGATCGCGACGATTCGCGAACGGCTGCGTCTGGTATTGACCGATGATTTTACGTTTCTGGAGGGTTGAGTCATGAGCCTGGAAGAGCGCGTTACCGATCTGGAAAGCCGGCTGGCGTTTCAGGATGACACCATCCAGGCATTGAATGATGTACTGGTGGCGCAGCAGCGGGTGGTCGAGCGCCTGCAACTGCAAATGGCTGCGCTGCTCAAGCGGCAGGAGGAAATGGTCGGTCAGTTCGAGTCCTTCGAAGAAGAGGCTCCACCGCCGCATTACTGAAAAAGGCAGGCCATAAAAAACCGCGAACAGCCTGGGCTGTTCGCGGTTTTTTTTTAGCCTTGGAGTCAGCGACGCGGCAGGGCGGCGATCACATCCTCGGCTTGCAGGCCTTTGTCACGGTTCATGACAGAGAACTCCACGCGCTGGCCTTCGACCAGAACACGGTGGCCTTCGCCGCGAATCGCCCGGAAGTGCACGAAAATATCATCGCCGGAATCACGGGAGATAAAGCCGAAGCCTTTGGAGGTATTGAACCACTTGACGGTGCCGGTATCGCGGTTGCTCATGTCATAGCTTGGCGAGGCGGCGGCCGGTGAAGATTTGTAGAAGCTGACGGCCAGGTGCAAAAGTACGGCGATCAGGGCAACGACCAGACTGAACAGAACAGCAGGTTGACCGGCGATGACAGGCATCGGGGCGAACAATGTCAGTGTTTGCAGTACTACAGCCAGAACCAGCAAGGCGCTGACCAGGTTTTGCAGTTGATGACGCGGGCCTTTGTTCCAGTAAGGGATAACAGGGGCAAGGGTGAGGTTGAGCAGGCCGAAAAAGGCCAGGTACAGCGCATCGGGTTGTTGCAGGTAAGGTACCGCTTCGGATCGCAGGCTAGGGATGAAGGACAGCAGCAGGGCTGCTGCGCCCATTAGCAGGTGGACGATTTTCAACATTTTGATTAACTCACGTTAAGACGGATCACAAGGAAGAGCTGATGGAGTTCGGTTCGCTTCAGAACAATAAGAGGCGTTGGACACGTACCCGCTATCAGCCTATGCGCAACCCCCGGAAAATAGGCGGTAGCGACACACTGCCTATTTAACAGCAAAGCCCGCGGCTACTCAAATCAGGCGGTCCAGCGGCGCTTTTACTGGCCGGAATGCGGATGACGCTTGCTGAGTGTTGTTCGGGCGCTGTGTTCCTCGGATCTTTTACCTTTTCAGTGAGTGATGTTGCGTCAGTTTTTGTAGGAAACCGTCCGGCCTAGGACGTGCTCCATGATCTCCCCTCCGTTGTTGGCTTATCCTACGTGGATGGTCAAAAAGTCATCTGGATATGCCTGTGCGCCTGCGCTTTTATAAGGAAACGGAATATGACTCTTATAAGCAGCAAGGATGGCAAAGGAGTGTCAACGCTATGGTTTATCAAGACAGGCGAAGCGAGGGGAGGGTCGGTCCGCTCAGGGATGTAAGGATTGACTCATTAGTCAGCGAATTCGATATGGGCCTGGCCCAGCCATTATCCCGGTCAGTGCGTTTGAATGGCTTTGCGACTTGTTTGCGGCTTGAACAGGTCTACTGGGATATTTTGGGTGATATGGCCAAGGTCAATTGCTGCTCGGTCAGTGCGCTGCTGTCCCACGTGGATCGCGAAGTGCATTTGCGTCATGGCGGGGTGAAGAACTTCACCGGGCTGGTGCGGGTTGTCTGTGTCGTGCACAGCCTGAAGGAGGGAGGTTGCCTCATCGTGGCTTAGCGGAGGTTGATCGTGTCGAGTGTCGGTCTGTGCAGTCTTACGGCTGCACAGGCCGCATTTAATGGCTATAATCCCGCCCTTTGCCGCAAAGCTCAGCATGCGCGGTAGCAATCTGATCGCCGAGACAACCCCCCATGCCGATGTACGACTATCAATGTGCTTCCTGTGGTCATCAGTTGGAAGCCATTCAAAAGATCAGCGCAGCACCGCTGGTCGACTGCCCTGCCTGCCAGGCGCCAGAGCTTAAAAAGATGTTGTCCATGCCGGGCTTCCGCCTCAGCGGCAACGGCTGGTACGAAACCGACTTCAAGACCGGTTCCAAGAAAAATCTGGCCGGTGGCGACAAAGCTGACTAGGGTCTAGCGCCCGGGCTGAATGACACGCGCGAGTTCTTGCATCATCCGGCACCTTACTTAAGTGCGGGGGGGCGGCAAGGCCTCCAACCGAATTTCGAATTACGAGAAGTGAAACCACTACCATGATGCGCAGCCATTATTGCGGCCAACTGAACGAAAGCCTGGAAGGCCAGGAAATTACCCTTTGCGGATGGGTTCACCGTCGCCGTGACCACGGTGGGGTGATTTTCCTCGATATCCGTGATCGTGACGGTCTGGCCCAGGTGGTGTTCGACCCGGACCGCGCTGAATCCTTCGCCGCCGCCGATCGCGTGCGCAGCGAATACGTGGTCAAGATCACCGGCAAGGTCCGCCTGCGTCCGGCCGGTGCCACCAACGCCAACATGGCGTCGGGCATGATCGAAGTGCTGGGCTACGAGCTTGAAGTGCTGAACGAAGCGGAAACCCCGCCGTTCCCGCTCAACGAGTTCTCCGACGTCGGCGAAGAAACCCGCCTGCGTTATCGCTTCCTCGACCTGCGTCGCCCGGAAATGCTCGAGAAGCTGCGTCTGCGTTCGCGCATGACCACCAGCATCCGTCGCTTCCTGGACGAGAACGGCTTCCTCGATGTCGAGACGCCGATTCTGACCCGCGCCACGCCAGAAGGCGCTCGCGACTACCTGGTGCCGAGCCGTACTCACGCAGGTAGCTTCTTCGCCTTGCCGCAATCGCCACAGCTGTTCAAGCAGCTGCTGATGGTCGCCGGCTTCGACCGTTACTACCAGATCGCCAAGTGCTTCCGCGACGAAGACCTGCGCGCCGACCGTCAGCCGGAATTCACCCAGATCGACATCGAGACCAGCTTCCTCGATGAAAAAGAGATCATGGGCATCACCGAACAGATGATCCGCAACCTGTTCAAGGAAGTGCTGGATCTGGAATTCGGCGACTTCCCGCACATGACCTTCGAAGAGGCCATGCGTCGTTACGGTTCCGACAAGCCGGACCTGCGTAACCCGCTGGAACTGGTGGACGTTGCCGACCAACTGAAAGAAGTCGACTTCAAGGTGTTCAGCGGCCCGGCCAATGACCCGAAATGCCGCATCGCCGCCTTGCGCGTTCCAGGCGCGGCGAGCATGCCGCGCAAACAAATCGACGACTACACCAAGTTTGTCGGCATCTACGGTGCCAAGGGCCTGGCGTACATCAAGGTCAACGAGCGCGCCAAAGGCGTTGAAGGTCTGCAATCGCCGATCGTCAAGAACATCCCTGAGGCCAACCTCAACGTGATCCTCGATCGCGTGGGTGCAGTCGATGGCGACATCGTGTTCTTCGGCGCTGATAAATCGAAGATCGTCAGCGAAGCCCTGGGGGCTCTGCGGATCAAGCTCGGCCACGACCTGGAGCTGCTGACCTGCAAGTGGGCGCCAATGTGGGTCGTCGACTTCCCGATGTTCGAAGAAAACGACGACGGTAGCTTCAGCGCGTTGCACCACCCGTTCACCGCACCGAAGTGCACTCCGGAAGAACTCGAAGCCAACCCGGCGACGGCTCTGTCCCGTGCCTACGACATGGTACTGAACGGCACCGAGCTGGGTGGCGGTTCGATCCGTATCCACCGTAAGGAAATGCAGCAGACAGTGTTCCGCCTGTTGGGTATCAACGAAGCGGAACAGGAAGAGAAGTTCGGCTTCCTGCTCGATGCACTGAAGTACGGTGCACCGCCACACGGTGGTCTGGCCTTTGGTCTGGATCGTCTGGTGATGCTGATGACCGGCGCCCAGTCTATCCGTGAAGTGATCGCCTTCCCGAAAACCCAGAGCGCGGCGGATGTCATGACTCAGGCGCCGGGTCAGGTGGATGCCAAGGCATTGCGCGAACTGCACATTCGTCTGCGCGAAACACCTAAAGCTGAGTAAGGCTGACCAGAAGGGCGCATCTTCGGATGCGCCCTTTCTTTATAGAATGGTCGAGATTTTTATTTGCTGGCTGGCGTGTCATGGCGTGGCGGGCAATGTTTCAAAGATAATTCGGAGCGAGTTATGGCGGGTCATTCCAAGTGGGCGAACATCAAGCACCGCAAAGAACGTCAGGATGCCAAGAAGGGCAAGATTTTCACCAAGTGGATTCGTGAACTGACGGTTGCTGCTCGTCAGGGCGGCGCGGAACCAGGCTCCAACCCGCGTTTGCGTCTGGCGCTGGATAAAGCGCTGGGTGCGAACATGAGCCGCGACATCATCGACCGCGCGGTTGCCCGTGGTGCCGGCGCCGCCGATACCGACGACATGGTCGAGCTGACCTACGAAGGTTACGGCCCGGGCGGTGTGGCGGTGATGGTCGAATGCATGACCGACAACCGCAACCGCACCGCAGCGGCTGTTCGCCATGCGTTCAGCAAGTGCGGCGGCAACCTTGGCACCGACGGTTCGGTGGCTTATCTGTTCGAGCGCAAGGGACAGATTTCCTTCGCGCCAGGCGTTGATGAAGATGCGCTGATGGAGGCCGCCATGGAGGCCGATGCCGATGACGTGGTGACCCACGAAGACGGTTCGATCGACGTGTTCACCTCGTTCGCCGGCTTCTATTCCGTGCGCAACGCTTTGGAGGCCGCAGGCTTCAAGGGCGATGACGCGGAAATCGTGATGTTGCCGACCACCAGTGCCGAACTGGACCTGGAAGGCGCCGAGAAGGTTCTGAAGCTGATCGACATGCTTGAAGACCTGGATGACGTGCAGAACGTTTATTCCAATGCCGACATTCCGGAGTCGGTGGCCGCACAGCTCGGTTAAGGGCAACTAATATTCAATGTGGGAGCGGGCTTGCTCGCGAATGCGGATTTTTAGGCAACATAGTTGCTGAATGTGAAACCGTATTCGCGAGCAAGCCCGCTCCCACATTTGTTATTCGTTGTATTGAACATCGTGCTTTTACTTAACCCGCAGGCGTTATGACTTTAATTCTTGGAATCGACCCTGGTTCGCGTATCACCGGTTATGGCGTGGTACGTGATACCGGGCGTGGCTGCGTGTACGTGGCGTCGGGCTGCATTCGCACCGGCTCCGGCGAGCTGCATGAGCGCCTGCAAATCGTCTATCGTGGCGTGCGTGAAGTGATCCAGACCTACGGCCCGGTGACCATGGGCATCGAAAAAGTCTTCATGGCCCGCAATGCCGATTCCGCCCTCAAACTCGGTCAGGCCCGCGGCGCAGCCATCGTGGCCGGTGCCGAGGAAAGCCTGGAAATCGCCGAATACACCGCGACCCAGGTCAAACAGGCGGTGACCGGCACCGGCGCGGCGAACAAAGAACAAGTTCAGATGATGGTCATGCACATGCTGAAATTGACCAGCAAGCCGCAAATCGATGCTTCGGATGCCCTGGCCATCGCGATTTGTCACGCTCACACCCGTTCCAGCCTGTTGCCTCATGGTCTGGGCACGGCACGCAGTCGTGGCGGGCGCCTGCGTCTCTGATAGCATCAGCAATCATTTTTTATGGAATGAGGGTTTTGCGCCTGTGTTGTCGGCGCAAAACCCTTGTTCTGTCAGTCGCCAGCACTGATCTGGCCAAGGCTCAAGGATCTGAAACGTGATTGGACGCTTGCGCGGCACTTTGGCTGAGAAACAGCCGCCGCACCTGATTCTGGATGTAAATGGTCTGGGCTATGAGCTGGAAGTGCCCATGACCACGCTTTATCGCTTGCCGTCGGTCGGTGAACCGCTGACCTTGCACACCCATTTGGTCGTACGCGAAGACGCGCAGTTACTCTATGGCTTCTTTGGCAAGCGCGAGCGAGACTTTTTTCGCGAGTTGATCCGTCTCAATGGTGTGGGGCCGAAACTGGCGCTGGCCTTGATGTCGAGCCTGGAGGTCGACGAGCTGGTTCGTTGCGTGCAGTCCCAGGACACTTCGGCGCTGACCAAGGTGCCGGGAGTGGGCAAGAAGACGGCCGAGCGTTTGCTGGTGGAACTCAAGGACCGCTTCAAGGCGTGGGAAACCGTGCCGGCGATGTTCGCGTTGGTGCCAAACCAGCCGGGTGGGCCAGATGCGCCAGCTCCGGTCGCCACCGCCGAAAATGACGCGGTCAGCGCGCTGATTTCCCTGGGCTACAAGCCGCAAGAGGCCAGCAAGGCGATTTCCGCGATCAAGGAGAAAGGTTTGAGCAGTGAAGACATGATTCGTCGTGCCCTTAAGGGAATGATCTAAGTGATTGAAGCTGATCGTCTGATCGCCGCCACGGGTGGTCCCCGTGACCGCGAGGAAGTCCAGGACCGGGCGATTCGTCCTGTCAGCCTGGCCGAATACATTGGCCAGCCGGCCGTTCGCGAGCAAATGGAGTTGTTCATCCAGGCTGCGCGAGGGCGCAATGAATCCCTGGATCACACCCTGATTTTCGGCCCTCCGGGCCTGGGTAAAACCACTCTGGCCAACATCATTGCCCAGGAAATGGGCGTGTCGATCAAAAGCACCTCGGGGCCGGTCCTCGAGCGTCCGGGGGACTTGGCGGCGTTGCTGACCAACCTTGAACCCCATGACGTGCTGTTCATCGACGAGATCCATCGGTTGTCGCCGATCGTCGAAGAAGTGCTGTACCCGGCCATGGAAGACTTCCAGCTCGACATCATGATCGGCGAAGGGCCGGCCGCGCGCTCGATCAAACTCGATCTGCCGCCGTTCACCCTGGTCGGAGCAACCACCCGTGCCGGCATGCTGACCAACCCGTTGCGCGACCGTTTCGGGATCGTCCAGCGCCTGGAGTTCTACAGCACCGCCGACCTGGCAACGATTGTCAGCCGTTCGGCGAACATTCTCGGTTTGCCACTGGACCCGGAAGGTGCCTTCGAAATCGCCCGCCGTGCCCGTGGCACGCCACGAATCGCCAACCGCTTGCTGCGCCGGGTCCGTGATTTCGCCGAAGTTCGCGCCAAGGGCCACATCACCAAACCGGTCGCCGACCTGGCGCTGAACCTGCTGGATGTCGATGAGCGTGGCTTCGACCATCAGGACCGACGCCTGCTGCTGACCATGATCGAGAAGTTCGACGGTGGGCCGGTGGGGGTCGATAACCTGGCGGCCGCCATCAGCGAAGAGCGCCATACCATTGAAGATGTGCTGGAGCCGTATTTGATCCAGCAGGGCTACATCATGCGCACTCCCCGGGGGCGGGTGGTCACTCGGCATGCGTACCTGCACTTCGGTTTAAACATCCCGTCACGATTAGGCGAGATGCCTGTGGTAGACGAGTTTCTCGATGCCGTGGACGATTAATAGCCTTTGCGCGCTGATTTATTCGGGGTTTGTGCTGTCCCAGGACCGTACTTTCGCCAGAAAGCCGCGAATCAATGAAAAACAGTTGCCTGGCCGGATTGGCAACCTGAGGAGTAAGCACTAGAGTATGCGCGCGCAAAACGGGCTTGAGCCGTTCACACATCGTTGTCGCGTTTATTACGAGGACACCGATGCGGGCGGCATCGTGTATTACGTCAATTACCTCAAGTTTATGGAACGGGCTCGAACCGAGCGGCTCCGGGAGCTGGGCTTTGCCCAGTCGGCGCTGGCAGGGGAGGACCTGTTGTTCGTCGTGCATTCCAGCGAAGCGCGTTACCACGCGCCGGCGCGACTGGACGACGAATTGCTGGTAAGCGCTGAAGTGATTGAATTGAACCGGGTCAGCCTGCGCTTCAAACAGCAGGTCAGGCGGGCTACGGATAATGTGCTGCTCTGCGAAGGGCAGTTTCTGGTGGCCTGTGTGCGCACCAACAGTTTGAAACCCCGGGCCATTCCCGAAGCTCTACGTGCGGCCTTTGCCGGCGTGAGCGGCGCGGGTACACACTCAACGCAGGAGATAAAGCGTGGAAGCTAACGTCGTCGACCATTCCTCCATGTGGAGCCTGGTCAGCAATGCCAGTATCGTGGTGCAACTGGTAATGCTGACCCTGGTAGCCGCATCGGTAACCTCATGGATCATGATCTTTCAGCGCAGCAACTTGCTGCGCGCCGGTCGACGTGCCCTGGAGAGCTTTGAAGAGCGCTTCTGGTCGGGTATCGACCTATCCAAACTCTACCGTCAGGCCGGCAGCAACCCTGATCCGGATTCGGGCGTCGAGCAGATCTTCCGTGCCGGTTTCAAGGAATTCTCCCGTCTGCGTCAGCAGTCAGGCGTTGATCCGGAAGCGGTCATGGAAGGCGTGGCCCGTGCCATGCGCGTGGCCATTTCCCGCGAAGAAGAAAAGCTCGAGCAGAGCCTGCCGTTCCTCGCCACCGTCGGTTCCGTCAGCCCGTACATCGGTCTGTTCGGTACGGTCTGGGGCATCATGAACTCCTTCCGTGGTCTGGCAACTGCCCAGCAAGCGACCCTGGCCACTGTGGCCCCGGGTATCGCCGAAGCACTGATTGCTACCGCGATCGGTCTGTTCGCCGCCATTCCGGCCGTTATCGCGTACAACCGTTTTGCTGCCCGCAGCGAAACCCTGTTGGGCCGTTACTACACCTTCGCCGATGAATTCCAGGCGATCCTGCACCGCAAAGTGCACACCAGCGAAGAATAAGCAGGTAATTTCCAATGGCTTTAATCGCTCGAGCTCGCAAAAAGCGCAAGCCGGTTGCCGAGATGAACGTGGTGCCTTACATCGACGTGATGCTGGTACTGCTGGTCATCTTCATGGTGACCGCACCGATGCTCAATCAGGGCGTGAAAGTTGATCTGCCCAAGGTTTCCAGCGAAGCCTTGCCGCAGGACAACAACACTCAGGTCCTGACCATTTCGATCAAGGCTGACAAGACCTACTACTGGAACCTTGGCAGCGAAGTCGACACCGATAAGCAGCAGGACAAGGCCATGACCTTGCCGCAAATGACCGACGCCGTGACCAAGATCGTTCGCGCCGGTACTGAAGGCGGCAAGCGGACCCAAGTGTTCATCCGCGGCGACAAGACCGTCGATTACGGCGCCGTCATGGGCGCGATGGGTGGGTTGCAGAAAGCCGGGGTCGGTAATGTTGGCTTGATTACCGAGGCACCCTGATGCAGCAAATGCGAGAGCCGTCCGCCTCGGAAAGCTACTTCTGGCCTAGTGTCTGGGCGATTGTCTTGCACGTGCTGGTGTTCGGCATGCTGTTCGTCAGTTTCGCCTTCACACCGGAATTGCCGCCGGCCAAGCCGATTGTCCAGGCGACCCTGTACCAACTGAAATCGAAAAGTCGGGCGACCACCCAGACCAATCAGAAGATTGCGGGTGAGGCGCAGAAATCCGCTGCGCGCCAGACCGAAGTCGAACAGATGGAACAGAAGAAGATCGAACAGGAAGCGATCAAGGCCGCGGAACAAAAGAAGGAAGATGCGGCTCAAAAGGCCGAAGAATCCAAGAAGGCCGACGAGACGAAGAAAGCGGAAGAGGCAAAAAAGGCTGATGAAGCCAAGAAAGCCGATGAAGCGAAGAAGACCGCCGAAGCCAAAAAGGCCGAAGAGAAACAATTGGCTGATATAGCCAAGAAGAAATCTGAAGAAGAAGCCAAGAAAGCTGCTGAAGAAGAGGCCAAGAAAGCGGCCGCTGAAGAAGCGAAGAAAAAGATCGTCGAAGACGCGAAGAAGAAAGCAGCCGAAGACGCCAAGAAGAAATCTGAAGCTGAAGAGGCGAAGAAGAAAGTCGCCGAAGACGCGAAGAAGAAAGCTGCTGCCGATGCTGCGAAGAAAAAATCGCAGGAAGCGGCACGTAAATCCGCCGAAGACAAAAAGGCCCAGGCCCTGGCAGATTTGCTTTCCGACACGCCGCAGCGTCAGCAGGCCTTGGCCGATGAGCAGGGTGACGAAGTCGCCGGCAGTTACGATGATCTGATTCGTGCTCGTGCAGCGGAAGGCTGGGCTCGTCCACCTTCGGCACGCAAAGGCATGACGGTCGTGTTGCAAATCGGCATGTTGCCGGATGGTACGGTGACTTCGGTTGGCGTGGCCAAGTCCAGCGGCGATGGTCCGTTTGACGCCTCCGCTGTAGCGGCGGTCAAGAACATTGGACGTTTGACAGAAATGCAAGGAATGAAGCCGAGCGATTTCGCTCCCTATCGTTCATTCAAGATGACATTCACACCTGAGGATCTAGCCTTGTGAGAAACCTTCTTCGAGGAATGCTTGTCGTTATCTGCTGCCTGGCAGGGATAGCGGCAGCCGATGAAAAAAACATTCTGGTCACCAGCGGCAGTGATCGGGCCACCCCGATTGCAGTCGTTCCGTTCGGCAACCAGGGCGGCAGCGTACTGCCGGATGACATGGCCGAAATCATCGGTAACGACCTGCGCAACTCGGGTTACTACTCGCCGATTCCAAAACAGAACATGATCAGCCAGCCAAGCCAGGCCAGCGAAATCATCTTCCGTGACTTCAAGGCGCTGGGTGCCCAGTACGTCATGGTCGGCAGCATTGTTCCGGCGGGCGGTCGCCTGCAGGTTCAATACGCACTGTTCAACGTCGCCACCGAGCAGCAAGTGCTGACCGGCAGCGTGTCGGGCAGCGTCGATCAATTGCGCGATATGTCGCACTACATCTCCGACCAGTCGTTCGAAAAACTCACCGGTATCAAAGGTGCGTTCTCGACTCGTCTGCTGTACGTGACGGCCGAGCGGTTCTCCGAGAAGAACACTCGCTACACGCTGCAACGTTCGGACTATGACGGCGCCCGTGCCGTGACCCTGCTGCAATCGCGCGAGCCGATCCTGTCGCCGCGTTTTGCACCGGATGGCAAGCGCATTGCCTACGTCTCGTTCGAGCAGAAGCGTCCGCGCATTTTCATGCAGAACATCGACACCGGTCGCCGTGAGCAGATCACCAACTTCGAAGGCCTGAATGGTGCGCCAGCATGGTCGCCGGATGGTCAGCGCCTGGCATTTGTACTGTCGAAAGACGGCAACCCGGACATTTACGTGATGAACCTGGGTTCGCGTCAGATCAGTCGCGTCACCAACGGTCAAGGCATCAACACCGAACCGTTCTGGGGTAAAGATGGTTCGACCATTTACTTCACTTCCGACCGTGGCGGCAAGCCACAGATCTACAAAACCAGCGCAAGCGGTGGTGGTGCGGAGCGTGTGACCTTCATCGGTAACTACAACGCCAACCCTAAACTGTCGGCCGATGAAAAGACCCTGGTGATGATCCATCGTCAGGAAGGCTTCACCAATTTCAAGGTGGCGGCCCAGGATTTGCAGCGCGGTAGTGTAAAGATCCTCACTGATAGCACTCTGGACGAGTCGCCTACTGTTGCGCCCAACGGCACCATGGTAATCTACGCCACCCGCCAGCAGGGCCGGGGAGTCTTGATGCTCGTGTCCATTAATGGACGCGTGAGGCTCCCGCTTCCTACCGCACAAGGCGAAGTCAGAGAACCGTCCTGGTCCCCTTACCTGAACTGACGCGGCGCTACACGTTGTACTTAACACACTGGGGTTCATTAGGAGTTTCACGATGGAAATGCTGAAGTTTGGTAAATTTGCTGCGCTGGCTCTGGCCATGGCTGTAGCTGTAGGTTGCTCGTCCAAAGGCGGCGACAACGCCGGTGAAGGCGCTGTTGATCCAAACGCTGGTTACGGCGCTAACACTGGTGCTGTTGACGGCTCCCTGAGCGAAGAAGCTGCTCTGCGCGCAATCACCACCTTCTACTTCGAATACGACAGCTCGGACCTGAAGCCAGAAGCCATGCGCGCTCTGGACGTTCACGCCAAAGACCTGAAAGCAAACGGCGCTCGCGTTGTTCTGGAAGGCAACACCGACGAACGTGGTACTCGTGAGTACAACATGGCACTGGGCGAGCGTCGTGCGAAAGCCGTTCAGCGCTACCTGGTACTGCAAGGTGTTTCCCCAGCTCAGCTGGAACTGGTTTCCTACGGCGAAGAGCGTCCAGTTGCTACCGGCAACGACGAGCAGTCCTGGGCTCAAAACCGTCGCGTCGAACTGCGTAAGTAATTCGTCATGCGAACGTGCCGTCGTGCTGTAACTGTTTTGGCTCTCAGCCTCGCACCGCTTGCGGTGTGGGCTGCGGTTCCTGTGGTCGAGGACAACTCCGGCTATAACAATAGCGGGAGTAGTTATCCGCCTGCGGGTTACGGTACGAACGGCGCCTATGCCGGGGGAGGGGTTTCGGCCCCTGTCTCGGCACAGGGCCAGCTGTTCAACCAACTGCAACAAATGCAGGATCAGATCTCGCGCCAACAGGGTGTGATCGAAGAACTGCAAAATGATGTAGCGCGCATGAAGCAAGAGAACCTGGAGCGATATCAGGATCTTGATCGGCGCATAGGAACCGGTGTTGCACCAGCCGCGACTCCTGATAATTCTTCCACCGGTGGCGATCTGAACGCCCCCGGTGCAGCAGCCGGTGCAGGTGCAGGAGCGGCCGCCGCTCAAGCCCCAGCAGCGGGAGGCGAACCGGCTGATCCGGCGAAGGAAAAGCTGTATTACGATGCAGCCTTCGACCTGATCAAGGCCAAGGATTTCGACAAGGCCAGCCAGGCTTTCGCCGCATTCCTGCGCAAATACCCGAACAGCCAATACGCGGGCAACGCCCAGTACTGGTTGGGCGAAGTGAACCTGGCCAAAGGCGATCTGCAAGGTGCAGGTCAGGCATTTGCCAAGGTTTCGCAGCTGTATCCAAAGCACAACAAAGTGCCAGACTCGCTGTACAAACTCGCTGATGTAGAGCGCCGCCTCGGTCATACCGACCGGGTCAAAGGCATTCTGCAACAGGTCGTGTCCCAATATCCGGGCACTTCGGCCGCTCAGCTGGCACAACGCGACTTGCAGCGCATGTAAGCCTGCTTGACCGTTTCGAAGAAACCCGCGCTTGTCGCGGGTTTTTTCGTTAGAATTCACCCCCTTTTTCTGAAACACGCTTTTTGGGATCTGCGCGTTGGCGGGGTTCCTTGAAGTGCCTGACGGAGGCGGACAGCCTGTTTAGCTGTTACGCCCGTGGCGACTATGCAAGACACATTGAGAATCACCGAAGTTTTCTACTCGTTGCAGGGTGAAACGCGGACTGCCGGGCTGCCCACTGTTTTTGTGCGCCTGACCGGTTGCCCATTGCGTTGCCAATACTGCGACAGCGCCTACGCCTTCACTGGCGGCACCATTCGCACGCTCGACGACATCCTCGAGCAAGTGGCCGGTTTTCGCCCGCGTTATGTTTGTGTCACGGGTGGCGAACCCCTGGCGCAACCGAATGCCATTCCCTTGCTCAAGCAGTTGTGTGACGCCGGCTACGAAGTGTCGCTGGAAACCAGTGGCGCGCTGGACATCTCGGCGGTCGATCCTCGGGTCAGTCGCGTCGTCGACCTGAAAACCCCGGGTTCGAAAGAAGCGCACCGCAACCGCTATGAGAACATCGAACTGCTCACGCCTAACGATCAGGTGAAGTTTGTCATCTGCTCGCGGGAAGACTACGACTGGGCCGTGTCCAAGCTGATTCAGTACGGGCTTGACCAGCGTGCCGGCGAAGTCCTGTTCTCACCTAGCCACCATGACCTGAACGCGCGTGATCTGGCGGACTGGGTGGTGGCGGACAATCTGCCTGTGCGTCTGCAATTGCAGCTGCATAAATATCTTTGGAATGACGAGCCGGGGCGCTGAAATGACTGAACAAACGAACACTGCTGAGAAACGTGCGGTCATCCTGCTGTCTGGCGGCCTCGACTCGGCGACCGTCGTGGCCATGGCCCGTGCCGAAGGCTATAGCTGCTACACCATGAGCTTCGATTATGGTCAGCGGTCTCACGCCGAATTGCACGCCGCGGCACGTGTCGCCCAAGACTTGGGTGTGGTCGAGCACAAGGTGATCGGCCTGAACCTGAACGGTATCGGCGGCTCGGCCCTGACCGACACTAGCATCGATGTGCCGGAAACGCCGGGTGAAGGTATCCCGGTGACTTATGTGCCGGCGCGCAACACCGTGTTTCTGTCCCTGGCGCTGGGCTGGGCCGAAGTGCTGGGCGCGCGTGACATCTTTATCGGTGTCAACGCGGTGGATTACTCCGGTTATCCGGATTGCCGTCCCGAGTTCATCGAAGCCTTCGAGCGCATGGCCAATCTGGCGACCAAGGCCGGGGTAGAAGGGCAGGGCTTCCGTATCCAGGCGCCACTGCAGAACCTGAGCAAGGCGGAGATCGTTGAGGCGGGGGTGAAGCTTGGCGTCGATTACGGGCTGACTGTTTCCTGCTATCAGGCAGACGATAATGGCCGCGCTTGCGGTAAATGCGACAGCTGCCGCCTGCGTGCAGAAGGCTTCGCGGCGGCCGGTGTGACTGACCCAACACCTTATTTTTGATTTATTTCAAATTAGGTGTTGAATAGTCCTTAAAAATCAGTATTATACGCGCCACCACACAGCGGGTCGTTAGCTCAGTTGGTAGAGCAGTTGGCTTTTAACCAATTGGTCGTAGGTTCGAATCCCACACGACCCACCATTTTAAAAAATCTGGAAGGCCCACGTAAGTGAGGATTTCCGGGTTTTTTTTTGCCCGCGATTTGAGGTCGACTCAGTCCGGGTGACGCAGGTCAGAATCATCTTTTGCATCCACGGGATATTCTGTAGCCTTGCGCAACTTCAACGCTATCCACGCCTGATGAATACTCACTCTCCCGGCGGTACCCCGAAGGGTCCGGAGCCGGGTGTATACTCGACTTTCGCGCGAAAGCGCCTGCAGGTCTTGCGAACATGACGCAGATTTCCGAACGCCTTCTGGTTCAAGCCCACCTCGACGCCAAGCAGCCCAAGCCGCTGACGGCCGAGGAGGAGGCTTATTACCGTACTGCCATCGCTGCCGAGCTCAAGGCTCAGGACGCGGTGCTGGTTGCCCACTTCTATTGCGATCCGGTCATTCAGGCTCTGGCCGAAGAAACCGGTGGCTGCGTCTCCGACTCTCTGGAGATGGCCCGCTTCGGCAATGCTCACCCGGCCAAGACTGTGGTGGTCGCCGGCGTGAAGTTCATGGGCGAGACCGCGAAAATCCTCAATCCTGAAAAACGCGTGCTTATGCCGACCCTGGAAGCGACCTGCTCGCTGGACCTGGGTTGCCCGGTGGACGAATTCTCGGCGTTCTGCGATCAGCATCCGGAACGTACGGTGGTGGTGTATGCCAACACTTCGGCGGCGGTCAAAGCCCGGGCGGACTGGGTGGTGACTTCCAGCTGTGCGCTGGAAATCGTCGAAAGCCTGATGGATAACGGCGAAACCATCATCTGGGCTCCGGACAAGCACCTGGGCACTTACATCCAGCGCAAGACCGGTGCCGACATGCTGCTGTGGGACGGTGCCTGCATCGTCCACGAAGAGTTCAAGGCCAAGCAGCTCGAAGACATGAAAGCGCTGTACCCGGATGCGGCCATCCTGGTGCATCCGGAGTCGCCGACCGCAGTGATCGAGTTGGCCGACGCGGTGGGTTCCACCAGTCAGCTGATCGCTGCTGCGCAGAGCCTGCCAAACAAGACTCTGATCGTCGCCACCGACCGCGGTATTTTCTACAAGATGCAGCAGCTGTGCCCGGACAAGGTCTTCATCGAAGCGCCAACGGCCGGTAACGGCGCAGCGTGCCGCAGTTGCGCGCATTGCCCGTGGATGGCGATGAATACGCTTGAGCGCACGCTGAAGAGCTTGCGCGAGGGCACCAACGAGATCTTCGTTGATCCGGCGTTGATTCCGCAGGCGGTGCGGCCGTTGAAGCGGATGCTTGATTTCACGCAGGCGGCGCGGATGAAGTTGGCGGGGAACGCTTAAGGTCTGTCAGGCAAGTTGCAAAAACTGTGGGAGCGGGCTTGCTCGCGAAGAGGGCATATCATTCAACATTGATGTTGTCTGACACACCGATTTCGCGAGCAAGCCCGCTCCCACAGTGATTTTCATACTGTGCAATTACTTGGTCTTCTTCGGAATGCGTACGAGCTGGGTATTGGAATAGATGTCATGCCAGCTGCGCTTCTGCTTGTCGAACAGCGACCAGAAGAATCCCAGCCCGAGGCATAGCCAAGACGCGATCGACACCACAAAGCGCAACAGAGCCTGCCACAGGCTGATGGATGAGCCATCGGCGTTTTGCACGCGGATGCCCCAGACCTGCATGCCCAGCGTCTGCCCTGACCAGGTCCAGAACTTGGCGAAGAAGCCAAACAGCACAAACAGCAGCACCGTCGACAGCAGCGGATCACCGTCTAGCGCACCGGCTTCGGTGAGGGCGCGCATTTGTTCTTCGCCGATGATTGCCATCTGGATCATCTTGTAAATGCCGCTGGTGACGATCAGCAGGGCGGTGCATAACAGGAAGTCGTAGAACATCGCTGCCAGGTGACGACCCAGGCCGACGGCGGGAAAGTCGCCTTGTGGGTTGAGCAGGTGTTTCGACATGGCAGCCTCAGAGCAGAAAAAAGAAGCCATTTTACGGATTTACGCGCACAAAAAAGCCCCTGATATCAGTATCAGGGGCTTTTTCGTTACAGAAGATCAGGCTTCTGCTTGTACTTCGTCAGCCTGCATGCCTTTCTGGCCTTGCACAGCAACGAACGTCACTTTCTGGCCTTCTTTCAGGCTCTTGAAGCCGTTGCCCTGAATAGCGCGGAAATGTACGAACAGATCCGGACCGCTTTCTGGAGTGATAAAACCAAAACCTTTCTCGTCGTTAAACCACTTGACGGTACCGCTCTGACGTTGGGACATTTCTTATTTCCTTTGACGCAAAAATGAATGACAGTCTCCTTCTCGTGAAAGAGTACTGGGGCTGGTTGCAGGAGAGTAAGAAGACGTCGAACGGGATGTAGCTAACTTGTAGGCTACTGCCCAGGTCACGATTCCAAGCGACCCATGCAAACACAGTGAACAAACTCTACGCCAACTACGGGAGAAAAAACAAGCCCTGCGAAGGCCCGCATTTCCTCGGGTTGGTGACAATCAGAGGGGAACTAGCGCAGGCTTATTCGATAGAGTTGTTCAGTTGTTTTCGATCGTTATAAGTAACGTTCATAAACGAAACGTCCGCACTGTTTTATGGCGGCTGCGTTACAGATTAGTGCACTGTTAACGCAGTCGCGTTACTTATAGAAACAGTCAATCAACCGCGATAGTAGCGTTGTGGAACAAATGGCATTTTGCTTACAAGCAAAGGCACCTTTTTCCCACGCACGATTGCCCAAACCGGCGTATCCAGACCGATATAAGCGCTGTCGAGGTAGCCCATGGTCAGCGGACCGCCGAGGGTCGGACCGAAGCCACCGCTGCACACGCTGCCAATGATTTCGCCGGCTTCGTTGACGATTTCCGCACCTTCACGCACTGGCGTACGTTCCTGCGGCAGCAGCCCAACGCGTTTGCGGCTGACACCGGCTTGCTGCTGGGCGAACACGGTTTCAGCGCCGGGGAAGCCGCCGGCCCGCGCGCCATCGGCACGACGAGGCTTGGAGATGGCCCACAGCAGGCTCGCTTCGATTGGGGTGGTTTCGGTGTTCATGTCGTGGCCGTAGAGGCACAGGCCGGCTTCCAGGCGCAGGGAGTCGCGAGCGCCTAGACCGATGGCCGCCACTTCCGGTTCGGCCAGCAGGGCGCGAGCCAGGGCTTCGGCGTTGGCCGCCGGTACGGAGATTTCGAAACCGTCTTCACCGGTGTAGCCCGAACGGCTGACAAAGCAGTCCACGCCCAACAGCTTCACGCGGGCGAATTGCATGAAGGTCATCTTCGCAACTTCAGGCGCCAAGCGTGCGAGCACGGTGACGGCGGCCGGACCTTGCAGAGCCAGCAACGCGCGCTCTTCGAACAGTGGCTCGATCGTGCACTGGTCACCGATATGCTTGCGCAAGTGCGCCAGGTCCTGATCCTTGCAGGCCGCGTTGACCACCAGGAACAGTTCGTCGTTACCGAGGTTGGCGACCATCAGATCGTCGAGGATGCCGCCGGTCTCGTTGGTGAACATCGCGTAACGCTGCATGCCCACTGGCAGGTCGATGATGTCCACCGGTACCAGGGTTTCCAGGGCCTTGGCAGCGTTGGTGCCGGTCAGACGGATCTGGCCCATGTGCGAGACATCGAACAGCCCGGCCTGATCACGGGTGTGTTGGTGTTCTTTCATCACACCCAACGGGTATTGCACCGGCATGTCGTAGCCGGCAAACGGCACCATGCGGGCGCCGAGTTCGAGGTGCAGTGCATGCAACGGGGTTTTCAACAATTGTTCGGTGGACATATCCAGCTCCTGAAAATAGTGCAGATGCGCGCATCAGCACTCGATAATGTTGACCGCCAAACCGCCACGGGCGGTTTCCTTGTATTTGCTTTTCATGTCGGCGCCGGTCTGACGCATGGTGCGGATGACTTTGTCGAGGGAGACGAAGTGCTGACCGTCGCCGCGCAGGGCCATGCGCACCGCATTGATGGCCTTGACCGAACCCATGGCGTTACGCTCGATGCAAGGCACTTGCACCAGCCCACCAATCGGGTCGCAGGTCAGGCCGAGGTTGTGTTCCATGCCGATTTCCGCAGCGTTTTCCACTTGCTGTACCGTACCGCCCAGCACTTCACACAAGGCGCCGGCCGCCATGGAACAGGCGACGCCAACCTCTCCCTGACAGCCGACTTCGGCGCCGGAGATCGAGGCGTTTTCTTTATAGAGAATGCCGATGGCGGCGGCCGTCAGCAGAAAACGTACGACGCCGTCTTCATTGGCACCGGGGATGAAGCGCATGTAGTAATGCAAAACCGCCGGGACGATTCCGGCGGCGCCATTGGTAGGGGCAGTCACGACGCGTCCGCCATTGGCGTTTTCTTCGTTGACCGCCAAGGCGTACAGGTTGACCCAGTCCAGCACCGACAGCGGATCGCGCAGCGAAGATTCCGGGTTCTTGCACAATTGCCGATGCAGCGCTGCCGCGCGGCGTTTGACCTTCAAGCCACCGGGCAGGATGCCTTCGTTGCGGCAACCGGCCGCGACGCAATCCTGCATCACTTGCCAGATTTTCAGCAGGCCGGCGCGGGTTTCCGCTTCCGGGCGCCAGGCGCTTTCGTTGGTCAGCATCACCTGGCTGATGGGCAGGCCGTAGGTGGCGCAGTGACCGAGCAGGTCCTTGGCGCTTTTGAACGGAAAGGTCAGTGGCGTGGCATCTTCGACGATACGGTCGGCGCCGGCGGCGTCTTCATCGACCACAAAACCACCGCCGACCGAGTAGTACTCGCGGCTGCGGATTTGCAGCCCTGCGGAATCGAAGGCGCGAAAGATCATGCCGTTGGGGTGATAAGCCAACGGTTTGCGGATCATCGCCAGGTGCAGTTTTTCATTGAATTCGATGGAGTGCTCACCGAGCAGGTTCAGACGTCCGCTGCTGCGAATTTCTTGCAGGCGGGCGGCGACGGTTTCGGTGTTCACGGTGTCCGGGTGTTCGCCTTCCAGGCCCAGTAACACGGCCTTGTCACTGCCGTGGCCTTTGCCGGTGGCGCCGAGTGATCCGTAGAGCTCGACTTTGACGCAGGCGGTTGCAGGCAACAGCCCTTCACGGCTCAGACCTTCGACAAAACGTGCAGCGGCACGCATCGGGCCGACGGTGTGGGAGCTGGAGGGGCCGATACCAATTTTGAACAGGTCGAACACGCTTAACGACATGGTTGTTCTCCGGTTTCTTGTTATAGGAATTGGCGGAACTTGAGGCTTGGCACAAATCCCTTGGGAGCGGGCTTGCTCGCGAAAGCGGTGGGTCAGTCACCATCAAAGTTGTCTGACCCACCGCTTTCGCGAGCAAGCCCGCTCCCACAAGGGGATATGCGGTGTTCTTGAGTGGGGCGGATTAACCGCCCCACACAGGTTTAAGCGTAGCTTTCGATCGACGGGCAGGCGCAGACCAGGTTGCGATCGCCGAAGACGTTGTCGACGCGACCGACCGGTGGCCAGTACTTGCCTTCGATCAGCGACGCTACCGGGTAAACCGCTTGCTCGCGGCTGTACGGGTGAGTCCACTCGCCGACGATTTCCGCGGCGGTGTGCGGCGCGTTTTTCAGCGGGTTGTCGTCCTTGTCCAGCGTGCCGTTTTCCACCGCGCGGATTTCTTCGCGGATGCGGATCATGGCGTCGCAGAAGCGGTCCAGTTCTTCCTTGGATTCGCTTTCGGTCGGCTCGATCATCAACGTGCCGGCCACCGGGAACGACATGGTCGGGGCGTGGAAGCCGAAGTCGATCAGGCGCTTGGCGACGTCATCGACACTGATGCCGCTGCTGTCTTTCAACGGACGCAGGTCAAGGATGCATTCGTGCGCCACCAGACCATTGCTGCCGGTGTACAACACTGGGTAATGCTCTTCGAGGCGGCGGGAAATGTAGTTGGCATTCAGGATCGCCAGTTGCGAAGCACGCTTGAGACCCGCGCCACCCATCATTCGAATGTACATCCAAGTGATCGGCAGAATGCTCGCGCTGCCGAACGGTGCCGCGCAGACCGCGCCTTCCTTGCGTTCCATCTGGGCGTGGCCCGGCAGGAACGGGGTCAGGTGCGACTTGACGCCAATCGGGCCGACGCCCGGGCCGCCACCGCCGTGTGGAATGCAGAAGGTTTTGTGCAGGTTCAGGTGAGACACATCGCCGCCGAACTTGCCCGGTGCGCAGAGGCCGACCATGGCGTTCATGTTGGCGCCGTCGATGTACACCTGGCCGCCATTGTCGTGAATGATGCCGCAAATTTCGCGGATGCCTTCTTCGAACACGCCGTGGGTCGACGGGTAGGTGATCATCAGCGCAGCGAGGTGTTCGCGGTGCTCGATGGCTTTGGCGCGCAGGTCTTCGATGTCGACGTTGCCGCGGGCATCGCAGGCGGTCACCACCACGCGCATGCCAGCCATGTTGGCGGTGGCCGGGTTGGTGCCGTGGGCGGACGACGGGATCAGGCAGATGTCGCGACGGTCTTCGCCACGGCTCTGGTGGTAGGCACGGATCGCCAACAGGCCAGCGTATTCACCTTGGGAGCCAGCGTTTGGTTGCAGGGAGATCGAGTCGTAACCGGTGGCGGCGCAGAGCATCGCTTCCAGTTCATCGGTCAGCTGTTGATAGCCGGCGCTTTGCTCGGCTGGGGCGAACGGGTGCAGGGCACCGAATTCAGCCCAGGTCACCGGGATCATTTCGCTGGCGGCGTTGAGTTTCATGGTGCAGGAACCCAGCGGGATCATGGTGCGATCCAGGGCCAGGTCCTTGTCGGCGAGCTTGCGCAGGTAGCGCATCAACTCGGTTTCCGAATGATAACGGTTGAACACCGGGTGGCTGAGGATCGGCGACTGGCGCACCAGCGCGGCTGGAATGGTGCTTGCAACGTTCGCGGCCAGCGCAGCGAAGTCTGGCAGCGCCTTGCCTTCAGACAGCACGCTCCACAGGGTTTCAACGTCAGCCTGGCTGGTGGTTTCGTCCAGGGACAGGCCCAGACGCTCGCCATCTACAACACGCAGGTTGATCTGCTGAGCACGAGCCTTGTCGTGCAAAGCAGCTGTTTGCGCGCCGGTCTTAACCGTCAGCGTGTCGAAGAAGCTGGTTTGCTCGACGGTCAGGCCCAATGCGCTCAAGCCTTGGGCGAGGATCGCGGTCAGGTGATGAATGCGCTGGGCGATCTGCGTCAGGCCTTTCGGGCCGTGGTACACGGCGTACATGCTGGCGATGTTGGCCAGCAAAACCTGGGCGGTGCAGATGTTGCTGGTGGCTTTCTCGCGGCGGATATGTTGCTCGCGGGTCTGCATGGCGAGGCGCAGGGCCGGCTTGCCGAAACGGTCCACGGAAACGCCGACCAGACGGCCCGGCATGTCACGCTTGAACGCATCACGGGTGGAGAAGTAGGCCGCGTGCGGACCACCGAAGCCCAGCGGCACGCCAAAGCGTTGAGCGCTACCGATGGCCACGTCGGCGCCGAATTCGCCCGGCGGAGTCAGCACGGTCAGGGCCAGCAGGTCAGCCGCGACGGCGACCAGTGCGTTGGCGGCGTGGAAGCGCTCGGTCAGCTCGCGGTAGTCGAACACATCACCGTTGCTGGCCGGGTATTGCAGCAAAGCACCGAAGAATGCGCTGACATCGGTCAGTTCGCGCTCATCGCCGACCACCACGTCGATGCCCAAAGGCTCGGCACGGGTGCGCAACACGTCGAGGGTTTGCGGGTGGCAATGAACCGAGGCGAAGAACGCGTGGCTGCCTTTGTTCTTGCTCAGGCGTTTGCAGAAGGTCATGGCTTCGGCAGCGGCGGTGGCTTCGTCGAGCAGCGAGGCGTTGGCGATTGGCAGGCCAGTCAGGTCGCTGATCAGGGTCTGGAAGTTCAGCAGCGCTTCGAGACGGCCCTGGGAAATTTCTGGTTGGTACGGGGTGTAAGCGGTGTACCAGGCCGGGTTTTCCAGCAGGTTGCGCAGGATCGGCGACGGCGTGTGGGTGCCGTAGTAGCCCTGGCCGATGTAGGTCTTGAACAGCTGGTTTTTGCCGGCGATGGCTTTGATCAGCGCCAGGGCATCCGCTTCACTCAGGCCGTCTTCCAGGCCGAGGACGCTGGTGCCCTTGATGCTGTCGGGAATGACGCTGGCGCTCAGGGCTTCCAGGGAATCAAAGCCGAGGCTGTTGAGCATGGCTTGCTCGTCGCCCGAGCGCGGGCCGATGTGGCGCGCAATGAATTCGTTGGCGGTGCTGACATTTACAGAAACAGGAAGTACTTGAGTCATGTCGGCGCTCCTCAGGCTTGGGCGATCAGACGGTCGTAAGCGTCTTGATCCAGCAGTTGGCCGACAGCCGAGGCATCGGTTGGCTGGAAGCGGAAGAACCAGCCTTCGCCCAGCGGATCTTCGTTGACCAGTTCAGGGCTGCTGTCCAGCGCCGGGTTCACTTCCAGCACTTCGCCGTCGAGTGGCATGTACACGCCGCTGGCGGCTTTTACCGATTCCACGGTGGCGGCTTCTGCGCCTTTGTCGTAGGACTGCAGCTCAGGCAGTTGTACAAAAACCACGTCGCCCAAGGCGTTCTGCGCGAAAGCGGTGATACCGACGGTGACGGTGCCGTCAGCTTCGGTGCGCAGCCATTCGTGATCTTCAGTAAAACGCAACTCGCTCATGGAAACTCCTAAGGGGGCCAGACTCGTCTGGTGGACGCGATTGAATGCTGGGGCAATGCCCTGATTTATGGGCGCTGCTTTTTATACAAGCTAAGCAAAATCGCGGCCAATGTTATTTATTTCTTACAAATCAATTAGTTAGTTGTTTTTACAGAAGACTGAAATGACCTGACTGTAGCGAAATCGCTACAGCAGGGACTGAAGAAAAAAGCTGAGGTGGATCAAAGCCTTGCACAGCGGTGATCAAGAGGGGGTGTAGCGATTTCATTCCGCCGTAGCGCTTTCAGTACAGGCGGAGGTCGTTTTTGAATCCTGATGCAGTACCCTGTGGGAGCGGGCTTGCTCGCGAAAGCGGTATAACAGGCAACATTGATGTCGACTGACACTCCGCCTTCGCGAGCAAGTCGGATCGCCGCACCGCCGCTCCCACATTTGACTGAGTGATGCTTTAAGGCTTGTTAGGAATCCCGTACTTACGCAACCGATGGGCAATCGCGGTGTGGGAGGTTTGCAGGCGGCTGGCCAGTTGGCGGGTCGAGGGGTAGCTGACGTAGAGTTTTTCCAGCAGGGTTTTCTCGAACTCTTCCATGGCCTGTTCAAGGCTGTCGACCTCGCTGTCGCTCTGGCGCGCCACGGAGGTGCCAGCGATGTCGAGGTCGCCGATGTCCACCAGGCTGCTTTCGCAAATCGCCGCGGCCCGGAAAATCACGTTCTGCAATTGCCGCACGTTGCCCGGCCAACGGTTCCCCAGCAACGCCGGGTAGGTGCCGGGGGCCAGGCGACAGACCGGGCGCTGGATCTGCGCGCAGGCCTGCTGCATGAAGTAGCGCGCCAGCAGCAGAATGTCCTGGCCACGGTCGCGCAGGGGCGGGACTTCGACATTCAGGACGTTGAGGCGATAGAAAAGGTCTTCGCGGAAGGCGCCTTCGCTGACCATTTTTTCCAGATCGCGATGGGTCGCGCTGAGGATCCGCACGTTGACCTTCACTTCGCGATCGCCACCCACTCGACGGAAGCTGCCGTCATTCAGAAAACGCAGCAATTTCGCCTGCAAGTACGGCGACATTTCACCGATCTCGTCGAGAAATACCGTGCCCTGGTTGGCCAGTTCCATCAGCCCCGGTTTGCCGCCCCGTTGCGCGCCGGTGAAGGCGCCGGGGGCGTAGCCGAACAGCTCGCTTTCGGCGAGGTTTTCCGGCAATGCCGCGCAGTTCAAGGCCAGGAACGGCGAACTATGGCGAGCGCTGATGGCGTGGCAGGCGCGAGCCACCAGTTCTTTGCCGGTGCCGGTTTCGCCCTGAATCAGCAACGGTGCATCGAGGGCGGCGACCCGTTGAGCGCGCGCCTTGAGCGTACGAATCGCCGGGGATTCGCCGAGCAGGGCATCGAACCCTTCGGCGTGGTCGTGGTGCAGCGCCGAGAGGCGTTCACCGATGCGGTTCGGTTGATACAGGGTCAGCAGCGCGCCGGCATCGGTGATCGGCGTGGCGTCCAGCAGCAGGGTCTGGCCGTTGACGGTGATCTCACGCAGTGGCAGGCGAAAACCGTTTTCCAGCAACGCGTCGAGCAGCGCCGGGTCGGCAAACAGCTCGCTGATGCTTTCACCCGCCGGTTCGCGGCCGTACAGGGCAATCAGCGCCGGGTTGGCCAGCAGCACCTTGCCAGCACTGTCCAGAGCCAGCACCGGGTCGGTCATGGCCGCGAGTAACGCATCGAGTTGCAAGTGACGGCGTTGGCCGGGAAGGATGTCGACCACCGTCACCGCTTGCACGCCGCGCACGCTGAACAGCGCGTCGCGCAGCTCTTCGAGCACTGCCGGGCTCAAGGTCGGGGCGTCGATGTAGACGTTGGGCGGCACCATTTCCACCGCATCCAGATTGAGATTGCGCCCACCGAGCAGGGCCAGGACTTCCTGGGTGATTCCGACGCGGTCGATGAAGCTGACGTGGATACGCATGGGGCGGTTGGGTTCTGGAGTGCGGAGGGTGGCAAGTATGCCTTGGGGCGGGCCAATGGTGAAATCCTGCGCAGGACTTCAGGGCAACGATGATCCCCTGTGGGAGCGGGCTTGCTCGCGAAAGCGGAGTATCAGTCGACATTAGTATTGCCTGTCACACCGCTTTCGCGAGCAAGCCCGCTCCCACAAGGTCAGTGGGTTATTCGAAGTTCTCGAGGTTTACCGGGTCGCCGGATTTCATATCCAGCTGCTTCCGGATGTCTTCAAACATTAAATCGTAATGCTTGTGAACCGAGCCGATCTGGCTATGTGTCTTCGGGATTCCGTACTTCTCGGCGATTTTCGTCACGTTGTTGGCGAAGTTGTAAGCCTCCTCCTTGGGCAGAAAGAAGGTCTCCGTCATGTCCTTTCCCTGCATGCTGCCGTGCATGGTGAACAGCATCCCTTTGCCTTTCTTGGGATCCTGCGTGACCTCATAGTCGAGGTGCACGTTGTAGTTGACATCATCCGGGGTCAGCGCGTGGCGCTCGATGTGCAGATGACCGGGCTCAAACGTTGCCATTGACGTCTCTCCTTATAAATAAGTTATGCCAGGTGTCGCCGTACTGATACGCGTGCCGGCCTTGCCCTGGACGATCGCTTCGATGTCCGAGAGTGAACCGATCACCGCGACTTTGCCAGTATGGCGGGCGAACTCGCAGGCTGCCTGGACCTTTGGTCCCATGGAGCCGGCCGCGAAGCCGAGTTTTTCCATTTCGTCCGGGTGGGCCTGGGCGATGGCTTTCTGGGTGGGTTTGCCGAAGTCGATGAACGCCGCGCTGACGTCGGTGGCGATCACCAACAGATCGCTTTCAAGCTGTTCGGCCAGTAGCGCCGAGCACAGGTCTTTGTCGATTACCGCTTCCACGCCTTGCAGTTTTCCGCTGGCGCCGTACATCGTCGGGATGCCGCCACCACCGGCGCAAATCACGATGCTGCCTTTTTCCAGCAGCCACTTGATCGGGCGGATTTCGAAGATGCGTTTGGGTCTCGGGCTGGCCACCACGCGACGGAATTTGTCGCCGTCCGGAGCAATCGCCCAGCCTTTTTCGGCAGCGAGTTTTTCCGCTTCGGCCTTGGTGTAGACCGGGCCGATGGGTTTGCTGGGAGTCTGGAACGCCGGGTCGTTGGCGTCGACTTCGACCTGGGTCAGCAGGGTGGCGAACGGGACTTCGAAGTCCAGCAGGTTGCCCACTTCCTGTTCGATGATGTAGCCGATCATGCCTTCGGTTTCGGCCCCCAGCACGTCCAGCGGGTAAGCGGAAACCTGGGTGTAGGCCGCCGCTTGCAGCGACAGCAGCCCGACCTGCGGACCATTGCCGTGAGCGATCACCAGTTGGTTGCCGGAATAAACCTTGGCGATCTGTTCGGTGGCGATCCGGATGTTGGCGCGCTGGTTGTCCGCGGTCATGGGTTCACCCCGGCGGAGCAGGGCGTTACCGCCCAGAGCAACGACGATACGCATAATGCAGTCCTTCTAAATAGAGGGCGGGTAGCTCGATCTTGCTGTGGGAATCGGGTCGGTGTGGGAGCGGGCTTGCTCGCGAAGGCGGTGTGTCAGTCGACATCAATGTCCCTGTCAGACCGCTTTCGCGAGCAAGCCCGCTCCCACATTGACCGTGTTTCGTCAGGGCGAGCCGAGTGAGCCGTTAGATATCCGCCAGCGCCGACACCAGAATCGCCTTGATGGTGTGCATGCGGTTCTCCGCTTGCTCGAAGGCGATGTTGGCCGGCGATTCGAAGACTTCCTCAGTCACCTCGACGCCGTTGGCCAGGTGCGGATACCGCGCGGCGATGTCTTTGCCGACCTTGGTTTCGCTGTTGTGGAACGCCGGCAGGCAGTGCATGAATTTCACGCGCGGGTTGCCCGAGGCCTTCATCATGTCGGCGTTGACCTGATACGGCAGCAGTTGCTCGATGCGCTCGTCCCACGCCTCAACCGGCTCGCCCATCGACACCCAGATGTCGGTGTGGATGAAGTCCACGCCCTTGACCGCTTCTTTCGGGTCTTCGGTGATGGTGAGGCGCGCGCCGCTTTCGGCGGCGAAGGCTTTGCACTGATCGATGAAGTCCTGATGTGGCCACAGCGCTTTCGGCGCGGCGATGCGCACGTCCATGCCGAGTTTGGCGCCGATCATCAACAGCGAATTGCCCATGTTGTAGCGGGCATCGCCGAGGTAGGCATAGCTGATGTCGTGCAGCGGTTTGTCGCTGTGTTCACGCATGGTCAGGGTGTCGGCGATCATTTGCGTCGGGTGGAATTCAGCGGTCAGGCCGTTGAACACCGGCACGCCAGCGAACTTCGCCAGCTCTTCGACGATTTCCTGTTCGAAGCCGCGATACTCGATGGCGTCGAACATCCGCCCCAGCACGCGAGCGGTGTCTTTCATGCTTTCCTTGTGGCCGATCTGCGACGACACCGGGTCGATGTAGGTGACGTGGGCGCCCTGGTCATGGGCCGCGACTTCGAAGGCGCAACGGGTGCGGGTCGAGGTTTTTTCGAAGATCAGCGCGATGTTCTTGCCTTGCAGGTGCGGACGCTCGGTGCCGGTGTACTTGGCGCGTTTGAGGTCACGGGACAGGTCCAGCAGGTAGTTCAGCTCGCGAGTGGTGTGGTGCATCAGCGAGAGCAGGCTGCGGTTGCGCATATTGAAAGCCATGATGGGATCTCCTTGGGTTTCGGTTATCCCCTCGGCCGCGCTGGATAAGCGGGGCCGAGGTGGGCAAATTAATAGTCGATAGGGTCGCGAATGATCGGGCAGGTCATGCAGTGGCCGCCGCCACGGCCCCGTCCCAGCTCGCCGGCGCTGATGGTGATGACTTCCACACCGGCCTTGCGCAGCAGGGTGTTGGTGTAGGTGTTGCGGTCATAGCCGACGACCACGCCCGGCTCCAGAGCCACCACGTTATTGCCGTCGTCCCATTGCTCGCGTTCGGCGGCGAAGCTGTTGCCACCGGTTTCGACGACGCGCAGCACTGGCAGGTTGAGAGCCTTGGCCACGGTGTCGAGGAAGCTGGTTTCTTCGCGGCGCACGTCGATGCCGCCCGGTTTGCTTTCGTCAGGGCGCAGGCTGAAGGCGACGATCTGGTTCACCACTTCCGGGAAAATGGTCACCAGGTCGCGGTCGCAGAAGCTGAACACGGTGTCCAGGTGCATCGCTGCGCGGGACTTTGGCAGGCCGGCGACGATCACTCTTTCCACTGCTTTGTTCTTGAACAGGTTCAACGCCAATTGGCCGATGGCCTGGCGGGACGAGCGCTCACCCATGCCGATTAGCACCACGCCGTTGCCGATCGGCATCACGTCGCCGCCCTCAAGGGTGGCGCTGCCATGGTCCTGGTCCGGGTCGCCGTACCAGATCTGGAAGTCGGCGTTAGCGAATTGCGGGTGGAACTTGTAGATGGCCGTGGCCAGTAACGTTTCCTGACGGCGCGCCGGCCAGTACATCGGGTTCAACGTCACGCCGCCGTAGACCCAGCAGGTGGTGTCGCGGGTGAACTGGGTGTTGGGCAGCGGCGGCAGAATGAAGCTGGAGTGACCGAGAAATTCGCGGAACATCTGAATGGTCTTGCCGCCGAAGCTGTCCGGCAGGTCATCGGCGGAGACGCCGCCAATCAGGAACTCGGCAATCTTTCTCGGCTCCAGGCTACGCAGCCAGGAAGCGGTTTCGTTGACCAGCCCAAGGCCGACCGAGTTGGCGGTGATCTTGCGTTCCAGAATCCAGTCCAGCGCTTCTGGAATGGCGACGATGTCGGTCAGCAGATTGTGCATTTCCAGCACGTCGACGTTGCGCTCGCGCATTTTGGTGACGAAGTCGAAGTGGTCACGCTTGGCTTGAGCAACCCACAGCACATCATCGAAAAGCAGTTCATCGCAGTTGTTCGGGGTCAGCCGCTGGTGGGCCAGGCCGGGGGAGCAAACCATGACTTTGCGCAGTTTGCCGGCTTCGGAATGGACGCCGTACTTAACTTTTTCGGTGGTCATTACAGTGATCCTCCAGATGACAAATGGGTCAGGTGTTACAGAGTCAGGAAGCCGTCATACAGCCCGTAAGCTGCCACCAGGGCGCCCACGACGACCGCTGCGAAAATCAGCTTCTCGACGTTGGTGAAAACCGGTTTGTTGACTTCAAGTTTGGCTTTGGCAAACAGGATCGCGCCGGGCGCATAGAGCAGGGCGGAGAGCAGCAGGTATTTGACGCCGCCGGCATAGATCAGCCAGACCGCGTAGATCAACGCGACGGCGCCGATGAACAGGTCTTTCCTGCGCTCGGCCGCGGCGTTTTCATAACTCTCGCCGCGCACCGCCAGCAGCAGCGCATAAGCCGCCGACCACAGGTACGGCACCAGAATCATCGAGGTGGCGAGGTAGATCAGCGACAGATAAGTGCTGGCCGAGAACAGCGTGATGATCAGGAACAGCTGGACCATGGCGTTGGTCAGCCACAGCGCATTGGCCGGCACATGGTTGGCGTTTTCCTTGCGCAAAAAGGCCGGCATGGTGTGGTCTTTAGCGGCGGCGAACATGATCTCCGCGCACAGCAACACCCACGACAACAGCGCACCGAGCAACGAAATGATCAGGCCGACGCTGATCAGCACCGCGCCCCAATGACCGACCACGTGTTCCAGCACCGCGGCCATGGACGGGTTCTGCAGTTTTGCCAATTCCGGTTGGGTCATGATGCCCAGCGAGAGCACGTTCACTAGCACCAGAAACAGCAAAACCGTGATGAAACCGATGACGGTGGCTTTACCCACGTCGCTGCGTTTTTCCGCACGGGCCGAGAAGATGCTCGCGCCTTCGATGCCGATGAACACCCAGACGGTGACCAGCATCATGTTGCGCACCTGCTTCATCACGCTGCCCAGGTCAGGGTTTTTCACGCCCCAGATGTCGGCAGTGAAGATGTCCAGTTTGAACGCGAAAATCGCGATCAGGACAAACAGCAGCAGCGGTACGATTTTGGCGACGGTGGTCACCAGGTTGATGAATGCCGCTTCCTTGATGCCCCGCAGCACTAGGAAATGTACGCCCCAGAGCAGCACAGACGCGCCGATCACGGCAGCAACCGTGTTGCCTTCGCCGAAGATCGGAAAGAAGTAACCGAGGGTGCTGAACAACAGAACGAAGTAACCAACGTTACCCAGCCAGGCACTGATCCAGTAACCCCAGGCAGACGAGAAACCCATGTAGTCGCCGAAACCGGCTTTGGCGTAGGCGTAAACACCGCCGTCCAGATCAGGTTTTCGATTAGCGAGGGTCTGGAAGACGAAGGCCAGGGTCAACATGCCCACCGCGGTAATGGCCCAACCGATAAGAACGGCACCGACGTCTGCACTGGCGGCCATGTTCTGGGGTAAAGAGAAGATCCCGCCACCAATCATTGAGCCGACAACCAATGCAACCAGGGCGCCGAGTTTCAGTTTTCCGGGGGATTCGGACATTGCATGACTCCAGTGCAGGAGAAGAGAGAAAACAGGTTAGTTTCGTTCGCTGTTCAATCATCTGACTTGGATCAATGCATGGTCACATTCCGTTGTTGATTAAAGACTTATGGGTCTTTTATAGGCATAGGGCTATTGCCCGCAAAGCCCTGTGCAGAGACCTCTGATAAAAGTTAAAGAAATAAAGCGTATCAGTTGAGGTTTAGACGCTAGTTTGTTTTTTTGTTTTGGCAAGTATTGGTCATTTGATTTTGCAGTGATATTGATTTATTAGGATCTACCGACAAAACCGCTATTTTCGGATGGCTGCAATAGCGTGGTCAGTTATAAATAAAGACAAATATTAGCGTTAATTGATAAACGTTATTACGCTTTATCTATTTAGTTAAAAACCGACTATGTGAAGATCTCGCGGCCATAGCGCGACAGGGAAATGGAGATGCACGAATGTCGCAACCGACGCAAAAGCTTCGCCTGAGTGCGCTGATCGCTTTGGTGGTGGGATCGATGATTGGCGGTGGGATTTTTTCCTTGCCGCAAAACATGGCGGCGCGTGCCGATGCCGGGGCGATATTGATTGGTTGGGCGATCACTGCCGTTGGCATGCTGACCTTGGCCTTCGTCTTTCAGACTTTGGCCAATCGCAAACCTGAACTGGACTCCGGTGTATACGCTTACGCCAAGGCCGGTTTCGGCGATTACATGGGATTCTCGTCTGCCTGGGGATACTGGATCAGCGCCTGGCTGGGCAACGTCGGTTATTTCGTATTGCTGTTCAGTACTCTCGGTTATTTCTTTCCGGTCTTCGGCCGGGGCAACACACCCATCGCCATCGGCTGCGCGTCGGTGCTGCTGTGGGCCGTGCATTTTCTGGTGTTGCGTGGAATCAAGGAGGCGGCGTTCATCAATCAACTGACCACCGTGGCCAAGATTGTGCCGCTGATCATGTTTATCGTGATTGCCGCCGTGGCCTTCAAGGCGGACATCTTCACCCGCGACATCTGGGGCCGCAGCAACCCGAATTTCGGCGGCGTGATGGACCAGGTGCGCAACATGATGCTGGTCACCGTGTTCGTCTTCATCGGCATCGAAGGCGCCAGTGTGTATTCGGCGAGGGCACAGAAACGTTCGGACGTGGGCCGGGCGACGGTTATCGGTTTTATCGGTGTGTTGGCGCTGCTGGTGCTGGTGAACGTGTTATCCCTCGGGATCATGAGCCAACCCGAATTGGCCACGTTGCAGAACCCGTCGCTGGCGGCGGTGCTGGAACATATCGTCGGCCCTTGGGGCGCGCTGCTGATCAGCATCGGCCTGGCGGTTTCGCTGCTGGGGGCCTTGTTGTCGTGGGCGTTGCTGTGCGCCGAAATCCTCTTCGCCACCGCGAAAGACAAGACCATGCCAGCCTTCCTGAAAAAGGAAAACGCCAACCATGTGCCAGTCAACGCACTGTGGCTCACCAATGTGATGATCCAGATTTTTCTGCTGATCACCCTGTTTTCCGCCGGTACTTACACCAGCCTGATCTACCTCGCCTCATCGATGATTCTGGTGCCATATCTGTGGTCGGCGGCGTATGCGGTGTTGTTGAGCGGGCGAGGGGAAACCTATGAGCATGCCTCGGCCGAGCGCACGAAAGACTTGCTGATCGGCGGCATCGCCCTGAGTTACGCGGTGTGGTTGTTGTATGCCGGCGGCGTGAAATACCTGCTGCTCTCGGCGTTGTTGTATGCACCGGGGGTGATACTGTTTGCCAAGGCCAAGCGGGAACAGGGCAAACCGCTGTTTACGTTGGTTGAGAAGGGGATTTTCAGCTGTGTGGTTGCCGGGGCGGGGTTGGCGGCCTATGGGTTGTACAGCGGATTGTTGTCGTTGTGAGGTTATTGCTGGCGTATCAACCGCCTTATGACTGGTCGGCGATGCTGGGTTTTTTGTCGGCGCGGGCGGTGGTGGGGATGGAAACGGTGGTCGATGGGGTGTACTCGCGCAGCATCGCATTGAACGGTATTCACGGAGTGATTTCGGTCAGGCCAGGGGTGGGCGATGTGCTGGAAGTGACGCTGGATTTTCCTGATTCAGCGGCAGTACCGGAGATTGTCGCGCGGCTACGGCGGATGTTTGATCTGGACGCAAATTTGCCCGCCATTCATCGACAACTGGCGGTTGATCCGTTGATGGCACGCTTGATTGCCGCACGTCCGGGGCTGCGCGTGCCCGGGGCTTGGGATGGTCTGGAGTTGGCCATTCGTGCGGTGTTGGGGCAGCAGATCAGCGTGGTCGCGGCGATCAAGTTGGCGGGGAAACTGGTGGTGCAATATGGACAGCCATTGCAGTCGCCGATGCCGGGGTTGAGTCATGTGTTTCCTGATGCTGGCGCATTGGCAGCAGCGGATCTGGCTACGTTGGGGATGCCGAAAAGTCGCGGTCGGACCTTGTCCAGCGTGGCTCAGGCGTTGCTGGATGATCCCCTGTTGTTTGAACCGGGACGGGAAGGCGGTGTGGCGCGGTTGTTGACATTGCACGGGATTGGCGACTGGACGGCGCAATACATTGCCTTGCGGCAGTTGCGGCAGATGGATGCGTTTCCGAGTGGGGATGTGGGGTTGATCAATTCGCTGGTGGCGCTGGAAGGTCGAGCGGTGACGGCTCGGGAGTTGTGGGTGCGGGCCGAGGCTTGGCGGCCCTATCGAGGGTATGCGGCGCAGGTGCTTTGGACATCGTTGAGTCGACCGGATTGAACTGAGCCGAGATGTGTGGTGACTTTTCGGCCCCCTTCGCGAGCAAGCCCGCTCCCACATTTTGATCGCATTCCTCCAAGGAAACTCGGTCAACTGTGGGAGCGGGCTTGCTCGCGAAGGGGCCCGAACAGTCACCACCACTGCGCGCGATGGGAACCCAATTCCCCGGCCGGCAGTGCCCACTGCAGCGGTGTCCCGGTGATTTTCAGTGGTACCTGCAGCCGGTGGGCCGGACCCCAAGGTGTCTGCTCAACCAACATCCCTTGATCGCTTTGATCCTCCGCCCGCAACGCCTCGTCGGTCCCCGCGCCATGTTCAATCAGCAACCTGGCGGTCCGCGCCAACGACAACCTGGCCGACCCGCCACATCCCAATAACTTGATCGCCGCAGCTGCCATCAAATACCCGGTGGCGTGATCAAGCGCCTGCACCGGCAGCGGCGTCGGTTTGTTCGCCTTCTTCCACTGCATCCCCGCTTCGGCAATCCCGCTGCTCATCTGTACCAAACTGTCGAACCCTCGACGGTTCTGCCATGGGCCGCTCCAACCGTAGGCGTTGAGGCATACATCAATCAGGCCCGGCGCCAGTTTTTGACGCACGGCGACGCCGTACCCCAACCTTTCCAATGCATCGGCGCGGTAGCCGTGGAGCAGAATGTCGGTGTCCTTGAGCAGGCTTTCGAACACTGCGCGATCGGTCTTGTCGTGCAGATCCAGGCGCGCACAGCGTTTGCCCAAAGTGACTTCCGGCACCACGCCCGGTTCGTTCCAGGTCGGCGGGTCGATGCGCAGCACGTCGGCGCCGAGCCCTGCGAGGAAGCGGCTGGCGATCGGGCCGGCGAGTACCCGCGTCAGGTCCAGCACCTTGATCCCTGCCAGCGGTTGGGCCACCGAACCCTGCCACGGTTTGGCGTTTTGGCTGTCGTCGACGCTGAACTGAATCAGCGGTTCGGCGTTCACGGCCTGCCCCTGGGGGTGAACCTGCCATTGTGTCCAGGTTTGCATCTCGGCGGCGCAACCACCGGCCTCGATCACGGCCTGTTCCAGATCGCTTTTCGCCCACTGAGCTACTTTGCCCGCCGCCGCGGCGCGGTCGGCACAGCCGCCGAGCACGCTTTCAGCGGCGGCACGATGATGAGGCGCGTTGGTGTGCAGGCGGATCCAGCCGTCCTTGGTCGCATAGTCGCCGGCAACCGCGTCCCACAACGGCGGGACGCTCCAGCCCACAGGGCGGATCGAGGTGGCGAACCAGAACGACGCAAGGCGGCGGTCGACTTCAAGGTTAGGCAAACGGCCGGTGTGTTGTTGCAGCAATTCACTGACAGCCTGACCGGCGGCGGCAATGCTGGCGCAGGCCAGGTCAGTCACGGCAAACGCCGAGGGCAGGGCACCAACCGAGGTGAACGGGATTGGCGTGTGGGGCAAGCCGAGTGCGGCTTGAATGGACGTGAGTAAATCAGTCATCGAAGGCCCTCCGGAGCGAGAGGCCCGAGCATAGATCAAAATGTCACCTGTAGGAGCGAGGCTTGCCCGCGAATGGTACGACGCGGTACTTCAGACAGACCGCGTTATCGTTCTTCGCGGGCAAGCCTCGCTCCTACAAGGGCGGGGTGATCGAGCGAGTTCGGGGGTGGTGGCGTAGGCCTGTTCGAGCAGTACAGTAAAGCGGTTGAACGCATCGATTGCGCCTTTAAAGGCTTCTTCCTGCACGCTCGGCGCCAGCCCATCGAGCGTCTTGACGAAGCTTTCCAGCCTTCAGCGCGGCCACCGGCCGGTTCGGCGAGATGACGAGCGCCAAAGGTTTCGCTCAGGAGCGTGACAACCCTCCCAGGCAGGGCTGCAAATGTCAGATATTTCAGAGATTGGCGTAGGCGCGGTCCCAAACGTTTCCTGGCCCCTCAGACAGCTCTGGATGACGGCTATACCCCTGTTGATACTTCGTTTTTCAGCGTGGTTTTTTGACAGGGGCATCAAGTGACGGTACTCCAGGAATGGGAAAAGCCAATTCTCAACAACGCTCCTTCGTTGTGTTTCGCGAGCCGGCAATCTGTTCGCGCACTGGCAATCATTGCGCTGGCGCTTGCCGCTGGCGGTTGTGTTTTTGCACCGGCAGAGCGCTTTACCTTGCAGGCCGAAGTGCCGGCCGATTTCAGGGTCAAGGCCGATGCCTATTACGAGCCGGCCAGCGGCGAAACCTGTGAGGCGCCGCCGCGTCAGCGCGGAAAGGTGGCGCCCAACCGCAAGTTTTTCACCAGCGAATTCCAAAGCATTGCGCGCACGGCCGAGTTTCAGATCCCGCTGACGACGCGCGCGGGCGGCTGTCCGTTGGTGTTGAGTAGTTTGAGGTTGAATTTGCGAGGGAAATGGGGGCCGGCTCGGCTCGATGGCAGTAATGATTTTGCCAGCCTGTCCTTTTACGACGCACTTGCAGATGACCGTCCAGATTTTCCAGCCTCCGGTATTCAGGCGTTTCAAGGGCAATGCCAGTGGCTGTTTCGCACTATGGGGCACAAACGCAATATTCGAAAAATCCTGCACTGCCGGGCTGTCGACGCGAGTGGACAGATGGTGAAACGCATGGCGGGCGGGGTATTGCAGCGCGATCAGTTGCCGGGCAGGACGGTGAGGATGGTGTTCGGGATGGCGGCCGAGGAGCGGCCCTTTGGGCAGGACACCTGGATCCGCTTTCCGCAAGGTTGGAAACGTTGCCTGGGTGAAAACCTTGAGGATCAAGACGCTTTTTGCCGTGGTAACACCGTCGATTTCAAGTCTTTCAAAATGCCGGATGGTCGCGAGTGCACCGTCTACCCCAACTGCACTGAATAAGGAAATCAGATATGGCACATCAGGAGCGAGATCACTCTTGTTTCAGCAGCAAAATGCTGGTTTGCCCGCTACGGGGGCACTGGACGAGCTTTCGATTAGTTGACGAGCAGGGTGACGGAAAACCCTATGGTGGTTTGCCTTACACCGTTGTGGACAGTGTCGGCCAGGAATATACCGGACGATTGGATGGTGAGGGATTTGCAAAACTAGAGAACCATTACCGAGGAGCTGTCGTACTCAACTTTGACAAGCGGTACAGCGGACTCGATACACCCTATGAACGGTTGATAAAACGAGACTACTACCCTCTCCCCATCACCGAACTCCAGTACCGCGCCGAACAAACCCGCTTTTTCCACGAAGACGGATTTCGTCGTGAACACAACCCGGCCATCAAGGACGCCGATGTCTTTGTCCAGGTCGAGGTGCGGGACCTGGTCCGTGATGGCGCGCATTTGCCACCGGTGGCCCAGCGCTTCTACGAACCCCAAAGCGCACTGCTTCGGGCCATGAGCGAACTGGGTTTCGGCCCCGAGCATTCGTTCGGCATTGCGCTGAGCCCCAACCAACACAACGTGCTGGAAGTGCGGCCGATGCGCGCCTTGCGGCCACTGCTGTCCACCGATGACAAATTCTGTGCGCTGAACCTTTATCAACTGGCGTTGATGGCGACCTTGAGTTACACCGATTTCGCCCAGGACCCGCGCGAAAAACCGCTGGATAAAGTGCGCTTTCCTGAGGACCCGAGCATCGGCAATCTGTTTGGCGAGGCATTGGCCAGCTACCGGGAAAATTGGCGAATCGATAAGAGCCAGTCCCAAAGGTTTTACCCGTTGTACGAAGACGTGCCCTATTCAAAGCGGCTGGAAATCCTGCCGTTCGACCCGACGCTGTATGAGCAAAACCACCCGGACAAAGGCAAGGATCAGGAACACCCGGCCAACCAGCATTTTTTCGATGATCAGGAAGATGGCGGTGATACCCAGGCGTTCATGTGTCATCACGACGAAGGCGTTTTGATTTCGGTGCGCGGCACGGCCAGTCTGAAAGATGCACTACGTGATGTGCATGCGCTTCAGGTTCCGTTCGAGGAAGGTGTCGGGCAGGTTCATAAGGGGTTTTACAGCGCATATCAGGCGCTCAGCGAGTTCGTACATAGCTATTTGGACCGATTCTATGCGGGTCAAAAAATCATCATTTGCGGGCATAGTCTCGGTGGAGCCATCGCCTTGCTGCTGGCCGAAGCACTCCGTCGATTTCCGGATGAGGATTACAACATCCTCCTCTACACCTACGGCGCCCCACGCGCTGGCGACTCAACCTTTGTTGAAGGC
>NZ_AZRW02000046.1 GCF_000512695.2 Pseudomonas sp. QTF5 | reverse complement strand
GCTGAAGGCTGCCCAAGGCAGCCTTCAGCTATGAAACATGTTTACCGGACACTAGTGACGCTCCGCGTGGGAATGCAGCCCGGGACGCTCTGCGTCCCATTCAAAGCCGAACGCGGAGCGTCCGTTGAGGCATTCCCACGCAGAGCGTGGGAACGATCATCAGAAAAAGCTCAACCCCACATGGAACAGCTTTTCCACATCCCGAATATGCTTCTTATCCACAAGGAACAGAATCACATGGTCGCCGGCTTCAATCACTGTGTCGTCGTGGGCGATGATCACTTCTTCGTCGCGGATGATCGCTCCAATGGTGGTCCCCGGTGGCAGGCCGATGTTTTCGATGGCTTTGCCGATTACCTTGCTCGACTTCGCATCACCGTGAGCGATGGCCTCAATGGCTTCCGCCGCCCCTCGACGCAATGAGTGCACGCTGACGATATCGCCGCGCCGCACATGGGCCAGCAAGGTGCCGATGGTCGCCAATTGCGGGCTGATGGCGATGTCGATGTCGCCGCCCTGGATCAGGTCGACGTAGGCCGGGTTGTTGATGATCGTCATCACCTTCTTCGCACCCAGACGCTTGGCGAGCAGCGACGACATGATGTTGGCTTCGTCGTCGTTGGTCAGCGCCAGGAAGATGTCGGCGTCGGCGATGTTCTCTTCCATCAGCAAGTCGCGGTCGGAGGCGCTGCCCTGCAACACCACGGTGCTGTCGAGGGTGTCCGAGAGATGGCGGCAGCGAGCCGGGTTCATCTCGATGATCTTCACCTGATAGCGGCTTTCGATGGCCTCGGCCAAACGTTCGCCAATCTGCCCGCCGCCAGCAATGACGATGCGTTTGTAGCTCTCATCGAGGCGGCGCATTTCGCTCATCACCGCGCGAATATTCGCTTTGGCGGCGATGAAAAAGACTTCGTCGTCGGCCTCGATCACCGTATCGCCCTGGGGCAGGATCGGCCGGTCACGACGGAAAATCGCCGCAACGCGGGTTTCGACGTTCGGCATGTGTTCACGCAACTGGCGCAGTTGCTGACCCACCAGTGGACCGCCGTAATAGGCTTTCACTGCCACCAGTTGCGCTTTGCCTTCGGCGAAGTCGATTACCTGCAACGCACCCGGATGCTGGATCAGGCGCTTGATGTAGTTGGTAACGACTTGCTCCGGACTGATCAGCACGTCGACCGGAATCGCTTCGTTATCGAACAGTTCGGCGCGGGTCAGGTACGCGGCTTCGCGGACCCGGGCGATCTTGGTCGGGGTGTGGAACAAGGTGTGGGCGACCTGACAGGCCACCATGTTGGTTTCGTCACTGTTGGTCACTGCAACCAACATGTCGGCGTCGTCGGCACCGGCCTGACGCAGTACGGTCGGCAGCGAACCGCGACCCTGCACGGTACGGATGTCCAGCCGATCGCCGAGGTCGCGCAGGCGTTCGCCATCGGTGTCGACCACGGTGATGTCGTTGGCTTCGCTGGCCAGGTGTTCTGCCAGCGAACCGCCGACCTGCCCTGCGCCGAGGATGATGATTTTCATCCAGTCACTCCTTTAAAACCGGTTAACCGCGCGCGGCGGCAATCTTGATCAGCTTGGCGTAGTAGAACCCGTCGTGGCCACCTTCCTGGGCCAGCAATTGGCGACCGTGGGGCTGCTTGATGCCGGCCTGACTGGCGATGTCGAGTTCACGGGCGCCCGGCGTGCGAGCGAGGAACGCTTCGATGACTTCGGTGTTCTCGGTCGGCAGCGTGGAGCAAGTGGCGTAAAGCAGAATGCCGCCCACTTCCAACGTTATCCACATGGCGTCGAGCAATTCGCCCTGAAGCACCGCCAGCGCGGCGATGTCATCGGGTTGGCGGGTCAATTTGATGTCCGGGTGACGACGAATCACCCCGGTGGCCGAGCACGGCGCGTCCAGCAAAATGCGCTGGAACGGTTTGCCGTCCCACCAGGTCGCGGTGTCACGGCCATCGGCGGCGATCAGTTCGGCGCTCAGTCCCAGGCGTGCAAGGTTTTCCCGCACTCGCACCAGACGCTTGGCTTCCAGATCCACCGCCACCACCCCGGCCAGTTTTGGCTCTGCCTCAAGGATGTGGCAGGTCTTGCCGCCCGGTGCGCAGCAGGCGTCCAGCACCCGTTGGCCCGGTGCCAGGTCCAGTAGATCGGCGGCCAGTTGTGCGGCTTCGTCCTGCACGCTGATCCAGCCTTCGGCGAAACCCGGGAGGCTGCGCACGTCGGCCGCTGTGTCGAGGATGATGCCGTCCTGACTATAAACGCAGGGCTTGGCAGCGATGCCGGCGTCACTCAGCAAGCCGAGATAAGCATCGCGGGTGTGATGGCGACGGTTGACCCGCAAAATCATCGGCGGGTGAGCGTTGTTCGCCGCGCAAATGGCTTCCCACTGCTCAGGCCAGAAGGCCTTGAGGGATTTTTGCAGCCAGCGCGGGTGAGAGGTGCGCACCACCGGGTCGTGCTCCAGCTCGGCCAGCAGCGCTTCGCTTTCCCGTTGGGCGCGGCGCAGCACGGCATTGAGCAGGGCTTTGGCCCACGGCTTTTTCAGCTTGTCGGCGCAACCGACGGTTTCGCCGATGGCCGCGTGGGCCGGAACCCGGGTGTAGAGCAGTTGGTAGAGACCGACCAGCAACAGCGCCTCGACATCGGCATCAGCCGCTTTGAACGGCTTTTGCAGCAATTTGGCCGCCAACGCCGACAAACGTGGCTGCCAGCGAGCCGTGCCGAACGCCAGGTCCTGGGTGAAGCCGCGATCACGGTCTTCGACCTTGTCCATTTGCGTCGGCAGAGAACTGTTGAGTGAGGCTTTTCCGTTAAGAACTGCAGCCAGTGCCTTGGCGGCGGCCAGACGTGGATTCATTGAGCGTCCGCCGTTTGACCAAGGACGGTGCCGAGGGCGAATTTCTCACGACGGCTGTTGAACAAGTCGCTGAAGTTCAGCGCCTTGCCGCCGGGCAATTGCAGACGGGTCAGACACAGTGCCTGTTCACCGCAGGCGACGATCAATCCGTCCTTGCTGGCGCTGAGGATTTCACCCGGCGTGCCCTGCCCTTCGGCCAGGCTTGCAGCCAACACTTTCAACGCTTCACCGTTCAGCGTGCTGTGGGTGATCGGCCATGGGTTGAAGGCGCGAACCAGACGCTCCAGCTCAACTGCCGGGCGACTCCAGTCGATGCGCGCTTCGTCCTTGTTCAATTTGTGTGCGTAAGTGGCGAGGCTGTCGTCCTGCACTTCGCCTTCCAGAGTGCCTGCAGCCAGGCCGGCAATCGCCTGAACCACGGCCGGTGGGCCCATCTCTGCGAGGCGATCGTGGAGGCTGCCGCCGGTGTCTTCGGCGCTGATCGGCGTGGTGACCTTGAGCAGCATCGGCCCGGTATCCAGACCCAGTTCCATGCGCATGACGGTCACGCCGCTTTCGCTGTCGCCCGCTTCGACGGCACGCTGGATCGGCGCCGCACCGCGCCAGCGTGGCAGCAGGGACGCATGGCTGTTGATGCAACCCAGACGCGGAATATCCAGCACCACTTGCGGCAGGATCAGGCCGTAGGCGACCACCACCAGCAAATCCGGTTTCAGTGCGGCGAGTTCAGCCTGAGCGTCTTCGTTGTGCAGGGTTAGCGGTTGCAATACCTGGATGTTGTGCTCCAGAGCCAACTGCTTGACCGGGCTCGGCATCAGCTTCTGCCCACGGCCCGCCGGACGGTCCGGTTGGGTGTAGACCGCGACGATCTCGTAAGGACTGTCGAGCAGGGCCTTGAGGTGTTCGGCGGCGAATTCCGGGGTACCGGCAAAGACAATGCGCAGTGGCTCAGTCATGAAAGCTCTCAATTACAAAGCGTCTTGAAAAGAAAAAGGCTTGCCGCGGCAAGCCTTTGAAAGAAGGGCATCAAGCGTTCTGGCGATGGAGCTTTTCCAGTTTCTTCTTGATCCGGTCGCGTTTGAGCGTGGACAGGTAATCAACGAACAATTTGCCGTTGAGGTGGTCGCATTCATGCTGGATGCATACCGCGAGCAGGCCTTCGGCAATCAGTTCGTACGGTTGGCCGTCGCGGTCCAGAGCCTTGATCTTGACCTTTTGCGGGCGGTCGACGTTTTCGTAGAAACCCGGCACCGAAAGGCAGCCTTCCTGGTACTGGTCCACCTCGTCGGTCAGGACTTCGAACTCGGGGTTGATGAACACCCGTGGTTCGCTGCGGTCTTCGGAGAGGTCCATCACGACGATACGTTTGTGCACGTTGACCTGGGTCGCGGCGAGGCCGATGCCTGGCGCTTCATACATTGTTTCAAACATGTCATCGACCAACTGACGCACTTCGTCGTCCACTACGGCCACTGGTTTGGCGATAGTGCGCAGGCGCGAGTCGGGAAATTCGAGGATGTCTAAAATGGCCATAAGCTCAATTGCTGCACGTGTGAGGTAAAGTCGGGTCGATGGCCTGGCGAGTCCGAGGATGCAGGCTACCGTTGTGAACGTAGCTTCCGGCTTTTCAATAATGAGCCGGAAGCGAGCCACGAGGGCTCTGGCGTTTCACGCGAACGTACATAATAAAGGGATTCACCGCATGAGGAAATCACTACTCGCCTTGCTCCTTCTGGCCTCGGCCGGTTTTGCGCACGGGCAAGTGCAACTCAGGGAAGGTTTTCCACAGCAATACACCGTGGTGGCAGGGGACACACTCTGGGACATTTCCGCTAAATACCTGCGTGAACCGTGGGAATGGCCGCAGCTTTGGCAGGCCAATCCACAGATCGAAAACCCCAATCTCATCTACCCTGGCGATACGCTGTCGCTGGTCTACGTCAACGGTCAGCCACGCCTGACCCTCAATCGCGGCGCTTCACGAGGCACCCTCAAGCTGTCGCCACGAATCCGCAGCTCGCCGGTGGCCGATGCCATTCCGAGCATTCCGCTGAAATCGATCAACAGCTTCCTGCTGAGCAATCGCATCGTCGACAAGGCAGAGGATTTTGACAACGCGCCCTACATCGTCGCCGGCGATGCCGAACGGGTGCTCAGCGGCACCGGTGATCGAATATTCGCCCGTGGCCATTTTGACCCGGCCCAACCGGTGTACGGCATCTTCCGTCAGGGCAAGGTCTACACCGATCCGCAGAGTAAGGAGTTTCTGGGGATCAACGCCGACGACATCGGTGGCGGCGAGATCATTGCCACTGAAGGCGACGTCGCCACCCTGGCCTTGCAACGCACCACGCAGGAAGTGCGACTTGGCGACCGGCTGTTCAGCGGCGAAGAGCGCTCGATCAATTCGACCTTCATGCCCAGTGCCCCGACAACCGAAATCAACGGCTTGATCATTGATGTGCCGCGTGGGGTCACCCAGATCGGCGCGCTGGATGTCGTCACGCTGAACAAGGGGCAGCGCGATGGCCTGGCCGAAGGCAATGTATTGGTGGTGATGAAAACCGGTGAAACCGTGCGTGACCGGATTACCGGTCAGCCATTGAAAATTCCCGACGAGCGGGCCGGTTTGCTGATGGTCTTCCGCACCTACGACAAGCTCAGTTACGGGCTTGTCCTTAACGCATCGCGCTCTTTGGCGGTAATGGACAAGGTGCGAAATCCTTAAGCCTGCTCACAAGTTACCAACAGAGTTATCCACAGCTTATTCCCGATTCGACGGGACTCTATAACGATCAAGGATGATCCATGTCGCTGTCTGCCTGTACGTCCGTTTCCCCTGCGGAACTGGAAGCCCGTTTACGCCTGCACCGTTTGCCAGAGCTCGGCCCTGCGCGTTTCAAGAAATTGCTTGAGGCCTTCGGTTCTGCCTCCAAAGCCATCAGCGCACCGGCCAGCGCCTGGCGTGCGTTGGGCCTGCCACTCGCTTGCGCGGAGGGCCGGCGCTCTATTGAAGTCCGTGACGGCGCCAGTCACGCATTGGCCTGGTTAGAGCGCACGGGCCAGCATTTACTGATGTGGGACCAACCTGAATACCCCGCATTGCTGGCGCAAATCAGTGATGCGCCGCCGCTGTTATTCGTCGCGGGCAATCCGGGAATTCTGGAAAAACCACAGCTGGCGATGGTCGGCAGCCGTCGTGCTTCGCGACCGGGAATGGACACTGCCACCGCGTTTTCCCGCACTCTGGCCGGCGCCGGTTTTGTCATCACCAGCGGTCTGGCCTTGGGCATTGATGCTGCCGCGCATCAGGCGGCTCTGGACGTTGGCGGGCAAACGGTCGGGGTGCTTGGCACGGGGCTGGAAAATTTTTATCCACAGCGCAATCGGCGACTGGCGGATGCCATGATCGCTTCGGGAAGCGCGGTACTGTCGGAGTTCCCGCTGGACGCCGGCCCTTCCCCCGGCAATTTCCCCCGGCGCAATCGAATCATCAGCGGTTTGTCCCTCGGCGTGCTCGTGGTCGAGGCGAGCGTTGCCAGTGGTTCGTTGATCACCGCGAGGCTGGCGGCGGAACAGGGGCGTGAGGTATATGCGATTCCAGGGTCGATCCACCACCCTGGGGCAAAGGGTTGCCATCAGCTGATCCGCGACGGTGCGGTGCTGGTGGAAACCATCGAGCACATCCTCGAAGCCTTGCGCGGCTGGCAACGGCTGCCGTTATCCACAGAAACGCCGCCGGTGAGAGAAACTCATCCGCTGCTCCTGTTGCTCCACGCGGCGCCCCATACCAGCGAAACCTTGGCGGGCACCAGCGGCTGGGCGTTGCCGAAAGTGCTGGCAGCGCTGACGGAACTGGAAATGGACGGCCGTGTGGTCTGTGAAAGCGGCCGCTGGCTTGCGCGCGGACTCTAGGTTTTATAGGGAAGATCGGTAAACTGCGCAGAGCCTTATTCCGGAGAGTCTTTCATGGTCAACAGTTGGCGTGTGCAACAAGCCGCACGAGAAATTCGCGCTGGGGCGGTCATTGCCTATCCAACCGAAGCTGTCTGGGGCCTGGGTTGCGACCCATGGGACGAAGAGGCGGTGGATCGTCTGTTGCTGATCAAGGGACGGTCTGTGGATAAAGGCCTGATTCTGGTGGCCGATAATATTCGCCAGTTCGACTTCCTCTTCGAAGACTTCCCTGAATTGTGGATGGACCGTATGGCCAGCACCTGGCCTGGCCCCAACACCTGGCTGGTGCCGCATCAAAATATGTTGCCCCAGTGGATTACCGGTGTGCACGAAACCGTGGCGTTGCGGGTTAGCGATCACCCATTGGTGCGGGATTTGTGTGCGTTGGTCGGGCCGCTGGTGTCGACCTCGGCCAACCCTCAGGGGCGGCCTGCAGCACGGACGCGGCTTCGCGTGGAGCAGTATTTCCGTGGTCAGGTTGATTGGGTGCTGGGTGGTAATCTGGGTGGGCGCAAGAATCCGAGCGTGATTCGTGATCTGGCCACCGGCCACGTTGTGCGCCCGGATTGAGACCGAGGTGCCTCCATTCGCGAGCAAGCCCGCTCCCACAGTAGATCTTCAGTGAACACAAATTGTGTGTTCAACAATAATCGAGTGTGGGAGCGGGCTTGCTCGCGAAGAGGCCCTTACAGGCACCAAAAATCTTAAGGCAACAAAACGGTCGAGCCAGTCGTACGCCGCGCCGACAATTCGGTCTGCGCTTTGGCCGCTTCAGCCAATGGATAGCGCTGGCTGATGTCCACCTTCAACTTGCCGCTGATGATCATCCCGAACAGCTCATCGGCCATGCTTTGCAGGTTTTCAGCGTTGTTGGCGTAGGTCGCCAGGGTCGGACGGGTCACGTACAGCGAACCCTTCCCCGCGAGAATCCCCAGATTCACTCCGTCCACTGCGCCCGAAGCATTACCGAAGCTCACGACCAGCCCTCGAGGCGCGACGCTGTCGAGCGACGTCAGCCAGGTATCTTTGCCTACACCGTCGTACACCACCGGCACTTTTTTACCGTCAGTCAATTCCAGCACGCGTTGTGCGACGTTTTCATGGCTGTAATCGATGGTCGCCCAGGCACCATTGGCTTTCGCCAAGGCGGCTTTCTCTGCTGAACTGACTGTGCCAATCAGCTTCACGCCCAAGGCCTTGGCCCATTGGCAGGCCAGGGAACCGACGCCGCCAGCCGCGGCATGGAACAGAACGGTTTCGCCACCCTTGAGTTCATACGTCTGACGCAGCAAGTACTGCACGGTCAGGCCTTTGAGCATCACGCCGGCGGCCTGTTCGAAGCTGATGGCATCCGGCAGATGCACCAGATTGGCTTCCGGCAAGACATGAACGTCGCTATAAGCGCCCAACGGGCCGCTGCCGTACGCCACGCGATCGCCGATCTTGAAGCGGGTAACTTCGCTTCCGACTGCTTCAACCACGCCCGCGCCTTCAGCGCCCAGGCCCGACGGCAAGGCTGGCGGCGCATAAAGGCCACCGCGGTAATAGGTGTCGATAAAGTTCAGGCCGATGGCCTTGTTGGTCACGCGTACCTGCAGCGGGCCGGGTTCGGCGGGTTGGTAATCTACATGCTCGAGTACTTCGGGACCGCCATGAGCACGGAACTGGATACGCTTTGCCATCTGCACTTTCCTTTAGGTCATTTTGCCGAGCGCCCTATCGAACTCCCAAGCTTGATCTTCGTCAACTGCGACGGCACAAGGTGCAGTGTTATCCTACGCAGCAATTTGCCGCCGGCCTGTATGAGCGCCGCGTAGCTTTGCCCGATTCAAGGTGATGCCATGACTACCCGCACCGAGGCCGTAAAAGCCTACCTGCTTGACCTGCAAGACCGTATTTGCGCTGCTCTGGAAGCCGAAGATGGTGGCGCGTGTTTCGTCGAAGACGCCTGGACCCGGCCTGCTGGCGGTGGCGGTCGCACCCGGGTGATCGAAAACGGCGCGGTCATCGAAAAGGGCGGCGTCAACTTTTCCCACGTCTTTGGCAGCGGTCTCCCACCCTCCGCGAGTGCTCATCGGCCGGAACTGGCCGGCCGAGGCTTTGAAGCTCTGGGCGTGTCTCTGGTGATTCACCCGCACAACCCGCATGTACCGACATCCCACGCCAATGTGCGCTTTTTCATCGCTGAAAAAGAAGGTGAAGAGCCGGTCTGGTGGTTCGGTGGCGGCTTCGACCTGACCCCTTATTACGGTAATGAAGAAGACTGCGTGCACTGGCACCGCGTCGCCGAACAGGCCTGCGCACCGTTCGGCCCGGACGTCTACCCGCGCTACAAAGCCTGGTGCGACAGTTACTTCCACATCAAGCATCGCCACGAGCCGCGCGGCATTGGCGGCCTGTTTTTCGATGACTTGAACGAGTGGGACTTCGACACCAGCTTCGCTTTCATGCGCGCCATTGGCGATGCGTTTATCGACGCGTACCTGCCGATTGTGCAACGCCGTAAACAGGATGAGTTCACTGCCAAACAGCGTGAATTCCAGGAGTTTCGTCGTGGTCGTTACGTCGAGTTCAACCTGGTCTATGACCGCGGCACGTTGTTCGGCCTGCAATCGGGTGGGCGTACCGAGTCGATTCTGATGTCGCTGCCACCGCAAGTGCGCTGGGCCTACGACTGGAAGGCCGAGCCGGGCAGTGAAGAAGCGCGTCTGACCGAGTACTTCCTGCAAGACCGCGATTGGTTGGCCAAGGCCTGATTCCAGGGTTTGAGTTTTTGCATCGTCGGGGCTGCAGTCAAGATCGCAGCCTTCGGCAGCTCCTACGGTTGAGGAATGTAGATGGATCGTTACGTCGTATTCGGTAACCCGATTGGCCACAGCAAGTCGCCGCTGATCCACCGTTTGTTCGCCGAGCAGACGGGGCAAAAACTGGACTACAGCACCTTGCTGGCGCCTCTCGAGGATTTTTCCGGCTGTGCCCGGGCATTTTTCCGCGAAGGGCGTGGGGCGAATGTGACGGTGCCGTTCAAGGAAGACGCCTATCGCCTGGCGAACAGCTTGACCAAGCGGGCGCAACGGGCCGGCGCGGTAAACACCTTGAGCAAACTCGCCGATGGCACGTTGCTGGGCGATAACACCGACGGCGCCGGACTGGTGCGGGATCTGACGGTTAACGCGGGTTTTAGCCTCAAGGGCAAACGCATCCTGCTGCTGGGTGCTGGCGGTGCGGTGCGCGGGGCGCTGGAGCCGCTGCTGGCGGAGCAACCAGCGTCGGTGATCATCGCCAACCGCACGGTGGAAAAAGCAGAATTGCTGGCGCAATTGTTCGCGGATCTGGGGCCGGTATCGGCCAGTGGTTTCGATTGGTTGCTGGAGCCGGTGGACCTGATCATCAACGCCACGTCCGCCAGTCTGTCAGGCGATGTACCGCCGATTGCCAGCAGTTTGATCGAGCCGGGCAAGACGGTTTGCTACGACATGATGTACGGCAAAGACCCGACTTCGTTCTGCCGCTGGGCCAGCGAGCATGGCGCGGCGGTGGCGATGGATGGCTTGGGGATGTTGGCCGAGCAGGCGGCAGAAGCTTTCTATCTGTGGCGCGGTGTGCGCCCGGACACAGCGCCGGTGTTGGCCGAACTCCGCCGCCAGCTCGCGCTCTAGNTGCCGATAAATCGGCAAATAAATTTATCTTTAAAATCAATGAGATAAATTTTGTTCTATAAGAGCTTGCTCCCGCTGGGTTGCGAAGCAGCCCTAAAATCTGCGGGCGCTTCGCACCCGAGCGGGAGCAAGCTTCCTCGCCACAGGTTATGCCGTTGCATCAACGTCAGAGTTTCAATCTTCGAAGCGAATCGGGCATTTCTCCGCACCTTCGAGCTTTCTCAATTCTTCCACCACCTGCGGCCGTGCCCGCCGCAGGGTCAGGCTGCGATCCTGGCGCAGCAGCCGTCGCGCTTCCTGGTGCAGCATTTCCACGCCTGAATAGTCGATGAAGTTGATCTGCTGCGCCTCGATCACTACCCGTGCACCGTGCATCCTTTGCAAACGCACTTGCAGGTAATGGCTGGCGCCGAAAAAGATTGAACCGCCGACTCGCAGAATGTCTTCGTCGCCCTCACGCCAATGCTGCACCCGTGGTTGCGAGGTGCGCTTGAGGTAGAAGAACAGCGAGGCCAGCACGCCGGCGTAGATCGCCGTTTGCAACTCCAGCAACAGCGTCGCGACACAGGTCAGTGCCATGACCAGAAACTCGGCACGGCTGACCCGCAACAAGGCGCGAATGCCGCGATGGTCGACCAATCCCCAGGCGATCAACAAAATGCTGCCGGCCATGGCCGGAATCGGAATGTGCGCGATCAATACCGCACCGAAGATAGCGAACAACGCCACCCACACCGCTGAAAAAACACCCGCCAGCGGTGAACAGGCCCCGGCGTCATAGCTCAGGGCCGAGCGAGTGAAGGAGCCGGCTGACAGTGAGCCGGAAAAAAACGCACCGACCATGTTCGAAAAACCCTGGGCGCGGACTTCTTGATTGGCGTCGAGCAACTGCTGCGAACGCGCCGACAAGGAGCGGGCAATCGACAGGCTCGTCACCAGCCCGAGCATGCCGACCGCCACCGCGCTAGGCAGCAGGCGCAACACCAGGTCCAGATCCAGAGGCAGCGGGCTGAAGGGCGGCAACCGCCCGACAAAGGCGCTGACCAGCTTCACATGACCGAACATCGCTGGCCACAGCCACACCAGCAACCCGCTCAGGGCCAGAGCGATCAACAGCGTCGGCCAGCGCGGCACCAGCAGTTTCAGCACGATCCCCACCACCACCGTGGCCAGGCCCAGTACCAGCGAGGGTTTGTCCACCTCACTGAGATGACTGAACAGCAGCACCAGGCTGTTCAGCGCCGTGGCCTGGTTGGGCACATCCAGCCCCAGCAGATTCGGCAATTGCCCAATGGCAATCACCACCGCTGCGCCAAGGGTGAAGCCGAGCACCACCGAGTGAGAGACGAAATTCACCAAGGCGCCGAAACGCAGCAAACCCAGCAACCACTGGAAAATGCCCGCCAGGAATGTCAGAAGCAGGATCAGCGTGACGTAGTCCTGCGACGCGGGGACGGCCAGAGGACTGACGCTGGCGTACAGGACGATGGAAATAGCCGCCGTAGGACCGCAGATCAAATGCCACGACGAACCCCACAGGCAGGCAATCAGCACCGGGATGATGGCGGCGTACAAGCCATATTCCGGTGGGAGACCGGCGATCAGCGCGTAGGCAATCGATTGTGGCAACGCGAGAATTGCACCGCTCAGGCCGACAATCAGGTCACGGCCGACGCTGGCGCGGGTTTGCCGGGGCAACCAGGTCAGGAAGGGAAAGAGTGAATGGCGGCTGGGGAAGGCCATGGGTCCTCTCGGGCGGGGTTTTACGGAAGAGTATCAGGCCGACGCTGATCGTTCCCACTGTGGGAGCGGGCTTGCTCGCGAATGCGGTGTGTCAGTCGACATAAATGCCGGATCTGATGACCCCTTCGCGAGCAAGCCCGCTCCCACATGAAACTAGAGTTTGGCTTTGACCGCCGGCAACGCATCCTTCCCGTCCACGGTTTTCACACCGTCCAGCCACTTATCCAACACCTCCGGATTGGCCTTGATCCATGCCTTGGCCGCCGCGGCATTGCTGATCTTTTTGTTCACCACCTCGGCCATGATGCTGTTCTCCATTTCCTGGGTAAAACTCAGGTTGGTGAGCAGCTTGCCGACATTCGGACAGGCCTGTGCATAACCTTTACGGGTCAGTGTATAAACGCTGCCGGTGTCGCCGAAATATTTCTCGCCGCCCTTCAGATAATGCATTTTCAGCTGCACGTTCATCGGATGTGGCGTCCAGCCGAGGAAGGTCACGAACTTCTGTTTCTTCACCGCACGAGACACTTCGGCCAGCATCGCCTGCTCGCTGGATTCGACCAGCTTCCACTGACCCAGATCGAAGTCGTTCTTCTTGATGATCTCCTGCAGCGAAATGTTCGCCGGCGCGCCAGAGCCGATGCCATAGATCTTCTTGTCGACTTCTTTTGGGTGTAGCTCGGCATACTTGTTCAGGTCGTTAAAGTTATGCACACCCGCGTCCCAAACATAATCCGGGACCGCCAGCGTGAACTCGGTGCCGTCGAGGTTCTTCGCCAGTTGAGTAACGTCGCCGTTGGCCACGAATTTGTCGTAGAAGCCTTGCTGCGCTGGCATCCAGTTACCCATAAACACGTCCACCTGGCCATCTTTCAGGCCGCCAAAGGTGATCGGCACCGCCAGCGTGTCGACTTTGGCTTTGTAGCCCATGCCGTCCAGCAGAAACCCGGTGATGGCGTTGGTTGCAGCGATGTCGCTCCAGCCAGGGTCGGCCATTTTCACCGTCTCGCAGTTTTGCTCGGCATAGGCCGAGGCGCTGCCCAGAGCCAGAAGCCCGACCGTCAGTACTGTGGATAACCTTTGCATGGACTTCCCCTTAACATTATTGGTTTTGGCAGGGTTGTGGATAACGTGCTTTACGTTCCAGATCGTCGAGGTCGATGTGGTTGCGCATGTACTGTTGACTGGCGTCCACCAGAGGCTGGTGATCCCAGCTCTTCAGCTTGCCGATGGTCAGGGCGTCGGCGACGAAACGCCGGCGTCGTTGACTGGCGAGCACCTGCTGGTGGATCGCCGGGATATCCCATTTAGCCCGCGCTTCGGCGAGAAAATCCTCGAAAAGCTGCCGATGTTGCGGCGACTGGCTGAGTTCTTCTTGTTCACGCAGGTCGTTAGATACGTCGAAGAGTAGGCAAGGGTCGTCTTCGCTGTAGATGAATTTGTAGGCACCACGGCGAATCATCATCAACGGGCTGATGGTGCCTTCGGCCATGTACTCACCGAAGACTTCGTCGTGACCGCCCTGCCCTTGCAGGTGCGAAACCAGCGAGCGGCCATCCAGTGGCAGGCCCGGTTCCAGTGAGCCGCCAGCCAATTCCACAAAAGTCGGTAGCAGGTCGGCAGTGGACACCGCTGCGCTGACCCGGCCAGGGCCGAATTGCCCCGGTGCACTGATCAGCAGCGGTACACGGGCAGCCATTTCGTACCAGTGCATTTTGTACCAGAGGCCGCGCTCGCCGAGCATGTCGCCGTGATCACCGGAGAATACGATGATGGTGTCATCGATCAGCCCGGTTTCCTCGAGTGTTTGCAGAAGTTTGCCGACGTTGCTGTCGATATAGCTGCACGCACCGAAGTAGGCACGACGCGCGTCGCGAATCTTATCCACAGGCAGCGGCTTGTCCCACAGGTCATAGACCTTGAGCAAACGCTGGGAATGAGGATCGAGTTCATCCTGTGCGGGTGTCTCGGGCAAGGGGATGTCGGCGTCGTCGTACATATCCCAGAAGGCCTTGGGAATCGTGTACGGGTCGTGTGGGTGAGTCATTGAGACGGTCAGGCAGAACGGTTGATCGCCATCCTCGCGGATGTGGTCGAACAGGTATTGCTGGGCCTTGAACACCACCTCTTCGTCGAAATCCAGCTGATTGGTGCGCACGCAGGGCCCGGCTTGCAGCACCGATGACATGTTGTGGTACCAGGTTGGCCGCACATCCGGCTCATCCCAGTTCACTGCCCAACCGTAGTCGGCCGGGTAGATGTCGCTGGTCAGGCGTTCTTCATAGCCGTGCAACTGGTCCGGACCGCAGAAATGCATCTTGCCCGACAGCGCTGTGCGGTAACCAAGGCGACGCAGGTAGTGGGCATAAGTCGGTATGTCGGCGGGGAAATCGGCGGCGTTGTCGTAGGCGCCGATCTTGCTCGGCAACTGACCGCTGACCAGAGTAAAACGCGACGGCGCGCAAAGAGGGCTATTGCAATAAGCGGCGTCGAACACCACGCCTTCGGCGGCGAGGCGGCTGAGATTCGGCAGTTTAATAGGCGAGGGGCCGTAGAACGGCAACATTGGCGCGGCCATTTGATCGGCCATGATGAAAAGAATATTTTTGCGCTTCATGTGATCGCGGCATTCCATAGTGGATATTTATGCGAGAGTGCTGGGATCGAGCATGAAACCCATTACCTTTGTGGTAAAGCCCATGTCAGGCAATGACTAGGATAAGCACAGCTTATGTATGACGCCCTTGGTGATCTGTCCCTGGATTTGCTCCGCGCTTTTGAAGGGGCGGCCCGTCAGCGCAGCTTCACCGCCGCCGCGGTGGAGCTTGGCACCACACAACCTGCCATCAGTCAGCAGATCAAACGGCTGGAGGAACAACTCGCTATACGGTTGTTCGATCGGATTTATCGCGGTATTGAGCTGACCGAGGCCGGGATGATTCTGTTCGAGCAAGTTCAGCTCGGTTTACAGAATATCGATGCAGGATTGAGCGCAATCAGTGCACAGCAGCAACACGAAGTGCTGCAGGTGGCCACCGACTTTGCTTTCGCTGCGTATTGGCTGATGCCTCGCCTGCACCGCTTCCATGCCGCCAACCCTCAAGTGGACGTCAGCCTGGTCACCAGTGAACGCAGCCACAACATGCTGCGTACCGATATCGATGTGGCGGTGCTGTTCGGCGATGGCCGGTTCAAGCAAGGCGAGAGCCATTGGCTGTTCAGCGAAGAAGTGTTTCCGGTGTGCAGCCCACTGCTATTGAGGGACCGTCCCCTGCCCTTGCCGGCTCAGTCGTTGCTGGAGTTTCCACTGCTGCACCTGCGAGGCGAACACAGCAGCAATTGGTTCGATTGGAGCGGCGTGTTTCGCGAGTTGGGGATCACCTCTGCCCCAGCGCCGGGGCAACTGCGCTTCGACAATTACACCTTGCTGATTCAGGCGGCGATTGGCGGCCAAGGCGTTGCAATCGGCTGGCGGCACCTTGTGGATAACTTGTTGGCGCAAGGTCTGTTGTGTCGCCCGATTGCCGACACGGTGATGTCCAGGCTGGGTTATTACGTGGTCCTGCCCCAGCGCAAACGGCGTGGGGCGTTGATTCAAAAGTTTGTGGATTGGCTGATGGCGGAACAGGCCAGCAGTGCGCAATCGCTCGAGGGTCTTCCTTTACCTTCGATTGCGGTATGAACGCTTTTACGGTTCCGAAGTCGCAACAAAACTCACATGCTCCCCGACATGCAAATTCAGCCATAGCTCATCGGCAATCCCCACGGCGACTCGATTCAACTGTTCCAGCGCTGCGGCCAGGCCAGGTTCCAGGCTACTGCTGACGTGACTGAAATGCTCGATGGTCAGCCCGGGCACGCGACGTGGTGCATTCACCAAGGTCCAGTGTAAAGAGCTGCTTTGCAGAGCCTCGCGGATTTCTTCGGCGGCGTGGCGTTGCAATGGGTCTTCTATTTCCGGATCGTCCAGCACCTCGAAATCGCCCACCACAAACAGCCGGGCAATGCCTGCGGCCTGCATGCCGTCGATCAGTGCATCCACCGCCAGCACCTCTTCGACCGGGCCGGGCACAAAGGATTTTTCGATGTGTTCACTGTCCATCGGCAACCCTGGCGCATCCAGCAGGCAGATCACCGCCGAACAGCCGGCCACACTCTGCTTGACCCGCTTGGCATCGAACAGGTCGCCGGTCTTGGTGCGCAATCCCGGGCGCGGTGCGAGCGCCGTCAGGTCGTCGAGAATCGCGATCACTTCATGCTGGCGCCGCAGCATTTCAGCCATCAGCGCACTGCCCAAGCTACTCATGGCACCATAAAGCACTACCTTCACCACCGGGGTTTCGGCATTTTTCATGGCCGTGCTCCCTTCTTTCTTGCGTATATGGTGTGTGACCTGCGGGAAGCGGCGAGGGTTCGACACGGTTCAGAGGGAGTCACATGCAAACGATCAAGGGCTACCACGCCCATGTCTATTTCGACGCCAGCACCCTGCCACAGGCACGGGCCTTGTGTGAGCAGGCAGAGCAATTGTTTCCACTGAAGATGGGTCGCCTGCATGAACGCCCGGTCGGCCCGCACCCGAACTGGAGCTGCCAATTGGCTTTCGAGCCGCAATACATTGGCCAGGTGTTGCCGTGGCTGGCGCTCAACCGCAAGGGTTTGGTGGTGTTCCTGCACCCGGACACGGGCGACGATCTGCTCGATCACACCGAACATGCGATCTGGATGGGCGCGATCCGGCCGCTGAACCTGTCTGTTTTCTGATCAGAGTTGTTCTTGGGCCTCACCGGGCAAGTGCTCGTCCAGATGCAGCCACGGCAAACGACTGTCGGTCCAGATATGCCGCTCGGCCGGCGCCTGCTCGGGATGGTCGAGGGTGGCGATGGTCACATCGATGCTCTCGGGGCTGAGCTTTGTCACCAACGCCAGATGCGCCCCGCAGTTGGGGCAGAAATATCGTGCGCAAGTGGACGAAGACTCGTACCGGGACGGCGTCCCCGCCATCCATTTAAATGCTGAGGCGGGCACAGTGATCCAGGTGGTCACGATCCCGCCGCTGACCCGGCGGCAAATTGAGCAATGACAGTGGGCGATATCGTGCAATGGCCCGCTGAATTGATAGCGCATCTGTCCGCAGTGGCAGCCGCCGGTGTGAAGTTCGCCCATGTTTTTCCCTCCTGACCCGTGTTTACGGACGCTCAACCCGGTCGACGACCGGTTGTACATTCGGTCAATGCTTTCACTCTCGAAAGCTGGCTGAAAGCTTCCCCCATTAGGATCGCCCTCACTGCCGGCAACAGACCGGTTGGCCAATGCGAGTGTTTTATCGCCCGCCCGGTCCATTAAACAACAACAATGGTGATTCTGATGTCCGCTACTACCCGCCTCTTCGCTGCAACTCCGCCCGTACGTCTCGTGCTTCCCGTTCTGCGCTGACCCCATCCGGTTCGCCCATTTACTAGCCGCGCTACGCCTGGAGTATTCCTATGCTGACTTTCCTTGGCTTCGCCATGGTCATCACGTTCATGTTCCTGATCATGACCAAGCGCCTGTCTGCGCTGATCGCTCTGATCATCATCCCGATCATTTTCGCCCTGTTCGGTGGTTTCTCACCGAAGATCGGCCCGATGATGCTCGAAGGCATCACCAAGCTCGCGCCGACCGGCGTGATGCTGATGTTCGCCATTCTCTACTTCGCCCTGATGATTGACTCCGGCCTGTTCGACCCGGCCGTGCGCAAGATCCTCAAACTGGTCAAGGGCGACCCGCTCAAAGTTTCGGTCGGTACCGCCGTACTGGCGTTGATCGTGTCCATGGACGGTGATGGCGCCACGACTTATATGATCTGCGTGGCCGCCATGCTGCCGCTCTACAGCCGTATTGGCATGAGCCCGCGGATCATGGCCGGTCTGATCATCCTCGCCGGTGGCGTGATGAACATGACCCCCTGGGGCGGCCCGACCGCTCGTGCGGCCAGTGCGCTGCATGTCGACCCGTCCGACATCTTTGTGCCAATGATTCCGGCGATGCTGGCCGGCGTGGTGGCGATCCTGGCGATTGCCTACTTCTACGGCAAACGCGAGCGCGCTCGTCTGGGTGAGTTGCACCTGGTGGGCGATGAAATCGATCACAGCGAAATCAGCGTTTCGCAGTTCCCGGATGCCCGTCGTCCGAAGTTGATCTGGTTCAACGGCGCCCTGACCCTGGCGCTGATGGGCACCTTGATCGCCGGCCTGTTGCCGCTGCCGGTACTGTTCATGGTGGCGTTCAGTATCGCGATGATCGTCAACTACCCGTGCCTGCAACAGCAGAAGGACCGCGTTGCGGCCCACGCCGGTAGCGTACTGGCGGTGGTCGGGTTGATCTTTGCCGCGGGTATCTTCACCGGTATCCTGACGGGCACCGGCATGGTCGACGCCATGTCGAAAAGCCTGCTGGCGGTTATCCCGGATTTCCTCGGCCCGTACCTGGCCGTGATCACCGCGCTGGTGAGCATGCCGTTCACGTTCTTCATGTCGAACGATGCATTTTATTACGGCGTGTTACCGGTACTTGCCGAAGCCGCCAGTCATTACGGTATAACCGCGGTGGAAATGGCACGTGCCTCGATCGTCGGTCAGCCCGTCCACTTGCTGAGCCCGCTGGTACCATCGACTTATCTGTTGGTGGCCCTGGCCGGTATCGAATTCGGTGACCATCAGCGGTTCACCTTGAAGTGGGCAGTGCTGGTTTGCCTGTGCATACTGGTCGCTGCGTTGCTGATGGGGATTTTTCCGCTGTTCAGCACTCTATAAGCCCAAGACTCACCATGAGGGGTCCAGGCTTTGTTTGAAGCCTGGGCCCTTCGTGGTTTAAACACTCGCTCAAAGGAATACACATGGAATGGCTGACCAACCCTGAAATCTGGGTTGCCTTCTTCACCCTGACCGCCCTGGAGATCGTCCTGGGCATCGACAACATCATCATGATCTCGATCCTGGTCAGCCGCATGCCCAAGCACATGCAGGCGCGCACCCGGATTTTCGGCCTGGCGCTGGCCATGATCACGCGGATCCTGTTGCTGCTGTCGATCACCTGGGTCATGCGCCTCACCGCAGACCTGTTCGAAATGTTCGGCCAGGGCATTTCGGGGCGTGACCTGATCCTGTTCTTCGGTGGTCTGTTCCTGCTGTGGAAGAGCTCGCAAGAGATGTACCACGCGCTGGAAGGCGAAGACGAAACCCACGAGGAACCGACCGCCAAGGGTGGCAGCTTCCTGTACACCATCATCCAGATTGCGATTATCGACATCGTGTTCTCCCTGGACTCGGTGATCACCGCCGTGGGTATGGTTTCCCATGTGCCGGTCATGGTCGCTGCGATTATCGTCGCCGTACTGGTAATGATGCTGGCGGCGGGCACCATCAGCGAATTCATCGACAAGCACCCGTCGCTGAAAATGCTGGCGCTGTCGTTCCTGTTGCTGGTCGGTACCGTGTTGATTGCCGAGTCCTTCGAAGTGCATTTGCCAAAAGGCTACGTGTACTTCGCCATGGCGTTCTCGTTGGCAGTGGAAGCGATCAACATCAAGATGCGCACCGCAATGATGAAAAAGAAGAAGCAGCAAGATCCAGTGAAACTGCGCAAGGATGTTCCGGGGCAGTAACCTGAATCTGTGCACTGACGAATGTCCGTCAGTGCACAAAACCTGTGGGAGCGAGCCTGCCCTGTAGGACAGGTTCGCGCCCACATTTTTTTGCTCAACGAGCAGGCATTTGTAGCTATCGGTACGCCCCCTTCCTCCCCCTCTGCAGCAAACTGTTTTTATGACACTTTTGTTTCAATCCCTTCTTTAGCTATGCGATGCTGGCGCCCAGACCGTTAGCCAACTACAGCTTAAGTACAGAACGTAGAAAAACGCGCGGCACCGTCGACTTGCCCCACTGGGGCGCTGCCACCACAGGGGGTCTGCATGCTCACCCTGCTCAATCTGTTATCAGCCGTGACCTTGTTGATCTGGGGCACGCACATCGTCCGAACCGGCATCCTGCGGGTTTATGGTTCCAACTTGCGTCACGTGATCGCCCATAACATGTCCAGGCGCTGGTTGGCGTTTCTCGCCGGGATCATGGTGACCGCCATGGTCCAGAGCAGCAATGCCACCGCCATGCTCGTGACCTCGTTTGTCGGTCAGGGCCTGATGGCGCTGACCCCGGCTCTGGCGACCATGCTCGGTGCTGACGTCGGTACCGCACTGATGGCGCGGGTACTGACCCTCGACTTGTCGTGGCTGTCGCCGTTGCTGATTTTCCTCGGGGTGATTTTCTTTCTGTCGCGCAAGCAGACCCGGGTCGGACAGATGGGCCGGGTCAGCATCGGTCTGGGGCTGATCATTCTCGCGCTGCAACTGATCGTCGAGGCCGCGGCCCCGATCACTCAGGCGCAAGGGGTGAAGGTCATCTTCGCCTCACTGACCGGCGATATCTTGCTCGATGCCTTGGTCGGCGCGCTGTTCGCGATGGTTTCCTATTCCAGCCTGGCTGCCGTCCTGCTGACCGCGACCCTTGCCGGTGCCAGCGTGATCAGTTTGCCAGTGGCCATCGGTCTGGTGATCGGCGCCAACATCGGCAGCGGCATTCTTGCTTTCCTCAGCACCAGCATGCAGAACGCGGCCGGCCGTCAGGTGGCGCTTGGCAGCCTGTTGTACAAACTGATTGGTCTGCTGCTGATCATTCCGGTGCTCGATCCGCTGGTGCACTGGATCGACAGCCTCAACTTCAGCCCTCAGGAAATGGTCATCGGCTTCCACCTGCTCTACAACACCGCGCGCTGCCTGATCCTTTTGCCCAGCGTCGGGCCGATGGCCAAGCTCTGTGCGTGGTTACTGCCAGAGCGGCCGGACATCAATGGCACGGCCAAACCGCGTCATCTTGACCCGACTGCATTGGTTACCCCGAGTCTGGCGCTGGCCAATGCTGCTCGGGAAACCCTGCGCATCGGCGATCTGGTCGACAGCATGCTCGAAGCCATGCTCGATGTGCTGCGCGGCAAACAGACCGCCGTCACCCAGGAAATGCGTCGCCTGACCGATGATGTCGAAGCGCTCTACAGCGCCATCAAACTCTATCTGGCGCAAATGCCCCGCGAAGACCTCAGCGAACAGGACAGTCGGCGCTGGGCGGAAACCATCGAGCTGGCAATCAACCTGAAACTCTCCAGCGACGTGATCGAACGCATGCTGCGCAAAGTTCAGCAGCAGAAAACCTCGCAGCGCCGGTCTTTCTCCGAGGTCGGACTGGAAGAGTTGGCGGGGCTGCACAGTCAGCTGATCGCCAATCTGCGTCTGGGGTTGTCGGTGTTCCTCAGTGCCGACCCGGAAAGTGCTCGACAGTTACTGCGTGAGAAACGTCGCTTTCGCGCACAGGAACGCCGCCTGGCCCACGCTCATGTCAGCCGTTTAAACCGCAAGATCGTGCAAAGTATCGAGACCAGTTCGCTGCATCTGGAACTGATTGCTGACATGAGACGCTTGAATTCGCTGTTCTGCAGCAGCGCCTATGCAGTGTTGGGCACTTCGGACACCGGCGCTCTGGCGGTCGACGATTTGACTGACATCACTCATTCACCCTGAACGTCCACAGTTGCCTGAAGTCTGTTGAACTTACGCTGGTCGTACGGAAACTCGTTATGCGTTGTCTGCTGTTCGCTTGTCTGTTGCTTGGCTCACTGCCTTCATTTGCCCTGGATCGCTTTCAGGTCGAGGGCTACACGTTGCGCAACGGCCTGCAATTGGTCCTCAAACCCGGCACTGAGCGCGGGCATGTGGCGATCCGATTGGTGGTTGGCGTAGGCCTGGATGATTTCAGCTGTGCCGACAAGGAGCTGCCGCATCTGCTCGAACACTTGCTGTTCAGCGGCATCGACGCCACCGGCGAAGGCGGCCTGGAAGAACGCATGCAGGCCTTGGGCGGTGAGTGGAATGCCTACACCAGCAATGCCGACACGACTTTCGTCATCGAAGCCCCGGCGAAAAACCAGCGCAAGGTCCTCGACCTGTTGTTGGCGCTGCTGACTCAGACCCGTATCGACGACAATGCGATCAACGTCGCCAAGCAAGTGGTCGAGCGCGAAGACGGTGGCCATTATTCGCACCTGCAACGCTGGCTGGATCGCCAGGATCTGGGCCACACCGCGAGTAATCAGTTGGCGGTGGAACTGGGCCTCAAATGCCCCGAGCGCGCGCAAGTCGATCACCTGACCCGCGAGCAGCTGGAGAAGGTGCGCAAGGACTGGTACGCGCCCAACAACATGACCCTGATCGTGGTCGGTGACCTCGACCGCCTGCTGCCGGCCTATCTGGAACGGGCCTATGGTGCGCTCGAAGCGGTTGAGCCTAGCGCTCACCTGCCGCTGCCAGACATTCAGGCCAGCGCGGCCCACGAGCGCAATTTGAGTAACGGTTTCGTCGGCGGCGGTGCCAAATTGCATTGGCTGGTGCCGGAACCGGTGCTGCAAGACCAGCATGACGAAACCTTCGACCTGCTCAAGGACTATCTGGATTGGGCGCTCTATCGCCAATTGCGCCTGACCCATGGGTTGTCTTACGGGCCATCGGCCGAGCGCGAGGTATTTGGCGGGGTGGGCTTCATGAGCCTGAACGCCGACCTTGATCGCGACGACGTGCTGGCAGCGGAACAGGTGCTGGATGAGCTCAAAGCCGATTTGCTCAAGAACGGCCTCGACGCGGCCACCTTCGCCCGTCTCAAGCAAGCCGCCATCGCTCGCCAGACCTGGGCCGTGCAAGGCAACAGCGTCTTGGCGGACTATTACTGGAGCGCCCTTGGCGACTACCAGGACGGACATTTCGTCAACCCGGCCAAGGCACTGCAAGACGTGACACTGACCGAGGCGAACAAGGCGATGCGTGAGTTGCTGCTGCAGCCGGGGTATCTGCGGATCGAGAAGCCGCTGATGAGTTATGACCAGGTGATGTGGGCGATTGTCGGGGGATTTGGATTGATGGTGCTCGGAATATTGGGGTGGCGTGTTCACCGCAGAAAGCAATGATTCCCCTGTTGCAATGGGTTTTGTGTGGCGAGGGAGCTTGCTCCCGTTGGGCTGCGAAGCGGCCCTGAAAAACGGCACCCCGGTTTATCAGACACACCGCATTCGCCGATATTGCGACTGCTGCGCAGCCGAGTGGGAGCAAGCCCCCTTCACCACAAGGTTTTGGGTTCGATCAAAGTGACCGCAAGCCTCGCCACAGGGCCCCCCGGGCGGTACCCTGTCGAGGATTTTTCCCACGACTATTGTGAATCGCCGAATGCCGAATCTGACCCTGTACGTACAGCGCATCCTCGAATTGATGAAGCGCTATCCCGGGGTCATTGCGCTTGGCGGTTTCATCTCCGGGGTCGGCAGCTTCATGCTGGTGGATCGCCAACAAGGTCTGGCGACGTGGATCACCACCATCATGCTGGTCAGCTGGGTCTGGTTGATGCTGGAAAACAGCCTCACCAAGCTGTTCGCCAGGGTCTTCAAGCGCGAAATACCCCAGCCACTGCTGCGTTACGCAACGCAGATGATCCATCAGGAAAGCCTGTTCTTCGTCCTGCCGTTCTTTTTAATCACCACCACCTGGAACAGCGGCCAGTTGTTCTTCACGGGATTACTGAGCATGGCGGCGCTGATTTCGATCATCGACCCGCTCTACTACAAATGGCTGGCACCGCGCCGCTGGGCGTTCCTGGCGCTGCACACCCTGACCTTGTTCGCGGCCCTGCTGACCGCCCTGCCCGTCATCCTGCACCTGACCACTGCCCAGAGCTTCAAGCTGGCGCTGGGCATTGCCATGGTGCTGTCGTTCCCGAGCCTGGCCTCGATCTTCCCGATTCGCACCGTGCGCAATGCGTTGGCGATCCTCAGCATCACCGTCGGCATCGGCGCCGCCGGTTGGGTGCTGCGTTCCTGGGTTCCGCCGGCGACCCTGTGGATGACCGATGTAGCGATCAGCACCCAAATGCAGGATCGAACCCCCGGCAAGAGCCTGGAAGAAGTCAGCGCCGCGCAGATTCGCGGAGGTGGTTTGTACGCGTACACCGCCATCAACGCTCCGCGGGGGCTGGCCGAGCGGATTTATCACGTCTGGATATTCAACGGTAAAGAAGTCGACCGAATCCCTCTGGACATCAACGGGGGGCGCAAGGAAGGCTACCGCGCCTGGACCCACAAGCAGAACTTCCCCGGTAACCCCGCGGGCAAATGGCAGGTTCGGGTGCTGACTGAGGACGGTCAGTTGATTGGCGTGCTGCGCTTCAAGGTCATGGACAGCACACCCGTCAAAGAAAAGTAACGCGGTTCGTGCTATTAGTCAGATCTGCGTAATAGCCGAACAAGCACGGAGCTTATGACCAGCAGCACAATGCCCGGCAGTGCCCAACTGGACACCTCGCACAACCCTGCCCTGTTGCGGGTCACGGGTGACTGGACGCTCGCCCATTACGCCAATCTCAGCCACCTGAGCGAAAAGCTCCGTGGCCAATATGACAGCAACGCCCACATCGATCTCAATGGCCTCGGCGCGCTCGATACGGCGGGTGCGTCATTGCTGGTGGAGCTGCTGGGGGCCGAGCGTCTGGGCAAGTCTGCCGAACACCCCGATTGCACCCTTTCTTCCGCTGATCGCGCCTTGTTGCAGACGGTGTACTGCTCACTCACCGATTTCTGCGTGCCGATCAAAGAGCCGGAAATCAGCGTCGGCATTCAACTGCTGGCCCGCATCGGCCGCGCGGTCGACGCAGTCTGGCGGGACACGCTGCAACTGTTGGGTTTCGTCGGCCTGATCCTGGAAACCATCGCTCGCGGACTGTTTCGTCCCAAGCGCTGGCGCCTCACGCCGATGGTCGCCCATATCGAGCAGACCGGTCTCGACGCCGCGCCCATCGTCGCCCTGCTGACCTTTCTGGTGGGGGCTGTGGTGGCGTTTCTCGGGGCAACGGTGCTGGCCAGTTTCGGCGCGAGTATTTTCACCGTGGACCTGGTGGCGTTCTCTTTTCTGCGGGAGTTCGGCGTGTTGCTCACGGCGATCCTGATGGCGGGTCGCACCGCCAGTGCGTTCACCGCGCAGATCGGTTCGATGAAGGCCAACGAAGAAATCGACGCGATCCGCACCCTCGGCCTCGACCCGATGGAGTTGCTGGTAGTACCCCGCGTCCTGGCGTTGCTGGTGGCGCTGCCGATGTTGACCTTTCTGGCGATGGTGTCAGGGATTGTCGGCGGTGGCGTAGTCTGCGCGCTGTCGCTGGGTATCTCGCCGGCAATGTTCCTGTCACTGCTGCAATCGGACATCGGCGTTCAGCACTTTCTGGTAGGGATCGTCAAAGCGCCGATTTTTGCGTTCCTGATTGCCGCCATCGGTTGCCTCGAGGGCTTCAAGGTCAGCGGCAGCGCGGAGTCCGTCGGCGCGCACACCACGTCCAGTGTGGTGCAATCGATTTTCGTGGTGATCGTGCTCGACGCCGTGGCTGCGTTGTTTTTCATGGAGATGGACTGGTGAGTCGTTTACCCCGAGCGCCTTCAGAGGCGGTGATTGAAGTCCGCGGGCTGTGCAATCGCTTCGGCCGCCAGAGCGTGCACGAGAACCTCGATCTGGATTTGTACAAGGGCGAGATTCTGGCGGTGGTTGGCGGTTCCGGCAGCGGCAAATCGGTGCTGCTGCGCAGCATTGTCGGCCTGCGTCAGCCCAGCGAAGGGATGGTGAAGGTCTTCGGCAAGAACTTGCCGAGCCTGTCGGAACACGAGCGCTCGCTGGTCGAACGGCGGTTTGGTGTGTTGTTCCAGAAAGGTGCCTTGTTCTCTTCGCTCACCGTGACCGAGAACGTCGCCCTGCCCCTGATTGAACACGCCGGCCTGAGCCGTGCCGACGCCGAGCACCTGGCGGCGGTGAAACTGGCGTTGGCCGGGCTGCCGTTGTCGGCGGCCGACAAATACCCTGCTTCATTGTCCGGCGGCATGATCAAACGCGCGGCCCTGGCCCGGGCACTGGCGCTGGACCCGGACATCCTGTTTCTCGACGAGCCCACCGCCGGTCTAGACCCAATTGGCGCCGCAGGCTTCGATCAACTGATCCTGACCCTGCGCGATGCCTTGGGCCTGAGTGTGTTTCTGGTGACCCACGACCTCGACACGCTCTACACCATCACCGACCGGGTGGCAGTGCTGGCGCAGAAGAAAGTGCTGGTGGCGGACGCCATCGACAAGGTGTCGGAAACCGATGATGCGTGGATTCACGAATACTTCCATGGCCCTCGCGGCCGCGCGGCGCTGACGGCCGCTAACCAGCTCAACGAGGTCTGACATGGAAACCCGAGCTCATCACGTATTGATCGGCCTGTTCACCGTCATAGTGGTGGCAGGCGCCCTGCTCTTCGGTCTGTGGCTGGCTAAGTCCAGCGTCGATACCGAATTCAAGGATTACGAAATCGTCTTCAACGAGGCGGTCAGCGGCCTTTCCAAGGGCAGCGCCGTGCAGTACAGCGGGATCAAGGTCGGCGACGTGGTGATGCTGCGCCTGGACCCGAACGATCCGCGCCGGGTGTTGGCGCGGATTCGCTTGGGCGGAGACACTCCGATCAAAGAAGACACCCAGGCCAAACTGGCGCTGACCGGGATTACCGGAACCTCGATCATCCAGCTCAGCGGTGGCACGCCGCAAAGTCCGACGCTCAAGGGCAAGGACGGCAATTTGCCGACAATCGTAGCGTCGCCCTCGCCCATTGCCCGGTTGATGAATGACAGCAACGATCTGATGGCGGGCGTGAACGTGTTGATGCACAACGCCAATCAGTTGTTTTCCTCGGAGAACGTCGCGAGCATCAGCAAGACCCTGGAGCACTTGGAGCAAACCACCGGCACCATCGCCGACCAACGTGGCGACATTCGTCAGGCGATGCAGCAACTGGCTTCGGTTGGCAAGCAGGCCAGCGCCACCCTGGAACAGACCACCGCGTTGATGCGTAACGCCAACGGCCTGCTCAACGATCAGGGCAAGCAGATGTTCGGCAGTGCCGAGCAAGCCATGAAGTCCCTGGAACAGAGCAGCGCGACCATCAACACGTTGCTCTCCGCCAATCAGGATTCCCTCAACAACGGCATGCAGGGCCTCAATGGCCTGGCACCGGCGGTGCGTGAGCTGCGCGATACCTTGAGTTCGTTGCGGACCATTTCCCAGCGGCTTGAGGCCAACCCCAGCGGTTACCTGCTGGGCAATGACAAGAACAAGGAGTTCACGCCATGAAGCTGGCTCATCTCGCCCTCCTCGCCGGTTTTGCGTTGGTCGCGTCCTGTTCGATTTTCCCCAAGACCGAGCCGTCCGATGTCTATCGACTGCCGTCGGCACAGAGCGACGCACCGGCCCATCACGGCACGCCGCAGCGCTGGTCGTTGCGGCTGGCCAAGCCTCAGACCAGCGAAGCCTTGAACAACCCGAAAATCGCGGTGATACCTCAAGGTGACCTGATCAGCAGCTACAAGGCTTCACGCTGGAGCGATCCGGCACCGGTGCTGTTGCGCAATCGTCTGCTTGATGGTTTCCAGCGTGACGGTCGCGTGCCGTTGCTCAGCACTGATGACAGCAACTTCCAGGCGGACCTGGAACTGGGCGGTAACCTGCAAGCGTTCCAGACCGAGTACCAGGGCACGGCGGCGAGCGTGGTCGTGCGCCTGGATGCGTTGCTGGTGCGTGGGTATGACCAGCGAATCCTCGCCAGCCGGCGCTTTGAAGTGCATCAGCCGTTGAGCGATGTGAAGGTGCCCGCGGTTATCGCCGGTTTTGGCCAGGCGAGCGACCTGTTGACGGCACAGGTGGTGGCTTGGACGGTGGAGCAAGGTCAGAAGGTTGCGCCGCCGCTGAGGCCCTGAAGCCACCGCTGAACCCCTGTGGGAGCGGGCTTGCCCGCGATAGCGGTGTGTCAGTCAACAGAGATGTTGAATGTACCGGCCTCTTCGCGAGCAAGCCCGCTCCCACAGGTTTTTTGGTTAACCAAAGAACCAGTAACAGACGCCGATCGCGCCAAGCACACCCGCCAACTCCGCCAGCAATGCACACCCCACCGCATGCCGCGCGCGCTGAATGCCCACCGCGCCGAAGTACACTGCCAATACATAGAAAGTTGTTTCGGTACTGCCCTGAATCGTCGCCGCCACCAGCGCCGGGAAGCTGTCGACTCCGGAGGTCTTCATGGTTTCGATCAGCATTGCCCGTGCGGCGCTGCCGGAGAAGGGTTTGACCATGGCCGTTGGCAGCGCGTCGACGAAGCGTGTGTCCCAACCGGCCCACTCCACCAGATGACGAATCCCGTCCAGACCGAAATCCAGCGCCCCGGATGCTCGCAGCACGCCAACGGCACAGAGCATCGCCACCAGATATGGCAGCAGGTTCTTGGCCACGTCGAAGCCTTCTTTGGCGCCTTCGATGAACGCCTCGTAGACCTTCACTTTGCGTAATGCGCCGATCACTAGAAACAGCATGATCAGCCCGAACAGCGTCAGGTTGCCGAGGATCGATGACAGGCCCGCCAGAGCGGTCGCCGAGAGCGTCGCCAGCAGCGCCATGAACGCACCGAGGGCCAGGGCACCGGGAATGAGATAGGCGAGCACCACCGGGTCCCACAGGCGCAGACGCTGCATGAACGCCACCGACAACAGGCCGACCAGGGTCGAGCAGCTGGTCGCCAGCAGGATCGGCAGAAACACTAGGGTCGGATCGGGTGCGCCTTGCTGGGCGCGGTACATGAAGATCGTCACCGGCAGCAGGGTCAGGGATGATGCGTTGAGCACCAGGAAGAGGATCTGCGCGTTGCTGGCGATGGTGTCGCTGGGGTTGAGCTCTTGCAGCGCCTTCATGGCTTTGAGGCCGATCGGCGTGGCGGCGTTGTCCAGGCCCAGGCCATTGGCGGCGAAGTTGAGGGTGATCAGGCCGATGGCCGGGTGCCCTGGCGGCACCTCCGGCATCAGGCGCAGGAACAGCGGGCCCAGCGCCTTGGCCAGCCATTCGACGATCCCGGCCTTTTCGGCAATCCGCAGAAAGCCCAGCCAGAGGGTGAGGGTGCCGAACAGCAGGATCATGACCTCGACCGACAATTTGGCCATGGCGAAAATGCTCTCCACCATCGCCGCAAAGATCCCGGCGTTACCGCCGATCAGCCACTGCGCGAGCGCCGACACGGCCGCCACGATGAAGAAGCTTAGCCACAGCCCATTAAGCATCAGTCAAATCCCCCGGAAGATGCGGCGAATGATAGCGGGGTAGGCAGAAACGACAAACCCCGGATTTCTCCGGGGTTTGTTTAGTACTGCTAGCAAAAGACCAATGTGGGAGCGGCGGTGCGACGATTCGACTTGCTTGCGAAGAGGCCGGAACATTCAACACCTCTGTTGACTGATCCACCGCTTTCGCGAGCAAGCCCGCTCCCACAGGGTTTTGCGTCAGTTGCTGGAAATCTCGCCAACCGGCAGCTTTTCCTTGCTGCGCCAGTGCGGCAGGGAGTTCCAGTAGCGCTCGCCCTTGGCGTCGTCGTACATACCTTCCCAGCGTGCGATGACCAGCACGGCCAAGGCGTTGCCGATCACGTTCAGCGCGGTACGGGCCATGTCCATGATGCGGTCGACACCGGCGATGAACGCCAGGCCTTCCAGTGGAATACCGACGCTGCCCAGAGTGGCCAGCAGGACCACGAAGGACACACCCGGTACGCCGGCGATGCCTTTGGAGGTGACCATCAGCGTCAGCACCAGCAGCACTTGCTGGCTGATGGACAAGTCGATGCCATAGAGCTGGGCAATGAAGATCGCCGCGATGCTCTGGTACAGGGTCGAGCCGTCGAGGTTGAACGAGTAACCGGTCGGCACCACAAAACTGCAAATGGCTTTCGGCGCGCCGTAGGCTTCCATCTTCTCGATCACGCGCGGTAGCACGGTTTCGGAACTGGCGGTGGAGTAGGCCAGGACCAGCTCATCCTTGAAGATGCGCATCAGCTTGATCACCGAGAAGCCGAACAGGCGAGCGATCAGGCCCAGCACCACGAAGGCGAAGAAGGCAATGGCGAAGTAAACCAGGATGACCAGTTTGGCCAGCGGCAGCAGAGAGGCGAAGCCGAAGTTGGCCACGGTCACCGCGATCAATGCGAACACGCCGATCGGGGCGTAGTTCATGATCATGTGGGTGACCTTGAACATGCTTTCCGATACGCCCTGGAACATCTTCACCAGAGGCTCGCGCAGATCCGATTGCAGGCTCGACAGACCGAGACCGAACAACACGGAGAAGAAGATGATCGGCAACATCTCGCCACGCGCCATGGCCGCAAAGATGTTCGACGGGATCAGATTGAGGATGGTCTGGATGAACGCATGTTCATGCTGAACCTCGGCGGCAGTGGCCTGGTACTTGGAAATATCCACCGTACCCAGGGTGCTCATGTCGATGCCGGTGCCCGGATGGACCACGTTGGCCAACACCAGACCGACCAGAATGGCGATGGTGGTGACGATTTCGAAGTAAATGATGGTCTTCAGACCGATGCGACCGAGTTTCTTCGCGTCGCCCACCCCAGCAATGCCGACGACGAGCGAGGAGATTACGATCGGGATCACGATCATCTTGATCAGACGGATAAAGATATCGCCTGCCGGTTGCAGGACGTTGCTGATCCACCAGGCTTTTTCGGCACTGAAATGGTTGAGCAGTGCACCAATTGCTATCCCCAGAACCAGACCGATGAGGATCTGCCAGGCGAGGCTAAGCTTTGCCTTCTTCATATCTTTACCCTTACTTGCGTTTGACTCAGGCCGATGCATGAACTGAAACGCCCAATGGCGAAGTTTTGCACCGGCCCCCGTATAAGGTCCCCGCGAGCGAGCATTTACAGCTCTCAGGCAGCGAAAAAGGCGCAACTATTCCGATGCCGGGAAGCGCCGTCTAATGCCGTAAACGCCTACCCTATGCCGAATCGGCATGAGATTTTCCAACTGAAACCCGCGTCCCAGCCGGTTTGGATACGACATTCAGGCGGGCATAAGTGCCGTGAACCGGCCATTTCAGCGCAGGTCGATGTTTTTTAAATAGATGGAAAATTTGGGAAAAGGCCTACGTTTGGCTGCGAATTATCCTATCGATAACGTCGGGGCTTTCTCGATATACGGTCACGAAGAAACACCGCGAAACGGTTTTGCGGGGGAATATGCAGCAATAGCAGATGAGCTGAGTGCTCTAGATCAACGTTTTGCACGTTGAAGCCCTCCGCAAGTTCGTCGAGCCACGTCGGGCCCCGGCGAACTTGCGTCGCAGCTTTGCCTGACCCGGCCCTTACGCAGGTACTCCCCTGTACCTGTAGGTCACTCCGACCCTGAAACAGTCAGAGCGTCCCGACCCCTTGGTCATGTGTCTACCGTCCTCGGGTAGCGCGTGGAAAGAAGCGCTGTGGCCTCTTTCATGTTTCGAACTCTTTCTTCAGTTATTTCAGCCTCGACCGCGGCGGCCAAAGAAGAAGGAAGCAATGAACATCACCAGGAACACGACAAAGAGAATCTTGGCGATACCCGTGGCGGTGCCCGCGATACCACCGAAGCCCAGTACTGCGGCGATGATGGCAATGATCAAGAATGTGATTGCCCAGCTCAACATGGTGATTCTCCTTACACATCTGTTTAAAGGTGTTGCTTGTGGTGCTTTTCCGGGCGTGGCGAGCACGCCAAGTTCGTTTGCTTAAAACACCCAACGTTCTTGAGGCGTCTCATCAACATCAACAGGCTGGGCCTGGTCGACATCCATCATTCGCATTGAGTCGTTGTCAGTCAGGTTGCTGCCAGCGCTGAAGTGGGTTTGGGGGGGATGTGGAATCGACAGGTGCGGTGTCTCCGGCTGCTGGCTCTGTTCCCAGCGCAAGAATTGCTGGCCTCCAATCAAGGTGATCAACAGCGCCAGCAAGGCAAACAGGCCCTGCTGGACATGCAATGGCGAGATACGCAATTGGGCGGCACCTTGGCGATTCATCCTGAAGTTCCTCCCCACGCGGGGTCGTATTCTTTTGGCGGGCGCTGGTTCATTAAATGCCCTGATTACCCAGACTCCTGCAGCCTGCATGCCACCTTTTTGTTAGGTTTAATATGATTAAAATCAATAAGTTATATGATTTGTGAAAATTGTTTCGGAGGCATCCTGCACGATGCCTCTTCTGAGGTCGTGCGTAATGCACGATGAGCTCGCCGAAACTTTCAATATTTTTGGAATTGACGCAAGGGCACAGATGTCAGAAAGGGACGCAGGCAATCGCCGAGGAAGGGTCTATTAATAAAAAATCAGATAAATCAGTGAATTATATTGTCGTTGAGTAGATAGCTCCGCTGTTTTGTCTGGAATCGACCACACTCAATCATGCAACTTGCCCGATTTTTCCGGGCTAACTAAATCATCAATTAAAGGAGCGCAGGAACATGGAATCAGCCACTGAGCATCAAGGCCGCATTCTGCTGGTGGATGATGAGTCCGCCATCCTTCGAACCTTTCGCTATTGCCTCGAAGACGAAGGCTACAGTGTGGCCACCGCGACCAGCGCTGCTCAGGCCGAAGCCTTGTTGCAGCGCCAGGTTTTCGATCTGTGCTTCCTCGATTTGCGCCTGGGCGAAGATAACGGCCTGGATGTGCTGGCCCAGATGCGCATCCAGGCGCCCTGGATGCGGGTGGTGATCGTCACTGCTCACTCGGCCGTCGACACTGCCGTGGATGCGATTCACGCTGGCGCCGCCGACTACCTGGTCAAACCTTGCAGCCCCGACCAGTTGCGTCTGGCCACTGCCAAACAGCTGGAAGTACGGCAACTCTCGGCGCGCCTGGAAGCCCTCGAAGGTGAAGTGCGGAAACCCAAGGAGGGCCTGGATTCCCACAGTCCAGCCATGAAAGTGGTGCTCGAAACCGCGCGCCAGGTCGCCAGTACTGACGCCAATATTCTGCTTCTCGGCGAATCCGGCACGGGTAAAGGTGAGCTGTCACGGGCCATTCACGGCTGGAGCAAACGCCAGAAGAAGTCCTGCGTCACCGTCAACTGCCCGTCCCTGACAGCAGAGTTGATGGACAGCGAGCTCTTCGGACACAGCCGCGGCGCGTTCACCGGTGCCAGTGAAAGTACCTTGGGTCGTGTCAACCAGGCCGACGGCGGAACGTTATTTCTCGACGAGATCGGCGATTTTCCATTGACCTTGCAGCCAAAATTGCTGCGTTTCATTCAGGACAAGGAATACGAACGCGTGGGCGACCCGGTGACCCGCCGTGCCGATGTGCGAATCCTCGCAGCGACTAACCTCAACCTTGAAGACATGGTTCGCGATGGCCGTTTTCGGGAAGACTTGCTCTATCGCCTGAACGTCATCACCTTGCACCTGCCGCCACTTCGCGAACGCAGGGAAGACATTCTGAACCTGGCTGACCGTTTCCTGGCACGCTTCGTCAAGGAATACTCGCGCCCGGCCCGGTGTTTCAGCGACGAGGCCCGCGAAGCGCTGCTCGGCTACCGCTGGCCGGGCAACATTCGCGAGCTGCGTAACGTGGTGGAGCGCGCGAGCATTATTTGTCCGCAGGATCGGGTAGAGCTCAGCCACTTGGGCATGGCCGAGACCCCGACCAACCATACGCCGCGCATCGGTGCTGCGCTGAGCCTGGATGAATTGGAAAAAGCTCACATTGGCGCGGTCCTGGCCACGGCCGATACGCTGGATCAGGCGGCCAAGACCCTGGGTATCGATGCTTCGACCCTGTACCGCAAACGCAAGCAGTACAATCTGTGAGTCGTAATAGATGAAACTGGCGATGACGTTGCGCACCCGGCTGTTTCTGAGTATTTCCGCGCTGATGACCGTGGCGCTGCTTGGGCTGTTGCTCGGGCTGGTCAGCGTGATGCAGATGGCAGGGACTCAGGAAGCCCTGATCCGTGACAACTTCGTCACGCTGGACCTGGGATTGAAGCTGCGTCAGACCCTGGGTGATCAACTGATGATCGTGCTTGGCGAAAACCCTGACCCTGCGGCGTTCGAGGCATCCAGGCAGCATTCCCTTGAGTTGCTTGATGAAGGCATTGCTCGCGAGCCGTCCAGCGAGGGTGCCCAGTATGGTTTCAAAAAAGCGAAGGCTGATTATCAGAGCTTACTGCAGGCCTTTGATCTTTCCCGCGCTCCGGTACAGGTAGTCAATGATGACGGGGGGCTCACGGAAAAATTCAACGCCTTGCGTAACGGTTTGATCTCTGAACAGAAGCGCGCGCTGGAAAACATCACTGAGATCGAACGCAAGGCCCGGGAGCGGGCACTGTTAATTGCCGGCCTGCTTGGATTGGTCGGGGTGGCGGTGTTGTTTATCGGGTTCATTACCGCCCATGCGATCGCCCGGCGGTTCGGGGCTCCGATCGAGGCTCTGGTGCAGGCAGCTGACAATATCGGCCAGGGCAATTTCGAAGTGACCCTGCCGATTTCTTCCGCGGTGGAAATGAACCTGTTGACCCGGCGGTTCGGAATCATGGCCGAGGCCTTGCGTGAGCACCAGGCGACCAATATCGACGAGCTGCTCGCCGGCCAGCAACGTTTGCAAGCGGTGCTCGACAGCATCGACGACGGGTTGCTGATTATCGATCGTCAAGGTCATCTCGAGCACCTCAACCCGGTGGCCCAGCGCCAGTTAGGCTGGGACACCGAGCGTCTCGGCCAAGGGCTGGGCACAGCGCTTGAGCGTCCCGAACTGGATGCACAACTGCAATTGGTGTTGCGCGGCGGCACTCTGGAGCGGGCGCCGGACGACCTGAGTATCGAGGTCGATGGCGAGTCGCGATTGCTGACGTATAGCCTGACCCCGGTCAGCCATACCGAAGGTCATATTCTCGGCGCCGTGATGGTGTTGCACGACGTCACCGAACAGCGTGCTTTCGAAAGGGTACGCAGCGAGTTTGTCTTGCGCGCCTCCCATGAGTTGCGCACTCCGGTTACCGGGATGCACATGGCATTCGGTCTGTTCCGCGAGCGTACGCATTTTGCCGCAGACTCTCGCGAAGCCGACCTGCTGGACACCGTCAACGAAGAAATGCAGCGCCTGATGCAGTTGATCAACGACCTGCTGAATTTCTCTCGCTATCAAAACGGCCTGCAAAAACTCACCCTGGCACCGTGCTCCATCAAAGACTTGCTGGATCAGGCCCAGATACGCTTTGCCGGCCCGGCGCAGGAGAAGGGCATTGAGCTGCTGGTGGAAGTGCAGGGACCATTACCGCGGCTACAAGCCGATCAGGCGCAACTGGAACGGGTGCTCGACAACCTCATCGACAACGCCTTGCGCCATACCTCCCGTGACGGGCTGATACGTTTGCAGGCCAGGCGGCATGGGGAGCGGATGATTATCAGTGTCGAGGACAACGGCGAAGGCATTGCCTACGGCCAGCAGGGACGGATCTTCGAACCCTTTGTCCAGGTCGGCCGCAAAAAGGGCGGAGCCGGGCTCGGTCTGGCGCTGTGCAAGGAAATCGTGCAGCTGCATGGCGGGCGAATGGGTGTCTACTCTCGGCCTGGACAGGGTACGCAGTTCTACATGGCGCTGGTGGTATAAGCCTGATCCATCTCAGGCTTCGTCATCCAGACGTCGGGTGGTCAGTCGGCGGCCACGGGTGATCAGTTCGATGAACTGCACGGCGCTCAGTGCGTGGGAGAACAGCCAGCCTTGACCGAACTTCACCCCTTCGCTGCTCAGAAACACCACTTGGGCTTCATGTTCGATGCCTTCTGCAATGACCTTGAGTTGCAGGGCCTGAGCCATGCGAATGATGTGCGGTGCTACGCCGCTGCTGGCGGCATCATGGCCCAGCGCGTCGATAAACGCCTTGTCGATTTTCAAGCAGTCCACCGGTAGGGTTTGCAGGTAGGCGAGGCTGCAATAGCCGGTGCCAAAGTCGTCGATCAGCACCTGATGCCCGACATCCCGCAGGGCTTGCAGGTTTTCTCTGGCCACCACCACATCCACCAAACCGCGCTCGGTCACTTCAAAGGCAATCTGCCTGGCCGCCACCCGGTGCACGCTCAACAGGCGCGCCATCACCTGACCAATACGCGGCACCATGACATCGCAGGCCGCCAGGTTAACCGAAATGTACAGTTGCGGATTGGACCGCAACAGTTGCCCGAGCTGTTCCAGCAGGCGCTGCAATACGAAGTCAGTCATCTGGCGGATCTGGCCAGTATTCTCCGCCATCGGAATGAACAGGTCGGGACTGGTCAGCGTACCGTCCGGCCTTCGCCAGCGCAGCAGGGCTTCGGCGCCGACGCAGTTGCGGCTGTCGAGGTCGAAGATCGGTTGATACAACACTTGCAACTCGCCTCGCCGAATGGCGCCTTGCAGTTCGGCATCCAGCGATTGCCGCTGGCGCACTAGTAGAAACACCAGAATGCCGACACAAGCACTCAGCGCCAGGCTGGCCGGCAGTAGCCACCACCATACCGCTGGTACATGCATTCCGGTGCGAGGGGTGATCAGTACCAGTTGGTAGTCGGGTGTGTTAGTGGGCATTTGGTAAATCAGGTGGGTATGAGTAACTTGCAGCGCATCGCGGCTTTTCGGGGGCCAGGGTTTCGCCGGGGGCCAGGCCTGCGCGACACCGAGTACCGGAACCGCCCGGCTGCCGTGGTCGAGCACCACCAACAGACTACTCCCCGGAGACAGATCGACCATGTCGGTCAAATGCCCGCGCGACGTCGCAACCCGGAAATTGCCACGCCCAAGCATCAGTGCGGCGCGGTTCTCATCGGGTTCGGTGGTGGTGTTCAGCCAATAGCTGTAGGTGGGGCCCTTGATGTCCGGCGGTCGGATCAGCGACACCCCTTCCTGGCGGGGGCGGTTGGAGCAGGTTCGCGAAGTGTCCATATAAGCGGCTTCATAAACGAAGCGGTAATTGAAGCTGACCTGCTGCAGGGTGGCGATCATTTCGTCATCGCAACCTCGCAGCGGTTGGGCTTGCAGGTCATCGAGGCTTTCGCGCAACTGCCCGAACAGCTGCTCCAGGCGGACCAGGAAGCGTTCTCCCTGGGCATTCATTTCCTGGCTTTCGTTGTGCTCGACTTGATTCATCGCCACGAACAAACTGCCGACCGTCAGAAGCGTTGCGCTCAAGGCAGTAGCCAGCATCGCCAAAAACCAAGGGCGATAGAACCAGCTATGCAGTCTCTCCCGAGCAGCAGGCATCATGGAATATCCGAAGAATTACCAATGAGTTATAGCTGCTGATTTGGAAAAAGCGCTGACCGTCGGGCGGGCGTCATTATTTTGTCTGATTCAACACCTGAAGAATCGCCGCGGTTTGTGCGTCCGGTGTGCCGTCGAAACGGGTAGGGCGAAAATGCAGCTGAAAGGCCGCCAGCACATTGCGTGTCGCTGCATCCAGTTCGCCGGTTTGCGGCGTGGCGTATCCCACGCGGGCAAGCTGTGCCTGAAACCAACTGATACTTGGTAATTGCACGGCGAACTGCGCTTGCTGCCGCGCCACGGCCTGTTCGTTCGGCCAGATCCCCAAGCCTTCGGCAGCCAGGCGCTTCCAAGGGAACAGCGGGCCGGGGTCGAGCTTGCGCATCGGTGCGATGTCGCTATGGCCAATGATATGGCGGGGGCTGATGCCTTGGCGCTTGCTGATGTCCTTGAGCAGGAAGATCATCGACTCAATCTGGGCTTCGCTATAGGGGTACCAGAGACGCCCGGTCGGGGTGTCCTCAAAGCCCTGATTAACGATTTCGATGCCAATGGAACTGGAGTTCAGCCAGGTCCGGCCTTGCCATTCGCTTTCGCCAGCGTGCCAGGCCCGGACATTTTCATCCATTAGCTTATAAATAGTGGCGCGCTTGTCGTCGCTAATCAGGTAGTGGCTGCTGACCTCGCCATGGGTCAACAATTGCAACGAGTTCTCCAGGGATGCGGACGTGTAATGCATCACCACGAACTGAATACGGCTGTCGTGATTGGCTGAAGGGTGGCTGGTATCGATTCGTGGGCCGCTGGCACAACCGGCTAATAGAAGCAGCGACGCAATAAAAATAAGACATTTCATGGCAGAAGACAGTACACGCAAAGACAATAATGCAACAGTGTAACGTATTGCCTTGCGGCGCTAATGGCAAAAAACGCTCCTTTAAACAAAATGGAACAATTGGCCGTCAGCCCAGTTCAATTCGATTTCGTCCGGTATTTTTCGCCCGGTATAACGCCTGATCAGCTCTTTCAAGCACAAGATCGCTATGTTCGCCGGGTCTGAAGGCGGTCAGTCCCATGGAAATGGTAATGGTGACTCGCTTGCCCTTGAAGTGAAACGGGCAGGCTTCGATCGATGCGCGCAAGGTTTCCAGCAGTTTCGCGCCGACCATAGGTAATGTGGCAGGCATCAACAGTACAAACTCCTCACCGCCGAACCGGGCAATGAAATCAGTCCCGCGCAGACGCTTGCTTAGCACGCTGGCGATGATTTTCAGCACCTTGTCGCCTGCCAGATGGCCATAGTTGTCATTGATGCGTTTGAAATGGTCGAGGTCGAGCATTGCCAGCAACAAGGTATTGCCATGTTGTTGCCATTGGCCGATTTCATGCTCCAGGCGTTCGCCCCAGGCAGCTCGATTCGGCAGGCCGGTCAATGGATCGATCAGCGCCTTCTGACGCTGCTCTTCGAGATGCTCGCGGTAGCTCAGGGCTTCCTCCTCCATATGGGCAACCCTTTCGGCCAGACTTTGCAAGCGGGCGGCTACTTCCTGCTCACGCTCGTCGCGCTGTTTCTGGTGCAGGTCCATGGTGCCGAGCAAGCCTTCGAGGTGGTTTTCCAGCACATGCTTGAGATCATCAAGGTCCGCCGCTTCTTGCATGCTGCTTTGCAAGCCATCGACTTGCTCGCGAATCTGCGTGTCCATTTCCCGCGCGGCCGAGCGGTTGTCGGCGTGGCCGTCGCTCGCCGCTTGCAGGTTGCTCTGAAATGACTCGAGGCGTTCGTTGAGTTGTTGCAGGTACGCCTCGAATTCGTGCTGGCCGCTGTCGGTAATTGCCAGCATCAACGTTGCCAAGTCATCGAGGATTGGCAGCAGTTCGTACCAGTTCAAGCCGTTTTGAAGACGATCGCGCATCGCCTCGGCTTGCGGACGATAGCGTTCGGGCAATGCCAGGTCATCGAGAAGGCCCAGCAGGGTGTCTTCGATGTGCTTGGCGACAGAGCTGTAGGACGGTTCTGGCGAGTCCGGCAGGGCATACAGAATGTCGTGCTCGGAGGGCTCTGGATCGATGGCCTCCGGTGTCAGTTCATCTGGATTGACTGCCGACGGAGCCTGAGTGGCCGGTAGGGCGATCGATGGAACCGGCTCTTTTGGTTGTTCGATATTCGGCCGAGGTTGTACCTCCGGGGCTTGGCTGCTCGTAGCTTCTGGCTCAAGGACGGGCGGGACAAACGCCATGACTTCAGACGCAGGTGCGATTGCTGTTGGCGCCTGAATTTGCAGCGGTGCAGCGGCGGGCAGAGCGACTTCTATAGTTGGCAGCACCGCTTGCGGTTTCTCGGCGGCTGGCGCGAAATTAACCGTCGCTTTTAGGGGCACGGCCGGCGCTGCTGCAACCGGGTCGACAGGTTGCGCGGCAGGTATTTGCGATTCGGGGGCGAGGATCTGTGAAGCGGTCTCCTCCGTTTCCCTACTGAACAACCGCTGCAGAAAACCCGGACGATCAGGTTCGGCAGGGTTCTCCAGCAGGTTCAAGGCTTTGCCTTGCAAGCCGCTCAGCTCGCTAAGCAGCAACGGAATTTCGCGAGCCTGGCTTACGCGTCCGTCGAGCTGTTTGGCGAATTTTTTCAGTGGCCGGCTCACTTCCCGGGGCAGTGGCAACGCTTGCAGCTGAGAGACCAGCGACGTCAGGGCGGCACTGACTTGATTGACCCGGGTTTCCCGGCGTTGCTCGGAGTCAAGCACGGCTTTTTCCAGGCGCGGCAGCAAGGCAGCCAGGCCGGCGTCCATGTCATCGGTGCGGACGACTTCGCGCATTTCCTTCATGCATTGGTCAACAGCGCGATCGGTACCTTCTGCGGCCAGGGTGCTGCGCACCAGCCCGCGACGCAGCAGATCGAGCCGGGCGTCCCATCGACGTTCCAGTTTTTCTTGTTGTTCGATGCTTTTGAGGTATTTCTCTTTCCAGCGCTGTGCTTCGTCGCTCATTCAGGCAGGACTCAACGCGGGCAATGCATCGGCCGTGAGCGAACCCGGCAGACGAATCTCTACCGCGACCGGCAGGTGATCGGAAATGGGGTGTGCCAGCACTTCGACCTTTTCAAGGGTCAGGGTGGGGCTGAGCAGAATATGGTCCAGGCAACGCTGTGGGCGCCAGCTGGGAAAGGTCGCTTCCAGTTGCGGCGCGAGCAGGCCCAAATCACGCAACGGGGAGTTTTGCAGCAAGTCACTGGCATGGGTGTTCATGTCGCCCATCAGCACCTGGTGTTTATAACCGCCGATCAACTCGCGGATGTAGGCCAGTTGCAGGCTGCGGGCGCGAGCGCCCAGCGCCAGATGCATCATCACCACCACGAGCGCCTCCGGACCTTCGCCGAAGCGCACCAGAATCGCCCCGCGACCCTTTGGCCCCGGCAGCGGATGATCTTCAATCGCCCACGGGCGCAGTCGGCTGAGCACGCCATTGCTGTGCTGGCCGAGATGACCGAGATTGCGATTGAGTTGTTGATACCAGTAGGGGAAGGCGCCGAGTTGCGCCAGGTGTTCGACCTGATTGACGTAGCCTGATCGCAGGCTGCCGCCATCGGCTTCCTGCAAGGCGACCAGATCGAAGTCGCCCAGCAGATTACCGATTTTTTGCAGGTTGTCGGCACGCCCGGTGTGCGGCAACAGATGCTGCCAGCCGCGGGTCAGATAGTGCCGATAGCGCTCGGTACTGATGCCGACCTGGATATTGAAACTGAGCAAACGCAGACGGCTGTCCACGGGCAACCCCGTCGATTCCAGGTGATGCTCGTTGACCCGCGGATGATGCAGGCCAACGATGCGTTCAGTTCCCCAGCGGCGCATGGCAGGTGCCGCGCTTAGTTGGCGACGGCCTTGGTTGCCGCTCGCTCTTTGGCGACCAGTTGGTCGGCCAGTTTCAGCGCTTGTTCGGCACCGCCGGCAGAGCCGATGTCAAAGCGATACTTGCCATTGACGATCATGGTAGGCACGCCGGTGATTTCATATTTCTTGGCAAGTTCTTTGGCTTTGTTGATCTGGCCCTTGATGGCGAAGGAGTCGAAGGTGGCCAGGAACTTGTCCTTGTCTACACCTTGGGTCGCCAGGAAGTCGGCCATGTCTTCTTTGTCGGTCAGTTTCTTGTGTTCTTTCTGAATCGCTTCGAAAACTGCCGCGTGAACCTTGCTCTCGACACCCATGGCTTCAAGGGTCAGGAACATCTGGCCGTGTGCGTCCCAAGGGCCGCCAAACATGGCCGGAATGCGCACGAAGTTCACGTCGGAAGGCAGTTTTTCAACCCACGGGTTAACAACGGGTTCGAAGGCATAGCAATGCGGACAGCCGTACCAGAACAGTTCCACGACTTCGATCTTGCCAGGCACGGCCACCGGGACCGGATTGCTCAGCTCGACATAGGGCGCTGCAGGTTTTTCGGCGGCTTGGGCAGTCATGCCGAACAGGCTGGCAGCGATGAGTGCGGCGCTGATGATCAGATTACGCATGCTTTACTCCTGGACAATTGGGTCGCCTCGCGCGACCTGTTTTCAGACAGATCCTGGCGGGCTTGAGTTTGTAGTGTAACGGCAGAGGCCACAAAAAAGGGCAGCCAAAGCTACCCTTTTTATGTTTGCATCGACGGATTAATCGAGTGTTAACGTTGCAAGAGATCTACACCCCTCGCAACGCTCGATCGCAGACCTTAGTGCAAGCCTTGAATATAGCTGGAGACTGCGGCGATATCTTCGTCGCTCAGCTTTTTAGCGATGCTCTGCATGGGTTTGGTATCGCCGTCGTTGGCCCGACCGCCTTCTTCTTTGCGGAAGTCCGTCAATTGCTTGGCAACATACTGAGCATGCTGACCGCCCAGATGCGGGAAGCCGGCAGCTGCGTTGCCCTTGCCATCCGGAGAGTGGCAGCCGGTGCAGGCCGGCAGACCCTTGGCCAGGTCGCCACCACGGAACAGTGCTTCACCGCGAGTCACGACTTTCGGGTCGGCGGCGCCAACGCTGCCTTTCTGGCTGGCGAAGTAGGCGGAGATATCAGCCAGGTCCTGATCACTCAGGTTGGTCAGCAGGCCGGTCATTTCCAGTACCGTGCGTTTGCCGGACTTGATGTCGTGCAGCTGCTTGTTCAGATAACGCTCGCCCTGACCTGCCAGTTTCGGAAAGTTAGGCGCCATGCTATTGCCATCCGGGCCATGACAGGCGCCACATACTGCGGCTTTCGCCTGACCAGCAGTCGCATCACCTGCAGCATGGGCAATGCCGGAGATCCCCACGGTCAACAGCAGACTCACGATCAATTTGTTCATCAGCTAATCCAACTACGGCTAAGGGTTAAAGAGTTATGGACCGGGTTTACTCGTTCATCCAGTGGATGATGGCTCGGTAATCCTCGGCACTGCAGTCCATGCACAAACCACGCGGCGGCATCGCCTTGAAACCCTGGGTCACGTGTTGCACCAGCGTCTCCATACCTTTCGCCAACCTCGGCGTCCAGGCTTCCTGATCGCCCTTGCGGGGCGCCATGGGTAGTTGGCCGGAATGACAGGCACCACAAACACGGTTGTACACAGCTTCCGGATCCTGTGTAGCCTGAGCGCTGTAAAGCGGCATCAAGACACCGGCAGCTAGCAGCCATTTCGTCATAAAACGACCTTTTCAGGGTTGAGAGCGTGCTGCGTTCTAGTGCGCAATCAAGGTCAATCGCTCTCGTGAACTTCATCCTACGCTGGGACAAAGCGCACACAAAATCTGCGGCATTATATACTGGCGTCACTGAAACGGAAACGACACTGCTTGCCGCGTCCATTCCCGGCGCCGCCCACATCGGAAATCCCATGCAACTCAAGAATCCCATCCTCGGCCTGTGCCAACAGTCCACCTTCATGCTCAGCGCCGCCAAAGTCGACCAATGCCCCGACGACGAAGGCTTTGAAGTGGCCTTCGCCGGGCGTTCCAACGCCGGCAAGTCCAGCGCGTTGAATACCCTGACACACGCCAGCCTGGCGCGGACCTCGAAAACTCCGGGTCGCACGCAGCTGTTGAACTTCTTCAAGCTAGACGATGAACGCCGTCTGGTCGACCTGCCGGGCTACGGTTACGCGAAAGTGCCGATCCCGTTGAAGATGCACTGGCAGCGTCACCTGGAAGCCTATCTGGGCGGTCGCGAGAGTTTGAAAGGTTTGATTCTGATGATGGACATCCGTCATCCAATGACCGATTTCGACCTGCTGATGCTCGATTGGGCCGTCGCCAGTGGCATGCCGATGCATATTTTGCTGACCAAGGCAGACAAGCTGACCTACGGCGCGGCGAAGAACACGCTGCTCAAGGTTCAGTCGGAAATCCGCAAGGGCTGGGGCGACACGATCACTATCCAGCTGTTTTCGGCACCCAAACGCATGGGTCTGGAAGACGCCTACACTGTATTGGCAGGCTGGATGGAGTTGGCGGACAAAGGCGCTGAGGCTGCCGAGTAAAGCTCTCCAGACAAATCAGCAGACAAAAAAAACCCCGGACTTCGTATGGGGAGGGAGAAGTTCCGGGGTTCAAGTTTCCGGACCGCTAGGGCGGGGTCCAGATATCTGCCAACACTTAACACAACATAGGAGCATCGAAGGGCTTCACCAGCCATTCAGTATCTCTGAGTGGCGGTTCACGGATTTAGTTCAGACTATTTTCAAAAACCTTTGGAAATAATCGACGTCAATTTCCGCACTATAGCCCTTCGTTATTTTGTGTTGCGGCATAAGGCCGCAGCACGAGCTTTTTGGGGCGGTTCAGTGCGCCTCATCCCAGTTGTTGCCTACGCCCACCTCGACCAGGAGCGGCACATCCAGCTGTGCGGCGCTGCTCATGTGCACGCGAATGTCCTCACTGACCTGGTCGATCAGGTCCTCACGCACCTCAAGCACCAATTCATCGTGTACCTGCAGGATGACTTTGGCGTCCAGGCCTGACGATGTCAGCCAGTTATCCACCGTTACCATGGCTTTCTTGATGATGTCCGCCGCGGTGCCTTGCATCGGGGCGTTGATTGCCGTGCGCTCGGCAGCTTTGCGCAGGGCCTGGTTTTTCGCGTTTATTTCCGGCAGGTACAGGCGACGACCAAAGATGGTTTCGACAAAACCTTGCTCGGCGGCCTGGGCGCGCGTGCGCTCCATGTACTCCAGCACGCCGGGATAACGGGCGAAGTAGCGGTCGATGTAGGCCTGGGACTGTTTGCGGTCAACGCCGATCTGCTTGGCCAGGCCAAACGCGCTCATGCCGTAGATCAAACCGAAGTTGATGGCTTTCGCGCTACGACGCTGATCGTTGGTGACCGCGTCCAGCTCGACGCCAAACACTTCTGCGGCCGTTGCCCGGTGTACATCAAGGTTATTGCGGAAGGCGTGCAGCAAACCTTCGTCCTTGGCCAGATGCGCCATGATCCGCAGTTCGATTTGCGAGTAGTCCGCCGCCAGCAGCTTGTAGCCTTTCGGTGCGACGAACGCCTGACGAATTCGACGACCTTCGGCGGTACGGATCGGAATATTCTGCAGGTTCGGGTCGATGGACGACAAACGTCCGGTGGCGGCGACCGCTTGCTGGTAAGACGTATGAATGCGCCCGGTGCGAGCATTGATCTGCTCTGGCAAACGGTCGGTGTAGGTGCTTTTGAGTTTGCTCAGTGAGCGGTACTGCATCAGTACCTTGGGCAGCGGGTAGTCCTGTTCCGCCAACTCGGCCAATACCGCTTCGGCCGTCGAGGCCTGGCCCTTGGCGGTCTTGCTGAGTACGGGCAAGCCGAGCTTTTCGTAGAGGATCACGCCCAGTTGCTTCGGCGAACCCAGGTTGAATTCTTCACCGGCAATGGCGAAAGCCTCACGCTCAAGGGCGACCAGTTTCTCGCCCAACTCGACGCTCTGGATGCCCAGCAGGTTGGCGTCCACGAGCGCGCCCTGGCGCTCGATTCGGGCCAGAACCGGCATCAGCGGCATTTCAATGTCGTTGAGCACTTTGCCCAGGCTTGGCGTCGCTGCCAGTTTTTCCTGCAATGCCAGATGCAGGCGGAACGTGACGTCGGCGTCTTCGGCGGCATAGGGGCCAGCGAGCTCAAGAGATATCTGGTCGAAGCTCAGCTGTTTGACGCCTTTGCCCGCAATCTCTTGAATGTCGGTCTTGCTTTGGCCCAGGTATTTGAGCGCCAGGCTGTCCATGTCGTGGCGGGTGGCCGTCGAGTCCAGTACGTAAGACTCGAGCATGGTGTCGTAGGCAATACCCCGAACAACAATCCCGTTGTTCTGATCACCTCCGATGGCGCAATTGGCGAGGATATTGGTTTCGAACTTGGCGTGCTGGCCGACTTTCAGCTTATTCGGGTTTTCCAGCAGCGGTTTCAACGCCAGCAGCACAGTGTCGCGATTCAGTTGCTCCGGCACGCCCATGTAGGAATGGGTCAGCGGAATGTAGGCCGCTTCGTTGGCCGCGACGGAGAACGACAGACCCACCAGTTGTGCATGTTGGGCATCGCTGCCATTGGTTTCGGTGACGAAGGCGATCAACGGCGCCTTGTCGAGCTTGTCCAGCCAGGCCTCGAAGTGCTTCTGGTCGAGGATGGTTTCGTATTTCGCTTCGGCGGCGCCCGGCTGCTCCTGGACGACCTCGACAATGTCCTGACCCGAGCGCTTGGCGTCACGCTGGTTCTCTTCGAACCAGCTTTTGAATTCCAGCAGGGTGTAGAGCTCGGCGAGCTTGTCGTGATCCGGCTTGCCCATTTGCAGATCGTCGAGCCCGATGTCCAGCGGTACGTCGATCTTGATGGTTGCCAGTTGATAGGAGAGGAACGCCATCTCCTTATGCTCTTCGAGCTTGGCCGGCAGGGTCTTGGCACCGCGAATCGGCAGGGTCGGGACGATGTCGAGCTGTGCATAGAGCTCGGTCAGGCCGCCGTTCACGCCGACCAGCAGGCCGGAAGCGGTCTTGGGACCGATGCCCGGAACGCCCGGAATGTTGTCGGACGAATCGCCCATCAGTGCCAGATAATCGATGATCTGCTCGGGAGCGACGCCGAATTTCTCCTTCACGCCTTCCACGTCCAGCGCGCTACCGGTCATCGTATTGACCAAGGTAATGTGCCCGTCGACCAGTTGCGCCATGTCCTTGTCGCCGGTGGAGATCACCACCGGACGGTCGGCGGCCGCGCTGCTGCGGGCCAGAGTGCCGATCACGTCGTCCGCTTCGACGTTGTCCACGCACAGCAATGGAAAGCCCAAGGCCTTGACGCTGGCGTGCAACGGTTCGATCTGAACCCGCATGTCGTCGGGCATGCTTGGTCGATTGGCCTTGTATTCGGCGAACATCGCGTCGCGGAATGTACCGCCCTTGGCGTCGAACACCACGGCAAACGGGCTGTCCGGGTACTGCTTGCGCAGACTCTTGAGCATGTTCAATACGCCTTTGACCGCACCGGTCGGCAGGCCTTTGGACGTGGTCAGCGGTGGCAGCGCGTGAAAGGCGCGGTACAGATAAGAAGAACCGTCCACCAGGACGAGGGGGGCTTGGCTCATGAGCAGGATCAACCTTTTCGGCGGGTCCGGCGCTAGAATAGCGGGACCGTTGACGACAAAGGGACAAGGTTATCATGCGCACACTAAATCGCTTGTTGCTGGCTGGTTTGTTTGCAATCACCCCATTGGCTGTCATGGCGGCGGACGACGCGCCCTCGGCGGACCCGGATGTAACGATCCGCACGGAAGGCGACAAGACCATTCAGGAATACCGGCAAAACGGTTTTCTGTATGCCATCAAGATCACTCCGAAGGGCGGTAAACCGTACTTCCTGGTGCGCTCGGATGGGACGGATGCAAACTTCATCCGCTCGGACCAGCCGGATATGCTGATTCCGTCGTGGAAAATATTCGAGTGGTAAACCGCTCCTAACTTAAATCGGCGTCGGCAGTCGCGGCGCCCGTACTGGCAGTTTTAACCATGTCTGTGTTCACCCCCCTGGCTCGGCCCGAGCTGGAAACCTTTCTCGCCCCTTTCGGGCTTGGCCGCCTGCTTGATTTCCAGGGGATCGCCGCCGGTAGCGAAAACACCAATTTCTTTATCAGCCTGGAGCAGGGCGAATTTGTCCTGACCCTGGTCGAGCGCGGTCCGGTGCAGGAGATGCCGTTCTTCATTGAACTGCTCGACGTGCTGCATGACGCCGACCTGCCGGTGCCTTATGCACTGCGTACTACCGACGGCGTCGCGTTGCGCGAACTGGCCGGTAAACCTGCGCTGTTGCAGCCACGTCTGGCGGGCAAGCACATCAAGGACGCCAATGCGCAGCATTGCGCTCAGGTCGGCGAGTTGCTGGCTCATCTGCATCTGGCGACCCAGGCCAACATGATCAAACGTAAAACCGATCGTGGCCTGGACTGGATGCTGGAGGAGGGCACGCAGTTGCTCTCACACCTGAATGCCGAGCAAAGCGATCTGCTGCAACGGGCTCTGGATGAAATCACGCAGCAGAAGACGAAAATTCTGGCACTGCCGCGGGCCAACATCCACGCGGACTTGTTCCGCGACAACGCGATGTTCGAAGGCACGCACCTGACCGGGTTGATTGACTTCTACAATGCCTGTTCGGGGCCGATGCTCTATGACGTGGCAATTGCCTTGAACGATTGGTGTTCGGATGAGCAAGGGCAGATTGATGGCGCTCGGGCGCGGGCATTGCTGGGCGCTTATGCGGCGCTGCGACCGTTTACCGCTGCCGAAGCCGAGCTATGGCCGACCATGCTGCGCGTGGCGTGCGTACGGTTCTGGTTGTCGCGGTTGATCGCCGCGGAGTCTTTCGCCGGGCAGGATGTGTTGATTCACGACCCGATGGAATTTCAGCTGCGCTTGGCACAGCGGCAGAAGGTCAGTACGCCGCTGCCGTTCGCCCTTTAAATTGTGGCGAGGGGGCTTGTCGGAACGCCGCACCGCCCCGTTGGGCTGCGGAGCAGGGACTGTCATAAATTTTGTGTTCGGGCATAACATGTTGAAGAGGTGCATGTATGCCAACCA
>NZ_AZRW02000045.1 GCF_000512695.2 Pseudomonas sp. QTF5 | reverse complement strand
CTTTCGTCTCAACCGAGGCGCGCATTCTACAGCAGCCCCTGTTACTGTCAAGCGGTTATTTTCAGAAGTTTTCAAAGTTTCGCTTGGAAATCTTTAACAACTTCAACCACTTGCGCTTCCGATCTCTCGTTAGCGGGAGGCGAATTCTACAGCGTTACTCGCTGCTGTCAACACCTCTTTTTCTCCGCTTTCGACCGAGATGATCGAACCGTCAATAAGGCGACAACACACTGCCTTACCAACTCCTTCTGGCCTCGATGAACTGAAGCGTAATCGCTGCCGAAAACTGCATAACTCATTGTTTACCAAGGAGTTTTCCGTTTCGACTGCGCCGGAAGTGGGGCGAATTATAGGCTTTCAGAATTTGCCGTCAACCTCTAATTACGCCTTTCTATCAATAACTTGCCGAAAGCCTGAAAACTGCACATTTCCTTCTATATAGGAGAGCAAAACCAGCCCTGCTATCCTGCTATATAGAAGGAATCCTCAGAGCACTCCAGACGCCTTGAACCCAGTAACGACGCCGACATCCAAACCCAACACCCGCTGCAGAACTTCCAACGTGTGCTCACCCAACAAAGGAGGCGCACTACGGTACTCCACCGGAGTCTCGGACAGGCGTATCGGGCTCGCTACCTGGGGCACCATCCCGGCCAAAGCATGAGGCAGCTCAATGGCCAACCCCCGCGCCTGAACCTGAGGATCGGCAAACACCTGAGCCAGATCATTGATCGGCCCGCATGGCACGCCTGCCTGCTCCAACTGCGCCACCCATTCGGCAGTAGTCTTGAACACGGTCGCCTGGCGGATCAGCGGAATCAATACTGCTCGGTTAGCCACCCGCAATTTGTTGGTCGCAAAACGTGGATCATCCGCCCACTGCGGTTGACCGGCCACCTCTGCAAACTTGCGGAACTGCCCATCGTTACCCACGGTGAGGATGAAGTCGCCATCAGCCGTAGGAAAGTCCTGATAAGGCACGATATTCGGGTGAGCGTTGCCCAGGCGTTTAGGCGCATTGCCTGTAGTCAGGTAGTTCATCGCCTGATTGGCCAGACAAGCCACCTGGACATCCAGTAATGCCATATCTATATGCTGACCGCCACCACCCTGATCCCGATGAGCCAGGGCCGCCAGGATCGCTACCGTCGAATAGAGACCGGTCAAAATATCTGTCAGCGCCACACCGACTTTCACCGGGCCCGCACCTTCATCTCCTTCGGGACGACCGGTCAAACTCATCAGACCGCCCAAGCCCTGGATCATGAAGTCATAACCCGCACGCTTGGCATACGGACCTGTCTGACCGAATCCAGTGATCGAGCAATAGATCAGCTTCGGATTAATCGCCTTGAGCGACTCATAGTCCAGCCCATAAGCCGCCAGGCCACCGACCTTGAAGTTCTCAATGAGGATGTCCGACTTCGCCGCCAACTCACGCACAAGCTGCTGCCCTTCTGGCCGCGTGAAGTCGATGGTCACTGATTGCTTGTTGCGGTTGGCGGACAAGTAATAGGCCGCCTCGCTGGTGTTCTCGCCATAGGCGTCTTTAAGGAACGGAGGCCCCCAGGCGCGCGTGTCATCGCCATTGCCCGGGCGCTCGACCTTGATGACTTCGGCGCCAAGGTCCGCCAGGATCTGCCCGGCCCAGGGCCCGGCGAGTACCCGCGATAAATCCAGTACCCGTAGATGCGAAAGCGCGCCCATGGCCGTTCTCCTATTAATAGAACGCCTGGATGCCGGTCTGCGCGCGACCGAGGATCAGTGCATGGACGTCATGCGTACCTTCATAGGTATTCACCACTTCCAGGTTGACCAGATGCCGAGCGACACCGAACTCATCGGAGATGCCGTTGCCACCCAGCATGTCGCGCGCCATGCGGGCGATGTCGAGGGATTTGCCACAGGAGTTGCGCTTCATCATCGAAGTAATCTCGACGGCAGCCGTGCCTTCATCCTTCATCCGACCCAGACGCAGGCAGCCTTGCAGCGCCAGAGTGATTTCGGTCTGCATGTCAGCCAGCTTCTTCTGGATCAACTGTGTGGCCGCCAATGGACGACCAAACTGCTTGCGATCCAGGGTGTACTGACGAGCGGTATGCCAGCAGAACTCGGCAGCACCCAGTGCGCCCCAGGAAATGCCGTAACGCGCCGAATTAAGGCAGGTAAAAGGACCTTTCAAGCCCCGGACATCCGGGAAGATGTTCTCTTCAGGGACAAACACGTTGTCCATGACGATCTCGCCGGTGATGGATGCACGCAGGCCGACCTTGCCGTGAATCGCCGGAGCGCTCAGACCTTTCCAGCCCTTCTCCAGAACGAAACCACGAATGTCGCCCGCGTCGTCCTTGCCCCAGACCACGAACACGTCGGCGATCGGGCTGTTGGTGATCCACATTTTGCTGCCGGTGAGGCTGTAGCCGCCTTCCACTTTGCGTGCACGAGTAATCATCGCGCCCGGGTCGGAACCGTGGTCAGGCTCGGTCAGACCAAAGCAACCGATCCATTCACCCGAAGCCAGCTTCGGCAGGTATTTCTGCTTCTGTGCTTCGGTACCGAATTCGTTGATCGGCACCATGACCAGCGAGGACTGCACGCTCATCATCGAGCGATAGCCGGAGTCGACGCGCTCGACCTCACGGGCAATCAGACCGTAACTGACGTAGTTCAGGCCGCTGCCACCGTATTGCTCAGGAATGGTCGCCCCCAACAGACCCACTTCACCCATCTCGCGAAAGATCGCCGGGTCGGTCTTCTCATGGCGGAAAGCTTCGAGAACGCGCGGCGCGAGCTTCTGCTGAGCGAATTGCTGAGCCGTGTCGCGAATCATGCGCTCTTCTTCGGTGAGCTGTTGATCCAGCAGCAGGGGATCGATCCAGTTGAAGCTAGCTTTACCGCCCATGAGTGAGTCCTCTCGAATCGGGTCAAATAACGTGGACCGATCCTAGGCCGGGTTCGGCTTCACGACAAACGAGGATTTTGCATACTGTTGTGCTAATTTCTCACTCCGTAACGTCGCAAAAATAGCCTATATGCGATGTATTAGTGAGGTTGACGTACATGCGCAGGAAGATCCCCAGTACAACCGCCCTGATCAGTTTTGAAGCTGCAGCACGCCACGAGAGTTTTACCAAGGCCGCCCAGGAACTTTCCCTCACGCAGGGAGCGATTTGCCGACAGATCGCCAGCCTTGAGGAGTTCCTCAGCGTCGAACTGTTCCGACGCTCGCGGCGTGGAGTGAAGCTGACGGAGGCCGGGCTTTCCTATAGCCGCCGAGTAGCCACACAACTCGACGCGGTTGAACGGGACACCTTGTCAGTGATGGGCCAGCAAGGTGCCAACGTGATCGAGCTGGCGGTGGTGCCAACCTTCGGCACTCAATGGCTGCTGCCGCGACTCAAGGATTTTCAGCACAAACATCCGGAAGTGACCGTCAACCTCACCAACCGCACCCGCCCCTTCCTGTTTGCCGACACCGATTTCGATGCCGCTATCTATTTCGGCGACGCCGCCTGGTCGGGTACCGAATCCCACAGGCTAATGGGCGAAAATCCGATGCCGGTGTGCAGTCCCACATTACTGGGCAAGAAAACCAATCTGAGCCCCACTGAAATCGCCGAACTGCCCCTACTGCAGCAAACCACACGCCCTTATGCCTGGCGCCAGTGGTTCAACTCTCAAAACCTGAATATCCCGCGAGACATGACAGGGCCGCGTTACGAGCTATTCTCCATGCTTGCTCAAGCGGCGATGCACGATATGGGGATCGCGCTGATTCCACCTTTCCTGATTCAGCGCGAATTGGCAGAGAAGCGCCTGGTGATTGCCAACGCCCAGGCACTATCGAGCATCAAGGCCTATTACCTGATGATTCCCGAGCGAAAGGTCGAATCAGCGTCTTTAAGGGCATTTCGCGATTGGCTGGTGAATCAGGCACAAAGCTACAGCCTAGAAGGATAAAGGCTCCTCGTTATTAGCTGACCCCGTAGTCAGGAAAACAAAAGCACTACAGATATAAGTATTTGTCGCATATTGGCAGACTGTACTGAGGAGTAGCACAAACGTCCTACAAAGGCCTGAATACGTGGCCTTGAGCCTCTATTGGCAGGCAATGACGCCTCATTCACCGTGCCGATATGTAAATTCTTGAATTTTGGACAGAATCCTCACAAGCCACGCCCTGCAAGGGATTGAACCGATCAGTGCGACATTCGGTCACGGGGTGACTTGTAGTTAATTTTCCGTCACCCGTCATAATCCCTTGAAGGGCACAAAGTTCGCCTGCAAAATGCCGCGCCCCGCCCCTGATTTGGCGGGATCGTGCTGATCGGCCGCCCCCAGACGCACCATCCGAAGTGCTTGGGTTTACTCAATAAGATCACGCAGGAGATTTGACGTGCACATTGGTGTTCCTCTCGAAACCCAGACGGGTGAAACACGGGTTGCTGCAACCCCGGAAACCATCAAGAAGCTGATCGGCCAGGGCCATAAAGTCACTGTGCAAAGCGGCGCTGGCATTAATGCCAGCGTTGTCGACAGTGCTTATGAAGCGGCGGGCGCAACCATTGGCAGCGCCAATGATGCATTTGGTGCCGAGCTGATTCTCAAGGTGGTCGCTCCCAGCGACAGCGAACTGACGCTGATAAAAAGCGGCACCGTTGTGGTGGGCATGCTCAATCCGTTCAGCAATGAAACCATTGCCAAGCTGGCTGAGTGCGGCATTACCGCGTTTGCGCTGGAAGCCGCACCGCGCACCTCCCGCGCCCAGAGCCTGGATGTGTTGTCCTCCCAGGCGAACATCGCCGGCTATAAAGCCGTGTTGCTGGCAGCTCACCACTATCCTCGCTTCATGCCGATGCTGATGACTGCTGCGGGCACCGTGAAAGCGGCGCGTGTGCTGATTCTTGGCGCTGGCGTAGCCGGTTTGCAGGCGATTGCCACGGCGAAACGTCTGGGTGCGGTGATTGAAGCGTCCGACGTGCGTCCTGCGGTGAAGGAACAGATCGAATCCCTGGGTGCGAAATTCGTCGATGTGCCGTACGAAACCGATGAAGAGCGCGAATGCGCCGTCGGCGTCGGCGGTTACGCACGCCCAATGCCGGCCAGCTGGATGCAGCGCCAGGCCTTGGCCGTGCACGAACGCGCCAAGCAGGCTGACATCGTCATTACTACTGCGCTGATCCCCGGCCGCAAGGCGCCGACGCTGTTGAGCGCCGAAACAGTGGCGCAGATGAAGCCAGGCTCCGTGGTCATCGACCTCGCGGCAGCCCAAGGCGGCAACTGCCCGCTGACCGTGGCCGATCAGGTTGTCGTCGAGAATGGCGTGACCATTTGCGGCCCGACCAATCTGGCCGGCGCAGTCGCGGCTGATGCTTCGGCGCTGTACGCGCGCAACCTGCTGGACTTCCTGAAGCTGGTCTTCACCAAGGAAGGCCAGTTCGAGATCAACCTCGAAGACGACATCGTCGCCGCGTGCCTGATGTGCCGCGACGGCCAAGTCATCCGCAAAAACGCCTAAGCAGGGATTCAGACGATGGAAGAGCTTATCTCCCCCGGTATCTACAACCTGATCATCTTCGTGCTGGCGATTTATGTCGGTTATCACGTGGTGTGGAATGTTACACCTGCACTGCATACGCCGTTGATGGCGGTGACCAACGCCATTTCGGCGATTGTGATCGTCGGCGCCATGCTGGCGGCAGCTTTGACCGTGACCCCACTGGGCAAGACCATGGGCACCCTGGCGGTGGCGCTGGCGGCCGTGAACGTGTTCGGTGGCTTCCTGGTAACGCGTCGCATGCTTGAGATGTTCAAGAAAAAAGCCCCGAAAGCCGTAAAAGAAGAGGCGCCCAAGTAATGAGCATGAATCTGGTAACGACGCTCTACCTGATTGCGTCGATCTGCTTCATCCAGGCCCTCAAAGGCCTGTCGCACCCCACCACGTCGCGACGCGGCAATGTCTACGGCATGCTCGGTATGGCGTTGGCGATCCTCACCACGGTTGGCCTCATTTATAAGCTGGGGGCAGAGCTCGCTACTGCCGGCATCGGTTACGTCATTGTGGGTCTGTTGGTCGGCGGCACTGCCGGTTCGATCATGGCCAAACGCGTTGAAATGACCAAGATGCCGGAACTGGTCGCCTTCATGCACAGCATGATCGGTATGGCTGCGGTGTTCATCGCCATTGCGGCGGTGGTCGAACCGCAATCCTTGGGCATCGTTAAACAGCTGGGGGATTCGATTCCGGCGGGCAACCGTCTGGAGCTGTTCCTCGGCGCGGCCATCGGTGCAATCACCTTCTCCGGTTCGGTGATCGCGTTTGGCAAGCTGTCGGGCAAGTACAAGTTCCGTCTGTTCCAAGGCGCACCGGTACAGTTCGCTGGCCAGCATAAACTGAACTTGCTGCTGGGTCTGGCGACGCTGGTATTGGGCATCACCTTCATGCTGACCGGCAGTCTCAGCGCTTTCGCGCTGATGCTGGCCCTGGCCTTCGTGATGGGTGTGCTGATCATCATCCCGATCGGTGGTGCCGACATGCCCGTCGTGGTGTCGATGCTCAACAGCTACTCCGGCTGGGCAGCGGCGGGTATCGGCTTCTCGCTGAACAACTCGATGCTGATCATCGCCGGCTCCCTGGTGGGCTCAAGCGGTGCGATTCTCTCGTACATCATGTGCAAGGCGATGAACCGTTCGTTCTTCAATGTGCTGCTCGGCGGTTTCGGCAACACAGCAGATGCCGCTGGCCCGGCAGGCTCGAAAGAAGCCCGCCCGGTGAAATCCGGTTCGGCTGACGACGCCACCTTCTTGCTGACCAACGCCGACACTGTGATCATCGTTCCGGGCTATGGCCTGGCGGTGGCCCGCGCGCAGCACGCATTGAAAGAATTGACCGAGAAGCTGACCCACCGTGGTGTGACCGTGAAGTATGCGATTCACCCGGTTGCGGGTCGGATGCCTGGCCACATGAACGTATTGCTCGCCGAGGCAGAAGTGCCTTACGACCAGGTGTTCGAGATGGAAGATATCAACTCCGAGTTCGGTCAGGCCGACGTGGTGCTGGTGCTGGGCGCCAACGACGTGGTCAACCCGGCGGCCAAGAACGATCCGAAGTCGCCGATTGCCGGCATGCCGATTCTCGAAGCGTTCAAAGCCAAGACCATCATCGTCAACAAGCGCTCGATGGCCAGCGGCTATGCCGGTCTGGATAACGAACTGTTCTACCTGGACAAGACCATGATGGTTTTCGGCGATGCCAAGAAAGTCATCGAAGACATGGTTAAAGCCGTCGAGTAACACCCTTCGGCAACCTGAACGCCCCGACTCGTCGGGGCGTTTTTGTTTGTGGCTGTTACCGATCCTGTAACGGTGTTTTGTCCTAAAGGCCCAGAATAGACACCTCGAATGCGACCTTGGTAGCGGGACGGGCAACGATCAAATTCACTAGACTGCGCACCTTGCTTCCGTTGCCCGAGAAAACAATCATGTACCGTGACCGCATTCGCTTGCCTTCATTGTTGGACAAGGTGATGAGCGCCGCCGACGCTGCCGCTCTGATTCAGGACGGCATGACCGTCGGCATGAGCGGCTTTACCCGAGCCGGCGAAGCCAAGGCCGTACCTCATGCCTTGGCCGAGCGCGCCAAGGTCACGCCGCTGAAAATCACTCTGATGACCGGCGCCAGCCTGGGCAACGATCTCGACAAGCAACTGACTGAAGCCGGCGTACTGTCGCGACGCATGCCGTTCCAGGTGGACAGCACCCTGCGCAAGGCGATCAATGCCGGCGAAGTCATGTTCATCGACCAGCACCTGTCGGAAACCGTAGAGCTACTGCGTAACCAACAACTCAAGCTACCGGACATCGCGGTGATCGAAGCCGTGGCAATCACCGAGCAAGGCCATATCGTGCCGACCACCTCGGTAGGCAACTCGGCCAGCTTTGCGATTTTCGCCAAGCACGTGATCGTTGAGATCAACCTGGCTCACAACCCGAATCTCGAAGGCCTGCACGACATCTATATCCCGACCTATCGGCCGACCCGCACGCCTATTCCGCTGGTGAAGGTCGACGACCGCATCGGCAGCACCGCCATCCCGATACCACCCGAAAAAATCGTCGCGATCGTGATCACTAACCAGTCCGACTCGCCGTCCACTGTCTTGCCACCCGACAGCGACACACAGGCCATCGCTGACCACCTGATCGATTTCTTCAAACAGGAAGTGGCTGCCGGGCGCATGACCAACAAGCTCGGCCCGCTGCAAGCCGGTATCGGCACTATCGCCAATTCGGTGATGTGCGGTTTGATCGACTCGCCGTTCGAAGACCTCACCATGTACTCCGAAGTGCTGCAGGATTCGACTTTCGATCTGATCGATGCTGGCAAGCTGAGCTTTGCTTCGGGCAGTTCGATCACCCTGTCGAGCCGGCGCAATGCCGATGTATTCGGGAACCTGGAGCACTATAAGGACAAGCTGGTGCTGCGCCCGCAAGAGATCTCCAATCACCCCGAAGTGGTGCGGCGCCTAGGCATCATTGGCATCAATACCGCACTGGAATTCGACCTGTACGGCAACGTCAACTCCACCCATGTCTGCGGCACGCGAATGATGAACGGCATCGGCGGCTCCGGCGATTTCGCGCGCAATGCGCACCTGGCGATCTTTGTCACCAAGTCGATTGCCAAGGGTGGCGCGATTTCCAGCGTGGTCCCCATGGTCAGCCACGTCGACCACACAGAACATGACGTCGACATTCTCGTGACCGAGATCGGCCTGGCCGACCTGCGTGGCCTGGCACCGCGTGAGCGCGCCCGGGTCATCATCGACAACTGCGTTCACCCGGACTATCGCCCAGCCTTGAATGACTACTTCACTGCCGCTTGCGCAGTCGGCGGGCATACACCGCACATCCTTCGCGATGCCCTGAGTTGGCACATAAACCTGGAAGAAACCGGGCGCATGCTGGCGGAGTAATTGATACAGATTGCAGCTGACGCGAACACAGTTTCGTCAGCTCGCGGTGATAACACTCCATCACGCCAAAAACTGTACTGCTGTACCGGTCTTTTCCTACGGCATTTGCCTACCTTTTACGTTGAAATGATCAAAAGCGCACCAAACAAGTGCGAACAGGTACAGTTGCCTCAATTTCGACCAGTACACCACCGTTTAACAGTTAACTGGTCTCTCACAATACAGGTGAACTGTATCTACAGAGACTGGCCAAACGAGAGGATCATTGGCATCAGTTAAACCACTACCTAATCCCGCCATAAGCGGAAGGATGAAAACCATGGAACGTACACTCAGTTCCGAACTGTTCTTCGAAGACACCGCTGCAAAAACCCAGGCTTCCATGCCTCTGCGCGTTATCGCCAACCTGATGCTGTGGCAGCGCCGCATCACCAGCCGCCATCAATTGGCTCGTCTGGATTCGCGTCTGCTGGCTGACGCCGGGATTAGCGAAGCACAACGCTACGAAGAGCTGAGCAAGCCGTTCTGGCGCTAAGTTAGCGTCGCTGGCTCTGATCCTCCGGATCCACCGCCAGCACCCCGAATTGAACAAACAAAACCCGTCGTGGGAAACCACGACGGGTTTTGTCGTTTTGGAGCTTTCATATTGGGCCGTACAGAAGAGATAACCACTAACAGGTACAGTTTATTATTCATATAAAATGAACCAGTACAATTTCATCGGAGTGTGTCTGTGCCTGCAGGCGTATCGGGGTCACCATTGAATCCCGACTACCAGGCAAAAGGACCGCGCCCCATGAATAACTTACTAAATGTTTCCATCGTCACACCGCAAGCGAAGCCCCGCTTGGTCAAGCTTCGAGGATTACTGAGAGCGCTCACCGACAGCCTGGAAAGGGCTCGCACCCGACGGTTACTGGGCCAACTCAATGATCAACAGCTCTCGGATCTGGGCATCAGCCATGCCGATCGCCTCAACGAAGTGGACAAACCGTTCTGGCGCTAGCTTTCTCCATTTACAGACGGGACTGTTCTAACCGAGGTGCACAGGCCTAATATTCAGATAGAACGTGGCGAACGCTTTACGACAGGCATCTGATCCTGCGCCACCTCTCAATCGGTCTATCCAAAGGAGCTACCCCATGTCCCGTCTTCGTCTGCTCAGTGCTGCCGCCCTGCTTGCCGTGGCCGCCAATTCTCACGCCACCAGCTTTATCGTAACCACCGATTCCATTGTGGGTGGATTGAAGGCTTCTTCCGACGCAACGTCGGATGTCTCGTCTTCCTTTCGCGACGACAAAATCGTCCGTGCTGCTCGTGACGATGCTGCCAGCTTCGTCGCCAGTGAAGGCGCCATTCGTGGTGTGAAACTGGAAAGTGCTCTCGACCATATCCGCCAACAGACTCCACAACTGAATGCGACCGACGCACAGCTGGCCCAGGCTATCCTGACGATCTAAGCGACAGCTCTGACACGGGACACGCCCTAATGCTGTTCAGTTAAATGCAATCCATGTGGGAGCGGGCTTGCTCGCGAAGGCGTCAGCACATCCAACATTGATGTCGCCTGACACACCGCTTTCGCGAGCAAGCCCGCTCCCACAGGTGTCCCAATGTTTCGGCACTGGCTCTAGCCCGGGCATTGCGCTAGCCTTTGGACTCGCTTTCAGCTAACGAGTCTCATGCGTTTTCTTTCCAATCTGTCGATCACTGCGGTTTTTCTTGCGGCTTGCTGGTCGGGTTCGGCCCATGCCTTCGACGCTTTCAACCTCTCTACGCAAGGCACCGTGGCCAGTGGTTATGCTTCCAGCATGGTGACCTCCGCGCCCTTCGACCATAAACTGCTGATCGCCGCCCGGGATGACGCTGCCGCGTTCATTGCCAGTGACGGCCAACTGCGAGGATCGCAACTGGAGTCCGCCTTGATTTACCTGCGCCGGACCCAGCCAAAACTTCATGCCAGCGACCTTGAACTGGCAGAGGCAATTCTCGTCCAATAGTTATCCCTTGTTCCTCCGGAGTCGTTCCATGCGTAGCCCGCTGATTGCTGCCACCCTTGGCCTGCTGTTGTTGGCCGACGTGGCCCAGGCGCACACCCTGGTAGCCACCAGTAACATCATCATTCGTGCCTCCCAGCGCACGCTTGATTTCACGTCCGATACCACCACGTCCATCCGTGATTCGAAGATTGTCCGTGAAGCCCACGACGATGCGGCCAGTTTCGTCGCCAGCGACGGTGAAATCCGTGGCGCACACCTGGAAGCGGCCTTCGACACCTTGCGCACCCGCGTACCGGAAGCCCGAGACGCCAGTGATCAGGTTCTCGCCGAAGCCATCCTCGCACTGTGAAGTCGCTAGGTGCCTGGCTGCTGGCCGGGGTTGTGTTGCTGCTTGGCAACACGGCTCAGGCCGGCCTGCAACTACGGCTCAAGACCGACGGCCTGAGCCCCGCGCAACAGCAGGCCAGTCAGGCGCTGCTCGATGAAGCCATGCAGGCGTTACCCCCGCGCTTCATTGAACAACTGGACCGGCGCATTGATGTTGGCTGGACCGACGACATGCCGAGCGATGCTTACGGCCAGGCGTCGCTGGTGTCCGAGCTCGACCTGAATCGCAATCTGCTCGCCAGCCTCACCAACGGCAGCGCCGCGACCAAAAAAACATATCGCCCCCACGGTACCGTGCGCCGGGAAATGCTCGCCACGGTGCTGCATGAACTCACCCACATTTATGACCGTGCGCGCCTGTGGCCTGCCGCCGAGCGCACGCTGATCCAGCGTTGCACGCAACGTCACAGCAGCTCCGGGCTGATCGGCATCCCCGATCAATGCCGTGGGCAGACGGAGCGACGCTGGACCCTCAGCGATGACCCTCGTCTGCTGGATTTGGCCGGCTGGCCGCAATACGTCGGTCGGCGCGGCGAGCGCGAACAGCACAACCGGCAGATTGCCCGCAGCCCGGACATCTACGAGACGAGCAGCCCGAAGGAGTTCGTCGCGGTCAACATGGAGTACTTCCTCCTCGACCCAAGCTATGCCTGCCGTCGCCCTGCGCTGTATCGCTACTACAAAGAACATTTCGGCTGGGCGCCCGCCGCCAAAGACACATGCGCCCAATCATTCGCCTTCCTCAATGCGGGTAACGACTTCGCCAAGCAGCCCCTGGGTCAGGTCGATCCGGAGCGGGTTTACGCTGTTGACTATCTACTGGCAGAAGCCAACCAGAACTGGGTCAGCCGCTGGGGCCACAGCATGCTGCGGCTAGTGATCTGTGCACCGGGTCGGCCTCGCGGGCCAGATTGTCGACTGGATCTGGATCAGCATCTGGTGTTGTCCTACCGCGCCTTCGTCGGTGACTTACAGCTGTCGAGCTGGGATGGGCTGGTGGGTAAATACCCGTCGCGCCTGTTTGTCTTGCCACTGGCCCAGGTGATCGACGAATACACCAAGACCGAACTGCGCAGCCTGGCCTCAGTGCCGCTGAACCTGTCGCAAAACGAGATCGAAGACGTGGTGGAGCACGCCGCGGAGATGCACTGGAGTTACGACGGCAACTATTTTTTCCTGTCCAACAACTGCGCGGTAGAAGGCCTGAAATTACTGCGCAGCAGCACCAACAATGCGCAACTGGTCGGCCTCGACAGCATCATGCCTAACGGTTTGCTGGAGGTGCTCAAGGGCCGCGGATTGGCGGACACCAGCGTGCTGGACGATCCCCGCGAAGCATTACGTCTGGGCTATCGCTTCGATTCCTTCCGCGAGCGTTATCAAGCGATGTTCGAAGTGCTGAAAAAGCATTTGCCGATCAAGCAGGACAAGGTCGAGGACTGGCTGGCCTTGAAAGCTGATGAGCGCCGCAAATGGATTGATCAGGCTGATTTGCGCACCAGCGCGGCGTTGCTGCTGCTGGAGCAGGCCAGTTTCCGTCAGCAGATGGTGCTGGCCCAGGACGAAGTGAAGCAACGTTATCTGGGCGCTCGGGAATTGAAGAATGGCGGCATGGATAAGGCCAATGCGACCTTGCAGGAGATTCTCGCCAACAGCGGCTTCCTCAGCCGTCCGGCCGAACTGCTTGGCACCGGTGGTTATGGTTTGCCGCAACCAAGCGAGTGGACGCGCCTGGAGTCGGAAAGCAGCCTGCGCCAGAAGCAGCTGCAAGCGCTGACCGGGGATCTCGACAAGGAAGTGAGAGCGTTGCTCGAACCGAGTCGTGCCGCCGAGATGGCCGCCAACGAAGCCAACCTGAAGCAGGTTGGCGAACATTTGCGGAAGTTGCACAAGGCTGCGGGTGGGTTGGAATTGCCCTGAAGCATAGGACCCCGAAAGAGTAGAACCCTCTGTGGCGAGGGAGCTTGCTCCGATTTTGGGGACGCTTCGCGCACCAGCGGGAGCAAGCTCCCTCGCCACAGTGGGTTGCCTGATTACTTAGCTGTGAATCAATACAAAACCCCATCAAGAATTTCATAAACAATCCCGGTGCCTACGGCGATCAGCACAATATCGCCGCCCGCACGACGCCACTCATACCCCGGGTAGTACGGCAGTCGGCCCAACGCGCGGTTATCCAGGCGTTCGCCGTAATAACCGTGAGGTAATGGCCGGCCACGGACCAGATGAACGCCTGGAGGTGGCGGCGCACCGCGTACGAAATAGCCATGGTTATCGTGGATGGTCTGCCGCACCGGGCCGAAATCCCGTGGTGGACCGCCGCGATGATCCTGCGGGCCACGGTGATCGTCGCCACGATTGTCACCGCGGTTATCGTAATGGCCCTGCTGCGGCCCGCCGCGGTCGTGATCGTCGCGCTGATCGGCGCTGGCGTGCAGCAACGGGGTCGCACTGAGCATCAGCACGCCCATGCTGGCAATCAGACGTTTCGGCATTTTCATCAGGTCTTTCCTCGCAGCCATACAACAAAAAGGGCTTCAGAACGTCGTCCTGAAGCCCTCGGTCTTGCTGTTTAGTCTGTGCCGCGAGGCTCTAATTCCTCTGTATCAGGAACTTTACCTTCAGCTGACCCGCGCTTTACGTACGCCGTCAGACAAGGCAGCGCACAGGCTGAGTACACCCTCCACAGCCTGATCCGGTGTCGAGGCATTGGCGATGTGATCGATCAGTGCCGACCCCACCACCACACCGTCAGCCAGACGGGCGATGGCCGCCGCTTGCTCCGGTGTGCGGATACCAAAACCGATGCTGATCGGCAGATCGGTATGGCGACGCAGACGGGTGACAGCTTCTTCGACATGCTCCAGAGTCGCCGCGCCCGCACCGGTCACACCCGCCACGGACACATAGTAAACAAAGCCGGAACTGCCATTCAGAACGGTCGGCAAGCGCACGTCATCAGTCGTCGGAGTGGTCAGACGAATGAAGTCCAGGCCTGCCGCCTGTGCAGGATCACACAGCTCGCCGTTATGCTCGGGCGGCATGTCGACCACGATCAAGCCATCGACACCGGCCTCTTTGGCTTCAGCGATGAAGCGAGGCACGCCGTACATGTGAATCGGGTTGAAGTAACCCATCAGCACCAGCGGAGTCTCACTATTGCCTTCGCGGAATTCGCGAACCATTTGCAGGGTTTTCGCCAGGTTCTGTTTGGCGCCCAAGGCACGAATGTTGGCCAGTTGAATCGCCGGGCCATCGGCCATCGGATCGGTGAAGGGCATGCCCAACTCGATCACGTCGGCACCCGCTCCCGGCAAGCCCTTGAGGATCGCCAGAGATGTATCGTAGCTCGGGTCGCCGGCGGTCACGAAGGTCACCAGGGCGGCGCGGTTCTGTTCCTTGAGTTCGGCAAAACGCGTTTGCAGGCGGCTCATCAGTGTTTCTCCTGCTTGGATTGCTCTTGTTGAGAGTGTTCCATGTGGTGCATCACGGTTTGCATGTCTTTATCGCCACGGCCGGACAGGTTGACCACCATCAGGTGATCTTTCGGCAACGTCGGTGCGCGTTTGAACACTTCGGCCAGGGCATGGGCGCTTTCCAGTGCAGGAATAATCCCTTCCAGGCGACAGCATTTGTGGAACGCGTCGAGGGCTTCATCGTCGGTCACCGAGGTGTACTGAACGCGGCCGATATCATGCAACCAGGCGTGTTCCGGGCCGATGCCCGGATAGTCGAGGCCGGCGGAAATCGAGTGGGCGTCGATGATTTGACCATCATCGTCCTGCAGCAGGAAAGTACGGTTGCCGTGCAACACGCCCGGCACACCGCCATTCAGACTGGCCGCGTGCTTGCCGGTTTCGATGCCATAACCGGCGGCTTCGACGCCGATGATCTCAACGCTCTTGTCATCGAGGAACGGGTGGAACAGGCCCATGGCATTGGAACCACCACCGATGCACGCCACCAGACTGTCTGGCAGACGGCCTTCCTGAGCTTGCAACTGTTCGCGGGTTTCCTTGCCGATCACAGCCTGGAAGTCACGAACCATGGCAGGGTACGGGTGCGGGCCGGCCACGGTGCCGATCAGGTAGAAGGTGCTGTCGACGTTGGTCACCCAGTCACGCAGGGCTTCGTTCATCGCATCTTTAAGGGTACCGGTACCGGCGACCACCGGGATCACTTCGGCGCCCAGCAGTTTCATGCGAAACACGTTGGCTTGCTGACGCTCAATGTCGGTGGTGCCCATGTAGATCACGCAATCGAGGCCAAAACGCGCAGCCACGGTGGCGGTCGCCACGCCGTGCATGCCAGCGCCGGTCTCAGCGATGATGCGTTTTTTGCCCATGCGCCGCGCCAGCAGGATCTGGCCGATGCAGTTGTTGATCTTGTGCGCGCCGGTGTGGTTCAGCTCTTCGCGCTTGAGGTAAATCTTCGCGCCACCACAGAACTCGGTTAGACGCTCGGCGAAATACAGTGGGCTTGGACGTCCGACGTAATCTCGCTGGAAGTAGGCCAATTCTTCTTTGAACGCCGGATCTTCCTTGGCCGCTTCGTATTCGCGGGCCAGATCGAGGATCAACGGCATCAGGGTTTCGGCGACGTAACGGCCACCGAACGCGCCGAACAGGCCGTTGGCGTCGGGGCCGTTGCGCAGATTAGTCTGGGTCATGGGTCGCTCCAGTTGTATTCGAGAGGTGACGATGGGGTTCACTCTACCCCTGACATCCCGCACTGAAAACCGATAAGATCGCCGTAACCTGTCAGGAAAACTCACAGATCCAATGAGCCACGACCTTCCTCCGCTGAACGCCCTTCGCGCCTTCGAAGCCACTGCCCGCCTGAACAGCGTCAGTCAGGCCGCCGAACAGCTGCACGTCACTCATGGTGCGGTCAGCCGACAACTCAAGGTGCTGGAAGAACACCTCGGCGTGAGTCTGTTCATCAAGGATGGACGCGGCCTTAAACTCACAGATGCCGGTGTTCGTTTGCGCGATGCCAGCGGCGAAGCCTTCGAACGTTTGCGCAGCGTTTGCGCCGAACTGACCCAGAGCACCGCCGATGCGCCGTTCGTGCTCGGCTGCTCTGGCAGCCTGCTGGCGCGCTGGTTCATTCCGCGTTTGGGGCGGCTCAATGCGGACCTGCCGGATCTGCGCTTGCACCTGTCGGCTGGCGAAGGCGATCTCGATCCACGGCGGCCGGGCCTGGATGCCTTGCTGGTGTTTGCCGAACCGCCATGGCCGACAGACATGCAGGTCTACGAATTGGCCAGCGAACGCATCGGCCCGGTCATGAGCCCCCGATTCATCGGTCATGAAAGGCTGCAGAACGCACCGCCAAACGCACTGCTGACTGAGCCTTTGCTGCACACCACCTCACGCCCGCAAGCCTGGCCAAGCTGGGCACAGCAAAGCGGCCTCGACGCCAGGGCGCTGAAGTACGGTCAGGGTTTCGAGCATTTGTATTACTTGCTGGAGGCGGCAGTGGCCGGGCTGGGTGTGGCCATCGCGCCCGAGCCGCTGGTGGCCGAGGACTTGAAGGCCGGTCGCCTGGTTGCGCCATGGGGTTTCTGTGAAACCCCGGCGCAACTGGCGTTATGGCTACCCAAGCGCGCCGCGGACGGCCGCGCTCGGCAATTGGCGCAATGGCTTAAAAACGAACTGCGCCAGGCGCCTTAATTACCGCGTTTGCACAGCAGGTAGGCTGCCAGAAGACCCAGCGCACCAACGGCGACGCCGGCTGTAGTCCAAGGGTGTTCCTGGGCGTAGTCACGTGTCGCGATCCCGGTTTCACGGGTTTTGACCTTGACCTCTTCATAGGCATCGGCGAGCAGATGGCGGGAATGTTTCAGCGCGTTCTCGGCGTTGCTTTTCAGCGTTTTAATGGTTCTACGCGACTCGTCCGAGGCGTCGTCCTTCAGGCTTTCCAACGATTTCAGCAGACTCTCGATCTCGGCTTCCATGCTTTGCAATGAGGCTTTGCGTAACGAGGTGTTGGCCATGGTGGCTCTCCTGCATTGTTGATGAGTGCGTGTGTTGGTTGGGACTTCAGGGGTTCGAGAAAGTGCAGTAAATCTGAACTTCCACTTCGAATTGGCCGACAGAAGAAATACGAAAAATCACTGCTAGGCTGTATTTCACACCCTTAGGAGAACGCCATGACTGACCATCACACCTACAAAAAAGTCGAACTGGTTGGCTCATCCACCACCAGCATTGAAGACGCCATCAACAACGCCCTGGCTGAAGCCAACAAAAGTCTCAAGTACATGGAATGGTTTGAAGTGACCGAAACCCGCGGACACATCAAGGACGGCAAAGCGGCACACTTCCAGGTGACGCTCAAAGTCGGATTTCGGATTGCCAGTAGCTGAGCTTAAGCTAGTCTTCTGAACTTGCGCGCCGGCCGAATGCCATAGGGAATGGCAAAGCGCTACGTGGTGAGTGCGTCCGGCCGATAGCTGGATGCCCTCCCCCTATTGATCCGACCAGGGAGTGCAACCCATGAAGAAGTTTATTTTGGCGATAGGTTTGTTGAGCCTTGCGGGAACAGCCTTTGCCCAGGGCAAGTCGTGCGACGAGCTGAAAGCCGAAATCTCAGCGAAACTGGATGCCAAGGGCGTTTCCAATTACACACTGGAGATCGTCGACAAAGGCGCTGCTGCTGACGGAAAAGTCGTCGGTACCTGTGAAAAAGGCTCCAGGCAAATCGTCTACAAACAAGGCTGACCGCCCTCGAAAATGAAAAAGCCGACGCAATGGCGTCGGCTTTTTTGTGGGCGCTGTTTGCGCCTCAGCCCTTCATGACCTGCGCCAGCAACTCATAGGAATGCACGCGATCGGCATGTTCGTACAGGTCACAGGTAAAAATCAGCTCATCGGCCTGAGTCTGTTCGATCAACACTTCCAGCTTGGCGCGGATTTTCTGCGGGCTGCCGACCATGGCCAGACCAAGGAAATCACCGACCGCTTCTTTCTCATGGGGCAGCCACAGGCCGTCCATGGTCTTCACCGGCGGGCGTTGCACTAGGCTCTGGCCACGCATCAACGCGAGAATCCGCTGGTAGACTGAGGTTGCCAGGTAATTAGCCTGCTCATCGGTATCCGCGGCCACCAGTGGCACGCCGAGCATCACGTAAGGCTTATCCAAAACCGCGGAAGGCTTGAAGTGGTTGCGGTAAACGCGAATCGCCTCATGCATGAAGCGCGGTGCGAAATGTGAGGCAAAGGCGTAGGGCAAACCGCGCTCACCGGCCAGTTGGGCACTGAACAGGCTCGAACCCAGTAACCAGATCGGGACGTTGGTGCCGGTACCCGGCATGGCAATGATCCGCTGGTCCGGCGTGCGTGGACCGAGGTAGCGCATCAGTTCGGCTACGTCTTCCGGGAAGTCGTCGGCGCTGCCGGAGCGCTCACGACGCAAGGCGCGGGCGGTCATCTGATCGGAGCCGGGCGCGCGCCCCAGGCCCAGGTCGATCCGTCCCGGGTACAGACTTTCGAGGGTGCCGAACTGCTCGGCGATCACCAGCGGCGCGTGGTTGGGCAGCATCACGCCACCCGAACCGACACGAATGGTCGAGGTGCCACCGGCCAGATAGCCCAGCAGAACTGAGGTCGCCGAACTGGCGATCCCGTCCATGTTGTGGTGCTCGGCGACCCAGAAGCGGTTGTAGCCGAGTTTTTCGACGTGCTGCGCCAGATCCAGGGAATTGTGCAGGGACTGGGCCGCACTGCCGTTCTCCCGAACGGGCACCAGATCGAGGGTCGAAAACTTGATATCAGACAGTCGTTTCATGAACCTGCTTCTCCAATGGGTAAGCAGGTTTTTTCACGAACGAAACCTGCCGAGTCTATAAGCGTGTTCTCTGCAATGAGGGCATATACCCGAGTTTCAATAGAAGAGACCAAATTCCTACACAATTAGAGGACTGATCGGATGAGGTGAACTTTGCCTGACGGTCTATCCTCAGAACCCTGGCAACCGAAAACCACGAAGGCGCGACGTTTCGCGCCGGATCTTGAGGAGGCAGACATGGCTATCACAAAGAAGGCATCGGCTCATTGGGAAGGTGATCTGAAAACCGGTATCGGCTCGATTTCCACCGAAACCGGTGTCCTCAGAGAAGCGCCCTACGGCTTCAAGGCCCGTTTCGAAGGCGGTAAAGGCACCAATCCGGAAGAGTTGATCGGCGCGGCTCATGCGGGCTGTTTCTCCATGGCATTTTCAATGATTCTCGGCGAGGCCAACCTTAAGGCTGACAGTATCGACACCAATGCCGAAGTCACCTTGGACCAGGTAGACGGTGGCTTTGCAATCACAGCGGTAAAACTGATTCTCAAGGCGAAAATCCCCGGGGCGACCCAGGCGCAATTCGAGGAACTGAGCAACAAGGCCAAAGAAGGCTGCCCAGTCTCCAAAGTGTTGAATGCGAAAATCAGCCTGGATGCGACGTTGATCAGCTAAACCGATAAAAGATCGCAGCCTTCGGCAGCTTCCTGTAGGAACTGCCGAAGGCTGCGATCTTTTTTGTCCTGCATTACAGCCTGACCGGCGAAACTGTGGTCGAATAAATGACAGCAGCTTCAGCGCATCACCATGCGCGCTGCCTCAAGGGAGCTTCAACCATGAAACGTTTTGCCTTGGCAGTTATCTGTTGCACGCTGGCCACATCGGCCCTCGCGGCACCGAAATCCTGTGAGGAACTCAAGGCCGAGATCGAAGCCAAGATCCAGGCCAATAACGTCACGTCCTACACCCTGGAAATCGTCACCAATGACGAAGTGCACGATCAGAACATGGTCGTCGGCTCATGCGAAGGCGGCACCAAGAAAATCATCTACCAAAAAAATGACCGTTGATTCGTCTCACATGACGCAATTAGTCAGTCGATCCTCGGCGACAATCTCCCGCTTCGCGTTGTACAGCCGGGCGCTGGGAGTGAACGCTATGGAACGCGCTTCCAGCAGGTAACGCTGGCCGGCCTCGAAATGGTCGTAGTTGATGGTCAGGTAGCACAGCCGTTCCAGCGGAGCATTCATCAAACCCGAGCCTCCGCCAAACACTTCAAAATCGAAACGGACTCTCAGCTCATGGCTACCCGGGGTGACCTGGAAGTAACGCCCGTCGCTCAGCCGCTGGTTGTCCAGCCGTTCGGCCATCAGCAATTTACCGCCAGGGCTCGGTGTGGCGAAGTCGACCCAGGCCATCTGCGGATCGACCGCCGGCAACGGACTCGCGCAACCGACAAAGGCGCCAGCAGCGAGTAACAGCAACAACCTGCGCATGATGAATATCCCAAGGACTGGTTATTCAGCATAGCGCCGATCAGGTACGTTGGCAGCCTGCGGGGGTGCCCTGCCCAATCACTTTTCGCTGTTGATCGTAGAGCTTCGCCCACGGCCGAAAGCCGATATACCCCGCTTGCAACTGATACCGCTGACCGGCGTTGAAGTCCTTGAATTTCACATTCAACTGGCAGTCGCGCCACAGCGGCTCGGCGTCGGGGCCAATGTTGGTCGGCTGGACTGCAAACAAGTAGCGAACCGTCAGCTCATGGCTACCAGGCTGCACCTCGAAGTAGCGCTTATCGATCGAAGCCTTGTCATCGACTTCCAGCGCTTGCAGCGCGGTGTCTTCCAGCTGTGAATCCAGATCGATCCATGCCTGCGAAGGATCAGGGGTGGGCACTCCAGCACAACCGGCCAGCATCAGCAGGCCTCCCGTCAGCATCAACTTGCGCATAGCGGAGCTCCAATAGGCGGGATAGTCTTGCGGGCAGACTTTCCAGGGATGATTCATTTTGATCAGGCCGCGTCCAAGCCTTGGGTTACTTGATCGCGTTTTACGCATTTTGTTTCCGGGTGTGTTTCTTTTGTTGCTCAATGGCTGCGCCAGCATCAGCTATTACGGCCAATTGGCCAGTGGTCAGCTGCACTTGCTGCGGGCACGGGAGCCGGTTTCCAGTGTGATTTCAGATCCAGGCCGCGATCAGCAATTGCGCGCGCGTCTGGCCCAATCACAAAAGGCCCGGACATTCGCCAGCCAACACCTGCACCTGCCAGACAACCCGAGCTACCGCCTGTACGCCGACATCGGTCGACCGTTTGTAGTCTGGAATGTCTTTGCCACGCCGGAGTTTTCGTTGAAGCCGCAGAACCATTGCTTCCCCATCGCTGGCTGCGTCGCCTATCGCGGGTATTACAGCCAGAGCGCTGCCCGCGGTGAGGCCGCCTTGCAGCGTCTGCAAGGTATGGACGTGTCGATCGGCGGCGTCGAGGCCTATTCGACGCTCGGTTGGTTCAACGACCCGATCATGAGCTCGATGATGGGTTGGGGCGACGAACGGTTGGCCACGCTGATTTTTCACGAACTCGCCCATCAACGTTTTTATGTGAAAGACGACACCGAGTTCAACGAATCCTTCGCCACCTTCGTCGAACAGGAAGGCACTCGGCAATGGCGCGCATTCCGCGGTATGCCGCCGGATAATGGAGCGTTGGAGCAGCAACGCGACCAGTTCATCCAATTGGTTCTAGACGCCCGCAAGAGGCTGGAACGGCTTTACACGCTGCCGCTGCCTGCCGAGCAAATGCGTAAACGGAAAGCGGCAGAGTTCGAACAATTGCGCCGTGAATACCGGACGCTGCGCGACAGCCAATGGGCCGGGAATAAACGCTACGACGCCTGGATCAACACCCCGATGAACAATGCTCGACTGTTGCCGTTTGGTTTGTATGACCAATGGGTGCCGGCGTTTGCCGCGCTGTTCGGGCAGGTCGATGGGGATTGGGTGAGGTTTTATGCGGCGGTGGAGAAATTGGGCGCATTACCGGTTGAGGAGCGTAAGGCGGCGTTGAAGGTGTTGGCGGGATCAGCCAGTTCCGGTGGCTGAGCGGGCCTCTTCGCGAGCAAGCCCGCACACATTAGATCGGTATATGCCAAAGCCCTTTGGCAAAATACAAATCCCCTGTGGGAGCGAGCTTGCCCGCGAAGGCGATTCAACTAACGCTGCAAAAACGCCTGATGCATCTCCTCCAGCGTTTCGAAGTGATACGCCGGTGCTTCTGCGCTCAACTCCTCTCGGCTGCCAAACCCATAACCCACCGCCGCCGCGTCCAGTCCATTGCTGCGAGCGCCGATCAGATCGTGTTTACGGTCGCCGATCATCAGGGTATTGGCCGGGTCCAGGCCTTCTTCGCTCATCAAGTGCGCAATCAGCTCGACCTTGTCGGTTCGCGTGCCATCCAGCTCACTGCCGTAAATCACTTTGAAATGCTTGGCGAAGTCGAAGTGCCGGGCGATTTCCCGGGCGAAAACCCACGGCTTGGAGGTCGCGATGTACAGCTGTCGCCCTTGCCCACCGAGGGTTTCCAGCAGCGGCGTGACGCCGTCGAACACGCGGTTCTCATACAGGCCGGTGACCTTGAAGCGCTCGCGATAGAAGTTCACCGCTTCCCAGGCCTTGGGTTCGTCGAAGGCGTAGAACTGCATGAACGCCTGCAACAACGGCGGGCCAATGAAATGCTCAAGCCTGGTCAGGTCCGGCTCATCGATCCCCAGTTTGCTCAGGGCGAACTGGATGGAGCGGGTGATGCCTTCGCGCGGGTCGGTCAGCGTGCCATCGAGGTCGAACAGTACGGTTTGGTAGTGCATGAAAATTCCTGAGCAAGACACTTTCCGTTATCAAGAGGCTTAGAGCTGGTCGTAGCCCTCGGCCAGATGCAGATCCTTGAGCTTTACGTAATTCGCCGCACTGTAGGTGAAAAAGGCTTTTTCCTTGTCCGTCAGCGGACGGATCTGTTTCACCGGGCTACCGACATAGAGGAAACCGCTTTCCAGGCGCTTGCCCGGGGGTACCAGACTGCCGGCGCCGATGATCACATCGTCCTCGACCACCGCACCGTCCATGACGATGCTGCCCATGCCGATCAGAATCCGGTTACCCACGGCACAACCATGAAGCATGACTTTATGCGCGATGGTCACATCGGCGCCGATCAGCAGCGGGAAGCCATCAGGATTGAACGGCCCGGCGTGGGTAATGTGCAGCACGCAGCCGTCCTGCACACTGGTGCGCGCACCGATTCGGATGCGATGCATGTCGCCGCGGATCACTGTCAGCGGCCAGACGGAGCTGTCTTCGCCGATTTCGACGTCGCCGATCACCACCGCCGAGCCGTCGACAAAGGCGCCTTTGCCCAGCAGCGGCGTGTGGTTCTGATACTTGCGAAGGGTCACGATAGGCTCTCTCTCTTTTGCTGATAGCTGCGGTGAGCGTCGATTGTAATTAAGATGGGGCCATGTTTCTTCCCGCATGTTTTCCAGCCAAGGTGCCAACCGTGAGCGTGAACAACCCTCTTCTGCAGTCCTACGACCTGCCGCCATTCTCGGCGATCCGTGCCGAACACGTGCAACCGGCCATTGAAAAGATCCTGGCTGACAACCGCGCCGCCATTGTCGACATCCTCAAAACCCAGGGCAAACAACCGACCTGGGCCGGCCTGGTGCTGGCGATGGATGAGCTCAACGATCGTCTGGGCGCCGCCTGGAGCCCGGTCAGCCACCTCAATGCCGTGTGCAACAGCGCCGAGTTGCGCGAAGCCTACGAGTCCTGCCTGCCGGCCTTGAGCGCCTACGCCACCGAGCTGGGCCAGAACCGTGAACTGTTCCAGGCCTTTGAAGCGCTGGCCAACAGCCCTGAGGCTGCCGGTTTCGACGTGGCGCAGAAAACGATCCTGGAACACGCCCTGCGTGACTTCCGTCTGTCGGGTATCGACCTGCCTGCGCCTGAGCAAAAGCGTTACGCCGATGTGCAGAGCAAACTGTCGGAGCTGGGCAGCCGCTTCTCCAATCAGTTGCTCGACGCCACCCAGGCCTGGACCAAGCACGTCACCGACGAAGCCGCCCTCGCCGGCCTGACCGAGTCGGCCAAGGCACAAATGGCCGCCGCCGCACAAGCCAAAGACCTCGACGGCTGGCTGATCACCCTGGAATTCCCGAGTTACTACGCGGTGATGACCTACGCCCACGACCGCGCCCTGCGTGAAGAACTCTACGCCGCCTATTGCACCCGTGCGTCGGACCAAGGCCCGAATGCCGGTCAGAATGATAACGGCCCGGTCATGGAAGAGATCCTCGACCTGCGTCAGGAGCTGGCAAAACTGTTGGGCTTCACCAGCTTCTCGGAGCTGAGCCTGGCCACCAAAATGGCCGAGTCCAATGATCAGGTACTGAGTTTCCTGCGCGACCTGGCAAAACGCAGCAAGCCTTTCGCCGCCCAGGATCTGCAACAGCTCAAGGCCTACGCCGCCGAACAAGGTTGCCCGGACCTGCAAAGCTGGGACAGCGGTTTCTACGGTGAAAAACTTCGCGAACAGCGCTACAGCGTCGCCCAGGAAACCCTTCGCGCATACTTCCCGATCGACAAGGTTCTGGGTGGGTTGTTCGCCATCGTCCAGCGCCTGTACGGCATCGAGATCGCCGAGCTGAAAGGCTTCGATACCTGGCACCCGGACGTTCGCCTGTTCGAAATCAAGGAAAACGGCCAACACGTCGGCCGATTCTTCTTCGACCTGTATGCCCGCGCCAACAAGCGCGGCGGTGCCTGGATGGACGGCGCTCGCGATCATCGCCGCACAATCAATGGCGTGCTGCAAAGCCCGGTGGCGAATCTGGTGTGCAATTTCACCCCGGCCGACAGCGGTAAACCAGCCCTGCTGACCCACGACGAAGTGACCACCCTGTTCCACGAATTCGGTCACGGCCTGCATCACCTGCTGACCCGCGTCGAGCATGCTGGCGTGTCCGGCATCAATGGCGTGGCCTGGGATGCGGTCGAGCTGCCAAGCCAGTTCATGGAAAACTGGTGCTGGGAGCCGGAAGGTCTGGCGCTGATTTCCGGTCACTACGAAACCGGCGAGCCGTTGCCTCAGGATCTGCTGGAGAAAATGCTCGCGGCGAAGAACTTCCAGTCCGGCCTGATGATGGTCCGCCAACTGGAGTTCTCGCTGTTCGACTTCGAACTGCACGCCACCCACGGCGATGGTCGCAGTGTGCTGCAAGTGCTCGAAGGCGTGCGCGACGAAGTCTCGGTCATGCGTCCGCCGGCCTACAACCGTTTCCCCAACAGCTTCGCCCACATCTTTGCCGGCGGTTACGCGGCGGGTTACTACAGCTATAAATGGGCTGAAGTATTGTCGGCCGATGCCTTCTCGAAATTCGAAGAAGACGGCGTGCTCAATGCCGAGACTGGTCGTGCATTCCGTGAAGCGATCCTGGCGCGGGGCGGTTCCCAAGAACCAATGGTGCTGTTCGTCGACTTCCGTGGCCGTGCGCCATCGATTGACGCACTCTTGCGCCACAGCGGCCTGAGTGAGGACGCGGCAGCATGAGTGAGGGACATGTGATTACCAAAAAACGCTTTATCGCCGGGGCGGTCTGCCCGGCCTGCAGCGAGCCGGACAAGCTGATGATGTGGAGCGAAGACGCCGTTCCGCATCGCGAGTGCGTGGCCTGCGGTTATTCCGACACGCTGAATGAACAAGGTCTGTCGGTGCCCAAGGAATTGGGCACGCGGGTCAATACTTCGGCACTCAAGGTGCCAGATGCCAAGGTCCAGGCCGTGCAGTTTTTTCCGAACCCGAAGTTGAAGAAGAAGCCAGACGAGCAACACTGAGCCATCACCACCTTCCACTTTTGATCGAGTGGAAGGTGGTAACTATCTACCACCTCCCCCTGCGCTTCCTTTTTAGGCTGACCGAAATCAGCCGTTATTCAAGGAAGACGCCATGTCCGACACCAACCCGCTGTTGCAAGCCTGGGTGCTGCCGCCCTATTCAGAAGTCCGCGCCGAGCATCTTGTCCCGGCCATCGAAACAATCATTGCGGACAACCGCCAGACCCTGGCCGAAATCATCGCTTCCCAAACCGTTTTCCCGACCTGGGATGACCTGGTGTTGGCTGTCGATGAAACCGATGCACGCCTGGGTGAAGCCATGTCCGTCATCGAAACCCTTGGCATGGTGAAACGTGACGCCGCCTGGAAACAGCGGAGTGCCAGATGCAGCGACGCTGCGGCACGATACACCTCCGAAAAGATGCTTAATCAGGCCCTGTTCCGGGTTTACCAACAGCTGGCTCAAAGCCCGATTGCAGCGAACTTCGATGCGCCGCGCAAAGCGGTTTTAGACAAGATTTTGCGCAAATTTCGCTTGTCGGGAATCGACTTGCCTGCCGAACAACAGCAGCAACTCGCTCGCATTAATTTCGACATCAGCGCGCTCCAGCGCTTGTTTATGACTCAATTGGAGAGTGCTTCCGCAGCCTGGACCAAGCGCATCGATAACATTGAACGACTCAGCGGACTGTCCCAGGTAACCAAAGACCGCCTGGCGCTCAACGCGCAACAGGCAGGGCATGATGGGTGGCTGATCCGTCTGGCCCAGGACACCTATCATCAGGTCATGACGTATGCAGAAGATCGAACCCTGCGCGAAGAATACTTCGTTGCCTACAGCACACGGGCTTCCGATCAAGGCCCCCACGCGGGGCAATTCGATAATGGTCCGGTACTGGCGTTGCTCTTGTCCCTGCGTCACCAGAAAGCCAGATTGCTGGGGTATGAGAATTTCGCGCAATTGAACCTGGCAACGGAAATGGCGGAATCCACCGCACACGTCAGCGGGTTCCTGCGGCGGCAAATAACGCTGGCAACGCCAGTCTTCGAAAAAGACGCACAGGTGCTCAAGGCATTTGCGCTGGAACGCAATATCGCGGAGTTCCAACCTTGGGACCAGGAGTTTCTAGCCGAACATTTACGCCAGCAACACCTTGGTGGCGCCCTGAGAAACCTGCGCGATTATTTCCCGCTGGATGGGACGTTGCGCCGACTCTGCTTCTTCAGTGAGCACATGTTTGGGGTCGAGATCGTCGAGCAAAAAGAGTTCAGTCGCTGGCATGACAGTGTTCGCCTGTTTGAAGTCAGCGAGCATGGACAGGTGATCGGACATATCTACCTTGATCCTTACCACCGCGAAGAAGCGCCGGACTATGCCTGGACCGCCACTCATCGCAACCGGCGGCTGAACGCCGAAGGTCGATTGACGCTGCCGATTGCCGTTCTGCACAGCAACTTCACGTCAGGCGTCGCAGATCAGCCTTGCCTGCTTGCCCATCTGGACCTGCGCGTTCTGTTCCACGAATTTGGTCATTGCTTGCAGCATTTATTGACCCATTCGCCTCACTACACCCTTTCCGGCATTTCCCAACTGGGACGTGATTCAGCTGAGTTTGCAGGCCAGTTATTCGAACAGTGCTGTCTGTCACGAGAGTTTTTGCTGTGGCTCGCGGCTCACCACGAGACCGGCGAACGCCTGACCGAGGAGCGTGTCGAGGCAGCACTTTCAGCCATTCAAACCCAGAACAGCTGGCAAACCGCGCAATTTCTGATGGGTGCGTTGTTCGATTTCGAATTGCACCGCAGCCCGAGCGACGGCTATTACGTTCAACAGGTATTTGAAGACGTACTGCGGGAGATTCCTCACTTGCAATTACCGTCCTATTGCCGGTTCGCCAACAGCTTTGACTACATGGTGACCGGGTATGCGGCCTCGGTTTATGCCTACAAGTGGTCGGGTGTACTGGCAACCGAAGCCTTTAAACGGTTTCAGCAGGATTCGGTCTTTAACGCCCGGACAGGCAGAGCATTTCGCGAGACCTGTTTTGCGCCCGGAGACTCGCGCTCGTTACTGGTCTCTCTGACAGCGTTCCTGGGTCGGCCGATTGACGACGGGTTTATTGCGACCGCCCCAGAGGTCATTGCCAGTTGACGCAATGCGTTACTCGACATGCGCCGATTTGAACCAACTGTTCATCGAACAAGTAGCAAACGGGCTCGTGCTGCACTCCCCGTTGGCCAGCGCAGTGCGCAGTTTGTCGGCATCGGCCTGCATCATGTAATGAACACCGTCCCTGAAGTGGCTGCTGTCACCAAAGCCACCTTGAGTCATCTCATTCAGGGCATCTTCCTTGCTCCATCCCTGCACGACCACCCGGTACATGGCGGCCATCAGGCCAGTCCGGTCCGAGCCGTGTTTGCAGTGCATCAACACCGGGCCTTTGGCCTCGGCACTCTGAATGGTCCGAAGGGACCTGAGTACATCCGCATCATCCACGTGATTGGTGCGGTAGGGCAGTTGAACTTGTTCGATACCTGGCGTGGTCAGCCAGCTTGAATCGGACTCGGGCAGGAAGTTGATCACCGTGGCGACCTTGAGTTTTGCCAGCAAGGGAACGACTCCGCGGTCGGGTAATGCGCTGCGGTAGAGCGTCGGGGACATCTGGAAAAGGTTGTACTGAACCTCGATCGGTTGAGCCCACTCGGCGGGACGGGGCGCGATTGTCTCGTCAGCGTGAGCGAACGTCAGGTTGAACAGTGCAACCAGCGACAGACATATCGCAAGGATGAGGCGTGGGGACATGTTCGGCGACCGTATTGAGAGGCGGGGGTGACGACGCCACAATGAGCGTTGAACGGTCAAAGGTCCGTGAGCCATCTGTCAAAGGATCGTGAATCAGCTCCTTTTGAATTTCTGCGATTGCTGATCCGACGCACCGCTCACAACTAAACCTGCATGAATATCCACACAGGCTTAGTTTGAAAACATACTTACGGATTGACGATACTGGAATAAGCTTTTGCCAGAGCCAATAGTTTTTCCTTGTCGCCGTTGTCGATATCGCCGTCACCGTCCACATCACTTTTGACAACTTTGATATTGAAGGAACGCCCGCCATCAACCGAGGTTGCAGTCATATAGACGGAATCCACCAAGGCCTCTATCTGCGCTTCGTTTACGGCATCCCAGCCCAATTCCTTACGGGCAAGCTGCATTGAAACGAGCGTGTTTGGTTCCGAAGGACTTGGTTGCATAAGCTGTAAAAAGATACCGCGCTGATTAAAGAACGACATTTATTAATTCCTTTTAATGAGTAATTCACGAACACTTCGTGTGCCGCGAATAGTACTTACAAGGCTTACTTCCAGGCTAACCGTTATATGTTTCCCGGCATTGCCAAAATTGTACTTCCCGAGTTATCCGTCGGCAAAAAGTAGACAGCCCCACCAGAGTGCCGAACGGCACTGGCCGGCTCGCCCGACCTCGGATACTGTATGCACATACAGCAACGAGTATTGACCGATGAGCACTCCATTGCCGCCGCGCGGTCGCGGCACCGCGACCAACCCTCATAACCGTTTCGCGCCTAACCGCTCGGTGCCCGAGGACGACGGCTGGTATCAGGAAGTGCCGGTGACTCAAGGCACCGAGGTGCGCATCGAGACAGCGAAAACCATCATCACCCGTAACAATTCGCCGGATTTACCCTTCGATCGCTCGATCAATCCCTATCGCGGCTGCGAGCACGGCTGCATCTATTGCTACGCACGGCCCAGCCACGCCTATTGGGACATGTCACCGGGGCTGGATTTCGAAACCAGACTGATCGCCAAAACCAATGCCGCCGATGTGCTGGAGGAGCAACTGTCCCGGCGCGGCTATCAATGTGCGCCGATCAACCTGGGCTCCAACACTGACCCTTATCAGCCCATCGAGCGCGAACACAGAATCACCCGCAAGACGCTCGAAGTGCTGCTGCGTTACCGCCACCCGGTGACCATCATCACCAAGGGCTCGCTGATTCTCCGCGATCTGGATCTGCTGGCCGAACTCGCCGAGCAAAGGCTGGTGGCGGTGATGATCAGCCTGACCACGCTGGATGACGAACTCAAACGCATCCTGGAACCTCGCGCCGCGGCACCCAAGGCACGACTGCGAGCGATCCGGGTGATGCGCGAAGCCGGCATTCCGGTGGGCGTTTTGTGTTCACCGATGATTCCAATGATCAACGACAGCGAACTCGAAAGCCTGCTGACCGAAGCCCATGCGGCCGGCGCGCAAAGCGCGGCCTACATGATGTTGCGTTTGCCGCTGGAAGTGGCGCCGCTGTTCGAAGAGTGGCTGGCCGCCCACTATCCTCTGCGTGCGGCTCATGTGTTGAGCCTGATCCGCCAAAGCCGTGGAGGCGAGCTCTACGACAGCCGGTTCGGTGCCAGAATGCGCGGTGAAGGGCCATTTGCCGACCTGTTGGCGCAACGCTTCGCCAAAACCATCAAGCGCCTGGGGCTCGATCGTCGGGAAGGTTTCAATCTGAATTGCGAAGCCTTTTGTCCGCCGGGTCGCCAAATGTCGTTGATTTAAGGACAATTGGCCCTATGGTTGAATAGAGAGAACGATATAGCGCGTTTAGGCTGGTCACGTTTCCTGTGACCTGGAACACTCGTTCTAGAGCGTTTTATTCAGTTTGAGTTAAGTTTCGACGGCTACCTTGTTCATCGAGTGACTGACGGGTCTGGCTTTTCGACCGGGATGTTTTTTATACAGCCACTGGCTTCACACCGGACAAAACGGGAAAATTCCCTGACTCCGCCAAAGAGGATGAATCATGAGTGACAAGGATAAACAGCCTTTGGCTGCGTCGGCTTCAGCCCAACCCGAGGCGGAAACCGCCGATGCAGCGCTGCAGCATATCGTTGACGGCTTTTTGCACTTTCATCACGAGATCTTTCCGCAGCAGGAAGAACTCTTCAAAAAACTCGCCACGGCCCAGCGGCCTCGGGCGATGTTCATCGCGTGTGCCGATTCACGCATCGTTCCCGAACTGATTACCCAAAGCGCCCCTGGCGACTTGTTCGTCACCCGCAACGTCGGCAACGTCGTGCCGCCCTATGGGCAAATGAACGGCGGTGTTTCCACGGCCATCGAATACGCGGTGCTGGCTCTCGGCGTGCAGCACATCATTATCTGCGGGCACTCTGACTGTGGCGCGATGCGCGCAGTGCTCAACCCGCAGAGCCTGGAAAAGATGCCGACGGTCAAGGCTTGGTTGCGGCATGCCGAAGTGGCAAAAACCATGGTCCAGGACAACTGCAATTGCACTGATGAAAACGAAAGCATGCACATCCTCACTGAAGAGAATGTGATCGCTCAGTTACAGCACTTGCGCACGCACCCGTCGGTGGCCTCGCGCATGGCCAACGGTCAGTTGTTTATCCATGGCTGGGTTTACAACATCGAAACCAGCGAAATCAATGCTTACGACGCGGATCAGGGGTGTTTCCTGCCGCTCGATGGCAGTCATCCGATTCCGGTGGCGACGCCCAAAGCGCGCTTCTAAATCCTCCGTATGGTTTAGCCGAGGCTGCTGATCTGGCAGCCTGGCTTTGCCATGCCTGAAGAAAACTTCGGGAGAGTCACCATGCGTGCTGCTCAATTAATAGCTGTTCTGCCACGGGAGCTGCTGGCTTCGGTGGTTGTGTTTCTGGTCGCCCTGCCCTTGTGCATGGGTATCGCCATCGCCTCGGGGCTGCCACCGTCCAAAGGACTGATCACTGGCATCATTGGTGGTCTGGTGGTCGGCTGGCTTGCCGGTTCGCCACTGCAAGTCAGCGGCCCGGCGGCGGGTCTGGCGGTATTGGTGTTCGAACTGGTGCGCCAACATGGTATTGCCATGCTCGGGCCGATCCTGCTGCTGGCGGGTTTTCTGCAATTGGTGGCCGGACGCTTGAAGCTGGGGTGCTGGTTTCGGGTCACCGCGCCCGCGGTGGTGTACGGCATGCTCGCCGGGATTGGGGTGCTGATCGTGCTGTCACAGGTGCATGTAATGCTCGATGCCGTGCCCAAGCCGTCGGGGCTGGATAATCTGGCGGCCTTCCCTGCTGCAGTGATTCAGGCTTTGCCTTCGTTTGGCTGGCAAGCAGGTTTGCTTGGGCTGTCGACCATTGCCGTGATGTGGCTGTGGGAAAAACTGCGCCCGCATTCCCTGCGGTTCGTTCCCGGAGCATTGCTCGGGGTCGGCCTGGCAACGGTCGCCAGCCTGATGCTCACTTTGCAGGTCAAACGCGTGGAAGTCCCGGCCAACCTGGCAGAAGCTATCGACTGGCTGCGCCCGGCAGACTTGCTCAATCTCGCAGACCCGGCCTTGCTGATCGCTGCCTTCGCCGTGGCCTTTATCGCCAGCGCCGAAACCCTGCTCTCGGCCGCCGCCGTGGACCGCATGCACAGTGGACAACGCTCGGACTTCGACCGCGAACTGTCAGCACAAGGCGTCGGCAATATGCTCTGCGGTTTGCTCGGTGCACTGCCGATGACCGGAGTGATCGTGCGCAGTTCGGCCAACGTTCAGGCCGGCGCCACCACCCGACTGTCGACGGTGTTCCACGGTCTGTGGTTGCTGGCGTTCGTGCTGCTGCTATCGAGCGTGCTGCAAAGCATTCCAGTGGCGAGCCTGGCGGGCGTCCTGGTTTACACCGGTTTCAAGCTGGTGGACCTCAAGGCCTTTCGCGGCCTGGGCCGTTATGGCCGGATGCCGATGTTCACCTATGCGGCGACCGCACTGGCGATCATCTTCACCGACCTGCTGACCGGCGTGCTGATCGGCTTCGGTCTGACACTGGCCAAACTGGCGTGGAAGGCTTCGCGCCTGAAAATCAGCCTGATCGATCTTCCAGCGGACGGCGAAATGGAACTGCGATTGGTGGGGGCGGCGACTTTCCTCAAGGTACCGGCGCTGACCCAAGTGCTGGGGACCATTCCGGCAGGCGCAACGGTGCATGTGCCGCTCAATAACCTGAGCTACATCGATCACTCGTGTCTGGAGTTGCTTGAGGAGTGGGGCCGGGCCAATGCGGCCAAGGGTTCGAAGCTGCTGATTGAAGCGCGGGGATTGAAGCGCAGGCTTGAAGGACGGTTACGTACCACAACCGGAGTAGGCTCAGCCGCTTAAAAACAATGTGGGAGCGGGCTTGCTCGCGAAAGCGGTCAATCATTCAACATTAATGTCGACTGATCCGCCGCTTTCGCGAGCAAGCCCGCTCCCACAGGTGTTCAATTGCTACCGTTAAATCAAGCCGCTGGCTGATCCAGCTCAAGGCCCACGCCCAGCTGGCGCGACAGGCATGGCCAGCGCTTCCACGCGGCGCCAGTGTCCGGGCTGTTGAGTTTCTCGCGGTAGGTCTCTACCGATTCCAGCGCGAAACTTTCATCGTTAAGCATCTCGTCCACAGCGTGATGCACCGCCTCATCCAGTTGATTGGCAAATTCCTCGCCGATCAGTTGGTGGGCAATCAGGTTGGCAACAGTCATGTCCAAGGGGATCAATGGCTGGCCAAAATGCTTGATGTACAGGTCGTTGACCTCTTCGACCAACCGATGCGCCAGATAAGCTTCATCCAGCAGACCGTCCAGGCCGATATGACCGGCCATGATCGCCGGCGGCTGGAGGAAGAACTGCTCGGCGATTTTCAATACCGGCTTGATCTGCGATTCGATGCCCGCTTCCCTCGCGACTTCATTGGCTGCGTCCAGCAGGTCCGGCACTTGTTCTATATACGCGGCCACAAAACGCGTCATCACGCCGTTGGCATCGACATCCGGCAATTGGATAGCGGAGTGAAGGTGCGGCAGTTGGGTTTCCAGCTGACGAGTCAACAGGCCGGTCTCGGCCTCATGTTGTTGGGCTTTTTGGATCTGCTCGCGCAATGCGGCGGTGTTCATGAAAACTCCAGGAAACAAAGGCAATGAAATAGGGAAGACATAACTTAGCTGGCTTACGAAAAAGGCTAAGACGCATTTGTCATAATTATTTCATCCTTGAGACGTCTACGTTATATCGATTTGCCACCACTCGTCTGCATCCTTCTCCATTCGCGACCTGGAACGCAAGTCCAACCTGTTTCGGTTGATTTACGCCATCGCGTTGCGAGGTGGCAGTCGCTGTCTATACTCGGTTCTGAATGGAGTTAGCTGATGACGCCCGACTGCATATGCAGCAAGGCTCGGCGATTCAAGTTCGTAGTCTGAAAAAGCCGCTCCCTTGCCGCAGGTGAAAGCCGGCGGGATAAAAAGAACTATAAGGGGAACCCGCAATGATGCGACATCCACATGTCTGGATGGGCCTCCTGTTGTGGTCGATTTTCAGTCAGGCGCAAGCGGCCTGGACTGTGAATATGGCGCCTGGAGCGACTGAAATCAGTCACGCAGTATTCGATCTGCACATGACCATTTTCTGGATCTGTGTAGTGATCGGCATCATCGTCTTCGGCGCCATGTTCTGGTCGATGATGGTCCACCGCCGCTCTACCGGGCAGGTGGCCGCCAAATTTCATGAAAGCACCACCGTCGAAATTCTCTGGACCATCGTGCCCCTGCTTATTCTGGTGGCCATGGCGGTCCCCGCAACCGCCACCCTGATCAAGATGTACGACAACACTGAGCCGGATATCGATATCCAGGTCACCGGCTACCAGTGGAAGTGGCACTACAAATACCTGGGTCAGGACGTCGAATTCTTCAGCAACCTGAACACCCCCGCCGATCAGATCCACAACAAGGAAGCCAAGGGCGAGCATTACCTGTTGGAGGTCGACAAGCCGTTGGTGCTGCCGATCGGTGCCAAGGTGCGCTTTCTGGTGACCTCCGCCGACGTCATCCACTCCTGGTGGGTGCCGGCCTTCGCGGTCAAGCGCGATGCGATTCCGGGCTTCGTCAATGAGTCCTGGACCCGTGTCGAAAAGCCCGGCATCTACCGTGGCCAGTGCGCCGAGCTGTGCGGCAAGGATCACGGCTTCATGCCGATCGTGGTCGAGGTCAAGGAAAAGGCCGATTACGAAACCTGGCTGGGCGAGCGCAAGGCAGAAGCTGCGCAGCTCAAAGAGCTGACCAGCAAGGAATGGACCCTCGATGAGCTCAAGGAGCGCGGCGACAAGGTCTATCACACCGCTTGCGTGGCCTGTCACCAGGCTGAAGGCCAGGGCCTGCCGCCGATGTTCCCGGCACTCAAGGGCTCGAAAATCGCCACCGGGCCGATCAAGGATCACCTGAACATCGTCTTCCACGGCAAGCCCGGCACCTCCATGGCGGCGTTCGGCAAACAGCTGTCTGAAGTCGATATCGCAGCGGTCGTGACCTACGAACGTAACGCCTGGGGCAACAGCAAAGGCGACATGGTCACCCCTAAAGAAGTGCTGGAGCTGAAACAGGCGGAAAGCCAATGACCCGGTTTATTGCGTACGTAAGGAACCGCTCGGGACATGACGCCCCGGCCCGCCCAGCCCATCCGTTTGCAGGAGACAGGCCATGACAGTTGTAGTCGATGACCATGTTCATACCGGCACCGCCCACGCCCACGGCCCCGCCAAAGGCCTGATGCGCTGGGTGCTGACCACCAACCATAAGGATATCGGCACGCTGTACCTGTGGTTCGCGTTCTCCATGTTCCTGCTGGGCGGCTCGTTCGCCATGGTGATCCGGGCCGAACTGTTCCAGCCGGGACTGCAAATCGTCCAGCCGGAATTCTTCAACCAGATGACCACCATGCACGGCCTGGTGATGGTCTTCGGTGCGGTGATGCCGGCCTTCGTCGGCCTCGCCAACTGGATGATCCCGTTGATGATCGGCGCGCCGGACATGGCCCTGCCGCGGATGAACAACTTCAGCTTCTGGCTGTTGCCGGCAGCGTTCCTGCTGCTGGTATCGACCCTGTTCACCCCCGGTGGCGGGCCGAACTTCGGCTGGACCTTCTATGCACCGCTGTCGACGACCTACGCACCGGAAAGCGTGACGTTCTTCATCTTCGCCATCCACTTGATGGGGATCAGTTCGATCATGGGCGCGATCAACGTAATCGCGACCATCCTCAACCTGCGCGCGCCCGGCATGACGTTGATGAAAATGCCGCTGTTCGTCTGGACCTGGCTGATCACCGCATTCCTGCTGATCGCGGTGATGCCGGTACTGGCCGGCTGCGTGACCATGATGCTGATGGACATTCACTTCGGCACCAGCTTCTTCAGTGCCGCCGGTGGCGGTGACCCGGTATTGTTCCAGCATGTGTTCTGGTTCTTCGGTCACCCCGAGGTGTACATCATGATCCTGCCGGCCTTCGGTGCCGTCAGCTCGATCATTCCGGCCTTTTCGCGCAAGCCATTGTTCGGCTACACCTCGATGGTCTACGCCACGGCGAGTATTGCGTTCCTGTCGTTCATCGTCTGGGCGCACCACATGTTCGTGGTCGGCATTCCGCTGGTGGGCGAGTTGTTCTTCATGTACGCCACGCTGCTGATCGCGGTGCCCACCGGGGTCAAGGTGTTCAACTGGGCCAGCACCATGTGGCAAGGCTCGCTGACCTTCGAGACGCCGATGCTGTTCGCCGTGGCGTTCGTCATCCTGTTCTCCATTGGGGGGTTCTCCGGGTTGATGCTGGCCATCGCCCCGGCGGATTTCCAGTACCAGGACACCTACTTCGTGGTCGCGCACTTCCACTACGTGCTGGTGCCGGGGGCGATCTTCGGGATCTTCGCCTCGGCCTACTACTGGATGCCGAAATGGACTGGCCACATGTACGACGAAACCCTCGGCAAGCTGCACTTCTGGCTCTCGTTCATCGGCATGAACCTGGCGTTTTTTCCGATGCACTTCGTGGGCCTGGCGGGCATGCCGCGGCGGATTCCGGACTACAACCTGCAATTCGCCGACTTCAACATGGTGTCGTCGATCGGTGCGTTCATGTTTGGTGCCACGCAGATCTTCTTCCTGTTCATCGTGATCAAGACCATTCGTGGCGGTGAGCCGGCACCGGCCAAACCGTGGGATGGGGCAGAAGGCCTGGAATGGAGCATTCCGTCGCCGGCGCCGTATCACACCTTCACCACACCGCCGGAAGTGAAATGAACGCTCTAGCCTTTGTGGGAGCGGGCTTGCTCGCGAAGCAGGCGCCGCGGTCTGGTAGACGGACCGCGTCATCGTTCTTCGCGAGCAAGCCCGCTCCCACAGGGTTCAATGTGGAGGGCTTGCATCGTGGCTGATTCGATTTCGATGAAGAAACTGGTCACCCGCCTGTTGCTGGTGGTGGTGGCGATGTTTGTCTTCGGCTTTGCCCTGGTGCCGATCTACGACGTGATGTGCAAGGCGTTCGGCATCAACGGCAAAACCTCCGGGCAGTATGAAGGCGAGCAAACAGTCGACGCCTCGCGGCAGGTTCGCGTGCAGTTTCTGTCGACCAACTCCGCCGACATGACCTGGGATTTCTATCCCAAGAGTGATGAGCTGACCGCTCACCCGGGGGCGGTGAACGAGATGATTTTTATCGCCCACAACCCGACCGATCGCCCGATGAGCGCTCAGGCAGTGCCGAGCATCGCGCCCAGCGCAGCCGCAGCGTACTTCCACAAGACCGAATGTTTCTGCTTTACCCAGCAAGTGCTGCAGCCCGGTCAACGCATCGAGATGCCGGTACGGTTCATTGTTGACCGCGACATGCCCAAGGATGTGAAGCACTTGACGCTGTCCTACACGCTGTTCGATATCACCGCACGTCATCCGCCCGTGGCTGTTGCAGCAAGCACCGGCGGCTAGACGTTAAAGCGTGCCCGATAAGGAGAACAATAAATGGCAACTCACGAACATTATTACGTTCCAGCCCAAAGCAAATGGCCGATTATCGCCACGGTCGGCATGTTCGTCACGGTGTTCGGCCTGGGCACCTGGTTCAACGACCTGAAGGCTGCGCGGCCGGAATCCCACGGCCCGCTGATCTTTTTTGTCGGCGGCCTGCTGCTGGCCTACATGCTGTTCGGCTGGTTCGGTACGGTGATCAAGGAAAGTCGCCAAGGGTTGTATAGCGCACAGATGGACCGCTCGTTCCGCTGGGGCATGAGCTGGTTCATTTTCTCCGAGGTGATGTTCTTCATCGCCTTTTTCGGTGCGCTGTTTTATGTGCGCAACATCACGGGCCCGGCACTGGGCGGTGAAGGCACCAAAGGCCTCGCTCACATGCTGTGGCCAACGTTTGAATTCACCTGGCCGCTGCTGAACAACCCGGACCCGAAACTCTTTCCTCCACCCAAGGAAGTCATCAGCCCCTGGGGTCTGCCGCTGCTCAATACCGTGCTGCTGGTGAGTTCCAGCGTCACCGTGACCATCGCTCACCACGCCTTGAAGAAGGGCCATCGCGGCGCATTGAAAATCTGGCTGGCGCTGACCGTGTTGCTCGGTTGCGCGTTCCTCGGTTTCCAGGCGGAAGAGTACATCCACGCTTACCACGAACTGGGCCTGACTCTGGGTTCCGGCATCTACGGTGCAACGTTCTTCATGCTCACCGGTTTCCACGGTGCCCACGTGACCATGGGCACCATCATTCTGTTCGTGATGCTGATGCGGGTCATGCGCGGGCACTTCGATGCCGACCATCAATTCGGCTTCGAGGCGGCGAGCTGGTACTGGCACTTCGTGGATGTGGTGTGGATCGGTCTGTTCGTTTTCGTCTACGTGCTGTAGGAGCGAGCTTGCTCGCTCCTACAGCTACCAAGGCACGTGAGACACCAACTGGCCGCTGAAAAAACCCCAGGCAATCAAGCCGACAGTGGTGGCGGCCAGCGCAACACGAACACTCAAGGCGATGACCAGGCGATTCGAGTGGCTGTCGTCCTTGACCAGAAAAAACAGGCCGCTGAACAGGCTGACAACCGTGGCAATCAGCATCAGGACGATGGCTGCTTTGAGCATGGTGACACTCCGGGGGACAGGCGATGCATTTGAGTATAGCTATCGCGACTACCGACTTTCTGGCGACGCCATGAAGCGCTTCCGGCCGGGCCTCGTGCCGACCCTGGTGGTCGCGATGCTGCTGCCTTTGCTGGTGTCACTCGGGTTCTGGCAGTTGAGCCGGGGCGCGGAGAAAAGCGCACTGCTGCAAAGCTATGCCGAACGCCGGGCGGCCGAACCGATGGCCAGCACCGAACTGCAACACACCGAAAATCCAGCCTTCCGCCGGGTTCGCCTGCACGGCCAGTTCGATGCCGAACACAGCCTGCTGCTGGACAACCGTCAGCGCGACGGCAAGGTCGGGGTCGAACTGCTGCAACCATTCCAGGATCAGGCGACCGGGCTCTGGCTGCTGGTCAATCGCGGCTGGTTGCCGTGGCCGGATCGGCGCACACCGCCGTCATTCACCACCCCGACCCAGGCATTGAGCCTCGACGCCTGGGTCTACGTCTCCCCCGGTGCAACGTTCCAATTGCACGCCGACCCAAACGCCACGACCTGGCCACAACTGATCACCGCCGTTGAGCCGGCCAGGCTCTGGGCGGCGCTTGACCGTGACGGTTTCGCCTATGAATTACGCGCGCAAAGCGGCCCCGCGACCTACCAGGCCGATTGGCCGGTGGTGGTCATGGGGCCGGAAAAACATCTGGCTTATGCCGTGCAGTGGTTTGCCCTGTCGATTGCCCTGCTCGGCCTTTACCTCTATCTCGGATGGCACAACGCAAAGGAGAACAATAATGGGAGCGGCCATGAATCCACCCGGCATGTCTGAGGCCAAAACGCCGGTAAATCGTCGGCGCGGGCGCTTGCAGTTGTTACTGATCGTATTGGGAGTGGTGGGTCCGATGATCCTCGCCACCGGCATGTACAAATTGCAGTTCTGGGTGCCCGATGGCCGCAGTTATCACGGTGAACTGATCGGCAACGGCCAGACCCGCGCCGACATCGGCGTGCAGGCACAAGAAGACCGTTGGCAATTGCTGGTGACAGCGCCCAAGGACTGTTCGGTGGACTGCCAGCAGCTGGTGTATCTGGCGCGGCAGATCCAGATCGGCCTCGGTCGCGATGCCTCCCGCGCCAGCCATGCGCTGGCCATCGCGCAGCCACTGAACAGCGATTACGCGACTAAACTTCAACGCGAGTACCCGCAGTTGCAGCGCTATTCGCTGGACCCGCCGACCTACATCAAAGGCGCTCAGAGCAATGACACGCCGCACCTGTGGATCATCGACCCTCACGGCAATCTGGTGCTGCGCTACGACCCGACGGTGAAGGGCAAGGACCTGCTCAACGACCTGCGCCATTTGCTGAAACTGTCGAACATCGGATAAGGGCATCGTCATGGCCAAACCTGGATTTCGCCTCGCGCTGTTTGCCACCTTGCTGGCACTGATTGTGGTGTTGCTCGGCGCCTACACGCGCCTGACCCACGCCGGCCTCGGCTGTCCGGACTGGCCCGGCTGCTACGGTTTTATCAGCGTGCCGAACAGCGAAGCCCAACTGGCTCATGCCGAACTGCATTTTCCCGATACGCCGGTAGAAGCCCACAAAGGCTGGAACGAGATGCTTCACCGCTACTTCGCCGGCACATTGGGGCTGTTGATCACGGTGCTGGCGGGCCGCGCCTGGACCCATCGTCATCACCCGGGGCAGCCAGTGAAATTACCGTTGTTTGTGCTGGCGGTGGTGTTCGCCCAAGCGGCGTTCGGCATGTGGACGGTGACGCTCAAGCTCTGGCCGCAAGTGGTCACCGGGCATTTGCTGGGCGGCTTTGCGACCTTGAGCCTGTTGTTTCTGCTGACCTTGCGCCTGTCCGGCGTGTTGCCGGCGCTGACCGTGCCTCGACGTTTGCAGCACTGGGCGACCGCCGGGTTGTTGCTGGTGATCGGGCAGATAGCCCTCGGCGGCTGGGTCAGTTCCAATTACGCGGCGGTGGCCTGCATCGATTTTCCGACTTGCCACGGGCAATGGCTGCCACCGGCTGATTTCGCCAACGGCTTTCACCTGACCCAACACATCGGCCCCAATTACCTGGGCGGGCAACTGGACAGCGATGCCCGCACCGCGATTCACCTGACTCACCGCATCGGCGCGTTACTGGTCACCCTTGTGCTGCTCGGTCTGGCCTGGCAACTGAAGGTCGTCGGCATGACGCGCCTGGCTGCCATGGTGCTGATCGCCCTTGCCGCACAAATCACCCTGGGCATCAGCAACGTGCTGTTTCATCTACCTCTGCCGGTGGCTGTCGCGCACAACGCGGGGGGCGCGGCGCTGTTGCTGACGATGGTGCTGGTCAATTACCACGCGCGGACCAGTCTGGTTCGGGTCAAGCAGCCGACACGCTGGCGCTTCAGCCCACGTAAACATTCAGCCGGGCCCATAACAATAAAAGGAGAGATGCCATGGCGATTCTGATCGGCGAACGTCACAGTCAGGCCATCTGGCGGGATTACCTGGAGCTGACCAAGCCCAAAGTGGTGGTGCTGATGCTGATCACCTCGCTGGTCGGCATGTTTCTCGCGACCCGTGCCGGGGTGCCGTGGACGGTGCTGGTGTTCGGCAATCTGGGGATTGCCTTGTGTGCCGGCGGTGCGGCGGCGGTCAACCATGTGGTGGATCGGCGCATCGACGCCGTCATGGCCCGGACTTACAAGCGGCCCTTGGCCGAAGGTCGGGTATCTCCAACGGCGGCGTTGACGTTTGCGCTGGTCCTGGCGCTGACCGGCCAGGCCTTGCTGCTGGCCTTCACCAACCCGTTGACGGCATGGCTGACCCTCGCGTCCTTGCTCGGTTATGCGGTGGTTTATACCGGTTTTCTCAAACGCGCGACGCCGCAGAACATCGTCATCGGCGGCCTCGCTGGTGCGGCCCCGCCGCTGCTCGGCTGGACCGCCGCCACGGGTCATGTCAGTGCCGAACCGTTGCTGCTGGTACTGATCATCTTCGCCTGGACCCCGCCGCACTTCTGGGCGCTGGCGATTCACCGCAAGGAGGAATACGCCAAGGCTGACATTCCGATGCTGCCGGTGACCCATGGCGAGCACTACACCAAAGTCCACATCCTGCTTTATACCTTTGCCTTGCTGGCCGTCAGCCTGATGCCCTACGTGATCCACATGAGCGGCGTCCTCTACCTGATGTGTGCCCTCGCACTGGGCGCGAGGTTTCTGCAATGGGCCGTGGTGCTGTACCGTGGCACTCGGCCGCACGCGGCGATCAACACGTTCAAGTACTCTATCTACTACTTGTTCCTGCTGTTTATCGCGCTGCTCGTAGACCACTACTTACTGTTGATCCTATGACCCGAACCCAGAAAACCGTCTTCATTCTCGTCGCCTTGATCGCGCTGATCCTGGGCCTGACTATCAATAAAGTACTGACCGGGAAAAACCAGGGCGACCCGACGGCACTGATCGATGCGGGGATCATCCTGTTGCCCCAAAGCCGTAACCTGCCGGACGTGAAGATGACCGATCAGGACGGTAAGCCAGTGGCGGTCAACGAGCTCAAAGGCAAGTGGAGTTTGCTGTTCTTCGGCTACACCTTCTGCCCGGACATCTGCCCGACCACCCTCGCACAGCTGCGGCAGATCAAAAGCGAACTACCAGCGGATTCGGTGGACAAGTTGCAGATCGTTCTGGTCAGCGTCGACCCGAATCGCGACACACCCAAGCAACTCAAGCAATACCTGGGCTACTTCGATCCGCAGTTCATCGGGCTGACTGCGTCCTCGGTCGAAGACCTTCAGAAACTGGCCAATGCGGTGAGCATTCCGTTTATTCCGGCGGACACTAGCAAGCCTAATTACACCGTCGACCACAGCGGCAACCTTGCGGTGATCGGGCCGGACGGGACGCAGCGCGGGTTCATTCGTGCACCGTTGAACAACCAGAAGCTGGTGGCGCAGTTGCCGGTGATGCTCAAGCGCGAATAACCAACACAATAACCTGTGGGAGCGGGCTTGCTCGCGAAAGCGGTGTAACAGTCAACATTGATGTTGGATGTTATGACCTCTTCGCGAGCAAGCCCGCTCCCACAGGTACGGTGTTTCAGGCACAAAAAAAGGGGCGCAGTGATTGCGCCCCTTTTTTCGTTTAGATCATCTGATCAGAACGCCGGCAATACCGCGCCTTTGTACTTCTCGAGAATGAAGGCTTTCACTTCCGGGCTGTGCAGGGCAGCAACCAGTTTCTGCATCGCGGCGCTGTTTTTGTCGTCCGGACGGGCAACGAGGATGTTCACGTATGGCGAGTCGTTGCCTTCGATGACCAGCGCGTCCTTGGACGGATCAAGCTTGGCTTCCAGCGCGTAGTTGGTGTTGATCAGCGCCAGGTCGACCTGAGTCAGCACGCGCGGGATGGTCGCGGCTTCCAGTTCACGGAATTTCAGGTCCTTGGTGTTCTCGGTGATGTCCTTCACGGTCGACAGGATGTTGTTCGAATCCTTCAACTTGATCAGGCCAGCCTTCGCCAGCAGCAACAGCGCACGACCGCCGTTGGTAGCGTCGTTCGGGATCACCACGTTGGCGCCGCCCGGCAGCTCGGTCAGCGTTTTGTACTTGCTGGAGTAAGCGCCCAGCGGCTCCAGGTGCACACCGGCAACGCTGACGAGGTTAGTGCCCTTGGCCTTGTTGAACTCATCCAGGTACGGCTGGTGCTGGAAGAAGTTGGCGTCCAGACGCTTCTCGGCCACCTGTACGTTCGGCTGGATGTAGTCGGTGAAGACTTTAACCTTCAGGTCCACGCCTTCTTTGGCCAGGGCCGGTTTAACGAACTCGAGGATTTCCGCGTGAGGCACCGGGGTGGCCGCGACGGTCAGGGTGTCGGCAGCGTGTGCGGAAAAGGCTGCAACGGCAGCGAACGCGACGAGTAGTTTTTTCATTCAGCTAACTCCTTGTGAGGCGCCCGTTTGGCGCCTGCCAGCGAATGGCCGGCTCATGTCTTGGTTACGTGAACTGTTTATTTGCGTGAGAAATGGACAACCAATTTGTCGCCAACGGTTTGCAGCACTTGAACCAGCATCAGCAGCAACACCACCGTCACAACCATCACATCCGTCTGGAAACGCTGGTAACCGAAACGGATCGCCAGGTCGCCCAGGCCGCCAGCGCCGACCACACCGGCCATTGCCGTGTAGGACACCAGTGTAATCGCTGTCACCGTAATCGCCGCGAAGATGCCCGGGCGGGCTTCCGGCAGCAAGGCATTGGTGATGATCTGACGTGTCGTCGCACCCATGGCTTGGGTCGCCTCGATGATGCCGCGATCCACTTCACGCAAAGCGGTTTCCACCAATCGCGCGAAGAACGGCGTGGCGCCCACCACCAAGGGTGGAATCGCACCGGCGACACCCAAGGAGGTGCCAGTGATCAACACCGTGAACGGAATCATCACGATCAGCAAAATGATGAACGGCAGCGAACGCAGAATGTTCACCATCAGCGACAACATCGCGTAGACGCCTTTGGCTTCCAGCAACTGGCGCGGGCTGCACAGGAACAACAACACGCCCAGCGGCAGACCCAACAGCACGGTGAACAACAGAGAACCGCCGAGCATCAGCAGGGTGTCGCAGGTAGCCAGCCAGATTTCGTACCAGTCGATATTGGAAAAGAAACTCATCAGGACTTCCATCAGCGCAGCACCTCCATGTGGACGTCAGCTGCGGTGAAGTGAGCAAACGCCGCTTCCATGTCGCCACCGGTGACGGCCAGGGTCAATTGCCCGTAAGGGACGTCTTTGATGCGATCGATGCGACCCGCCAGGATGCTGTAGTCCACGCCCGTTTCCCGGGCGACGGTACCCAGCAATGGCGCGTAGGTCGCTTCGCCCTGGAAGGTCAGGCGAACGATGCGCCCCGGTACGTGGGCGAAGTCATCGCGCTGTTCGCTTTCGTCGATTTGCTCGTCTTCCTGCACGAAGCGCTTGGTGGTCGGGTGCTTGGGATGCAGGAACACCTCGGCCACCGGACCCTGCTCGACGATCTTGCCGGCATCCATCACCGCCACCTGATCGCAGACCCGACGGATCACGTCCATTTCGTGGGTGATCAGGACGATGGTCAGCTTCAACTCGCGGTTGATTTCGGCCAGTAGTTGCAGGACCGACGCCGTGGTCTGCGGGTCCAGGGCACTGGTGGCTTCATCGCACAGCAGGATTTTCGGCTTGGTTGCCAAGGCCCGGGCGATGCCGACACGCTGCTTCTGACCACCGGACAGTTGCGCCGGGTATTTTTTTGCATGGTCGGACAAGCCAACCCGCTCCAGCAACTGCGCCACACGCTGGTCGATCTCGCTGCGCGACAGTTCACCAGCGAGCGTCAGCGGCAGCGCGACGTTGTCGGCCACGGTCTTGGACGCCAACAGGTTGAAGTGCTGGAAAATCATCCCGACCTGCTGACGGAAGCGCCGCAGGCTATTGGCATCCAGCGCGGTGATTTCTTCACCATCGACGATGATCTTGCCGCCACTGGCGTCTTCCAGGCGGTTGATCAGGCGCAGCAGCGTACTTTTTCCCGCGCCGGAATGGCCGATCAGGCCAAAGACCTGACCATTCTCAATCGTCAGACTGGTCGGATGCAGGGCGGGAATATCCTTACCGGCGACGCGGTAAGTTTTATGGACGTTTTGAAACTCGATCACGTAGCGAACCTTGTGGGGCGCGTTAGAAAAGGATCAGCGGTTAGCCGGGCGCGCATTTTAGCCTGTCCGTATAGAGGTTCTTAGCATTTATTTCGCATTCATCCAGCGATTTGGCAATAACGCGATCAAAGGTCAGAAAAAAGGAACGGCGCAAGCTCCTCATCAGTCACTGATTTAGCAACTCGAAAATGCCTGGGTGCCGTCCTGGGCCAATTGCTCTTGAATCCTGGCTACGACGGGAATCGCAACGAGGAGTTTACGTCTGATGAGTACTAAAAAGCCTGCCGCCCCCAAAAGTGCACTGGCCGGGACCGATACCCTGGACCGCAGCAACACCAACGCCAAGCTCGACAGCCTGGAAAAATTTCGCTCCGATGCCACCGAACAGGCCCTGCGCACCAACCAGGGCGTGAAGGTCGCGGACAATCAGAACACGTTGAAGGGCGGCGCCCGCGGGCCGTCGTTGCTGGAAGATTTCATCATGCGTGAAAAGATCACGCACTTTGACCACGAACGCATTCCCGAGCGCATCGTCCATGCCCGCGGCACCGGCGCCCATGGTTACTTCCAGGCGTATGAAACCCATTCCGTACTGACCAAGGCCGGGTTCCTACAAGACCCAAGCCAAAAAACGCCGGTTTTTGTGCGCTTTTCCACGGTGCAAGGTCCGCGCGGGTCAGGCGATACCGTGCGGGACGTACGAGGTTTCGCGGTAAAGTTTTTCACCGACGAAGGTAACTTCGATCTGGTGGGCAACAACATGCCGGTGTTCTTCATTCAGGATGCGATCAAGTTCCCTGACTTCGTACACGCGGTAAAACCCGAACCTCACAACGAGATTCCTACCGGCGGCTCGGCCCACGACACCTTCTGGGACTTTGTGTCCCTGGTGCCGGAATCCGCGCACATGGTGATCTGGACCATGTCCGACCGGGCGATCCCCAAAAGCCTGCGCACCATGCAGGGCTTCGGCGTGCACACGTTCCGCATGATCAACGCCGAAGGCAAAGCGCACTTCGTCAAATTCCACTGGCGCCCCGCTGCCGGCACCTGCTCGCTGGTGTGGGATGAAGCGCAGAAGCTCGCCGGTAAAGACACCGACTTCCACCGTCGTGATCTCTGGGAGGCCATTGAGACGGGGGATTACCCGGAATGGGAATTGGGTGTACAGGTTATCGAGGAAGAAAGCGAACATGCCTTTGATTTCGACATCCTCGACCCGACCAAACTGATCCCTGAAGAAGTGGTGCCGATCACTCCGCTAGGCAAGATGGTACTCAACCGCAACCCAGACAACTTCTTCGCCGAAACCGAGCAGGTCGCCTTCTGCCCCGGGCATATCGTGCCGGGGATCGATTTCTCCAATGACCCGTTGCTGCAAGGTCGGTTGTTTTCCTACACCGATACGCAGATCAGCCGACTCGGTGGGCCGAACTTTCACGAGATCCCGATCAACCGCCCGGTGTCGCCATTCCACAACGGTCAACGGGATGCCCAACATCGCACCACCATCGACAAGGGACGCGCTTCCTACGAGCCGAACTCCATCGACAGTGGCTGGCCGAAGGAAACCCCACCGGCAGCGCAGAACGGCGGCTTCGAGACTTATCCGGAGCGCATCGACGCTGCGAAAATCCGTCAGCGCAGCGAGTCGTTCAGCGACCACTTCTCTCAAGCGCGGCTGTTTTTCCACAGCATGAGCAAGCACGAACAGGAACACATCATCGCGGCTTACAGCTTTGAGTTGGGCAAGGTCGAACGCGAGTTTATTCGTGCACGTCAGGTGAATGAGATCCTCGCCAATATCGATCTGGAACTGGCCAAACGCGTGGCGCAGAACCTGGGCTTGCCGGTACCGAAGGCTGGAACGGTCGAGGTGCGTAAAACTTCACTGGATCACTCCCCCGCCCTGAGCCAGGCCAACCTGCTGTCGGGGGACATCAAAACCCGAAAAGTGGCGATTCTGGCAGCCAATGGGGTAGATGGCGCGGCGATTGATGCGATGAAGCAGGCACTGATGGCCGAAGGCGCGCACGCCAAACTGCTCGGCCCGACCTCGGCCCCCGTCACAACCGCCGATGGCAAAACGTTGCCGGTGGATGCATCGATGGAAGGTCTGCCTTCAGTAGCATTCGACGCAGTGTTCGTGCCGGGTGGCGCGGCGTCGATCAAGGCGCTGAGCACTGATGGCGTGGCGTTGCATTATCTGCTGGAGGCGTACAAGCACTTGAAAGCAATTGCGCTGCATAGCGAGGCCAGGCAGTTGCTGGATGTATTGAAACTGGAAGTGGATGCGGGGTTGATCGTGGGTAACGATGCCAAGCTGTTCCAGGCGTTTTTTGCCGCGATCGGTCAGCATCGGGTGTGGGATAGGGAGCCTAAGGCCAAGGCGGTTCCGGCTTAAGATTTTTATCGTTAGGAAGGGCGCCTTCGCGGGCAAGCCTNGTCGCCTGACATACCGCTTTCGCGAGCAAGCCCGCTCCCACATGGGTTGCGCTTAACTGACTGGCATTTAGGGCAAGCCTCGTTCCTACAGGGTTGGTGTCGATTTCGAAATCAGCGCGGACCTGAGCGAGGCTTGCCCGCGAAGCTTTTAAGGCTTGCGCGGACTCAAAACCATCTGCGCCGGGATATTGCGCAGAATCTGCTTCTTCAGCTTCAGATCAAACCCCGAATCCAGCTTCTTCACCCGTTTGGTCAGCAGCGTGGCCAGCCATGGGTAATCCTGGGTGCGCGGCGCCTGAATGCTCACGTCGCATTGATAATTCACCACATCGGCGGCGATGGCATCCAGTTGACGACGAAGCTTGCTCATGTCGGCGAGGTTCAACGCCACCGTAGTGCTTTCCGCCGTCGGATCGATGACTTTGGCCTGAGGTTTGGCTTCGGCAGCCTTAAGTGCCGCTTCGGCTTTATCCAGTTCAGCCTTGCGCGCATGAACAATGGCGCTGTTGACGCCACCGGTCAGCGCCGGAGCCTTGGGCATCAATACGCGGGCACGGCTGAGGGCAGTGGCCGCGGCATTCACATCACCTTTTTGCAACACGATCTGGCTACGCAGCAAATAGGCTTCGGCCAATTGCCGCTGGTATTGCTCGAGGGATTGATCGTTGGGTGACTCGGCCTGCAAGGCTGCCAATTGTCCTTCGGCCGTGGCCAGCTCGCTGCTGGCCAGGCTTTGTTCCAGCTGTGCGATGGCCGTGGCCCGCGCATCGGGAGCCTCGGTGGCTGCCGGTGGCGTGCTTTGGCAAGCGCCCAGCAGCAGCGAAAATGCGACAAGGAGCAGATAACGGGAGGCGAACGGCTTCATTCCTGCGACTCTCTATTTGCGCAAAAAACGAGCAAGTCTACACCCCTCGACGGGGCAGGACAAAACTCAGCAGAAACAGCGCGGCGGCCGTTACCACAATCGATGGGCCGGCCGGGGTGTCCTTGAACCAGGACAACGCCAACCCGCCACACACCGCGAGCATGCCCAGCAGGCTCGCGCCCAGTGCCATCTGCTCCGGCGAACGGGCGTGACGCTGTGCCGCAGCCGCCGGAATAATCAGTAACGAAGTAATCAGCAACACGCCGACGATTTTCATCGCCACCGCGATCACTACAGCGATCAGCAACATCAAGGCCAGGCGCAAAGCCGCCACGGGCAAACCTTCCACTTTGGCCAATTCTTCGTGCACCGTGATCGCGAGCAAAGGTCGCCACAACGTGACCAGCAATGCCAGCACCGCCGCGCTACCGCCGAGAATCCAGGCCAGATCGGTCGGGCTGATCGCCAGCAAGTCGCCGAACAGATAAGCCATCAGGTCGATCCGCACTTCATGCATGAAGCTTAGTACCACCAAGCCCAGGGAGAGCGTGCTCGGTGCGAGAATTCCCAAAAGCGTGTCGGACGCCAGTGGCTGACGTTGTTGCAACGTCACCAGCAATACCGCCAGCAACAAGCAGCCTACAGTCACGGCAACGGTCGGGCTGACATCCAGCAGAAAACCCAGCGCCACGCCGAGCAGTGCGGCGTGGGAAAGGGTGTCGCCGAAATAGGCCATGCGCCGCCAGACCACGAACGAACCCAACGGACCCGCGACCAGCGCCAGGGCCAGACCTGCAAGCAGGGCATAAAGCAGAAAATCAGCCATGCTTGCAGCTATCTCCATGAACGTGAGTCGACGGGACCGCGCTGACCACCGAGCCATGCAGGTCGTGGGCGTGGTCGTGATGGTGGTGATAAATCGCCAGGCTTTGTGCGTTTTTTCCGAACAACTCGACGAACGCAGGATCGCCGCTGACCTGCTCGGGATGCCCGGAACAGCAGACGTGGCGGTTCAGGCACACCACTTGGTCGGTGGTACTCATCACCAGATGCAGATCATGAGAAACCATCAATACGCCGCAGCCGTGACGGTCACGAAGACGCGTGATCAGACTGTACAGCTCGGCTTGACCGGCCACATCGACGCCTTGCACCGGCTCATCGAGCACCAGCAATTCCGGCTCGCGCAATAATGCCCGCGCCAGTAGCACCCGCTGCATTTCGCCACCGGAAACACTTTGCACGGGGCTGTCGATGACTTGTTCGGCGCCGACTTCCTTGAGGGCCGCCAAGGCCCGAGTGCGATCCACGCCCGGCACCAGACGCAAGAAGCGCAGCACCGAAAGCGGCAGGGTCGGATCGACGTGAAGTTTTTGCGGCATGTAACCGACCCGCAGTTTCGGCTTGCGCCACACGCTGCCGCTGTCCGGCTTCAACAGGCCGAGCACCGCGCGTACCAGCGTGGTTTTGCCGGCACCGTTGGGGCCGATCAGGGTGACGATCTGCCCCGGCTCGACGCTCAGCTCGATGTTGTCCAGCACGTTTTGCCCGGCAAAGGTGACGGCCACCTGCTCGAGGCGAATCAGCGCGTTGCTCATCAAGCCCCCTGGCAACCCGAGCAGAGACCAATGACTTCAACGGTCTGGGCCTCGACGATAAATCCGACATCTTTGGCGCTATCGATGATCGCGTCGCTGATGGATTTCTGTTCGAGCTCAATCGCGGCGTGGCATTCGCGGCAGATCAGGAACTGGCCCTGGTGAGCATGTTCCGGGTGATTGCAGCCGACGAAAGCGTTCAGCGAGGAGATGCGGTGCACCAGGCCGTTTTCCAGCAGGAAATCCAGCGCGCGGTACACGGTCGGAGGCGCGGCGCGGCGGCCGTCCTGCTCGCTGAGCACCGCCAGAATGTCGTAGGCACCCAGCGGTTTGTGGCTTTGCCAGACCAGTTCCAGCACCCGCCGGCGCAAGGCAGTGAGCCGCAGCCCCTGACGAGCGCACAAGACATCGGCCTCAGACAATGCGCTATGGACGCAATGAGAGTGGTCGTGGGGACGGCTGGCAATCGGTGTTTTAGGCATGAGCGGCGACGAGTTTTGTGAGAGACGTTATTATGTTACCCGTTCTCGCCTCTTCGAGTGGTCATCGTGTCCCGACTTTTTTCTATCTTTGTCGCATTTGTCGCCAGTTTCCTGCTGATCGGATCAGCTCAAGCCGAAGTCAAAGTGCTCACCAGCATCAAGCCCCTGCAGCTGATCGCCGCTGCGGTACAGGACGGTATAGCGGTTCCGGAAGTCTTGCTACCGCCCGGCGCCTCACCTCATAACTACGCCTTGCGCCCTTCCGACGTACGGAAAGTGCAATCGGTGGATCTGGTGTACTGGATCGGCCCGGACATGGAAGGTTTCCTGCCTCGCGTGCTGAAAGGTCGTACGTTGCCCAGCGTCGCGGTGCAGGATTTGCCTGGGCTGAAACTGCGACATTTCGCCGAAGACAATCACTCCCACGCTGAAGAAGCCGACGAGCATGACCATGATCATCGCCCTGGCAGCCTGGATGCACACTTGTGGTTGTCACCGATCAACGCCCGCGTGATCGCTACCAAAATGGCCACCGATCTGAGTGCTGTAGATCCGGCCAACGCGGCGCGCTACCAGAGCAATCTCAAGGCGTTCGATGAGCGTCTCGATGCTTTGGACCTGCGCCTGAAGGCCCGCCTGGCGGGCATCGCGGGCAAACCTTACTTCGTGTTCCACGAAGCCTTCGACTACTTCGAAGACGCTTACGGCCTCAAGCACGCCGGCGTGTTCAGTGTCGCTGCCGAAGTGCAGCCCGGTGCCCAGCACGTGGCAGCGATGCGCACGCGGTTGCAGGAAGTCGGCAAGACCTGCGTGTTCAGCGAACCACCGCTGCGCCCGCGCCTGGCAGAAACCCTGGTGGCCGGGCTGCCGGTGAAACTGGCGGAACTGGACGCACTGGGCGGGTACACGCCAGCGACCGCTCAGGGGTATGAGCAGTTGCTGGAAAAGCTGGGGAATGATTTGGCGGGGTGTCTGGAGTCGTTGTAACCGTCCCGCAGAACTGTGGCGAGGGGGCTTGCCCCCGTTGGAGTGCGAAGCGCTCCCATGCGGTCTACCTGACCGACTCATTTGGGGCTGCTCCGGAGAGTGTCAGATTTTTTGTGTGCGGGCCGGTAACGGCCTGCCGTCAGGCAGGCCTTCATTT
>NZ_AZRW02000044.1 GCF_000512695.2 Pseudomonas sp. QTF5 | reverse complement strand
AAAAACAGTATTGCAGAAAAGGGGGTAACCATAGATGTGGGAGCGGGCTTGCTCGCGAAAGCGCCGGCACAGTCACTGAAAATCTTCTGGTCCATTGGCATCCTCAACTTCCCAATAATTGGCTATTTGTTCAACCTCAGGTCGGCATTAACGTAGCGCCAACCCCACCTGTGATTGGAGCTCACCATGCAACCTCGTATCGATTTCTACACCGCCTCCCCAGACGGCCTGAAAGCCATGATCGCCCTGGAAACCGCCGTCTCGAAACTGCCCCTGGAAAAGTCACTGATCGAACTGGTCAAGCTGCGCGCTTCGCAGATCAACGGCTGTGCCTTCTGCATCGACATGCACACTGCCGATGCCATCAAGGACGGGGAAACGCCACGTCGACTGTTCGCCGTGACGGCCTGGCGCGAGGCACCGTTCTTCACCGATCGTGAGCGCGCCGCGCTGGCCTGGACCGAATCCTTGACCCAACTGAGCCTGACCCACGCGCCGGATGAAGACTATGCGCTGCTCAGCGCCGAGTTCAGCCCTAAGGAAATGGTCGACCTGACCGTGGCGATTTCCACCATCAACAGCTGGAATCGCCTGGCGGTAGGCTTCCGTAAAATGCCTCAAGCCTGATCAGTGAGCGTCTGCTGATCATCGGGTACGCTTGAAGTAGGATGAGTGCGTAGGAATGTTTAACCTGGGTTGCGTAGGATTGATCTGGTTTTAATTATTTACTCAAAAGCGCATGCGTTAATTTCAGTTGCAGCGCTCTATATTGAAACTAGATCTGTAAGTGTTGGGAAATATCATTTCATAAAGGATGATTCTAATGCGTGCGTTAACTCAAATGGAAATCGAAGCAATCAGCGGTGCTGTCGGTCCGCCCGGTGCAGTGGCAGGAGCAGTCGTTGGTGTCGCTGGATATATTGGAATGCAAGCAGGAGGTGGGCAGCCAGCCACTTGGACTGGAGCTGCGAGCGCAGGCGTCGCGGGCGGAGTACTCGGATTCTTTACCCCGGCAACGACTGCTCAAGCAGCAGGCACGGCAATGGCGTCTTTCTACGGAGGGCTTGGCGGCGGTTATTTGATGCGATCTAACGGTCCAGATGGTGGTGCGGCGTAACCCCTGACCCAGTCGTTTTGATTTGGAGTCCGCGAACTCCGCCGGGCTTGGGGCGGTGGAGTTCAAGCCAACTCAAGTTGAACTTATATCGCTCTTTTAAGAAGAGGTCCTATGTCGGATTTTCTATTTACTTTTTTATTGGCGATCTCAGTATGGGGGCTGACTCAACTGATCTTTTATTTTGCGGACAAGCTGTTTGATTCCAAATTGTCCAGGCCGGCGAAGGCAGTGCTGTTCATACCTATCGTCGCAATCAATATATTTATCAGTAGTTCGTTTGTGGCGGCTGTACGTGATTTCTTTGCTTAAATCTGTGGCGTTCTGCGCATAGAAGGCTAGTGTGTTGCCGAATTCCACTTTGACTGGCCGATTGTTATTGAGTGACTTACTACCTGACTCCGCTCAATGGGTATTCGCTGACGGCGCGGCCGGTGGTTGCACCTTGCGCATCAAGGGCACCATCGCCGTGGCGAGGATGAAGCAGACCATGATCATCAGGAACGCGTCGCCGTAGGTTTGCGTCTGCGCTTCGCGGTAGGTCAGCAGCCACAGTTGACGCAGGCTGGCGGTGACGCCGATGTCACCGCTCTGGCCGAGGGCGGCGAAGTTATCGCCGACCTGGGATAGCCACTGATTGAGTGCTTCGTTGGTGCTGTTGAGGTTCTCCGCCAACCTGGTGAAGTGCAGGTTGGTGCGGTCATTGAGGATGGTCGCGCAGGCGGCGATGCCCATCGCGCCGCCGAGGTTGCGCATCAGGTTGAACAACCCCGAGGCATGTTTGAGCCGTGCCGGTGCCAACCCGCCGAGAGTCAGGGTTACCGCGGGCGGCACTGCCAGTTGTTGAGCGATTCCGCGCAAGGCTTGTGGCAGCATCAATTCCTTAGCCCCCCAGTCATGGGTAATCGGGCTGAAATCCCACATCGACAGGGCGAACAGCCCAAGACCGGTCATCATGATCCAGCGCAGGTCGATGCGGTTGGCCAGAAAGGCGTACAGCGGAATCGCCAGAATCTGGAACACCCCGGTGGAAAAAACCGCCAGGCCAATGTCCAGCGCGCCGTAACCGCGCACCCGGCCGAGAAACAGCGGCGTCAGGTAAATCGTCGCGAACAGGCCGATCCCCGTGACGAATGAAAAGAAACAGCCGAGGGCGAAGTTGCGGTCTTTCAAGGCACGCAGATCGACGATCGGATTGGCCACGTGCAGGGTGCGACCAATGAACGCCAATCCAGCCAGGCCACTGATCCAGGCGGTGGTCAGAATCGTGCTGTCGCTGAACCAATTCCAGCGCGGGCCTTCTTCGAGGGTGTATTCCAGGCAACCGAGAAATACTGCCATGAACAGCATGCTCAAGTAGTCGGCGCCCTTGAGCAGCGACAATTCCGGCTGGTCGATTTTCACCAGCATCGGCACCGCCACCGCGACGAAAATACCCGGCACCAGGTTGATGTAGAACAGCCAGTGCCAGGACGAAATGTCGGTGATCCAGCCACCGATCACCGGCCCCAGCGTCGGTGCCAGCGAGGCCACGGCGCCGATGGTCGCGGCGGCGATTACCCGTTGTTTACCAGTGAAGAAAAAGAATGCGGTGGTGAATACGAGCGGGATCATCGAGCCGCCAAGAAACCCTTGCAGGGCGCGGAAGGCGATCATGCTCTGGATGTTCCAGGCCGCGCCGCAGAGCAGGCTGGCCAAGGTAAAACCCACCGCCGAAGCGCAGAACAACCAACGGGTCGAGAACACCCGGGACAGCCAGCCCGACAGCGGAATCACGATGATTTCGGCGATCAGGTAACTGGTCTGTACCCACGCAGTTTCGTCGGTGCCGGCGGAGAGCCCGCCGCCAATGTCACGCAGCGACGCCGAGACGATCTGGATATCCAGCAGCGCAATGAACATGCCGATGCACATGGTGGCGAAGGCGAACACTTTGGTCGCCGTCGCCATATTGGCGGCGTCGAACGGCAGCGCGGGGGCGGCGAGGGCGCGACTCATGGTGTGCTGGCCACGGTCGGGGTTTCAGGTTCGGCGCGGGTGTCCACTTCGGCAGTCACCGACAGGCCGGGACGCAGATGACCGAGCACGCCATCGGCCGGATCGAGCAGGATCCGCACCGGTACTCGCTGGACGATTTTGGTGAAGTTGCCGGTGGCGTTTTCCGGTGGCAGCACGCTGAACTGCGAACCGCTGGCCGGCGCGAGGCTGTCCAGATGACCGTGGAACTCACGCCCCTTGAGCACGTCCGCATGAACGATCACGCGCTGGCCTGGCGTCATCCGCGACAGCTGATCTTCTTTGAAATTGGCATCCACCCACAGCCCGCTGGCCGGCACCACCGACAACAGTTGCGAACCGGCTTGGGCATAAGCGCCGACCCGTGCCCGACGATTACCGATCACGCCGTCAACGGGGGCTTTCAACTCGGTGTAACCGACGTTCAACTGCGCCAGATCGCGCTCGGCCCGCGCCTGGATCAACGCGGCGCGCGCTTGCTGTTTCTGGGTTTCGATCACGTTCAACTGACGTTGCGCGGCCAGCAGTTCGGCCTGAGCCCGGGCACTTTGCGCCTGGGCAGTCTTGAAGGTGGCGTCGACCCGTTGTGCGCTTTCCACCGAGACGGCATTGCTGTTCACCAAGCGTTTGTAGCGGGCATTGTCGTCCCGCGAGCGCGCGGTTTCGGCGCCCGCGGCATCGATGCCGGCGCGGGCCTGGCCGATCACCGCGTGTTGCAGTTGTTCGGTGGCGTCGAGGTTGGCGAGCAACGCTTCTTCGGCAGCCACCGCACCTTCGGCCTTGGCCAGATTGGCGCGGTAGTCTCGGGCGTCGAGCCGAATCAGCACATCCCCGGCCTTGACCTTCTGGTTGTCGGTGACCAGCACCTCTTCGATATTCCCCGCAACTTTCGGCCCGATCACCGTGACGTCGCCACCGATGTAGGCATCGTCGGTTTCTTCAATGAAACGGCCGGCAGTCCACCAATGGGCTGCGTACAGCCCGATGAAGACCAGGGCCGCGATGGCCGCCGTCAGCAAGAGCAGCCTTTTAAGCAGGGGAGGCCTGGGTGTGTTCACCGCGACAGCAAGGTCGGGTTCAAGGCTGGGCATGCTGGTCATGGAGAAATACCTGTGGGAAACGATGCTTTATTATAGGTGTAATATGACGTAGGTAATATTTGGTGGCAATGGGTTTCTGCTACCGGTCGTCTGGTGCCGGACGTTTCGACCGCCGGGGAGCCTTGCACATACCCTGTGGGAGCGGGCTTGCTCGCGAAAGCGGTGTATCAGCGGACATTGATGTCGACTGACACACCGCTTTCGCGAGCAAGCCCGCTCCCACATTTTCGATCATCGCTATACACAGATTTTGTGGGGGGACAGGTCCTCTCGTCGACGCTCCGAGGAATGATTTGCCGGGCTTAATAGGAAGCATTACTATTCGCGCCTCCTCCCCACAGCACACCGCAATGACCCCCAAGCTGCCCCGCAGACCCGGCTTTTTCGAGCATTACGAAGAGTTGATCGGCACCTGGACCCGTCGTCTGAGAAATCGTCAGCAGGCCGAGGACCTGGCCCACGACACCTTCGTGCGGGTGCTCGAGTCCGATTCGGCGGGGGTGCAACAACCTCGGGCGTATTTGCACCAGACCGCGCGCAACATTGCGGTGGACGGTTATCGGCGTGAGGATCGGCGGGGCGCCATGGAGTCCGAGGCGATCGATCACAGTGTGTCGTCGTCCGGCGACCCGGAGCATTTCATGCATGCGATCCAGTTGGCGGATTCCATCGAACGGGCGCTCACCGAGCTGCCGGTCAACTGTCGCAAGGTATTTGTCTGGCAGAAGATCGAAGGCCTGACCCAGGCCGAAATCGCCGAACGCCTGGGGCTGTCCAAGAACATGGTGGAAAAGTATATGATCCGCACCCTGCGGCATTTGCGTGATCGCCTGGACGGGTTACAACCATGATTCGCCGCGGCCCCGAAAAGATCGCCGGTCTCATCCCCAGCCAAACAGGACTTTCCATGATGGATACTCGTGATTGTGCGTGCGGGCAAACGACAGTTCGCGACGACGCGGCGCGGTGGTTTGTGCGTTTGCAGGAACCTGTCGTCAACGCCGAAGAACAGCGAGGCTTTGAGATCTGGCTGGACGAACACCCTCAGCATCGCGACGAATATCAAATGCTGCAGAGCCTGTGGGCGGCGGCCGATCTGCTACCTGCCAAGCGTTTGCACGCCTTGTGCGAAACTCCGCCGGCACGCCGCACACGTCATCCGCTGGTGCGTTACGCGGTGGCCGCCAGTGTGTTGTCGGTGGCGCTCGGCCTGGGGTTGTTCAGTGGCTTGAATCATCCGGCGACCTACACGGCTGAATATTCCACGGCCCTTGGCGAACGTCGTCATGTGGCGTTGCCGGACGGTTCGGTGATCGATATGAATAGCCGCAGCCGGGTGCAGGTGCGCTATGAAAAAGATCGTCGCGGCATCGAGTTGACGCAAGGCGAGGCGATGTTCAGCGTGGAGCATGACAGCAGCCGACCGTTTGTGGTCGAGGCGGGCAGCGGCAAGGTCACGGTTACCGGCACCCGTTTCGACGTGCGTCGCGACAGCACTGAAACCCGGGTCGTCGTAGAGCAGGGCACGGTCAAGGTTCAAGGTAACGGCGCCGATTTCGTCAGCCTCACCGCCGGCCTCGGCACTCGCGTCGATGCCTTGGGGAAGGTGGCCGCCGCCTATACGGTCAACCCTGCAGAACTGACCGCGTGGCGCAGCGGCAAACTGGTGTTCAACAACGCCAGCCTCAGCGAAGTGGCCGAAGAAGTGTCGCGCTATCGGGAAAAACCGCTGACGGTCGGCAGCGCCAAAGTGGGCAGTCTGCGCCTGACCAGCGTGTTCAAATCCGACAACACCGACGCACTGCTCAAGGCCTTGCCGAGCATTCTGCCGGTGGCCATTCGGACCCTCGATGACGGCAGTCAGGAAATAATTGCCCGATAGATTCAGGTTTTTTTCGAGTTCTTCGTCTTCTTGTCCAACTGCAACTGGTTTGCATTAACAGCCGCACACTCTTGCGATCCACAGGACAATGTTCGACGTGAAGAAAACCACCGCTAAAAATAACAAAACATCCTGGCTGCCCCTCGCTCTTGCCCTGGCGGTCAGCTCGGCGCTGCCCCAGGCGTTCGCTGCCGATGCCATTCATATTCAGGCGCAACCGCTGGGTCAGGCCTTGAGTCAGCTGGGTCAGCAAACCTCGTTGCAGGTTTTTTTCAGCCCGGAACTGGTGGCCGGCAAACAGGCCCCGGCGGTGGACGGTAATCTCTCCCCGGAACAGGCTTTGCGCCAATTGCTGCAAGGCAGCGGTCTGGAATATCAGATCGACGAAGGCTCGGTGACCCTGATGCCAGCCCCGACTTCCGCCGCCAACGGTCCGCTGGAGTTGGGCGTGACCGACATCAAAGTGGTTGGCGACTGGCTCGGTGATGCCGATGCTGCCGTGGTGCAAAACCATCCTGGCGCGCGCACGGTGATCCGTCGTGAAGCCATGGTGGAGCAGGGCGCCATGAACGTTGGTGACGTGCTGCGTCGTGTACCCGGCGTGCAAGTGCAGGACGCCAACGGCACCGGCGGCAGCGATATTTCCCTGAACGTCGGCGTGCGCGGCCTGACCTCGCGCCTGTCGCCACGCTCCACCGTGCTGATCGACGGTGTGCCGGCCGCCTTCGCCCCTTATGGGCAACCGCAGCTGTCCATGGCACCGATTTCCTCCGGCAACCTCGACAGCATCGACGTGGTGCGTGGCGCCGGTTCCGTGCGTTATGGGCCGCAGAACGTCGGTGGTGTGATCAACTTCGTCACCCGCGCGATTCCGGAGAAAGCCACCGGTGAAATCGGCACCACCCTGGAAACCACCCAGCGCGGTGGCTGGAAACACATCGACACCGCGTTTCTCGGTGGCACCGCCGATAACGGCATGGGCGTGGCGCTGTTGTATTCCGGCGTGAACGGCAACGGTTATCGCAAAAGCAACAACAGCAATGACATCGACGACGTGATCCTCAAGACCCATTGGGCGCCCACCGATCAGGATGATTTCAGCCTCAATTTCCATTACTACGACGCCAGCGCCGACATGCCCGGCGGCCTGACACAGAAGCAGTACGACGCCGATCCGTTCCAGTCCGACCGCGACCATGACAATTTCAGCGGCCGCCGCAAGGACGTGTCCTTCAAATGGATTCGGCAGATCGACGACCGCACCCAGGCCGAAGTGCTGACCTACTATTCCGACAGTTTCCGTGGCAGCACCATCGCCGCTCGCGACCAGAGAACCCTCAGTTCCTATCCGCGTACTTACTACACCTTCGGCATCGAACCACGTGTGTCCCATGTGTTCGATCTGGGCCCGACCACTCAGGAAGCCAGCGTCGGTTATCGCTACCTGAAAGAAGGCATGCATGAAGAGGCGAGCCGTCTGGCGCTGGTGAATAATCAGCCGGTGGTCACCAAAACCTCCGATGGTCATGTGTTCCAGGATCGCACCGGGGGCACCGAAGCCCACGCCATTTACATCGATGACAAGATCGACGTCGGCAACTGGACCGTGACACCCGGCATCCGTTTTGAAAGCATCAGCACCGAGTGGCACGACAGACCGGTTCTCGACACCGCCGGCAAACCTGTGCAGGAAAAACGCCGCAGCATCGACAGCAACGAACCGCTGCCGGCCCTGAGCGTGATGTATCACATGTCCGAGGCCTGGAAGCTGTTCGCCAACTACGAAACCTCGTTCGGCAGTCTGCAATATTTCCAGCTCGGTCAGGGTGGTTCGGGTGACAACACCGCCAATGGCCTGAACCCGGAAAAGGCCAAGACCTACGAAATTGGTACGCGCTATAACGATGACGTGTGGGGCGGGGAAGTGACGCTGTTCTACATCGACTTCGATAAAGAATTGCAATACATCAGTAACGATGTGGGCTGGACCAACCTCGGCGCCACCACGCACCAGGGCCTTGAAGCTTCGGTGCATTACGACATGGCGGCGCTGGACCCACGGCTCGACGGCCTGACCGCCAACGCCGGTTTCACCTACACCCGCGCCGTTTATGAAGGCGAGATTCCAGGCTTCAAGGGCCGTGACTTACCGTTCTACTCGCGTCAGGTGGCGACTGCCGGCCTGCGTTACGACATCAACCGCTGGACCTACAACCTCGATGCCTTTGCCCAGTCCAAACAGCGCTCGCCGGGCACTGCGGTGAACGCCGATGGCAGTTTCAGCGGCAACTACATCACTGAAGGCAGCGCGGACGGCCAGTACGGCGACATCCCGGGTTACGTCACCTGGAACGTGCGTGGCGGTTATGATTTCGGCTCGCAACTGTCGAACCTGAAAGTCGGCGCAGGGGTGAAGAACATTTTCGACAAACAGTACTTCACCCGCTCCAGCGACAACAACTCGGGGATGTACGTCGGCGCACCGCGTACGTTCTTTGTGCAGGCCAGTGTCGGGTTCTGATCGACCGAGGTGGATTCATTCGCGGGCAAGCCTCGCTCCCACATTGGATCTGCGTCGTACACAAATGCTGTGTTCGCTGCAGATCCTTGTGGGAGCGGGCTTGCTCGCGAAGACTGACCTCCAGTCGATAATGCCGTCGCCTGACACCACGCTTTCGCGAGCAAGCCCGCTCCCACATTGGATCTGCGCCGTACACAAATGCTGTGTTCGCTGAAGTTCCTTGTGGGAGCGAGCCTGCTCGCGATGCTTTTAAACTTTCAACACCTTCCCGCCAATCGCCACAGCCACTAGCAACACCGCCATCAACCCAAAGGCAAAACTCAAACTGCTGCCATGGGCGATAAAGCCGATCACCGCAGGCCCGGCGAGAATCCCTGCATAACCCAGGGTGGTAATGGCCGGTACGGCAATGCTCTCCGGCATGACGGTCTGTTTGCCCACGGCGGTATAGAGCACCGGCACGATGTTCGAACAGCCAGCGCCCAGCAGCGCATACCCCACCAGTGCCGCTTCCCAGCTCGGTGCAAACGTCGCCAGCGCCAGGCCCGCCGCGGCCGTCAGGCCACCAAACACAATCACTCGTGTCGCACCGAGGCGCCGGACAATCGCATCGCCGGTCAAACGCCCGACGGTCATGGTCAACGCAAACGCCGCATAACCCAGCCCCGCATACGCCGTGTCGATCCCGCGCTCCTGGGCCAGGAACACCGCGCTCCAGTCGAGCGCCGCGCCTTCGGCCAAAAACACGATGAAACACATCCCGCCGATAAACAGCACGATGCCATGCGGTACGGCAAACGCCGGGCCGGAGCTTTCGCTGCCGTAGGGCAACAGATGCGGCGCGGCCTTGAGCAACGCCACCACCAGTAGCACGATCACCACCAGCATCGCCCCCAGCGGCGACATCCCGAAGCCGAGCAGCGCGCTGACACCCGCCGCGCCTACGATCCCGCCAAGGCTGAACAACCCATGAAACCCCGACATCATGGTCTTGCCACTGGCCCGCTCGACGATCACCGCTTGCAGGTTCACCGTCGAATCCACCGTGCCCAGGCCCGCGCCGAACATGAACAACGCGGCGATCAACGCCGGAATCGAAGACACCGTCGCCAACAGCGGCAGCGCCGCACAGATCAACAAGGTCCCGCCGCTCAACACCCGACGGCAGCCGAAGCGCGTAGCCAGAATCCCGGCCATGGGCATCGCCAGAATCGAACCCACCCCCAGACACAGCAGCAACAGCCCGAGGGTTCCTTCATCCAGCCCGGCCCGCGCCTTGGCGTAAGGCACCAGCGGCGCCCAGGCCGCGATGCCGAAGCCGGCGATGAAAAAGGCGATGCGGGTGGACATCTGCTCCAGACGTCCGGGGACGAAGGAGGCTTGGGTGTTGAGGTTGGTCATATCGATCCTTGGCAAAAAACGTCGCGTCCCCAAGGGACAGTGAACAACCGCAAAGGGTTCGATCACCTCGTCCGGGCGGGTCGCAGTCAGGCAGGGTGACATCCTTGCACAGCCAGCCGCTGTTTCGCGATATCGTCGACGCATCAATTGTTCACAGAGAGGGGGCGCCATGACGCGGATGTACGATGCTCGAGGCAATATCTACGCGGTCGTGACGCCGGACAACGTGCGCGGTAGCGGTATCGAATTGCCTGAACTGGCCGGCCATGCCGCGCAAACCCGTGAGGCCTGGGCGTCGTCGGCCATAGAGACGTTCTGCGGCTGGGCTCCCGGTTCACAACCGCCCGGCAGCAAGGCGCATTGCTGTGATGGTCTGCTGGTGGGGCCGTTTCAATCGTCGCCGCCTTTTGACCTGCTGATCGTCAACACCGACGGCACCCTGGCCGAGCGCAGTGGCAATGGCCTGACGATTTTTTCCCAAGCCCTTAGCGAACAAGGGCTGATGCCGAAGGAAGAGGCCTGTCCGCTGCGGGTTCATCACGACAAGAGCGATGCGGTTTCGCCGGTGGAGACTTCAGTGAAACCCGCTGAAATCGATGGCGTGCAAGGGTTCTGGCTGGACCTTGGACAGCCATCGTTCGGGCCTGAAGCGGTGGGCGCGCAAGGCGTTGAACCCGTGACGTTGAAGGGGCGCGAAGTCAGTCAAGTACGTCCATTGTCGGTGCTCGATCCTGCCTGGAGTCGCAGCCAGTTCGTGCGAATCGGTAATCCCCACTGCGTGACGTTGGTGACCGACGCCGATGCGTTGCCGAGTAACGCGCAGATGCGCGAACCGGGGTTGGCCGACGGATTGACCCGCATCGCTTACGCCATGCCCACCGGGGCAGGGCAGCCGTGTGTGGCAGGGGTGAACCTGCAATGGGCGATGCTTGAATCCGAGGGGCGAATCGTTGCGCGGGTGTTCGAACGCGGCGAAGGGCCGACCGCCTCGTCGGGCACCAGCGCCAGTGCGGTGGCTTGCGCGGCGTGGCGGGTGGGGTGGGTGGCAGCCGGGGAGGTGACGGTGGCCATGCCTGGCGGCACGGCGCCGATTTTGCTGGAAGAATTGGATGGTGAGTTGAGTCGGGTGAGGTTGTTTGGTACGGCGCGGTTGATGGGGTGATTTCCAGATTGCATTCGCGAGCAAGCCCGCTCCCACATTGGATCTTCAGTGGACACACTATTTGTGAGCGACTGCAATCCAATGTGGGAGCGGGCTTGCTCGCGAAGGCGTCAGTCCAAACAACCTGAACCTCAGCTCAGATCGCTGCAAAACTCCACCACCGGCATCTGCCGCTTCATCAACACCTTGCCATCGCGAACCGAATACAGCGGCAACCCCTGGCTGCGAATCACCTCGTAATCGCTGTCCGCCGACAGAATCAGCAGATTCGCCGGTCGCCCCTGTTCCAGCCCATAGCGATCACCCAGGTTCATGGCCTTGGCGCTGTTGTCGGTGACCAAATCCAGCGCACTTTGCAGATTGCGATAACCAAGCATATGGCAGATGTGCAAACCGGCCTCGAGCACCCGCAGGATATTGCCGTTGCCCAACGGATACCACGGATCGACGATCGAATCCTGGCCGAAGCACACATTCATCCCCGCTTCGAGCAACTCATTCACCCGGGTCACGCCACGGCGTTTCGGGAAGTTATCGAAGCGTCCTTGCAGGTGAATGCTTTCGGTCGGGCAGGAGACAAAACTGATCCCCGAATGCCCAAGCAGCCGAAAGAGTTTGGCGCAGTAGGCGTTGTCGTAGGAGCCCATGGCCGTGGTGTGGCTGGCGGTGACGCGTGAACCCATGTCGCGGCTGCGGGCCTCTTCGGCGAGCACTTCAAGGAAGCGTGAATGCGGGTCGTCGGTTTCGTCGCAATGCACGTCCACCAGACAACCGGTGCGCTCGGCCAGGTCCATAAGGAACTTCACCGAGCTCACGCCCTGATCGCGGGTATATTCGAAATGCGGAATGCCCCCGACCACATCGGCGCCCAGGCGGATCGCTTCTTCCATCAGCTCTCGGCCGTTGCGGTACGACTCGATGCCTTCCTGAGGGAACGCGACGATTTGCAGGTCGATCAGATGACGGCTTTCCTCGCGGACTTCAAGCATCGCCTTGAGCGCGGTCAGTTCCGGGTCAGTGACATCGACATGGGTCCGCACATGCTGGATGCCGTGGGCGGCGAGGGTCTGGATGGTCTTCTTGGCGCGGGTCTTGGTGTCTTCCTGGGTGATGGTCGCCTTGCGCTCGCCCCAGCACTCAATGCCTTCGAACAGCGTGCCGCTCATGTTCCAGCGTGGCTCGCCAGCGGTCAGGGTGGCATCGAGGTGAATGTGCGGCTCGACGAAGGGCGGCACCACCAGATTGCCGCCGGCGTCCAGGTCATCAGGCCCCAGTGACGGGGCTTCGGTTTGCCGGGCGATGGTGTGTATCAGGCCGTTTTCCAGGTGCAACTCATGCAGGCCTTCTTGGTTGCGCAGGCGGGCGTTGATGATATGCATCAGGCGAATCCTTTTAGAGATCTTGTAGTGGTGCGTCGGCGGTACGGGCACCCAGTACCCCGGTCAATAACACATACGTTAGCGCGGCTGCGGCAATCCCTACCAGCGGTGCGACCCACGGCGAACTGAATGCCGCGACCGTGCCGACCGCGTAAGCGCTCAGACCCGGCCAGTTGAACGCGGGCAACTGTGTGTCGGCCAGGCGCGGGTAGCGGCCACGATAGCGGAAGAAAAAGTCGGCCATGATCACTCCGCCAATCGGCGGAATCACCGTGCCCAGCAGAATCAGGTAAGGCACCAGCATGTCGTACATGCCCAGCAGCGCCAGCAACGTGCCGATCACCGCGCCAGCCAGGGTCACGGTTTTGCGCCGACCGGTGCGCAGCAGGTTGCAGCCAGCGACGGCGAAGTTGTAGATGGTGTTGTCCTGGGTGCTCCAGATGTTGAGCAGCAACATCGCCATCGCGGCCATGGCGAAGCCTTGCAACAGCAGCACTTCGACCACGTCCGGTTGCTGATAGACGATGGCGCCGTAGGCACCGATCAACACCATCAGACCGTTGCCGACGAAGAAGCCGATCAGGCTCGCCAGCACCGCCACCCGCGCCGAACGGGAAAAGCGTGTCCAGTTGGTTGCTTGCGTCGCACCGCTGACGAACGTGCCGAACACCAGCGTAATAGCGGTCGACCAATCCAGCGTTCCTGTCGGCACCACCGCAAGCAAGCCCTCGAGACCGCCGACCTTTACTGTCGCGACCCACATCGACAGCATCAGCAGCAACATCATGGCTGGCACGGCGATGTACGACAGAATCTCCAGCCCGCGATAGCCGATGTATGCCGTGGCGCAGAAGCCCAGGCCGAACAACACCATCAGGCCCAGAATGATGCCCTCGCTTAGTTCGAAATACTTGCCCAGCACCACAGCTGCAGTCGCGGTGCCCCAGGCATACCAGCCAATCTGGGTGAAACCGAGGATCAGGTCGCTGAGTTTGCTGCCCACTTCACCAAAGCAGAAACGTCCCATCAGCACCGAGTTGAGGCCGCTTTTGAAAGCGATGTAGCCCAGCCCTGCGGCATAGATCCCCAGCAGCAGATTGCCGACGATAATCACCGCCATCATCTCGCCGAAACTGAACGCCACTCCGAGCTTGCCGCCGGCAAACATGGTCGCGGTGAAGAAGGTAAAACCCAGTAGCACCATGGCGGTGGAGGCAAGTCCCTTGCGGGCATGCATCGGGACTTCGCTGAGGGGGTAATCGTTGCCCGAATCGTTCTGCGTCATGTGGCGTTCCTTGCTGGATGGAGACGCGGAGGGTGTTGCAGCGCTCGTGCCAATGGCGCGAGGGTGTTGTTATTTATAGACGAGCAGGCGGATTTGGCCCGGAGAGGGCTCGAAAGCGGTGCACCTGACGGAACACAAGACTCATGTGGGAGCGGGCTTGCTCGCGAAGGCTGTATGTCAGTCGACATCAATGTTGCATGACACACCGCTTTCGCGAGCAAGTCGGATCGCCGCACCGCCGCTCCCACATTAAATGCGGTTTTTTCAGGGGGATTCGTGTTGCGGTAAAAACCGCAATATCGCCGCCACAATCGCCTCCGGCGCATCCTCCTGAACCAGATGCCCGGCTTTGGGGATGGCGTGAAACTGCGACCCGGCAATCATCTGATGCAACATGCGTCCGCGCTCGACGGGAATCCACTGATCGTCCTCCCCCCAAAGAATCTGTACCGGGCAGCGAACCGTCGGGTACAACCCTTCGATCTCGCGGGTAAAACGTTCATCCATCTGCGCGATCTGCCGATAGAACGCCGCTTGCCCCGGATCTCCCAGCCAAGGCTGCACATAGGGCGCCAGTTCATGATCGGGAATCTCACGCTTGATCGCGCCGCGAATATAGGCCGGCACAATCGCCTGTTGAATGTAATCGGGCAGTCCACTGAACGCCGCTTCATGCTGACGCACATGCTGCACGAATGGCGACCCCCAGGGCGACAGCGCCACTGGATCGATCAGCGTCAGGCTGCGGTAATCCTTGCCGTTGAGCAGATGGGCGCGCAATGCGGTGGCGCCGCCGAAATCGTGGGCCACCACGTCTGGCCGTTCCAGACCCCAGTGCTCCAGTAATTGCGCCAACAGTTGGTTTTGTACGCCCAGCGACACATCGCCGTCCGGCTGTGTGGATTGCCCGTAACCCAGCAGATCGAAGTAGTGCACCCGGTGCGTGGTGATGAAGTGCGGCGCAATCCTGTGCCACACATAAGAAGAGAAGGGCGTGCCATGCACGAACACTAGCGGCGGGCCATCGCCACGTACGGCGTAGCGCACGGAGTGCCCGTTGAAGCGATAGGTCTGAGCCAGCGGCCAGTCAGCCATGGGAGCGTCCTCTTGGCGTGTGCGAGCCAAGAAGCATAGGCATAAAAAAACAGCCATTGAAGGCTGTTTCTCTATTCACTGACGAAACGCAGTTCCACCTGTGGGAGCGGGCTTGCTCGCGAAGGCGGCGTGTCAGGCGACATCGATGTTGACTGTGCCGCCGCCTTCGCGAGCAAGCCCGCTCCCACAGGGGATTTTCGTTGTGCTTTAGTTCGGCTTACTCACCGCGATAGATGCAACCGCTGGTGCAGGTTTCATGAATGCGAATCGCGCTGAGTTCCGGCAGCAGGGGTTTCAATTCAGTCCAGATCCACTTGGCCAGCACTTCGCTGGTCGGGTTTTCCAGACCGGGAATGTCGTTCAGGTAGTTGTGGTCGAGGCGCTCGTAGAGTGGCTTGAAGATCGCCTTGATTTCCGAGAAGTCGCGGATCCAGCCCGTATGCGGATCGAGGTCGCCGCTCAAGTGAATCGCCACTTTGAACGAGTGACCGTGCAGGCGACCGCACTTATGGCCGTCCGGCACGTGGGGCAGGCGGTGGGCGGATTCGAAGGTAAATTCTTTGAAGATTTCCACAGTGATGTTCAGCTCTGTCAGGTGGCGATCGCCGCGGCGATGGGGGCAGGTGGCGAGTTTACCAGAGCGCTGGGCAAAACACTGACTAAAGGGTCAGCAAGCGCTCGCCAAGGCGACCGTTGGCGGCCAGTTCAAGGAACTCATCGCCCAGGCGACGGCTTTCCTCCATCGTCGCGGGCCAAAATGGTGAATGTGGCACCGTCATCGCGAGCAGGTTTTGTGTCAGTCTGCGATATCGTGGTGCCATCCCCAATGATGGCAATTCAGTTTCAGTTAAGTTCGAACCACTAAGGTGACTCCGTAGCAACACATAAAAAAATACGGAGACACCCCATGAAAATCCTGACTGCCCTGTTCACCGCCGCCCTCATCGCCATGGCCGCCAGCATCGCCCACGCACGCGACCTCGGCCCCGACGAAGCCCTTGGATTGCGCGACGCTGGTACCATTGTGTCCTTCGAGCAGCTCAACGCCACGGCATTGGCCAAACACCCCGGCGCCAAAATCAGCGAAACAGAGCTCGAAGAAGAGTACGGCAAGTACATCTACCAGGTGGAACTGCGCGACCCGCAGAGCCTTGAGTGGGACCTGGAATTGGACGCCGTCAGCGGGCAGGTTCTCAAGGATCATCAGGATACGTAATGAAGGTGTTTGGTTTAAATCGACGCACCAGCAGTCGAATGGCGCTGGCGCTCCTGGCTTTTTGCTCGGTGGTCATGGCTCGCGACCTGGATCAGGACGAGGCCCTGCGCCTGCGCCAACAAGGTGTGATCCTGCCGCTGGAGCAGCTCTTGCAGCAAGCGCTGGACCTCTATCCCGGGGCCAAGCTGCTGGAAGCCGAGCTTGAGGAAAAGCACGACGTCTACATTTACGAGGTCGAGTTGCTGACCACCGAAGGTGTGGTGCGTGAGCTGGACCTCGACGCCACCACCGGCCATTTACTGAAAGACAAGGAAGATTGACCGATGCGTTTGCTCCTGGTGGAAGACCACGTGCCGCTGGCCGACGAATTGATGGCCGGCCTCAACCGGCAAGGTTACGCCGTGGACTGGCTGGCCGACGGCCGCGATGCGGTGTACCAGGGCAGCAGCGAGCCCTATGACCTGATCATTCTCGACCTCGGCCTGCCGGGTTTGCCGGGGCTCGAGGTGTTGGCGCAATGGCGGGCCGGCGGCTTGGCCACTCCAGTGCTGATCCTCACGGCGCGCGGTTCCTGGGCGGAGCGGATCGAAGGCCTCAAGGCCGGCGCCGACGATTACCTGACCAAGCCGTTTCACCCCGAAGAGCTGCACCTGCGAGTCCAGGCATTGTTGCGCCGCTCCCACGGTCACGCCAATCAGCCGACGCTCAAGGCCGCAGGCTTGCATCTGGATGAAGGTCGCCAGTGCGTGACCCGCGACGGCGCCGACATCCAGCTCACCGCCGCCGAGTTTCGCCTGCTGCGCTATTTCATGCTGCATCCCGAACAGATCCTTTCCAAAAGTCACCTCGCCGAACACCTCTACGACGGTGAAACCGAGCGCGACTCCAACGTGCTGGAAGTTCACGTCAACCACCTGCGCCGCAAACTCGGCCGCAGCGTGATCGAAACCCGTCGCGGCCAGGGTTACCTGTTCGGCGGGCAAGCCCAGTGAGGTCGATCCAGCGTCGCTTGAGCCTGGGTCTGATCAGCGTGATGGTGATTGTCGGCCTGGTGCTGGCGCAAACCAGCCTGTGGCTGTTCGAAATGGGTTTGCAGCGCTACCTCGAAGCCGGGCTGCGCAATGACAGCGAAAACCTGCTGGTGGCGCTGGTGCGTGGTCCGCAGGGATTACAACTGGATGAGCGGCACTTGTCGCCGGTCTATCAGCGACCATTTTCCGGGCATTACTTCCGCATCGATTTTGCTGACAGCCATTGGCGTTCCCGCTCGTTATGGGATCAGGAACTGCCACCGCTCGAACACCCAGGCCTGCACAGCAACCTGCAACTGGGGCCGGAAGGGCAGCAGCTACTGGTGTTGCGTTCGGACTATCGTCGGTTGGGCCAGGCGATTTCCATCAGCGTCGCCCAGGACTACACCCCGGTGCGCGAGAGCTTTCGGCGCATGCAACAGGTTGGCCTCGGGTTGGGGCTGGCGGGGCTGTTGTTGATTTTGCTGTTGCAACGGATCACCGTGCGCCGTGCCTTGCGCCCGCTGGAAAAGGCCCGCGAACAAATCGCCCAGTTGCAGCAGGGTCAGCGCTCGCAACTCGACGAAGAAGTGCCGCTGGAGCTGGAACCGTTGGTGGCGCAGATCAACCATTTGCTGGCCCACACCGAAGACAGCCTCAAGCGTTCGCGCAATGCCTTGGGCAATCTCGGCCATGCCATGAAAACTCCGTTAGCGGTGTTGTTGAGCCTGGCTTCAAGCGAAAGACTCGATGCTCACCCGCAGCTGCGCAAAGTCATGCAGGCGCAACTGGAGCAGGTTCAGCAACGGCTGAATCGCGAACTCAACCGCGCCCGATTGTCCGGCGATGCACTGCCGGGGGCGCTGTTTGATTGCGATGCGGAACTGCCGGGGTTGCTGACCACATTGAACATGATTCACGGCGAACACCTCGACCTGAGCTACCGCGCACCGTCCGGTCTGCAACTGCCGTGGGATCGCGAAGATCTGCTGGAATTGCTCGGCAACCTGCTGGACAACGCCTGCAAATGGGCAGATGCCGAGGTTCGATTAAGCGTGGTCGAAACGGCAGGCAGGTTTGAATTGAGCGTGGAAGACGATGGCCCGGGGATTCCCGAAGACCAGCGCGCTCAAGTGTTCAGTCGTGGCACACGGCTCGATGAACAGACTGATGGGCATGGTTTGGGATTGGGCATCGTGCGCGACATCGTCGACACGTGGGGTGGGGTGTTGAAGTTGCAGGAAAGCGAGTGGGGCGGGTTGAAGGTAATGATCGAATTGCCCACGCGCTGACACCAATCCAAAGAACGCTGCTTAACCTGTGGGAGCGGGCTTGCTCGCGAAAGCGGTGGCACAGTCAATATCAATGTCGTCTGACACAACGCCTTCGCGAGCAAGCCCGCTCCCACACTGGAACTGTGTTGCCTGCAAGTTTTGCGGACAACCACTAACCCTGTGGGAGCGGGCTTTCTTTATGTCGTAAGCCGAAGCTTTGTGACGAGGGATAAACCATGTCCCCGGTCCAAACGGGGTGTTCGCTTTGACAAGGCAGCAGCGGTCCGGCACAGTGCGCGCCCTCTAATAAAACCCTGTTCTCCATCCGCTGGCGACGCTCCTACAGACCGCCGGCCGGACTCATTCCGTTTGGCGGTGATTGCCTCACCGCGCTGCTTTTGAGGTAACAACAATGAATGCAGTAATTGCCGCGGTCGGCATCATGCTGATACTCAGCCTGTCCCGCGTGCATGTGGTAATCGCGCTGATTGTCGGCGCGCTGGTGGGCGGTCTGACCGGTGGCCTGGGCATCGACGCGACGCTGAAAGCTTTCAACAGCGGCCTCGGCGGCGGCGCGACGGTTGCGTTGTCCTACGCCTTGCTCGGCGCATTCGCCGTGGCCATTGCCAAGTCCGGCCTGGCCCATGCACTGGCCGACAAAGCCCTGGCCATGGTCGATCGCCAGCACGCCAACGGTGGCGGAAACGTCAAATGGCTGCTGATCGGTTTGCTGTGGGTGGTGGCCATTGCCTCGCAGAACATTTTGCCGATTCACATCGCCTTTATCCCGTTGCTGGTGCCGCCACTGTTATATGTGCTGACCAAACTGCAACTGGACCGTCGACTGATCGCCTGCGTCATTACGTTCGGCTTGATCACGCCGTACATGTTCCTGCCCGTGGGCTTCGGCAACATCTTCCTCAATGAAATCCTGCTGGCCAACGTCGCCCGTAGTGGCGTGGACATCAGCGGCATCAATGTCACCCATGCCATGGGTATTCCGGCGCTGGGCATGGTGTTTGGCCTGGCGGCAGCGTTTATCAGCTACCGCAAGAAGCGCGTTTACGACCTCGAGAAAATCGAGAAAGTCGAACAGGTCGCGGTGCAGTACAACCCAATGAGCCTGATGATTGCCGGTCTGGCCATTGCCGCCGCGTTCATTGTTCAGTTGCTGCTGGACTCGATGATTATCGGAGCGCTGGTGGGCTTCCTGATCTTCTCGGTGTCGGGCATCGTCAAATGGCGCGACACCGATGACCTGTTCACCGAAGGCATGAAGATGATGGCGATGATCGGCTTCATCATGATCGCCGCGTCCGGGTTTGCCGAAGTGATGAAAGCCACCGGTCATGTGCAGACGCTGGTGGAGTCCTCGGCCTCTTGGATCAACCACAGCAAAGGCATCGGTGCGCTGTTGATGCTGCTGGTCGGATTGTTGGTGACCATGGGCATCGGCTCGTCGTTTTCCACGGTGCCGATTCTGGCGGCGATTTTCGTGCCGTTGTGCGTGCAACTGGGCTTCAGCCCGATCGCCATCGTGTGCATCGTCGGTACCGCCGGCGCGTTGGGCGATGCCGGCTCACCCGCCTCGGACTCGACCCTGGGCCCGACCTCCGGTCTGAACATCGACGGCCAGCATCACCACATCTGGGACACCGTGGTCCCGACCTTCCTGCACTACAACCTGCCGCTGCTGGCGTTCGGCTGGGTAGCGGCGATGGTGTTGTAACCACATTTACCTTGTGGGAGCGTGGCTTGCCCGCGATGAACGATTACGCGGTGTGCCTGATAAACCGCGGCGTCTGAATCGCGGGCAAGCCACGCTCCCACAATGACCGCGTTCAACTTTTGAATTGGCCTGCCGTTAAAGCCTTTAACCACGCCAACAAAATCAAAAGAGTGAACGTCATGCGCATGAGCCTGAAGGCTAAAGTCCTGTCCCTTGCCGTCCTCCCGGTGCTGCTCTTTGCGCTGGTCATCAGCCTGACCACGTTGTTCATTCTGCAGGAGCAGGCCCGCAAGGAAGTCGACGAAACCCGTCAGCGCCTGCTCAGCGATGCCAAGGCGACCCTGCAAAGTTACGTCGCCGTGGCCATGACCACGATCAAACCGCTCTACGACGCGGCCGCCCCCGGCGATGACGCGGCGCGGGCGCAGGTGATCAAGTTGCTGTCGAGCATCACCTATGGCAAGGACGGCTACTTCTTCGGCTACGACTCCAACACCGTGCGCCTGTTCAAGGCCAACAGCCCCGAAGGCGTGGGCCAGAGCTTCAAGGACAACCGCGACCCGAACGGCGTTTACGTCAACCGCGACCTGGTGAAAGTCGCCAAGGACGGGACTCACTACCTGCAATACAGCTCGACGTTGCCCGGCAACGCTCAAGTGCTGGTGCCCAAGCTCGGCTACACCGAATACCTGCCGAAGTGGGACATGGCGGTCGGCACCTCGGTCAACCTTGACGGCATCGAAGCCCAAGTGGCGGTGGTCGAGGCCAAGGTCCAGGAACGCATGCAAGGCGTGGTGCTGAGCATCGTCGGGATTGCCGTGGTGGTGCTGTTGGTGATCGCTGCCGCCGGGATGCTGCTGGCCAACACCATCCTGCGTCCGCTGCACCTGATGAAAGCCAATCTTGACGATATCGCGGCGGGCGAGGGCGACCTGACTCGGCGCCTGACCATCACCAGCCAGGATGAACTCGGCGAATTGGCCGGCTCGTTCAACCGTTTCGTCGACAAAATCCACGGCTTGGTGCGCCAGATCACTGAAATGACCTCGCAACTGACCGGGCTGGTGAATCAGGTCTCCGATCAGGCCCAGCGCTCGGATCAGGCCATGGAACGCCAACGTCACGAGACTGATCAGGTGGCCACGGCGATCAATGAGATGTCGGCGGCGGCTCAGGAAGTCGCCAAGAGTGCGCAAAACGCGGCGGTCGCCGCCCAGCAGACCGACGAAGAAGGCCAGGCCGCCAAGCGTGTGGTGGCCGGTAGCATCGTGAAGATTCATGCGCTGGTGAACGACATTCGTAGCAGCGGCGTGTCCCTCGACAGCCTGCAAAAAGACGTGTCATCGATTGTCAGCGTGCTCGGGGTGATCCGTTCGATTGCCGAGCAGACCAACCTTCTGGCGCTCAACGCCGCCATTGAAGCAGCCCGCGCCGGTGAGGCCGGGCGTGGTTTTGCGGTGGTCGCCGACGAAGTGCGTGCATTGGCCAGTCGCACGCAAATCAGTACCCAGGAAATCCAGAGCATGATCGACCGCTTGCAGGCCGGCACCCAATCGGCAGTCGAAGCCATGCGCCGCTCCAGCGAGGCCGGCGACGGTACGTCGGCCCAGGCCAACGAGGCGGGGGCATCTCTGGACGCCATGGCCCAGTTGATCGGTACCATCAACTCGATGAACGCCCAGATTGCCAGCGCCGCCGAAGAGCAAACCGCCGTGGCCGAAGAAATCAACCGCAGCGTGCATCAGATTGCCGTGGCTGTGGACAACGTCGCCGACGAAACCCAGCTCGGCGCCCAGACCTCTCGCAGCCTGGCCGACCTCGGTCAACGCCTGGGGCAACTGGTCGGGCAGTTCCGCATTTGATGTCGTAAGCGGGCAGGACTGACTCCAACTCCTACACTGGTATTACGGTGCGCACCCATCGCACCCGGACGACCCTAACCACGGAGTCAGACTTATGAATGACGGTACCTGCGACTGCCCGAAATGCAACTGTAAGCTGGGTGAACACCCTATCGTGCGTCACGGCAAGCACTATTGCTGTGAAGCCTGCGCCAAGCACCACGAAAACGGCGAACCCTGCGTCACCAAAGGCTGCAAGTGTGCTCAACACTGACTGTTCAGCCAAAAAAGTGGAGCCATCCAGGCTCCACTTTGGTTTGAATCTTTCCCCTCCTTTTTGACGCTCAACTGGCCGGTCGCCAGGTCACATTCTCGATGCCGAATTTTTCCGCCAACGGTTTGCTGGTCTTTTGCACCCGTTCACGGCCAAAGCGCGGGATCCGGCCGATTCCTGCGTCGCAACTTGCCCAGTGCCAAGCCTCTGCATTGTCCATTTTTTCCAGGCGGATAATGAAAGACTTGGGCTGGCCATGAAGGGTGTATTCAATAACGAAAAGTTTTGCATTGTTCATAAAGCCTGTATTCCTCCCTGTAGTTATAGAGGGATCGCGAGGCGCGGGGAAAATTCAGTCGGTTTGTCGGACGGTGACAGTGACTGGCGACAGCCGGACGCCTCATGATCATGGAGCCTTCCTGACCCCCCAATGATCCTAGTCTATGGCTGCGCCGTCTGATTTGAGCATGCCTGGGATTGTTGCCGTAATCCGATTAAAGTGGGAGCGGGCTTGCTCGCGAAGGCGGCTTCACATTCAACATCAACGTCGACTGTCAGTCCGCCTTCGCGAGCAAGTCGGATCGCCGCACCGCCGCTCCCACATGGAGATGTGTTGGCAGATCAGACCTCAGGCACACCTTTCTCCCACGCCGACCAATTCTGCAAAATCTCCTGCACCAACGGATTCCCCGTGCGGTACAGATTCTCCAGTGCCGGCACAAACCCACCCTGATCGGCGTACTTGAGCAGGTTATCCACCTCACTCTGGCCCGGTGCCGGCCGGTCGAAGTCGGAACCGGCGCGCACCACTGCCAGGCGCCGGACATCCACCAACCCCTCGCGGCTGGCGCGCAATAGTGCTTCATAGGTGGAATTGTCTTCCTGCTGAGTCGTGCAATAGACCCCTTCGTTATTGGTCAGCAGCTTGGTCCAGACTTCCGCCCGTTCACTCAACCGCGTCCCGGAAAACCAGGTATTGCCCGCCAGTGTGTCGCACTGGGTCACCACCGGTGGCTGATTGGCTGGCGCAGACGGATACTTCAAGCGCCATGCCGCCGATTCCTTGCTCTCGCTCAGCTGGACCTTGTGGCTCAGGGCGAATGCCTTGGCCTGCAACTTCGGATTGAGCTCGAAGACTTCGGTCTTGTAGTCCAGCGGTGGCTTTTCGTTCGGGCCTTGGGTGTTGATGCCCAGATAACCGGTCGGCCAGTCTTTCGGCGCGTCCCGGGAGTCCAGCTCCCACTGGGTGCCGAACTCCACCAGATAGTGTGCCCACGCAGTGGTGCCGATGGTGCCGTGGTGTGGGCTGATGCCGGCAATTCCGGCGATCAGGAAGTAACTTTTGCGCAGGTCGAATTTCGGCGACAGCGCCAGGGCCAGGGTAGAAGCCGCGGCATTGGTCTGGCCCATGCCGGTGACCATCAGGCACACCTGTCGGGTGTTGCAGCGAATATTCGGGTACTCGGCGGACAAACCCGGTACGCGGACTTCCTGCTTGAGTTCCAGACGATCGATCCAGTTCTGCGCCTCGGGGGCGAACATGGTGATCAGCATTACTTTCGGCTGGATCGGTGCGTCGCCAGCCCACGCGGCGGAAGAAAGCAGGGTGCTGCAGGCCAGGCCCACGCACAGGGAAAGACGGGTTATTGCTTTCATAAAACCTCCTGATTCAAATGAGCCTTAAAACTGATAACCGACACCGGCGTAGTAGCCCCAGCCGTCGGAACGGGCGCGGAAGTCACCGTCGCCGAAATTCAACTCGCTGCCGTCGTCCCAGTTGCCGCCGTTGTGGAAGTAACGGCCGACCAGGGTGAAACGCAAGTGGGTGAAGGCGTAGAGCAACACGTTGGTGGCCACGGTGGCATTGGCGGTGCGGGCCGGGTTGTCCTTGTGCAGGTCGGAGCCGAAGTCGAAGTTGGTGAAACCGATGTAGGTCAACGACGCGCCGTTGCTGAAACTGCTGATGGGCACGATGTATTTGAGCTGGGCGCGGTAGCCGTCCCACGAATACTCGTTGCTGGCGCCGTAGTTTTCCCATTGGTAGCGGCCGTAGAAGTTGGCCGACAGGTTGACCCGCGAATGGGTGTCGATGTCGGTGCCTAGGCCGCTGTACAGCGTGTTGGCGCGGTTGGCGCTGTTGCTGCCGTGGTCGTAGATCCAGTCGAACGCCACGTACCATTCCTTGAACGGTCCGATGGCCAGGCTGCGGCCGGCCAGGTAGTCGATGGAAATCCGCGGTTCATGCTCCATGAACACCGGCGAGCCGTGGTCCCAGACGCCTTTGTCATGGCTGTTGCCGATGTCGAAGATCTTCGGAATGTCGATGTAGCCGTACAACTCGAACGGCCCCTTGCGGCCGAAGTATTCATATTCAAGGTAGATGTCGTCGGCCGGTTGCGGGCCGAAGCTGATGTCTTTGCTGCCGATCACGGTCAGGTCCTGGTTGAACCAGTCCGACAGGTAGGCGCCTTTTTTCGGCGGGCTGGCTTCAGGGCTGAGGGCTTCGCCCTGGGCGGATTCTTCGGCGGTGGCCGGTTGGGCCAGAACATGGCTGCTGAGTAGTCCTGTAACGCTGGCCAGCAGCAAGGAAACAGCAAAGGTGCGCGAGCAAGTCACGCGGCTGGAGATGCAATGCATTAAAAGTCCCTTTTCGTACGGATCGAAAACCCGGTGGTGCGGGTTTGCGCGGTTAGGTGGCGAACAGGCCGGTACCGGCGACTCGCAAACGTTTGCACAAGACATACCAGTTTTGTTCAATGCTCTGAAAAATAGAGGGAATTGGCATTTTTGCTGTCCTTTTGGTCAAGGATTCCGGGGGGATGATCAAAAGGAGTGAAATTCAGGGCGAAGGGGATCTGGCGGGGGATATGCACCAAAGTGGTGTCGACTGTCAGATCAGTAACCCGATCTATGGCAGGACAGGCAATAGAGCTTTTGTGGCGAGGGAGCTTGCTCCCGCTGGGCTGCGCAGCGGCCCTAAAACCTTTCATGCGGTGACTCAAAATCCCCGTCCGCCAAGTTTTGCGGCTGCTTCGCACCCGAGCGGGAGCAAGCTCCCTCGCCACATGGATCGCTTATTCCTGCGGGTTGTGAAGACGCTGTAGGAATGGTGTTGCTGTAGAATCCTCGGCATTGACTTCACAAGGTGCACCCCCGATGAGCGAGCCGATTCGTCTGACCCAATACAGCCACGGCGCAGGTTGTGGCTGCAAGATTTCGCCCCAGGTGCTGGAGGTGATTCTGGCCGGCAGCGGCGCGCAAAACCTGGACCCGAAACTCTGGGTCGGCAACGCCTCGCGCGATGACGCGGCGGTGTATGCCATCGACGAAGAACGCGGCGTGGTTTCGACTACCGACTTTTTCATGCCGATCGTCGACGATCCGTTCGATTTCGGCCGCATCGCCGCCACCAACGCCATCAGTGACATTTACGCCATGGGCGGCGATCCGTTGATGGCGATTGCGATCCTCGGCTGGCCGGTCAATGTGCTGGCACCGGAGATTGCCCGGGAAGTGATTCGCGGCGGGCGTTCGGTTTGCGATGAAGCGGGAATCCCGTTGGCCGGCGGCCATTCCATCGACGCGCCAGAGCCGATCTTCGGCCTGGCCGTGACCGGGCTGGTGGAAAAGCGCCACATGAAGCGCAATGACACCGCCACCGCCGGTTGCTTGCTGTACCTCACCAAACCCTTGGGCATCGGCATCCTCACCACGGCCGAGAAGAAGGGCAAGTTGCGCAATGCCGACATCGGCCTGGCCCGTGACTGGATGTGCACCCTGAACAAACCTGGCAGCCGTTTCGGCAAACTCGACGGCGTGACCGCAATGACCGACGTCACCGGTTTTGGCCTGATCGGGCATTTGGTGGAGATGGCCGACGGCAGCAACGTGACCGCCCGCATCGAATATGACCGTGTGCCGCGCCTGCCGGGTGTCGAGTATTACCTCGATCAGGGCTGCGTGCCCGGCGGCACGCTGCGCAATTTCGACAGTTACGCCAGCAAGGTCGGCCGGCTCCAGGAGTTGCACAAACGCGTGCTCTGCGACCCGCAAACCAGCGGCGGCCTGCTGATTGCGGTCACGCCTGAGGGCAATGAACAGTTTTTGGTGGTGGCGGCCGAACTCGGTCTGGCCCTTGAGCCGATCGGCGAACTGGTTGAGCGACAGACCAACGCGGTAGAGGTGTTTTGATGTCCATCGACTTCACCGATTACCGCGAGATCTTTCTCAACGACCGGCCGATGATGGATACCCGCGCACCGGTCGAATTCCTCAAGGGCTCATTCCCTGGCGTGGTCAATCTGCCGCTGATGGATGACCTCGAGCGGCAACGGATAGGCACCTGCTACAAGCAGCAAGGTCAGCAAGCGGCCATCACGCTGGGGCATCAATTGGTGGCCGGCGAGATCAAGGCCGAGCGCATCCAGGCCTGGGCCGATTTTGCCCGGGCTCATCCAGATGGTTATTTGTATTGTTTTCGTGGCGGGCTGCGTTCGCAGATCGTTCAGCAATGGCTGAAGGACGAAGCGGGTATCGACTATCCGCGGGTCGGTGGCGGCTACAAGGCCCTGCGCACCTTTTTGCTCGATACGCTCGACCAGTCCATTACCCAGTGTGATTTCATCTTGCTGGGCGGCATGACCGGCACCGGCAAGACCGAGGTACTCACGCAGTTGAGCAACGGGCTGGACCTTGAAGGCCACGCCCATCATCGCGGCTCCAGCTTCGGCAAACGCGCCACCGGGCAACCCTCCAACATCGACTTTGAAAACCGCCTGGCGGTGGACGTGTTGAAAAAGCGCGCCCGTGGTATCGAACAGTTCGTGCTGGAAGACGAGAGCCGCATGGTTGGCAGTTGCGCCTTACCGTTGCCGCTCTATCAGGGCATGCAGCAGTTTCCGATGGTCTGGCTGGAAGACAGCCTGGAAGGGCGGGTCGAGCGAATTCTGCGCGATTACGTAGTGGACTTGTGCGCCGAGTTCATTGAAGTGCATGGCGATAAAGGCTTTGCGCTGTTTTCCGAGCGGATGCTGGCGAGCCTGAACAATGTCCAGAAACGTCTGGGTGGCGAACGCCATCGGCGGATGTTGACCTTGATGGACGACGCACTGGCAGAACAGGCGAACAGCGGTGCGGTGGATTTGCACCGGGGCTGGATCGAAGGGTTGCTGCGTGAGTATTACGATCCGATGTATGCATTTCAGAGGGAGAAGAAGGGTACGCGGATCGAGTTTGTGGGCGAGCAGGGTGCAGTACTTGAGTATCTGCGGGAGCGTGGCAAACAGCTACTTTGATGTTGTTTTTGCCGGCCCAATCGCGGGCAAGCCCGCTCCCACAAGGGGCAGCGTCGATCACAAATCTGTGTTCAACCACAAACCACTGTGGGAGCGGGCTTGCCCGCGATGGGGCCGTGACAGGCACTATAAAACTCGAAGCGCCACCACGATCACAGCTTACGTCGGACAAGTCTCCTGACCGTTATCCAGCCCTTGCTTGTAGCTGTGGCTCTGCAGGGTGGCCTTGCCGTTGTGCCAGGTCAGCGTGAGCACGTACAGCGAGTCGTAGTCGCTGGATGCCCAGTCATCGGTGATGTTCTGTTTCTTGCCGACGGCTTCCCCGGCGACTTTGTTGATCAGTTCGGGCAGGTAGCCGTGGGACCAGGCCGTATAAATGACCGAGTTGTGATACTTGTCCTGGAGCAGTTCATCCGCCAGGTCGCTGGTGTCGTTGGCCGAGAAGTTGATGTTCACCGGCAAGCCGAGTTTGATTGCGCTGGGGCTGATGGTCATCAGGGGGCGGATGTAACTGTAGGAATTATCAAATTCGCCTTCCTCGACATTGCGCGTCGGATTGGCGGCAAACACGTAGTTGGCCTTGCCGAATTTTTCCGGCAACAAGGTGGCCAGGTCGATGGCGCGGTTCAGCCCCTGACAATTGAGCTGACCCAGGCCGCCGGCGGGTTTTTCTGCGTGGCGTAAAAACACCAGCGTCTGGGTGCCGTCCGCCGGTTGGGCGCGGCTTTCGCTGGACTCCAACGACAAAAACACGGCGCAGGCCGCCAACAAGGCAGGCAGGAAGACGTAGGCGCGATGTTTGAAGCGTTGGGCGAATTTCAGTGGATTCATCATCGAATAGGTCATCTTCAGCGTATTCGGTTAAGGCTGACAAACCTTGACCCCGTGAGCTTATGGCTGCGGGTATTTTCCATGTCGTTGACCCGGTCCGTTTCCTATAGAGCAATGCTCAGAGTCCTCTGAAGCCCTTTGGTTCGATCCGAGCGCGGTGCCTGGCACTTTAGCGGCAACCTTGGACGGATTGCGAGAAAGGTTATCGACAGGATGTTGCGGATTTATGGACGCAGTACACATATGCGCCCCGTCCCCATTATGATCTTCACTTCGATTTTCTCGTGGATGCCCCTAATGACCGATTTGTCTGCATTCCCCATCACTCAAAAATGGCCGGCCCAATACCCGGAGTGGATCCAGCTCTATTCCTTGCCAACACCCAATGGCGTCAAGGTTTCGATCATGCTCGAAGAGATCGGGCTGCCCTACGAGCCGCATCGTGTGGGCTTCGACACCAACGATCAGTTGTCCCCCGAATTTCTGTCGCTGAACCCCAACAACAAGATCCCGGCGATTCTCGACCCCCATGGTCCGGGAGACCAGCCGTTGGCACTGTTTGAGTCAGGGGCGATTCTGATTTACCTTGCCGACAAGAGCGGGCAGCTGTTGGCGCAGGAATCGGCGGCGCGTTACGAGACCATTCAATGGCTGATGTTTCAGATGGGCGGTATCGGGCCGATGTTCGGCCAGCTCGGTTTCTTCAACAAATTCGCTGGCAAGGACTACGAAGACAAGCGTCCCCGTGATCGCTACGTCGACGAAAGCAAGCGCTTGCTCAAGGTCCTTGATGGGCGTCTGCAAGGGCGCGACTGGATCATGGGCGAGCGCTACACCATCGCCGACATCGCGACCTTTCCGTGGGTACGCAACCTGATCGGCTTCTATGAGGCCGGTGACCTGGTGGGTATCCGGAATTTCCCCAACGTCACCCGTGTGCTGGAACGTTTTCTGGCAAGGCCGGCGGTGATTCGCGGGCTGGAAATTCCCAAACAACCCCTTTGAATCCCTCATCACCAAGGCCGGCAATGAGCTCATTCGATTTCAAGCAAGTAGATGTCTTCAGCCGCGTCGCGCTCAAGGGCAACCCGTTGGCGGTGGTGTTAGGCGCTGACAGGCTCAGCGATGAGCGCATGGCGGCGTTCGCGTCCTGGACCAACCTCAGCGAAACCACCTTCGTGCTCGAACCCCGGGACCCTCGGGCCGACTATCGAGTACGCATCTTCACCACTCTTCAGGAGTTGCCGTTCGCCGGTCACCCGACGCTTGGTACCTGTCATGCCTGGCTCGAGGCCGGCGGGGTGCCCAAGGGCGAGGAGATTATTCAGGAGTGCGGCGTCGGCCTGGTGCGGGTGCGTCGGCAGGGCGCTGAGCTGGCGTTTCTCGCGCCACCGCTGCTCAGGTCCGGCCCGGTGGACGCCGAACTGGTCGAGCGCGTACGGCGGGGCCTCGGATTGGCGCCAGTTGCGATTGTGCGGGCGCAATGGGTCGACAACGGTGCCGGCTGGCTGGCGGTGATGGTCGAGGATCGTCAGCAGGTACTGGACTTGCAGCCGGATCATTCGCAGCTGCTTGGCCTCGCCGTCGGTGTCATCGCGCCGTGGTGCGTCGAGCGCGATGGCGTCGATGCGCAGTTCGAAGTGCGTGCGTTCATCTCTGGCGACGGCATGCCAGAAGACCCGGCCACCGGCAGCCTGAACGCCGGGATTGCCCAATGGTTGCTCAGCGAAGGGCTGGCGCCGGTGTCTTATGTCGTCAGCCAAGGCTTGACCATGGGCCGCGGCGGTCGGATTCAGGTCGAGCAGGTGGGGGATGAGATCTGGGTTGGCGGTGCGGTGGTGACGTGTATTACAGGAGTACTCGCGATTTAACCTGTGTGCGGGCTTGCTCGCGAAAGCGGTGGGTCAGTCGACATCAATGTTGAATGATAGGCCGCCTTCGCGAGCAAGTCGGATCGCCGCACCGCCGCTCCCACAGGGTTCTGTGCTGGATGCGGGGATTGTTGCCGAACCGGTAACGCTTTGTTCCGCGTCTGAGGTTTGTGCCCCGCGCCTTGCAGGGCATAAGCTTCGCCCCTACGACTTTCGTCTTGTCCGCCGTTTTTCAGGAAGACCCATGCCCAGTCAGTTCCCCGAAGCACGTCCACGCCGTCTGCGCCGCAATGCGAGCCTGCGCAGCCTGTTCCAGGAAACCGAGTTCAGCTTGAACGACCTGGTACTGCCGATTTTCGTCGAGGAAGAAATCGACGATTTCGTGCCGATCAAGAGCATGCCCGGGGTGATGCGCATTCCCGAGTCGAAGCTGGCCGGCGAGATCGAGCGTTACGCTCGGGCCGGGATCAGATCGGTGATGACGTTTGGCGTGTCCCATCATCTGGACAGCAGCGGCAGCGATACCTGGAGCGACAACGGCCTGGTGTCACGCATGTCGCGCATCGCCAAAGACGCCGTGCCGGAAATGATCGTGATGTCCGACACCTGTTTCTGCGAGTACACCGACCACGGCCATTGCGGCGTGCTGCACCACCACGAAGTCGACAACGACCAGACCCTGATCAACCTCGGCAAACAAGCCGTGGCGGCCGCTCGGGCCGGCGCTGATGTGATCGCACCGTCGGCGGCCATGGACGGGCAGGTCCAGGCCATTCGCCGGGCGCTCGATGAGGCTGGTTTCAGCCAGACCGCGATCATGGCCTATTCGACAAAATTCGCTTCGGCGCTTTATGGTCCGTTTCGCGAGGCCGGCGGCAGTGCGCTGAAGGGCGACCGCAAAAGCTATCAGATGAACCCGATGAACCGCCGCGAAGCCGTGCGTGAATCGCTGATGGACGAGCAGGAAGGCGCCGACGCGCTGATGGTCAAACCGGCCGGTGCGTACCTGGACATCATCCGCGACATCCGCGAAGCCTCGCGTCTGCCACTGTCGGCGTATCAAGTGAGTGGCGAGTACGCGATGATCAAATTCGCCGCCCAGGCCGGGGCAATCGATGAAGACCGAGTGGTGCGCGAGAGCTTGGGGGCGATCAAACGGGCCGGGGCGGATTTGATCTTCACCTACTTCGCGATGGACCTGGCCCTGGCCGGGATCTAAAGACCACCACATAATCACTGTGGGAGCGGGCTTGCTCGCGAAGGCGGCGCGACAGTCGATATTTATGGTGACTGACACGCCGCCTTCGCGAGCAAGCCCGCTCCCACATTTGATCTTCGCCGTTCTTGGGTTCAGCCGAAGAACGGCCGAATCTCACGGTCCCGGAAATACCGCTCGATCACCTTCGGATCGGCGCTGTAGTCGGCAATCGCCACGTACGTATCCGGCCGCAGCAGGTAAAACCCGTTGCGGGTGAGCCCCGCCATTTCAAACGCCGGCCGCCAGTCGAACACCTGCAACGGCAGGTGATGCTCGGTGCACCAGGCGATCATCTCGTCGCTGGTGTCGCCATACACATGCACCTGCCAGGTCAGGTTTTTCAGTGACTCGAAATTGTCCCCTTTACCGTCGTGGGCCCAGGGCAGGCGATCACCGCCGTGAACGTCGCCGGCGACCCCCTCGCTCAATGGCATGCCGCGATAGTTGAGGGTGGTCTGCGACACCGTGCGAAACATGAATTCCCGAACCGCCTCCAGCGATGTCATTTTCGGGATCAGAAATGGCGCCACACGCATGCGCAGCAAGTCGGCCACTCGCCCTTCGGCGGTGACGAAATTGAAGACCCGGTCGGTTGTCGCCACCAATCGCCGGGCAAACGCGATGCGTTCGGTTTCATAACTGTCGAGCAGTTTGGTCGTGGCTCCACCGCTTAAGACCGCCGCGAGTTTCCAGGCCAGATTGATCGCATCGCCAATCCCGGTGTTCATGCCCTGGCCACCCGCCGGGCTGTGGACATGGGCGGCGTCACCCAACAGAAATGCGCGGCCGGTGCGAAAGTGATCCGCAACCCGGTGATGTACGCGGTAAGTCGAGAACCAGTTCACCTGATCGATCTGCACCTTTAAATGCTCGATGGCCCGGCTGCTGACGTCTTCAAATTGGAGGGTTTCGGCACGGTCGGCGCGTTCGTCGCGAACCGTGCCGATCAGTCGGGCACGACCTTCGCCGGCCAAGGGGAATACGGCGAGGAAGTCGGCTTCATCAAGGTCCACATGCAGTTCACCGTTGAACGTGGGGCCGCGAGCTTGCACATCCGCCACGTAGAAAATCTGCTGGTAGGTGCCGCCTGGAAAACCGGTGTCCAGGGTTTTGCGCACGATCGACCGGGCGCCGTCGCAGCCTGCGAGGTAACAGGCCTGGCAGGTTTCCTGTTGGCCATCGGGCAAGCGCAGCCGGGCGGTGATGCCGTCGCCGGTTTCCTCGAAGCTTTGCAGTTCGGTGTCGCGCTCCACCGTAATACCGAAGGCTTCCAGGCGTTCGATCAGCAGGCGTTCGTGCTCGTCTTGCGGATACATTTCCAGAAACGCGTAGGGCGTCAGACCCTCGCCGATGGTGCTCAGCGGCAGGTGCGCGACCGGTTCGCCCTTGACCCAGAAGTTCGCTGCGGCCACTCGATGGCCGTTCTGCACAACGGTGTCGCTGAGGTCTAGCTGGCGATACAGTTCAAGCGTTCGCGCCTGTACTGCCAGTGCACGTGAAGTGGTGCCGGGTGCCGACGTCTTGTCGATAATCCGCACCCCAATGCCCAGTTTGCTCAGCCACAGCGCCAGTACCAGCCCGGTTGGACCGGCGCCGATGATCAGCACGTCGCTACGGTTCATGAGCCTGCCCTCCTCGGTATGTGGATCAAGTATGGTTCAGCCCGGATGCACCGGCCGCCCGGCTGCTCAACGGAAAACCACTCCCTTAGCAGGGCAGGGGAACAGTCCGCGGCTGTCACAGTCATAGCCTGCGCCATGCCATTGATCGTATGGTTAATCCGGCTCAACGGACTTTGATGGAGCACCATGCAAGCCAATCGATTGATCATGAGCGTCGCGGCACTGTTGGTGCTGGCCGGTTGCGGTACTCAACGCACTCAGGAACCGCCGGTCCGCAAGCCTGCCGAGGTCAAGGCAGAGATCATGCGTCTGCTGCCGGCCAAAACAGTCGACCGCCAGGGCTGGGCCACGGACATCTACGCGGCATTTGCCGCGCAAAATATTCCACCGACCACGCAAAACCTGTGCTCGGTACTCGCGGTCACTGAGCAGGAATCGACGTTTCAGGCTGATCCGCCGGTGCCAGGCCTGGGCAAGATTGCCCGGGACGAGATCGACCGCCGCGCCGCCAAGGCCCACATTCCCGGCCTGCTGGTGAGCGGTGCCTTGCAGGTAAGTTCACCCAATGGCAAAAGTTACAGCGACCGGCTGAATGCCGCGCGCAGCGAAAAAGAACTCAGCGCGATTTTCGATGATTTCATCGGCATGGTGCCCATGGGGCGGACGCTGTTCGATGGTTTCAACCCGGTGCACACCGGCGGGCCGATGCAGGTCAGCATCGATTTTGCCGAGCAGCAGGCGCGGGATTATCCCTACCCGGTAGACCACTCGATTCGCCGCGAAGTGTTCACGCGTCGCGGTGGCCTGTATTTCGGCATTGCCCACTTGCTCGGTTATCCGGTGAGCTACAAGCAGCCGCTGTATCGCTTCGCCGATTTCAATGCCGGTTGGTACGCCAGCCGCAATGCGGCGTTTCAGAACGCGGTAAGCCGTGCGACCGGCATCTCGCTGGCACTGGATGGCGATCTGGTGCGCTATGGCTCGATCATGCCGGGCACCACGGAATTGGCGGTGCGCACCCTCGGCAAGCAATTGGACATGCGCAACCTGACCATTCGGGATCAATTGGAGGAGGGTAACAGTCTCGAATTCGAGGACACCAAGCTGTATCGGCGCGTGTTCGCCTTGGCCGAGCAGGCTGAAGGCCGACCATTACCCCGTGCGGTGTTGCCGGGAATCCTGCTGCAAAGCCCGAAAATCACCCGCAAACTCACCACGGCGTGGTTCGCCAAGCGGGTCGATGAGCGTTATCAGCGCTGTATGAAGCGCGCGGGGAGGTAAACATTAGACTAATGCCAGTCAGTGTGCGGAACCTGTGGGAGCGGGCTTGCTCGCGAAGGCGGCGGCACAATCAGCATTGATGTCGCCTGACACACCGCCTTCGCGAGCAAGCCCGCTCCCACATGGATTGCGCCTGACTGATTGATATTTGTTGATGAGGCACTCGGGCGCAATCTTCAGCAGCTGCTACAAAGAGAGAGTCGCAGAGGAGATTTAGTCATGTACCAGCTTTACGGACATCAGAACTCGGGTGCGGCTGCCATCGAAGCCGCGCTGGAGTTGTGCGAGGTTCCTTATCGCTTCATCGATGTTTCATCGTCCCCGGAGGCGGTTCAGGCATTGGAGAAGCTCAACCCGCTCAAGCAAATCCCCACCCTGCAATTGCCCGATGGCGGTGTTCTGACCGAGAGTGCGGCCATCCTGATCCATCTGGCTCTCACGTTCCCGAAGTCGAACCTGCTGCCGGAGAACCCGCTCAAGCGTGATCAGGTGATTCGTGGCCTGGTGTACATCGTCAGCAATTGCTATACAGCCATCGGCATCATCGATTACCCCGAGCGCTGGCTGGCCGAGGCGGACGAATCATCGAAGGAAAACCTTATGGCCGGTGCCCGCCAGCGCCTGCACTGGAGTTGGGAGGTGTTTGCCGATCAGTTCGCCGGCCAGTTGTACCTGGGAGACGGAACACCGGGCGCGCTGGATATTCTGGCGGCGGTGGTGACACGGTGGGCGGGTACCCGGGAGCACTTGCGCACCGCGCGGCCGGGGTTCTCTGCCTGGCTCGAACGCTTCGACCGGCACCCGGCATTGGCACCGGTTTTCGCGCGGCATTGGCCGTCTTAAGAACACCGCCAATCAAAATGTGGGAGCGGGCTTGCTCGCGAAAGCGGTGTATCAGTCACCCTAAGTATCGACTGACATACCGCTTTCGCGAGCAAGCCCGCTCCCACAAGGGGATTTGCGGTGGGTTTGGAATCACTCGCCGCGAATGTACTGCTCCAACTGACGAATCAGTTCAGCCTGTTCGGCGATGGCTTCCTTGACCAGGTCGCCGATGGACAGCAAGCCTATCAACTCGCCGTTTTCCACCACCGGCAAGTGCCGCAGGCGTTTTTCGGACATGATGCCCATGCAGGTTTCGACGGTTTGGTGGGTGTCCACGGTAATCACCGGCGCCACCATGATGTCGCTGACCGGTGTGCCGACGGAGGAGCGCCCCTTGAGCACCAGTTTGCGCGCATAGTCCCGCTCGCTGATGATGCCGACGACCGCGCCATCTTTCAGGACCGGTAACGCGCCGACGTTTTTTGCGGCCATCACCATCAGCGCTTCCAGCACCATTTGATGAGGCTCAATGGTGTGGACTTCCTGATTCTGTTGGGCCTTTAACTTGAGCAGTTGGGCGACGGTTTTCATGGCGGATTCTCGGGTGTTGTCGTGTTCTTGAAGAATCGTAGAGACACGCTCGCAGAGCAAGGCAGAAAGCGGCAGATACCGCGCAAAAAGCGTCATTCAGCGATTTTTCTTTGTAAAAGCCCGCCCCTGATGCCGGTAAGTTAAGAAATTTGAGCGACGAAAATCCTGTGGGAGCGTGGCTTGCCCGCGAAGAATGCACCGCGGTTTTTCAGGTAATACGCGTCATCGTTCTTCGCGGGCAAGCCACGCTCCCACAGGTTCTGCGTCTTAACTTACCGGCATTAGGACAACCCCCTCACCACACCGTCGATCACGCGTAGAATTACCCCTTGAATCAGATCGTTGAGGTTGCAGTGGTGGATTTACAGCAGGGCTTCGTCCTGACCCGGCATTGGCGCGATACCCCGGCCGGCACGGAAGTCGAGTTCTGGCTAGCGACCGATGCCGGTCCCCGACGCATTCGCCTGGCGCACCAACCGTCGGTAGCGTTCATTCCGGCAGCCCAACGCGAGCAAGCTGAAGCGCTGCTGCGTGGCGAGAAAAACGTCGAGCTGAAGCCCTTGGCACTTCTGGACTTCGAACACCGCCCGGCGCTCGGCCTGTATTGCCAGCAGCACGGTCAGTTGATGCGCCTGGAAACCGCGCTGCGCAGATCAGGCGTCGATGTATTCGAAGCCGACATCCGCCCGCCGGAACGCTACATGATGGAGCGTTTCATCACCGCGCCCGTTTTGTTCGGCGGCACGCCCAGCGCCGAAGGCCTGCTGCTCGACGCGCAGATGAAACCCGACCCCGGCTACCGACCGAAGCTTAGGCTGGTCTCGCTGGACATCGAAACCACCGCTCAGGGCGAGCTGTATTCCATCGCCCTGGAAGGCTGCGGCGAGCGGCAGGTGTACATGCTCGGGCCACCCAATGGCGATGACAGTGGGGTAGATTTCCAGCTCGAATACTGCGATTCGCGAACACTGCTGCTGAAAAAACTCAATGAATGGTTCGCCCGGCATGACCCCGACGCCATCATCGGCTGGAACGTCGTGCAGTTCGATCTGCGCGTACTGCACGAACATGCTCGCCGCTTGGCGGTACCACTGAAGCTGGGGCGTGGCGGCGAAGAAATGCAATGGCGCGAGCACGGCAGCCGCAATCATTATTTCGCCTCGGCCGCCGGCCGGTTGATCATCGACGGCATCGAGTCGCTGCGTTCGGCGACCTGGAGCTTCCCCTCATTCAGCCTGGAAAACGTCGCGCAAACCCTGTTGGGCGAGGGCAAGTCGATCGACAACCCGTACCAGCGCATGGACGAAATCAATCGTATGTTCGCCGAGGACAAACCGGCCCTGGCAAAGTACAACCTCAAGGACTGCGAACTGGTGACGCGGATCTTCGCCAAGACCGAGTTGCTGACCTTTCTGCTGGAACGCGCCAGCGTCACCGGTTTGCCGGCGGACCGCAGCGGTGGCTCGGTGGCGGCGTTCACCCACCTGTATATGCCGCTGATGCACCGTCGGGGCTTCGTCGCGCCGAACCTCGGCGGCAAACCACCAGAGGCCAGCCCCGGCGGTTTTGTCATGGACTCGCAACCCGGGTTGTACGAATCGGTGCTGGTGCTCGACTACAAAAGCCTCTATCCGTCGATCATCCGCACCTTTCTGATCGACCCGGTGGGCTTGATCGAAGGGCTCAAACATCCCGACGACAACGAGTCGGTGCCGGGCTTTCGCGGTGCACGTTTCTCAAGAACCCGGCATTGCCTGCCGGCCATCGTCGCCCGGGTTGCCGAAGGTCGTGAAACCGCCAAGCGCGAACACAACGCCCCACTGTCCCAGGCGCTGAAGATCATCATGAATGCCTTCTATGGCGTGCTGGGCTCCAGCGGTTGCCGCTTCTTCGATACACGGCTGGCCTCGTCCATCACCTTGCGTGGGCACGAGATCATGTTGCGCACCCGCCAGTTGATCGAAGCGCAGGGGCACGCGGTGATCTATGGCGATACCGATTCGACCTTCGTTTGGCTGCGCCGTGCCCACGGGCAGGCAGAAGCCGCGCAGATCGGTCACGCGCTGGTGGATCACGTCAACCAGTGGTGGCGTGAGCATGTGAAACAGCAATACGGGCTGGAAAGTGCCCTGGAGTTGCAGTTCGAAACCCACTACAAGCGCTTTCTGATGCCGACGATTCGCGGCGCCGAGGAGGGCAGCAAGAAGCGCTATGCCGGGTTGGTCACCCGCGCGGACGGCACCGATGAAATGGTCTACAAGGGTCTGGAAACCGTGCGCACCGACTGGTCGCCGTTGGCCCGGCAATTCCAGCAGGAGTTGTACCTGCGCATCTTCAATCGCAAACCCTATCAGGACTATGTGCGTGACTATGTGCGCAAGACGTTGGCCGGTGAGTTCGAGGAGCGCCTGATCTACCGTAAACGCCTGCGTCGTACTCTCGACGATTATCAACGCAACGTGCCGCCCCATGTGCGCGCAGCGCGGATCGCTGACGACTACAACGACCGGCAAGGGCGTCCGCGTCAATATCAGAACGGCGGCTGGATCAGTTATGTCATCACCGTCGCCGGCCCCGAGCCACTGGAAATCCGCAGCGCGGCAATCGATTACGACCATTACGTCACCCGGCAGTTGCAACCGGTGGCGGATGCGATTCTGCCGTTCGTGGATGATGATTTCTCAACGCTGATTGGGGGGCAACTGGGCCTGTTTTGAGTCCAGCAGCGACAGTGTCCAGTCATCCGGTATGCCATGAAAATACTGATCCAGCGCCTGATGGAACAGGCTGCCTTTTGGCGAAACCTGGGCGAATAGCGTCATCGATGAGTGGAACTTGAGGTTGTCGGGATGACCGAAAATCTTGGTGATCGACTGATGAGGAACATCCAGGACCAATTGCGTGCAGGCACGCAAGCGTGGACCCAGTAACGGATGCTTCAGGTACGCGGTGGCTTCTTCACTGGAGCGAATGGCAAAGTAGCGGGACATCTCGCTGTCACCCAGCCCGGAAAACTGCGGAAAGATAAACCACATCCAGTGCCGGCGCTTCTGGCCGGCGCGCAGCTCCTCCTGCACCCACTCGAACACAGGGTCCTGCGCCTGGACGAAGCGTGGCAAATTGAACGAGCCGAGCTGATCGGTACTTCTCATGCCGATGCCCTCTGACAGAACCGCGATGGCTCAGACCATGGCCAACCGCTGCTTGCGTTGTGGCGCGCGAAAAGCTTGGTCCAGCGCCTCCAGATCCCCGACTTCAAGCCGCAACTGCGCCGCTTGCGCATTGAGCTGCACATGCTCGGGACGGACCGCTTTGGGGATGGCGATCACGCCGTTCTGACGCAGAATCCATGCCAGCGCTACCTGCGCCGGTGTCGCCTCGTGACGGGCGGCAATCTGCTTGAGCGTCGAATTGACCAGCATGTGCCCGCCCTGGCCGATCGGACAATAGGCCATCACCGGCATCCTTTGGTGCTGGCTCCAGGGGAGCAGATCGAATTCGATGCCGCGTTCTTCCAGGTTATACAGCACCTGATTGGTGGCGCAGGGCGGTGAGGAGAGTTCTTCCAGATCGTCCAGATCGAAGTTGGACACGCCCCAACGGTCGATCTTGCCGCTTTCTCGCAGGCGTTCGAAGGCTTCGACGGTTTCCTCAAGGGGATACTCGCCGCGCCAGTGCAACAGATAGAGATCGATGAAATCGGTATTCAACCGCCGCAGGCTGCGTTCGCAGGCTTGGGGGATGCCCAGGCAGCTGGCGTTGAAGGGGTAGACCTTGCTGACCAGAAAAACCTGGTCACGCCTACCTGCGATGGCTTCACCCACCACCTCTTCAGCGCCTCCTTCGGCGTACATTTCAGCGGTGTCGATCAGGGTCATGCCCAACTCGATGCCCAAACGCAGCGCTGCAACTTCCTTTGTGTGTCGGGAGCGTTCCTCTCCCATGCGCCAGGTTCCTTGGCCGATGACCGGCACATGGCTGCCGGCCAGCTCAAGAGTACGCATGAATCCTCCGTTCTGACGTCCGATCGATACTACAGTTGGCAGCAAAATAGCTCGGTGGTTCCGTCGGACTCCAGAAAGGAGGTAACAGCAAACGCGTCAAAATCGCAGTGTTATTGGACGGAAAATTTGAATACGGTGCTCTGGGTATAGGCCTTGCCCGGATCCAGCCGCGTAGACGGGAAGTTCGGCTGATTCGGCGAATCCGGATAATGCTGAGTCTCCAGAGTAAACGCCCCCCAATGTGGATAAATCTTGCCAGCCTTGCCCTTGACCGTGCCATCAAGGAAGTTGCTGGTATAGAACTGCACGCCAGGCTCAGTGGTGTAGAGCTGCAAGCGGCGGCCGGATTGCGGATCGCTGACATCGGCGGCGAGTTTGCCCAGATCACCCTTGGCGTCCAACACCCAGTTGAAGTCGAAACCGCCTTGTTTCGCTTCGGCGAATTTCAACTGCGGATGATCGGCCTTGATGTGTTGACCGATGGCGGTCGGTTGGGTGAAGTCCATGGGCGTGCCGGCGACCGGGGCCAGCTCACCGGTGGGGATCAGTTTGCCGGTGACTGGCGTGTAGCGGGCTGCATGCAAGGTGGCGAGTTGCTTCAGCACGTCGCCGTTACCGGCGCCGGCCAGGTTGAAATAGCTGTGGTTGGTCAGGTTCAGCACTGTGGGTTTGTCAGTGCTGGCCTTGTACTCGATGCGCAGCTCATTGTTCTCGGTGAGGCTGTAGGTGACCTCGGTTCTCAGGTTGCCGGGAAAGCCCATTTCACCGTCCGCCGACAGGTACGTCAGGGTCACGCCCACCGAATCCTTGCCCTTGTTCGGTTCAGCTTTCCACACCCGTTTGTCGAAACCTTGAGCCCCGCCGTGTAGCGAATTGCTGCCGTCGTTGAGTGGCACCTGATAGCGCTTGCCGTCCAGCTCGAAGGCGCCGTTGGCCAGGCGATTGCCGAAGCGGCCGATGGTCGCGCCGAAGTACGCGGTGCCGCTTTGATAACCCTGCACATCATCGAAGCCCAGCACCACATCGTCGAGCTTGCCGTTTTTGTCCGGCACTATCAGCGACTGCAGAATCCCGCCGTAGGTAATGACCGTGGCTTGCAGACCATGGCTGTTGCGCAAAATGTATTGCTCGACGGGCGTGCCGTCATTGGTTTTGCCGAAGGCTTTATGTTCGCTGGACAAGCCGGCGGCGTGAGCGGGGAGGGTGGCGATCATCAGGGACAGTCCGAGGCCGGAGAGCAGGTGTCGGGATTGAAGCATGGTTGACCTTCCTTTTTGTTGTTTTGAGAAGTAGTCATACTAATAATCGATTTTTAACGCAGGCAAGGAAGGATTTATAGCTTATCTATGCAGTGTTGCAATTAAAAAGTATGACTAATACAAGTCTGTTTCACGATGGTCAGCGCTTACGGACCACCGGCACTGCACTTTTCCGGCTTTCGCGGTTCTATCCTTGGCCAGCCCGCGGCGATCCCCACCGCCGGCCCATGCCCAAGTTCAAGAACCCATGGCTCGAGTTTTACCCCGCTTTAACCTGCACATTCGCCGTCATTGCTTGCTGCTGATTGGCCTGTCGATGCTCTTCGTCAGTGGCTGCAGCCATCAACCGGGCAACGATATCGTCAGCCAGTTTCGCAACGGCAAACCCCAGGAATTCCTCCAGACCAGCGTCGACCGCATGGCGACTCTGGCGATGCGCGACAACCTCCAAAGCCTCTACCTGCTGATGAACAAGCTCTACCTGCGCAATCCGGAGGAGCTGAAAAAATCCGGTTTCCTCGATGTCGGCACCGCGGAAAAACAAGTGCGCATGGCCATCGAGCAGCAACAGCCACTGCCCACCCTCGGCGGCAAAAAAGACCTCGCCGCGCTGAGCTACGCCATGAGCCCGGAATTTCTCGGCGACCGGGTCGGTGCCTTCATCTATGCCATCGGCAGCATGCTGGTCACCGCCCACGGCAATCGGCTGGAGTTCTACATGACGGATGCGATCAACCCGACCTTCGTCAGCAATGCCGCGCGCAACATCGAGAAAGCCACCTGGATCTTGAGTCAGCGGCAAAACAAGCAAGGCGAACCGTTGCTGTTTTCCAACGAAATCTCGGAGGAGGGCAGCAACCTGAGCTTTGCCGTGGAGTTTGGGAAAATCGTCGCGCGGCTGGACTTGCTGACCCAGATGCTCGACGAACGCTATCGACGGATCGGCCTCAACTACGCCCAGAGTTTGTTGTTTCTGAATTTCTTGCCGGTGCAGTAATTCGAGTAGTGAACCCAATCCCTTGTGCAGATGAGATTTTGTGGGAGCTGGCTTGCCTGCGATGGCATCAACTCGGTTCGACGTTAAACCGAGCCGTCTGCATCGCAGGCAAGCCAGCTCCCACAAAAGCCCGACTCCACAGAGGATTTGAAAGAAGGAAGATCGTGTTCCGCCTCAATGAGTGGGCATAACGATAGACCGCATCGATATAACTGGTTATAAGAAAAATCGCTATGCTGCGAGCCGGTTATTTTCCTGCGATTTTCTGGGCGTATTAATGGAATTCGGTAATTTCGGGTTGGTCGTTGCAGGTCTGGTGGTCGGCTTTATTGTCGGCATGACCGGCGTCGGGGGCGGTTCGTTGATGACCCCCATTCTGTTGTGGTTCGGCGTCAATCCGGCCACGGCGGTGGGCACGGACTTGCTGTACGCGGCCATTACCAAATCCAGCGGTGTGTTGGTTCATCGAAAGAACAAGAACATCGACTGGGCGATTACCGGTTGGCTGACCCTCGGCAGTGTGCCGGCAGTGGCGCTGACGCTGTGGTTTTTGAGCAGTTTGCAGACCTCGCCCGACGCGATGAACGCCATCATCAAACAAGCCTTGGGCTTTGTATTGTTCGCCACGGCGCTGGCGATTTTTTTCAAGAAGCGCTTGCTCGATTTCGCCCATAAACGTGCGGGCGGCCACTACAACCCCAGCGGTCCCCGGTTGAACGCACTGACCGTCATCACCGGATTGGTCCTGGGCACCATGGTGGCCCTGACCTCCATCGGCGCTGGCGCTCTGGGCACAGTAGCGCTGTTCATTCTGTACCCGATGCTGCCTACCCGCCGCCTGGTCGGCACCGAAATCGCTCACGCGGTGCCCCTGACCCTGGTCGCCGGCCTGGGCCATGCGAGCATGGGCAACATGGATTGGCACATTTTGGGCTACTTGCTGGTCGGTTCGCTGCCGGGGATTTACCTGGGCAGCCATTTGACCGGGCGTATCTCCGACGAACTGCTGCGTCCGTGCCTGGCCACGATGCTGGTGTTGATCGGCTACAAGCTGGCGTTCTGATCCGGCAACGTATAGATCACTGAATTCAGCGGAGTCATGCCCTCGCTGACGTAGTCAAAACTATGACCACGTTCAAATGAGGTCATGACGTCCATGAGCAGCCCCGTAAACGATCTTCTACGACGGTTCCGCCGCCCCCGTGGCGAGCCACCCGGCAACGCGGCCGAAGTGTTGCGCCGTCATGCCGAACCGTTGCCTGCACTCGACTCACCTGAATTCGGCGAGCTGTTCGACCGCTTTGGCGATGCCAGCGTGGTGCTGATCGGCGAAGCCAGCCACGGCACCCAGGATTTCTACCAGACCCGAGCGGCGATCACCCGCCGCCTGATCGAGCAGCACGGCTTCAGCATCGTCGCGGTCGAAGCCGACTGGCCCGATGCCGGCCAGATCGACCGATGTGTCCGCGACCTGGGCCGCTCCGCCTGGAAAAAACAGGCCTTCGCCCGATTCCCCACCTGGATGTGGCGCAACACGGCGGTGCAGACCTTTACCCGCTGGCTGCACCATCATAATCGCGGGCTGACGCCGGATCAGCGGGTGGAATTTCGCGGGCTGGATGTTTACAGCATGCGTCACTCCATCGACGAAGTGCTGAGCTATCTCGATAAGACCGACCCACAGCTGGCGAAAGAGGCCCGGCATCGCTACAGCTGCCTGACGCCGTGGCATGACGACCCGGCGCTGTACGGTCATTTCGCCGAGCGGGGCAATTTGGCCACGTGCGAGGATGCCGTGGTCGAGCAATTGAGTGTGCTGCTGGGCGAACGGCTCGACCCGATGGTCGCCGACGACGAGGCGTTTTTCAGCGCCACCCAGAACGCCCGTGTTGTGCGGGCCGCCGAGCAGTATTACCGCGCGATGTACCGCAGCTCGACCGCCTCGTGGAACCTGCGTGACCTGCACATGTTCGACACCTTGCAAACCCTGATGGAGCACCGCGGGGCAGGCGCCAAAGCGGTGGTGTGGGCGCATAACTCACACATCGGCAACGCCGCCGCTACGCAAATGGGTTGGGAGGGACAGTTCAACATTGGCCAGTTGTGCCGCACCGCCTACGGCTCACAAGCGGTGCTGATCGGCATGGGCACCGACCACGGCACCGTCGCCGCCGCCGACGACTGGGATGAGCCGATGCAGGTCAAACAAGTGAACCCGGCATTGGCCGACAGCTGGGAACAACTGTTTCTCAAGGCCGGCATTCCCGCAGCGCTGCTCGACTGGCGGACGTCACCGAGCGAGGAATTGCTCGACGTACTGGCCGAGCCATTGCTTGAACGCGCCATCGGCGTCATCTATCGACCCAGGACCGAGCGCCAGAGTCATTACTTTCAGGCGGTTCTGGCGGAGCAGTTCGACGCTTTCGTCTGGATCGAAAAAACCCACGCGGTCTCGCCATTGCCGGCGCCTGAGTTCATGGAACACGAGGAAGACACCTTTCCGTTCGGTGTATGACACGTAAATGACGTGTATCTATTCCCGAGTAAAAATCTCCAGCAGATGCCCGTCCGGGTCATCGAAATACACCCGCCGGCCATCGCCGTAATCATTGATCTCGTTCGGCCGTTGCTTGCCAGGATCTGCCCACCAAGGCTGCTTGAGCGTTTGCAGGCGAGCGAAGGCTGCATCGAAGTCCTCGTCGCCAATCAAGAACGCATAATGTTGTGACGCGATGGGCGGGTCGTTGTTGTAGAAATCCAGCGACACACCATTATCGAATTTGACCACCAGCATCGGTCCGAACGGCTCGGCATCGGGCAGGCCGAGGAGGTCGGTCAGGTAGCGGGCCGACACCTGTTTGTCACGGCACCAGACGATGGTGTGGTTCAGCTGAGCGCTCATGGAAAATCCTCACGGCGAATCAGGTCGTGCGAGTCGTGCCATGAGATTAGCTCAGGCTGTTGCGCAATGACCGCCCTGACCTAAGCTTGGGGCAAGGCGAAACACAATTGCAGTGCGTCACCCGGAACGTTCGCCGCGATGCGCAATCATTAGAGCGTGGATATCAAAAGGAGATGCGCATGCTCATCAGGTCTTTGACCCTGGCTACTCTGCTGGCTTTCATCGGCCCCTTGTTCGCCGCCGATGACGATTCCCCTCTGGTTAAAGACGTGGGCAGGGCCCGTCCCCTGATTGTCATCGCGCCCAGTTCGGTCGACCCCACCTGGGTCAGCCTGAAAAAATCGCTGGATGAACCCGCCAGCCGCAAGGGCTTCACCGAGCGAAACATGGTGCTGTACACCGTGATCAATACGATGGGACAACGCGACGGCAAAGACCTCGACCCGCAAACGACAATGGCGTTGATTCGCTCGCTGAAACTGGGCGCCGGGGCGAAGAGCAAAATCATCCTGGTCGGCAAGGACGGCGAAAAGAAGCTTGAAAAGGATGTGGTCGAGCTGAAAGAGATTTTCAGCACCATCGACGCGCTGCCAGCCGCTGAAAAGGAAGCGACAGTACCGTTGCCAGCGCCGGTGGCTGAAGTTGCACCGGCCAAAGGCACAAAAGGCAAACCGGCGAAACCCGCCAAACCTCCTGAGCAGCCGGATGATTGAATTTCCTCCATTTGGGTGAAAATTCCTGTGGCGAGGGGGCTTGCCCCCGTTGGCCTGCGAAGCAGCCCCAACCCCCGCTAAACGAAATGGGCGACCTCAAGAGGCCGCCCATTTTTTGCCACCAGAAATCTGGAATCTAACCACCCACTGTGGCGAGGGAGCTTGCTCCCGCTCGGCTGCGAAGCAGTCGTAAACCCGGCATCTGAGGTCAATTTGATGCAACGCGGTGGCTGGTTTGGGGTTGCTTCGCAGCCCAGCGGGAGCAAGCTCCCTCGCCACAGGTGCGCGGTTGCCCGTCTTAACGGGTTGCCGGAATCATTCAGTCAGAGCACCCAATATGTTGTGAGCAATTTTGACTCGCTCTGCGTTCGGGTAGTTTTTGTTGGCCAGGATCACGATGCCGATGTTCTTCGCCGGGATAAAGGCGACGTAGGCGCCAAAGCCGCTGGTTGAGCCGGTTTTGTTGATCAGCACCGTGTCGTGTGGCGGTTGCGGCGGGTTCAGCGGTTGGACTTCATGGGCCTCCATCGCCATCTGTGACGAATTACCCGCCAGCAATGTGTCGAGCGTTACCGGATAGTTGTAGAACTCCCAACCCAATCCTTGAGTCATCTCGCCGACGGTGTAGTAACCGGTATGTGTGGTGGCGATGGCTTGCTGCAGGGGCTTTTCCAGCGAAGTCGGATTCATGTTCGCTTCAACATATCGAAGCAGTTCCGAGGCACTGGTTTTCACGCCATACGCTTCGGAATCCAATGCACCCGGCCCGACCCGCACAGGCTTGTCGTCCTTGTTGTAACCCTGGGCGTAAAGCGCCATCTGGTCCTGCGGCACCTTGAGGTAGCTGTGCTTGAGGCCGAGTTTCGGCAGCAAGGTTTTTTCCATCAGCGCATCGAACGGCGCCCCCATGCTGTGGGCTGCCAGATAGCCGAATAGCCCCAGGCTGGGGTTTGAATATTGGCGATGAGTGCCGGCGGCGTAGGTCGGTTTCCATTGCTTGAAATAACCGAGCATCTTGTCCTGATGGTCAGCATCACCGGGGAACTGCAGCGGCAGGCCGCCGGCGGTGTAGGTGCCCAGTTGCAGCACACTAATGTTGTCGAACGCGCTGCCACGTAATGTCGGTAGAACCTGACTGGCGTTGTCCGACAGGGCCAGTTTGCCTGTTGCCTGCGCGTAGGCGGCGAGGGTGGCGGTGAAGGTTTTGCTCACCGAACCGATCTCGAACAGGGTGTCTTCGGTAACAGCTTTGCCGTTTTCTTTCGAGGCCACGCCGTAGTTAAAGTAATGCGGTTTGCCATTGACGGTAATCGCGACCGCGACACCGGAGATCTGCTGTTGCTGCATCACCGGTTCAACGGCGGCCTTGACGATGGCTTCGATGCGGTCGTCAGCAAAGCTGTGACTGACGCCGAGCAGAAGTGCGAAAGCGCTGTAAGACACAAGTTTTCTCTGATTTTTTTTAGGCATGATTGAGTCACTTTCCATGAGTATCTGTTGTGTTAACCGCTACACTCCGAGCGGTTTTTCAAGCCGGTCCGTTGCTGGGCGAGCCAAATTTATGCAGTTTGTCGAGCGCCGACAAACGACGATATCTTGCACGAGCCATTAGAAAAATTTGGGAGTGGGCATGATCCGACCGCAATTACCCCTGAATGCGCTACGCGCTTTCGAGGCCTCGGCACGCCATCTGAGTTTCACTCGGGCGGCGGTGGAGTTGTGTGTCACGCAGGCAGCGGTGAGTCATCAGGTCAAAAGCCTTGAAGCCCAGCTTAGCGTGACCTTGTTCAAGCGCCTGCCCCGAGGCCTGATGCTGACCAGCGAAGGTGAAACCCTGCTGCCGGTGTTGCGCGAATCCTTCGACCGGATTGCCGAGACCCTGGAGCGGTTCGAGGGCGGGCATTTTCGCGAGGTATTGACGGTAGGGGCGGTGGGGACGTTTGCGGTCGGCTGGCTGTTGCCGCGGCTGGCGGATTTTCAGACGAAACATCCGTTCATCGATTTGCGCCTGTCGACCAATAACAACCGGGTGGACGTGGCTGCCGAAGGCCTGGATTACGCGATTCGATTTGGTGCGGGGGCGTGGCATGGGATCGAAGCGGTGCGGTTGATCGAGGCGCCGCTGTCGGTGCTCTGCGTTCCCGAGATTGCGCGGCAATTGCACACACCGGCCGATCTGTTGCAGCAAACGCTGTTGCGCTCCTATCGCACGGATGAGTGGCCGGAGTGGTTTCAGGCGACCGGGCTCTCAACCCATGCGGCACCGCCGAGAAGCATCGTCTTCGATTCCTCGCTGGCGATGATGGAAGCCGCGTTGCAAGGGGCGGGCGTAGCATTGGCACCGCCCTTGATGTTCTCCCGGCAACTGGCTGCGGGCGCAATCGAGCAACCGTTCGCCATCGGGATCACCACGGGCAGCTACTGGCTGACCCGCTTGCAGTCGCGCCCTGTAACGTCAGCGATGGCCGCGTTCAAGGACTGGTTGCTGCAAGCTTCGCTTTAATACAAAACCCTGTGGGGGGCTTGTATCAATTGTAGGAGCGGGCTTGCTCGCGAAAGCGGTGTGTCAGGCGACATCAATATTGACTGTACCGCCGTCTTCGCGGGCAAGTCGGATCGCCGCACCGCTCGCTCCTACAGGGGATTGCGGTGTTTTCAGGATCGCTACCGCACCAGACACGGCCGTGTGGTTGCACCTGACCTACATCGCGACCGCTTTTCGGCTAATCGGTAGCCGCCATTGGTCTCCTCGATAGCACCCCGTTTGCAGGCTCGTTTCCAACCTGTACGGCCCAGATTTTCTGGACCTCATCAGTGAGGTGCGTCATGGCTAACGATCCGATCCTTCAAGGTGGAACTTCCGATAACGACCCTGTCAGACCCATTCCCGATATGGACGATCCATCGATGGATCATGACGCACCACCCGGCATGGACCCTTCGCGAGACCCGGCCGATACGGACGTTGATCGTCCTGAAGACTGGAGAGACCCGGCCCTGGAGGATGACGATGACATTCCAGCGCCGAATGAAGAAACGCCATTGTCCGACGACAGGCGATAAACGGAACCCGGCCGATGCGTCTAATGCTGGTCAGTTAAGCGCAATCCATGTGGGAGCGGCGGTGCGACGATTCGACTTGCTCGCGAAGACGGCGGCACAATCAACATTGATGTCGCCTGATACATCGCCTTCGCGAGCAAGCCCGCTCCCACCGGTTTTATGCCTTGCCTTTGATGATTTTCAACTCGCGCCCACATCCCGCATCAACAACCCAAAGCGCAAATCCACCGCGTCCGGTATCGGCAAATACACCGTGTGCCCATCCCCCGGCGCCACTTCAATCGCTTCGCCTTTGACGTTCTGCAGCTGATGCAAATCGAAGTGGAAATTACCCTCGGGCGTCATCAGTTCCATGTGATCGCCCAGACCAAAGCGATTCTTCACCCGCACCTCGGCCAGCCGATCCCGGCGTTCGCCGGTCAACTCGCCCACGAACTGTTGGCGTTCTGAAACCGAGCTGCCGTTCTGGTAGTTCTGGTATTCGTCATGCACATGCCGCCGCAGAAAACCTTCGGTGTAGCCACGCTGAGCCAGGGATTCCAGATCGGTCATCAAGCTGCGATCAAACGCCCGGCCAGCCACCGCATCATCGATCGCGCGGCGATACACCTGGGTGGTGCGCGCGCAATAGAAATGCGATTTGGTCCGGCCTTCGATTTTCAGTGAATGCACGCCCATCTGCGTCAGGCGCTCGACGTGCTGAACGGCGCGCAGGTCCTTGGCGTTCATGATGTAGGTGCCGTGTTCATCCTCGAATGCCGGCATCAGTTCGTCAGGGCGATTGGCTTCTTGCAGCAGGAACACTTGATCGGTCGGCGCGCCGATGCCCAGGGTCGGTTCGGGCCGGAACTGCTGAACGATTTCGCCGAGCTGATTTTCGCTGGCCGGTGTCGCCGAGTATTTCCAGCGACAGGCGTTGGTGCAGCTGCCCTGATTGGCGTCGCGCTTGTTCATGTAACCCGACAACAAGCAGCGCCCGGAATAGGCCATGCACAACGCGCCATGGACGAACACTTCAAGCTCCATCGCCGGGACGTGCTGGCGGATGTCCGCAATCTCTTCCAGCGACAGTTCACGGGACAGGATGATCCGGCTCAAGCCCTGTTGCTGCCAGAACTCGACGCTGGCCCAGTTCACCGTATTGGCCTGCACCGACAGGTGGATCGGCATCTGCGGGAAGTGCCGACGTACCAGCATGATCAGGCCGGGATCGGACATGATCAGTGCGTCCGGCGCCATGGCGATCACCGGTTCCAGGTCCTTCAAGAATGTTTTGAGCTTGGCGTTGTGCGGGGCGATGTTCACCACCACATAGAAGCGCTTGCCCTGAGTCTGGGCCTCGGCGATGCCGAGCGCGAGGTTGGCATGGTCGAATTCGTTGTTACGCACTCGCAGGCTGTAGCGCGGCTGGCCGGCGTATACCGCGTCGGCGCCGTAGGCGAAGGCATAACGCATGTTTTTCAGGGTGCCGGCAGGGGCGAGCAGTTCCGGGGGTATAAGCGTCATGGCGCAGGTCATGGCAGTGTCGATCGCAAAAGCCGGCAAGGGTAATCCACTTACCCGCGGGGTTCGTTGATCTGGATCTATGCTTGATGAACAAACAGATGGCACTCGCGCGAATCGTGGCGGACTAAGCATCAAGGCCTGCGCTGACATGGATCGGACATGAACGAAACGAAACTGCAAAACAGATCGCTGATGGTCTTGCTGACGCTTGTCAGCATCGCCTTCATCTGGATTCTGCTGCCGTTTTATGGCGCGGTGTTCTGGGCGGTTATCCTCGGCATTCTGTTTGCGCCCTTGCAGCATCAGTTGCAGCTGAGGTTCGGCTGGCCACGCAACCTGACGGCCCTGTGCACCTTGATTCTCTGTGTGCTGATCGCGATTTTGCCGGTGATCACCATCAGTACCTTGCTGGTTCAGGAGGGCGCGGCGCTATACAACAGGATCGAAAGCGGTGAACTGGACATCGCCGGGTATGTGGCGCAGTTCAAGCAAAGCCTGCCGCCGTACGTTCAGAACTTGCTCGATCGTTTCGGCATGGGCGAGCTGAGCGGGCTTCGGGAGAAAATCATCAAGAGCACGATGCAAGGCAGCCAGATGGTCGCAACCAAGGCATTCAGTTTTGGTCAGGGTACTTTCGAATTCGTAGTGGGCTTTTTCGTCATGCTGTACCTACTGTTTTTCTTCCTGCGGGACGGGTCCGAACTGGCGCGCAAAGTGCGCGCGGCGATACCGCTGGAAGATAACCAGAAGCGTCGCTTGCAACTCAAGTTCAATCGCGTGGTGCGGGCCACGGTGAAGGGCAATGTGGTGGTGGCGATCACGCAAGGGGTATTGGGTGGTTTTATTTTCTGGTTTCTGGACATCCCGAGCGTGCTGCTCTGGGCGGTGTTGATGGCGTTTCTGTCGCTGTTGCCGTTGGTGGGAGCGGGGATTGTCTGGATGCCGGTGGCGGTGTATTTCCTGTTCAGCGGCGCGATCTGGCAGGGCACGGTGCTCACTTTGTTCGGGGTGTTCGTGATCGGCCTGGTGGACAACGTCCTGCGACCGATCCTGGTGGGCAAGGACACCAAAATGCCCGACTACTTGATCCTTATCTCGACTCTGGGCGGCCTGGCGCTTTTCGGTATTAACGGTTTTGTCATCGGGCCGTTGATCGCCGCGTTGTTCGTGTCGAGCTGGGCCATTTACATCGATTCCAATCCACGGGTTCAGCTGCCTTAAGCACTGAGCTGGCCTGAACCGATACGTTGCGACAAGGCCTGGGCGGCGGGAAGCGAAGTGAGCGGGCCGCTGATCGGTTCGCCGTCCTGCACCAGATACCAACAGGCGAGCAACCCCCGCGCTCTGAGCGTTGCGGGAACGGCGCTGCCGATAACAGACATGATCTGGACTTGAGTCATAAGTACCTCCATTAATCTATGGAGCTACCTTACGGATCGGACGCTTGAACGGACAATCAACGCTTTCGATAGTCGTCATTGACGCCAATGAGTCCTGCGGTCAATCCACCACTTGATCGAGCATATGCACCACTTCCTGTTCATTGAGCAGGCCTTTGCGCACCAGGTTTTCTGCCAGCAGCGAAAGAAATTTTGCGCTGCGATGACCTTCCAGGTGTTTGAGTTCGGTCAGTGCGTTGTACACCTTGCCGGAAGTGCACAAGCCGACAATGCGATGCGGGTTTTGTGTGGGCATGAAGGTCGTCCTTGTTTTTATCAACCTGTTGTTTACGGACAGATCCAAGCTTGCGGACCGGACATGACATAAATATGACCAACTTTACCTGCCGGTACTGTCCCGACAGCGACCTTGACGAGATTTATTCAGACTTCGTCCAGCCGGTGGTCAAAAAAAAAGGCCCCGCTGTTAAAGCGGGGCCTGATGAGAGTTACCAGCGGTCGCCACGATAATAACCATGGGGAGGGCCGTAATAGCCGCGCGGTGGACCATACCCGCGTGGCGGACCGTAATAGATCGGTGCCGGGCGGTAGTACATCGGTTGTTGTACGTACACGGGCGCCGGTTGGTAATAAACAGGAGGTGGCTGCACGTACACCGGTTGTGGCTGAACGTATACCGGTTGCTCTACGTACACTGGCCGGTCACGGCCGATAATTGCTGAGCCGATGATTGCCGAGCCGACGATCGCACCAAACACAGCCGGACCTTCCCAGCCACGACCACCTGCTTCTGCCTGCCCTGCGATAGCGAGAGCACCGATCAGCAAGGCTACTGTGGGGATTTTACGGATCATGATAGTTCCTCGGTTCTTCGACCCGGCGCTCGCGTCTGCAATAGACACAAGTTGTCGCGGGGATACTTCTAAGACAGCTTTTTTTTGAAAATCAGCACAGCCGTTGGGTAAATTTTGTGTAAGGTCTGTACCGGCTTCTTTACGGCTGTGTGCCCGGTGCAGACAGGCCTTTATGATCGATCAGAATCCGGTGGAATGGCTAATCCCGTCCATCTGAAAGTGCAATTGAAGGAGATTCCAATGCAGATGAACCCCAACAGAGACACTCAACTGTGCATGTCGCTCTCGGGGCGCCCCGGCAATTTCGGCCTGCGATTTCACAACCATCTGTACGAACAACTGGGTCTGAATTTCTACTACAAAGCCTTCAGCAGCCAGGACTTGCCGGGCGCCGTGGGTGGCATACGCGCCTTGGGCATTCGGGGTTGCGGCGTGTCGATGCCATTCAAGGAAGCCTGTATCGCGTTGGTTGATGAGCTGGATGCATCGGCTGAAGCCATTCAATCGATCAATACTATCGTCAACACCAATGGTCATCTCAAAGCCTATAACACCGACTACATCGCCATCGCCCAGTTGCTCGACACCCATCAGGTTCCCAAGGATTCGACCTTTGCGCTGCGCGGCAGCGGCGGCATGGCCAAGGCTGTGGCCAGTGCCTTGCGCGATGGTGGCTACAAAAACGGCCTGATCATGGCCCGGAACGAGCGTGCCGGGCGTGCCTTGGCTGAATCGTTGGGTTATTCATGGCAGGCAAAACTGGGGAGCCAGCGCCCGCAGATGCTGATCAACGTCACGCCCATCGGCATGACCGGCGGGCCGGAGGCCGATCAATTGGCGTTCGAGCCTGAAGCTATCGCTGCGGCCGAAACTGTCTTCGATGTAGTAGCGATCCCCTCGGAAACACCGTTGATCGTGCGCGGTCGTGCTGAAGGCAAACGAGTGATTACCGGGCTGGAAGTGATTGCCATCCAGGCGCTGGAACAGTTCGTGCTGTACACCGGCGTACGGCCGACCGATGAGCAGTTCCAGAAGGCCGTGGCGTTTGCCCGGGGCTGATCATTCCCAAATATTCGTTGGATGTCCCGGCCCTTTCGCGAGCAAGCCCGCTCCCACACTTGACCGCATTAGTCTGAATCAACTTGGTCACCTGTGGGAGCGGGCTTGCTCGCGAAGGCGCAGGCACATCCTGCATCAATGCGACTGGCGGATCGCCGCCCGAGGATCAACGCTGAACCTGTGGGAGCGAGCCTGCTCGCGATTGCCGCGACCCGGTCTCCTGCCAATCCCCATTCACTTGCCCGCGAATATCCCCGCCTATACTGGCCACCAGCAAGCGCAGACTTGCTCTCCAGCCACCGTGACCGAGGTTTTCATGCATCCCGCCATTCTCAACCTGGATCAGGCCGAACTTTTACCGCTGCCCGAAGATTTTGCTCCCACTGGAGATGCTGCCGGCCGCTACCAACAACGCTTTGCCCGCATCGGCCGGCAATTGGGCGCGCAAAAGCTGGGTTATCGGTTGTACGCCCTGGAGCCCGGCATGCGCGGCAGTCCTTTTCATAGCCATCGGGTCAATGAAGAGATGTTCTACATCGTGGCCGGGGAAGGGGAGGTTCGCCTTGGCGCCGAACGCTTTGCGATCCGCGCCGGTGACGTGATCGCCTGCCCGGCGGGCGGTCCTGAAGCCGCGCACCAGATCATCAACACCAGCAACGGCGAATTGCGCTATCTGGCAGTCAGCAGCCAGCAATCGCCGGATATTTGCGAATACCCGGATTCCGGTAAGTACGTGGTGATGGACGACTTCAAGGTCGATGCCCAAGGCAATGCTTCGGGCTTCGTCGCCGTCGCCAGGCAAGCCGATGGCGTGGATTATTGGGATGGTGAGTAGCCGCATCCGTGGGAGCAACTGTCTTAATTACTCTTGTGATCACTGAAGATCCAATGTGGGAGCGGGCTTGCTCGCGAAAGCGGTCTGTCAGTCATATTGATGCAAGATATGCCTGCGCCTTCGCGAGTAAGCCCGCTCCCACATCTATGGTTACCCCCTTTTCTGCAATACTGTTTTTGATGCGTGTTTGG
>NZ_AZRW02000043.1 GCF_000512695.2 Pseudomonas sp. QTF5 | reverse complement strand
CATCATAGCGCCCTATTGAGGTGTCCAATTTCATTAGGCCAGATCAAGCCCGCTCCCACATTGACCGAGTCAGCAAGATTTGCGGCTGACATAGATCCAATGTGGGAGCGGGCTTGCTCGCGAAGAGGCCCTCACAATCACCTCAAGCCTTACCCGCTTCCTCTTCCAACTGATCCGACTCAAACAGTTTTGCCAATTCCGCCCGCGATTCCTGCGCAGTCTGCATCACCTTGGCCGCATCGTCATACACCGCATGCTGGGCCTCCAGCACCTGTTCATCGTGATGGGTAAAACGCTTGATCCGCGCATCTGCCTGGGCCTGCGTCAGACCCAGTCCAACCAAGGTCCGTCGGGTCATTTCCAGGCTGGAATAATAGGTTTCCCGCACCGCCTGCGCCCCGACATCCACCAACCGGTGCACATGTTGACGGTTGCGGGCGCGGGCGATGATTTTGATGTGCGGATAGAGCTTGTGCACCACCTCGGCCGTCTTGATGTTGGTCTCCGGATCATCGGTGGCGATCACGAAGAACTCCGCTTGCTCGACCTTGGCCGCGCTGAGAATTTCCGGGCGCATCGGGTCGCCGTAAAACACCGGCACGCCGCCGAAGCTGCGGGACAGTTCGATGGTTTCCACCGACGTGTCGAGGGCGACGAACTTGATGTTCTGCGCCCGCAGAATCCGCGCCACGATCTGCCCCATACGGCCCATGCCGGCGATCACCACGCGTGGTGCGTCGGTGTCGATTTCGCGGAATTTCTCCGGCACTTCCACCGGTTGAACCTTGGGTTTGACCAGTCGTGCGCAGGCCAGCAACAACAGCGGGGTCAGCGCCATCGACAGGGTGATGGTCAGCACCAGCAAGTCGTACAGGCGCGGCTCGAACAAGCCCTGATCCCGGCCGATCTTGAACACCACAAAAGCAAATTCACCACCGGCCGCCAACACAATCCCCAATCGAATCGCGTTGACCTTGCCCAAGCCCCCGGCCAGTCGACCGACTACAAACAGCAGCGGCAGCTTGATCGCGATCAGCAGCACAGTCAGCCCCAGCACCACAATCGGCGCACTGAGCAGCAAACTCAGATTGGCACCCATGCCGACACTGATGAAAAACAGCCCTAGCAACAGGCCCTTGAACGGCTCGATCTGCGCTTCCAGTTCGTGGCGATATTCGGAATCCGCCAGCAGCAAACCGGCGAGGAACGCGCCGAGTGCCATGGACACGCCAACCAGGTCCATCAGCCACGCCGTACCAATCACCACCAGTAACGCGGTAGCGGTGGACACCTCTGGCAGACCAGTCTTGGCCACCACGCGAAACACTGGTCGCAACAGATAACGCCCGCCGATCACCACCACCGCGATACTGCCCAGCACCCGCAAGCCATGGTTCAAATCTTCGGCGGCACTGGTGGTGTGATCACCGCCGGCCAGCAGCGGCACCATCGCGATCAGCGGGATCGCGGCGATGTCCTGGAACAGCAAAATCGCGAACGCCAACCGCCCATGCGGACTGGTCAGTTCCTTGCGCTCGGCCAGGCTTTGCAAACCAAACGCAGTGGACGACAACGCCAGGCCCAGGCCCAATACGATGGCACTGTTCAGGGATTGCCCGAACACGAACAACGCCAGCACACCAATCACCGAACCGGTCAGCAGCACCTGCGCCAGGCCCACGCCGAACACCGATTTGCGCATCACCCACAAGCGTCGCGGCGACAACTCAAGGCCGATGATGAACAGCAACAACACCACCCCAAGTTCAGAGAAGTGGCTGACGCTTTGCGGATTACCGATCAAGCCCAACACCGACGGCCCGATAATCACCCCGGCAAACAGATAACCCAACACCGCCCCCAATTGCAGGCGCTTGGCCAAGGGGACGGTGAGCACCGCCGCGAATAAAAAGACGACAGCGGCTTGCAATAGATTGCCTTCGTGGGGCATGGCGAAACTCCAGGGTGTGGCAGGCGAGAGTGGCGCTCGCCCGATTTTCAGCGGGGCGTCAGGATAAAGGCTGGCGTCCGTTCAGTCAGTAAGGAGATTGCTGGTCGAGTTCACGGCTCAGTGGGGCCATTGTTCGAGCAGGATCGAAACGAATTTCTCCGCCGCCGGTGATAACGATGCGCCTCGACGGTAAACCAGGCCGAGTGTCCGGTTCACCACAGGATCGGTGAGCGGAATGCTCACCAGTGTCGGGTGATCCGCCGTCGGCATCGCGAGGCTCGGCATGGCGGAAACCCCTAGACCGGCTTCAACCATACCCAGCGAGGTGGACAGATGTTGTACCTCATAAAACCACTGCGGACGCCAGCTCAGGCCCGACAAGGCGTGGTCCAGTATCATGCGGTTGCCGCTCAGGCGCCCGACGCCGATCAATCGGTAATCGCTCAATTCTGACCAGGTCACGGACGTCCGCCGGGCCAGTTCATGGTCACGACGGCAAGCCAGGACAAAGGGTTCGTTGACCAGTGAAACGAATTCGATGTCCGGGTGCTGGCCGCTCATCATGTTGATGCCAAAGTCGGCTTCCCCCCGCAGCACCGCTTCGAGCCCTTCATTGGCGCTGAGGTCGAGCAAACGGATGCGGATTTTCGGGTAGCGCTCGTTATAAAGACGAATCACCGACGGCAGGAAGTAAAACGCAGCGGTTGGAATGCAGGCCAGGGTCACCTGACCGATTTGCCGCTCGGCCAGCTCACGGATGTTCAGGATCGAATCGTCGAAGTCATCCAGCAATCGGCGAGCCTTGGGCAGGAAGTCACGGCCGACACTGGTCAGGCTGACCTTGCGCGTGGTTCGGTCGAGCAATGTAGTCCCTAAACCCTCCTCAAGTTTTTTTATCCGTCGGCTCAAGGCTGGTTGCGACAGATGGAGTGCGTCGGCAGCCTCGTGAAAACTCCCCAATTCGGCGATTTTCACGAAAGATCGGATGTCCTGGAGTTCATATTCCATGTTTCTATCTCGTCGGAGGAGGGCGCTGAATCACGGTAAAACTTTCTTTTGTGAAACGCAATAATCGCTCTGATCTTTGCATTGGAAACACAATTACTTCCCTGTCACTCTTGTTTGCAAGACATCAATTACCTCGATTGATTAACAAGAGTTAGTAGTCATGCAACGAATTCCTTGTGTGCTGATGCGCGGCGGTACTTCAAAGGGGCCGGTTTTTCTTGCTTGGGATCTGCCGGTTTCGATTCAAGAACGCGATGAGCTGTTGCTCTCGGTGATGGGCTCCGGTCACGAACTGGAGATCGACGGCATCGGCGGTGGCAGCCCGCAAACCAGCAAGGTCGCCATCGTCAGCCCTTCGTTGCATCCCGATGCCGATGTTGATTACTTGTTCGTCCAGGTCATGGTGTCTCAGCGACGGGTGGATACCGCCCCCAATTGCGGCAACATGCTCTGCGCGGTCGGGCCGTTTGCCATCGAGCAGGGTCTGGTCAAGGCGGCCGGTGAGTTGACCCGCGTGCGGATTCGCAACCTCAACACCGGCACCTTCGTCACCTCTGATGTGCAGACGCCAAATGGCAAGGTCAGCTATGAAGGCGACACCGCCATTGATGGCGTGCCTGGCAGCGCGGCACCGGTTCAACTGACATTCCTCGATGCGGCCGGCAGCAAGACCGGCAAGCTGTTTCCAACCGGCAGCACCCAGGACAGGTTCGATGACATTCCAATGACCTGCATCGACATGGCCATGCCGATGATGATCATCGAAGCGCGTCACCTGGGCAAACGCGGCGACGAAACGCCGACCGAACTGGACGCCGACAAACACTTTCTGCAGCGCCTCGAAGCCCTGCGACTACAGGCCGGTATGGCCATGGGCCTGGGCGATGTCAGCGACAAGGTCATCCCCAAGCCTGTGCTGGTATCGAAGGCCAAGGCTGGCGGCACGATTCAGGTTCGCTACTTCATGCCGCACAACTGCCACCGTGCGCTGGCCATTACCGGTTCCATCGGTCTTGCCACGGCCTGTGTCAGCGAAGGCAGTGTGGTGGCGCAGATGCTCGGCAATATCGGTGGGCCGCGATTGCAACAGGTGCGAATCGAGCACCCGAGCGGCGGCATCGATGTCGTCTTGTCCTACACCGGGGAGAACGGTGAGACAATTCGCGCCTCTGTTGTTCGTACCGCCCGAAGGCTGTTTTCCGGCTTTGTTTATGCCCCGGTTTCCCAAAGGTTCGCCGGGTAGTCTTCCCACGTAGTCACCGCAGTTTTGCATCAGAACAAGCTCGGGGTCGTACGCCTGGCGCGTCGGCCACGCATTCCATAACAACAAGAGAGTTGCCTTATGCTTGCCTTACTCGGCTTGGCCATGGTGGTTGTGTTCACGTTCCTGATCATGACCAAGCGTCTATCACCCATCGTTGCATTAACCATCGTTCCGATTGTCTTTGCGATCATCGGCGGCTTTGGCGGGACCACCGGAAAAATGATGCTCGACGGCCTGAAGATGGTCGCACCGTCGGCGGCACTGCTGCTGTTTGCGATTCTGTTTTTCGGTTTGATGATCGACTCTGGGTTGTTCGATCCGCTGATCCGCAAGATTCTCAAACGGGTCAACGGCGACCCGATGAAAATTGCGGTCGGTACTGCGCTGCTATCGCTGACTGTCGCCCTGGACGGTGACGGCACCACCACTTACATGATCACCTGTGCGGCAATGTTGCCGTTGTACAAACGCATTGGGATGAACCCGATGATTCTGGCGACCACTTCCATGCTGGCGTTGAGCATCATGAGCGGCATGACCCCTTGGGGCGGCCCGGCGACCCGGGCGATTGCCGCGTTGGGGCTGGATGCCGGGGCGTACTTTGTTCCGTTGTTGCCGACCATGATCGGCGGCGCTGCATGGGTGGTATTCACCGCGTTCCTGCTGGGCCGCGCCGAGCGTAAACGCATCGGCAGTATCGAGCTGCAGAGCGGTGGCGGCGATTGCTACATCAAGGCGATTCTTGAGGACACGCCGCACAAACGTCCGAGACTGGCCTACATCAACCTGTTGCTGGTGACGGCGGTGATGGTCGCGCTGGTGATGGGGCTCATGCACTCGGCAATCCTGTTTCTGATTGGCTTCGTGCTGGCGCTGATGATCAACTATCCGCAACTGGACATTCAGAAAGAACGCATCCTTGCACACTCCGGCAACGCCATGACTGTAGTCCTGCTGGTGTTTGCGGCTGGTATTTTTGCCGGGATTTTCTCTGGAACCAAAATGGTCGACGCATTGGCGCAAACCCTGGTGGACTGGATTCCACCGTCCTGGGGGCACCTGTTCCCGCTGGTGGTGGCGATCACCAGCATGCCGTTGACCTTCGTGCTGTCCAATGATGCCTATTACTTCGGTGTGGTACCGATCCTCGCCAACGCGGCGGCAGCCTACGGGATCGACCCGGTGGAAATCGCCCGGGCGTCGATTCTTGGCCAACCGGTGCACTTGATGAGCCCACTGGTGGCCTCGACCCTGTTGCTGGTGGGGATGGTCGATCGCGACCTAGGCGACTTCCAGCGCGCCACCTTCAAATGGGCGGTGCTCACTTCCCTGGTGGTCACAGCTTTAGCCCTGCTGACCGGGGCCTTGACGCTGTTCGCCTGATTCATCCCTGACTAGCCACTTGATAGAACTCCACGCGCCCGATGTCGGACGCGCGGCCACGTGCATCCATAAAACAACAATATGAGTAGTTCGACATGACCCACTTTCTGACGTGCGGGGCTCTTCTTCCTCTTCTGGGTGTGTTGCCGATGGCCACTGCCAGTGCGAGTGATTTCATCGACGACAGCGAGTTGAAGTTGCAACTGCGTAACGTCTATATCAACGAAAACTTTCGCGATGAGCATGGCTTGAGTGCGCGCTCGGCCAGAACCGCCAAAAGTGAACGCACCGAGTGGGCCCAGGGCTTCCTGCTGGATTTTCAGTCGGGTTTCACCCCAGGCACAGTGGGTTTCGGGGTTGATGCACTGGGCTTGCTGGGGGTCAAACTTGATTCCGGTCGTGGCCGCAGTGGCACCGGTCTGCTGCCGGTGCAAGATGACGGCCGTGCCGCCGATGAGTTTGCCAGTGCCGGGGCGGCGGCCAAGGTCAAACTGGCCAAGACCACCCTCAAGTACGGCACCCTGCTGCCCAAAAACCCGGTACTGATCTACAACGATGCGCGCTTGCTGCCGCAGACCTATGAGGGCGGACAAGTCACCAGTACCGACATCGAAAACCTGACCCTGACCGGCGGCCATCTGGACCGATTCAAACTGCGCGATTCCACCGACAGCGTGTCGATCGTTCCTGACGGTTATTCAGGCGACAAAGGTGGCGATTTCACCTACGCCGGCGGTGACTACAAACTCGGCAAGAACACGCGTCTGAGTTACTTCTACGGCGAGCTGGAAAACTTCTATCGGCAGAATTTTGCCGGCATCCAGCACGATCTGCCGTTGGGTCCCGGGGTGTTGGCCGGTGACCTGCGCTACTTCAACAGCAAGGACGCGGGCCGTGCCTACGCCTCGAAAATCGATAACGACATGCTCAGCGGCCAGTTGTCCTACGCGGTGGCGGGGCACACCTTTGGTGGCGGTTACCAACAACTCAGCGGTGCCGCCGGGTTGCCATACATCAGTGGTGCGACGGTGTACTCGTTCAGCAACGTTGGCATTGGCAAGTTCATCGAGGAGGACGAGAAGACCTGGATGCTCAGCTACGGTTACGACTTTGCGCCGTTGGGCGTGCCGGGGCTGACGTTCATGACCCGTTATCTCAAAGGGAACGATGGCAAGTCTGATACCAACATCAAAGAGTCCGAACGCGACACCGAACTGGCCTACGTGGTCCAGAGTGGCACGCTCAAGGGCGTGGGCGTAAAGCTGCGCAACTACGTCTACCGTTCGGATTTTGCGCGCGGACGTGACAGCAACCGAATCTATTTCACCTACGACATTGCCCTCTGGTAAAGGCGCCGAGGTGCTCAGCTACAGGTTACGGGCACCTTTTCTCAGTAGGTTGCGTGGTGAAGGGAACCGGATATGTTGTTCAAACGTGGGGACCCACATGAGTGATCGCAAGGATCGCGATGGGGTCTATCTGAATAAGTTGCCAATAGCCCGCATTTCTGGGAAAACGGCGCCCATGAAGCTTGTTCGGGCAAGCGCACACTAGAGTGAATGTAATGAATGATGAATTGCAGGTCATCGACCTTGAAGTGGGCAACGGCAAAGCCGCTGTCAAAGGCGCGCTGATCACTACCCAATATCGCGGTTGGCTGGAAGACGGCACGGAATTCGATTCTTCTTACAGCCGGGGTAAACCATTTCAGTGCGTGATTGGCACGGGGCGGGTGATCAAGGGCTGGGATCAAGGGATCATGGGCATGCAGGTTGGCGGTAAACGCAAACTGCTGGTACCGGCGCATCTGGCTTATGGCGAGCGGACGATGGGCGCGATTACGCCGAACTCGAACCTGATTTTCGAGATTGAATTGCTGGAAGTGCTGACGCGGGATGATTGATTTGTTGGGTGTGGGCTGAAATGGCGAACCCCACCATCTCTGTTAGAAGAAATGGTGGGGTTTTTATGTGTTGGGAGGGTGATTTCTGGTTTTGATTTAGCGAGTCAGGTGAACATTTCAATATCGTCGAGCGTGTCCGCAACTGTGGCTTCAAGTGCTGGGAATTTTCCTTTTACGGAATCAAGGGCGGGCATCACGGCTTGCATTTCAAGCTCACCGAGTCTGCGGGCTACATGGCCGAGTGCGGTGATTGCTGCCGCAGCCACCGACTGAGTACCACTCTCGAGATGTTTCAGGCAAATGGTCTGAGCCCAGGCACTGTCTTGCTCATTTAATCCGATGGAAATCAGCGCGGTGACAATGTTCCTTTCTAAGCCGCTATCAAAGAGACTGATTGCTTCGTCATGGCTAATCGACGGATCGTGGTAGATAAGACTCACTGTTTAGCTCCCAGGATGTTTCCCTTGGTGTCGGCTTTTTTTGCCAGGAATCATTTCCCAGTCGCTGCGCTTTTGAGTGTTGTATCCGTATGCCTTCAAGGTGCCATTGGCCTGTTGTTCAATATGCAGGCGAACTCGGGTGCGACCTTCTTTGAGTGATTTGAGCTGTTCTTCCGAATACAGGGAACTGTCCCCGAGCGTCGATGGCCAGAGCAACGCAACGATTCCCGCCAAAGCGCCAGCAACAACACCAGTCGTCACTACCCCCGCACCGCTTGCAGCCGCCCCGGAGCCAGCAGCTCCTACGCCACCTAAAATCAGTGTTCCGAATGAGCGAGGTAATGCGCTACCACTGATTTTTTTGAGAGGTATGTTTCCTGCTTCATCCCTTTCACGGCCACCTAAAAGCGAGAACTTTCCGTAGTCGACCAATTTCTCGACCGGGACAAACCCGGTTGGATTGTCGTGGTTGATTACGCCGTCGGGGAGGTTGCAGCTTTTGGCGAACACGCAACCCATGGAGCTGGATTGGTCATATTGCTGAGGTTGCCTTATGAAACGGTCTTCATATGCCTGTTGTCGGGCCAACATGTCTTCATATGTTTTTTGCCTGGAGTCGCGTTCTGCCAGTTCGGAGGCGGTCATGTAGCGGCTGGTGATGTGGTGCCCGTCGCCTGACGGTGGGTTTTGAACCCTGGGTATGTCTGTTTTGCGGGCCATGAGCGTCCTTGTTTCATCTTTTGAAAACGATGCGGACGCTATATCAAAGGGCATTTGATAGATGTAGGACTGGTCTGAAACTCTGGTCGTTGTTACAAATGGCGCTTGTCGCTATGCGCTGAGCTCGATTTTATGGGTGTACCCGGTCGGCGTAGGAGCAGCCTTCGGCAGCTCCTACATTGGGATCGGCGCAGTTTTATGATCGTTCCCACAGCAAGCCCGCTCCCACAGGGGATTTGTGTCGATCACAAATGTTGTGAACATCGACGATTAAGTGTGGGAGCGGGCTTGCTCGCGAAGAACGATGACACGGTCTGTCAGGTATTCGGCAGGTCGGTGAACAAAGGAATGCGCCCATTCAGGGAAGGGCGATAGTGCCAGGTCAAACGGTCCAAAGCAGGTTTCATCGCCAGGATCTCAGTCAGCGTGGCGCTGGCAATGCTCATGGCCAACACCTGTCCCGGGCATTGATGACGGCCGGCGCCGAAGGTGAAACTGCGGCGATTCGGACGGTCCAGCAGGAACGCGTCGGGATTGTCGTTAAGCTGCGGATCGCGATTGGCCGAGGCCAGCAGCACCAGGATAACGTCGCCGGGGTTCAGGTTCACGCCGTCGATTTCACACGGTGCGGTGACGAAGCGGCGGGTGTTTTGCACCGACGGGTCGAAGCGTTGCACTTCAGCGATCAGGTCATCAACACGAGTCGAATCGAACGGTGGGTTTCGAATCAATGCCAATAGCGCATTGCCGATCAAGCCGGCCGTGGCTTCGTAAGTCTGGGAGAACAGGCCGATCAGGTTGGCGATCAGGGTTTCAGGGTCGGTCGATGTCGCCGCGAAACGCTGCCGGATACCGGCGAGCAGGGCGCTTCGATTGCTCGGGTCGTCCAGAAGCTCGATGACATAACCCTTCAACTGTTCCGCCGCGGCATGTGCGGCCTCCAGTTGTGTTTGATCGCTAAGAGGAGACAGGCAGGCGACGAAGTCTGCGGTCAGCTCGCTGATGGCCCGGCCCTGAGCCGGAGAAAACCCCAACAACGCCGCCACCACGCAGACCGGCCCACGAAACATCGCCGCGTACAACCCGTCGGCGCCCGGGGTGATCAACCGGGCGCCGACCAATGCGTTGACCTCGTTCACGTCAATCAACGCCAGCCCCGGCTCAATCGCCGTCCTTGGGTAACGCTGCCGCTCGCCTTCGTTCATCCGCATCAACTGACCAAACACCTTGCCGGCCATGCCTTGAGCAATCAACTGGGGCACCGGCTCATGGGACGGCCGCACATGACAATGCGGATGCGCCAGCACGGCGGCAACGGCTCGGACGCTGCTGGCCACCCACAGTTTCAGTCCTTGATGAAAAACCAGCCCACCCTCGGCGCGCAATTGCGCGTAGTAGGGATAAGGGTCGGCATGAGTCGCAGCGATGATCGGATCCATGGGTCGCAGCCTTGTCGGTCGGGAAAGTGTTGCTACTATCTCCCACTCGAAAAGACGACGATTCGTCCGGGAGCGAAATATGAACGCAGAACAACACGACATCGGCGTCTCTCAAGTGGCGGCAGCGATTGCCGAGCCGGCCCGGACGAAAATCCTCTGTTCGCTGATGGATGGCCACGCTCGCACCAGCACCGAACTGGCGGCGGTTGCCGAAGTCAGCGCCTCCACCGCCAGCGCTCACTTGACCAAGCTCAAGGAACTGGCGCTGGTGCGTTTGCACGTTCAAGGCCGTCATCGCTATTACAGCCTCGCGGACAAACGCGTGGCCCAGGCCCTGGAAGCGCTGATGGTGATCGGCCAGAACGCCGCGCCGACGTTCAACCCGCGCACCCCCGATCGCCTGCAATTCGCTCGCACCTGCTACGACCACATGGCCGGTACGTTGGCGGTGTTGCTGCATGACCGAATGATCGAAGCGGGGTGGTTGCTGGAAACCGATGAGCAGGTTTATCGACTGAGCGACAGCGGTGAAGCGTTGTTCGAAGCATTGGGGATCGACGTCAAAGACTTGAGCACCTTGCGCCGCCGCTTCGCCTGCCCGTGCCTGGACTGGAGCATGCGCCGGCCGCACTTGGGCGGCGCCTTGGGCGCGGCGTTGCTGCAAACGGCGATCAAACGCAAATGGGTGACGCAGGATCTGGACAGCCGGGCGCTGGCGTTGACGGCGGTGGGGCGCAAGGAACTCAGTAGCCGCTTCGCCGTTGAGCTGCCGGTTCAGGTGACGACAGCGCAACCCGCGGCCACCGAGAACAGGCGCCGCGCGATCGCCAGTCCCGCGGCTTAGCGACTTGACGAGGCCATGAGCACGCCAAAACCGGCGAAGGTCACGCCCGAGACTTTCGCCGCCAGCCAGGAACCCTTCGGGCTCGACAACCAGCCTTTGGCGGCATTGGCGAGCAAGGCATAGCTGCCATGCACCAGGATCACCAGTGCGGCGTAGGTGGCGACCAGTTTGAAGAACTGGGCGTAGAAGTGCGCCGAGGTGTCGATGAATTGCGGGAACACCGCCAGAAAGAAAAACACGGCCTTGGGGTTCAAAAACTGGATCGAAGCCGCTTCAAGGAAGCGATAACCAGGGCTTGAGGGGCGCGCTGCAAGCAGCGAACTGAAACGATCCGAGCGCCAGCTTTTGTAGCCCAGGTACAACAAATAGGCTGCCCCGGCGTATTTCAACGCGGTAAAGGCGTTCGCGGAGGTGCTGAGTATCAGGCCAACACTGGTGGCGCTGATTGCGGCGACGACAAACGCCCCCGACGCGATCCCCAGAATTCCCGGCACTGCCCCCGTCCAGCCATGGCGCACTGCGTTGGACAGGGTCAGGACCACGCCAGGCCCCGGGCTCAAAATGGTCAGGGTGGCGAAAAGTACAAAGAGTCCGTAGCTGTTCATGTCTTGCTCCGTCAGGTGGCGCTGGCTGCGTGCTGGCAGATTGGCGTGACGACGAGGGCGTGACAAACGCTTTAATTAAAGCGCATAGGTGACTAAATTAGACGCATGATAAATCAACTACCGCCGCTTAATGCCGTTCGCGCCTTCGCCGTTGCGGCTCGTCATCAGAGCTTCAGCCTGGCGGCCGAAGAGCTGCATGTCAGCCACAGTGCCGTCAGCCGGCACATCAAATTGCTTGAGGAATACCTGGGCGTGCTGCTGTTCGAACGGCGCATCCGTCAATCGGTGCTGACGCCAGCCGGCCAGCGTTTTTATGAGCAGGTCAGTGCCGGGCTGGCGCAGATCGCCAACGCTGCCGCTGCGCTCAAGCAACATGCCTCGCTGCCTATCGTGAAGATCAATGTCCGTCCGTCCTTTGCCGTGCTTTGGCTGACGCCCAGGCTGGCGGATTTCATTGCGCAGCACCCGGACATCAAGCCGCAGGTGATCACTCAAACCCAGGCACCCGATCAGGCACGCGATGGGTTCGATATTGTCATTCGCCGTGGTCGTGACGATTGGGCACCAGCGATTGAGGCGCGAGCGCTCTTCGAAGACGAGCTATTGCTGGTCGCGGCGCCATCGCTGATCGAGCGCCTGCCCCTTGAAGACCTCACTTCGCTGAGCCGGCACACGTTACTGACCGCCAAGGCACGTCGCGAAGACTGGCACAATTGGGCCATGCACTTTGGTCAAAATCAGCCAGCCACTCAGGTCACCCGGCAGTTTGATCACATGCACCTGGTGCTTCAGGCCGCCGTGGAGGGACAGGGCATTGCCTTGTGTCCGACCTCTTTGCTGGGCACCCATCTTTTGAGCGGACAATTGATCTGCCCATTGCCCGAGTTGCGTATGCCGTTACCGCGCTATTACTACGGTGTTGCGCCGGACGTGACGGCGCACACTCGGGTGTTTGTGGAGTGGTTGTTTGCCCGGATTGCACAGGATGAGCTGCGTTGGCAAACACCTCGTGCTGTGACCGCTACGCCCTGAAAACCCAGACGATCTCCACCACACGCACTGCCAAAATCAGGTAAAGCAGAAACAAAATAATTTGAAGCGCCGTGTGATACGGCAACTTGGACAGCCGTCGCAGGCCGTCACTGACACTAAGCAGCATCAGCACCGCTGACACCAGAATCAGCCCCCAACCCGCCAGATTCGAGGCGAGTAAGCCCATAAACAACTGTTGATCGCTATGCAACGCATTGGTCCCCGCCGCGAATAGCAGGGCGCAGACCAGCAGGTTCTTGATGTTATCGAACACCTGCGTGGTGAAATCGGTGTCCAGCAAGGCCAGATACTTTCGCCAGAATTTGCCCATGGTTGTGGTGGCACCTGTTAATGGCTGTTGCACGTGGCAAGTCTAGTGACGTTTTCCACGATACTCGGACGAAAAAAAGCCCGGCCTTCAACATGATGGCCGGGCTTTTGTGTTCAAACGGACAGTCGCGTCAAACTTTGACGATCCAGCCCGCTGGTGCTTCGACATCGCCAGTCTGTACACCGGTCAGCTCTTTGTAGAGCTTCTGGGTAACCGGGCCGACTTCGGTTTCACTGTGAAACACGTGCAGTTTGTCGTTGTAGCTGATGCCGCCGATCGGGGTGATCACCGCAGCAGTACCGCAGGCACCGGCTTCCTTGAAGTCGGACAGCTTGTCGATCAACACATCACCTTCGACCACTTCCAGGCCCAGACGGGTTTTGGCCAGCTCGATCAACGACAGACGAGTGATGCCCGGCAACACCGAAGGGGAATTCGGGGTGACGAACTTGTTGTCGTGGGTGATCCCGAAGAAGTTGGCCGAGCCGACTTCTTCGATTTTCGTGTGAGTCAGCGGGTCCAGGTAGATGGCGTCGGCGAAATGCGCCTTCTTGGCCTGGGAGCCCGGCATCAGGCTGGCGGCGTAGTTGCCACCGACCTTGGCCGCGCCGGTGCCTTGTGGGGCGGCGCGGTCGTAGCTGGAGATCAGGAAATTGTGCGGGGTCAGGCCGCCTTTGAAGTAGGCGCCGACCGGGATGCAGAAGATCGAGAAGATGAACTCGGGCGCGGTACGCACGCCAACGTTGTCACCTACGCCGATCACGAACGGGCGCAGGTACAGCGCGCCGCCGGTGCCGTAAGGCGGGATGAAACGCTCGTTGGCGCGCACCACGTCCTTGCACGCTTCGATGAACTGTTCGGTAGATACCTGCGGCATTAGCAGGCGACCGCAGCTGCGTTGCATGCGTGCGGCGTTCTGGTCCGGGCGGAACAGGTTGATCGAACCGTCCTTGCAGCGGTAGGCCTTCAGGCCTTCGAAGCACTGCTGGCCATAGTGAAGGGCAGTGGAGCCTTCGCTGATGTGCAGCACGTTGTCAGAGGTTAAGGTGCCTTTGTCCCACTCGCCATTACGCCAGTGCGACAGATAGCGCTTGTCTGTCTTGATGTAGTCAAAACCCAGCTTGTCCCAATTGATGCTTTCGTTACCCATGACACCCTCTATCACTTAACAACCGCCGAAACGGTTCAAGGCTTCTGACATTTTTCTGGATGGGGACAACAATACTTCATTCCGGACCCATTTCGCAGCCCGGAATGCAGTTACTGATCGTTCCCACGCGGAGCGTGGGAACGATCACCTCCCTGAATCACATGTGCAACGCATGCCCCAACGCACGCAACGCCGCTTCCTGCACCGCTTCGCCGAGCGTCGGATGCGCGTGGATGGTGCCGGCGATGTCTTCCAGTCGGGCGCCCATTTCCAGGCTCTGGCCAAACGCCGTCGACAACTCCGACACGCCCACACCCACCGCCTGCCAGCCAACAATCACATGATTGTCCCGCCGCGCCACAACCCGCACGAAGCCGCTTTTCGATTCCAGCGTCATCGCCCGGCCATTGGCGGCGAACGGGAAGCTGGAAACGATGCAGTCCAGCCCCGCAGCCTTGGCTTCGTCCGGGGTCTTGCCGACCACTACCAGTTCCGGGTCGGTGAAGCACACGGCGGCGATGGCGGTCGGGTTGAATTCGCGGTGTTTACCGCTGATCAGTTCGGCAACCATCTCGCCTTGAGCCATGGCCCGGTGGGCGAGCATCGGTTCGCCGCTCAAGTCGCCGATGGCGTACACATTGCGCATGCTGGTCTGGCAACGGTTGTCGATCTTGATCGCCGAACCATTCATCTCCAGGTTCAAGGCTTCGAGGTTCCAGCCTTGGGTGTTGGGTTTGCGACCGACGGCCACCAGTACCTGATCGGTTTCCAGGTTCAAGGTGTCGCCGTTCGGATCACGAACTTGCAGTGTATTTCCTTGTGAATCAAAGCCTTCGACGCTGTGCTTCAAGTAAAGCTTCACGCCGAGTTGCTTGAGCGCTTCGTGTACCGGATGGGTCAGTTCGGCATCGTAGGCCGGCAGGATGCGATCCTGCGCCTCGACCACACTGACCTCGGCGCCGAGCTTGCGATAGGCAATCCCCAGCTCCAGACCGATGTAACCGCCACCGACCACGACCAGATGTTTCGGCACGCTTTTCGGCGCCAGGGCTTCGGTGGAGGAGATGATCGGCCCGCCAATCGGCAGCATCGGCAGGTTTACGCTTTTCGAACCGGTGGCCAGCACCAGGTGCTCGCACTGAATGCGCGTGTCGCCGACTTCGACGGTTTTGCCGTCGACCACTTTGGCCCAGCCTTGAATGACCTGGACCTTGTGCTTCTTTAATAGCGCCGAGACGCCGGTGGTCAGGCGATCAACGATACCGTCCTTCCACTCGACGCTCTTGCTGATGTCCAGGCTCGGCGCCGACACGCTGATGCCCAGCGCCGAATGTTGGCTGTGGTGCTGCGTCTGATGGAACTGTTCAGCGACGTGAATCAATGCCTTCGACGGAATGCAGCCGATGTTCAGGCAGGTGCCGCCCAACGATTCGCCTTCCACCAGAATGGTCGAAATGCCCAGTTGGCCGGCTCGGATCGCCGTCACATAACCGCCAGGGCCGCCGCCGATGATCAGCAGCGTGGTGTTCAAAGTTTGCATGCCTGCTCCATTCATAATCAGTCCACAAACAAGGTTGCGGGTTGTTCGAGCAGGCTGCGAACGGCCTGGATGAATTGCGCCGCGTCCATGCCATCGACCACGCGGTGATCGAAGGAGCTGGAGAGGTTCATCATCTTGCGGATCACGATCTGGCCTTTGACGACCATCGGCCGTTCGACGATTTTGTTCACGCCGACGATCGCCACTTCCGGCAGGTTCAGCACCGGGGTGCTGACGATGCCGCCCAGGGCGCCAAGGCTGGTCAGGGTGATGGTCGAGCCGGACAGTTCGTCACGGCTGGCCTTGCCAGTGCGCGCGGCGCTTGCCAAACGGGAGATTTCCGTAGCGCTGTCCCACAAGCTGCGCGCTTCGGCATGACGCACAACCGGCACCATCAAACCGATGTCAGCTTGAGTGGCAATGCCCACGTGCACCGCGCCGAGGCGGGTGATGACTTGGGCTTCGTCGTCGTAACGAGCGTTGATCTGCGGGAAGTCGCGCAGAGCCACGACCAGGGCGCGGACCAGGAACGGCAGCAAGGTCAACTTGCCGCGGGTCGCGCCGTGTTTTTCATTCAGGTGTGTGCGCAGTTCTTCGACGGCGGTGACGTCGATTTCTTCGACGTAGCTGAAGTGGGCGGCCCGCTGGGTGGCGTCCTGCATGCGCTGGGCGATCTTGCGGCGCATGCCGATCACCGGGATTTGTTCTTCGTCGTTGCGCTGGGCGTAAGCGGCGGTAGCGGTCGATGCATTCGACTGACCCTGAGCCAGATAGGCTTCGAGGTCTTCGTGCAGAATCCGCCCGGCAGGGCCGCTGCCACGTACCAGACGCAATTGAATGCCGAGGTCCAGCGCATGCTTGCGCACAGCCGGGGAGGCCAGAGGACGTTCATCGGCCTCGCGGGCAACCATCGGGCCCTGGCAAACGGCAACTCGCGGCGCTGTGGCAGCAATCGGTTTGCTTTCAACCACGGCTTCAACTTTAGGGGCCGCAACCGGCGCTTCTTTAACAACAGCCGATTGAGCCGACTCTTTAACGTTGCCCGCGCCTTCCACTTCAATGCTGATCAGGATGCTGCCAACCGCCATGACTTCGCCAGGCTGGCCACCCAAGGCAATCACCTTGCCATGCACCGGAGAAGGGATGTCGACCATCGCCTTGTCGGTCATCACATCTGCCAGCACCTGATCTTCGACGACCATGTCGCCGACCTTGACGTGCCACTGCGACAATTCAACTTCTGCAATGCCTTCGCCAATGTCCGGCATTTTAATAACGTGCGTGCCCATTCAGACCTCCATGACCCGTTTCAAAGCCGCGCCCACACGGGACGGACCAGGGAAATACGCCCACTCTTGCGCGTGCGGGTAGGGAGTGTCCCAGCCGGTGACGCGTTCGATCGGCGCTTCCAGGTAGTGGAAGCAATGCTCTTGCACCAGCGACACCAGCTCAGCGCCGAAACCGCAAGTGCGGGTCGCTTCGTGAACCACCACGCAGCGCCCGGTTTTCTTCACCGATTTGACGATGGTTTCCAGGTCCAGCGGCCACAGGCTGCGCAGGTCGATGACCTCGGCGTCGACGCCGGTTTCTTCAGCCGCCACTTGCGACACATAAACCGTGGTGCCGTAGGTCAGGATGGTCACGTCCTTGCCCGGACGAGCGATGGCGGCGACGTCCAGCGGCACGGTGTAGTAACCGTCCGGCACTTGCGCGGCGGGGTGTTTCGACCACGGGGTTACCGGACGGTCGTGGTGGCCATCGAACGGGCCGTTGTACAGGCGTTTTGGCTCGAGGAAGATCACCGGGTCATCGTTTTCGATGGAGGCGATCAGCAAGCCTTTGGCGTCGTAAGGGTTGGACGGCATGACCGTACGCAAACCGCAGACCTGGGTGAACATCGCTTCGATGCTCTGGCTGTGGGTCTGGCCGCCGTAGATGCCGCCGCCGCATGGCATGCGCAGGGTCATCGGTGCGGTGAACTCACCGGCCGAGCGATAGCGCAAACGCGCGGCTTCGGAAATGATCTGGTCCGACGCCGGGTAAACATAATCGGCGAACTGGATCTCGGCCACCGGCCGCAAACCGTAAGCGCCCATGCCCACGGCAACGCCAACGATCCCGCTTTCGGAGATCGGTGCGTCGAATACGCGGGAAGTGCCGTACTTGTTCTGCAGGCCTTCGGTGCAACGGAACACGCCACCGAAGTAGCCCACGTCCTGGCCGAACACCACGACGTTGTCGTCACGCTCAAGCATCACATCCATGGCCGAGCGCAGGGCCTGGATCATGGTCATGGTGGTCGTGGTCATGGCGGTTTCCAACTCGATTTTGTTGTTGTGATCGTTCATGTCAGATCCCCAACTCCTGACGCTGGCGCTTCAAGTGCTCCGGCATCTCTTTATAGACATCTTCGAACATCGTCGCGGCGCTCGGAATCTGGCCGCCGGCAAGGGTGCCGTACTGTTCGGCTTGTTTCTGCGCGGCGATCACTTCGGCTTCCAGTTCGGCGCTGACGGTGACGTGTTCCTCTTCGGACCACTGACCGATCTTGATCAGGTGCTGCTTGAGGCGCGCAATCGGGTCGCCCAACGGGAAGTGGCTCCAGTCGTCGGCAGGACGGTATTTGGACGGGTCGTCGGAGGTCGAGTGCGGGCCGGCGCGGTAGGTGACCCATTCGATCATGGTCGGGCCGAGGTTGCGGCGCGCGCGTTCGGCGGCCCAGGCGGAAGCGGCGTACACCGCGACGAAATCGTTGCCATCGACCCGCAGGGAGGCGATGCCGCAACCGACGCCGCGTCCGGCGAAGGTGGTGGCTTCACCGCCGGCAATCGCCTGGAACGTCGAGATCGCCCACTGGTTGTTGACCACATTGAGGATCACCGGCGCACGGTACACGTGGGCGAAAGTGAGGGCGGTGTGGAAGTCCGATTCAGCGGTAGCGCCGTCGCCGATCCAGGCCGAGGCGATTTTGGTGTCGCCCTTGATCGCCGAGGCCATGCCCCAGCCCACGCCCTGAACGAATTGAGTGGCGAGGTTGCCGGAGATGGTGAAGAAACCGGCATCCTTGACCGAGTACATGATCGGCAACTGCCGGCCCTTGAGCGGATCGCGCTCGTTGGACAGCAGTTGGCAGATCAGGTCCACCAGCGGCACTTCGCGGGCCATCAGGATGCTTTGTTGACGGTAGGTGGGGAAGCACATGTCGTCGATGTTCAGGGCCAGGGCCTGGGCGCTGCCGATGGCTTCTTCGCCAAGGCTTTGCATGTAGAACGACATTTTTTTCTGACGCTGGGCGACCACCATGCGGTTGTCGAAAATCCGCGTCTTGAGCATGGCGCGCATGCCTTTACGCAGGATCTCGACTGGCACGCCTTCAGCCCACGGGCCGAGGGCATTGCCTTGGTCGTCGAGCACGCGAATCAGGCCTTTGGCCAGATCAGCCGTGTCGGCCGGTTCAACGTCGATTGGGGGTTTGCGCACCAGGCCTGCGTCAGTCAGATGCAGGTAGGAGAAGTCGGTTTTGCAGCCGGGGCGGCCCGAAGGTTCGGGAACGTGCAGGCGCAGCGGTTCGTACGCTTGGTTCATGGCTTCTACGCTCGATCTTGTGAATTTCTTGTAGTGAGCTGGCAGTCATTCTTCGATAAAAGAAATCTTGTCCTACAACAATCATAGGCCGGCCCAAGAAGAATATTTCTCTCTGTTTCGTTGCGCTTGAGATCATTTGAGGATAAAAATTCTGCATAAACATAAAAAGCAGGTGGTTTTGTCTCATGCGCAAACTGGACCGTACCGATATCGGCATTCTCAATAGCCTTCAGGAGAACGCGCGCATCACCAACGCCGACCTCGCGCGCTCGGTGAACCTGTCGCCGACGCCGTGCTTCAATCGGGTCAAGGCGATGGAAGAATTAGGGCTGATTCGTGAGCAAGTGACCCTGCTGGATGCCGACCTGCTGGGGCTGCATGTGAATGTGTTCATTCACGTCAGCCTGGAGAAACAGGTGGAGGAGGCGTTGCAGCATTTCGAAGAGGCGATCTCGGATCGCCCGGAAGTGATGGAGTGCTATTTGATGGCCGGCGACCCGGACTATCTGATCCGCGTACTGGTGCCGACTATTCAGTCGCTGGAGCGTTTCATGATGGACTTTCTGACCAAGGTGCCGGGTGTGGCGAACATTCGCTCGAGCTTTGCGCTCAAGCAGGTGCGCTATAAGACGGCGCTGCCGTTGCCGGCGAATGGTCTGACCTTGGCCAACTGAAGATGATCGTTCCCACGCGCAGCAAAGGAATGCCGCCAGGGATGCTCCGCGTTCCGCTTCCGGATGTGACGCAGAGCGTCACGGGATGCATTCCTTTGCTGCGCGTGGGGACGATCGAAGGTCAGAGTTGATTCAGCGGGATCTTCAGGTAACTCACGCCATTCTCTTCCGCCGGCGGCAAATTCCCCGCCCGCACGTTCACTTGAATCGCCGGCAACAACAACGTCGGCATACCCAACCCGGCATCGCGCTGGGTGCGCATAGCGACGAAGGCAGCCTCATCAATGCCATCGTGAATATGGATGTTGCTTTGGCGCTGCTCGCCAACCGTACTCTGGCATTGCGGAGCGCGGCCCGTGGGCGGGTAATCGTGGCAGACGTAAAGCCGCACGCTGGCGGGAAAGGCCAACAGTTTGTGGATCGAGACAAACATCTGGTTGGCGTTGCCGCCGGGGAAGTCGCAGCGCGCCGTGCCAACGTCCGGCATGAACAACGTATCGCCCACCAGAATCACATCGCCGTCGATCAAATAAGCCATGTCCGCCGGGGTATGCCCGGGCACATGCAGGGCCGTGGCCTTGAGGTTGCCAATGCGGAATGACTCGTCCGGCGCGAACAGGTGGTCGAACTGTGAACCATCGACGGGAAATTCCGACTCCAGATTGAACAGCGTCTTGAACACACCCTGGACCTTGCTGATCGACTGGCCAATCGCGATCTTGCCCCCCAGTTCCTGACGCAAATAAGGCGCGGCCGACAGGTGATCGGCATGGGCGTGGGTTTCCAGCAGCCATTGCACTTGCAACTGGTGTTCGCGCACGAAGGCGATGATCTTGTCGGCCCGGACGGTTGCGGTACGCCCGGCGGCAGGGTCGTAATCCAGCACCGGATCGACAATCGCGCAGTGCCCGCCATCGTGCTCGTAGACTACGTAGCTGTAGGTCGATGAGGCGGGGTCGAAGAAGGCTTCAATCAAGGCGGGCATGGTGGCTGTTTCTTTTTGGACAGGCTTTGAGGGTAGTTTCATTTTCCCTGCGTTGACCAGTGCCGCATCAATTCAATTAATGAAAAAAACTGTGCGGGCTCTATCCTGTCACTTAATCGATACCGGGCGTTCCCGGCTTTTTTTCGCAGATCATGAGTGTTTTATGTTGTTGGCAAGTTTTTTTGGCTTGGTCATGGGACTGGTACTCGGCTTGACCGGTGCCGGTGGCGGCATTCTCGCGGTGCCGGCCCTGGTGCTCGGGTTGGGGTTGACCATGACCCAAGCGGCGCCCGTCGCCTTGTTCGCGGTGGGCAGTGCGGCGGCGATCGGTGCGATTGACGGTTTGCGTCATGGCCTGGTGCGCTATCGCGCGGCGTTGTTGATTGCACTGCTGGGCGCGGTGTTTTCGCCGGTGGGTATCTATTTCGCCCATCAGTTGCCGGAAAAGAGCCTGATGATCCTGTTCAGTCTGCTGATGGTCATGGTGGCCTGGCGGATGCTGCGCCGGGAAAAGCACGACGATGGCCCCAGCGACCACGGCCATGCCAACTGGGGCCAGAAGAACTGCATGCTCGATCAGCAGACCGGGCGCTTTTCCTGGACCGCCAAATGCACCGCAACCCTGGCGGCACTCGGCGCGGTGACCGGTGTGGTCTCGGGGCTACTCGGCGTCGGTGGCGGCTTTCTGATTGTGCCGGCGTTCAAGCAACTGACCGATGTGCAGATGCGCGGGATCGTTGCCACGTCGCTGATGGTGATCAGCCTGATCTCGGTGATCGGTGTGTTCGGCGCGTTTCATGCCGGGGTGCGGATCGATGGTTTGGGCGTGTCGTTCATTGTCGCCAGCATCGTCGGAATGATCCTCGGTCGAAAACTCTGCGCGCGGGTGCCGGCCCGAGGGCTGCAGATGGGCTTTGCCAGCGTCTGCGTGGTGATCGCCGTTTACATGCTGTTTAGAGCGCTCGCTTAGCGGGCACCGGTTCCTGTGGACGCCAGTCCGCTCCACAGGCCTACACCCTAAGTTCCGGGCCTTGCTGGCGGGCGGTCTTACACCGATTTGCCGCGCTACACCGGCCACCCCAAATCACCTGACAACCGCACCCAAGGCAGCGTATGACGCCGCCGGTCCACTTTCGATAATCGCCTCCGACATCAAGTCCCCCGTTGCGGAGCGCGTCATGCACAACAATAAGAACTTCAAGCATCGTTTCTTGCCGGCCTTCATCGCCAGCCTGTCCTCCCTTGGCCTGAGCTCGATGGCCGAGGCCGAGATCATGCTGTACGACAAGGACCAGACCACGTTCTCCACGGATGGCTACATCAACGCCTTCTATGTGAACAGCGATGTGGACCGGGCCGGCGAGCAGTACGACCGGCGCCAGGCGCGGGTGAAGATGGGATTTCTGCCCAACTACCTGGGCTTCAACATGGGCAAGCAGGTCGATGACCTCAAGCTCGGCGCCCGCGCCTCGTTCTGGGTGACCATCAACGACAGCGAAACCAACGGCACCGACACCGCCATCGACGTGCGACAGTTCTACGGCACGGTGGCCAATCCAGAGTGGGGCGAGGTACTGATCGGCAAGGACTTCGGTCTGTTTGCCCGCTCCAACATCTTGCTCGACGAACTGCTCGCCGGTTATGGTCAGGTCAGCGATACGTTGGGCCTGGTGGACGGCGGCGGGGTGTCGTTCGGCAACATCGGCAGCGGTTATCCGTACCCGTTCCCGACGTCGCAGATTACCTATCGCACCCCGGTGATGGACGGCTTGCGGGTGGCGGTGGGGATCATGGACCCGGTCGACACCAACGACAGCAGCGCGACGGGCAAGGCGTATCAGGAGAACCCGCGTACCGAGAGCGAGATCACCTATCAGTTCGACGTCGGCGGGGCGAAGATTTACAGCTGGCTCAACGGCAGCTACCAGACTTCGGACAACACCGACTCCAGCGTCGAGTCCGTCACCTCCAAAGGCGTCGGTTACGGCGTGCAAGCGAAGATGGGCGGGCTGTCGCTGACCGGCTCCGGCTTCCAGGCCAAGGGCATCAACCCGTTCTTCACCAACAACGCCGGCGAACCGACCCTGCGCAATGTCGACAGCGATGGTTACCTGTTGCAGGGCTCCTACAAACTCGGCAAGAACCGCTTGGCACTGTCCTACGGCAAGACCGAGGACGACGGCAACGGCGTGGTCGGCAGCGGCGCCGATTACGAGACCCGCGGCATTGCGCTGTTCCATGACGTCAACGACAACCTGAAGTTGGTGGCCGAGTACAACCAGTTCGAAATCAATGGCCACGACACCAACGCCCAGAATGAAGACACCGATACGTTTGCGGTGGGGGCGGTGTTGACCTGGTAGCGCCCAAGTCGGCACAACGCAGATCCAATGTGGGAGCGGCGGTGCGACGATTCGACTTGCTCGCGAAAGCGCAGTGTCAGGCAACATCATTGTTGACTGGAAGGCCGCTTTCGCGAGCAAGTCGAATCGTCGCACCGCCGCTCCCACAGGGGATTTGTGGTGTTCTGTAGATATTGTCGTCCTCTCATCCCATCGATCCCCCCCACCCGCTACCCAAGTAGCATTCGTCACCACCCGCAGGCTTCGTACACTCGAACCTCATACAGGCGCACCGGCGAGGGGCGAGGATGCAGCAGGTTCAGAACGACGGTGTGGTCAGTGCCATGTCCCAGGCCACCGATGCCCAGCAAGCGGCTCAGGATCTGGCGCGACAACTCTTGCACCCCCACTTGGGTTTCGTGCTGTTCTTCTGTTCCGCCGAGTACGACTTGCAGGCGCTGGGGCAGGCTTTGCAACAGAGCTTCGGCGGCATTCGTCTGGTGGGCTGCACCAGTGCCGGAGAAATCACCCCCCAAGGTTATGGCCGCAGCTGCGTGACGGCGGTGGGCTTCGATCATCGGCACTTTTCCATCTCCACCGAACTGATCGACGAAATGGAGCATTTCAGCCTGATCGATGCCCAGCAAATGGTCGAGCGTCTGGTCAGTGGCTGCCGCAGCAATACCCTGGCGCCGATCAAGGGCAACAGCTTTGCCCTGACCCTGCTCGATGGCTTGTCCAGCCGTGAAGAAATGGTTCTGGCGGCCTTGAGCGCGGCGTTGGGCGACATTCCTCATTTCGGCGGTTCGGCCGGCGATGACAACTACCTGACCCACACCCATGTGTATTTCGGCGGCGAGTTTCACAGCGGCGCGGCGGTGGTGGTGCTGGTCAATACCTGGCTGGACTTCGAAGTCTTCACCACCCACCACATTCTGCCCAGGGCCGAAAAACTGGTGGTCACCGCTGCCGACAGCGCCTCGCGGCGGGTGTTTGAGCTCAACGCCGAACCGGCCGCCGAGGAGTACGCCCGGCACATCGGCGTGGCAGTGGCCGACCTCGACTATCGGATCTTTGCCGCACACCCATTGGCGGTGCGAATCAACGATCAATATTACGTGCGGGCGATCCAGCAGGTTCATCCAGACCTGAGTCTGAGTTTCTACTGTGCGGTGGAAAACGGCATCGTCCTCACCGTCATGACCCCAGGCCCCATGCTGCCGAATCTGCAAAGCCTGTTCGACGGTTTGCAGGAGCGTCTCGGGGACCTGTTGCTGACCATCGGCTGCGACTGTTTTCTCAGGCGTCTGGAACTGGAAGATGGCGGCAGTCTCGAGCAGATCGGCGCGTTTTTGCGGGAGCAACGGGTGATGGGTTTCAATACCTACGGAGAACAGTTCAATGGCATGCACATCAACCAGACCTTCACCGGGGTTGCCATTGCCCGAGGCCGCTCCCCTGGACAGCGCTGACCTTCAGGCGCAGATCGCCAGCCTGCGGCACGAAAACCACAAACTGCAACGCATCAATGGCGCGCTGATCGAGCGCATCGAATCCGGCATCACCCGGGGCAACGACCCGTATGCGGCGTTCCAGCATTCGGTGGTGCTGGCCGAGCAGGTGCGTGAACGCACCGACGCCCTGAACCAGGCCATGGCCGAACTCAAGGCCGGCAATCATTTGCTCAGCGAGGCACGGCTGCGGGCCGAAACCGCCCATCAACACTTGATCGACGCCATCGAAAGCATTTCCGACGCCTTTGTATTGTTCGACGCCGAGCAGCGGATCGTGCTGTTCAACAGCCGCTTCAAGGCGTTCTGGAGCAACAGCCGGGTGCGGATCAATGCGGGCATGCGCCTGCACGAGGTCAAGCGGTTGATGACCTCCACCGGACTGTTCAGCGAAGAACCCCGCGGGCATGCCGATGAAAACCTGCTCTATCGCCTGCACAACGGGCGCTGGCTGCAAGTCAGCGAACGGCCGACTCAGGAAGGCGGGCGGGTGTTCCTGTTCACTGACATTACCGACGTCAAACTCAGCGAAACCCTGCGCCGCGAGCAGGCCGTGGCGCAGAAGTCGCATTTGTTGCAGCGGGCGGTCGATAACCTGTCCCAAGGCGTGGCGATGGTCAACGCCGAGGGCATTCTGGAACTGTGGAACCGGCGCTTCCTGGAGCTCAGCGGCCTGGCCCCGGTGGCGGCCCATCGGCCGTTCGCCGAAGTGATTGCCGACAGCGAACTGAACCTGCTGACCCCGGCCAGTCGCGATGCAAACGGGCGGCACGTGCAGGAATGCGAGCAGCGCCTCTACGATGGCCGGGTGCTGGAAATCCGCACCCATCCGTTGCCCACCGGCGGTTTCGTCAACACCTTCACCGACATCACCGAACGCTATCAGCACGCCGAAGCCCTCAGCGAAAGCGAGCGCTGGATTCGCCTGATCACGGACCATGTGCCGGCGCTGATTGCCTACCTGAATGCCGACCTGGTCTATGAGTTCACTAACAAAGTTTACGAAGAATGGTACTGCTGGCCCCGGGGCGTGATGCTCGGGCAGAGCCTGCGCGAAGTTCACAGCGAGCAGCATTATCAGCGCCTGGAAGCCTACGTGGCCCGGGCCCTGGCCGGCGAGAGCGTGACGTTCGAGTTCGCCGAAACCAACATCAACAATCAGGAGCGTTACATGCTGCGCTCCTACGTGCCCAATCGCCTGGCCACCGGAGAAGTGGTGGGGATTTTCGTGTTGATCCGCGACATCACCGAGCGCCGCCGTACCGCCGAAGCGCTGCATCAGGCCTATCAGAACCTTGAATTGCGGGTGCGTGAACGCACCACCGAACTGACCACCCTCAATGACCAATTGCTGCGCGAAATCGACGAGCGCCGCCGGGTGGAGTCACGCTTGCGCGAGGCCAAGCTCGAGGCTGAGCAGGCCAACCTGTCGAAGACTAAATTTCTTGCGGCGGTCAGTCACGACCTGCTGCAACCGCTGAATGCCGCGCGGCTGTTTACCAGCGCCTTGCTGGAGCGCCGGGAGCCGGTGGCCAACGAAATTCTGGTGCGCAACGTGAGCAATTCACTGGAAGACGTGGAAAACCTGCTGGGCACCCTGGTGGACATTTCCAAACTCGATGCCGGGGTGATCAAGGCCGACATTGCGCCATTTGCCCTGAGCGAATTGCTGGAAAACCTCGCCGCCGAATACACCCAAGTGGCCCGCAGCGAAGGGCTTGAGCTGCATTTCATCCCGTGTTCGGCGCTGGTGCGCAGCGACATTCAGTTGCTTGCGCGGATTCTGCGTAATCTGCTGAGCAATGCCATTCGCTACACCTACAGCGGGCGCGTGGTGCTCGGCTGCCGGCGTCATCATCAGCGGCTGACCATCGAAGTCTGGGACAGCGGCATGGGCATTGCTGAAAACCGTTTGGAGGAGATTTTTCAGGAGTTCAAACGCGGTGACGTGCAGCGTCCGGATCAGGATCGCGGCTTGGGGCTGGGTCTGGCGATTGTGGAGAAAATCGCCGGCATTCTCGGCCACCGGATTCATGTACGTTCATGGCCGGGCAAGGGTTCGATGTTTTCTGTCGAAGTGCCTTTAAGTGCCACGGCGCCGAAGGCGTTGCCGAGCCTGCTGATGAGCGAGCCGATGCTCGAGCGCCTGCGCGGTGCACGGGTGTGGGTGCTGGACAACGACGCGGCGATTTGCGCGGGGATGCGCACCTTGCTCGAAGGTTGGGGCTGCCGGGTGATCACGGCGCTGTCGGAGGAGGACCTGGCGCGGCAAGTGGATAATTATCACGACGAAGCCGATCTGTTGATCGCCGACTATCACCTGGATGACGAGAAAAATGGTGTCGACGCCGTGGCCCGCATCAACGCCCGTCGCGCTTCAGCGATCCCTGCAATGATGATCACCGCCAATTACAGCAATGAGCTCAAACAGCAAATCCGCGAACTGGGCCACACCCTGATGCACAAACCGGTGCGGCCGATGAAACTCAAGACGGCGATGAGTCATTTGCTTGGTCGGCCTTGAGGTGTGCCTGAGAGAGTTGGGTGATTTTTAGGGCCCCTTCGCGAGCAAGCCCGCTCCCACATTGACCGAGTTGACTCAGATCTAATGTGGGAGCGGGCTTGCTCGCGAAGGGGGCGACTCGGTCTTTTGGTTACCTGCGAACTCAGCGCCGCAAATACGACCCGAAATCAATATCCCCGGCACTCAAAATCGCCTGCACCCGATTGTGCACATTGAGTTTGCGCAATATCGCCGAGACGTGGGCCTTGACCGTGGTTTCGGCGATTTCCAGGGTGTAGGCGATCTGTTTGTTCGATTCGCCCTTGGTCATGCGCTCAAGCACCAGCAACTGTTTGCGGGTCAGGGCCTGGAGCAGCTCCGGCGGGAAGCTCGGGGTGTCATTCATCCGGCGATGGGTGGCGCTTTTTTGCGTGCGGATGATGTCCGGCGGCAGGTACACATTGCCGTTGAGAATCTGCTGGATGGCCTCGGTCATCTGCACCCGTGGCGACGATTTGGTGATGAACCCCACCGCGCCATAGGTAATGGCTTGCAGCACGATTTGTTTGTCCTGCTCGGCCGAGACGATCACCACCGGAATGGTCGGCGCTTCGTTGCGCAGGTTGATCAGGCCATTGAGGCCATGCATGCCGGGCATGTTCAGGTCGAGCAGGATCAGGTCCAGGTCGTCGTGTTCCTGAGTCAGGGCCAGGGCGCTGTCGAGGTCGGCGGTTTCCATGACCTCGCTGCCGGGGAAACCGTCGCTGATGACGTTATGAATGGCTTCGCGAAACAGCGGGTGATCGTCGGCAATCAGAATTTTGTACATGGCCTTTCACCTCATTTTTTTTTGATCAGGGTGTGGCAACAACACAAACGCTCACGTCAGGGAAAGGGCTCGGGCCGGGCCGGCGTCAAGGGCAGATTCGCCGCTTGCCACGCATCCAGACCGTCGCGGTACCAATACAGTGTCTTATAGCCCAGGGAAGCGGCGCGTTTTACCGCGTTCCAGCTCAACCAGCAATCGGAGCGGCAGTAAAAGACCAACGGTCGAGTCAGATCGCCCGCCGTCAATTGCTGCAGATGGCGACCGAAATATTCCTGCCACGGGGGCGTCAGGTCGCCGTCACCGGTATTGGCCAGCCAATGGCTGCCGGGCAGGTTTTCGTGGGCCTCGTCTTCGATGAAACGGCCTTGCAGCCATTGCCGGCGGTAGACATCGATCAGTAGCGGTTGGGGCGTGTGCTTGAGCAGGTTTTGCAGGGCAGGCGTGTCGATGATACTCGCGCCCTGGAGCTGAGTCGGGGTGGGGCTGCGGTATAGACCGATGCGATAACCTTCGGCGGAGAACAGCGCTGTTTCAGCCTGCGCGGCGCCCAGCAACAGGCTCAACGACAGCGCGGCGAGAGAAGGGCACAGCAGAACACGTCGGGCACGCGGCATGGGGTTCAGTCCTTATAGTTATGAACCCATTACATGCCAGTAGCGGTGCGTTGTGAATGCGACGATAGACAGGTAAACCAGTACTAAAGTAGTAATTTGTCTAGTTTTATGGGACCCGCGTCGTACACCAATGCTGTATTCAATGAAGATCCAATGTGGGAGCGGGCTTGCTCGCGAAAGCGGTGTGTCAGTCGACAGAGATGTTGAATGTACTGGCCTCTTCGCGAGCAAGCCCGCTCCCACAGGGGAATGTGTTGTCAGTTGGTTTTGCGCAGGGCCGCATGTTGCGGGTTGAAGGTGAGCACGGCCAGCAGGGCAAACACCAGCGTCAGCCCCACACACACCGCCAGCGCGACCGGGTTGAAGCGTTCATACAGCGCAAACCGCACCAGTTCCACCGCATGGGTAAACGGGTTCAAGGCGCACAGCCAATACAACCACTCGCTGGATTCGCGCATTTTCCACAGCGGATACAGCGCTGACGACAGGAAAAACAGCGGGAAGATCACGAAGTTCATCACCCCGGCAAAGTTCTCCAACTGACGAATCGCATTGGATAGCAACAGCCCCAGCGCACTAAGCATCAGCGCCACCAGCAGCAATGCCGGCAACGCCAGCAACAGGCCGATGGCCGGCGGTTGCACGCCGTACAGCCAGGCGATCGCCAGAAAGGCATACACCTGCAACAGCGAAATCAGCGACGTCGCCAGCAATTTGCTGCACAGCAGGAAGGTCCGGGGCAGGGGGCTGGTCAGCAGCACGCGCATGCTGCCCATCTCCCGGTCGTAGACCATCGACAGCGAACCTTGCATGCCGTTGAACAACAGGATCATGCAGGCCAGGCCCGGGATGATGTAAACCTCATAGGGGATGTAGGTGTCGTAGGGGTCGATGATTGCGATGCCGAGTGCCGCGCGAAAACCGGCGGCGAATACCAGCAGCCACAGCAACGGCCGCACCAGCGCGCTGAGAAACCGCGTGCGCTGCAACACAAAACGCAGCCATTCGCGCAGCACGATACCGCTGAAACATTGCCAGTAAGCATTCATCTGACGACTGCTCCTGAAGGAACCGGGGTGGTCAGGCGAGCGAAGGCCGAACCGAGGTCACCACCATGTTCCAGGCTCAGGGCGTCTGCCTGTCCGCTGGCCACCAAACGGCCTTGATGCAGGATCAGCAAGTCGTCGCTGGGCTGCACTTCATCCAGCAAATGAGTGGTCCAGAGCACGCTGATGTTGTGCTCGCGGCACAGGCTGCGGATGTGTTGGTTGAGCGCCAGGCGACTGGCCGGATCGAGGCCGACACTGGCCTCATCAAGCAGCAGCAAGCTTGGCTCGTGCAGCAACGCGCGGGCGATTTCCACTCGCCGACGGTGGCCGCCATTGAGCTCGCGCACCCGTTCGCGACGGCGCTCGGTCAAGGCCTGACGCGCCAGTTCGGCATCGACCCGAAGGCCAGTCTGGCGCCGGGACAAACCATGCAGCGCAGCGTGATAACTCAGGTTCTGCTCGACGCTAAGATCCAGATCCAAAGTGCTTTGCTGAAACACCACACCCAATTGCTTGAGCGCCGGACGTGCCGAGGTGCGCAAGGAGCAGCCGCCGACCCGAATATCACCGCGCTGCACATCATAGAGCCGAGTGAGCAGGGCGATCAGCGTCGACTTGCCCGCGCCGTTCGGTCCAAGCAACGCCGCAAAACGTCCCGGTGCCAGGCTGAAACTCACTTGACGCAAGGCCTCGCGCTGGCCGTAAGCGAAACTCAGGTCGCTGACTTCAAGGGCGTTCATGGCGTCACCACCACGCCCCACGGATAGCGCCCGACCTTCACCGACTTGGTAACCTTGAGGCTGTCGACATCGATCACCGATACGTCGCCGCTGACGCCATTAGTGGCCAGCAATTGCCGTTGATCCGGGGTAAACGACATCTGCCAGACCCGTCGGCCCACCAACAGGTAATCAACGATCTCGAAGGTCTTGGCATCGATCACTGCCACATGATTGGCCGGGCCGAGCGCGACGAAACCGTACTTGCCGTCGGCGCTGAGTTTGATCCCCACCGGCTGGACTTTGTCCGGGTGCACGCCTTTGATCTGGAAGGTCAGGGTCTTGAGGATCTTGCGGCTGGCGACGTCGAGAATCGTCACCGTGCCGCCGATTTCCGCCGAAGCCCAGAGCTGCGAGCCATCGGGATTGAATTCGACGAAACGCGGCCGCTGATCGACCAGGGTGTTGTCGGCCAGGGTCTGGGTGCTGGTGTCGATCCAGTGCAGCATGTTGGTGGTTTCACTGGTGTTCACCGCCCACTTGCCGTCGGGGCTGACGGCCATGCCTTCAGGCTCGACGCCAACGTCGATTTGCCCGAGCACCTTGGAGGTTTCGGTGTCGATCACCGTCACCAGCGCATCGTCCTCGTTGGAGACGTACAACCAACGATTGTTGGGATGCAGGGCGAATTGCTCAGGGTCTTTGCCCGAGGGCAGTTCCTTGATGATCTTGCGCGTGGCGACGTCCATCACCTGGACCCGGTCCGAATCGCTGGCGCAGATGTACAGCAGCTTGTTGTCGTGGGACAGCAACAGGCCGCGCGGGCGCTGGCCGACGGGCAGGGTGTCGGTGACTTGCAGGGTCTGCATATCGATCAGGCTCAGGCTGTTGTCCTTTTCGTTGGAGACCCAGGCGGTGCTGGCAGCGGCGTGCCCGGCGGCGAGCAGCAGGGCGCAGGAAAGCAGGGTGCGGCGCATGGCAGATTCCTTGTTGTTGTCGTGAAAAAGGCGATCAGAGAAAGCGGCAGCTGACCTCGGCTTTGTCGTAACCCAGGCTGTCCATTTCGTTGACGGGGTGCAGGAAACCGTCTTGCGGCGAGGTGCTGACCAGCGCCCGGGGTTGCACGATGGGGATCGGCTGGCGCAATTGACCGTTCCACGGCCGATAACTGAGCTTGCGACCCTTGAAGCCGTCCAGTGGCAATTGCTCGCTGATTGCAAGCGTACGAATCGCCATGGCATCGGCCTGACGCAGTTTGCCCACCGCACTGGCGATGCTGCGCACGGCCATCCACGCGGCGAAATCCCGGTCGTTCATCCAGCGCCCGGCCAGGGCTTCGAAGCGTTTCTGCAACTGCGCGGCACCGTAGGTTTCCACGGTCTTGTGCCAGCCCACCGGGGTCAGGCCCTGAGTGCCGGCCACCGGTCGTGGATACCAGGTCTGGTAGGGCACGTACTCGCCGAAGTCGCCGCGTTCATCGGCCACCAGCACTACGTCGTACTCGGCGGTCTGGGTGAACAGCGGCATGTCGGCCTGGGCGCTGCGGCGCTGGTCGTTATCGAAACTCCAGGCTTTCTCCGCCACCAGTTGCAGGCCGAAGCGTTTAGCCGCGCGACGCAGGGCGGCGGCATAGGCTTGATCGTCCGCGGTTGGGCCGACGATCAGCAGTGCCCGCTGCCATTTGCGCAGCACCAGAAATTGCGCCAGCGCATCGGCCAGCATCGCCCGGCTTGGCAGGCTGTGCAGCACGTTCGGCAGGCAGTCGGTGCTGCGCAGGCTGTCATCCGGGCTGCCGGCATTGAACAGCAGGCTGTCGGGTAGCACGGCGCTGAGTCGGCGCAGGGTTTGCGCTGGTGCATTCACCACAAACAGGCGCAGGCCTTGTTCGTGTTGGGCTTTGGCCGCTTCGATCAGCGCATCCGGATTGTCGACGCTGGCGCTGACCAGGCTGTAGCTGTGATTGAGAAAACGCCCGGTACTGTTGCTGTCGGTGATCGCCAGTTCGGCGCCGCGCAGGCCGGCATCGGTCGGCTCGGGAATGACGTTCGACAGTAATGGCCCGGGGTCGGGGCGATAACCCAGGTAGGCGATCTGCACCTGCAACGGCGCGTCCGCCGCCTGAACTTGGGTCGCCACCCCGGCGGCGCAGGCAATCGCCAACAGGTAGATCAAGGCGTAAGGGGCGAGCTGGCGCATAAAGGCACTCCATCACAGGTAGCGCCAGCATAGGAACCCTGGACGGGCGGGGAAATATGCAGAAAGTACCGATGGGCCAGTACCAAGGTAGTAACTCACCCCGGGCGGCGCGGTTTTAGCATGGGCTGCAACGGCCATCACTCAAGGGGGAGATTGACCATGCGAATTCTCAAAGCACTGCTCCTGCCGTTTTTGCTGATCCTGACCCTGATCGGCGTCGACAAGCTTCACGGCGCGCGACCCGTATTGGTTGGGCCTGCGCCACAAGCCCTACTACCAAGGGAGTAGGCCGCGGCCACCAAAGCAGCATGGGGTTGGCGCAAAGCCGTTCCTAAGATGGGTGCCATAGCCTCTTCAAAGAGGTTTTGCGTGCAATCTTGAGGGCATAACAATGACAACAAAACGCAACGCCTTGCTGGTTGCCGGACTGCTGGCCGGTTTTATCAGCGCAGGTTCCGTCTGGGCCCACGGCAACGTGGTCCCCCAAGCCGTCGAAACCCTGGGACTGACCCCGATCAAGGATGCCGGTGTGCAAGTCGATGCCGATGGTTGGGCGGCGGCGAACCCTTATCGTTCCTCCCCGGAACGGGAAAAAGCCGTGCAAATCGGCTCCTCGGCCTACAACCAGAACTGCGCGGCCTGTCATGGCCTGGAAGCCAAGTCCGGCGGCATCGCCCCTGACTTGCGCATGCTCGACGTCGGCGAGGCCGGTGATGAATGGTTTGTCGAACGCGTGCGCCATGGCGCCGTGCGTGACGGTCGGGTGTACATGCCGAAGATGGCCGACTACCTGAGTCAGGAAGCCTTGTGGGCGGTGCGCACCTACCTGGACAGCGTGCACGTCGAGGAGTAACCCATGCGTTTGTTCGCGGTGTTGATCAGCGCTGTGTGGCTGTGTTGCCAGACAGCGCAGGCGCAGGTCCGTACCTATGACGAAATGATCGCCGCCGCGGAGCTGAAAGTCGCGGTGTACAAGGACTTCGCGCCCTACAGCTTTGAAGACGCTGGCAAGGCTCGCGGAGTCGATGTCGAACTCGCCCAGGCCCTGGCCAAGGCCATGGGGGTGCGCCTGAAGCTGATCTGGGCACCCGCCGGGGAAAAGCTCGACGACGACCTGCGCGATTACATCTGGCGGGCCAGTCAGTTGCACAATCAGCAACTGGCCGACCTGATGATGCGCGTGCCCTACGATCGCGATTACTCACAGAAACGCAATGAACTGGGTGAGCTGGAAAACGGCCATGTGGTGATGTTCGGGCCGTACCAGACCGAACAATGGCAAGTGGCTTACGACCGTCGTCGGCTGGACTCGGTGGCGAGTGTCGCGGTGTTCCAGCAACACCCGATCGGCGTCGAAGTCGACAGCGTGCCGTCGTTTTACCTGACCTCGGTGTTCAACGGCATGCTCGCCGCCAAGACCCACCATTACCCAGGCGTGCCCCAGGCGTTTGCCGCGATGAAGGCCGGTGAAGTCGACGCGGTGATGGCCATGCGCGGCGAGATCGACTGGCAAGTCCATCAGGCCGCCGACCCGCAAGTGGCACTGGCGGAAAACGCCTACCCGAACATGGGCAAGCAGCTCTGGGAGATCGGCATGGCGGTGCATGAAAGCAACCGGCAACTGGCCTACGCCGTGGAAGAGGCGCTGGAAGCGTTGATTCGCGAGGGCTCGGTGAAAGCCATTTATGCCCGTTACGGCCTGCGGTATGACGTGCCCGAGATGTATCAACAGTGAACTGGCGAGCGAGTTGTCTGTTGGCCTGCTGGTTGCCCCTGGCCGCGCACGCGGTGGATGTCGATCCGGTGCCGTCGGTGATGTGGGCGTTCTATCACAAGCAGATGCTCGGCGACGCACCGTTCGTGTTCGACGAGCGGGTCAAGTTGCTCGCGCCGCCATTTGCCGAAGACGCCCGGCAAGTGCCACTGGAAATTGACGCCCGAGCGTTCAAGGGTGAAGTGGTACGAATCCTCGCCTGGGCCGAACTCAATCCGCTGCCGAAAATCGTCGACTTCGAACCCTTGAACGGTGTGCTGCCGTGGCTGTCGATCCGCATCCGCGTTGAACAGGCCACGCCATTACGTGCGGCGGTACTGACCCGCGACGGGCTGTGGCATGTCGGCTCGACCCTGATCGATGCGGCGGGCGGGGGTTGCACGGCGCCAAGCGTGGTGCGCACTCAGCCAGGTTGGGAAGACCGCATCGGCGAAGTGCTTGGCGGTCGTTATCCCCGTGGTGAATTCAGCCGCGTGCGTTTGCAGGTGGCGCATCCGATGGACAACGGCATGGTCAGCGGCATCCCGGAATTCTTCATCAATCAGGCCGAGCTGCGCGATCAAAACGATCACTTGCTGGCGCGTCTGGAGTTGTTCCCGGCGGTCAGCGAAAACCCCAATCTGGCCTTCGATATCGAAGGAACGGGGCAGACGCGCCTGGTGTTGCGCGACAACAGCGGCAATCAATTCGATGCGGCCATTCCCTGACCCAAGGAGCGAGTGATGCGCTGGATGCTGCTGTTGTTCATCAGTCTGAGCCTGCCGGCCCTGGCCGATCCCGATTACGTACTCAAGCCCCGGCAGATCGCCGAAGACACCTGGCTGCTGGAAGGCAGCACCGACAACTTCGCCAAGAGCAACGGCGGTAACATCGTCAACACCGCGTTCATCGTCACCGAGGAGGGCGTGGTGGTAATCGACACCGGGCCGTCGAAACGCTATGGCGAAGCCCTGCGCAAAGCGATTGCGGCGACCACCGATAAACCGGTGATTCAGGTGCTGCTGACCCATCACCATCCCGACCATGTGCTGGGCAATCAGGCTTTCACTGACGTGCCGATCGGTGCGCTCGCCGGCACCACCGAGCTGTTGCGACAACAGGGTGATGCCATGGCCGAGAACATGTATCGGCTGGTGGGCGACTGGATGCGTGGCACCGAAGTGGTGTTGCCGACGCAGACGCTGACGCCCGGCGTGCAAAGTTTTGGGAACCACGATTTGCGCCTACTGAGTCTGGGTGGGCACACCGGCGCGGATCTGGCTATTCTCGACCAGAAAACCGGCGTGCTGTTTGCCGGGGATCTGGTGTTTTACCAACGTGCCCTGACCACCCCCAACAGTCCGGGGTTGTCAGTATGGCTGGCGGACATCGCGGCTTTAAAAGATTTACCGTGGACGCTGATCGTCCCCGGCCATGGGCCAGTGGCCACGGATACAAAACCGTTCGAGCAGATGCGCGATTACCTGACCTGGCTGGACCAGCTAATGCGCGATGGCGCGGCCAATGGCAGCGACATGGCCGAGATGATCCGCAGCCCCATCCCCGAGCGTTTCGCGGGGATCAGCCTAAGCCGTTATGAGCTGATTCGCAGCGTCAGCCATTTGTACTCGCGTTACGAACGGGGGGTGATGAGGCGGGTGGATTCTGGCCAGCACTGATGTTGCCTGATACACAGCCTTCGCGAGCAAGCCCGCTCCCACATTTGAGCGGTGTGAACGCAGATGTTGTGCACACCGAAAATCCACTGTGGGAGCGGGCTTGCTCGCGAAGAGGCCTTAACATTCAACATTGATAGTGCCTGACACACCGCTTTCGCGAGCAAGCCCGCTCCCACAGGATCCAGTTTCTATCGCAAGAATGTGGGTGGTCCTCATCTCCTCCGACCCGGTACTAAGGAACTAGCAATCTCCGCACTGCGGGCAATTGTTGCAAGGGCGGCGGCGCCCAAGAATCTGCACCAGACCGGGAAAATTTCCCGGGTATAACAAAAACCGCAGAGGCAGCCGTCATGACCCAACCCGCACGTCGCCAACCCTTCGTTTTGAGCATGCTGCTCAGTGCCATGCTGTTGTCTGGCCAGGCATTGGCCGCCGTCTCCGATCAAGACATCCTCCAGGATCCGAAGAACCCGGAGCAGGTCGTCACCAATGGCCTGGGCGTCCAGGGTCAGCGCTACAGCCCGCTGGATACCCTCAATGTCGACAACGTGAAGGACCTGCGTCCGGTCTGGGCCTTTTCGTTCGGCGGGGAAAAGCAGCGCGGTCAACAAGCGCAGCCGATGGTCAAGGACGGCGTGATGTACATGACCGGCTCCTACTCGCGGGTGTTCGCGGTGGATGCGCGCACCGGTCGCAAGCTCTGGCAATACGACGCGCGCCTGCCCGATGACATCCGCCCGTGCTGCGACGTGATCAACCGTGGTGTTGCCCTTTACGGCGATCTGGTGATTTTCGGCACCCTCGACGCCAAGCTCGTGGCCCTGAACAAGGACACCGGCAAAGTCGTCTGGAGCAAAAAAGTCGCCGACCACAAGGAAGGCTATTCCATCAGCGCCGCGCCGTTGGTCATCAACGGTAAATTGATCACCGGCGTGGCCGGTGGCGAGTTCGGGGTGGTGGGCAAGATCGAAGCCTACGACCCTAAAAACGGCAGCCTGCTGTGGAGCCGGCCGACCGTCGAAGGCCACATGGGCTATGTCTACAAGGACGGCAAGGCTGTGGAGAACGGCATCTCCGGCGGCGAAGCGGGCAAAACCTGGCCGGGCGATCTGTGGAAAACCGGCGGCGCGGCACCTTGGCTGGGCGGCTACTACGATCCGGAAACCAATCTGCTGCTATTCGGCACCGGTAACCCGGCGCCGTGGAACTCGCACCTGCGTCCTGGCGACAATCTCTACTCGTCGTCGCGCCTGGCGCTGAACCCGGACGACGGCACCATCAAATGGCACTTCCAGAGCACACCGCACGACGGTTGGGACTATGACGGCGTGAACGAACTGGTGTCGTTCAACTACAACGAAGGCGGCAAAGAAATCAAAGCGGCGGCCACCGCGGACCGTAACGGTTTCTTCTACGTGCTCGATCGCACCAACGGCAAATTCATTCGCGGCTTCCCGTTCGTGGACAAGATCACCTGGGCCAGCGGCCTGGATAAAAACGGTCGGCCGATCTACAACGAAGCCAGCCGTCCGGGGGCGCCGGGCTCCGAGGCCAAAGGCAGTTCGGTGTTCGTCGCGCCAGCGTTCCTGGGGGCGAAAAACTGGATGCCGATGGCCTACAACCGCGACACCGGCCTGTTCTATGTGCCGTCCAACGAGTGGGGCATGGACATCTGGAACGAAGGCATCGCCTACAAGAAAGGCGCGGCGTTCCTCGGCGCCGGTTTCACCATCAAACCGTTGAACGAAGACTACATCGGCGTGCTGCGCGCCATCGACCCGAAAACCGGCAAGGAAGTCTGGCGCCACAAGAACTTCGCGCCGCTGTGGGGCGGGGTGCTGACCACCAAGGGCAACCTGGTGTTCACCGGTACGCCGGAAGGTTTCCTGCAGGCGTTCAACGCCAAGACTGGCGAGAAAGTCTGGGAGTTCCAGACCGGTTCCGGCGTGCTCGGCTCGCCCGTGACCTGGGAAATGGACGGCGAACAATACGTCTCGGTGCTCTCCGGCTGGGGCGGCGCGGTACCGCTGTGGGGCGGCGAAGTGGCCAAGCGCGTCAAGGACTTCAACCAGGGCGGCATGCTCTGGACGTTCAAGTTGCCTAAAGACCTGGTCGCCAAACACTGATCAACCTGACTCCACCGCATAACCCTGTGGGAGCGGGCTTGCTCGCGAAGAGGGCCTTACATTCAGCACATGTATTGCCTGATACACCGCCTTCGCGAGCAAGCCCGCTGCCACATTTGATTTGCGCAAATCTACTACCAAATAACGAGAATCCCCCTGCCAACGGCGCATTCGTCTGGCAGGCGGGGCTCTCTACTATCGGTTCATCGCCTGTTGGCCTGACAGGCATCGACCCAGACAGAGGCCCACCATGATCTACGCACAACCCGGAACACCCGGCGCCGTCGTTTCCTTCAAACCGCGCTACGGCAATTTCATCGGCGGCGAATTCGTTGCCCCAATCAACGGCGAGTACTTCACCAACACCTCACCGGTCACCGGTGAAGTCATCGCCGAGTTCCCGCGCTCCAGCGCTGCCGACATCGAAAAAGCCCTCGACGCCGCCCATGCCGCCGCCGATGCCTGGGGCAAAACCTCGGCGCAGGATCGCTCGCTGGTGCTGCTGAAAATCGCCGACCGCATCGAACAGAACCTGGAAATCCTCGCCGTCACCGAAACCTGGGACAACGGCAAGGCCGTGCGCGAAACCCTCAACGCCGACGTGCCTTTGGCTGCCGACCATTTCCGTTATTTCGCCGGTTGCATCCGCGCTCAGGAAGGTAGCGCCGCCGAGATCAACGAACTGACCACCGCCTATCATTTCCACGAACCGCTGGGCGTGGTCGGGCAGATCATCCCGTGGAACTTCCCGCTGCTGATGGCCGCCTGGAAACTCGCCCCGGCCCTGGCTGCCGGCAACTGCATCGTGCTCAAACCCGCCGAACAAACGCCGCTGTCGATCATGGTGTTCGCCGAGCTGATCGCCGACTTGCTGCCGGCCGGTGTGCTGAACATCGTCCAGGGTTTCGGTCGCGAAGCCGGTGAGGCGTTGGCCACCAGCAAGCGCATCGCCAAGATCGCCTTCACCGGTTCCACCCCGGTGGGCGCGCACATCATGCATTGCGCCGCCGAGAACATCATTCCGAGCACCGTTGAACTGGGCGGCAAATCGCCGAACATTTTCTTCGAAGACATCATGAACGCCGAGCCGCAGTTCATCGAGAAAGCCGCCGAAGGCTTGGTGCTGGCTTTCTTCAACCAGGGCGAAGTCTGCACCTGTCCGTCCCGGGCGCTGGTGCAGGAATCAATCTACGAGCCGTTCATGGCCGAGGTGATGAAGAAGATCGTCAAGATCAAGCGCGGCAACCCGCTGGACACCGAAACCATGGTCGGCGCCCAGGCGTCCGAGCAGCAATACGACAAGATTCTCTCGTACCTGAAAATCGCTCAGGAGGAGGGCGCGGAACTGCTCGCCGGTGGCGCGGCCGAGCGTCTTGAAGGCGACTTGTCGAGCGGCTATTACATCCAGCCGACCCTGCTCAAGGGCCACAACAAAATGCGTGTGTTCCAGGAAGAAATCTTCGGCCCGGTGGTGGGTATCACCACCTTCAAGGACGAAGCCGAAGCCCTGGCGATTGCCAACGACAGCGAGTTCGGCCTCGGCGCCGGCCTGTGGACCCGCGACATCAACCGCGCCTACCGCATGGGCCGGGCGATCAAGGCCGGGCGCGTCTGGACCAACTGCTACCACCTGTACCCGGCCCACGCCGCGTTCGGTGGCTACAAGAAGTCCGGTGTCGGCCGTGAGAACCACAAGATGATGCTCGACCATTACCAACAGACCAAAAACCTGCTGGTGAGCTACGACATCAACCCGCTGGGGTTCTTCTAACCCGCCAGAACACCACAACCCAAAATGTGGGAGCGGCGGTGCGACGATTCGACTTGCTCGCGAAGGCGGCTTGATATTCAACAAATATGTTGACTGACAGTCCGCTTTCGCGAGCAAGTCGAATCGTCGCACCGCCGCTCCCACAGTGGATTTGTGTCTGTCAGTAATTGCCGGGTAACGCAGTTCAAAGGTGGGAGCGGGCTTGCTCGCGAAGACGGCTTGATATTCAACAAATATGTTGACTGACAATCCGCTTTCGCGAGCAAGTCGAATCGTCGCACCGCCGCTCCCACATGGGTTCTCCGTGTACTTGAAGACCGCGCCACACCCCCTACCAACGCACCCCACAACCTCCTTCGAAAGTAGCATTCGGTCATCTCATCCCCCGTGCATTAATGGCTTTACCGGAATCGTCCGGCACAAGAAGAGGATTGACCCATGTGGAATAAACCCGCGTTTACCGATCTGCGCATTGGCTTCGAAGTGACGATGTATTTCGCCAACCGTTGATTGATTGCCCGGTCAGCCGTCGCGTTGGCCGGGCCTGCCTTCTGGAGCCATCCCATGCACATCCGCGTTCTCGGTTCCGCCGCTGGCGGCGGTTTTCCGCAATGGAACTGCAACTGCCGTCAATGCGCCGCTATGCGCAACGGCAATCTGCGCGCACAACGCCGCACGCAGTCGTCCATTGCCCTGAGCGACGACGGTGTGGAGTGGGTGCTCTGCAATGCTTCACCGGACATTCGCGCGCAACTCGAAAGCTTTCCTGCGATGCAGCCAGCCCGACGCTTGCGTGACACGGCGATTGCCGGTGTCGTTCTGCTGGACAGTCAGATCGACCATTGCACCGGGCTGTTGAGCCTGCGCGAAGGCTGCCCGCATTCGGTCTGGTGCACCGAGCGGGTTCATCAAGACCTGAGCAGCGGCTTTCCCTTGTTCACCATGCTCAAGCACTGGAACGGTGGCTTGCAGTGGCAACCCATCGAACTGGATCGCGAGCCATTCCGCATCGCTGCCTGCCCACACCTGCAATTTCGCGCGGTTCCACTGGTCAGCAATGCACCGCCGTATTCCCCCAACCGTGGCAACCCGCAACCGGGCGACACCATCGGCCTGTTCATCGAAGACCTGCGCAATGGTGCATCGGTTTTCTACGCACCGGGGCTGGGGCAGGTCGATGCCGAGGTATTGAGCTGGATGCAGCGCGCCGACTGCCTGCTGCTGGACGGAACGCTGTGGCGCGACGATGAAATGCGCGTGTGCGAAGTCGGCCAGAGCCTGGGCCGCGAAATGGGCCACCTGCCACAAAGCGGCCCCGGCGGCATGCTCGACGTGCTGGAGGGCTTCAATCGCCAGCGCAAGGTGCTGATCCACATCAACAACACCAACCCGATCCTCGATGAAGACTCGGCGGAGCGCGCCTTGCTGGAACGGCGCGGGATTGAAGTGGCTTATGACGGTATGAGTATTGAGCTGTAGCGGATGGCCTCTTCGCGAGCAAGTCGGATCGCCGCACCGCCGCTCCCACATTGGATTGTTGGTGTACACAAAATCTATGTTCACACCGATCAACTGTGGGAGCGGGCTTGCTCGCGAAGGGGCCAGACCAAACACCGCGAAATCCGGAGAACCGCAATGACTGACACTCCCATGACCCCCGCCGAATTCGAAGCAGCCCTGCGCGCCAAGGGTGCCTATTACCATATCCACCACCCATTCCACCAAGCCATGTACGCCGGGCGCGCCACCCGCGAGCAGATTCAGGGCTGGGTCGCCAATCGCTTCTATTACCAGGTGAATATCCCGCTCAAGGATGCCGCCATCCTCGCCAACTGCCCGGACCGCGACGTGCGCCGGGAGTGGCTGCAACGAATCCTCGACCACGACGGCGTCCCCGGCAGTGAAGGCGGTATCGAAGCGTGGCTACGATTGGGCGAAGCAGTGGGGCTGGACCGCGAACAAATCCTTTCGCAAGAACGGGTGCTGCCGGGTGTGCGTTTCGCTGTGGACGCCTACGTCAATTTCGCCCGTCGCGCCTGCTGGCAAGAAGCGGCCAGCAGCTCGCTGACCGAACTGTTCGCGCCGCAAATCCACCAGTCCCGGCTCGATGCGTGGCCCACCCATTACCCGTGGATCGACCCGGCCGGTTACGACTATTTCCGTACCCGTCTGAGCCAGGCCCGGCGCGACGTCGAGCATGGTTTGCGCATCACCCTGTCGCACTACGTCACGGTCGAAGGCCAGCAACGCATGCTGGAGATTCTGCAGTTCAAGCTCGATGTGCTGTGGAGCATGCTCGACGCGATGAGCATGGCCTATGAGCTGGATCGCCCGCCGTACCACACCGTCACCACGGAGCGGGTCTGGCACCGGGGGATCACCCTGTGAGCCGGATCGAACAGCAACCCGGCCCACCGCTGTGGTTGCTCGCGGAGTTGACCTATCGCTGCCCGTTGCAATGCCCGTATTGCTCCAACCCGCTGGACTTCGCTCAGCAGGGTGAGGAGTTGAGCACAGAAGAATGGATTCGGGTGTTCCGCGAGGCGCGGGAGATGGGCGCTGCGCAACTGGGTTTTTCCGGGGGCGAGCCGTTGGTGCGCCAAGACCTGGCCGAGCTGATCAAGGCCGCGCGGGACATGGGTTACTACACCAACCTGATCACCTCGGGTATCGGCCTGACCGAACAGAAGGTCCGCGATTTCAAAGTCGCCGGGCTGGACCATATCCAGATCAGTTTTCAGGCCGCCGACGAAGAGGTGAACAATCTGCTCGCCGGCTCGCGCAAGGCCTTCGCCCAGAAGCTGGCCATGGCCCGTGCGGTGAAAGCCCAGGGCTACCCGATGGTGCTGAACTTCGTCACCCATCGGCACAACATCGACCAGATCGCGCAGATCATCGAACTGTGCCTGGAGCTGGAGGCGGACTTCGTCGAGTTGGCGACGTGCCAGTTCTACGGTTGGGCCGAACTCAACCGCGTCGGCCTGTTGCCGACCCGCGAGCAATTGCAGCGCGCCGAACGCATCACCAATGAATACCGCCAGCGTCTGGAGGCCGAGGGTCACCCATGCAAGCTGATCTTCGTCACCCCGGATTACTACGAAGAACGCCCCAAGACCTGCATGAATGGCTGGGCCAACCTGTTTCTCGACATCACCCCGGACGGCACGGCGTTGCCTTGCCACAGCGCCCGCCAGTTGCCGATGCAGTTTCCCAACGTGCGTGAGCACAGCATCGAACACATCTGGAACGACTCCTTAGGTTTCAACCGTTTTCGTGGCGATGACTGGATGAAAGAGCCGTGCCGTTCCTGCGATGAAAAGCACAAGGATCTCGGCGGCTGCCGCTGCCAGGCGTTTATGCTCACCGGTGATGCGAGTAACGCTGATCCGGTGTGCAGCAAGTCGCCGCACCACGACGTTATTCTCAAGGCCCGGGACGAAGCCGACGCGCCGGGGCAGGGCATGGAGCACCTGACCTTACGCAATGAAAAGGCTTCGCGGCTGATTTATCGTGGATGAATCGAAAAGGTGCATCCGACGCAGATCCCTGTGGGAGCGGGCTTGCTCGCGAAAGCGGCATTACATTCAACACATCTATTGACTGACACACCGCTTTCGCGAGCAAGTCGAATCGTCGCACCGCCGCTCCCACAGTGGATCTCCAGTGGATACAAAATTGGAGTGCACCCCCGGGCGGGCTCGCTATCCATTGGTCTGATTGCATTCGCAGCCGGATGCTTTAGTGTGTTCTTTACCTTCAAAACAATAAAAAACAGGCTTTCCAATGAGCCAGAATCTCAGCCAACTGCGTAAATTCGTTTCGCCTGAAATCATCTTCGGTGCCGGCTGTCGGCATAACGTCGGCAATTACGCCAAGACCTTTGGCGCCCGCAAGGTGCTGGTGGTCAGCGACCCCGGGGTGATTGCCGCCGGTTGGGTCGCCGACGTCGAGGCCAGCCTGCAAGCCCAGGGCATCGATTACTTTTTATATAGCGACGTTTCGCCCAACCCGCGGATCGAAGAAGTCATGCTCGGCGCCGAGCTGTACCGGGAGAATCACTGCGATGTGATCGTGGCGATCGGCGGCGGCAGCCCGATGGATTGCGGCAAAGGCATCGGTATTGTCGTCGCCCACGGGCGCAACATCCTCGAATTCGAGGGCGTGGACACCCTGCGCATCGCCAGCCCACCGCTGATCCTGATCCCGACCACCGCCGGCACTTCGGCCGACGTGTCGCAATTCGTCATCATCTCCAATCAGCAAGAGCGCATGAAGTTCTCCATCGTCAGCAAGGCCGCGGTGCCGGACGTGTCGCTGATCGATCCGGAAACCACCCTGAGCATGGACCCGTTTCTGTCGGCCTGTACCGGCATCGACGCGTTGGTCCACGCCATCGAAGCCTTCGTCTCCACCGGTCACGGGCCGCTCACCGATCCCCATGCGCTGGAAGCGATGCGGCTGATCAACGGCAATCTGGTGCAGATGATCGCCAACCCCAGCGACATCGCCCTGCGGGAAAAAATCATGCTCGGCAGCATGCAGGCCGGGCTGGCGTTCTCCAACGCGATCCTTGGCGCGGTGCACGCCATGTCCCATAGCCTCGGCGGCTTTCTCGATCTGCCCCATGGCCTGTGCAATGCGGTGCTGGTGGAACACGTGGTGGCGTTCAATTACAGCTCGGCGCCGGAGCGTTTCAAGGTGATCGCCGAGACGTTCGGCATCGATTGCCGTGGCCTCAATCACCGGCAGATTTGCGGGCGTCTCGTCGAACACCTGATCGCCCTCAAACACGCCATCGGCTTTCACGAAACCCTCGGTCTGCACGGGGTGAGTACAGCGGACATTCCGTTCCTGTCGCAACACGCCATGGATGACCCGTGCATCCTTACCAATCCGCGCGAATCCAGTCAGCGCGACGTCGAGGTCGTCTATGGCGAAGCCCTCTGACGAGCAACAACGGGCGCTGGCCGGGTTACTCGGCTTAGGCAACCACTCGGCGCGCAAGAGTCATTACCCGGAACTGGCCGCGCGCCTGGATGAACTGGAAGCCGAGCGCAACCGCTACAAATGGCTGTTCGAAAACGCGGTGCACGGGATCTTCCAGGCCAGCCTTCAGGCAGGCATGCGCGCCGCCAACCCGGCGCTGGCGCGGATGCTCGGCTATCAGGATCCGCAGGAGGTGCTGTTTTCCCTGACGGATCTGGCGGGCACGCTGTTCGTCGGTGGGGCGCAAGAGCTGGAAAGCATCGGCGAAATCCTCCAGCGCGAGCGCAGCCTGCTGGCCTATGAAACTCAGCTGCGGCGCAAGGACGGCAGCGTCCTCGATGTGTTGATGAACCTGCTGCTCAAACCGGATCAGGAAGGCCTGGTGGAGGGCTTTGTCGCCGACATCACCGAGCGAAAACAGGCCCAGGAGCGTTTGCAACAACTCAATGACGAATTGGAGCAGCGGGTCACCGCGCGCACCAACGAGTTGCTGGACGCCAACCGCAACCTGCAACAGCAGATCACCCAGCGCAAACAGATCACAGAAGCCTTGCGCGATGCTCGTGATGCCGCCGAGGCGGCCAATCGCAGCAAGGACAAATACCTCGCCGCCGCCAGTCACGACCTGCTGCAACCGCTCAACGCCGCGCGTTTGCTGATCTCGACCTTGCGCGAACGCAAACTGCCCGACGTCGAGCAAGTGCTGGTGGAGCGCACGCATCAGGCTCTGGAAGGGGCCGAGGACTTGCTCACCGATCTGCTGGACATTTCCCGGCTTGATCAGGCTGCGGTGAAGCCGGATATTGCCCTGTACCGCCTCGACGAATTGTTCGCGCCGCTGGTCTCGGAGTTTCAGTCGGTAGCGGCGGCAGCGGGGTTGAATCTGCGGGTGCACATGGGCGATTACGCCATTCATACCGACTTGCGCCTGATGACCCGAATCCTGCGCAACTTCCTCAGCAATGCCTGCCGCTACACCGACGAGGGCTGCATTCTGCTGGGGGCAAGACGCCGGGGCGATGCGCTGCGTATCGAGGTCTGGGACACCGGGCGCGGGATACCGGCGGATCGTCTTGACTCGATCTTCCTCGAGTTCAACCAACTGGACGTCGGTCGCGCCGCCGATCGCAAGGGCGTGGGTCTGGGGCTGGCGATTGTCGAACGCATCGCCAAGATCCTCGACTACAGGATTCAGGTGCATTCGCGGCCGGGGCGCGGTTCGATGTTCAGCATCGAGGTGCCGATTTCCCATGAGATTCCACTGCCGATCAGTCAGGCCACACCGCAACCGAGCACCGGCAACCCATTGCCGGGCCGGCGTCTGTTGGTGCTGGACAACGAAGTCAGCATTCTTGAAAGCATGAGCGCGCTGCTTGGGCAGTGGGGCTGTGAAGTGGTCACCGCCACGGATGAGGCCACCGCGCTGGAGGCTTTGCAAGGACATGCGCCGGAACTGATTCTGGCGGACTATCACCTGGATCACGGGGTGGTGGGTTGTGAGGTGGTCCGGCATTTGCGCGAGCATTTTGGCCAGGCAATTGCGGCGGTGATCATCACCGCCGACCGCACCGACCAGTGTCGGCGCTCATTACAGCGCCTCGACGCACCATTGCTGAACAAACCGGTGAAGCCTGGAAAATTACGCGCGGTGTTGAGTCAGCTGTTGGCTTAGCGAGGGTTGAAAAGATCGCAGTCTGCGGCTGCGTACCGTTCAATGTGGGAGCTAGCCTGCTCGCGATAGCGGTCTGACATTCAACATGGATGTCGGCTGACAATCTGTCATCGCGAGCAGGCTCGCTCCCACAGGGGATTTGTGTTCGCGTTCCCCTATCGCCGCGATCCAGAGCGGATGCTAGTCTTGGCCAACGTTGTTGTCAGGGAGCCCTCATGGGCAATCACAAGATCGAGATTCGTCGCAGTAACGTCGACAAAATCCTGCTGGGGGCCGAAAAGGTCTTTGCCGAAAAAGGTTTCGGCAGCACTGCCATGGCTGACATCGCCGCCGAAGTGCAACTGCCGCGTTCCAACCTGCATTACTACTTCAGCACCAAGAGCGAGCTGTACAGCGCGGTGCTGCTGGGTTTGCTGGAGGTCTGGAAGCAGGACGCCCTGTGCTTCGAGATGTTCGATGACCCGCGAGTGGTGCTCAGCAGCTATATCCGCGCCAAGATGAACCATTCCCGCAGTCGGCCGTACGGTTCGAAAGTCTGGGCCAACGAAATCATCCACGGTGCGCCGACATTGGGTGAGAAACTGGACGCCAGCTTGTACGACTGGGCCAAGATGAAAGAAGCGAAAATTCGCCAGTGGGTGGAGGACAAACGCATCCTGCCGGTGGAGCCTTCCAGCTTGCTGTACATGATCTGGGCCTCGACCCAGCATTACGCCGACTTCGATCACCAGGTGAATATTCTTAACGATCACCAGCCACTTTCGGACATGCAGTTCGAGCGGGCGGTGCAGACGGTGACGAGTGTGATATTGCGTGGGATTGGGTTGGAGCCTTGAGTTGTGCGACGCTGCAGCTGGCCTCTTCGCGAGCAAGCCCGCTCCCACATTAAATCTCTAGCGAACACAGGATTTGTGTACGAAGACGATCCAATGTGGGAGCGGGCTTGCTCGCGAAGGCGTCCGTTCAGACGCCGCAGGGCTTAAAGGGCAACGTGATACGGATTTCTCGGATCATGGTTCCAATCCAGAAACGGCTTACCGGTATCCATCGGCACCATCTCAATACAATCCTGCACCGGGCAGGTGATCTGACACAGGTTGCAGCCCACGCACTCATCATCGATCACTTCATATTTATGCGTCCCGTCAGCCTGTTTGAGGCTGGCAATCGCCTGGTGCGAGGTATCTTCGCAAGCGATGTGGCAGCGACCGCAACCGATACACGCCTCCTGATCGATCTTCGCTATCACCTGATAGTTGATGTCCAGGTACTTCCAATCCGTGGTATTGCCCACCGCACGCCCGGAAAAATCCGACACGCTGGCGTAGCCCTGACTGTCCATCCAGCGTGACAAACCGTCCTTCATCTCCTCGACAATCCGGAAACCATGCAGCATCGCCGCCGTGCACACCTGCACCGAGCCGCTGCCCAGGGCAATGAACTCCGCCGCATCGCGCCAGCTGCCGATGCCGCCAATGCCCGAGATCGGCAGGCCCTGAGTCTGTGGATCGCGGGCGATCTCGGCGACCATGTTCAGCGCAATCGGCTTCACCGCCGAACCGCAATAACCGCCATGGGTGCTTTGGCTGCCGACGGCGGGATTGGCGACCATGCGCTCCAGATTGACGCTGGTGATCGAGTTGATGGTGTTGATCAGCGACACTGCATCGGCCCCACCCCGGTAAGCGGCACGGGCAGCGACGCGGATGTCGGTGATGTTCGGCGTGAGCTTGACGATCACCGGCAGCGAGCAATAAGTCTTGCACCAGCGGGTGACCTGTTCGACGTATTCCGGCACCTGGCCGACTGCCGCACCCATGCCCCGTTCCGGCATGCCGTGGGGGCAGCCGAAATTCAGTTCGATGCCATCGGCCCCGGTGGCCTCCACCAGCGGCAGGATGTTTTTCCACGACTCTTCGACGCAGGGCACCATCAGAGACACGATCAGCGCGCGGTCCGGCCAGTCCTTTTTGACTTGGGTGATTTCCCGCAGGTTGATTTCCAGCGAACGGTCGGTGATCAGCTCAATGTTGTTAAAGCCCATCACTTCACGGTTGGGCCCGAAGTGCGCCGAGTAGCGTGATGACACGTTGACCGCCGCCGGGTCTTCACCCAGGGTTTTCCAGACCACGCCGCCCCAACCGGCCTCGAACGCGCGAACCACGTTGTAGGCTTTGTCGGTCGGCGGCGCGGAAGCCAGCCAGAACGGATTGGGCGCTTTGATGCCGGCGAAAACAATCGAGAGATCGGCCATTTACGCAGCCTCCACGTTGAGCATGAGTTGAGCGTTGATGGCCTCGGCGGCCAGCTTGCCGTGCTGCACGGCTTGCACGGTGAGGTCCTGATCGAGGCTGGTGCAGTCGCCCCCGGCATACACGCCGGGAATGCTGGTGCGTAGCTGTTCGTCGACGAGGATGCGGTCGCCCTGACGCTTGAGTTCACGGGCCAGCGGATCGGCGAGGGCGCTGTTGTCGAAGGCCTGACCAATGGCTTTGAAGATTGCATCGGCGGCCAGTTCAAAGGTTTCGCCAGTGGTTTGCAGGCGACCTTCCACCAACCGGGTGCGAGCGAAGCGCATGCCGCGCACGTTGCCCTTATCGTCGAGCAGCACTTCTTGCGGTTGCGCCCAGGTCAGCAGGCGCACCTGATTGGCCTTGGCGATGTCCTGTTCGTGACCGGTGGCGCCCATGTCCGGGGCGCCGCGGCGGTACACCAGATTCACGTCGCGGGCGCCGAGGCGAGCCATTTGCACGGCCATGTCGATGGCGGTGTTGCCGGCGCCGAGGACGATGCAGCGCTCGGCCAGTGGCAGTTGCGTCAAGTCATCGGCCTGGCGCAGTTCGCGGATGTAGTCGGTGGCGGCGAGCAGGCCGGGGGCATCCTCGTGAGCTAGCCCCAACTGTTTGCTGGCGGCCAGGCCGAGGCCGAGGAATACCGCGTCGAATTGCTGATGCAGTTCGCTGAGGGTCAGGTTGTCGCCGAGTTTCTGCCCGTGACGAATCTCGATCCCGCCAATCCCCATCAGGAATTCAAGCTCCTTCTGCGCGTAATCGTCCACCAGTTTGTACTTGGCGATCCCGTACTCGTTGAGGCCACCAGCCTTTTCCCGCGCCTCGAAAATCACCACGTCATGACCGTGCATGGCGCTGCGGTGCGCACACGACAAACCAGCCGGGCCGGCACCCACCACGGCGATGCGCTTGCCGGTTGCGGTGGCGCGTTGGAACGGGTGTTCGCTGAAGTGGGCGTTGTCCACGGCATAGCGTTGCAACAGGCCGATCAGCACCGGCGCGCATTCCTGGGCGCTGTTGCGCACGCAGGCTTGCTGGCACAGGATTTCCGTCGGGCAGACCCGGGCGCAACTGCCGCCGAGGATGTTCGCCGAAAGGATTTTTTGCGCGGCGCCCTGAACGTTTTCCTGATGGATATTGCGGATGAACGATGGAATATCGATGTCGCTCGGACAGGCATTCACGCACGGCGCGTCATAGCAGTACAGGCAGCGCGAGGCTTCCAGATGCGCCTGACGCTCATTGAGCGGTGGCGCCAGATCGGTGAAATGGCCGGCGAGGGCGGCCGCGTCCTCATGGGGATGCGGGAGGTGGTTCAGGGTCTTGATCACGGTGTTGGCCTCACGGTTATTTGAGGTGCTGCCTCTGGTGGGCATTGGTTTTTGTGTTGTCAGGACTGCCGCCTTCGCGAGCAAGTCGAATCGTCGCACCGCCGCTCCCACATTTGGAATGCGTTCCCTTGTGGGAGCGGGCTTGCTCGCGAAGGCCGAAGGCCTCGATTTCAGCGTTTCACAGCAACCGGCCTGCACAACTCAGCCCGCTTGCTCAGCAAATCAAACACCGCCGGATACGCCGGCCGTTCGACATACCGACCGGCACCACGCTCGGCCCGCAAATCACCATCGGCCCACACCACTCGGCCCTGGCTGACGGTGTGGCTCGGCACGCCGCGCACGGTCTTGCCTTCGAAGATGTTGAAGTCGACTTGCTGGTGATGGGTCTTGGCTGAAATCGTCCGCGTGCCTTCCGGATCCCACAGCACCAGATCGGCATCGGCGCCCACACGGACCGCACCCTTGCGCGGATAGAGGTTGAAGATCTTCGCGGTGTTGGTAGAGGTGAGGGCAACGAAGTGCTGCATCGACAAGCGACCTGTATTCACCCCTTCATCCCAGAGCACCGCCATGCGGTCTTCGATGCCGGCGGTGCCGTTGGGGATCTTGCTGAAGTCGTCACGACCGGCGGCTTTTTGCTCGGCGCAGAAACAGCAGTGGTCGGTGGCGGTGGTGTGCAGGTTGCCTGCTTGCAGGCCATGCCAAAGGGCTTCCTGATGGCCGCGAGGACGGAAGGGCGGGCTCATCACGTAACCGGCGGCGGTCTGCCAGTCCGGGTGTTGGTAAACGCTGTCGTCCAGCAGCAGATGCCCGGCCAGCACTTCGCCGTAAACCGGTTGGCCTTTGCCGCGGGCGTAGGTGATTTCGTCGAGGGCTTCCTTGGTCGAAACATGGACCAGATACAGCGGCGTACCGAGGGTTTCGGCAATGCGGATCGCCCGGCTCGCGGCTTCACCTTCCACCTGCGAAGGCCGCGACAGCGGGTGCGCTTCCGGCCCGGTCATGCCCTGGGCCATCAACTTGCGTTGCAGGTGATAGACCAGCTCGCCGTTTTCCGCGTGCACGGTCGGCACCGCGCCCAATTCCAGGCAACGCTCGAAGCTCGCGACGAGGGTATCGTCGGCGGCCATGATCGCGTTCTTGTAAGCCATGAAATGCTTGAAGCTGTTGACCCCGTGATGGCTGACCAACTCGGCCATTTCTTCGCGGACCTGCTCGCTCCACCAAGTGATGGCGACGTGGAAACCGTAGTCCGACGCCGACTTCTCCGCCCAGCCGCGCCATTGATGAAACGCCTCCATCAACGATTGCTGCGGGTTGGGAATCACGAAGTCGATGATCGAGGTGGTACCACCGGCAAGCCCCGCCGCGGTGCCGCTGAAGAAGTCTTCGCTGGCCACCGTGCCCATGAAGGGCAACTGCATGTGCGTGTGCGGGTCGATGCCGCCGGGCATCAGGTATTGGCCACTGCCGTCGAGCACTTCGGTATCGGCGGGAACATCGAGGTTTTCACCGATGGCTTTGATCACGCCCTCGGCGCAATAGACGTCGGCGCGATAACTTTCATCATGGGTAATAACGGTGGCGCCACGGATCAACAGAGACATTCCGAGTTCCTCGCAGGCATGACCGACTGATGCCGGTTCTAAATGTTTTATAGGAAGCAGACGCCAATCGATGTATTCCTGTCAGCGCTGTCAAGAATAAACGCTAGCTGCAGTTTGAGGATTGATCAAGAATATTTTTTATAAGCTTATGACTGTTTTAACTGATTGAAAAATAAGGATAAAAACTGAAAATCACCAAAATGGTGAGGCCTCTCACCATTTTGACGCACTTGACAGGTTCCAAAAATAGACGAGATTTTCTATGTGAAATCAGCCGCTTGAGGATGGTCTATGGTTGATGGGAACCCTTTCAAAAAAAGATCGACGCACCAGATTGAGTCCTGACTATTCGGACAACTTGCCTGACGTTCGGCCTGAGTGGCATGGCAACTCACCGCGGATTCAATAGTTGGATAAATAAAGCTGATTAACATCAGTTGGTTAGCGAAATTTTATGGCACTGCCCGATGCGTAAGCGGGGCCCCCGGCACGTTTATTGATGCCGCCGCTGGCACCTTGGCCGGTCCGTAAAAGTTGTCAGTTTCTCCGGCCATCGTCCGGCTCGCGTGTTTTGCGCCAGCCGCTGATGAGCAAAAATAATCAAAAGAACAGTGGAGCGGCCATGCAACAGATCAGATCGCAAGTGACCGAGCGCGACGGCTTGTTTGAGCTCGAAGCCGGCAGCGACGTCCTCGACAGTCCCCGTTACAACCACGACATGGCACCGACCAAGGTGCGTGAACGAACCTGGAATAAATGGCACATCACCGCCTTATGGGTCGGCATGGCGATTTGCGTGCCGACTTACACCCTCGGCGGCGTGCTTACTGCCTACTTCGGCCTGAGCGTCGGCGAAGCGCTGCTGGCGATTCTGTTTGCCAACATCATCGTACTGATCCCGCTGACCCTGAACGCCTTCCCCGGCACCAAATACGGCATTCCGTTTCCGGTGTTGCTGCGCTCATCCTTCGGCATCCTCGGTTCCAACATTCCGTGCCTGATCCGTGCCCTGGTGGCGTGCGGTTGGTTCGGCATCCAGACCATGTTCGGCGGGCTGGCGATTCACCTGTTTCTCGGGTCGGTGTTCGATGACTGGAAAGCCCTCGGCGGCACGGGTGAAGTGATCGGCTTCATGGTGTTCTGGGCCTTGAACCTGTGGGTGGTGATTCGCGGCGCGGACTCGATCAAATGGTTGGAAACGTTATCCGCACCGTTACTGGTTCTGGTCGGCGTGGGGTTGCTGGTATGGGCGATGCCGAACGTGTCGATGAGCGAATTGATGGCGATCCCGGCCAAGCGTCCGGAAGGGGCCAGCGTGGTCAGTTACTTTGCCGCCGGGTTGACCGCCATGGTCGGGTTCTGGGCCACCTTGTCGCTGAACATTCCGGACTTCAGCCGCTATGCGAAAAGCCAGAAGGATCAGATCGTCGGGCAGATTATCGGCTTGCCCCTGACCATGTTCCTGTTCGCCTCCCTTGGTGTGGTGATGACGGCCGCTTCGGTAAAACTGGTGGGCGTCACTGTTTCCGATCCGGTCACGTTGATTGGCCATATCCAGAGCCCGGTCTGGGTCGCCCTGGCCATGGCGCTGATCATCATTGCCACGTTGTCGACCAACACCGCGGCTAACATTGTTTCGCCGACCAATGACTTCCAGAACGTCGCGCCCAAGGTCATCAACCGCACTAAAGCGGTGATCCTTACGGGGCTGGTCGGCTTGGCGCTGATGGCCCATGAACTGCTGAAAAAGCTCGGGCTGATCGTCTCGGATTTGAGCCTGGAGACGGTGTATTCCAACTGGTTGCTGGGCTATTCGAGCCTGCTGGGCCCGATCGCCGGGATCATGGTGGTGGACTATTTCCTGATCAAGAAACAGCAACTGGACCTGGCCGGCCTCTACCGTGACGACGTTTATCCGGCGTGGAACTGGTTCGGTTTTATCGCGTTCGGCGTGCCCGTGGCGTTGACGCTGCTGTCGCTGGGCAGCGATGCGTTCAGCTGGTTCTACAACTACGGCTGGTTCACCGGCTCGGCCCTTGGTGGGCTGATTTATTACGGGTTGAGTGTGATGCGGCCGAGTCCTACTGCTGTAAAAACTGCGGTTTGATCGTTCCCACGCTCCGGGTGGGAATGCAGCCTGGGACGCTCCGCGTCCCAGAAACGGACGCAGAGCGTCCATGGATGAATTCCCACGCGGAGCGTGGGAACTATCAGAAGAAAAACTGAGGAGATCACCATGAACGCTGCCATAGACGTTCTGCAGTCCACCCATCAGCACATCAACCGCGACCGTCTGTGGCAGTCGCTCATGGACCTGGCCAAACTCGGCGCCACGGTCAAGGGCGGCGTCTGTCGGCTGGCCCTGACCGACCTCGATCGCCAGGCCCGGGACATTTTCGTGAACTGGTGCGAGGAGGCCGGCTGCACCGTCAGCATCGACGCCGTCGGCAACATCTTCGCCCGGCGTCCGGGGCGCAATCCGAACCTGCCCCCGGTGATGACCGGCAGCCACATCGACACTCAACCCACCGGCGGCAAGTTCGACGGCTGCTTTGGCGTGCTGGCCGGGGTCGAAGTGCTGCGCACCCTCAATGACCTGGGCGTGGAAACCGAGGCGCCGCTGGAAGTGGTGGTCTGGACCAACGAAGAAGGCTCGCGCTTCGCCCCGTGCATGATGGGCTCTGGTGTGTTCGCGGAAAAATTCACCCTCGAAGAAACCCTGGCCAAGGTCGATGCCGAGGGCGTGACTGTTGGCGAAGCTTTGAACGCCATTGGCTATGCCGGGCCGCGCACGGTCAGCGGCCACGCCGTGGGCGCCTATTTTGAAGCCCACATCGAACAAGGCCCGATTCTTGAGGACGAACACAAAACCATCGGCGTGGTGATGGGCGCCCTCGGGCAGAAATGGTTCGACCTGAAACTGCGCGGCGTCGAAGCCCACGCCGGCCCGACACCGATGCACCTGCGCAAGGACGCTCTGGTCGGCGCCTCAGTGATCGTCGGCGCGGTCAATCGCGCCGCCCTCGGCCATCAACCCCACGCCTGCGGCACCGTCGGCTGCCTGCAAGCCTACCCCGGCTCACGTAACGTGATTCCCGGCGAAGTGCGCATGACCCTGGACTTCCGTCATCTGGAGCCGGCACGTCTTGACTCGATGATCGCCGAAGTTCGCCAGGTTATCGAAACCACTTGCGAGGAACACGGCCTGACTTTCGAACTGACACCCACCGCCGACTTCCCGCCGCTGTATTTCGACAAGGGCTGCGTCGAAGCAGTACGTGGTGCGGCCCAAGGGTTGGGGTTGTCGCACATGGACATCGTCAGCGGGGCAGGGCACGACGCGATCTTCCTCGCCGAACTCGGCCCGGCCGGGATGATCTTCGTGCCCTGCGAAGGCGGCATCAGCCACAACGAAATCGAAAACGCCGCGCCGGATGACCTGGCGGCGGGGTGTGCGGTGTTGTTGCGGGCGATGCTGGCGGCTTCGGATGCGATTGCCAGCGGAGAACTTGCGGCCTGAAGATAAAACGTACGAATGGCTGCCCACGGAAATCAACGGCGCTCAAGGCGCGTCATCACCGCATCGATGACCTTCGACTTTGACAAAGCAGGGCGGGTGAGCTGGATTTTCATCATGCGTAATCCGGATAAGTTGGCGGGGGTTGGAGGATTTTATGGACATGCAGTAATCCAATGCGGCATCCATGCGCTGCATTGTGGCGAGGGAGCTTGCTCCCGTTCGGCTGCGAAGCAGTCGTAAACCCACTAATGCGCAGTGCCTGAAACAACGCGGTGACAGGATTTGGGACCGCTTCGCGCTCCAGCGGGAGCAAGCTCTTATCAAACAAAAAATAACTCATTGTTTTTGCTCTTAAAAAATC
>NZ_AZRW02000042.1 GCF_000512695.2 Pseudomonas sp. QTF5 | reverse complement strand
CCCTGCGAAAGCTTAGTGGGCGATCGCAGGGGGCGGCGGGGGTAGCCATTTCATTATTTGATTTGTGGTGTTTTTGAGTTTTACCGTCCGTAGCCCCGTCGAAACTTTCTCGTACGCCCGGCAGTCATCAAAAGACAGAGGCTGTCCGAGGGCTACATAGACGGGAGGCGACATGGCGGCGATTCATATTGGTATTTCAGGCTGGCGCTACACGCCCTGGCGGGGGGAGTTCTACCCGAAGGGGCTGACCCAGAAGCGCGAATTGCAATTCGCTTCACGGGCAGTGAACAGCATCGAAATCAATGGATCGTTTTACGCCTTGCAACGGCCAGAACGTTACGCCCAGTGGTACGCCGAAACCCCGGCGGGCTTCGTTTTCAGCGTCAAGGCGCCGCGTTTTATCACCCACATCAAGCGCCTGCGGGACATTCATAAGCCGCTGGCGAATTTCTTTGCCTCCGGGGTGTTGGAACTCAAGGAGAAACTCGGCCCGATCCTCTGGCAGTTTCCACCCAACTTCAAATTCGACCTGGAATTGTTCGAAAGCTTTCTCGAACAATTACCCCACGACACGGAACAGGCCGCCGCCCTCGCCCGCCAGCATGAGCCGCGCTTGAACGGTCACGCCAGTATGAAGGCCTACGGCAAAAAACCGCTGCGCCATGCCGTGGAAATTCGCCACGAAAGCTTTGTCGATCCCGCCTTCGTCCGTCTGCTCAAACGCTACAACACTGCGCTGGTGATCGCTGACACCGCCGGCAAATGGCCGTATCGCGAAGACCTCACCAGTGATTTCGTCTATTTGCGCCTGCACGGTGCCGAAGAGCTCTACGCCAGCGGTTACACCCCACAAGCGCTGAAACGCTGGGGCGACCGGATCGAGGCCTGGTATCACGGACAGCAACCGGCGGATCCGGAATTGATCGCGCCTCGGCAAAAACCCAAGACCCGCAAATCCCGGGAAGTATTCTGCTATTTCGATAACGACATCAAAGTCCGGGCGCCCTTCGATGCCCGCCGTCTGCTTGAACGTTTTCATCTCGACAAGGACCTTGCCACCGCCCCCGGTGAGCCAGTTGCCGAAGGAGTGCTGCCATGAGCGTTCCCGAACCGGTCGGCACCACGGATGAACAGCAACCCATCATCAGCGCCGTGAGCCGCTTTACCGTGTTGACGGTCAATACCCACAAGGGTTTCACCGCGCTGAACCGGCGCTTCATCCTGCCCGAGTTGCGCGAAGCGGTACGCAGTGTGTCCGCCGACGTGGTGTTTTTGCAGGAGGTCCATGGCACCCACGAACATCATCCACAGCGCTACCTCAATTGGCCGGCAATGCCCCAGTACGAATTCCTTGCCGATACCCTGTGGCCGCAATTTGCCTATGGGCGCAACGCGGTCTACCCGGCGGGCGATCACGGCAATGCGCTGTTGTCGAAATTCCAGATCATTCGTCACGATAACCTCGACGTTTCCATCAGCGGCCATGAGAACCGTGGAATCCTGCATTGCGTGCTGCGCATGCCCGGTGATGGCCGGGAAGTGCATGCCATTTGCGTGCATCTGGGGTTGCGTGAAAGCCACCGGACAGCACAACTCAAGCTGCTGACCCAACGTCTGGAAGAGTTACCGCAAGATGCCCCGGTGGTGGTCGCCGGCGACTTCAACGACTGGCGCCTGCGCGCCGATGCACTGCTCAAGCCTTGCGGTTTGCGTGAAGTCTTCGCTGAACTGCATGGCAAACCGGCCCGCAGTTTCCCCGCGCGTTGGCCGGCGTTACGCCTGGACCGCATCTATGTGCGCAACCTCAAGGTCAGCCACCCGCAAGTACTGGCGGCACGGCCCTGGTCACACCTTTCCGACCATGCACCGCTGTCGGTGGAGATCGAGCTATGAACATCCCATCGATGGAAAAAACCACGGTCGAACAGGTTTCCCCACCTCCGCCCGTGCGTAAGCCGGCGGTAGTTGGCGTCGAATACGGTTGGCACGGTAACAACCGGGTCGAATTGCTGGAGAACGGCGAGGAATACTTTCCACGGGTGTTTGAAGCGCTGCGCCAGGCCCAGAGTGAAATCCTGCTGGAGACCTTCATTGTGTTCGAGGACAAGGTCGGCAATGAGCTGCAAAAAATCCTGATTGAAGCGGCTCAACGCGGCGTGCGCATCACCGTCAGCCTCGACGGTTTTGGCTGTGGCGAGTTGAGTACGGAGTTCCTCGCCGCCCTGAGCAATGCCGGTGTGCGCCTGCAAATATTCGACCCCGCCCCGCGTCACTTTGGCATTCGCACCAACTGGTTCCGCCGCCTTCACCGCAAGATTGTGGTGGTCGATGGCACGATTGCGTTCCTCGGCGGAATCAACTTTTCCGCCGACCATTTGGCCGACTTCGGCCCCGAGGCCAAACAGGATTATTCGGTTGAAGTGCAAGGCCCGGCGGTGGCCGATATTCATCATTTCACCTTGTTGCAAAGCGGTCGCCCGGCCCGCGCCAAGTACTGGTGGCAACGCCGCAGACAGAGGCGCGCGGAACTGGCGGTCAGCGATCATGATGGCCAGGTACGGCTGGTGTATCGCGACAATGGCGAACACCCGGGCGATATCGAAGAGGTGTACTTGCAGGTCGTGCGCAGTGCCCGACGTCGCGTGGTGATCGCCAACGCCTACTTCTTTCCAGGCTATCGGCTGCTGCGCGAGATCCGCAACGCGGCGCGGCGCGGAGTCGAGGTGCGCCTGATTCTTCAGGGCCAGCCGGATTTGCGCGTGGCCAGACTCGCCGCACGCATGACCTACGATTACCTGTTGCGGGCCGGGGTAGCGATTTACGAATATTGCGACCGCCCACTGCATGGCAAAGTCGCCCTGGTCGACGAGGACTGGAGCACTGTCGGCTCAAGCAATCTCGACCCGCTGAGCCTGTCCCTGAACCTGGAGGCCAACGTGTTGATCCGCGACCGAGCCTTCAACCGCGACCTGTTCGAGCGTCTCGACGAATTGAGCAGCAACCACTGCAAGGTCATGTCGGCGGACAAGGCCCCTCGCGGATGGGTCTGGCACATGACCATCGGTTTTCTGGTGTTTCACTTCCTGCGGCATTTCCCGGCGTGGGCCGGTTGGCTGCCGGCGCATAAACCGCGCCTGAAACCCTTCATCCATCCGACCGGGAGCGATAAGGCATGAGCCATTCTGATGCGCGGCCTGCCCCTCACTCCGACACGCCGCGAAAATCCCACTGGCACCGCTGGAAAAAGCCGCTGACGATGCTGTTTTTTCTGGCGTTGATCGTGCTGTTCACGATGCTTGCCCAGCGCATCGAGTGGGGCGAAGTGTTCGATACCCTCGCCGATTTCAAAGTGCGCACACTGATCATCGCGTCCGGACTGACGTTGATGAGTTTTCTGGTGTACGCCTGTTTCGACCTGATCGGTCGCACCTATATCCGGCAGGACCTGACTTGGCGGCAGATCCTGCCGGTGGGCATCATCAGCTATGCCTTCAACTTAAACCTGAGCGCCTGGGTCGGTGGGGTCGCCATGCGTTATCGGCTGTATTCGCGGCTCGGCGTGAGCAAAAGCAACATCGCGAAAATCCTCGGGCTGAGCCTGGCAACCAATTGGTTTGGCTACATGGTGATCGCCGGCACAGTGTTCAGCAGCGGACTGGTGCGAATGCCGCCGGGCTGGAAGCTGAGCAGTGGTGCCCTGCAAGGCGTGGGCGCGTTGTTACTGCTGTTGAGCGCGGGGTATCTGGCGGCCTGTCGGTTTTCCAGGCGGCGGGAGTGGTCGATTCGCGGCGTGGAAATCAACCTGCCGTCGCTGCACATGGCAGTCCTGCAACTGGCCCTCGGCGCGCTGAACTGGTCGCTGATGGCAGCGGTGATCTTCACTCTGTTGCCGAGCAAGCTGGACTATCCGCTGGTGCTTGGCGTGTTGCTGATCAGCGCCATTGCCGGGGTCATCACCCACATTCCGGCCGGGCTCGGGGTGCTGGAGGCGGTGTTCGTGGCGTTGCTGCAACATGAGGCTTCGCGGGGAAGCCTGGTGGCGGGGTTGCTCGCTTATCGGGCGATCTATTTCCTCTTGCCGCTGCTGATTACTGTGGTGATGTATCTGGTGGTGGAGGCCAAGGCGAAGTCGTTGCGGATCCAGAAGAAACCTTCTTGAGAGATTGGTTGAAACGGATGCCGCTTTCGCGAGCAAGCCCGCTCCCACATTTGATCCGCGCAGCCTGTCTAAACGCGTTCAATGTGGGAGCGGGCTTGCTCGCGAATAATCGCAAGAACACTGCAAATCTCAACGCGACTGAATAATGCTCAACCGCTCGCCCACCACCATTTCCGTGATCCAGCCCACGAGGATCGAGGTGTACGCCTGTTGCGAGACAGGCTCGCTCAAGGCGTGATCGGCACCATCGATGATCCGGTGAGTCAGCGAGTGGGTCTGCTGACACGCCGCGCGGTAACTCATGATGGTCGCGTGGGGCACATAGGCATCGGTCTCGGACTCCACCAGCAATACATCCCCGGTGAATTGCGAACAGGCATGGAGCGCGCGATTGCTGTCGGCGCTGATCCGCGTGCTGCGGTAATCGCGCAAATCGAGCTTGTCCAGCTCACGCTTGGGCGTATGCCAGAAGTCGTCGCGATACAACGCCGGCACCCGCAGCGCCAACCAGCGCACCGGGCGCAACGACGTCAGGATCGACGCCAGATAACCGCCATAACTGGTGCCGACCACGGCAATCGCCGACGTATCGAGCGCTGGGTGTGCAAGCAAGCGGTCGTAGGCCGCCAGCAGGTCGCGCAGGTTGTCTTCGCGGGTTACCCGGGACAACGGAATACCGGTCCCGCCGGTGTGGCCGCGCAAGTCGAATGTCAGGCACACGCAACCCAACCCGGCAATGCCTTTGGCGCGCTCCAGGTCGCGCTCTTGACTACCGCCCCAACCGTGGACGAAAAGCACACCCGGGACTTTCGATTTGGGACTGAGAAAGGTCCCGCTCATCTGTTCATCGTCGATGTCGATCGCAATGGTTTCGCTTCTAGCCGTCATAGGATTTGACCGTTACGTACTTGAGAAGAAAGTCACTGTGTTCCGCTGGCCCGCGGTAGACCTCAATGGCGTTGGCCGGCAGCGGTTGATCGGTATAGGTTTCGACCGACGACACGCGAATCGCGCGCAAGCCGGGGTTGTTGACGAAGCTCTGCAGTGCCGCGACTTCAGCACTGCTGGCACCGCCCAGGCGCCAGGATTGTTCGAGCACGCCGCTGCGTTGTTTGCCGTCGCAATCCAGCCCCTGGGCGATGTCGTAGTTGCGCCGCGAGGCGTAGAAACCGGGGTAGGCTTCATCGGCCGCGCTGTCGAATACCTGCGCTTGCTGGATCGCCAGCCTCGTATCTTCCGGTAGTTCCAGCGCCAGCAGGTCCTCGTAATAACCCTGCACCACCAACAGATTGGACCCTCCATAAACCTGCTCGCCCTGATCGTCTTCGGTCAAGTATTGATCACCGCAATAACTCAGCACCTTGTCGCCGATAAAACTCTGGCCGACGCTGTGGGTGACCACCTCGGTCAAGTCTTGTTCCAGCACCACGCCTTCGGTGAACAAGGTTTTGGCATCGGGGCGAGCGAGGATGGCGTCGAACTGGTCGAGGCTTTTGATCACTTCCTGACCGCGTCCGGCGCAGGCATGAATAGGCTTCATGCGGATCGGACCGCTGTAGAGCAGATGCTCCGCTGCCGGGCGAGCATCGTCCAGGGAGAACACGCTGAGGCCATCGAGCACGACGCTGCGCACCCGTTCGGAAAACAACGACGACCAGCCTTCGGGCGCGAACGCATAGCGATTCAACAACCCATGGCTGATGGCTTTGGTGCAGATGAAATCGTGGTCGACGTAACCGCCCCACAAATCCTCCGGCCCTTTGACGCCCAACTGCCGGGCGGCAGCAACGCCCACCAGTGTTTGGGTCGGCAACAGATAAACGTCACGACTCCTGTGCAATTCGGGGTTGTAACTGCCACCGTATTCGAGCCCGGCGACCTGCGCCAGCCAACGGGCCAGCGCGCGATTGGTGTCGACTTCGTGCAGCGGGGCATCAGGCCGCACCGAATGGGCGAGCACCAGTTTCTTGCGGTTTGTTGGGGTCATGCGTTCCCCTTCAATCTGCGCTTGATAAATGTAGCTGAAGGAGGTGCAGAGATCAGGCCAATGGCGGCTGAAAAGAAACGGTTTTTAAATCAGCCAATTGCGAAATGGGTAGTAGCACAAGGCCTGTTTTATTCTGCACGACACCTTCCAATGCTCCCGGCATTTTGCACGATTCAAAGTCTGACATAGACCCAATGTGGGAGCGGCGGTGCGACGATTCGACTTGCTCGCGAATGCGGTGGGTCAGTTAGCATCAATTTCGACTGATAGACCGCTTTCGCGAGCAAGTCGAATCGTCGCACCGCCGCTCCCACACTTGTTCTACGGTGAGGCTGGCTACCGAGCTACGACTGCGGTCGGCGTCACACCAAACCGCCCCCGGTAATCACTCGGCGCCAGCCCGGTAATCTTCTTGAACGTTGCCCGAAACGCACTCGGGTCCTGGTAACCCACGGTCCAGGCAATGTGATCAATGGTGCCGTTGGTGAATTCGAGCATTTCCCGCGCTTTGCCGACCCGCAGGTGCTGGCAGTACTCGGTGGGTTTCAACCCGGTTGCCGCACGGAATCGTCGCAGGAAGGTGCGCTCTTCCAGCCCTGCCCGCTCGGCCATCGCCGCCAACGAGACATCGGTCGCACCGGTGCTTTGCAGCCAATGCTGAACCTTGAGAATCGACGCGTCGCCATGGCTGAGAATCGGTGAAAAATTACTGCCGCACTCGCTCGCGCTGTCGCTGTGTTCCACCACCAGAAACCGCGCCGTGCCGGTGGCGATGCTCGGCCCGAGCAAACGGTTCACCAATCGCAATCCCAGCTCTGACCAGGCCATCAAGCCGGCGGTGGTGATCAGGTCACCATCGTCGACAATGGGCGTGTCGGCCTTGAGCTTGATCGCCGGGTAACGCTCGGCGAAAGCCTTGGCCGAGGTCCAGTGGGTAGTCGCGCTACGGCCGTCGAGCAGACCGCTTTCGGCCAACAGAATAGAACCCACGCAGACCCCGCCGAGGGTCGCACCGTTGGCATGTTGCTGACGAAGCCAGCGAATCAGCCCTTGGGGCGCCTGCCCCTCGGAAAAACCTCCGATCGAGGGCGGGATCAACACGGCGACCAATGCGCCGGCCGGGCCGGGATGGGTGTCGTAGACCCGCTCGGGCACCTGATCGCCCTCGACCTGCCAATGACTGACCCGCAGCAACGGTAGCTGCGCCGCCTGATGCTCGTCGGCGATCCGGTTGGCCACGCCGAACAGGTCCGTCAGCCCATGCACCGCCGCCATCTGCGCACCGGGATAGATCAGCACCCCCAGTTCGGCGACTGCCCTTTCTACACCCATTGTCAGTTTTCCCCCTTCTATTGTCGGTGCGGCCAATCCTCGAACGGAGGGCCCGCGCCAATACTTCATTCCACACCCAACACACACTTCGAGGAAACAGTCATGGCCAAGCAAGCACTCATCGTAGTCGATATCCAGAACGACTACTTCCCCCAGGGCAAGTGGCCGCTGGTGGGCTCCGACGCCGCAGCGGACAACGCCGCACGGTTGATTCAGGCGTTTCGCGAGGCCGGTGATTCGGTGGTGCACATCCGCCACGAATTCACCTCCGACGCCGCACCGTTCTTCACTCCGGGCTCCGACGGCGCGAGGTTGCACCCCAAAGTCCTCAACCGCGCCGACGAGCCGGTGGTGCTCAAACATTTCGTCAACTCGTTCCGCGAGACCGAACTGGAGTCCATCCTCGACCAGCAAGGCATCGAGCACCTGGTAATTGTCGGGAGCATGAGCCACATGTGCATCGACGGCATCACCCGCGCCGCGGCCGACCTGGGCTACACCGTCACGGTGATTCACGACGCCTGCGCCACCCTTGACCTGGAATTCAATGGCATCACCGTCCCGGCCGCCCACGTTCACGCCGCCTTCATGTCAGCCCTGGGTTTTGCCTATGCCAGCGTGGTGTCCACCGACGACTTTCTGGCTGGTTAGATGAAGAACCTGTGGGAGCGGGCTTGCTCGCGAAAGCGGTGGGTCAGGCAACATCAATGTTGACTGTACTGCCGTCTTCGCGAGCAAGCCCGCTCCCACATGGACAAAAAATCTCACGCGTGAGCTATTGAGAGCTGCAAAAATTGCCTGTAGTGTTTCTCACGCGTGAGATTTTTCACAACGAGGCCAGCATCATGCAAAGCAGCTCTCCATCAGATCCGCCTACCGGATCTGTTACCGATTCAGCGAGCCAAAAGGGAGAGCGCTCGAAACCGTCCGCGAAAAAACCCTCCAGCTTCTACATGAAGCAGATGCGCGCGGGCCTGGGTGCCGCCGGGTATGTGAAACACGAGACTTGGGTGCTTCCCGAAAACCGAAGCCTGCTCAAGCAGATGGAGAAACAGCTACGCCAACCGATTCTGGCTGGCTCATTCATGTCGGAGAATTACATGAGCGCAGGTAATAACTGGAACATCGATCGCCTCTACAGTGCCCTTCAGGCCCTCGACGAAGTGGTTTCGAACGACATCACCCTCTCCCTCGTTCAAGGCTCCGAGTCCAGCATCAAGCTGGAAATGAACGATTTTGGTGGCTTGCCAATTTACATCGCGGTGGTTGGCGATCAGGTCATCGTGGACACCGTTCTGGTCGATGTCGAGTCCATCAACGACGTACCGGCCTTCAACGATGCCGTGCTGCGCAGCCGGGAAATGTTCCCGCTGTCCTCGATCGGTATCGAATCCATGCCCAACGGGCAGGTCGTTTACAACATGTTTGGCGCGCTGAGCTCCGACTCCAGCCTGACCAACGTCGTGACCGAGGTCAAAACCCTCGTCGACAACGTCCAGCGCGCCAGCGAAGCCTTCGAACGTTTCTTCATTTAATTTTTCGGGAACAGGAAATATCCAATGACTCAGTCCATCTGGAGCAAATTGTTCACCGCGTTGCGTGGCGGTGCCAACGAAGTCGGCGAATCGATCGTCGACCAACAGGCCCTGCGCATTCTCGACCAGGAAATTCGTGATGCTGACAGCGCGCTGGCCAACGCCAAGCGTGAGCTGGTCACCATCATGGCCAAGCACAAACTGTCGACTGATCGCGTCAGCGAGTACAACGCCAAGATCAAGGACCTGGAATCCAAGGCCCTGGCCGCGATCCAGGCCAACCGCGAAGACCTGGCACTGGAAGTGGCCGAAGCCATTTCGACCCTGACCAATGAACTGGATGTCGAACAAAAGCAGGCCACCGAATTCGGCGGTTACGCGGACAGCATGCGTAAAGACATCACCAAAGCCGAAAACCGCATCAAAAGCCTTCGTCAGCAAGTGGACATGGCCAAGGCGCGTGAAAGCGTACAAAAAGCCCAGGTCAGTGCTTCGATCGCCAGTGGCGGCGCCAACGGCAAACTGGAAACCGCCGTCGGTACGCTGAACCGCCTGCAAGCCAAACAGCAGCAACGCGCCGCTGAACTGCAAGCCCAGGACCAACTGGCCGATGCGTCGACCGGCACCGACCTGGAGCGCAAGCTGCGTGAAGCCGGCATCACGCCGAACGAAGGCAGCGCCAATGCGATTCTGGAACGCCTGAAGAAAAAATCGGTTGAGTAAGCAACACAGCAGCAGGAAGGGCATTTAATGCCGAGTTGCGGAACCTGTGGGAGCGGGCTTGCTCGCGAAGAGGGAGTGTCAGTCGACATCAATGTTGCCTGACACACTGCCTTCGCGAGCAAGCCCGCTCCCACAGGGGTTGCACTTAAGTAACGGGCATTCACTGCCCTTCGAGTCGAGGTCAAGGATGGATGCCCTGAAGGGGTTCAAGACAATCGCAGGCGTGGCCCTCTTCATGGTCGCGCTGCAACTGCTCAATGTAGTGACCGGCTACAGCCTTATTGCCTTCGGCCTGGTGCCGAGAACACTGCACGGATTGGCCGGCATCATCACCTCGCCTTTCTTGCACGGGTCCTTTGCGCACCTGAGCACCAACCTGATTGCCTTTTTGATCCTCGGCACCCTGGTCATCGTCGAAGGACTCCGCCGGTTCATGACCGTCAGCGCTATCGTTATTTTGCTGGGCGGCTCATTGGTCTGGCTGTTCGGTTTTGCAGGTGTACACATCGGTGCCAGCGGATGGGTATTCGGGCTGTGGGCGTACCTTCTGTCGCGCGCCTGGTTCCAGAGAAGCTGGAGCAACCTGATAACGGCCAGTGTTGTGGTCCTGCTCTATGGCGGCTTGATTTTTGGCTTCCTTCCTCGCCAGGGCATGTCCTTCGAAGGGCATATCTTTGGTGCGATCGCCGGATTTATTGCAGCCAAGGTACTGTTATCTACGCCGCGCAGCAGGTTTAATGCCGCCCGGTAACCGCACTTGAGCACTCAGACGCCAGAGCGATTACGTCGCCAGGAAGAGCCCCCACGGAGTCAGGGATGTAATGTCGATTTTCCTTTTGTTGCGCACGTACGCCTCATCCTTCTTCCATCGGTTCGGCTGGGCAGGCCTGGCCATTGCGTTGGGCATACACCTGACCACGGCCTATATCGGCCTGGTGCTTCTGGGCGAACAACACCTCATCTCCCCCGCCACGTTTACCTACTTCTATCTCACCACCACGCTCACCGTCGGCTATGGCGACCTCGCGCCACAGACATCGGCGGGACGAATTTTTGTGGCTACCTGGGTCATGCTCGGGGGCATTGCACTGCTGACGGCAGCCATCGGCAAAACCACCAGCAGTGTCATCGATGTATGGAGAAAAGGCATGAAGGGCAAAGGCGATTTCACCGGCAAGGTCGGCCATACGGTTCTCATCGGCTGGGAAGGCGCGTCCAGCGAGCGGGTCGTTGAATTATTGCTGCAGGACGAAACCTCCAATGACAACCTGATCGTCATTTGCGATTGCGACCTCGAAGAAAACCCCATGCCAGGCAAAGCGGACTTTATCAAAGGCGAAAGCCTGTCCTCTGCCGCGCTTTTGCTGCGTGCCGGCGTTCCCGGTGCCGAGCGCGTTCTGGTGCGAACCCATTCAGACGATCTGACCCTGGCCACCGTGCTGGCGATCAATCAACTGAGCCCTGTCGGGCATGTGGTCGCCCACTTCAATGAAAGTGAAATCGCTGCGCTCGCCAGCGCCTACGCGCCCCGCCTGGAATGCACCTCGAGCATGGCCATCGAGATGTTGGTGCGCGCCTCTCAGGATCCGGGCTCATCCGTGGTCATCAATGAATTGCTGTGCGTGGGTCAAGGCGCCACCCAATACCTGATGAAACTGCCCGACACCTTTGAAGCAACGTTCGGCGATCTGTACGCACGGATGAAAGAACACCACAACGCGACCCTGATCGGCTACCGCGCCAAGGGCGCCCGACAGCCTTGGATCAACCCGCCCGGCGCCACTCGCGTCGAGGGCGGCGAACTCTTCTACATCGCCTCCACGCGCCTCAAGGAAATCACCAATGGGATGGTTTAAACAGTTGATGGGGCTTGAGGCCCCGAAAGCGAATACGGAATCGAAATGGACAGCCGATGAAACCCTGCCCGTCATCGGTCCACTGGGCCTGGCATTGGGCAAAGGGGTGATGTTCGACACCAGCCTGAAATTGTTGCTCGACGGTAACACCACCGTGGTCATCCCTGGCTCCCAACAGATCTGGAGCGCCGGCACCATTGAGCTCGGGCAGTCGACCTGGCTGTCGCGCTATTACATGAACGACGAAGACTACTGGCTGCAAGTACACACTACCGGTCGCATCGCCGGACAGGTCGAGTCGGTGATCCTGTTCAATTACCTCAGTTACATCACCATCAACAGTGAAGCGGAGCTGAGTCGGCTGGCCGGCCCTCAAAGCTTGATTGGCCTGCCGACCTACAACCACGACGGCGTCGAATACACCCGCGAATGGGGCACCGAGAGCGGCCAGACAGAACTGGTGGCGCTGAGCGAACACCTGAAAAATCCGGATGAGTCCTACAGTATCGAGCACCGTTCGATGCTGTACGTCCGGGAAACCGGCCTGACCGATCGCCGGGAATTCCTGCTGTTTTCCGTCGAGGAAGACGCCGAAGGCACCATCAGCTTGAGCACTTCGCTGGGCATTTCGCTGTACACCACTGACCTGAACACTTTTTAAAAAGGAAGAAGTCCATGCTTGAAGCGCTCTCCATCTCCCTGAACAAAGCCGCCGTGCTCGGGTTTGTTTTGTACATCCTCGGCGCCGCCGTGCTGTTCGCGCTGTTCCAGTTCATCTACACCCGAATCACCCCGCACAAAGAGTTCGAACTGATCCGCTCGGGCAACGTTGCGGCAGCGATCGCGCTGGGAGGCGCCATGATCGGTTTCGCCATTCCGGCCAGCAATGTGATCGCTTACTCGATCAGCATTCTGGACTTCGTCGTCTGGGCAGTGATCGCCGCTTTCGTACAGCTGCTGGCGTTTCTGCTGACCAGCCTGGTGCTTAAAGGCGCCTCTGAACGCATTAAAAAGGGTGAAATCGCTGCGGGTATCTATATCGCGGCAGTGGCCATCAGTGTCGGCATGTTGAACGCCGCGTGCATGACCCCTTCCCAGAACTGATTGCGCCACGGAGATCCCGATGAAACGAAGCAAGTACGTTCAGCTCTCGCTGGCAGCGTCGGTCGCCATGGCGATATCAGGTTGCGGGCAGGAAGAAAAAACTTACGCGATGCAGAAGAAGTACAACTTCCAGTCTGTTCAGCAGTGTGCCGATGAAAAGCTCCCGGTGGACGTTTGCTCTGACGCCTACATGACCGCCATGGCTGAGCATCGCCGTATCGCGCCGGTGTACGACAACCAGGCCGATTGCGATGCCGACTTTGTCGCCGACTGGTGCCAACAGGACTCCGCCGGCAAGTTCATCCCCAAGCTGGGTGGTTTCGAACTGACCGCCGATGGCGAGGTGACGCAATCCCAGGTGGACGCGGCCAAGGCTCAATTGCCCGCCTCGGAAGCGAACAGTGGAGGCTCCGGGTTCTCCGGCACCAGCCTGCTGACCGGCCTGCTGATCGGCAACATGCTGAGCAACAACCGCAACAGCTATTACTCCCAGCCGGTCTACCGCTACCGCGATGATCGCGGCAACTACGGCTCCTCGACGCTCAACCAGCGGATTTCGAAAGGCTCAACCTTTACCAAGTCCAATCAGGCAAGGTACGGCAGCAGCAGCTATACCGACTCAATCCGTTCCGCCAGCAAGCCGATTTCCGTTGCCTCATCCACATCCCGTGGCGGCTTCGGCAGCAAAGCCAGCGCCCGCAGCGGTTGGGGCGGTTCAAGCAGCGCTGGCCGATCGAGCAGCTAAGGAACGAGCGCCATGAAGAAGATCCTCTGCGCCGAGCGTCATGACTGGAAACAGACCGCTGAAAGTCTTGGCTTTCTGTTCCATACCATCGACGACGAACCCTATTGGGACGAGAGCGCGTATTACCAGTTCACGCTCAAGCAGATCGAGAACGATCTCGAAGACCCGACCACCGAGATTCATGAGATGTGCATGGATCTGGTGGCCCGCGTGGTTCAGAGCGAGGAGTTGCTGCAGCGCCTGAGCATTCCTGCGCCATTCTTCGACATGGTTCGCACTTCATGGCTCGAAGGCCACCCGCATCTGTACGGGCGCATGGATTTTTCCTACAACGGCAGCGGGCCGGCCAAGTTGCTGGAACTCAACTACGACACGCCGACCAGCCTGTATGAGGCCGCGGCATTTCAGTGGGGCTGGCTGGAGCAATGCATCGAACGCGGTTTGCTGCCCAAACATGCCGATCAGTTCAACAGCATCGACACCAAGCTGCATCAGGCCTTTGCCCAACTGCAGCTCAAACAGCCCTTCTATTTCGCCTCGATGAAAGACTCGGTCGAAGACAAAGGCACCACCGACTATCTGCGCCTGATCGCGGAAAAAGTCGGCATCGAATCACGGCACATCGACATCGAGGACATCGGGCTCACCCATGAAGGACGTTTCGTCGACCTGGAAGATCGCTGGATTCCTCACCTGTTCAAGCTGCATGCCTGGGAGTTCATCTTCCACGAGCCCTTTGGTGCTGCGATTGCCCAGAGCGATACACAGTTTTTCGAACCAGCCTGGAAATCGATCATTTCCAACAAAGGCATTTTGCCGCTGCTGTGGGAGTTCAACAAAGGTCACCCGAATCTGCTCGCGGCGCACCTGGATACCGACCCGGGCAAAGCGGTACCCAAAGGCTGGGTGCGCAAGCCGTTCTTCTCCCGGGAAGGCGCCAACATTGAGCTGCAAACCGCTGACGGTCTGATCGTGAAAGAGGATGGGCCCTACACCGACGCACCTTTTATCCTTCAGGAGTTCGCCCCGCTGCCGAAGTTTGGCGACAGCTTTACGCTGGTTGGCTCTTGGGTGATCGGCGATCAGGCGGCCGGAATAGGTGTGCGGGAGGACAACAGTTTGATCACCAAGGATTCGAGCCGTTTCTTGCCGCATCTGATACTCGACTGACCCATCCATCGCCGGTGTGGACATATAACAAGACGCTCGCAAGACTTACGGCTGAAATACCGGATAATGGCGGCCAAATCGTCTAGCCCGTTATTCTGGTAATCCCCAATGGAAATCAAGGTCAACTTTCTCGACAACCTTCGGCTTGAAGCCAAGTTCGATGACTTCACGGTGGTGGCCGATCAACCTATCCGCTACAAGGGCGATGGCTCGGCACCGGGTCCGTTCGATTACTTCCTGGCTTCATCGGCTTTGTGTGCGGCTTATTTCGTGAAGTTGTACTGCGACACTCGCAGCATTCCCACCGAAAACATCCGCCTGTCGCAGAACAACATTGTTGATCCGGAAAACCGCTACAACCAGATTTTCAAGATCCAGGTCGAGTTGCCAGCGGACATCTCCGACAAGGACCGCCAGGGCATCCTGCGTTCTATCGACCGCTGCACCGTGAAAAAAGTGGTGCAAGCCGGGCCTGAGTTTGTGATCGAAGAGGTGGAAAACCTCGACGCCGATGCCCAGGCGTTGTTGATGCCTGCTTCTAATTCCGGGATGGGCACCTATATCGCGGGCAAGGATCTGCCGCTGGAGCAGACCATCGCCAATATGTCGGCCATTCTGGCGGACCTGGGCATGAAGATTGAAATCGCCTCGTGGCGCAATATCGTGCCCAATGTGTGGTCCCTGCATATCCGCGATGCGCACTCGCCGATGTGCTTTACCAACGGCAAGGGTACGACCAAGGAAGGCGCGTTGGCGTCGGCGTTGGGCGAGTTTATCGAGCGACTCAACTGTAATTTTTTCTACAACGACCAGTTCTGGGGCGAAGACATCGCCAACGCGCCGTTTGTGCACTATCCGGACGAACGCTGGTTCAAGCCTGGCCGCAAGGATGCGCTGCCGACTGAAATTCTCGACGAATACTGCCTGAAGATTTACAACCGTGACGGCGAGCTGCGTGGCTCCCATCTGATCGATACCAACTCCGGCAATGAAGAGCGCGGGATCTGCTCGCTGCCGTACGTGCGCCAGTCAGACGGTGAGGTGGTGTATTTCCCGTCCAACCTGATCGAAAACCTGTTCCTCAGCAACGGCATGAGTGCCGGTAACACGCTGGCCGAAGCCCAGGTGCAGTGCCTGTCGGAGATCTTCGAGCGCGCGGTAAAACGCGAAATCATCGAAGGTGAATTTGCACTGCCGGATGTGCCGGCCCACGTGCTGGCGAAGTACCCCGGGATACTGGCCGGTATTCAGGCGCTGGAAGAGCAAGGGTTCCCCGTGTTGGTGAAGGATGCTTCCCTGGGTGGTGAATTCCCGGTGATGTGCGTCACGTTGATGAACCCGCGTACCGGCGGTGTGTTCGCCTCGTTCGGCGCGCACCCGAGCCTGGAAGTGGCGCTGGAACGCAGCTTGACCGAATTGCTGCAGGGCCGCAGCTTCGAAGGCCTCAACGACTTGCCCCAGCCGACGTTTGAAGGTCATGCAGTGACCGAGCCGAATAACTTCGTCGAACACTTTATCGACTCCAGCGGCGTGGTGTCGTGGCGATTCTTCAGTGCCAAGTCGGATTACGAATTCGTGGAGTGGGACTTCTCCGGCCAGGGTGAAAACTCGAATGCCGAGGAGGCCGCGACCTTGTTCGGCATTCTCGAAGGCATGGGCAAGGAAGTGTACATGGCGGTCTACGAGCATATCGGCGCGAAGGCGTGCCGCATCCTGGTGCCGAACTATTCGGAAATCTATCCCGCGGACGATCTGATCTGGGATAACACCAACAAAGCGCTGTTCTTCCGCGCCGATATTCTGAACCTGCATCGCCTGGACGAAGACGAACTGCAAGCGCTGGTTGAGCGCCTGGTGGAAAGTGAGCTGGACGACTACACCGACATCACCACCTTGATCGGCATCGAATTTGACGACAATACCGCCTGGGGTCAGCTGACGATCCTGGAGTTGAAGCTGCTGATCTATCTCGCCTTGCAGCAATATGACGAAGCTAAAGAAGCGGTGGAAACCTTCCTGCAGTACAACGACAACACGGTCGAGCGCGGTTTGTTTTACCAGGCCGTGAATGTGGTGCTGGAGATGAAGCTGGACGAGGATCTGGAACTGGAAGACTACGAGGCCAACTTCCGCCGGATGTTTGGCAAAGAGCGAATGGACGCAGCGATCGGGTCCGTGGACGGCGTTGTGCGCTTCCATGGCTTGACGCCGACCAGCATGAAACTGGAGGGGCTCGACAGGCATCTGCGGTTGATCGATAGCTACAAGAAACTGCACTCGGCACGGGCCAATGTGACCCCTTTATTCAGTTAACAACGCCCACAAAAAAAGCGAAGCCAGATCACTGGCTTCGCTTTTTTTATTGCTGACTGGATAGCTGCTTTTTAGAACGGGATATCGTCATCAAAGCTGTCGAAATCCGGAGCCGGCTGAGGAGCGGCCTGCTGCTGTGGAGCCGGGCGCGACTGTTGCGGTGCCGACTGCTGCGGACGCGGCGCCTGTTGGCGTGGAGCCGGGGCGGACTGCTGGTAGTTATTGCCCCCGCCTTGTTGGTCGCCCTGCTGTGGACGGCCGCCCAGCAGTTGCATGGTGCCTTGCATGTCGACCACGATTTCAGTGGTGTAACGCTTGATACCGTCTTTTTCCCACTCGCGGGTCTGCAGCTTGCCTTCGATGTACACCTGCGAACCTTTACGCAGGTATTCGCCGGCAATTTCAGCAACCTTGCCGAACATCGACACACGGTGCCATTCGGTCTTTTCGACTTTCTGACCGGTTTGCTTGTCGGTCCACTGTTCGCTGGTCGCCAGACTCAGGTTGGTCACGGCGTTACCGTTAGGCAAGTAGCGAACTTCGGGATCCTGGCCGCAAGTGCCGACCAATATGACTTTGTTAACCCCACGGGCCATAACGTTCTCCTAGGCTACGCACGCTGCCCCGGCCGGGTTGTTCACCAGGCGCTCAAGGGTGGTGCGATCCAATAGTTCGGTGTCCAATTTGATGTAAATCGCCGCTTCATCAGCGACGATCACTGCATCTGTTACCCCTACGACGGCCTTCAGGCGCTCGACCAGACCCGCTTCGCGGATCGCCTCGGGCGACAACGGCAAGCGCAGGCTCGTGACGTAAGGTGGTTCGCGCATGGTAACAGCAAAGGCCAGCCAGAGGGCAGCCAGGCCGGCGCATCCGAGGAATACAACCGACAAACCGCCATGCTGGAATAGCCAGCCGCCGAGGATCCCGCCCAGTGCCGAACCGAGGAACTGACTGGTGGAATAAACCCCCATCGCCGTGCCCTTGCCGCCTGCCGGTGAAACCTTGCTGATCAGCGATGGCAAAGAGGCTTCCAGCAGATTGAACGCGGTGAAGAACACCACCGTGCCGATTACCAGAGCCCGCAAGCTATCGCCGAACTGCCAGAAGAATAGCTCAGTGAACATCAGCGTCACGACGGCACCGAGCAAAACTCGTTTCATTTTGCGTCGCTTCTCGCCGTAGATAATGAACGGGATCATGGCGAAGAAGGAAATCAGCAGCGCGGTCAGGTACACCCACCAGTGCTGCTCTTTGGGCAGCCCGGCTTTTTCGACCAGAGCCAAGGGCAATGCAACGAAGCTCGACATCAACATCGCGTGCAACACAAAAATTCCCAGGTCCAGGCGCAGCAGGTCCGGGTGCTTGAGCGTCGGTATCAGCGCCTGTCGCGCGACGCCGGACTCGCGGTGCTGCAACGGCCCGGTTGCGCGCGGCACCATGAACATCACGATGACGATGCCGACCAGCGCCATGCCACCGGTGGCGAAGAACAACCCGGACAGACCGAAGACACGGGTCAGCAATGGTCCTACAACCATGGCGACAGCGAACGACAGACCAATCGTCATGCCGATCATGGCCATGGCTTTGGTCCGATGCTGTTCGCGGGTCAGGTCTGACAGCAACGCCATGACCGCCGCGGAAATCGCCCCGGCACCTTGCAGGATGCGTCCGGCAATGACGCCCCAGATCGAATCGGCATTGGCCGCCAGCACACTCCCCAGGGCGAAGATGATCAGCCCCAGGTAAATCACTGGACGTCGACCGATGCGGTCGGAAATGAAGCCAAAAGGAATCTGAAAGATCGCCTGGGTCAGGCCGTAAGCGCCAATCGCCAACCCGATAAGGGCCGGGGTCGCTCCTGCCAGGTCCATCCCATAGGTCGCCAGAACCGGCAACACCATGAACATGCCAAGCATACGGAAGGCGAACACCAGGGCCAGACCGCTTGCTGCGCGGGTCTCACTGCCACTCATGCGTTCGCTGTGGGGATCGTGCATGGAAAAACCTCATGTGAACCGGCGGCGATTCTACCAGTCCCATCGATTGACGGGGTATATCGCGACGCTATGACGCGCACAGATGACGCAGTCTTCATGCAAGGCTGCGCGCCCCTCATTTGATAGTGTGCATCCATCCAGTATTTGGCCGTATACTCCTACGTTTTCGACGCCCGCCGAGCGAGGCCACTTTGGACAAGATCCTGATTCGTGGGGCCCGAACCCACAACCTGAAGAACATCGACCTGACCCTGCCACGGGACAAGCTGATCGTCATCACCGGCCTGTCCGGATCCGGCAAGTCGTCCCTGGCCTTCGACACGTTGTATGCCGAAGGCCAGCGCCGTTATGTCGAATCGCTGTCGGCTTACGCCCGGCAGTTCCTGTCGATGATGGAAAAACCTGACGTCGACACCATTGAAGGTCTGTCGCCAGCGATCTCCATCGAACAGAAGTCGACCTCGCACAACCCGCGCTCGACGGTCGGCACCATTACCGAAATCTACGACTACCTGCGCCTGCTCTACGCTCGCGTCGGTATTCCGCGCTGCCCGGATCACGACATTCCGCTGGAAGCCCAGACCGTCAGCCAGATGGTCGACCTGGTGCTGGCACAACCGGAGGGCAGCAAGCTTATGCTGTTAGCGCCGGTGATCCGCGAGCGTAAAGGCGAGCACCTCTCGGTCTTCGAAGAACTGCGCGCTCAGGGTTTTGTGCGGGCCCGCGTCAACGGCAGGCTCTGCGAGCTGGACGAGTTGCCGAAGCTGGATAAACAGAAGAAGCACTCGATCGATGTCGTGGTCGACCGCTTCAAGGTCCGCGCCGACCTGCAACAGCGCTTGGCCGAATCGTTCGAGACCGCGCTGAAACTGGCGGACGGTATCGCTCTTGTGGCGCCAATGGATGACGAGCCCGGCGAAGAAATCATCTTCTCTGCGCGCTTCGCCTGTCCGATCTGCGGCCACGCCATCAGCGAGCTGGAGCCCAAGCTGTTTTCCTTCAACAATCCGGCCGGCGCCTGCCCGACCTGCGATGGTCTGGGGGTTAAACAGTTCTTCGACACCAAACGACTGGTGAACGGTGAACTGACGCTGGCCGAAGGCGCTATTCGCGGCTGGGACAGGCGCAACGTCTATTACTTCCAGATGCTCGGGTCGCTGGCCTCGCACTACAAATTCAGCCTTGAAGTGCCGTTCAATGACCTGCCGGCCGATCAGCAGAAATTCATCCTGCACGGCAGTGGCTCGCAGAACGTCGACTTCAAATACCTGAACGACCGTGGCGACATCGTCAAACGTTCGCACCCGTTCGAAGGCATCGTGCCGAACCTGGAACGCCGCTACCGCGAAACCGAATCGGCTTCGGTCCGTGAAGAACTGGCCAAGTTCCTCAGCACCCAACCCTGCCCGGATTGCCGCGGCACCCGTCTGCGTCGCGAGGCGCGGCACGTGTGGGTTGGCGAGAAGACATTGCCCGCGGTAACCAATCTGCCGATTGGCGACGCCTGTGAATATTTTGGCGTGCTGAAACTGACCGGCCGCCGCGGCGAGATCGCCGACAAGATTCTCAAGGAAATCCGTGAGCGGCTGCAGTTTCTGGTCAACGTTGGCCTGGACTACCTGTCCCTGGATCGCAGTGCCGATACGCTGTCCGGCGGCGAAGCCCAGCGAATTCGTCTGGCCAGTCAGATTGGCGCCGGTTTGGTGGGGGTTCTGTACATCCTCGATGAGCCATCGATCGGTCTGCACCAGCGCGATAACGACCGGTTGCTGGGCACCCTCAAGCATCTGCGCGATATCGGCAACACGGTGATCGTGGTCGAGCACGACGAAGACGCGATTCGTCTGGCCGATTATGTGGTGGATATCGGCCCGGGCGCGGGTGTGCACGGTGGGCATATCGTCGCTGAAGGGACGCCGGCCGAGGTCATGGCTCACCCTGATTCGCTGACCGGCAAATACCTGTCGGGCCGTGTAAAAATCGCAGTTCCAGCTCAACGCACTCCGCGTAACAAGAAGTTGTCGCTGGCCCTCAAAGGCGCTCGCGGCAACAATTTGCGCAACGTTGACCTGGAGATCCCGATCGGTCTGCTGACCTGCGTGACCGGTGTCTCCGGTTCGGGCAAATCGACGCTGATCAACAACACACTGTTTCCTTTGAGCGCTACTGCACTCAATGGGGCAACGACCCTGGAAGCGGCTGCTCACGAGAGCATCAAAGGTCTGGAGCATCTCGATAAAGTCGTCGACATTGACCAGAGCCCGATCGGTCGCACGCCTCGCTCCAACCCGGCGACCTATACCGGACTGTTCACGCCGATTCGCGAATTGTTCGCCGGTGTGCCGGAATCCCGCTCCCGTGGTTACGGGCCGGGGCGTTTCTCCTTCAACGTGAAGGGCGGGCGCTGCGAAGCCTGCCAGGGCGATGGCCTGATCAAGGTAGAAATGCACTTCCTGCCGGACATCTATGTCCCGTGCGACGTCTGCAAGAGCAAGCGCTACAACCGCGAAACCCTGGAGATCAAGTACAAGGGCAAGAGCATCCACGAAACCCTCGAGATGACCATCGAGGAGGCGCGGGTGTTCTTCGATGCAGTTCCAGCTTTGGCGCGCAAGCTTCAGACCTTGATGGACGTAGGTCTTTCCTACATCAAGCTGGGGCAATCGGCGACGACGCTGTCCGGCGGTGAAGCCCAGCGGGTGAAACTGTCTCGCGAGCTGTCCAAGCGCGATACCGGCAAGACGCTTTACATCCTCGATGAGCCGACCACGGGCCTGCACTTTGCGGATATCCAGCAACTGCTCGACGTGTTGCATCGTCTGCGCGACCACGGCAATACCGTGGTAGTGATCGAGCACAACCTGGATGTGATCAAGACCGCCGACTGGTTGGTGGACCTGGGGCCGGAAGGTGGTTCCAAAGGCGGACAGATCATTGCCGTCGGTACACCGGAAGAAGTCGCCGAGATGAGTCAGTCTCACACCGGCTTCTATCTCAAACCGCTGCTGGAGCGTGATCGGGCCTGACCTTGCCCCATGAAAAAGCCCCTGTCACTTTCAACAGTGACAGGGGCTTTTTTGTACGCTTCTGTAGGAACGAGGCTTGCCCGCGAAGGCCTCACCTCGGTCTGGCTGATGCACCGCGGCGATCCCTTCGCGGGCAAGCCTCGCTCCTACAACAGCATCAGAACTGCGATTGCAGGTAATTTTCCAGACCAATCAGTTTGATCAGACCCAACTGCTTCTCGAGCCAGTAGGTGTGATCTTCTTCGGTATCGGCCAGCTGAATGCGCAGGATCTCGCGGCTGACGTAATCCTTGTGCAGCTCGCAAAGCTCGATGCCTTTGCAGAGAGCTGCGCGAACTTTGTATTCCAGTCGCAGGTCAGCGGCGAGCATCTCTGGCACCGTGGTGCCAACATCGAGATCGTCCGCACGCATGCGTGGCGTGCCTTCAAGCATCAGGATCCGGCGCATCAGCGCATCAGCGTGCCCTGCTTCTTCTTCCATCTCATGGTTGATTCGTTCGTAGAGCTTGGTGAAACCCCAGTCCTCATACATCCGCGAGTGCACGAAATATTGATCACGCGCGGCCAGTTCGCCTGTCAGCAACGTGTTGAGGTAATCGATTACGTCTGGGTGACCTTGCATCGCCCTACATCTCCCTGCTTGAAAGTCTGTAGTTTGAACCAACCTGACCGGAAGGTCACTCGCCCTACGCCACAAAAGCGAAGATATTCTGAGAAAACCAGTTTAAATAACGCAAAAACCGCCCAAATGAGGGCGGTTCTGCTTATCGTTTAGACTTAGTTAAGCTGTACGTTGAGCGCCTTTGCGATTGCTTCTCCATACGCCGGGTCGGCCTTGAAGAAATGCTGCAATTGGCGATCAACCACATCGCTGGAAACACCAGCCATTGCGCCAGCAATGTTGTTGATCAGCAGAGTTTTCTGCTCATCGCTCATCAAGCGGAACAACGCACCGGCGTGGCTGTAGTAATCGGTGTCTTCACGATGATCGTAACGATCAGCCGCACCACTCAAGGCCAAGGCAGGTTCCGTGTAGCGCGGTGCCTGTTTCGGTGATTCTACGTAGCTGTTCGGCTCGTAGTTTGGCGCTGCGCCGCCATTGGCGCCAAACGCCATGGAGCCGTCGCGCTGGTAAGTGTTGACTGGGCTGCGAGGCGCGTTCACCGGCAGTTGCTGGTGGTTGGTCCCCACACGGTAGCGGTGAGCGTCAGCGTAAGCGAACACGCGACCTTGCAGCATGCGGTCAGGCGACAGACCAACACCCGGGACCATGTTGCTCGGACCGAACGCCGCTTGCTCGACTTCAGCGAAGTAATTCAGCGGATTACGGTTGAGCTCCAATTCGCCCACTTCGATCAGTGGGAACTCTTTCTGCGACCAGGTTTTGGTCACGTCAAACGGGTTCTCGTAATGAGCCGCGGCTTGGGCTTCGGTCATGATCTGAATGTTGACACTCCATTTCGGGAAGTCACCGCGCTCAATAGCGCCGAACAGATCACGTTGTGCGTAATCCGGGTCGGTACCCGCCAGGCGCGCCGCTTCTGCCGGCGCGAGGTTCTTGATCCCTTGCCTGGTTTTGTAGTGCCACTTCACCCAGTGACGCTCGCCATTGGCGCTGATCAAGCTGTAGGTGTGGCTACCGAAGCCGTGCATATGGCGATAACCGTCGGGAATGCCGCGATCCGAAAACAAAATGGTGACTTGGTGCAGCGCCTCGGGCGAATGCGACCAGAAATCCCACATCGCCTGCGCGCTTTTCAGATTGCTTTGCGGCAGGCGCTTCTGGGTATGGATAAAGTCAGGGAATTTCAGCGGATCACGAATGAAAAACACCGGCGTGTTGTTACCGACGATGTCCCAGTTGCCTTCCTCGGTGTAGAACTTCAGGGCAAAACCGCGGGGATCACGTTCGGTGTCGGCCGAACCGCGTTCGCCACCTACGGTAGAGAAACGCAAGAATGTCGGGGTTTGTTTGCCGACGGACTCAAACAGCTTGGCGCTGGTGTACTGAGTGATATCTCGAGTCACAGTGAACGTACCGTAAGCACCCGAGCCTTTGGCGTGTACTCGACGCTCAGGGATGTTTTCACGGTTGAAGTGCGCAAGCTTCTCGATCAGGTGGAAATCATCGAGCAGTAAAGGGCCACGGGGGCCGGCGGAACGGGAATTCTGGTTGTCGGCGACAGGAGCGCCACTGGCGGTCGTAAGCGTTTTATTCTGGCTCATGCGATCTTCTTCCTCTGTCAGTCTTGAACTGCCGGCGAATCGGCTTGGCGGGAAGTATTGATCATCCAAATGACAGCTACAAATTCATTAACTTGCAGACATCAATAGAAAATTTCTAATGATCAACCCCACGCATATAGTGCATACCGAAAAAGGTTTGAAGCTTGTACGTACAGCGCGTTTCTTACAGGCACAAAAAACCGGGCACTAGGCCCGGTTTCTTGTTTCAGACTGACGTCTTACTCAGCGGATACAGCTTCACCGCCGACAGCACGATCAACCAACTCGACGTACGCCATAGGCGCGTTGTCGCCAGCGCGGAAACCGCACTTGAGGATGCGCAGGTAGCCACCCTCACGGGTAGCGTAACGCTTGCCCAGGTCGTTGAAGAGCTTACCAACGATAGCTTTCGAACGAGTACGGTCGAAAGCCAGACGGCGGTTAGCCAGGCTGTCTGTCTTGGCCAAAGTGATCAGCGGCTCAGCAACGCGGCGCAGTTCTTTGGCTTTTGGCAGTGTAGTTTTGATCAGCTCGTGCTCGAACAGCGACACCGCCATGTTTTGAAACATGGCCTTGCGGTGCGAGCTGGTGCGGCTCAGGTGACGACCACTTTTACGATGACGCATGGTTCATTCCTTACCAAACACTACGTTCGGTGATTACGACGATCAGGCAGTCGCCTTGTCGTCCTTCTTAAGACTTGCAGGCGGCCAGTTGTCGAGGCGCATGCCGAGGGACAGACCGCGGGAGGCTAGAACGTCCTTGATTTCAGTCAAGGATTTCTTGCCAAGGTTCGGAGTCTTCAACAGCTCTACTTCGGTACGCTGAATCAGGTCACCGATGTAGTAGATGTTTTCCGCCTTAAGGCAGTTAGCCGAACGTACAGTCAGTTCCAGATCGTCAACCGGGCGAAGCAGGATCGGATCGATCTCGTCTTCCTGCTCGACAACCACTGGCTCACTGTCACCTTTGAGGTCGACGAACGCAGCCAACTGCTGTTGCAGAATGGTTGCAGCACGACGGATAGCCTCTTCAGGATCCAGGGTACCGTTGGTTTCCAGATCAATAACCAGCTTGTCCAGGTTAGTACGCTGTTCGACACGGGCGTTTTCCACCACGTATGCGATACGGCGAACCGGGCTGAACGAAGAGTCAAGCTGCAAGCGACCGATGCTGCGGCTTTCGTCTTCATCGCTCTGACGCGAGTCTGCCGGTTCATAACCACGACCACGAGCTACGGTGAGCTTCATGTTCAGGGCGCCGTTAGACGCCAGGTTAGCGATTACGTGATCGGGGTTAACGATCTCGACATCATGATCCAGCTGAATATCGGCAGCGGTAACCACCCCCGAACCCTTCTTCGACAAGGTCAGCGTAACTTCGTCACGACCGTGCAGCTTGATAGCCAGACCTTTAAGGTTCAACAGGATTTCAATTACGTCTTCCTGTACGCCTTCGATGGCGCTGTACTCATGGAGTACACCGTCAATCTCGGCCTCGACTACTGCACAGCCGGGCATTGAGGACAACAGGATGCGGCGCAGCGCGTTGCCCAGGGTGTGGCCGAAACCACGCTCGAGAGGCTCGAGAGTGATCTTGGCGCGGGTTGGACTGACAACCTGCACATCAATATGGCGGGGTGTCAGGAACTCATTTACCGAAATCTGCATGGATGCACCTATTTTCTAGCCCTTACTTGGAGTAGAGCTCGACAATCAGGCTTTCGTTGATGTCGGCGGACAGATCACTGCGAGCAGGAACGTTCTTGAAAACGCCCGACTTCTTCTCAGTGTCTACTTCTACCCATTCTACGCGGCCACGTTGGGCACACAGATCGAGAGCTTGGACAATGCGAAGTTGGTTCTTTGCTTTCTCGCGAACTGCGACCACGTCACCAGCACGAACCTGGTAAGACGGAACGTTTACGGTCTGACCGTTAACGCTGATCGACTTGTGCGATACCAGCTGACGGGATTCGGCACGAGTAGAGCCAAAACCCATACGGTATACAACGTTGTCCAGACGGCATTCGAGCAGTTGCAGCAGGTTTTCACCGGTTGCACCTTTCTTGCCAGCAGCTTCTTTGTAGTAGCCGCTGAATTGACGCTCGAGAACGCCGTAGATACGACGGACCTTCTGCTTTTCACGCAGTTGGGTGCCGTAATCGGACTGGCGACCGCGGCGTTGGCCGTGGATACCAGGTGCTGCTTCGATGTTGCACTTCGATTCGATCGCGCGCACGCCGCTCTTCAGAAAGAGATCGGTGCCTTCGCGACGAGCGAGTTTGCATTTTGGACCAATGTAACGAGCCATTCTTTACAATCTCCTGGATTACACGCGGCGCTTCTTCGGCGGACGGCACCCGTTGTGCGGGATTGGCGTCACGTCGGTGATGCTGGCGATCTTGTAGCCACAGCCGTTCAAAGCGCGGACTGCGGATTCACGACCTGGGCCTGGACCTTTGACGTTAACGTCGAGGTTTTTCAGGCCGTATTCCAGCGCAGCTTGACCAGCACGTTCAGCAGCTACTTGAGCAGCGAACGGGGTGGACTTGCGGGAACCGCGGAAACCCGAACCACCGGAGGTAGCCCAGGAAAGAGCGTTGCCTTGACGGTCGGTGATGGTCACGATTGTGTTGTTAAAAGAAGCATGGATGTGGGCAATGCCATCAACCACTGTCTTTTTAACTTTTTTACGAGGACGAGCAGCAGGTTTAGCCATGATTAATTTCCTGTCGATTCGCTGGGGCGATTACTTGCGGATCGGCTTACGCGGACCTTTACGGGTACGCGCGTTAGTCTTGGTACGCTGACCGCGCACTGGAAGACCACGACGATGACGCAGACCGCGATAGCAACCGAGGTCCATCAAACGCTTGATTTTCATGTTGATTTCGCGACGCAGGTCACCTTCAGTGGTGAACTTCGCCACTTCGCCACGCAGCTGTTCAATCTGCTCGTCGCTCAGATCTTTGATCTTTGCGGCTGGGTTTACCCCAGTCACTGCACAAATTTTCTGTGCAGTAGTGCGACCAACACCATAGATGTAGGTCAGCGAGATAACAGTATGCTTGTTATCTGGAATGTTAACGCCTGCAATACGGGCCATTCAGTGGGACTCCAATTGACAGCTACCTACGCCCCGGAAGCCAAGAAATAGGGCGCGAGATAATATCGCTGTAATAACAAATAATCAACCCGGCAGCGCACTAGCTGCCGGGCTTGAAGCACAATCACACTCAGCCTTGGCGCTGTTTGTGACGCGGTTCCGCGCTGCAAATTACTCGAACAACACCTTCGCGGCGAATAATTTTGCAGTTACGGCACAGCTTTTTCACCGATGCACGAACTTTCATCACCAACTCCTCGAACCTTATGGGTACTCAGCGCAACATGCCGCTGCCGTAACCCTTCAGGTTGGCTTTCTTCATCAGGGATTCGTACTGGTGCGAAACGAGGTGCGATTGTACTTGGGACATGAAGTCCATCACAACCACGACGACGATCAGCAACGAGGTCCCGCCAAGGTAGAACGGAACGTTTGCTGCAACCACCAGGAACTGGGGCAACAAGCACACGGCCGTCATATATAGAGCACCGAACAGGGTCAAACGAGTCAGAACGCCATCAATGTAGCGCGCAGACTGCTCACCCGGACGGATGCCCGGAATAAAGGCACCGGACTTCTTCAGGTTTTCCGCTACGTCTTTCGGATTGAACATCAACGCCGTATAGAAGAAGCAGAAGAAAATAATCCCTGCACTAAACAGCAGAATATTCAACGGCTGACCAGGAGCGATCGACTGCGAGATGTCCTGCAGCCAGCCCATACCTTCAGACTGACCGAACCAGGTACCCAACGAAGCCGGGAACAGCAAAATGCTGCTCGCGAAAATGGCCGGAATAACACCGGCCATGTTCACCTTCAACGGCAAGTGGCTAGTCTGCGCAGCAAAGACCTTACGGCCCTGCTGACGCTTGGCGTAGTGAACAGCAATACGACGCTGGCCACGCTCAATGAACACCACGAAACCGATAATCGCTACTGCCAGCAAACCGATGGCAACCAGGGCGAAAATGTTGATGTCACCCTGACGTGCAGACTCGAAAGACTGCCCGATTGCTCTCGGAAGACCGGCGACGATACCTGCGAAAATCAACATCGAGATACCGTTGCCAACACCACGCTCAGTAATCTGCTCACCCAGCCACATCATGAACATCGCACCAGCCACAAACGTGGATACCGCGACGAAATGGAAGCCAAAGTCACCAGTGAACGCAACGCCCTGCCCTGCCAGACCAATGGACATGCCAATTGCCTGAACGAGAGCGAGGACGACAGTGCCGTAGCGGGTGTACTGAGCGATCTTGCGACGCCCAGCTTCACCTTCCTTCTTCAACTGTTCCAACTGCGGGCTGACGGCGGTCATCAGCTGCATGATGATCGATGCCGAAATGTACGGCATGATCCCCAGTGCAAAGATGCTCATCCGTTCCAGCGCGCCGCCGGAAAACATGTTGAACAAGCTAAGAATGGTCCCCTCATTCTGTCGAAACAGGTCCGCGAGTCGGTCCGGGTTGATACCTGGAACCGGGATGTGTGCGCCTATTCGGTAGACGATAATCGCCAAGAATAGAAAACGCAGACGAGCCCAGAGTTCAGACATACCGCCTTTGCCGAGCGCAGAGAGAGCACCTTGCTTAGCCATTTATTCCTCGAACTTGCCGCCAGCTGCTTCGATAGCCGCACGCGCACCTTTGGTGGCGCCGATTCCCTTTCCGATGGTGACAGCGCGAGTAACTTCGCCGGACAGCATGATTTTCACACGCTGAACGTTGACGTTGATCACGTTGGCATCTTTCAGGGACTGCACGGTGACGATGTCGCCTTCCACTTTAGCCAGCTCGGACAAACGCACTTCTGCGCGATCCATGGCTTTCAGGGAAACGAAACCGAACTTCGGCAGGCGACGATGCAGCGGCTGTTGACCGCCTTCAAAGCCTGGAGCAATGGTGCCACCGGAGCGGGAGGACTGACCTTTGTGGCCACGGCCACCGGTCTTGCCCAAACCACTACCGATACCACGGCCCGGACGATGCTTTTCGCGACGGGAACCCGGCGCTGGACTCAGATCATTGAGTTTCATCGATTAACCCTCGACACGCAGCATGTAGTAAGCCTTGTTGATCATCCCGCGGTTCTCGGGAGTATCAAGTACTTCTACAGTGTGACCGATGCGACGCAGACCCAGACCCTTAACGCACAATTTGTGGTTAGGGATGCGGCCGGTCATGCTTTTGATCAGCGTAACTTTAACGGTAGCCATGATCAGAAGATCTCCTTGACGCTTTTGCCACGCTTGGCGGCAATGGATTCAGGAGACTGCATAGCTTTCAAACCTTTGAAAGTGGCGTGAACCACGTTTACCGGGTTAGTCGAGCCGTAGCACTTGGCCAGAACGTTCTGAACGCCAGCAACTTCGAGGACAGCACGCATAGCGCCGCCAGCGATGATACCGGTACCTTCAGAAGCAGGCTGCATGTACACCTTCGAAGCGCCGTGAGCGGACTTCATCGCGTACTGCAGAGTGGTGCCGTTCAGATCAACTTGGATCATGTTGCGGCGAGCAGCTTCCATTGCCTTCTGGATCGCAGCAGGCACTTCACGCGACTTGCCACGGCCGAAGCCAACACGCCCTTTACCATCACCAACCACGGTCAACGCGGTGAAAGTGAAGATACGGCCGCCTTTAACGGTTTTGGCTACGCGGTTAACTTGAACCAGCTTCTCGATGTAGCCTTCGTCGCGCTTTTGGTCGTTATTTGACATAACTTAGAACTCCAGCCCAGCTTCACGAGCAGCATCAGCCAGCGCCTTGACGCGGCCGTGATACTTGAAGCCAGAGCGGTCGAAAGCCACCTGCGAGACGCCAGCGGCTTTAGCACGCGTAGCGACCAGCTGGCCAACCTTAGTGGCCGCGTCGATGTTGCCAGTGGCGCCATCACGCAGTTCTTTATCCAAAGTCGAGGCACTTGCCAGGACTTTGTTGCCGTCGGCCGAAATGACCTGGGCGTAGATGTGCTGCGACGAGCGGAACACGCAGAGACGCACGACTTCGAGTTCGTGCATTTTCAGGCGTGCTTTGCGAGCGCGACGCAGTCGAGTAACTTTTTTGTCGGTCATTTGCTATGCCCTACTTCTTCTTGGCTTCTTTACGACGGACGACTTCGTCCGCGTAGCGCACACCTTTGCCTTTGTACGGCTCTGGTGGACGGAAGTCGCGGATCTCGGCGGCCACTTGACCTACCAGCTGCTTATCGATGCCCTTGATCAGGATATCGGTCTGGCTAGGAGTCTCAGCGGTGATGCCTTCCGGCAGTTCATAATCCACTGGGTGCGAGAAGCCAAGAGCCAGATTCAGCACTGTGCCTTTTGCTTGCGCTTTGTAACCAACACCGACCAGCTGGAGCTTGCGCTCGAAGCCTTGGCTTACGCCTTGGACCATGTTGTTTACCAACGCACGAGTGGTACCAGCCATTGCGCGAGTTTGTTGATCGCCATTGCGAGCAGCGAAACGCAGCTCACCAGCTTCTTCAACGATCTCAACGGACGAATGGATGTTCAGTTCGAGAGTGCCCTTGGCACCCTTCACCGAAAGCTGTTGGCCTGCGAATTTGACTTCGACACCGGCTGGCAGCTTAACGGGGTTCTTAGCGACGCGTGACATGCTTATCCCCCCTTAGAACACAGTGCAAAGAACTTCGCCGCCGACACCGGCAGCGCGCGCAGCACGATCCGTCATCACACCTTTGTTGGTGGAGACGATAGACACACCGAGACCGCCACGAACTTTTGGCAGATCATCGACGGACTTGTACTGACGCAGGCCTGGACGGCTAACGCGCTTCACTTCTTCGATGACCGGACGGCCTTCGAAATATTTCAGCTCGATAGACAGCAGTGGTTTTGTTTCGCTGCTGATCTGATAACCCGCGATGTAACCTTCGTCCTTCAGGACTTTAGCTACAGCCACCTTCAACGTGGAAGAAGGCATGCTTACGACGGACTTTTCAGCCATCTGGGCATTACGGATTCGAGTTAGCATGTCCGCTAACGGGTCCTGCATACTCATGGGCTAGACGCTCCTAATACAAAAAAATAAGCCTTGCGGCTACTACCTTCGCCGAGAAACTCCATGCGAAAAAAGCACGGGCTCAGGCGAGCCGGGTATTCTAGACACACCCCACAAATGAATCAAGCCCCAAAAGGGGCTTGATTCAAGTTCAAGGTCACCGGTGGTCAGGAACTCGCGCTCCTGGACACCGGGACTTCGATATTGCTTACCAGCTGGCTTTAACCAGACCAGGTACGTCACCACGCATTGCAGCTTCACGCAGTTTGTTACGGCCGAGGCCGAACTTGCGGTAAACGCCGTGTGGACGACCGGTCAGGCGGCAGCGGTTACGCATGCGCGAAGCGCTTGCGTCACGTGGCTGCTTCTGCAGAGCTACTGTAGCTTCCCAACGCGCTTCTGGACTTGCGTTCAGATCAACGATGATAGCTTTCAGTGCTGCACGCTTTTTGGCGTACTTGGCAACCGTGAGCTGACGCTTCAGCTCGCGGTTTTTCATGCTCATCTTGGCCATTTTCCTACTCCAATCAGTTGCGGAACGGGAATTTGAAAGCACGCAACAGGGCGCGACCTTCATCATCGTTCTTGGCAGTGGTGGTCAGGGTAATGTCCAGACCGCGGAGAGCATCGATCTTGTCGTAGTCGATTTCCGGGAAGATGATCTGCTCTTTAACGCCCATGCTGTAGTTACCACGACCATCGAAGGACTTGGCATTCAGGCCGCGGAAGTCGCGGACCCGAGGCAGGGAGATCGACAGCAGACGATCCAGGAATTCGTACATACGCTCACGGCGCAGGGTCACTTTGACGCCGATCGGCCAACCTTCACGGACTTTAAAGCCAGCGATGGATTTCCGAGCGTAAGTCACAACGACTTTCTGACCGGTGATCTTTTCCAGGTCGGCAACAGCGTGCTCGATGACTTTTTTGTCACCGACTGCTTCGCCCAGACCCATGTTCAGGGTGATCTTTGTAACGCGTGGAACTTCCATCACGTTCGAAAGCTTAAGTTCTTCCTTAAGCTTCGGTGCGATTTCTTTCCAGTAAATCTCTTTTAGTCGTGCCATGGTCTCATCTACCTAGCAGTGTTCAAGCATCAACCGCTTTTTGGGTCGACTTGAAGACACGAATTTTCTTGCCGTCTTCTACTTTGAAACCAACGCGATCTGCCTTGTTGGTTTCGCCGTTGAAAATGGCGACGTTAGAAGCGTCCAGTGGAGCTTCTTTTTCGACGATACCGCCTTGTACGCCCGACATCGGGTTAGGCTTGGTATGACGCTTAACCAGGTTCAGACCGCCGATAACCAGACGGTTATTAGCGAGAACCTTAAGCACCTTACCGCGCTTACCTTTGTCTTTGCCGGCGATCACGATGATCTCGTCGTCACGACGAATCTTTTGCATGTCGGATCTCCTTACAGCACTTCTGGGGCGAGCGAGACGATCTTCATGAACTTCTCAGTACGAAGTTCACGGGTCACTGGCCCAAAGATACGGGTGCCGATCGGCTCTTGCTTGTTGTTCAGAAGAACAGCAGCGTTGCCATCAAAGCGGATAATGGAGCCATCAGCACGACGTACGCCGTGACGAGTGCGGACTACAACAGCAGTCATCACTTGGCCTTTTTTCACTTTACCGCGAGGAATTGCTTCCTTCACGGTAACTTTGATGATGTCACCGATACCAGCGTAACGACGATGGGAGCCACCCAGCACCTTGATGCACATAACGCGGCGTGCGCCGCTGTTATCGGCCACATCGAGCATGGATTGAGTCTGAATCATATAATTTCTCCGACCCCTAGTCCTTAGACTTCCACAGCGCGTTCGAGAACATCAACCAGCGCCCAAGACTTGGTCTTGGCCAAAGGACGAGTTTCACGAATAGTGACTTTGTCGCCGATGTGGCACTGATTGGTTTCGTCGTGCGCGTGCAGCTTAGTCGAACGCTTAACGTATTTACCGTAGATCGGGTGCTTTACGCGACGCTCGATCAGAACGGTGATGGTCTTGTCCATTTTGTCGCTGACAACACGGCCAGTCAGCGTACGGACGGTTTTTTCGGCTTCAGCCATGATTACTTACCTGCCTGCTGTTTGAGCACAGTCTTCACGCGAGCGATGTCACGCTTAACTTGCCGGAGCAGGTGAGACTGCCCCAACTGGCCAGTTGCTTTCTGCATGCGCAGATTGAACTGGTCGCGCAGCAGGCCGAGCAGTTGCTCGTTAAGCTGCGGCGCGTCTTTTTCACGAAGTTCGTTCGCTTTCATCACATCACCGTCCGTTTAACGAAGGCAGTGGCGAGCGGCAGCTTTGCAGCAGCCAGGGCAAATGCCTCACGCGCCAGCTCTTCAGAAACACCCTCGATTTCATACAGGACTTTGCCTGGCTGAATCTGGGCAACCCAGTATTCCACGCTACCTTTACCTTTACCCATCCGAACTTCGAGTGGTTTTTTGGAAATAGGCTTGTCCGGGAATACACGGATCCAGATCTTGCCGCCACGCTTAACGTGACGGGTCAGTGCACGACGCGCTGACTCGATCTGACGAGCGGTGAGACGACCACGAGCTACAGACTTCAGCGCATATTCGCCGAAGCTGACTTTGCTACCGCGCTGAGCCAAGCCACGGTTGTGGCCAGTCATCTGCTTGCGGAACTTCGTACGCTTTGGTTGCAACATTTGGCGTACCCCTTACTTAGCAGCTTTTTTACGAGGCGCTGGTGCTTGTGGTTTCAGTTCTTCTTGGCGACCACCAATTACTTCGCCTTTGAAGATCCAAACCTTTACACCGATCACACCATAAGTGGTGTGAGCTTCGTAGTTGGCATAGTCGATGTCGGCACGCAGGGTGTGCAGTGGCACACGACCTTCGCGATACCATTCAGTACGTGCGATTTCAGCACCGCCGAGACGACCGCTCACTTGGATTTTGATGCCTTTGGCACCAATGCGCATGGCGTTCTGTACAGCGCGCTTCATAGCGCGACGGAACATTACGCGACGCTCCAGCTGCTGAGCTACGCTCTGCGCAACCAACATACCGTCGAGCTCCGGCTTGCGGATTTCTTCGATATTGATGTGCACAGGCACACCCATTTGCTTGGTCAGGTCCTGACGCAGTTTCTCAACATCTTCACCTTTCTTCCCGATAACGATACCTGGACGAGCGGTGTGGATGGTGATACGTGCTGTTTGGGCCGGACGATGGATATCGATACGGCTTACGGACGCGCTTTTTAGTTTGTCTTGGAGATACTCACGCACCTTCAGATCAGCGAACAAATAGTCCGCATAAGTCCGACCGTCTGCGTACCAGACGGAGGTGTGCTCCTTGACGATTCCCAGGCGAATGCCAATGGGATGTACTTTCTGACCCATCTCTTCGACTCCGTTACTTGTCAGCAACCTTGACAGTGATATGGCAAGACCGCTTGACGATGCGATCAGCACGGCCTTTGGCACGTGGCATGATTCGCTTCAGCGAACGCCCTTCGTTGACGAAAACGGTGCTGACTTTAAGGTCATCAACGTCTGCGCCTTCGTTATGCTCGGCGTTGGCTACGGCCGACTCCAGCACTTTCTTCATGATCTCGGCGGCTTTCTTACTGCTGAAAGCCAACAGGTTGAGCGCTTCGCCCACCTTCTTCCCGCGGATCTGGTCGGCGACCAAGCGGGCTTTCTGGGCGGAGATTCGAGCGCCCGACAACTTAGCGGCTACTTCCATTTCCTAACCCCTTAACGCTTGGCTTTCTTGTCTGCCACGTGCCCACGGTAAGTGCGGGTACCGGCAAACTCGCCCAGTTTGTGGCCGACCATGTCTTCGTTAACGAGAACTGGGACGTGGAGACGACCGTTGTGTACAGCGATGGTCAGACCGACCATTTGTGGCAGGATCATCGAACGACGCGACCAGGTTTTCACCGGTTTGCGATCATTCTTTTCCGCCGCCACTTCGATCTTCTTCAGTAGGTGAAGATCGATAAAAGGACCTTTTTTCAGAGAACGTGGCACTGTCGTATCCCTCTATTTACTTGCGACGACGGACGATCATTTTGTCGGTACGCTTATTACCACGAGTCTTCGCGCCCTTAGTCGGGAAGCCCCATGGCGATACCGGATGACGACCACCAGAGGTACGACCTTCACCACCACCATGTGGGTGGTCAACCGGGTTCATGGCAACACCACGAACGGTTGGGCGAACGCCACGCCAGCGTTTGGCACCAGCTTTACCCAGCGAACGCAGGCTGTGCTCGGAGTTCGAGACTTCACCCAGGGTCGCGCGGCATTCAGCCAGCACTTTACGCATCTCACCAGAACGCAGACGCAGGGTCACGTAGACACCTTCACGAGCGATCAGCTGAGCCGAAGCACCAGCGGAACGAGCGATTTGCGCGCCTTTACCTGGCTTCAATTCGATGCCGTGTACGGTACTACCAACTGGAATGCTGCGCAGTTGCAACTGGTTACCTGGCTTGATCGGAGCCAAAGCACCCGAAATCAGCTGGTCGCCAGCGTTCACGCCTTTAGGGGCGATGATGTAACGGCGTTCGCCGTCTGCGTACAACATAAGAGCAATGTGAGCAGTACGGTTTGGATCGTATTCGATACGCTCGACAGTGGCTGGAATGCCATCTTTGTCGTTGCGACGGAAATCGACCAGACGATAATGCTGCTTATGGCCACCACCGATGTGACGAGTGGTAATACGACCATTGTTGTTACGACCACCAGACTTCGATTTCTTCTCGAGCAGCGGTGCGTGAGGAGCGCCTTTATGCAGCTCCTGGTTGACCACCTTGACCACATGACGGCGGCCAGGGGAAGTCGGTTTGCATTTAACGATTGCCATGATGCACCCCTTCCTTACTCAGCACTGCTGCTGAAATCGAGATCTTGGCCTGGCTGAAGGGAGATAACTGCCTTCTTCCAGTCATTACGCTTGCCCAGACCGCGAGCAGTGCGCTTGCTCTTACCCAGAACATTCAGGGTAGTAACACGCTCTACTTTCACGCTGAACAGGCTTTCGACGGCCTTCTTGATTTCCAGCTTGGTTGCATCAGTAGCAACCTTGAAAACGAACTGGCCTTTCTTGTCTGCCAGAACCGTAGCCTTCTCGGAAACGTGCGGGCCAAGCAGAACTTTAAATACGCGTTCCTGGTTCATCCCAGCAGCTCCTCGAATTTCTTCACGGCCGACACGGTGATCAACACCTTGTCGTATGCGATCAGACTAACTGGATCGGAACCTTGCACGTCACGTACATCTACGTGTGGCAGGTTACGAGCAGCCAGGTACAGGTTCTGATCAACAGCGTCCGACACGATCAGAACGTCGGTCAGGCTCATGTTGTTCAGCTTGCCCAGCAGGTCTTTGGTTTTCGGCGTTTCAACGGCGAAATCCTGAACCACGACCAGACGATCAGTACGCACCAGCTCAGCAAGGATGGAACGCATTGCTGCGCGATACATCTTCTTGTTCAGCTTCTGGGAGTGATCCTGAGGACGAGCTGCGAAAGTGGTACCGCCGCCACGCCAGATTGGGCTACGGATAGTACCGGCACGAGCACGGCCAGTACCTTTCTGACGCCATGGACGCTTACCGCCACCACGAACGTCGGAACGGGTCTTTTGCTGCTTGCTACCTTGACGGCCGCCGGCCATGTAGGCCACGACTGCTTGGTGAACCAGCGTCTCGTTGAATTCGCCGCCAAATGTCAGTTCGGAAACTTCGATCGCTTGAGCGTCATTTACATTTAATTGCATGTCAGCTTCCCCTTAACCGCGAGCCTTGGCTGCTGGACGTACAACCAAGTTGCCGCCAGTAGCGCCAGGAACAGCGCCCTTGACCAACAACAGATTGCGTTCAGCGTCCACGCGCACTACTTCGAGGGACTGCACGGTCACGCGCTCAGCGCCCATATGACCGGACATTTTTTTGCCCTTGAATACACGACCAGGAGTCTGGCACTGGCCGATAGAGCCTGGAACGCGGTGGGATACGGAGTTACCGTGGGTGTTATCTTGCCCGCGGAAATTCCAACGCTTGATCGTACCCTGGAAGCCTTTACCTTTGGACTGACCGGTTACATCAACCAGTTGACCAGCGGCGAAGATTTCAGCGTTGATCAGATCGCCGGCCTGGTATTCACCTTCTTCAAGGCGGAACTCCATTACGGTACGACCAGCGGCAACGTTCGCTTTAGCGAAGTGGCCAGCCTGAGCTGCTGTTACACGCGAAGCACGACGCTCGCCTACAGTGACTTGCACTGCACGATAGCCATCGGTCTCTTCAGTTTTGAACTGGGTGACGCGATTCGGCTCGATCTCAATGACCGTGACCGGAATGGAGACACCTTCTTCGGTGAAAATACGGGTCATACCGCATTTACGACCGACTACACCAATAGTCATGTTGTAAACCTCATGAGTGTACGGGGCTTTCACCCGCTATGGCCGCCCATTTCAGAGCGTTACACGACTAAGACCGAGTCTTAGCCGAGGCTGATCTGCACTTCCACACCGGCCGCGAGATCAAGCTTCATAAGAGCATCAACGGTTTTATCCGTTGGCTGGACGATGTCCAGAACGCGCTTATGAGTACGGATCTCGTACTGGTCACGCGCGTCTTTGTTGACGTGCGGGGAGACCAGAACGGTGAACCGCTCTTTACGGGTAGGCAGTGGAATTGGACCACGCACTTGAGCACCAGTACGTTTCGCGGTTTCCACGATTTCCTGGGTGGATTGGTCGATCAGGCGATGGTCAAAAGCCTTCAACCTGATACGGATTTGCTGATTTTGCATTGGATTTCAGACTCCGGCTGCTATTCCCACCGAGCGCAATACGCCCGTTAAAAGGAGGCGCAATTCTATAGACGCCCCAGATAGGTGTCAACCCAATAAAAAAGCCCCCGCTGAGCGGGGGCTTTTTCAAAGCATCGAAGCTATCTCAACAAAGAGATTACTCGATGATTTTGGCTACGACGCCAGCGCCGACGGTACGACCGCCTTCACGGATAGCGAAACGCAGACCATCTTCCATCGCGATGGTTTTGATCAGGGTAACAGTCATCTGAATGTTGTCACCTGGCATTACCATTTCAACGCCTTCTGGCAGCTCGCAGTTACCGGTCACGTCAGTAGTACGGAAGTAGAACTGTGGACGGTAGCCTTTGAAGAACGGAGTGTGACGACCGCCTTCTTCCTTGCTCAGAACGTAAACTTCTGCGGTGAACTTGGTGTGCGGCTTAACCGAACCCGGCTTAACCAGAACCTGACCACGCTCAACGTCGTCACGCTTGGTGCCACGCAGCAGAACGCCGCAGTTCTCGCCAGCACGACCTTCGTCAAGCAGCTTGCGGAACATTTCAACACCGGTGCAGGTGGTGACGGTGGTGTCACGCAGACCAACGATTTCCAGTGGATCTTGAACGCGAACGATACCGCGCTCGATACGACCAGTCACAACAGTACCGCGACCGGAGATCGAGAATACGTCTTCGATTGGCATCAGGAACGGCTTGTCGGTCAGACGAACTGGTTCTGGGATGTAGCTGTCCAGAGTCTCAACCAGTTTACGAACGGCAGTGGTGCCCATTTCGTTATCGTCTTTGCCTTCCAGCGCCATACGAGCCGAACCGATGATGATCGGAGTGTCGTCGCCTGGGAAGTCGTAAGTGCTCAGCAGGTCGCGAACTTCCATCTCAACCAGTTCCAGCAGCTCAGCGTCGTCTACCAGGTCAGCCTTGTTCAGGAAGACCACGATGTACGGAACGCCTACCTGACGGGACAGCAGGATGTGCTCACGGGTTTGTGGCATCGGACCATCAGCGGCCGAGCAAACCAGGATAGCGCCGTCCATTTGAGCAGCACCGGTGATCATGTTCTTCACATAGTCAGCGTGACCTGGGCAGTCGACGTGAGCGTAGTGACGGATCTTGGAGTTGTACTCAACGTGCGCGGTGTTGATGGTGATACCGCGAGCTTTTTCTTCTGGTGCGCTGTCGATTTTATCGAATTCAACGACGGCCGAACCGAAAACTTCGGAGCAGACGCGAGTCAGAGCAGCAGTCAGAGTGGTTTTACCGTGGTCAACGTGACCGATGGTGCCAACGTTGACGTGCGGAAGGGAACGATCAAATTTTTCTTTAGCCACGACAATTAACTCCTAGCCTAAAGGGGCTGAATCAGCCTTGTTTTTTGGTTACAGTTTCGACGATGTGCGACGGAGCTGTATTGTATTTTTTGAATTCCATAGAGTAGCTTGCGCGACCCTGGGACATGGAACGAACGTCGGTCGCATAACCGAACATCTCGCCCAGCGGAACTTCGGCGCGAATAACCTTGCCGGAGACCGTGTCTTCCATACCCAAAATCATGCCGCGACGACGGTTAAGGTCGCCCATCACGTCACCCATATAGTCTTCAGGCGTAACAACCTCTACCGCCATGATCGGCTCGAGCAACTCACCACCGCCCTTCTGGGCCAGTTGCTTGGTCGCCATGGAAGCAGCCACCTTAAACGCCATCTCGTTCGAGTCGACGTCGTGGTAGGAACCATCAAACACGGTAGCCTTCAGGCCGATCAGCGGATAGCCGGCAACAACACCGTTCTTCATCTGCTCTTCGATACCCTTCTGGATAGCCGGGATGTATTCCTTAGGAACCACACCACCCACTACTTCGTTCACGAATTGCAGACCTTCCTGACCTTCGTCAGCAGGAGCAAAACGGATCCAGCAGTGACCGAACTGGCCACGACCGCCGGACTGACGAACGAACTTGCCTTCGATTTCACAGTTCTTCGTGATGCGCTCACGATAGGAAACCTGAGGCTTACCGATGTTGGCTTCGACGTTGAACTCACGGCGCATCCGGTCAACCAGGATGTCCAGGTGCAGCTCGCCCATGCCGGAGATGATCGTTTGACCAGTCTCTTCATCAGTTTTGACGCGGAAAGACGGGTCTTCCTGAGCAAGCTTGCCCAGAGCGATACCCATTTTTTCCTGGTCATCCTTGGTCTTTGGCTCAACGGCAACCGAAATAACCGGCTCCGGGAAGTCCATACGAACCAGGATGATTGGCTTGTCAGCGTTGCACAAAGTCTCACCAGTGGTGACGTCCTTCATGCCGATCAAGGCCGCGATGTCGCCAGCGCGCACTTCCTTGATCTCTTCACGGGCGTTTGCGTGCATTTGCACCATACGACCCACGCGCTCTTTCTTGCCCTTGACCGAGTTGATCACGCCGTCGCCGGAGGCCAACACGCCCGAGTACACACGGACGAAGGTCAAGGTACCCACGAATGGGTCGGTAGCGATCTTGAACGCCAGAGCCGAGAACGGCTCGTTGTCATCTGCATGACGCTCCATCTGCTTTTCCTCGTCATCCGGGTCAGTACCCTTGATGGCAGGAATGTCAGTTGGTGCAGGCAGGTAGTCGATAACGGCGTCGAGAACCAGGGGAACACCCTTGTTCTTGAAGGAAGAACCGCAAACAGCCAGAACGATCTCACCAGCGATAGTACGCTGACGCAGAGCGGCCTTGATTTCCTCGATAGTGAGTTCTTCACCTTCAAGGTACTTGTTCATCAGCTCTTCGCTGGCTTCGGCCGCAGCCTCAACCATGTTGCTGCGCCACTCTTCAGCCAGCTCCTGCAGTTCAGCAGGGATAGCTTCACGACGTGGAGTCATGCCCTTGTCAGCATCATTCCAGTAAACCGCTTCCATGGTCATCAGATCGATCTGACCCTGGAAGTTGTCTTCGGAACCGATAGCCAACTGGATAGGCACCGGAGTGTGACCCAGGCGCTGCTTGATCTGAGCAATCACGCGCAGAAAGTTCGCACCGGCACGGTCCATCTTGTTCACGTAAACGATACGTGGAACACCGTACTTGTTGGCTTGACGCCACACGGTTTCGGACTGCGGCTCAACGCCCGAAGTACCACAGAACACAACGACAGCGCCGTCGAGTACACGCAGGGAACGTTCAACTTCAATAGTGAAGTCTACGTGACCCGGGGTATCGATGACGTTGAAGCGGTATTGGTCCTTGTGCTGCTTCGCAGAACCCTGCCAGAAGGCGGTAATAGCAGCAGAAGTAATGGTAATACCACGCTCCTGCTCCTGAACCATCCAGTCGGTGGTCGCGGCGCCGTCATGCACCTCGCCCATCTTGTGGCTTTTGCCAGTGTAAAAAAGGACGCGCTCGGTGGTGGTGGTTTTACCAGCATCCACGTGAGCAACGATACCAATGTTACGGTAGCGGTTAATCGGTGTAGTACGAGCCATAAAGCCCTCGCAAAATTAGTGACGCTAAAATTAGAAGCGGTAGTGCGAGAAAGCCTTGTTGGCTTCAGCCATACGGTGCACGTCTTCACGCTTCTTAACTGCAGCACCTTTGCCTTCAGCGGCGTCCAACAGTTCGCCAGCCAAACGCAGAGCCATAGACTTCTCGCCGCGCTTGCGAGCGAAGTCTACCAACCAGCGCATTGCCAGAGCGTTACGACGGGACGGACGAACTTCGACCGGAACCTGGTAAGTAGCACCGCCTACACGGCGCGACTTCACTTCGACCAGCGGAGCGATGGCGTCGAGAGCTTTCTCGAAGATTTCCAGGGGATCGCTGTTCTTGCGTTCTTTAACCTTTTCCAGCGCGCCATAAACGATACGCTCGGCAACGGCTTTCTTGCCGCTTTCCATTACGTGGTTCATGAACTTGGCCAGGATCTGGCTGCCGTATTTTGGATCGTCAAGCACTTCGCGCTTGGCTGCTACGCGTCTTCTTGGCATGGATAAGCCCTCAAACGGTCTTCAGGTTCGCTCGGAATCGGTGCCCTTTCGGGACGCCTCCGACCTTACTCTTATCGACTCAGAAAAATAGAAAATCAGTTTTTACAAAAAGCCACTACTACTTAGGCTTCTTGGTACCGTACTTCGAACGACCCTGGTTACGACCTTTAACGCCGGAAGTATCCAAAGAACCGCGTACGGTGTGGTAACGAACACCTGGCAAGTCTTTTACACGACCGCCGCGGATCAGTACCACGCTGTGCTCTTGCAGGTTGTGGCCTTCACCGCCGATGTACGAGGAAACCTCGAAACCGTTGGTCAGACGCACACGGCATACTTTACGCAGTGCCGAGTTAGGTTTTTTCGGCGTGGTGGTATACACACGGGTGCATACGCCACGACGTTGCGGGCAGTTCTGCAGCGCAGGTACGTCGGATTTCTCGACGATACGCTTACGCGGCTGACGTACCAGCTGGTTGATAGTTGCCATCTACTAGCTCCACTGTTGTCTTGCGACGCTATTGTCTTGCAAGAAAAGCAAAATGGCAGGAACGAATTCCCGCCAAATTTAGGGGTACAAGAGTCTAAAGAGGATCTTGCCCCCAGTCAAGGCAAGGCCCCGACCTCCCCGCTCATCCAACCTCGACAAATTGTCTCGATTCGATGAACGGAACGGCCAGGGCCTTACGCTCATTTATCGCAAAACTCAGTTACCGCTTGAGTTCAGCGCTTCGGTCAGTGCAGCTTCCACTTCACTGGCGCTTACGCGCAACGGTTTGTCCGCTTCACGGCGGCGCTTGCGCTCGCTGTGATAAGCCAGACCGGTACCTGCCGGGATCAGACGACCCACGACTACGTTTTCTTTCAGGCCGCGCAGGTAATCGCGCTTGCCGGTTACCGCCGCTTCGGTCAGTACGCGAGTGGTTTCCTGGAAGGAAGCCGCCGAGATGAACGATTCGGTGGACAACGACGCCTTGGTGATACCCAGCAGTACGCGAGTGAACTTGGAAACGAATTTCTCGTCGCCAGCCAGACGCTCGTTCTCTACCAGAACGTGAGTCAATTCCATCTGGTCGCCCTTGATGAAACTGGAATCGCCGGATTCAGCGATTTCAACTTTACGCAGCATCTGACGCAGGATGGTCTCGATGTGCTTATCGTTGATCTTCACGCCTTGCAGACGATAAACGTCCTGGATCTCGTTCACGATGTACTTGGCCAGCGCACTCACACCCAGCAGACGCAGGATGTCGTGTGGATCGCTCGGGCCGTCGGAGATAACTTCGCCGCGGTTTACCTGTTCGCCTTCGAACACGTTCAGGTGACGCCACTTCGGAATCAGCTCTTCGTACGGATCGCTACCGTCATTCGGGGTGATAACCAGACGGCGCTTGCCTTTGGTCTCTTTACCGAACGCGATGGTGCCGCTGACTTCAGCCAGAATCGAGGCTTCTTTCGGACGACGGGCTTCGAACAAGTCGGCAACACGCGGCAAACCACCGGTGATGTCGCGGGTTTTCGAAGTCTCTTGCGGAATACGAGCGATAACATCACCGATCGCGATTTTCGCACCGTCCGCTACACCAACCAGGGCGTTAGCAGGCAGGAAGTACTGAGCAATTACGTCGGTACCCGGCAGCAAGAGATCCTTGCCGTTGTCATCAACCATCTTCACAGCAGGACGGATATCTTTACCGGCAGCTGGACGGTCTTTGGCGTCGAGTACTTCAATGTTGGTCATACCGGTCAATTCGTCAGTCTGACGCTTGATCGTGATGCCTTCTTCCATGCCCACGTAGGTCACGGTACCTTTCATTTCGGTAACGATTGGGTGAGTGTGCGGATCCCACTTGGCCACGATTGCGCCAGCGTCGACCTTGTCACCTTCTTTAACCGAAATCACAGCACCGTACGGCAGCTTGTAACGCTCGCGCTCACGACCGAAGTCATCAGCGATTGCCAGCTCACCGGAACGGGACACAGCAACCAGGCAACCATCCACTCGCTCAACGTGCTTCAGGTTATGCAGACGGACGGTACCGCCATTCTTCACCTGAACGCTGTCGGCCGCGGAGGTCCGGCTTGCCGCACCACCGATGTGGAACGTACGCATGGTCAGCTGGGTACCCGGCTCACCGATGGACTGGGCAGCGATAACGCCGACCGCTTCACCGATGTTCACCTGGTGACCACGAGCCAGATCACGGCCGTAGCACTTGGCGCAAATGCCGTAGCGGGTTTCGCAGCTGATCGGCGAACGCACGATCACTTCATCGATGCTGTTCAGCTCGATGAACTCGACCCACTTCTCGTCTACCAGCGTACCGGCAGGAACGATAACTTCTTCAGTACCTGGCTTGAACACGTCACGGGCAATGACACGACCCAATACGCGCTCACCCAACGGCTCAACAACGTCACCGCCTTCAATGTGCGGAGTCATTACCAGGCCATGCTCGGTGCCGCAATCGATCTCGGTCACAACCAGATCCTGCGCAACGTCTACCAGACGACGAGTCAGGTAACCGGAGTTCGCAGTTTTCAACGCGGTATCCGCCAAACCTTTACGAGCACCGTGAGTGGAGATGAAGTACTGAAGTACGCTCAAACCTTCACGGAAGTTCGCAGTAATTGGCGTTTCGATGATGGAACCGTCCGGCTTGGCCATCAGGCCACGCATACCGGCGAGCTGACGGATCTGCGCAGCAGAACCCCGTGCGCCCGAGTCGGCCATCATGTACATCGAGTTGAAAGACTCTTGGTCGACTTCGACGCCATGACGGTCGATGACTTTCTCTTTCGAGAGGTTGGCCATCATCGCCTTGGAAACTTCGTCGTTCGCCTTGGACCAAAGGTCGATCACTTTGTTGTACTTCTCGCCCTGGGTTACCAGGCCGGAGGCGTACTGACTTTCGATCTCTTTCACTTCGTCGGTGGCTGCACCGATGATGCGGGCTTTTTCGTCCGGGATAACGAAGTCGTTAACACCGATGGAAACGCCGGAGATGGTCGAATAAGCAAAACCGGTGTACATCAACTGGTCAGCGAAGATTACGGTCTCTTTCAAACCAACCACGCGATAGCATTGGTTGATCAGCTTGGAGATCGCCTTTTTCTTCATCGGCTGGTTGACGACGTCGTACGACAGGCCTGGTGGAACAACCTGGAACAACAGCGCACGGCCGACAGTGGTGTCGACGATACGGGTGTTCTTGACGCTGCCACCATCACGATCGTTGACGGTTTCGTTGATCCGCACTTTGACCTTGGCGTGCAGTGCGGCTTCGCCGGCACGGAACACACGGTCAACTTCCTGCAGATCCGCGAACACACGACCTTCGCCCTTGGCGTTGATCGCTTCACGAGTCATGTAGTACAAACCCAATACAACGTCCTGCGACGGAACGATGATTGGCTCACCGTTGGCTGGCGACAGAATGTTGTTGGTCGACATCATCAACGCACGCGCTTCCAACTGGGCTTCCAGTGTCAGCGGTACGTGCACGGCCATTTGGTCGCCGTCGAAGTCGGCGTTGTACGCAGCACAGACCAGAGGGTGCAGCTGGATAGCCTTACCTTCGATCAGTACCGGTTCAAACGCCTGGATACCCAGACGGTGAAGGGTCGGTGCACGGTTGAGGAGAACCGGGTGTTCGCGAATCACTTCAGCGAGAACGTCCCAAACCTCTGGCAGCTCGCGCTCGACCATCTTCTTGGCAGCTTTGATGGTGGTAGCAAGACCACGCATTTCCAGCTTGCCGAAAATGAACGGCTTGAACAGCTCGAGGGCCATCTTCTTCGGCAGACCGCACTGGTGCAGACGCAGGGTCGGACCAACGGTAATTACCGAACGACCGGAGTAGTCAACACGCTTACCGAGCAAGTTCTGACGGAAACGACCCTGCTTACCCTTGATCATGTCAGCCAGGGATTTCAGAGGACGCTTGTTGGAACCGGTGATAGCGCGACCACGACGACCGTTGTCGAGCAGTGCGTCGACAGCTTCCTGCAACATACGCTTTTCGTTGCGCACGATGATGTCCGGAGCGGACAGATCGAGCAGACGCTTCAAGCGGTTGTTACGGTTGATCACTCGACGATACAGATCGTTGAGGTCGGAAGTCGCGAAGCGACCGCCATCCAGCGGGACCAGTGGACGCAGATCTGGCGGCAGAACCGGCAGAACGGTCAGCACCATCCACTCTGGCAGGTTGCCGGAACCCTGGAAGGCTTCCATCAACTTCAGACGCTTGGACAGCTTCTTGATCTTGGTTTCGGAGTTGGTTTGCGGAATTTCTTCACGCAGGCGGCCAATCTCGTGCTCCAGGTCGATAGCGTGCAGCAGTTCACGGACAGCTTCGGCACCCATGCGGGCATCGAAATCATCGCCGAACTCTTCCAGCGCTTCGAAGTACTGCTCGTCGTTGAGCAGCTGACCTTTTTCAAGGGTGGTCATGCCTGGATCGATAACGACATAGCTCTCGAAGTAGAGAACGCGTTCGATATCACGCAGGGTCATGTCCATCAGCAAACCGATACGGGACGGCAGCGATTTCAGGAACCAGATGTGGGCAACTGGCGAGGCCAGTTCGATGTGCGCCATGCGCTCACGACGAACTTTTGCCAGCGCGACTTCAACGCCGCACTTCTCGCAGATCACACCACGGTGCTTCAAGCGCTTGTACTTACCGCACAGGCACTCGTAATCCTTTACCGGGCCAAAGATCTTGGCGCAGAACAGGCCGTCACGCTCAGGTTTGAACGTACGGTAGTTGATGGTTTCCGGCTTTTTAACTTCACCGAACGACCACGAACGGATCATCTCAGGCGATGCCAATCCGATACGGATGGCGTCGAACTCTTCGACTTGACCCTGGTTTTTCAGCAAATTCAGTAGGTCTTTCAAGGCCTTTCCTCCTGGCGGAGCAGAGAGCGGGCAATCCTGCCCCGCTCTCGATTCGCGTCACGTGTTATTCGGTTTCCAGATCGATATCGATGCCGAGGGAACGAATTTCTTTGATCAACACGTTGAAGGACTCGGGCATGCCCGGCTCCATACGGTGATCGCCGTCCACGATGTTTTTGTACATCTTGGTCCGACCGTTCACATCGTCCGACTTCACTGTGAGCATTTCTTGCAGAGTGTAAGCAGCACCGTATGCTTCCAGTGCCCAGACCTCCATCTCCCCGAAACGCTGACCACCGAACTGTGCCTTACCACCCAGCGGCTGCTGGGTAACCAGGCTGTACGAACCGGTAGAACGAGCGTGCATCTTGTCGTCTACCAAGTGGTTCAGCTTCAGCATGTACATGTAGCCAACAGTAACCGGGCGCTCGAACTTGTTGCCGGTACGGCCGTCAGTCAGCTGCATCTGGCCGCTTTCTGGCAGGTCTGCCAGTTTCAGCATTGCCTTGATTTCGCTTTCCTTGGCGCCGTCGAACACTGGAGTGGCCATTGGTACGCCACCACGCAGGTTCTTCGCCAGATCCAGGATTTCCTGGTCGGAGAAGCTATCCAGATCTTCGTTACGACCGCCGATCTGGTTGTAGATCTCGTCCAGGAAGGTGCGAAGTTCGGCAACTTTACGTTGCTCCTCGACCATCCGGTTGATCTTCTCGCCCAGACCTTTGGCCGCGAGGCCCAGGTGGGTTTCAAGGATCTGACCAACGTTCATACGCGAAGGTACGCCCAATGGGTTGAGGACGACGTCGACCGGGGTGCCATTGGCATCGTGCGGCATGTCTTCAACCGGCATGATCACGGAGACCACACCTTTGTTACCGTGACGACCGGCCATCTTGTCGCCCGGCTGGATGCGACGACGGATTGCCAGGTAAACCTTGACGATTTTCAGCACGCCTGGAGCCAGGTCATCGCCTTGCTGCAGTTTGCGCTTCTTGTCTTCGAACTTGTCGTCCAGCAGACGGCGACGATCAACGATGTAGGCCTGAGCCTTCTCGAGCTGCTCGTTCAGAGCATCTTCAGCCATGCGCAGTTTGAACCACTGACCATGCTCAAGACCGTCGAGAATTTCGTCGGTGATGTCCTGACCTTTCTTCAGACCGGCGCCGCCTTCGGCTTTGTGGCCGACCAGAGCGGAACGCAGACGTTCGAAAGTAGCGCCTTCAACGATACGGAACTCTTCGTTCAGATCCTTGCGGATCTCGTCGAGTTGAGTCTTCTCGATCGACAGTGCACGAGCATCACGCTCAACGCCGTCGCGGGTGAAGACCTGTACGTCGATGACGGTACCCTTGGTGCCGGTAGGCACACGCAGGGAGGTGTCCTTAACGTCGCTGGCTTTTTCACCGAAGATCGCACGCAACAGCTTCTCTTCTGGAGTCAGTTGAGTCTCGCCTTTCGGAGTGACCTTACCGACCAGAATGTCGCCTGCGCCAACTTCAGCACCTACGTAAACGATACCGGCTTCGTCCAGTTTGTTCAGTGCAGCTTCACCCACGTTCGGGATGTCTGCAGTGATTTCCTCTGGCCCAAGCTTGGTGTCACGTGCCACACAGGTCAGTTCCTGAATGTGGATCGTGGTGAAGCGGTCTTCCTGAACAACACGCTCGGACAGGCAGATGGAGTCTTCGAAGTTGAAGCCGTTCCATGCCATGAACGCGATACGCATGTTCTGACCCAGAGCCAGTTCACCCATATCCGTGGACGGACCGTCGGCCATGATGTCGCTGCGCTGAACCCGATCACCTTTACGCACCAGCGGACGCTGGTTGATGCAGGTGTTCTGGTTGGAGCGGGTGTACTTGGTCAGGTTGTAGATGTCGACACCAGCTTCGCCGGTTTCAACTTCGTCATCAGCAACACGAACCACGATACGGCTGGCGTCGACGGAATCGATCACGCCGCCACGACGAGCCACGACGCAAACGCCGGAGTCACGGGCTACGTTACGCTCCATGCCGGTACCGACCAGCGGCTTGTCAGCGCGCAGGGTTGGTACAGCTTGACGCTGCATGTTCGAACCCATCAACGCACGGTTGGCGTCGTCGTGCTCGAGGAACGGGATCAGCGACGCTGCAACCGAAACTACCTGCTTCGGCGATACGTCCATCAAGGTGACGTCTTCCGGCGCCTTGACGGTGAACTCGTTCAAGTGACGAACAGCTACCAGCTCGTCGATCAGGACTTTCTTGTCGTTCATCGTGGCCGAAGCCTGAGCGATCACGTGATCAGCTTCTTCGATGGCGGACAGGAACACGATCTCGTCGGTGACCAGAGCGTCTTTCACCACACGGTACGGGCTCTCGAGGAAGCCGTACTGGTTGGTGCGCGCATAGGCAGCCAAGGAGTTGATCAGACCGATGTTCGGACCTTCCGGCGTTTCAATCGGACATACACGACCGTAGTGAGTCGGGTGTACGTCACGAACTTCAAAGCCAGCACGCTCACGAGTCAAACCGCCAGGGCCGAGTGCAGAAACACGACGCTTGTGGGTGATCTCGGACAGCGGGTTGTTCTGGTCCATGAACTGGGAAAGCTGGCTGGAACCGAAGAACTCTTTCACCGCCGCAGCCACTGGCTTGGCGTTGATCAGGTCTTGCGGCATCAGGCCTTCGCTTTCAGCCATCGACAGACGCTCTTTGACCGCACGCTCAACACGTACCAGGCCAACGCGGAACTGGTTCTCGGCCATTTCGCCTACACAGCGAACACGACGGTTACCCAGGTGGTCGATGTCATCGACGATGCCTTTACCGTTACGGATGTCGACCAGAGTCTTCAGTACCGCGACGATGTCTTCTTTGCACAACACGCCCGAACCTTCGATCTCGGTACGACCGATACGACGGTTGAACTTCATCCGGCCGACCGCAGACAGGTCATAGCGCTCAGGGCTGAAGAACAGGTTGTTGAACAGGGTTTCGGCAGCGTCTTTGGTTGGCGGCTCGCCAGGACGCATCATGCGATAGATCTCGACCAGCGCTTCCAATTGGTTGCTGGTGGAGTCGATCTTCAGAGTGTCGGAGACGAACGGACCGCAGTCGATATCGTTGGTGTACAGAGTTTCGATACGAACAACCTGAGACTTGGCGATTTTTGCCAGGATTTCGGTGTTCAGCTCGGTGTTGCACTCTGCCAGGATTTCGCCGGTTGCCGGATGCACGATGACCTTGGCGGTAGTGCGACCCAGGACGTAGTCCAGAGGCACTTGCAGCTCTTTGATCCCTGCTTTTTCCAGCTGGTTGATGTGGCGAGCAGTAATACGACGACCTTGCTCGACAATAACCTTGCCTTTGTCATCCAGGATATCCAGGACAGCAATTTCACCACGCAGGCGCTGAGGCACCAGTTCCAGGCTGAGGTTTTCACCTTGCACGTGGAAGACGTTGGTGGTGTAGAACGCGTCCAGCACTTCTTCAGTGGTATAGCCCAGCGCGCGCAGCAGTACCGATGCAGGCAGCTTGCGACGACGGTCGATACGCACGAACACGCAGTCTTTCGGGTCGAACTCGAAGTCCAGCCACGAACCGCGGTAAGGAATGATGCGCGCGGAGTACAGGAGTTTGCCAGAGCTGTGCGTCTTGCCACGGTCGTGGTCGAAGAACACGCCCGGGGAACGGTGCAGCTGGGAAACGATTACACGCTCGGTACCGTTGATTACAAAGGTACCGTTCTCAGTCATCAGGGGGATTTCACCCATGTAGACTTCTTGCTCTTTGATGTCCTTGATCGCTTTGTTCGACGATTCTTTGTCGAAAATGATCAGGCGCACTTTTACCCGCAAAGGTACGGCGTAAGTTACACCGCGCAATACGCATTCTTTGACATCAAATGCCGGTTCGCCCAGGCGATAACCGACGTACTCCAGCGCAGCATTGCCGGAGTAGCTGATGATCGGGAAAACGGATTTGAAGGCCGCATGCAGGCCCACGTCGCGGAACTGATCTTTAGTCGCTCCCGCCTGCAAGAATTCACGATACGAATCCAGCTGGATTGCCAGGAGATACGGCACATCCATGACGTCCGGCAACTTGCTAAAGTCCTTGCGGATACGTTTTTTCTCAGTATATGAGTAAGCCATCAGCGTTCCCCAGCTTGGTCACCTGCTTGTTTGGCCCCTCCCGACGGGAGCAGCCAGAAAATCGTGCAAACCCCATGGTTTGCGCCACCGCATCGGGTGGTTACAGCTCGTTACCAGCACCGACCCAGTCGGCTGCCAATAACGGAAAAAGGCCGGTGGCAAGAGCCACCAGCCATCAGCCTTTCGCTTAACGCTCGGGCTGGAGGTGCAAAGTCGATGCTTACTTCAGCTCGACTTTAGCGCCTGCTTCTTCCAGAGTTGCTTTGGCTTTGTCAGCTGCGTCTTTCGAAACAGCTTCCAGAACCATGGCAGGAGCGCCATCAACTACAGCCTTGGCTTCTTTCAGGCCCAGACCGGTCAGTTCACGTACTGCCTTGATCACGTTTACTTTCTTCTCGCCAGCTTCTTGCAGCATGACGTTGAATTCGGTTTGCTCTTCAACAACAGCGGCAGCAGCAGCTGGACCAGCCGATGCAGCAGCAGCGGTAACGCCGAATTTTTCTTCGAAAGCTTTGATCAGCTCAACAACTTCCATTACGGACATGTTGCCAACTGCTTCAAGGATATCGTTCTGAGAGATAGACATGAATCTAATTCCTGATATTGGGGACGGCCTACGCGACCATCGAAAAAAACAAAAAACGCGAGAAGTTGACGAGCCTTAGGCTGCAGCAGCTTCTTTCTGGTCGCGAATTGCCGCCAGAGTACGAGCCAACTTGCTGGTAGCGCCTTGAATCACGCTCATCAGCTGAGAAATTGCTTCGTCACGGGTCGGCAGGGTTGCCAGTACGTCGATCTGATTAGCTGCGAGGAACTTGCCCTCGAACGCAGCTGCCTTGATCTCGAACTTGTCCTGACCCTTTGCGAATTCCTTGAAGATACGAGCAGCAGCGCCCGGATGTTCTTTGGAGAATGCAATCAAGGTCGGGCCGGTGAACACGTCATTGAGAACACTGTATTCAGTGTCAGCAACAGCGCGCTTGAGCAGGGTGTTACGTACGACACGTACGTAAACGCCAGCTTCACGAGCCTCTTTACGGAGTCCGGTCATTGCGCCTACTGTTACGCCACGGGCATCAGCCACGACAGCGGACAGAGCGACTTTGGCAGCCTCGTTGACTTCAGCGACGATGGCCTTCTTGTCTTCGAGTTTAATTGCCACGGGTTTAACTCCTGCTTGTTACCGTTTCATCCAACCGAAGCCGGATGTCGTTTTGGTGTCTGATTCGGTAAGGAACCGGGAGCACCATCTGCGTAGGCTTGTGGTTTAAGACTTGCGCCGCCTACGGTCTTGGATAGCCCCCGCCAGGCAGGGACCCCAATCTTTCAATTGGCGCAATCGCTTGCGCCAACCTGTGTCTTACGCGTCGAGCGAGCTTTGGTCGATGACCAGACCTGGGCCCATAGTGGTGCTCAGGGTAACGCGCTTGACGTAAATGCCTTTCGAGGAAGCTGGCTTGATACGCTTCAGATCAGCGATCAGGGCTTCAACGTTTTCCTTCAGCTTGACGGCGTCGAAGCCGATCTTGCCAACGGAAGTGTGGATGATACCGTTTTTGTCGGTGCGATAACGAACCTGACCAGCCTTGGCGTTTTTAACCGCAGTAGCTACGTCTGGAGTTACAGTGCCGACTTTAGGGTTAGGCATCAGACCACGTGGACCGAGGATCTGACCCAACTGACCAACAACGCGCATGGCATCCGGGGATGCGATAACTACGTCATAGTTCAGGTCGCCGCCTTTCATTTCGGCAGCCAGGTCGTCCATACCTACACGGTCAGCGCCGGCGGCCAGAGCAGCCTCGGCAGCTGGGCCCTGGGTGAACACAGCAACGCGAACAGTCTTGCCAGTGCCATGCGGCAGCACGGTAGCGCTACGAACAACCTGGTCGGATTTACGCGGGTCAACACCCAGGTTCACAGCAACGTCGAACGACTCGCTGAACTTGACAGTCGACAGCTCAGCCAGCAGAGCAGCAGCATCTACAAAGTTGTAGGCCTTGCCTGCTTCGATTTTGCCGGCGATAGCCTTTTGACGCTTGGTCAGCTTAGCCATTACACACCCTCCACGTTAAGGCCCATGCTACGAGCAGAACCGGCGATAGTACGCACGGCTGCTTCCATATCAGCTGCAGTCAGATCCGCGTTTTTGGTTTTCGCGATTTCTTCCAGCTGAGCACGGGTCACGGTGCCAACCTTAACGGTATTCGGACGAGCGGAACCGCTAGTCAGACCAGCAGCCTTCTTCAGCAGAACCGAAGCAGGTGTGGATTTGGTTTCGAAAGTGAAGCTACGGTCGCTGTAGACAGTGATGATCACTGGAGTCGGCAGACCTGGCTCAAGACCCTGAGTACGGGCATTGAAAGCCTTGCAGAATTCCATGATGTTCACGCCATGCTGACCCAGAGCAGGACCAACAGGTGGGCTTGGGTTAGCCTGAGCGGCCTTCACTTGCAGCTTGATGTAAGCGGTAATCTTCTTGGCCATGAGGCACTCCAATTACGGGTTCGAACGCCTCGAAAGGCTCCCCGGTTACTTGCGCGTTTATCCCAGTGACGACAAAACCCCACAGCCTAAGACTGTGGGGTTGGGATGCTTGATCAGCTAGACCTTTTCGACCTGGCTGAACTCTAGCTCTACCGGAGTAGAGCGACCGAAAATGAGCACCGCCACTTGGATCCGGCTCTTCTCGTAGTTAACTTCTTCAACCGTGCCAGTAAAATCAGCAAACGGCCCGTCATTGACACGCACCGACTCGCCTGGCTCGAACAACGTCTTCGGCTTCGGCTTATCGCTACCATCAGCAACGCGACGCAGAATCGCTTCTGCTTCTTTATCGGTAATTGGGGCTGGCTTGTCGGCGGTACCGCCAATGAAACCCATCACCCGAGGCGTATCCTTGACCAAGTGCCAAGTACCCTCGTTCATATCCATCTGCACCAGCACGTAACCTGGGAAGAATTTGCGCTCGCTTTTGCGCTTCTGGCCATTGCGCATTTCAACCACTTCTTCAGTGGGGACCAGAATCTCGCCGAAGCCATCTTCCATGCCAGCCAGCTTTACGCGCTCAATGAGCGAGCGCATTACATGCTTCTCGTAACCGGAGTAAGCATGCACAACATACCAACGCTTAGCCACGGGACACCCTTAGCCGACAATCAAAGAAACAAGCCAGCCGAGCAGGGAATCAAGCCCCCACAACAGCAACGCCATAACCAGAACAACAGCCACAACGATCAACGTGGTCTGCGTGGTTTCCTGGCGAGTTGGCCATACGACTTTACGAATCTCGGTGCGTGCCTCTTTGACAAGCACAAAGAAAGACTTGCCCTTGATTGTCTGCAGACCTACAAAGGCAGCTACAGCAGCAATCACGAGCAAAGCGAGTACACGGTACAGGATCGGCGAAGCAGAGTAATACTGATTGCCAACAACGCCAACAACCACCAAAGCGACTACTACTAGCCACTTGAGCAGATCGAAGCGAGAGCCTTGAGCTTCAGCTTTAGGAGTCATCTATGAAGATCCTGTGAAAAGAAAGCCAGATACACCTGGTGAATCTGGCAGGTCAGGAGGGAATCGAACCCCCAACCTACGGTTTTGGAGACCGTCGCTCTGCCAATTGAGCTACTGACCTAAAACGAAATCAGGCCGACCATTATGCCGATCCGAAAAAGACTTTACAACAACTTACTCAATGACCTCGACTGCCCAACCGACACCAGAGCAAACAATCACCCCCGCGCACAGCACAGAACAACCACAAGCCATTAAAACAAAGGCAGATATTTTCATATCTGCCTTGTTATATGGAGCTCTTGAGCGGATTTGAACCGCTGACCTCACCCTTACCAAGGGTGTGCTCTACCAACTGAGCTACAAGAGCGCAACACTTTGAAAAACCTGCAAACTTGGAGCGGGTAGCGGGAATCGAACCCGCATCATCAGCTTGGAAGGCTGAGGTTCTACCACTAAACTATACCCGCGAGGCTTGCAGCTCTCGCTAAAAATGGTGGAGGGGGAAGGATTCGAACCTTCGAAGTCGTAGACGTCAGATTTACAGTCTGATCCCTTTGGCCGCTCGGGAACCCCTCCTAAGCGAGCCGGCATTCTACATCATGCCAGCCTTCTGTCAAGCATTTTTCTCATTAAAAACCTGAGCTTAGCTGCGTTGACCTCGCTTCGCGCTGTTGACCGTTAAAGGTCTTCACTGCGGAGCGGGCGCCATTCTATGCAAACTATTCGGCGGGTGCAACCCCCTCGCACGGCATTATTTTGTGTTTTAACTCATTGAATTCTTTAGAAAGGTTTTGCAACTGCAAGTCACCCAGCAAACGCCGGCTTTCCGGGGCTATGCGCACCCAGTAACCATCAGACTCGGCGGGAGCCCTCAGCAAGGACTCGAACTTGATTTCCATGCCACTCAATCGCCGCTCAACCGCCTGAGCCGCTTCCTGACGAGCAAAACCGCCAAGATAGAGGCATCCATCGTCTGCCTGGGCAGGCTTTCCTTTATCACGAGCCGCGTCAGTCGTTTCACTCAACAAGCGAATGTCCTGCTGCGAACCCCGATACAAACTCAAAGGGGTTACATCCTTTGCGCGCAGAGGAGCCTCTTGTTGGTGCCAGATGTAATAGAACACATTGAGAACAAGCAACAGCAGGAACAACCAACGCATAAAAACCTCAGGACAAGGGACACGCCATCGCCAAACCTACAAATACCAGGTCTGGAACCACCCTGGCCTCGGGCACAATCTCGGAGACCAGATCAGCATCCCCTCCAGTCAGGAAGACTGCGAACTGTTCTCCCCAGTAGCTGCGCGCCAACTCTAGCTGAGTCAGGACAAACCCTCTCAACATTAGCAAACAACCCCGCTCGACCGCCTCGACGGTTGTGCGCCCAGGAACAAGATTCTCCAAGGCGCGCTCGGCAGCAAGATCTCCATAGCGAATTCTACGGGTATGGGTACGCAGCTGGTTGCGCATCAAAGGCATCCCCGGACAGATAAATCCTCCGAGATGCTCACCATCCCCTGCAATAAAGTCAGCCGTAACAGCCGTACCAAAGTCGAGCACCAGACAAGCACCCGAAGCGAGATGAAATCCTCCGAGCATTGCAAGCCAGCGATCAAGCCCTAGCCGCTCAAACTCCTCATAGCCATTTCGAACCCCGGACACCTCCCGAGCCGGTGTCGCGCACACTACGGAAACGCCGAAAGCCTCGGTCAGCAGAGAAATCAGCGCACTGGTTTCTTCGGCGGTTCTGACACTGACTAAACGACAGTGTATGAGCGCGAGCCCCTTGAGCCCTTTCAAGCTCTCCAGCAATGCGAGATCTGAATCAACGACCCCCTCGCCAACCACCCGCCTGACATCCTCGCCGAGCACACGCCACTTGATGAAACTGTTTCCACAATCGAGCTCAAGAATCATCACGTAACCTCAGACTGAGCTCGCCACCACTAAAGACCTTCTCCACACCATTCACCTTCAAGCGCAAGGCACCCTGGCCATCGATACCCAGCACCTCACCATCTATCTGACTAACACCGGCAATCAACGATACCGCCCGCCCCTGCCATAGATGATTTTGCTCCCACTCCGCCTGGATAACCGGAAATCCGCCGGCCTGGTGGCGATTTAAATAGGTCTGGAGCATCAACCCTAACTCCGCAACCAGATGATTGCGATCAACAGCCTTACCCGACTCGAGGCGCATGGACGTCCATTGCTGATCAACCTCATCGGTCATCTGCATGTTCACATTTATTCCGACACCGATCACCACGTGACACACATCAGCAGGATCCCCAACTAATTCGAGCAGTATTCCAGCAATCTTTTGCTGACCCACCAGAACATCATTCGGCCACTTCAACCCCACACCTGAGACACCAAGCTCTCGCAAGGCCTGCATTACGGCAAGCCCAACAACAAGACTCAAGCCTTCCAGCTGCCGCATCCCACCATCAATACGCAGCACCAGACTGTAATAGATGTTTTCCGCGAACGGGCTGACCCATTTGCGCCCACGCCGCCCACGACCGGCCGTTTGTCGCTCAGCGAGCACCAGAAATGGCGCAGGCTGGCCACGCTCAATAGCGCGCAAGGCTTCAGCGTTGGTGGAGTCAATTGAGTCGAAGACTAGAATGGGCCACTCACAAGAAGGCGCCCGCGCGCTTATTTCCGCAGGATCAAGCAGTGTCAATGGCGCAGCTAGTTGATAGCCGCGACCGCGCACTTTGTGAATGGATAAACCGAGTTCAGCTTCCAAGTGCTGAAGCTGCTTCCATACAGCGCTACGACTGACGCCCAAGGCAGCACCCAGGGCCTGGCCCGAATGGAATCGACCATCCTTAAGAAGCTTTAACAACGTCAGCATGCAAGTCTCGCCTCACAATGAGGCCCGCATGATAGCCATGCCCCGGGCTGTTGCATAGAAACCCTACAAGCGAGATTTTCCTGCGGACAAAACAAAACCCCTACCTGCATACGCAGATAGGGGTTTCGGAATTTAATCT
>NZ_AZRW02000041.1 GCF_000512695.2 Pseudomonas sp. QTF5 | reverse complement strand
GGTTGGCATACATGCACCTCTTCAACATGTTATGCCCGAACACAAAATTTATGACAGTCCCCTGATGGATAAAGGCTACATCTCCATGGATCAGCTTCAGCAGCGCCAGGCTGAACTCTTAGGCCAGCGCCAGACTCTTCAGGGTCTGGCTCGTGAAACTACGGCGTTGACACAGCAACTGGTCGAGCGCCGACACGAATTTTCGGGGCTCTCGGCATTGCACGAGAATCAGCTCGCCAGCATCCAGCGGTCATTGTCCAGTGTCCAGCAGGAGCTTATCGAAAGCGAAGCCAAGCGCACGCTGATCATCACGGCCCCCCAAGAAGGCTTAGCAACCGCCATTCTTGTTGAGCCGGGCCAGACCGTTGATAGCTCACGATCATTGATGAGCATCGTGCCCGCCAATTCCCGCCTACAAGCAGAGTTGTACGCACCGAGTAAAGCCATCGGCTTCGTTCGTACAGGCGACCCGGTAATGGTTCGTTACCAGGCTTATCCATACCAGAAATTCGGCCAGCATCGCGGCAACGTGTTGTCTATCTCCAAGGCCACCATGTCTGCCGCTGAGCTTGCGAACATGACCGGAAGTGTGCCGGGGCTGGGGCTGAGCGGCGAACAGATCTACCGCATTCGTGTTGATATCGAAGCGCAATCCGTCTTGGCTTACGGCAAACCAAGACCATTACAAACCGGCATGCTGGTTGAGGCAGACATTCTGCATGAGACTCGCCGCCTCTATGAATGGGTACTTGAACCGCTCTACAGCTTAACTGGCAAACTCTAGGGGCCAATGCATGAACTATCTCGACGCAATCAGCTTGCGCCTGGGCCGGCGGCTGCCCCTGATCCTACAAACCGAAGCGACAGAGTGCGGCTTAGCCTGTCTTGCGATGATTGCGGGCTACCATGGCCATCACGCAACACTGATGGAACTGCGACGCCAGTTCAGCGTGTCGCTCAAGGGAGTTACGCTCAAACAGCTGATACAGACAGCTGAACAGATGAAGCTCGGCACTAGGGCGGTGAGGCTTGAACTGGAGGACTTGAGCAAGCTCAAACTGCCGTGTGTATTGCATTGGAACTTAAACCATTTCGTCGTGCTCAAGGTCGTAGACGGTCAGCGTCTTACTTTGCATGACCCGGCTCATGGCATCCGCCAGTTGAGCCTGGCCGAGGCTAGCAAGTCGTTCACGGGGGTTGCCCTTGAGGTGTGGCCATGCAGCGACTTTGAAAAGCAGGAAGCCAAGCCCCAAGTCAAATTGATGAGCATGCTGGGACGGGTAAGCGGTCTTTATCGCGCCTTGGCGCAGATTCTGTTACTGGCTCTGGTCCTGGAAGTATTCTCGCTGGTTAGTCCTTTTTTGCTGCAGTGGATCATCGACAACGTACTAGTCACTCAAGACCGTGACCTGCTGACGACGTTGATCATTGGTTTTGGTCTGTTACTGCTAATGCAACAACTAGTGAGCGCTATACGGGCCTGGGTGATGATGCACACGAACACCTTGTTGAGCGTGCAATGGCAGGCAAATGTATACAGTCACCTGCTGCGCCTGCCGATCCAATACTTTGAAAAGCGCCACCTGGGCGACATCGTCTCGCGCTTCGGTGCTATTGGCGCGATACAGGGGACACTGACAGCCGCCTTCTTTTCTACGATTCTGGATGGGCTGATAACCATCGCGACACTCTTCCTCATGATTATCTACAGCCCGTTGCTGGCAGCCATTGCGGTGACTGCCATGTCCTTGTACACAATGGTTCGCTGGGCTTGGTACCGACCCTTACGCCGGGCAAGCGAGGAGCAGATCATTCATGCTGCTCGACAGGAAAGCCACTTTCTGGAAACGGTGCGCGGCATGCGCACAGTAAAACTGTTCCAACGCCAGAGCGAACGACGCTCCGCATGGCTTGGGTTGCTCGTGGAGCAGATCAATGCAGGGTTACGAACCCAAAAGTTGCAACTGATCTATACCCAGCTCAATGGCTTGATTTTCGGTCTGGAAAATCTACTAGCGCTCGGGCTGGGTGCGTCCATGGTGATGAACAACCAATTCAGCGTCGGCGTACTAATGGCTTTTATCGCCTACAAATCCCAGTTTATAGGTCGCGTGGCCAGTTTGGTCGACCATCTGTTCGAACTGCACATGCTGAGTTTGCAAGGCGAACGCCTCGCCGACATTGTCATGCACCCACCAGAAGACAACCGCGGCACGTTGAGTTCCCCGACCTGTATCCAGTGCCCGGTCGATATTGATATCAAAGGTTTGAAGTACCGCTATTCCGATCAAGAACCGTTCGTACTGGATGGCATTGACCTACACATTGGTCAGGGGGAGTCGGTGGCCATCACCGGAGCTTCGGGCAGCGGAAAGAGCACACTGATCAGTCTGCTGCTGGGAATCTTCCAGCCCACCCAAGGCCAGATCCAAATTGCCGGTAGCGAACTGCACCACCTGGGTATGGAAGCCCTCCGCAGCAAGATCGGCACGGTGATGCAGGATGATTGCCTGTTTGCCGGCTCACTGGCAGACAACATCGCATTCTTCGAACCCAAACCTGACCTGGAATGGGCTATGGAATGCGCACGCAAGGCATCAATTCACACTGACATAGTGGCCATGCCGATGGGCTACAACACCCTGGTTGGTGACATGGGGACGGTGTTGTCCGGCGGGCAGAAGCAGCGTGTGTTGCTGGCCAGAGCGCTCTACAAGAAACCCTGCATTCTAATTCTTGACGAGGCAACCAGTCATTTGGACGTGAAGTGCGAGCAGCAGGTAAATGAGGGAGTACGGACACTTAAGATTACTCGCATCATTATCGCTCATCGCTCGGAGACGATCGCCTCAGCAGATCGAGTGGTGATACTGGAAGCTGGCCGGATTGTCTTGGACCAGCCCACCACGGTAACGATGTTTCATTCGACGGGCGATGTCGCACTGTGATGAATATAGCTTTGGCCAACACCCTACTGGCTTGTCTTTGCGCCTGGTCACCGTGGACTGTGGCTTTGGATATGGATGTATTTAAGACCGATCGGGATGTCTCCCGCACTGCGATCAAGGACGTTGATAGCTTGACTTGGTCGTGTGAAGTGGGCTCTGTACCTGCACTTTTGACGCTGGAAGAAATGATAGAGCGGGTTCTTTGTCACGACCCACAGTTGCGACAGTCCTGGGCTAATGCCAAGGTCCAAGCGGCCTTAGTCGGCGTGAAGCAATCGGCGTATCTCCCAAGACTCAACGGTAACTCTGGTATTACCAGTGGTCGTAACGACACCAAGTATGAAATGCGTGGGGAATACTCCCGTCACGGCCATCAACGCCAGTTCGAAAATCGCCTGGGTCTTAGCTGGGTATTGTTTGATTTCGGTCGCCGCGAAGCGGCTCTGCGAAATGCACGACAACTGCTAATTGCAGCAAACGCTAATCAGGACAGGCAGTTGCAGCAGGCCTTCGTGCTGACGGCGCAATTGTACTACGACACCCTCGCTGCACAAGGCAGCCAGATTGCCGCAAGCAAGGTCGCCGCATTAGCGGCCGAAAACCTCAACGCCGCAAGCGCCAAGTATGCCGCGGGAGCTGCGGCGCTCTCTGACCGACTGCAGGCGCAGACTGCATACTCGCAGGCGAGCCTGAACGAAGTTCGCCGCACTGGTGCCTTGCGAAATGCCAAAGGTCTTATCGCACTTCGTATGGGATTGTCGCCGCAAACATCTTTAGAGTTGGCGGGGAGCCTAAGTCGGCGTCCGGACACCCTGTTTATCAAAAGCGTTGACGATTTGCTGGAACAAGCCCGGCAGGATCATCCATCGCTTATTGCCGCCAAGGCCAAGCTGGATGCGGCGAAGGCTGCCATTGACGAAAGCCGAGCTGTCGGGCGTCCTACCCTATCGTTTATCGCAAACATCTCCGATGTGCGGACCAACCAATCAATGGACTACAACGGCGATAGTCGAATGCGTGACAACAGCGTTGGTCTGCAACTGAATATTCCGCTGTTTGAAGGTTTCGAACGCGCCTATCAGGTGCGGGAGGTTCAGGCACAGTTCGAGGCAAGTGAAGCGGAGCTTTCGGATGTTGAACAACGTATCTCGTTGGAGCTGTGGGCCAACTATCAAACGCTGAGCATCGAAACGCGCTCACTAGAAAGAACCGCTGAGTGGGTGGATCAGTCAAATCAGGCCCTGCAAGTTGTGCAAGGGCGCTATAGCTCTGGGGCCGGCAATATGATCGAGCTTCTGAACGCATTGAACGCTTATGCAACAGCGGAACAACAACATATAAACACATTGAACAGCTGGCAGTTGGCGCGATTAAAGCTGGCAGCAAGCCTAGGGCGCTTGGGTTTCTGGGCGCTATAGCCATGTACCTTCGAGCAGGAAGCAACAGAATGTATTAACAATAAACCTATAAATCAATTTCAGGACACTACCGAGAGGCACTGATGGATCACAGTACGACAAACAAGGATGCTACGAATTTCAGCAAAAAGCCCTTCCTGCGAAATACATTTTCCGTACTTTCGTTGTACTGGCAAAGCGAGGAGAAACTTTTTGCGTGGTGTGCGCTTACCGCGTTGGTGGTTCTCTCGCTGCTGGCCGTCGCTACCGCCCTGGCCATCAACGAATGGTACAAACATTTCTACAATGCCATTCAAGATCTCGATGCCCATAAGTTTTACAATTTGGTGGCAGTGTTCCTCGCTATCATCTCGTTTTCGGTGGTACGGTCAGTGCTGATCACCTACTTGGTGGATATATTTGCACTCAAATGGCGACGCTGGTTGACCAACTACTATCTTTCTGTCTGGGTCGTCAAGTCGACCCGGCCCGACCAAGTCGAACAGTGTGTCGACAACCCGGATCAACGTATCGCCGAGGACATCAACAAGTTTACCTTTGAAACCATAGACCTCGCCTGCGGCCTTATCTATACCTTGGTCAGCGTCGTATCCTTCAGTGCTGTGCTGATCAGTATTTCGGGCGACGCGTCGTTCTGGGGAATTACCGTCCCGGCTTATATGTTCTGGGCTGCCATCCTTTACGCCTTGCTGGGTACGTATATCAGCCAGAGAATCGGTTTCAAACTGGTCTCCCTTAGTAATAGCCAGCAGCGATCGGAGGCCGACCTCCGGTACTTTCTTATACACTTTCGTGACGGCTCAAAGGTGCACTCAACCGAGGCCGAGCGTCATTTCGAGAAAGAAAGCATCAGCGAAAAGCTTGATGTCAGCTTAGCTAATATGCGCCGCACCATTCGAGTGAAAATGCGTCTGTCGTTGTTCACCGAGAGTTACAGTCAACTCTCCCTGGTGTTTAGCAGTCTGTTGGCCGTTCCTCGATTTTTCTCCGGCAACATCATGTTCGGTGATGTGATGCAGATCAATTCGGCATTTGGCAACCTGTGCAATAATTTGAGTTGGTTTATCAATGCTTACCACCGTCTTGCTGACTGGAAAGCCACGACCGATAGACTGATCACATTTGATGGTGCGCTGACACTTCTCGCTGAAGTCGATGACCTCACTACTGGGTTTCAGTCACAGTTGCCGAGTAATTCAACTTTTATCACTACGATCAAGTGATCAGGAGCTAAGGCAGTTCTGAAATGCCCACTGCTATTGTATCCCAGATGCATGAGGTCATTGAGTGTTAGTTCCGTTTTATTGAGGTTGCCTGGAGTCGGCCTTTTTTTTCGCTTTCTGCGGGTGTGATGTTTTTGAGTGTGGCTGCGAAAAGTTCAGATCTGCAACCTACATTGTTCTTTCTTAAAATCGACGATACATAGTCGCGTACTGTGAAGTCACTTATGCCAAGCGTAATTGCGATTTGCTTATTGCTCTTTCCACTCAATAGCAGTCTTAGAACCTCCAGTTCTCTATTTGTCATGTTTAACATCTCCATTTTTTATTTTCTGATTGGCTGCATGCGAATCATCAAACCCACGGTTTGAAGCGTGAGTTTTCAGTTGCTTAAGCGATGGTTGGTATTTAAAGATTATAGATAAAGAGTTTTATTTTATACTTCTTCAAAGCCGCTACAACTTGCAGGAATCGTCCTACAGGGGAGGAGATTTCTAACTCGGATGATGTTTTTTATCGTCGACGGGGCAAAAGACTACGGAGACTGCCCTTTGGTGCGTACGAAAATTCACAATAGCCACTCACGTCCCGCTGCTTATTCCCATTCGCCATAAGCCCCTCACTTTGCGTGATATGGCCTGCGCGCGTTTGCCGGTATGATAGGCGCCCCCGCAGTCTGGATTGCGAATACGCCATGACCTTGCAGTACCCAACCATCGCCGATTGCGTCGGCAACACTCCGCTGGTCCGTTTGCAGCGCCTGCCCGGCGCCACCAGCAACACCCTTTTGCTCAAACTCGAAGGGAACAACCCGGCGGGTTCGGTCAAGGACCGTCCGGCGCTGTCGATGATCACCCGCGCCGAATTGCGCGGGCAGATCCACGCTGGCGATACGCTGATCGAAGCGACCTCGGGCAACACCGGGATTGCCTTGGCCATGGCTGCCGCGATCAAGGGTTACAAGATGATCCTGATCATGCCGGACAACTCCAGCGCCGAGCGTAAAGCCGCCATGACGGCCTATGGCGCCGAGCTGATTCTGGTCACTCAGGAAGAAGGCATGGAAGGCGCTCGCGACCTAGCCCAGCGAATGGAAGCCGAAGGCCGCGGCAAGGTGCTGGATCAGTTCGCCAACGGTGACAATCCCGAGGCGCACTACACCACCACCGGTCCGGAAATCTGGCGTCAGACCGAAGGCACCATCACCCATTTCGTCACCTCGATGGGCACCACCGGCACCATCATGGGTGTTTCGCGCTATCTGAAAGAGCAGAACGACAACGTGCAGATCATTGGGCTGCAACCGATGGAAGGCTCGGCGATTCCGGGCATCCGTCGCTGGCCGCAGGAATACCTGCCGAAGATCTACCAGGCCGAGCGCGTGGACCGGATCGTCGACATGGCGCAAAGCGAAGCCGAAGACGTGACCCGTCGTCTGGCACGCGAAGAAGGCATCTTCTGCGGCGTGTCCTCGGGCGGGGCCGTGGCGGCGATGCTGCGTCTGTCCAAAGAAGTTGAAAACGCGGTGATCGTCGCGATCATCTGCGACCGTGGCGACCGTTACTTGTCGACCGGCATTTTCGACGCGCCCAACTGATGGCCAAGCAAGAGAGAGGCCTGCGCTTCCAGCCCACGGGCGGCAGCAAGGCCCCGCAAGTCCCGACCGGCAAAAAGCAGCGCTTGACCATCGAGCGCCTGGCCAATGACGGTCGCGGTATCGCGTTTTTCGAAGGTCGCACCTGGTTCGTCATCGGCGCATTGGCCGGTGAAGACGTCGAGGCGCGGGTCTTGGGTGCCCACGGCAAAGTGGTCGAGGCGCGCACCGAGCGGGTGTTCCAGGTAAGTGAATTGCGCCGCCCGGCACCGTGCGCTCATGCCGCTCGCTGCGGCGGTTGCAGCGTGCAGCATTTGCCCCACAACGAACAGCTCGCCCTGAAACAGCGCATGCTTGCCGAACAATTGTCGCGGGTTGCCGGTGTCGAACCTGATGAGTGGGCAGCGCCGTTGAGCGGTCCGGAATTCGGCTACCGTCGTCGCGCCCGCGTGGCGGTGCGTTGGGACATGAAAGCGAAAAAACTTGAAGTCGGCTTCCGCGCTGCCGGCAGTCAGGACATCGTCGCCATCAACGAATGCCTGGTGCTGGTACAGCCCTTGCAACCGATCATGACCCGCTTGCCGGAGATGCTGCGGCGCTTGAGCAAACCTCAGACACTGGGGCATGTGGAGTTGTTCAGCGGTTCGTCGTTGGCGGTATTGCTGCGGCACATGGCGCCGTTGTCCGAAGCCGACCTGACCATCCTCAAGGAATTCTGCGCGTTCCATGAAGCCCAGTTGTGGCTGCATGGCGACGGCGAGCCACAACCGGTCGAGGCCGATCAGTCGCTGGGCTATCGCCTTGAACAGTGGGACTTGAACCTGGCGTATCGGCCGGGAGATTTCATCCAGGTCAACGCCGGAGTCAACGAAGCAATGGTCGCCCAGGCGCTGGCGTGGTTGGCGCCGAAATCGGATGAACGGGTTCTGGACCTGTTTTGTGGGTTGGGCAACTTTGCCTTGCCGCTGGCCAAAACCGTTCGCGAAGTGGTGGCGGTGGAGGGCGTGCAGGCAATGGTCGAGCGGGCCGCCACTAATGCTGCCAGCAACAATTTGCATAATGCGAAGTTTTTTCAGGCCGATTTATCCCAGCCTTTGGCCGATGCCGAATGGGTCGGTGAAGGCTTTTGTGCGGTACTCTTGGACCCACCTCGCGACGGTGCTTTTGAGGTGGTGCGCAAACTGGCATCCCTGGGCGCCAAACGATTGGTGTATGTGTCGTGCAACCCTGCAACGCTGGCGCGCGACACGGTCGAATTGATCAAGCAGGGCTACCGGTTAAAACGTGCCGGGATTCTCGATATGTTTCCTCAGACGGCACATGTCGAGGCCATGGCGTTATTTGAAGCGAGCTAGGACGGCTCGTCTGGTCCGACTGACCCGCGCGTGCAAAACGCATTCGTCTTAGCCCCGCGAATGCACACGGGCAGCGAAGGTCAGCGATTTGACGCATTGAATCTGCGTCGTAGGGAAGGTAAAGCAAGATGGTACAGGTGAGAGCACACCAGCCGATCAACACGGACGGCAGTATCAATCTCGAGGCTTGGCTCGATCATGCGGTCAGTGTCGATACGGCACTGGATCGCGAAGCCTTGAAGGAAGCCTGCGAGTTCGCTCGTGAGGCCGAACAACAAGCCAATGCGGCGAAGAATCTGTGGTCCGAAGGGACCTCGAGTTTCCGCACAGGCCTTGAGATCGCCGAGATTCTCGCCGACCTCAAACTCGACCAGGATTCGTTGGTCGCCGCCGTGCTGTACCGCGGCGTACGCGAAGGCCAGATCCAATTGCCGGCAGTCAGCCAGCGCTTCGGTCCGGTGGTCGCCAAACTCATCGACGGCGTGTTGCGCATGGCGGCAATCAGCGCCAGCCTTAGCCCCCGTCAATCCCTGGTGCTGGGCACTCAAGGCCAGGTCGAGAACCTGCGCAAAATGCTCGTGGCCATGGTCGACGACGTGCGCGTCGCGCTGATCAAACTGGCCGAGCGCACCTGTGCGATCCGCGCGGTGAAAACCGCCGACGACGAGAAGCGCAACCGTGTCGCCCGTGAAGTCTTCGACATTTACGCGCCGCTCGCCCACCGCCTCGGTATCGGTCATATCAAGTGGGAGCTGGAGGACTTGTCCTTCCGCTATCTTGAGCCCGACCAGTACAAGCAGATCGCCAAGTTGCTCCACGAGCGACGGCTGGATCGCGAGCGCTTTATCGCCGACGTGATGACCCAACTCAAAGACGAGTTGCAGGCCACCGGCGTCGATGCGGACATTAGCGGCCGTGCCAAACACATCTATTCGATCTGGCGCAAAATGCAGCGCAAGGGTCTGGAGTTCAGCCAGATCTACGACGTGCGCGCGGTTCGCGTGCTGGTGCCGGAAATGCGCGATTGCTACACCGCGCTCGGCATCGTCCACACCCTGTGGCGGCATATCCCGAAAGAGTTCGACGACTACATCGCCAACCCGAAAGAGAACGGCTACCGCTCGCTGCACACCGCGGTCATCGGCCCCGAGGGCAAAGTGCTGGAAGTGCAGATCCGCACCCATGCGATGCACGAAGAAGCCGAGTTGGGGGTTTGCGCGCACTGGAAGTACAAAGGCACCGACGTCAAGTCCGGTTCCAATCACTACGAAGAGAAAATCTCCTGGCTGCGTCAGGTTCTCGAGTGGCACGAAGAGCTGGGCGATATTGGTGGCCTTGCCGAACAACTGCGAGTCGATATCGAGCCGGACCGGGTCTACATTTTTACCCCGGACGGTCACGCCATCGACTTGCCGAAGGGCGCGACACCGCTGGACTTTGCCTACCGCGTACACACCGAAATCGGTCACAATTGCCGGGGCGCCAAGATCAACGGGCGGATCGTGCCGCTCAACTACAGCCTGCAAACCGGTGAGCAGGTCGAGATCATTACCAGCAAGCACGGCACTCCGAGCCGCGACTGGCTGAACCCGAACCTGGGTTACATCACTACCTCGCGGGCGCGGGCGAAGATCGTTCACTGGTTCAAATTGCAGGCGCGCGATCAGAACGTCGCGGCCGGTAAAACCTTGCTCGAGCGCGAACTCAATCGCCTCGGCCTGCCGCAGGTGGACTTCGACAAGCTGGCCGAGAAGGCCAACATGAAGACCGCCGAGGACATGTTCGCCGCATTGGGCGCAGGCGATTTGCGCCTGGCGCAATTGGTGAACCTGGCGCAGCAACTGGTCGAGCCGGAACGCGGCAACGAACAGCTGGAACTGATCCCGCGCAAAGCCACGGGCTACAAGCCGGGCAAGCGCGGCGACATACAGATCCAGGGCGTCGGCAACCTGATGACCCAGATGGCCGGCTGCTGCCAGCCGCTGCCGGGGGATGCGATCGTCGGTTACATCACTCAGGGCCGTGGCGTGAGCATTCACCGTCAGGATTGCGCCTCGGTGCTGCAATTGACCGGGCGCGAGCCGGAGCGGATCATCCAGGTCAGCTGGGGCCCGGTGCCGGTGCTCACCTATCCGGTGGACATCATCATCCGTGCCTATGATCGTTCCGGTCTGCTGCGTGATGTGTCGCAGGTGCTGCTCAACGAGCGGATCAACGTGCTGGCGGTCAACACCCGTTCGAACAAAGAGGACAACACGGCGTTGATGTCCCTGACCATCGAGATTCCGGGGCTGGATGCGTTGGGGCGGTTGCTGGGGCGGATTTCCCAGTTGCCGAACATCATCGAAACCCGCCGTAACCGCACGCCGTGATGGTGACCAATGTGGGAGCGGGCTTGCTCGCGAAAGCGGTGTGTCAGACAACATTAATGTCGACTGACACTCCCTCTTCGCGAGCAAGCCCGCTCCCACAAGGGTTTTGCAGTGAGAGTGATTGATGTACAGCCTTGAAGACTTGCTACACCTGATGAACCGTCTGCGCGACCCGCAGTACGGCTGCCCGTGGGACATCAAGCAAACCTGGGCCACCATCGTCCCGCACACCCTCGAGGAAGCCTACGAAGTCGCCGACGCCATCGAGCGTGGGGACTTCGATCACTTGCAGGGTGAGTTGGGCGACTTGTTGTTCCAGGTGGTTTATTACAGCCAACTGGCCCGGGAAGAAGGGCGATTTGAGTTCGATGGCGTGGTCGACAGCATCACGCGCAAACTGATCCGCCGTCATCCTCACGTGTTCCCCACCGGTGATCTGTATGCGCCGCTGGACATCCCGCGTCTGAATGAAGAGCAGGTCAAACAACGCTGGGAAGAGATCAAGGCTGAAGAACGCGCCGAGAAGTCTTTGGCGCCGGAGCAGTTGTCCTTGCTCGACGACGTGCCTGCCGCATTGCCGGCGCTGTCCCGTTCGGCAAAACTGCAGAAGCGCGCAGGGCAGGTCGGTTTCGACTGGCCGGACGCCTTGCCAGTGCTCGACAAGGTTCGCGAAGAGCTCGATGAAGTGCTCGAAGCCATGGCCGACAATGACTCGGCAGCGATTGCCGATGAAGTCGGCGACCTGCTGTTTTCCGTGGTCAATCTGGCGCGACACCTCAAGGTCGATCCGGAAACCGCACTGCGCGGCGCCAACTCAAAGTTTGAAAGACGCTTCCGATTTATCGAACAGGCATTGCGCGACACCCACCGTCCCATAGAAGATTGCACCCTCGAAGAGTTGGACGCCTTGTGGGGCGAAGCCAAACGTCAGGAAAAGAATTTGCCCAGCTGCGGTTGAGCAGTTGCCTAAGTGAGAAATAAGCACCATGAGCATTTCCCTTCGCGACCAGTTGCTCAAAGCAGGGCTGGTCAATCAAAAGCAGGCCAAACAGGTCGGCAAAGAGAAGCAGAAGCAGCAACGTCTGGCCCACAAAGGCCAGATCGAACTCGATGACTCCCAGCAGCGTGCCGCTCAGGAAGCCATGGCCGAGAAGGTCAAGCGCGACCAGGAGCTGAACCGCCAGCAGCAGGAGAAGGCAGAAGCGAAGGCCCGTGCCGCCCAGGTCAAGCAATTGATCGAAGTCTCGCGCCTGCCCAAGCTGACCACCGAGGACTACTACAACTTCGTCGACGACAAGAAGGTCAAGCGCATCTCCGTCAACACGCTGATGCGCAACAAGCTCAGCAGCGGTTCGCTGGCGATCGTGCATCACGCCGGCGGTTACGAAGTAATCCCGCGTGAAGCGGCCCTGAAGATTCAGGAGCGCGATCCACAGCGCATCGTGCAGTTGAATGTGCAGACAGAAGAAGTCAGTGCCGAAGACGATCCGTACGCGGCCTATCAGATCCCTGATGATCTGATGTGGTAAGGCGTTAGGGACTGCAACAACCACAAACCCCGCTCATGGCGTAATGCTGTTCACTTAAGAGAGTCTTGAATCAGAGAAACCTGTGGCGAGGGAGCTTGCTCCCGTTTGAGTGCGTAGCACTCACAAAAATCGGCAATGATTGTCAGATTTTTGGGGCCGCTACGCAGCCCAGCGCGAGCAAGCTCGCTCGCCACAAAGGTACGCACGATCCAAGAGCGCGCCTAAATGAACAGCATTAGTCGTTTTCAATGCGGTCATTACGCAGAACGCGCTTCGCGCTGCTGCTCCAGTGTTTCCAGTTCGGCCTTGTATTGGTGGGCTTCGGTCTCGGAGTGGAACATCCCGACCAACAGGTCTTGTTGATGTACATCCCAGATGCGGATACCGGCGGCGATACCTTCGTGGGACATATGTGAATCGTCGCGTTCAGTTACTTTTACAGTCATCTGCTAGCTCCAATCTCTGTTATCTGCAGCAAGGCGTGTGCAGGCCTTTGTTATATATTTTGTTAGCTGGCTAAGTAAATAGCAGAGTTCGGCAACCCATTTTTGCAGAATCAGCAAAAGTCCTGCAGCCCGCGAAATACGCGACATTCAGTCGCAGGCCATTGAGTTTCATGACAAATGTTTCATGTTTGAGAGGAGGAAAACCACGGTTCGAGCCTGATGGATTGAACACCGCAGAACCTGTGGGAGCGGGCTTGCTCGCGAAAGCGGTCTGACAGACACATTGATGTTGAATGTGCCGCCGTCTTCGCGAGCAAGCCCGCTCCCACAGGTTTGCGCCTTAACTGGCTACTTTATTCAGGCAAAAAAAACGCCCCGAACCAGTCGGGGCGTTTTTGTTTGCGGCGAAGCAGTGGGGTATTACTTACCCTGCCAGCGCTTCAGTACCAGCGTGGCGTTGGTGCCACCGAAGCCGAAGCTGTTGCTCATCACGGTGTTGATGGTGGCGTCTTCGCGAGTCTTGGTCAGGATTGGCATGTCTGCCACTTCCGGGTCCAGTTCGTCGATGTTGGCGGAACCCGCCATGAAGTTGCCTTCCATCATCAGCAGGCAGTAGATCGCTTCGTGAACGCCGGCGGCGCCCAGGGAGTGACCCGACAGGCTCTTGGTGGAGCTGATGGCTGGAGCCTTGTCACCGAACACTTCACGCACACCTTTCATTTCCATGACGTCGCCGACCGGAGTCGAGGTGCCATGGGTGTTCAGGTAGTCGATCGGGGTATCAACGGTGGCCATGGCCATCTGCATGCAGCGGATGGCGCCTTCGCCGCTTGGGGCGACCATGTCGTAGCCGTCGGAGGTCGCGCCGTAGCCAACGATTTCCGCGTAGATCTTCGCGCCGCGGGCCAGAGCGTGTTCCAGCTCTTCGACCACGACCATGCCGCCACCGCCGGCGATGACGAAACCGTCACGCTTGGCGTCGTAGGCACGGGAGGCTTTTTCCGGGGATTCGTTGTACTGGGTGGACAGGGCGCCCATGGCGTCGAACAGGAACGACTGGCTCCAATGCTCTTCTTCACCACCACCAGCGAACACGATGTCCTGTTTGCCCAGCTGGATCTGCTCGACCGCGTTACCGATGCAGTGAGCACTGGTAGCGCAAGCGGAGGAGATGGAGTAGTTCACACCCTTGATCTTGAACGGCGTGGCCAGGCAGGCCGAAACGGTGCTGCCCATGGTCCGCGTGACGCGGTATGGACCGACGCGCTTGACGCCTTTCTCGCGCAGGATGTCCAGCGCTTCCATCTGGTTCAAGGTCGACGCGCCACCGGAACCGGCGATCAGGCCGGTACGCACGTTGGAAACCTGATCTTCGGTCAGACCGGAGTCTGCGATGGCATCTTTCATGGCCAGGTAGGCGTAAGCCGCCGCGTGGCCGACGAAGCGAAAGATCTTGCGATCGATCAGTTCTTCGAGGGGGAGGTCAATGGAGCCGGAAACCTGGCTACGCAGACCCATTTCGGCATATTCCGGGTTGAACCGGATGCCAGGGCGGCTTGCACGCAGGTTAGCGGAGACGGTCTCTTTGTCATTGCCCAGGCACGAAACGATGCCCAGACCAGTGATAACGACGCGGCGCATGCGGATAACCCTTAGAAGTTGTCAGTGGAGGTGAAAACGCCGACCCGGAGGCCTTCGGCGGTATAGATTTCGCGGCCGTCGACGGTCACCGAACCATCGGCAATGGCCAGGTTCAGCTTGCCCTTCAGGACGCGTTTGATATGGATGTTATAGGTGACTTTCTTGGCGGTTGGCAGTACCTGGCCAAAGAATTTTACTTCGCCCGAACCCAAGGCACGACCGCGGCCCGGCAGACCTTGCCAGCCGAGGAAGAAACCGACCAGTTGCCACATGGCATCGAGGCCCAGGCAGCCCGGCATCACCGGATCACCTTCGAAGTGGCAGGCGAAGAACCACAGGTCTGGAGTGATATCCAGCTCGGCGACCAATTCACCTTTGCCGTACTTGCCACCTTCTTCGCTGATCAGGGTGATGCGATCGACCATCAGCATGTTCGGGGCGGGCAGTTGCGCGTTACCTGGGCCGAACAGCTCACCGCGACTGCAACGCAGCAGGTCTTCCCGAGTAAAGGCGTTTTGTTTGGTCATGCGAGCTCCTCAATAGTCCATGCGGCAGGGTGGGGCGAATCTTCCCGGCCGATCGAAGCGTTCATGCCTCGAGTCAGCAGCCTACTCATAGACTATTGCGTTGTGGTGAAAGTCACAGCGCCAAGGACATGAATGTACACTTGTGCACTGAAATTATTATTCAAGCCCCTTTTCGGGCCTGTTCGGGTGCCTAAGACTGCCGCACTTTCGTCGTTCACGCCAGTCGCAGATAGCCGAAAGGCCTGTTCTACTGCACCCATCGCTGCAGAATTTGCTGCAGATCAGTGCGTTTGAAGGGCTTGGCCAGGTAATCGTTCATTCCCGCAGATAAACAGGCTTCGCGGTCGCCCTGCAAGGCATTGGCTGTCAGAGCAATGATCGGCACGTCAGCGCAGCCGGGTAGTTGGCGAATCTGTCGGGTGGCCTCGTAACCGTCGATGACCGGTAGTCGGCAGTCCATCAGAATCGCTTCGAAAATCAGGCTTTCGGCACTGCGCACCGCTTGTGCACCATCGGTCGCGACGCTGACAGTAAAGCCCAGGCTGCGCAACATTGCTTCGACGACGGTGCGATTGACCGGATTATCCTCCACCAGCAGCACATTGCGACCTTCGCCGTGGTCATTGCCGGTATGTCCTCGCGGGGTCAGCACCGGCAGTGGCTGCTTATACAGAGCCAAAGGAATTTCCAGGGTGAACACCGAGCCAACGCCTTCTTCGCTCTGAGCGCGCAAGGTGCCGCCCATCCGCTCAGCCAGAGTGCGGGCAATCGGCAGCCCCAGTCCGGTGCCGCCGTAACGTCTTGAAATGGAACTGTCGGCCTGCTGGAACGCGTTGAACATCAATTCCAGGCTTTCGGCCGGGATGCCGATCCCGCTGTCGCGCACGGCGCAGGTGAACCACAACAGTTCGTGATCCAGGGATTGCCACTGCGGTTCGATCGTGACGCGGCCCCGTTCGGTGAACTTCAGTGCGTTGCCGACCAGATTGACCAGAATCTGCCGGATTCGCGTCGGATCGCCCTGAACCTGAAGGGGGCGCATGTCCTCGGGGATCCGCAGTTGCATATCTAGCCCGCGTTGCACCGCGCTGTGCTGGAACGACTGGGCGCAACTGCCGATCAAGTCCGCGAGGTTGAACGCAATGTGCTCCAGCTCCAGTTCCGAACGCTCGATGCGCGAGAAATCGAGAATGTCATTGATCACTTTGAGCAGGTGCTCGGTGGATTCCGAAGCCAGCGCCGCGTACTCGATCTGCTCCTCGGTCATCTCGGTGGTTTCCAGCAGTTGCAGCATGCCCAGCACGCCATTCATCGGCGTGCGCAATTCATGACTCATCATCGCCAGGAAATCGGATTTGGCGTTGTTGGCCTTTTCCGCTTCTTCGCGGGTCTGGATCAATTGCGCCATGGCCTGATGCTGTTCGCGACTGGCTTGCTCAAGGCCTTGGGCAAGGTTGTTGATGTGCTGCGACAGGGCGCCCAGTTCGGTGTCGTCGACAATCGGCAGGGGTGTTTTGTAGTCGCCTTCCTGGATCGCCTTGACCGCATTGCCGATGTCGTGGATCGGTTGCGACAGGCTGCCGGCCAGACGCCGAGCCAGCAAAAAAGTAAATAACAGTGCGAACAACGCCAGGATCCCGGCCTTGAAGAGGATTTCCTGCTGGCGCTGGTTAAAGGCGTCATTGGACAGGCCGACGATCACCCGTCCCAGATAATCCTCGCCCGGCGCACTGGCGACGGTGCGACTGTTCTGGAAAAAGTCATTGTTGAGCGCAATGCGTTGCAGGCGCACCGGTGCCTGGAAGACTTCGATCTGATGCGAACGGTTGTGCGCTTCCGACGGCTGTTCGACGTACACCAGAAGCCGGTTGGTGCTGTCCTGTATTTCCAGAAAGCGTACGTTGGGCGTGGCCAGAGTGGCCTTGAGCAAACTTTCGAGCACCTCGTTGTTGCCCGAAATGACCCCGTATTCGGTGGCCGGCGCCAGTTGATTGGCGATCAGTTGACCGGTGTGATTGAGTTCCTGACGCAGGTCCTGGATTCGCACGAAGGTGAAAAAACTGATCAGCAGCAACGTCAGCAACAGGGCTGGGCCGAGGCTGATGATCTGGGTGCGGGTATTGATGTCCCAACCGCGACGGAAGGTCATGGGCGGCGTTCTCCTTCGGCCAGCTGTGGTGCGACAGAGGCTTCATTCGTCAGTTCAATACTTAATGAACGAGCCACTTGCGGGTTGCTCAAGACCTTGAAGTGTTGCGGATAAAGTGCGCGCGGCCAGGTGCCCGAGGGTTGATCGAGCAGTTCGTCGAGAATCTTCAGCCAATCGTTCTGGTCGCTGTAAGTGCTGGCCAGGCTACCGGCCCTGACGAAGGCTGCGTTGGGACCGATCAGTGCCAGTTGCCGCGCATAGCTGCTGAGCAGCAGGTTTTTCACGGTTTTCGGGTTGTACAGATCAGGGTCGTCCAGGCCCAACAGCACATCACTGTTTTTCAGCAAGGCCTGCAAAGGGCGGCTGTCGTTGGTGTTATCCCAACGCTCGGTGACCACTTCAAGGCCCAGGGGCAGGGCGGCCTGACGCAGCTCCTTCAACAAGAATTCGCTGTGTCTGTCGAAAAGCACGCCGACCCGCCGGGCCTCAGGCAGGAGCAGTCGGATCAGGCGCAACTGTCGGTCCAGCGGCGGATCGCTCCAGAGCAGGCTGAGGTGCGGAGGCAGGGCATTGCCCAAGCGTTGACGGGCTTGCAGGCGACTGATGCGCAGCACCAGCGTCGCCGGGCCTTGGGCGTCTTGCAGGCGCCAGTCGAGGCTGGGCAAGTCGAGTAAAATCAGACGGATGCCAACGGGCAGTTGGTCTGGCGCCGGCAGGCTGGCAAGAGGCTGGAAGCGCACGCTATCGGTGGGGCGCAACTCGCTGAGGGCCTGAACGAAAGACTGCACGCCGGGACTCTCCTCGGCACCGGTCAGCAGAATGTCGGCGGCCCGTGCCGGCAGATTGCACAGCAGCCCGGTAAACACCAGGCACAACCCGGCCAGCAGGCGGCCAAGGGTTGGCGTCTTCCGTGACGGGCGATACTGCATCTTAGAACTCCAGCTCCGCGCTGAAGTAGAGCACCCGGCGATCATCGTAGTGGTTGTCGACGAAGGTGGTGGGCTGATTGTCGAGGCGTTGCTGGAGGACCCCGGCCAGTTCCAGGTTGGCCTTGCCCAAGCCGATGCGTTTGGCGATGCGCGTGTCGACCCGTTCGAAGCGGTAACCGTTGAGGGCGTCGGCGCCATAGTAAAAGAGCGCGCTGTTCCAGCCCTGGCCCCAGCTACGTAGCCAACCGGCGGAGCCGCTGTTGCGCGCAGTCTGTTGTGCATCCAGTGGGTTGCTCGCGTCGGCATCGACGTAGGCATAGGTCAGGCGCAAACGATCGGCGCTGCTGACGCGCCAATCCAGCTGGGTTTCAGTCCCGCTGAAGCGGGAGCTGTTCGAGTTGCTGGCGATGTATTGGTTGTTACGTAGCGGTTCGCTGATCATGCCGGTGATTTCGTCGTAGAACAGCTTCACGTCGACCGCCAGTCCCCACTCGGCGAAGTAGCCGTTGTAGCCCAATTCCCGGGAGCGCATGCGTTCCTGTTCGAGGTCGCCCGGGCCACGGGTCTTGACGAAATAACGGGCGCTGGACTGGCCGTAGGCACTGGGTCGCAGGTTGGTGACCTGGTAGCTCCAGTTGACGTTGTTTTCGAACATATCCGGCGAGCGGATGGCTTCCGAGTACACCGCGCGCAAGCCGTGGCGCGGGTTGATCAAGTAGTTGACTGCCACCCGTGGGGTTAGCGAGTTGCCGGTCAATTGGGTGTCTTCGAACATCGCACCGCCTTGCAGCAACCAGTGTTCGGTGACGCGCCACTCGAGTTGGCCGAATGCCCGCCAAGTGGTGTCGTCGAGCGTGCCATTGAAGTACGTCTCGGAATCTGCCCGGTCGTAACGATAGTTCAGGCCGCTGACCAGCCGCAGACTGTCGGACAGGCTGAGCGTGTCTTGCAGTTCGAGGTCGTAGCGCGATTCCCGGGCGCTCTGATCAATGTCGCCGCAGAGGGTTTGTCGGGCGCCGTTTTGCCATTGGTCCAGCACCTGATTGCCCAATGCCTGTTCGGCCGGTGTGCCTGCCGGTGCACCTAGGCCGGTAAAGCGCACCATGTTGCGCGCCAGGCGTTCGGTGTAATTCGGATTGAGTTGCCAGAGCTCGGTCAGCTCCGGGCTGAACGAGACCTCGGCATCGCAGGCACGCCACGTCTGTTGACGATCCCAATGTTGCGCCGAGCCCTGAATATAAAGGCTGTGGTCGGGATTGATGTCCAGGTTCCAGCGCAGCGAGCCGGCATAGTCCTTGGCGATGACGTCAGAATTGTTCCCGGCAGCGGTAATCCCCGGGAATACAGGGCGGTAGGTATAGGGCCGCTGGTTGCTCCCGTCCTTGGCATTCAGTTGCCAGTCGATGCTCTGGTTTTCATTAAGCGTCTGGCTGACGGCGAGGCTGAGGCGGTTCAAGCGACGGCTGTCGCGGTAATCGGCACCGGTGCGGTCCGAGTCGAAGCCGTCATCTTGTTGGCCGGACAGCGACAGGCGCAAGTCGCCGCTTTCCCAGCCCGTGCCCTGGCTGGCGTAGAAATCATTGACGCCGCGCTGGCCCCGGGTGACTTTCAGCCGCGTGCCGTGGCTGTCGGCCGGTTTGCGGGTGATGATATTGACCACCGCCATCAGCGCGTTGGCACCATAGCTGACGGTGTTGGGGCCACGGAAAACCTCGATGCGCTCGATGTCTTCCATGGCCACCGGAATATCACTCCAGTCCACCGTGGCCAGGCCTGCGCGATACACCGAGCGGCCGTCGATCAACACTTGCAGGCGCCGCGCTTCGCTGGCGTTGGTGCCGTGGTAGTTCACCGTCGCCTGATTGCCGCTGATATTACCGACCATCATCCCCGGCACCAGCCGCAGCAACTCGCTGATGTCCCGCGCACCGCTGGCATTGATCAGTTCGCTGTCGATCACCGTCATGCTCCCCGGCACAGCCGCAGGCGACTGCTTCAGGCGCGTCGCCGTCAGCACTTGCGGCAACGGATCGTTGTCGAGGAACAAGTCGTCGGCCAGCAATGGCGAGCTGAAGATCAGCGTCAGTACCAGCGGCGAGCGAGGGCAGGGAAAGCCAAAAGACACGGCACGGCCTTGATAGCGATGAGTTGGCGCGCATGTTAACCGAGCGCAACGACTTTTCCAGTCACGATGAAGGCATTTTCCTCGGTTTTCTTGGTCTTCTTCCTACAAGTGTCGGTAATTGATGCTGGGGCTGGCCGCCACCGGGCCGCTCCGTATAATGCCGACATCGCCACTGGTATGGATTAACGGATTGCATATGACTGAACAGCGCCCAATTGCGGTCCTGGGAGGCGGAAGTTTTGGTACCGCCGTGGCTAATCTGTTGGCCGAGAATGGGCATCAGGTCCGGCTGTGGATGCGTGACCCCGAGCAGGCCGAGGCCATTCGGGTCAATCGTGAGAACCCGCGTTACCTCAAAGGCATCAAGATTCTTGCGGCGGTGGAGGCGGTCACAGACCTGCAAACCACCCTGGAGGCCTGCGACCTGTGCTTCGTCGCGCTGCCGTCCAGCGCGCTGCGCTCGGTGCTGGCACCCTACGCCCAACTGTTGAGCGGCAAGTTGCTGGTGAGCCTGACCAAAGGCATCGAAGCCCACACGTTCAAGCTGATGAGCCAGATCCTTGAAGACATCGCACCGCAAGCGCGCATCGGTGTGCTGTCCGGGCCGAACCTGGCCCGTGAAATCGCCGAACACGCGCTGACCGCCACAGTGGTCGCCAGCGAAGACGAAGAACTCTGCCAACGGGTTCAGGAAGCGCTGCATGGCCGGACCTTTCGTGTGTACGCCAGCGCCGACCGCTTTGGCGTGGAGCTGGGCGGGGCACTGAAAAACGTCTATGCAATCATCGCCGGCATGGCGGTGGCATTGGGCATGGGTGAAAACACCAAGAGCATGCTGATCACCCGGGCATTGGCGGAAATGACCCGCTTCGCGGTGAATCAGGGTGCCAACCCGATGACTTTCCTGGGGCTGGCGGGGGTCGGGGATTTGATCGTCACCTGCTCGTCGCCGAAAAGCCGCAATTATCAGGTCGGGTTTGCCCTCGGCCAGGGCTTGAGCCTGGAGGACGCGGTGACGCGCCTGGGCGAAGTGGCCGAAGGGGTGAACACCCTCAAGGTGCTCAAGGCCAAGGCTCAGGAGGTGGGTGTGTATATGCCGCTGGTCGCCGGATTGCACGCGATCCTGTTCGAAGGGCGCACGCTTGAACAGGTGATCGCGCTGCTGATGCGCGGCGAGCCGAAAACCGACGTCGACTTTATTTCCACCAGCGATTTCAACTGAACCCTCTACTCAATAGGAACGGAGTGAGACATGAACGATCAGAAAGTAGAAGCCAAGTACGAATCCATCCTGCTGCGGGTGCTGTGGATGATTGTCTATGTGCTGGTCTGGCAAGTGGCGCAATTGATCCTCGGTGCGGTGGTGTTGGTGCAGCTGATCTATCGTTTGATTTATGGCGCACCGAGCTCCAGCCTGATGAATTTCGGCGACAGTCTGAGCCAGTTTCTGGCGCAGATCGGTCGTTTCGGCAGCTTTCACAGCGACCAGAAGCCTTGGCCGTTCGCCGACTGGCCGATGCCGCGTACACCGGAAGGTGAAGCCCCGCACGTTGTGGCGCCAGCACCGCATCCGGCCCGAGATGAGGAACCGAAATTATGAAACTCTGGGTATTGCGTCATGGTGAAGCCGAGCCTCACGGTACTCGCCCGGACTCCGAGCGAGCATTGACCGTCAAGGGGCGTGAAGAGGTGTTGCGCACTGCTGCCCAATTGATCGGCCAGCCGTTAACCGCCATTTATGCCAGTCCTTATCATCGAGCGCAGGAGACGGCAGAAATTGTGCGTACGGCGCTGGGTTTCGCGCCGGAGATCCGCACGGTCGACTGGCTCAAGCCCGACAATTATCCGCAAGCGGTGGCGGAGCAGTTGGTGTCCGTGGATCACGCACTGCTGGTCAGCCATAACCCGCTGGTCGGTAACCTGCTGGGCTATTTGCAGCATGGTCATGTGCAGGAGCCGGAGAAAGTCGGCACAGCCGGGCTGGCGGAGCTTGAGGGCGACGAACTGTTGGTTGGGGCGATGAAGCTCAACGGCATAAAACACCCATAGTCCCTGAAGAAACCGGGCTAATGTGGGAGCGGGCTTGCTCGCGAAGGCGGTGTGTCAGCTAACAATGGTGTCGACTGATACGCCCTCTTCGCGAGCAAGCCCGCTCCCACAGGTTCTGTGTTGCGACTGGTTTTTGTGTGAAATAGTCAACCAAGCACTTGCTTGGTTGACTACGCTTGCTCCAGACAAAAAATAAAGGAGCAAGTCGCAATGTCTGCTGCTTTCCGTTTGCCATTGGACGTCTTCTACGAGCGTGAAGCCCGTCATCCCCGCCAGCGCTTTCTGGTCCAGCCGACAGGGGGCGGTCAGGTCGAGACGCTGACCTGGGCCGATGTTGGCCATCAGGCGCGCTGTGCCGCCCACTGGCTGCGGGCTCGCGAATTGCCACAAGGCAGCCACATTGCGCTGATCTCGAAAAACTGCGCCCACTGGATCATCGCCGACCTGGCGATCTGGATGGCCGGGCATGTCTCGGTGCCGCTTTATCCCAATCTGACCGCCGATTCCGTGGCCCAGGTGCTCGATCACTCCGAGGCCGCGCTGGTGTTCATTGGCAAGCTGGATGACTGGCCCGGCATGTCCGTCGGGGTCAAACCCAACCTGCCGACCATCAGCTTGCCGCTGTGTCCGGCCGGCAACTTCGATTTCAGCTGGACCGATCTGCAACGCAGCTCGCCGATTCAGGACGACCCCAAACCCGCCGCCGATCAGCTGGCGACCATCATTTACACCTCCGGCACCACGGGCCAGCCCAAAGGCGTAATGCACAGCTTCGGCAACTTGGGATTTGCCACCACCCGTGGCACGCAGTTATTCGGCCTGAATGAGTCGGATCGCCTGCTGTCCTACCTGCCGCTGTGCCACGTCGCTGAGCGGATGTTCGTCGAGCTGGCATCGATCTACACCGGGCAAACGGTGTTCTTCGCCGAGAGCCTCGACACCTTCCTCACCGATTTGCAGCGTGCCCGGCCGACCGCGCTGTTCGGCGTGCCGCGGATATGGACCAAATTCCAGATGGGCGTCTACAGCAAGATCCCGGAAAAACGCCTCGACTTCCTGCTCGGCTTGCCCTTCATCGGCAAACGGGTAGGGCACAAAGTTCTCGCCGGGCTGGGGCTGGACGCCTTGCGCATCGCCTTGTCCGGCGCTGCGCCCGTGCCGCAGACCTTGCTGCTCTGGTATCGAAAACTGGGGCTGGATGTGCTGGAGGTGTACGGCATGACTGAAAGTTGCGGTTATTCCCACATCGGCCGGCCAGGTCAGAACAAACCTGGCTGGATCGGCCAGCCATGCCCGGAAGTCGAAGTGTGTATCGAACCGTCTGGTGAAGTACTGGTGCGTAGCGGTGCGACGATGCTCGGCTATTTCAAGGAGCCCGGGAAAACCGCCGAAACCATCACCGAGGATGGCTTCTTGCGTACCGGTGACAAGGGTGAGGAAGACGCCGAAGGCAACCTGCGCCTGACCGGGCGCCTGAAGGAAATCTTCAAAACCAGCAAAGGCAAATACGTTGCCCCGGCACCGATCGAGAATCGTCTGGCAGTACATTCGCGGATCGAACAAGTGTGCGTGGTCGGCGATGGGCTGAGCGCACCACTGGGGTTGTGCGTGTTGTCGGTGGTCGGTCAGCAGGACGCGAAGGGATCGGCCCGGGCGGGTTTGCATTCGAGTCTGGAAAAACTGCTGGAGGAGGTCAACGGCGTTCTCGACAGGCATGAGCGCTTGCGCCGGTTGGTAGTGGTCAAGGACAGTTGGGCGGTGGAAAACGGCTTCCTGACACCGACCCTGAAGATCAAGCGCAACATGATCGAAGCGGCTTACGGTGCTCGGTTTGCAGAATGGAGCGAGCGCAGCGAGGCGGTGCTGTGGCAGGATTGACCCACGAACAATACCAACAAAGGAACCCAGCGATGAGTCTGTGGCGCACCACTCCCAACGTCGAACAGTTGAACGCAATGCAGAAAAACACCATCGGCGAAGTGCTGGATATTCGCTTCGAAGCCTTCGATGAGGAGTCCCTGACCGCGAGCATGGTCATCGACCATCGCACGCACCAGCCCTATGGTTTGCTGCACGGCGGCGCCTCGGTGGTGCTGGCCGAAACCGTTGGCTCGACGGCCAGTTTCCTGTGCATCGACGCCAGCAAGTTTTATTGCGTGGGCCTGGAAATCAACGCCAACCATTTGCGCGGCCTGCGCAGTGGGCGAGTGACGGCGGTGGCCAAGGCGATTCACATTGGGCGCACCACCCATGTCTGGGATATTCGTTTGAGCAGCGATGAGGGCAAGGCCAGTTGCGTGTCGCGGCTGACCATGGCAGTGGTGCCGTTGGGTGAGAACCCGCCGGCGCGTTGATTCCTGATCGAGCCAAAGCTTCATGACCGACGAATTTTTGTGGCGAGGGAGCTTGCTCCCGCTGGGTCGCGAAGCGGCCCCAACCGGATTGCACCGCTCTCTGGTTACACCGCATTCACCAATTTTGCGGCTGCTGCGCAGCCGAACGCGAGCAAGCTCGCTCGCCACAAGATTCTCAGTGGATGCTGAATGGTCATAGCCCTGACCCGACTGTCATCATTCCTGTCAGTTACGGTCATTGCTGTAGGACACGGTCTTACGGACAATCAACCCCTGTTCTCGCTCATGGATTTGCAGGTATGTCGCAACAGATATTTTTCGCCCACGCCAATGGATTTCCTTCGGGGACCTACGGCAAGTTGTTCGCGGCGCTGGCGCCCGAGTACCAGGTGACGCATCTGGAGCAGCACGCTCATGACCCGCGTTTTCCGGCGGACGACAACTGGAACAATCTGGTGGATGAGCTGATTCATCACCTCAAGCAGCAACCGGAGCCGATCTGGGGCGTTGGTCATTCCTTCGGCGGTGTGCTGCATCTGCACGCCGCGTTACGTTGCCCTGAGCTGTATCGCGGCGTGGTGATGCTCGATTCGCCGGTGCTGACCCGTGCCGATCAATGGGTGATCCGTGCCGCCAAGCGCTTCGGTTTCATCGATCGCCTGACCCCGGCCGGTCGTACGTTGGGACGACGGGAAGAGTTCGCCGATCTGGAAGCGGCTCGCCTGTATTTCGCCGGCAAAACCCTGTTTCGTGGCTTCGACCCGGAATGTTTCGATGCCTATCTTCAACATGGTTTGCAAAAGGTCGGCGACAAGCTGCGCCTGCGTTTCGACCCAGCCACGGAAATCAGCATCTACCGCGGGGTGCCCCACACCAGCCCCGGTCGTGCACGGCAGTTGAAAGTGCCGCTGGCAGTGGTTCGCGGGCACAAGAGCCGCGTGGTGATGCGCCATCACGCCCGTTCCGTCGGGCGCATGCCCTTGGGTGAGTCCTTGACCATGCCCGGTGGCCATATGTTTCCCCTCGAACGTCCACAAGACACGGCCACGCTGCTGAAGAATCTGTTCAGTCGCTGGGAAGGTCGCCGCCAACAGGATTGTGCATGAGCAGCGTCGTCGAAGAAGTTCGCCTGAGCCTCCCGCATATCGAATTGGCGGCGCATCTGTTCGGTCCCGAGGACGGTTTGCCGGTGATCGCCTTGCATGGCTGGCTGGACAATGCCAACAGCTTTGCCCGGCTGGCGCCCAAGCTCAAGGGCTTGCGCATCATCGCTCTGGACATGGCCGGGCACGGTCACTCGGGGCATCGGCCGAACGGCGCCGGTTACGCGCTGTGGGACTACGCGCATGACGTGCTGCAAGTGGCCGAGCAGTTGGGATGGAAGCGTTTTGCATTGCTGGGGCATTCCCTGGGGGCAATCGTCTCGCTGGTGCTGGCCGGTTCGTTGCCGGAACGGGTGACTCATCTGGCCTTGATTGACGGCGTCATTCCCCCTACAGACAAAGGCGAAAATGCCGCCGAGCGCATGGGCATGGCCCTGCAAGCACAGTTGGATCTGCGGGAAAAACGCAAACCGGTCTACAACACCCTCGATCGCGCCATCGAAGCACGAATGAAGGGTTTGGTGGCGGTCAGTCGCGAAGCCGCCGAACTGCTGGCTCAGCGTGGTTTGATGCCGGTGCCGGGCGGTTATACCTGGCGCACTGACAGCCGCCTGACCCTTCCATCACCGCTACGTCTGACCACCGAACAAGCGATGGCCTTCGTTCAGCGCGTCAGTTGTCCTGCACATCTGGTGGTCGCGGCTGACGGCATGCTCGCCAAACATCCCGAGTTGCTGGAACGTCTACCCTTTAGCCGTGAACAGTTGCCTGGCGGCCATCATTTGCACCTGAATGACGAACCCGGTGCCGACCTTGTCGCAGACTGTTTCAATCGGTTCTTCACCGTTCCTTGACTTGCGCCCGGCAACTGTCGAGGCTGAGCGGGTTGAAATGGGAGACAACCATGATAAATCTGTACACCGCTGCGACCCCGAATGACCACAAGGTCTCTATCGTGCTCGAGGAGCCCGGCCTGCCCTATACGGTGCATGCCTTGAGTTTCGACATCGATGACGCCAGTGTCATCAAGGGTGCCCAGGCCATGCTGATTCGATGAGTCAGTCCATGCGTTCACTCACTCTGCTGGCGCTGTGCAGTTTCAGTTCCTGGTTATTTGCCGCTGATATCCCTGGCAGTCAGGACTTGCCGATCGTGCCGCGCATGGCCGATGCGCAGATCGTCGACTATCGCCCTGCGGCCGAACTTGAGCGGATCTACCCGCTGGGTTCGATCCGCAAGATCAGCGGCCAGTTGCGCTTTGACGGTCAGGTCAGCGCCCGTGGGCATGCCACCTCGGTGACCTACGAGCTGCCACCGGAGCATTCGTCAACTGACGCCTTTACCGCCGCCCGCGAAGCCTTGCAAAAACAGGGCGCCGAGTTGCTGTTCTGGTGTCAGGCCCGTGATTGCGGCGAAAGCAGCCTGTGGGCCAATGAAGTCTTCGGCAATGCCAAGTTGTATGGCGCCGATAATCAGCAGGCTTATTTGCTGCTGCGTCTGGCAGCCCCTCAAGACAACACGCTGGTGGCGCTTTACAGCATCACTCGCGGCAATCGCAAAGCCTATCTGCACGTCGAGCAGTTCGACGCTGCTGCACCATTGGGCGACTTGTTACCGACTTCCGCGACCTTGCTGCGGCAGCTCAAAAGCACCGGTGAACTTGATTTCCCCAAACTCGACGGCGACCCTGACGACACCTGGCTGCGCTTGATTTCCCGAGGCCTGAACCTGGACACCACATTGCGCGTCAATGTTTCCGGGCCCCATGCCGAAGCCTGGCGTCAGGCGCTGACCGACCAGGGTGTACGGGCGGCGCGGATGGAGACCGGTAGCGTCGAAGGCTCTGGCCTGCACTTCGAACTGTTGCGATAAGCTTCATTCGCGAACGCGTTCTGCGCGTTCGCCTACTCTTTGCTGACTGACTTTTTCGACTGACTTTTTTCAGGATCACACATGCTCAATAACGATCGGCTGTTGGTGCAGATTCTGCTCCTGGTGCTGTTTGGCGCGAGCTTCTGGGTGATGGCGCCGTTCTGGTCAGCGCTGTTCTGGGGCGCGGTGCTGGCGTTTGCCAGTTGGCCGCTGATGCGTTTGTTGACCCGTTGGCTCAATGGCCGTGAATCCCTGGCGGCGCTGTTACTGACGTTGGGCTGGATGTTACTGGTGGCAGTACCGCTGGTGTGGCTGGGCTTCAACCTGGCGGATCATGTACGCGATGCCACGGCATTCATCAAGGACGTGCAAGTCGACGGTCTGCCTGAAGCACCGACCTGGCTGGGCAGTATTCCCTTGGTCGGCGAGCGGTTGGTGGGGATCTGGAACAGCATCGATCAGCAAGGCGCGGCGATGATGCTGGCGATCAAGCCTTATCTGGGTGAGGTCGGTAACTGGTTGCTGGCGCGCAGTGCGCAGATCGGCGGCGGCATCCTTGAGCTGACGCTGAGTATTGTCTTTGTGTTCTTTTTCTACCGGGACGGGCCGCGGTTGGCGGTGTTTGTTCATGGGTTGCTGGAACGGCTGATCGGTGACCGCGCCGGCTATTACATCGAACTGGTGGCGGGCACTGTGCAGCGCGTAGTCAATGGAGTGATCGGTACGGCGGCGGCTCAGGCCGTGCTGGCGTTGATCGGCTTCCTGATTGCCGGCGTGCCTGGGGCGCTGGTGCTTGGGATTGTGACGTTTTTGCTGAGCCTGATTCCGATGGGGCCGCCGTTGGTGTGGATTCCGGCCACGGCGTGGTTGGCCTGGAAGGGCGAGTACGGGATGGCGGTGTTCCTCGGGATCTGGGGCATGTTCATCATCAGCGGGGTCGACAACGTGCTTAAGCCGTACCTGATCAGTCGGGGCGGGAATTTGCCGTTGGTGATTGTGCTGCTCGGGGTGTTTGGCGGGCTGATTGCGTTCGGGTTTATCGGATTGTTCATCGGTCCGACGTTGTTGGCCGTGGCTTACAGCCTGCTGACCGATTGGAGCAAGAGTCAGGCTCGGGTCGAGGATCGCCGACCTTGAGGCGCTCCGGGGGCATAGAGCCCGACACTGATCACCTGTGGGAGCGAGCCTGCTCGCGATGAACGATGACGCGGGGCGTATTTGATGATGCGGGCTTTGCGACTACATCGGCTCCGGCGGCCCAATCAGTCTTCCCATCACCCCAAACAACCCCAGCTCCCGAATGACCTCCAGTTCCCCCTGCGTCTCCACCATTTCGGCAATCAACGGCAAATCAATGCTGTTGGTCGCCCGGAAAATCGCCTCGATGAACAGGCGCTTGTCAGTTTGTTCATCGATACCCCGAATGTAGGCTCCGTCGATTTTCAGGTAAGCCAGCCCCAGCTGCGTCAGGTTGCCGATCTGATTGAAGCTGCCGCCGAAGTGCTGCAAACCGATGCGATAACCGGTGTTGAGCAGGCTGTGGCTCAGGCGTTGCAGTTCTTCGGGGGGCGGCAGTTGGCGTTCGTCGATTTCCAGGGTCAGCAGCGGCCCGAGTTCGGGCAGTGATTCGAACAGATCGAGGATTTGTTGCAGTTGTGCTGGATCGCGCAGGGTGCTGCCGGAGAGGCTCAGTGCGAGCGGCCAACGGTTGGCGGCCAAATATTCGAGAGTGGTTTCGAGCATCGCCAGATCGAATCGCGCTGACCAGCCAAGGCGCTCGATCCACGGCAGGAAATGCCCCGTGGCAATCGCCTCGCCTTGCGGGTCGAGCAGGCGCGCGAGGACTTTGTGATGCAGCACCTGACTGGTATCGGCGCACTGCACCACCGGTTGAAAATACAGTTGCATCTTGCCCTCGGTCAGCGCTTCATCAATCCAGTTGCGCCAGTCGTGTTGGGACTGGTTCGGTGCGGTATCGGAATGGGCCAAGTGTATCCATGGCCGTTCGGGATGCTGGCGGGCTTGGGTCAGCGCCTGATCGAGGCGCAGCAGCACATCGCTCGCCGGTTCGCCGGGGGAGTAGGCGACGACGCCCAGGTGCGCCACCGGCATGCAATCGCTGGCACCGGTCAGGCGCAGGTTTTCCAGAGTAGCGCTGATTTCGGAGGCCAGGCGGGCCGCATCCTTAGTGTCCACGCCCGGCGTCAGCAAGCTGAATTCACCGCCGCGATTGCGCGCCGCAAGCCAGGTTCGACGTTCCGGTGGCTGAGTCAGGCGTTTGAGCAAATCGCCGACGGCGCCGATCAGGGTATCGGTGCGCTGGCCGCCCAAACGTTGGTTAAGACCGATCAGGTCATTGATCCGCAGCATGAGTAAATGGCCGTCGCGGCTTTGCTCGGAAACCAGTAGTTCATCGGCCAGTTGCTCATCCAGCAAGCGCCGGTTAGCCAGGCCTGTGAGGCTGTCCTGGTAGGATTCTGACCGCAGTTTTTCGCTGCGGGCCGCCTCTTCTTCGAACAGCGTCTTGAGTTTCTCCACCATCTGGTTCATGGCCAGCACCACGCGTTTGAGTTCCGGGGTGCGCGGCAGTTTCGGCAAGCTGCAGAACTCGCGCTTGCTGATCGCTTCAGCCTGTTTGACCATCTTGTCGAGTGGGCGCAATTGCCGACGCAATAACCAGCCACCAAATACCGCGCTGAGCAGGCCGCAAATCAGCAACCAGATCAGGCTGCCGAGGGTGCTGTCCCAGAGTTTCGCCAGGGCGAACTGCGGATTGCTCAACACTTCGACCCGTGCCGCCTGCTCCCAGCCTCGCATGATCAGTGCATTGCCACCCTGTGGACGCAGGTTCACCAAACTCACAAACCAGCCGGGAACACCCTCGATTTGCGCCGGCGCGCCGCGTTCCACCAACACCTGTTCATCCACAATATTGACGACCCGGATGCTGCTGAAATAACCACTGTCGAAAATCGAGCTGACCATCAATTCAATCATCGCCGGGTCGTCGATCTGCGCAGTCAGTGAAAGGCCCAATGCCGTAGCGGCGTCCTGGGCGTGGGAGCGCAACTGGCCGAGCATCTGTTCGCGAGAGCTTTCCAGGCTGACAAAAAAACTGCCACCGAAGGCCACCAGCAAGAACAGGTAAATGGCGAGAAACAACTGTTTGCGCAGTGACATAAAACGCTCCTTGCAGTATCGGCTAGCCTTCGCCCACGTCGAACCCTTCAAATTGCATCTTTTTCAGCATGTCTTGCCAACGCGACAGTTTTTTCGAATCGCTGCTGCGTTTGCCACCATTGGCTCCCGACAAGTACAAGCCTTCGGCGTTGAAGGCGTACACCGGCAACAGGTCCTTGCGTTGGGAAGCGGGGCGGATCTCGCCCATCAGATTGTCCAGCACCAGCGGATCGGCCGTGGGGCTGCTGTAGAAGGTCAACACCATGTGCGCCTGGTTCTGGGTCAGGGCCTTGACGTAGGTGATGCGCAGTTTCTCGCTGGGAATTCCGAGGTGTCGCAGGCTGAAATATTTCGCCAAGGCGTAGTCTTCACAGTCGCCTGCAGCCTTGATCAGCGATTCCACTGGTGTGGCCCAGTAATCGGTCTGACGCCAGATACGCGTGTCGTCCTGAAAGCTCAGTTGTTGATTGAAGAAGCGATTGACCGCATTCAGTTGTTCGCGCTCAGGCTGGTTGCGTTCGCTTTGCAGCATTTGACTCCAGGCCTCGATCCGTCCCCGGGCCAGGCCAAGGGGGCCGTAGCGTTTTTCGGCCGTTTGCAGAATCTGTGCAAAGTCCCAGTCGGCCCAGACACTACCCAACCCTGCCAGCAGAAAATTCGTCAGTAGCAGCCATCCGCCGAACCGAAGTCGGAGCGTTGACCATCCTGGACTACGCGAACTGCGGGACATGTCTGGCTGCTCAGGTGCAGATGTCTGAAGTCTAGGCGGTGTTCTCAGCGAGGAAGGGCAGGTCGTCGGACGAAAGACGCAGAGTTGATGATCGTTCCCACGCTCTGCGTGGGAATGCATCCTGTGACGCTCTGCGTCACACCGGCGAAGGGACGCGGAGCGTCCCGGCGGCATTCCCACGGGGACCGTGGGAACGATCAATCTCAAGATTTGTGCAGCGTCTTCTGCCGAAGGATATAAACCGTCACCAGCACTGCACTGGTCAGCATGAACCCCCGCGCCCAAGGCAGGGGCACCAGGTAGCAGGAGAGCAGGATGCTCGCCCACATCAACCCGATGGCGTAGACCTTGCCCTTGAGCGGAATGCCATTGCCGCTCAGGTAGTCGCGAACCCACGGCCCAAGCCGTGGATGTTCAACCAGCCACTGATAGAAACGCGGCGAGCTGCGGGCGAAACAGGCGGCCGCCAGCAACAGGAACGGTGTGGTGGGCAGCACCGGCAGGAAAATCCCGATCACCCCCAGCGCTACGCTCAGCCAGCCGATGGCCAGCAGCACGTAGCGCAACATCAGAGGGCGGTTGCCTATGGGGTTGTCCATAGGCAAAACCTTAGTGGTGACGTGGCTTGAGAATCGCCGGTTTTTCGTCTGGCGCCTGGCACAGCAGGTACAGCGCGGTCAGGGCTTCCGGGATCTGCACGATCATGTCGTCCATCAGGTTGGCGTCTTTGGCGATGTCTTCGAACTCAGGCTGTTCGTCGAACAGACCCGAACCGACCATGATTGGCAGCAGCATTTCGCTGACTTCGTCTTCGGCAGTTTCGAACCAGGCCGCTTCGCGCAGGAACACGCCTTCCATGAAACCGATGCACCAGCCGCGCAGGTCGGAATCGTCCGGCTCCTCGCCCAGGTCCAGGTCGCATGGCAGCTCGAACTCTTCATCGGAAGCCAGTTGGCGCGCGATGTGAGCTTTGAGGGCCAGCAGGGTGGATTCGATCGCTTCACGCTCGGTGTCGTCGGCGTAATGCGGCTCTTCGGCGAACAGCGCGTCGATCCATTCACGGTCGGGAACGCTCTCGGAACAGATCGACAGCGCAGTGAGGTAGCCGTGGGCGGCCACGTAGTCCAGCGCCTCGTCATGCAGCTCGTCGGCGTCGAGGAAGACTTGCAGGCGGGTTAGTTGCTCAGCGAAGGACATTAAAGGGCTACCTTGGGGAATATACGATGCGGGAATTCTAGGCCTTCTTGAGCGCTCAGGCCAGCCGCGCGGCATATTTGCACCCTTGTGATGGAATCTGCGGTTGGGGCAATAGAAAACCCTGCGGGAGCGGGCTTGCTCGCGAAAGCGGTGTGTCAGGCAGCATTAATGTCGACTGACACCCTGCTTTCGCGAGCAAGCCCGCTCCCGCAAGGGTCTGTATTGCATTGGCTTTCATGTGTCTTCTCAGCGGCGCCCTTCGCCGGACAGGCGTCGGGTATACTCGCGCGTTTTGTGATGCCCTGCTGGCGTCACGGCTGAGATATGCAGCGTCATGCAATGCGCACTTACGATTTGTCGGTGCAGCTTTCACGATTCTGAACCAGCCTTGCAGGGATGTTTCGGTGATTTTTGGAGTTTTTATGCTCGAACAGGCTCAACGCGTCCTCAAGGACATCTTCGGCTACGACAGTTTCCGTGGCCGTCAGGGTGCAATCATTGAGCGCGTGGCCAGTGGCGGCGACGCCCTGGTGCTGATGCCTACCGGTGGCGGCAAGTCCCTGTGCTTCCAGGTGCCGGCATTGCTGCGTGAGGGGCTGGCGGTGGTGGTGTCGCCGTTGATCGCGCTGATGGACGATCAGGTCGCCACCCTCGAAGAACTGGGCGTTGCCGCGGCGTCGTTGAACTCCACCCTCAGCGCCGAGCAGCAGCGCGATCTGGCGGCGCGGATCAAGCGCGGTGAGGTGAAAATGCTCTACCTGGCGCCCGAGCGCCTGGTTCAGCCGCGCATGCTGGCGTTCCTGCAAAGCCTTGAAATCGCCCTGTTCGCCATCGACGAAGCACATTGCGTGTCCCAATGGGGGCACGACTTCCGTCGCGAATACCTGCAGCTGGGCCAGTTGGCGGAATTGTTCCCCAACGTCCCGCGCATTGCCCTGACCGCCACCGCCGACAAGCGCACCCGCGAAGAAATCGTCGATCGCCTGCATTTGCAGGATGCCGAGCGCTTCCTCTCGAGTTTCGACCGCCCCAATATTTTCTATCGCATCGTGCCCAAGGAACAGCCGCGCAAGCAGTTGCTGGCGTTCCTCGCCGAGCGGCGCAGCGATGCGGGTATCGTTTACTGCCTGTCGCGCAAAAAGGTCGATGAAGTAGCGGTGTTCCTCAGCGAGCAAGGTTTTCCGGCGCTGCCGTACCACGCCGGTCTGCCCAACGACACGCGGGCTCACCACCAGAAGCGCTTCCTCAACGAGGAAGGCCTGATCATGGTCGCCACCGTGGCGTTCGGCATGGGCATCGACAAGCCTAACGTACGTTTTGTCGCGCACCTGGATTTGCCGAAGTCCCTTGAGGCCTACTACCAGGAAACCGGTCGCGGCGGTCGTGACGGTCTGCCGGCGGATGCCTGGATGGCGTACGGCCTGCAAGACGTGGTGATGCTCAAGCAGATGCTGCAAAACTCCGAAGGCGACGAGCGCCACAAGCGTCTGGAGCAGCACAAGCTCGACGCCATGCTCTCGCTCTGCGAAGAAACCCGCTGCCGCCGCCAGACCTTGCTCGCGTATTTCGACGAAGACATGCCCGAGCCCTGCGGCCACTGCGACAACTGCGTTGACGGCGTGCAAACCTGGGACGCCACCGAGCCGGCCCGTCAGGCGCTGTCGGCGATTTACCGCACCGGTCAGCGTTATGGCGTCGGTCATCTGGTCGACGTGCTGCTGGGCAAGGACAATGAAAAGGTTCGCAGCTTCGGTCATCAGCATTTGTCGGTATACGGCGTAGGCAAAGCGATGGGGGAGAGCGAATGGCGCTCCTTGTTCCGACAGCTTGTGGCCCGTGGTCTGGCGGACATCGACCTTGAAGGCTACGGCGGTCTGCGCCTGAGCGATACCTGCCGGCCGCTGCTCAAGGGCGAAGTGACCCTGGAGTTGCGTCGCGACCTCAAGCCGCAAGTCACGGCCAAGACCGGCAGCAAGAGCCCGGCCAGCCAACTGGTGCGTTTTGAGGAGCGCGAACAATGGGAAGCCTTGCGTGCCTTGCGCCGCAAACTGGCCGAAGAACATGGCGTGCCGCCGTACGTCATCTTCCCCGACTCGACGCTGCTGGAAATGCTCCGCAGCCAGCCAACCTCGCTGGCGGAAATGGCCACGGTCAGCGGTGTCGGCGCGCGCAAACTGGAGCGTTACGGCGAGGCCTTCCTCGAAGTGCTCGGCGGTCAGGTCGAGGCGCCGAAAGTGGTGGCCGACGTGCGTCACGAGCTGATCACACTGGCCCGGGCCGGCATGACACCACTGCAGATCGCCGGTCAGCTGCAATGCTCGGAAAAGAACGTCTACGCGATGCTCGCCGAAGCCATCGGCAAGCAGCAGTTGTCGCTTGAACAAGCGCTGGACCTGCCAGAAGAGTTGATGGGTGAAGTTCAGGACGCCTTCCTCGACGGCGAAGGCGAGTTGCCTCCGGTGTCGGAGATCGCTGCGCTGTTCGCCGGGAGAGTTCCGGAAGGTGTTTTGTATTGCGTTCGTGCCGCCCTGCAGTCGGAATTCGAAGTCTGAATGACCTGCGGCATAGATGTAACGATTCAGTACAGAGCAAGCCTTGCCTATAGCCAGAGGTCATGCTTAGCTGACTAATAATTAGTTTTTCTCTATTTCAGTCTAACCATGAGTGCTTTATGCCGTTAACCGATCAACACCGCTTTGGCATGCAACTGGCCCAGATGTCTCGGGGCTGGCGTGCCGAACTGGACCGCCGGCTGGCTGGCCTGGGTCTGTCCCAGGCACGCTGGCTGGTGCTGCTACACCTGGCGCGTTTCGATGATGCCCCCACCCAGCGCGAACTGGCGCAAAGCGTCGGCGTTGAAGGGCCCACTCTGGCTCGACTGCTCGACAGCCTGGAAAGTCAGGGCTTGGTGCAGCGCCAATCCGTGCTGGAAGACCGTCGGGCGAAAAAAATCGTCCTGTGTGCCCCGGCCCGGCCCTTGATCGAACAAATTGAAACCATTGCCACTCAATTGCGCCACGAATTGTTCGAAGGCGTTGAAGAGGCGGATTTGAAGGTCTGCATGCGTGTCCACGGGCACATTCTGGCCAACCTGGAAAAATCTTGAGGCACAGCCACGCGCCAGACTTTTGAGATACCCCGTTGGGCAGACTATAAAGAACTACTAGGCAATATCGTGTTCGTACCGGATGTACGAATACGTACAGGTTGGTTCTGGTTATCTAAGGGATGCTCATGCTCGAGAGTTGGCACGTTGTATTGCAGTGTTGCGCCAGGCTGCTGCTGGTCGGTGGTGCCGTCACTTACTCGGCATTGGCCCCGGCGCTCGGGTTGGGTGAGATCACCCAGCATTCGGCATTGAATCAGCCATTCAATGCCGACATCGCCCTGGAGGACGCCGGTGGTCTGCAGGAGGGCGAGCTATCAGTCAGTCTGGCGACGGTGGACGAATTCAGCCGCGCCGGTGTCGAGCGGGTGTTTTTCCTCAACGACCTGAAGTTCACACCGATCCTGCGGGGCAACCGCAGCCTGATCCGGGTAACCTCCAGTAAACCGGTCAAGGAACCCTTCCTGAATTTTCTGGTGCAGCTCAATCAGCCCAACGGGCATTTGCTGCGCGAGTACACGGTGCTGATCGATCCGCCGGGTTCGCCGGGGATTGTTCCCGTCAGTGAGGAACCCGTGTCGAGCCCTCAGTCTTCTGCATTCCCGTCCGTCAAACCGGCTGTTGCACCGCCACCTGCTTCGAAGGGTTCGGCGCCCAAACCTGATGTCGATAAACTAGCCGCAGCGCCGGCGAGTGATCCTGTTGCCGAACAACTGGCTGCCAGCGTGCTGCAAAACCAGCAGTTGAAAACCACCATCGATGAACTCAATGCGAAGCTTCAGGCTCAGGACGAGCAGATCGCCGGGCAGAAAAAGCAGGTGATCTTGCAAACCCAATTGGCGGAAGTCAAACAGGCATCGGTGCCGCCGGTTGCGCCTGAGGTGACGCCGCCCCCGGTGGTTGTCGAGACGCCCGAGGCCACCCAATGGCCGCTGATCATCGGGTTGCCGGCACTGGTGGCGTTGGTATTGCTCGGCGTATTCATTCGCCGTCAACGACAGCAGGCTCAGGCTCAGGCTCAGGCTCAGGTCCAGCCCGAGCCGTTACCCGTGTTGCCATCGCGCCATGAATCGGTGCTCGACCGCACAGAAGAACCGATCAGGCCGACGTCCCGGCCGCAACCGCTGGCCGGATCGGCCGAAGAGATTCCTGCAGGCGACGTGCTGGAAGGGGTTGGTATCTATCTGGCGTATGGCCGTTTGTCCGAGGCGGCCGGTTTGTTGCGAGATGCGTTGGTCAGGGAACCCCAGCGCACGGATCTGGCCGTGCAACTGTTGGAAGTCCTCGGTAAGCAGGGCGACATGCAGGCTTATGACGCGCAGGAAAGCAGCCTGCGAGACGCCGGGTTCGATGCACAGCAACTTCAGGACATCCGCGCCCGTCATCCGAAACTGATCAGCGCCGCCCCGGTGATCGCCGCCGTGGCGGTGGCGCCGCCCACGCCAGCAATCCCTGAAACGGCGCCGAGCGATGAGTTCCAGTTGAATCTCGATGACCTGTCGATGGATGCGAATTGGGACTTGATCAGCCCCTTCGAAAACTCATCATCCAGCGCCAAACCGTCGAATGAGCCAGCACAGGCAGACGAGCCCGGGTTCACCTCGAACCTGCACGTGTTACCCGATGTCTTCGAAATGCCCGAGGAGCCGACGCTGGACGAGCCCGAGCTTGAATGGATCGCCGAACCTGACTCTCAATCTCTGGACGAAACTTTTCTCAATGAGTTCAGCGATCCCGGCCAGTTGCTGGAGCTTGAGCCGTTGAATGCTGAATTGATAGATCTTGAACCGGCAGGGCCGAGCAGCGCGGGCAAACTCGAACAGGCCCAGACCTGCATCGACGACGGCGATCTGGACAGCGCCATCGAGCTGCTCAACGAGTTACTCAAGGAAGGCGACGAACCGCTCAAGGAGACGGCCCGGACTCTGTTGGCGGGTATCCGATAACACCCCCCCCTGTAGGCGCGAGGCTTGCCCGCGAAAAACGATGATGCGGTAATTCTGATAAACCGCGCCGTCTGATTCGCGGGCAAGTCGGATCGCCGCACCGCTCGCTCCTACGGGATCAAAGCTAAAACTCAAATAAACCGCCTGTTCGTCCGCATCATTAATGCGCTGAAGCGCACTTCGCCGTTATTGCCCCTCAGGCCCAGGAGTTTTACCAGTCATGACCGCACGTAAACCGGAAATCATCATCACCTATTGCACGCAATGCCAATGGCTGTTGCGCGCCGCCTGGCTGGCCCAGGAACTGCTCAGCACCTTCGGCGATGACCTGGGCAAAGTGTCTCTGGTGCCCGGCACCGGCGGGGTCTTTCACATTTTCTGTGACAATGTGCAGCTCTGGGAGCGCAAGGTCGACGGCGGTTTCCCCGAGGCCAAGGTGCTCAAGCAGCGGGTCCGCGATCAGATCGATCCGGACCGCGACCTGGGCCACAATGACCGCACTCAGTGAGACGGGGCTTGTGCCGCTGCGGCGTTCTTGCTTGAACTGCCGGACAATCGGCTGGAGACCACGATGGCCACGATGATCAGCGCACCGCCGATCAGCATGCGCAGGGTCGGGTTTTCATCGAACAGCAGCCAGGCCAGGGTGATGCCGTAAACCGGCTCCAGAGCAAACACCACTGACGCAGTCCGGGCTTTGATCACCGCCAGGCTGGCGACGAACAGGCTGTGCGCCACGCCAGTACAGAACACCCCGAGCAGGCCGATCCACAGCCAGTCGATAGCGCGCACTTCACTCAACTGCGGCACCGCCACCGGCAGCAGGCAGATTGCAACCACCACGTTCTGACACAGTGCCGCCTGCACCGGCGGAATTCGTCCGGAGCTGGCGCGGTTGGTCAGTGACAACAAGGCGAACAACAAGCCGGAAGCCACCGCCCACAACAGGCCCGTGGTGGCGCTGCTGGCCAGATCGAAGTCCGGCGTGACCAGCACCAATCCGACGCTGACCAGTACCACCAACAGGATTTCATTGGCGCGGATGCGCTCGCGGAAGATCAGCCCTTCGAGGATCACGGTAAACGCCGGGAAACTGGCAAAACCCAGGGTCGCGATCGCCACCCCGGCCACCTTCACCGCGATGAAGAAACTCACCCAGTGCCCGGTCAGCAGCAAGCCACTGAGCAGCAAGCGGCGCCAGTCCACGGCGTCGAGTTTCTGCCAACGGGTATTGCTGGCGAAGCGTGCGAAAAACGCCAGGGCGAGGACGGCAAACGCGGCACGGCCAAACACGATGATGGCCGGCGAGGCGGCGGCGAGTTTGCCGAAAACGCCAGTCAGGCCGAACATCAGTGCACCGATATGCAGAGCGCCGAGGGCGGTACGGGGAGTCATTGCAATCCTTGATAAGCGTATCGAGTCCGGCCGACAACCATCGGCAGCACCTACACAATGAACGATGTGCTTGCGAGTGTCTGTCGCTAGACTCGCGTCATTTGTCGTCAGCCTCGCGGCGCAACTTACCGGGTGAGGCTCCGAACTCACGCAGCACCGCCGCGGCGAAAGCACTCTGCGAGCTGTAACCGACCCGACAGGCGATCTCGCCAATGGGCAGCGCCGAATCCCGCAACAGGCTCACGGCAATGTGCAGCCGACGACTGCGAATGTAGTCCATCGGCGTTTGCCCGCACTCCACCACGAACCGTGCATGCAACCGAGCGTTGGACAGGCCGGCGATGCGCGCCAGATCGGCGACTTGCAGCGGATAGGCCGCGTATTGATCGATGTGCGCATTCAGCGCCGCATAAGGCAGACGCCGACCGCCCACACTGTCGGGTTTGGCGTTGTTCAGGCTGGCCAGCAACAGCACCGCGCCTTGCTGGGCGATCAGCGGATCACTGATCTGACTGGCCGCCAGCCAACTCACCAGTTGGCTTTGCCCGGCGTCCAGCGACAAGCGCCCGGCATTGTCGAGTAAGCGCCGACTGGCATCGGCGTGATCGCCAAGGGACTGCGAAACCCACTGGTCGCTCGGCACATCCAGCACCAGGCAACGACTGCCATGGGCGCTGTCGCAGGCATGATGCGCCCCGGACGGCACCACCACGAAACTCTGCTGCACCACCTGACTGCCACGCCCCTCGACCTCGAAGTCCAGCGCGCCCGACAGCCCGAACACCATTTGCGCATGGTCGTGGCTATGGACGATCAGGTCGTGGGTGTACTGGCGTAGCGTGAGGATCTGTCTCATCGCAGGTCTCCTGGGCAAGTCGCCAGTCTACACCGGGTGCAGCCAGACTCGCGCTGTCACAAGACTGACTTGCCACTGTCATGGGCAATTCACCCGACCGGCGCAAGCTTGCCAAAACTTGTTCTGAGGGTTGCCCATGACCAGCGCCGAGCTCGCCAAACCCAGCCGTAAACAACGTGTGCGGACCTTGTGGATTTCCGATGTGCATCTGGGGACCCGGGATTGCCAGGCCGAACATCTGTCGCAGTTTCTCAAGGGCTACCACGCCGACAAGGTCTACCTGGTCGGCGACATCATTGACGGCTGGAAACTGCGCAGCGGCATGTATTGGCCCCAGGCGCACACCAATGTAATCCGTCGCCTGCTGACCATGAGCAAGCGCGGCACAGAAGTGATCTACGTCACCGGCAACCATGACGAATTCCTGCGCCGTTATTCGAAGCTGATTTTGGGCAATATTCAGTTGGTGGACGAAGCCGTGCACGTGACCGCCGATGGCCGTCATCTGCTGGTGATTCACGGCGACCAGTTTGACGTGATCACCCGTTACCATCGCTGGCTGGCGTTTCTCGGCGATTCAGCCTACGAATTCACTCTGACGCTTAACCGTTGGCTCAACCATTGGCGTGCCCGTTATGGCTACGGCTACTGGTCGCTGTCGGCGTACCTCAAGCACAAGGTCAAGACCGCCGTCAGCTTCATCAGCGATTTTGAAGAAGCCATCGCCCACGAATGCGTCAAGCGCGAGTTGCACGGGGTGGTGTGCGGGCACATTCACCATGCCGAGATTCGCAAGGTCGGCGGGGTGGATTATCTCAATTGCGGGGATTGGGTGGAGTCGTGCACGGCGCTGATCGAGCATTGGGACGGGTCGATCGAGTTGTATCGATTGGCCGATGCCCAGGCGCGAGAGGTGGAGTTGAAGGCGGTGAAGGTCGCAGAGCCGGTATAGCCTGCGAGAAATGGAGTGTCTGGTCGGGCCTCTTCGCGAGCAAGCCCGCTCCCACATTGGATCGTCGGTGAACACAATATTTGTGACCACCGACGATCCAATGTGGGAGCGGGCTTGCTCGCGAATGGACCGCGCAGCGGTCCCCGACATTCATCAGACTGGCGCGTTCTCTTCCATCGCCGCCTTGTAGATCGAGTTCTTCGGTTGCGCAAACAGCCGCTCCACCATCGGTTCGAAGAAGCTCAGCGGCAGCGTGTCGTACGCCGGATCAAACGCTGCCGCATCGTACCGGGCACAAAATTCGATGGTCGCCTGATACTGCGGATGATCGCTGAAATGCTCGCGCAGATGCCGGTCCATGCCCAGGTGATGAAAGAAGTAATAACCCTGGAAAATCCCGTGCTTCTCCACCATCCACAGGTTCTCGGCGCTGACGAACGGCTTGAGGATCGCCGCGGCGATGTCCGGGTGATTGTAGGAGCCCAGCGTGTCGCCGATGTCATGGAGCAGGGCGCAGACCAAGTACTCTTCGTCGCGACCATCGCGCCAGGCGCGGCTGGCGGTTTGCAGGGAGTGGGTCAGACGATCCACCGGGAAACCGCCGAAATCCCCCTCCAGTAACTTCAGGTGCGCCACGATCCGTTTGGGCAATTGCCGGGCATAGGCGCTGAAATCTGCGGCGATGATCGCCCAGTCTTCCTGCGTACCGTCCTGCATATGGGTAAAACGGGCATGGGCATTCATCGGCTATCCTCTTGTTCTGATCGAAAGGGATGTGTTGAGTGTAGGACGTGGATCCAACGCCCCCTAGAACGGCACGCGACCCAGAATCATGTCGCGGTACATGACGAAGTCGCCGAGCAGGCTGTAAAGAGGATGCTGGAAGGTGGCGGGGCGATTCTTCTCGAAGAAGAAATGCCCGACCCAGGCGAAGCTGTAACCGGCCAGCGGCAGGGTCAGCAACATCCACCACGCGCCGTTGCCGATGGTCAGCGCCAGAATGAAAATAACCAGGGAGGTGCCGACAAAGTGCAATCGTCGACAGGTGCTGTTGCGATGTTCGCTGAGGTAATACGGGTAAAACTCAGCGAAGCTATTGAAACGTTTGATGTTTTCCACCACTGCGATCTCTGTGGTTGTTGGGCAGGCGACAAGCTGTCCTGCGGGTAGCCTATTTAAGTCTAGAGTGATCATTGGCATCAGCCAGTGACAATGGGCGCCACTTTAGTATCCTTCGGAATTGGGCCGTGGCATGCGGCCATCACGTAGTAAACGCCATGAGCGAACGAACGACTTCTGCAAGCTGGGCGATGGGGATTGTCAAAGCACTGGAAATGGACGGCCTGGATTGCCGGGTTCTGTTCAAACAGCTAGGGCTCGACTATGCGGCACTGGATGACCCGGATGCGCGCTTCCCGCAAGATTCCATGACGCGGCTCTGGCAGCGCGCGGTCGAGCTGTCCGGCAACCCGGCGATCGGCCTGAACATGGGCAAGGTGGTGCGACCGGCGTCCTTCCATGTCGCCGGTTATGCCTTGATGTCCAGCCAGACCCTGGCTGAAGGCTTTCAACGTCTGGTGCGTTATCAGCGAATCATCGCCGAAAGTGCTGACTTGAGTTTCCGATTGCTGGATGAGGGTTATGCGCTGATTCTGACAGTCCATGGTGACCACCTGCCGCCGACCCGACAGAGTGCCGAAGCATCAATGGCCTGCGCCCTGGCACTTTGCGGCTGGCTGACCGGCCGCACGCTCCAGCCGCGCAAAGTCTTGCTGCAAGGCGATGATCCCGTTGATCTTGAACCCTATAAACAAGCCTTCCATGCCCCGTTGATGTTCAACGCGCCTTATGACGCCTTGATCTTCCAGCGCGCTGACATGGAGGCACCGCTGCCCACCGCCAACGAGGCCATGGCGCGGTTGCACGACCGGTTTGCCGGTGAGTACCTGGCGCGATTTTCCGAGACCCGCGTGACTCACAAGGCGCGGCAGGTGTTATGCCGTCTGCTGCCCCAGGGCGAACCCAAACGCGATGCGGTGGCTCAGACGCTGCACTTGTCGCAACGCACCTTGCAGCGTCGCTTGCAGGAAGAGGGCACGAGTTTTCAGACGTTGCTGGATGACACCCGACATGAACTGGCCGAGCAATACCTGGCGCAACCGAACTTGACCCTGCTGGAAATTGCCTACTTGCTGGGTTTTGCCGATCCGAGCAACTTCTTTCGCGCCTTCCGGCGCTGGTTCGACTCCACCCCCGGCGAATACCGGATGCGGCTGATGGAAGCGCCCATACCGATTAGTGACGCCAGAACGCCGGGATGCACAGAACAAACACCGTAATGATCTCCAGCCGGCCCAGGAGCATGCCGAATGAGAGAATCCACTTCGCGGCATCCGGCAGGCTGGCGAAGTTGCCCGCCGGGCCAATGGTCTCGCCAAGCCCCGGGCCTACGCCAGACACCGTGGCGGCCGCTCCGGTAAGCGCTGTCATCCAGTCCACGCCCAGCAGCGACAGCAGCAGCGCGATGACGCAAATGGTGATAGCGAAGAAGAACGAAAAGGTCAGGATCGAGCGTACGATCTCTTCGTCGAGACGGTGGCCGTTATACTTCTGCTTGATCACCGCGCGCGGGTGAATCAACTGGTTAAGGTTGGCCTTGAGCAGAATGTAGGCAACCTGGAAGCGGAAAATCTTGATCCCGCCGGCGGTCGAACCTGAGCAGCCGCCAACAAACCCCAGATAAAAGAACAGCATCAGTGAGAAATTGCCCCAGAGGCTGTAGTCCCCCAGTGCAAAACCGGTGGTGGTCACCACCGATGTCACGTTCAGCGCCACATGCCGCAAGGCCTCCAGCCAGTGCAGTTGGGTGGTCCACCAGTACCAGGTGCCGAGCACCAGCCAGGTCACCAACAGCATGCCGAGCAGGCCTTGAACCTGTTCGTCCTTGATTAGCGCCCGACGATTACCGCGCAACGTGGCGACATACAGGGTGAACGGCAGGGCACCGAGAATCATGATGACGATCGCGACCCAATGCACCGCTGGCTCCGGCCACTTGGCCAAAGACTGGTCGGAGGTGGAGAAGCCGCCGGTGGAGATCGCCGACATCGCGTGATTGATTGCATCGAACGGGCTCATTCCGGCCCACCAGAACGCCAGGCTGCCGAAAATGGTGATGCCGATGTAGGCCGCAACGATCAAACGCGCCACCATGTGCGAACGGGGCATGACCTTTTCGGAACGGTCCGACGACTCGGTCTGAAACAGCCGCATGCCACCGATGCGCAGCAATGGCAAAATCGCTACCGCCATACCGATAAAACCGATGCCGCCGATCCAGTGCAGCAATGAGCGCCACATCAGGATACCGGGGGACATGTTGTCCAGGCCGTTGAGCACCGTCGCTCCAGTGGCGGTGATGCCGGACATGCTTTCGAAGAACGAGTCGGTGTAGCTGATGTGTTGGGTCAGCAAGAACGGCAGGGCGGCGAAGATGCACACCACCAGCCAGCTGCTGACGGTCAGCAGGTACATGTCTCGCGGGCGCAGATGGATGTGCTCGGGGCGCCCGGGTATTACCAGGGCCAGGCCGGCGACAAAGGTGATCATGCTGGCCCAGAGGAACGACGGCAGATCGCTGGTGCGTTCGAAGATCACCAGCGTGGCCATGGGCACGACCATGGCGATGGCCAGCGTGATCAGAAAGATGCCGATAATGAAACCAATGATCCGTAAGGTCGGCAACGCCATGAAGTCCGCTCGGGCTGATAGTGGGAAGGGCGCCATTCTACCTGCGGGGCAGGGCATGTAAACCGGCAGCCTTACGGCACTTACCGCTAGAATAGCCAGACATTTTCTACAGGAGGTGGCCGATGCAGGCTCTCGACGCTTTGCTCAACCGTGTTTCCGTCCCACGACTGCTCGATCCGGCGCCCACTGCCGAGCAACGGGAAGTGCTGTTTGCCGCCGCGATGCGCGCGCCAGACCATGGCCATTTGCAGCCTTGGCGCTTCCTGACAGTCGAAGGCGCGGCGCGCGAGCAAATGGGTGAGTTGCTGGCCGAAGCGGCGAAGCTGCAAGACAGTGATGTGTCCGAGGCCTTGCTGGACAAGGCGCGCAACGGCCCGTTGCGTGCGCCACTGGTGGTTGTAGTGATTGCGCGTTTGCAGGAGCACGACAAGTATCCCAAGTCCGAGCAACTGTTGGCGGCCGGTTGTGCAGCTCACGGGATTTTGCTGGCGGCCTACGCGCAAGGCATTGGCGCGGTGTGGCGTACTGGTGAGCTGGCTTATTCGGCGCATGTGGCCAAAGGCTTGGGATTGGCGGAAGGGGAACAGGTGATTGCGTTTCTTTACCTTGGCACGCCGCAGAAAGAACCGCGGGTTGCGGAGAAGGTTGATTTGACCAAGTTTGTTAGCGCCTGGCCCGGTAAGGCCTGAAGGCGTAGATTCAATGTGGGAGCGGGCTTGCTCGCGAAAGCGGTGTGTCAGGCAACGATGATGTCGACTGACACTCCGTCTTCGCGAGCAAGCCCGCTCCCACAGGGTTCAGGGTTGAACCACCGCCCCCGGCACCAACGGCAACTCCAGGCTGGCAATAAACCCGCCCTGCGGGTGATTGGCCAGCACCAGACTGCCGCCATGCCGCTCCGCCGCACGGCGCGCAATGGCCAACCCCAGGCCATGCCCGGCCGCTGTCTGGCCTGGTGCCCGATAGAACGGTTCTCCCAGCTGATTCAAATGCTCGGCCTCTACACCGGGGCCGTGATCGCGCACGCTGACTACAATCCTGTCGCCCTGACGCAACGCCTGCATTTCGATCGGTTGCCCGACCGGGTTAAAGCGCTGGGCATTACGCAGCAGGTTGTCCACGGCACGCTCGATCATGGTCGGCCAGCCTCTGAGGTTCAGCTGTGGCTCAGCCTCAAGACGCACGTTCTGCTCTGGCAAGCCCAACTGCGCATCTTTTTGCAGGGTATTGAGCAGCGCGTTGAGATCTACCTCTTCAGCACTGGCGTTGTCGGCATCGACGCGCGCCAGTACCAGGATTTCGCTGATCAGCGCTTCCAGTCGATCGCACTCACGGGTCAGGCGTGGCCAGAGTTTTTCCCGCTCCTCAGGATTGGCCCGCTCGGCCAGTGCCAAGGCAATGCGCAGTCGGGCCAAGGGTGAACGCAACTCGTGAGACACGTCCCGCAGTAATTGTCGCTGGCTGCCTATCAGGCTTTGCAGGCGCGCGCCCATGCGGTTGAAGTCGTTGGCGAGCACACCGAATTCATCGCGGCGGTTGGCCAGTTGCGCCAGGCTGTTCTGTTGATACGTCGTCTGCCCCAAGTCATGCACCGCACCGCGCAAACGGCTCAGCGGTCGGGTGATGGAAAAGGTCACCAGCAGGCTGAACAGGGTCAGCACCACCAATGCGATACCCAGCGCACTCAACGGCCAGAGCAGGCTTTCACGGTGCCAGGCATCCAGTTCCGGGTGCGGAATGCGGTAGATCAGCAGGTAGGTGTCGCCCGTCTTGGCGCTGGTGTATTCATCGGTCAGACGCCGCCAGGGCAGGCGCCGATCATCGTTTTGCTGCCGTGCTTCGAAGGCTGCTGCACGCCGAGGGAAGGTACCGCGTACCACAGGGTCCCCCGTCTCGTTGAGCACCTGAACGTCGATGTGATACTGGCGCTTGCGCTGCTCCAGAATGTCCTGGGCGGCATCTTCGCCCTGGCTTTCGTAGGTTTGCGTCCACAGTTCGGGCAGGTTGTTAAGGCCCGGATGGCGACTGAGAATCCACGCGTCCTGGTTGAGCATATGCCCGAGCAGAATGGAAAGCCCTGCAACCAGAGCGATGGCCAGCCAGAAGCTGGCCAGGATACGCCAGAACAATGAACGCACAGAAAATCCTCAAACAAACGCAATCCATGTGGGAGCGGGCTTGCTCGCGAAGGCGGTGTACCAGGCAACATTGATGTCGGCTGACACTCCCTCCTCGCGAGCAAGCCCGCTCCCACATTAAATCGAGTGGCAACAAACCCAACGGGGTTTGGCCGTTGGGTTCAGGGTTAGCGCATTATTGCGCTTTTTGCGCTTGCTGCGCTTTCCAGGCCTTGAACTCGGCCCATTCGGCGCGACGCTCAGCCTTTTTCTTCTGGATCTCGTCGAATTGCTTCTGTTGTTCCGGCTTCAGCAGTGCGCGAACGTCGGCTTCGGCTTTCTTGTGCTTGGCCGCCATCTCGTCTTTCAGGGCTTTCTGATCGGCTGGCGAGAGCTTTTCCAGGTACTTGTCGACCAATTGCTGACGCTCATGCATCTGCTCGCCCATGATCTTGCGGATTTGCTCGCGCTGTTCGCGGCTCAGGTCCAGCTGGCTGTAAGGGCCTTTACCGTGCATGCCGTGCATCTGACCGCCGTGGCGTGAGCCGTCCATGTGATCACCCATCGGACCTGCGCCTTCAGGCATGGCCATGGCAACGGTCGGCAGGGCGGCAGCAAACATCAGAGCGATAAGAGTCTTGCGCATGGTGTATCTCCTTGTCTCGTTCCCGGTACGTTCCGGATGTGTGCAGATTACGCAGATCAAGGTCAGCGGCGGTCAGCGGAGCGTAAAGCTTGGGTAAAGAGGGTCTTGTGCCGACCTGACAAAACTCCATGTGCAGGCACCCGTCTGTGGCGAGAGAGCTTGCTGTGGCGAGGGAGCTGTTGTGGCGAGGGAGCTCCCGCTGGACTGCGTAGCAGTCCCCTTCTTTTTAGGTAAAGAGTGGGGCCGCTTCGCAGCCCAGCGGGAGCAAGCTCCCTCGCCACAGGTTGCTCTTGTCCACTCGTTCTTACAGGCTGTAGTAGTAACCGCGACTGCGCAGGGCCACGATGCGCGGGCGACCGTCGGGGTGCGGGCCGATTTTTTTGCGCAGGTTACTCACGTGCATGTCCAGGCTGCGGTCGTACAGGGTCAGTTTGCGGCCGAGGGCGATTTGCGCCAGTTCCTGTTTATCCAGCGGTTCGCCGGGCTGCTTGAGCAGGGCTTCGAGCAGACGACTTTCGGAGACGGTGAGGGTGAATTCCTGTTCATCGATGCTGACCACGCCACGCACCGGGCTGAAGCACAAGTCACCCAATTCGAGCTGGCTGGAGACTGCCGTCGGATGACTGCGGCGCAACACCGCGCGCAGGCGCGCGGTCAGTTCCCGTGGGTCGCACGGTTTGGCAAGGTAATCGTCGGCACCGAGTTCCAGGCCGAGGATGCGGTCCAGCGGTTCGCCACGGGCCGAGAGCATCAGCACCGGCAAATCCGGATGGTCACTGCGCAGTTGCTTGAGCAGCTCAAGGCCACTGCCGTCCGGCAGCATCACGTCCAGCACCACGGCTGCCGGGGACGTTTCGGCCAGCGCCCGGCGCGCGCTCTGGCCATCGTGGCAGGCGCGGACTTGAAAGCCTTCCTGGCTTAGCCAACTACTCAGGAGCTCACACAGCTCCTGGTCATCATCAATTAATAACAGCTCGCTCATGACTCACTCAATTTAGCCATTGCCGACGTGTTCTACGTGCACCACTGGCGAAGATACCGCAGAGCAGGGCCAATAGCGCTACTGCGGCACCGATAACGAACCATTGCTGCTGATCAGTCAGCAGCCGCGGCAGCGGGCTGGCCAGGGTTTCCTTGAGTTGCAGCTTCAGACGCTGATTCTCTTGGCGCAATCGGCTCAACTGGGCGCTTTCGCGTTCGCCATCGGTATTTTGCAGTTGTTTACTCAGTGCTTCTCTTTGCTGCTCGCTAGCCTTCAGGCGTTGCTGCAACTCGGTGATCTGGCTGCCGGCACTCAAGGACAGCGGCGTCGAATTGCCACCTTCGACGCTTTCTTCACCGTGGGCGGGCGCCATGATCGACAACGTCACCAACATCAGACACAACGGACCTTTGCGCATCGCAACTCCTGATTCCAATACGGGTATTGGGCAGGTTGTCGGCCGGTAAACGAGAATAATGAGCGATTGAATGCGCGATGAGCCGACAAGGCTCATCGCGAGGCAGGACACTAGGGCAGGACTTGCTTGAACGGCTTGACCAGAACATTGGCGTAGACGCCTGCAGCGATATACGGATCGGCGTCGGCCCAGGCCTGGGCGGCGCTCAGCGAATCGAATTCAGCGACGATCAGGCTGCCGGTGAAACCCGCCGCGCCCGGATCATTGCTGTCGACTGCCGGGTGCGGGCCGGCCAGTACGATACGACCTTCGCCTTTAAGCACTTGCAGGCGTTCAAGGTGCGCAGGCCGTGCGGCCAGGCGGGCTTCCAGGGAGTTGGCGACGTCTGTGGCAATGATTGCGTAAAGCATGTCAGTCCTCGGTTTTTGGCGTGGTGGTGTCGGCGTCGTGCAAGTGGCGGGACAGGTAAATGCCCTGGGCGACCAGGAACAGCAACGTCATGCCCAGGCTGCCGAAGACTTTGAAGTCGACCCAGTATTCCTGGAACGTGAAAGCGACGAACAGATTGGCGGCACCGCAGAACAGGAAAAAGCCGATCCAGGCGATGTTCAGACGGGTCCAGACCGGTTCCGGCAGGGTCAGCGCGTGGCCCATGATGCGTTTGATCAGCAGTTGATCACCGATGAAGTGGCTGCCGATGAACCCGAGGGCGAACAGCCAGTTGACCACCGGGGCTTTCCATTTCAGGAAGGTCTCGCTGTGGAACGCCAGGGTCAGGCTGCCGAAGACAAGGCAGGCGATGAGGGTCAGCCACTGGCTCTTCTCCAGCTTGCGCTGCTTGATGAACAGCGTGCCATAGACCGCCAGGGAGCTGATGATCAGCACTGCGGTGGCGCTGTAAATACCACCGACAGACAGTTGATAACCGCCGATGTCGACGACCCGTGGATCGATTTTGAAGACGATGAAAAACAGCAGAAGCGGGATGAAGTCGATGAATTGTTTCACAGTGGCAGCCAGAAGCAGGATGTGGCGGCATAATAACAAACATATTGACGCGCGATAGCGTCAGCTGATTTGAGGTTACACAGTCCTGTGAATGTTGATTTGCACTGCCATAGCACGGCTTCCGATGGCGCCCTCGCGCCTGCGGTACTGGTTGCGCGTGCGTTCGAGAAAGGCGTGCGAGTCCTGGCCTTGACCGATCACGACACCCTTGAAGGCCTCGACGAGGCCCGTAGCGCCGCGACGGCGCTGGGGATGCAACTGGTCAATGGCGTCGAATTGTCCTGCACCTGGGGCGGGGCGACCATTCACGTGCTGGGCTACGGTTTCGACGTCAATGCGCCGCCGTTGGTCGAGGCCATCGCAAAATTGCACGATGGCCGCTGGTTACGGTCCGAAGAAATAAGCCGCAAGTTGGCGTTGAAAGGCATGCCGGGGGCGCTTGACGGTGCCCGGGCCATTCAACAAGAGCTGGGCGACAGCGGTAATGCGCCGGCCCGTCCGCACTTCGCCGACTGGATGGTGCGCGAAGGTTTCGTCAAGGATCGCGCCGAAGCGTTCCGCAAATGGCTGGGCGCCGGCAAACTGGGGGACGTCAAACAACACTGGCCGACCCTGGAAGACACCGTCGAAACCCTGCGCGCCGCGGGTGCCTGGGTCAGCCTGGCGCATCCCTGGCACTACGATTTCACTCGCAGCAAGCGTCGTCGCCTGATTGCCGACTATATTCAAGCAGGGGGCCACGCGATTGAAGTGGTCAATGGTCATCAACCCGCCGAACAGGTGGGCAGCCTGGCGATTCTAGCCCGCGAGTTTGGTCTGCTGGTCAGCGCCGGCAGTGATTTTCATGGCCCTGGAGGCTGGTCCGAGATCGGTGAATACCGCCCGCTCCCGGAGGATCTGCCACCACTGTGGTGTCGATTCAAACATGACCCAATTATTGCCGTCGTCTGAACAGGTAGAGAATGTGAGTCAATTTTTCCAGATTCATCCGGAAAACCCGCAAGCGCGCCTGATCAAACAGGCTGTCGAGATCATCCGCAACGGCGGGGTGGTGATTTATCCCACAGACTCTTCCTACGCCATTGGTTGCCAGATCGGCGACAAGAATGCCGTGGAGCGCGTGCGCCGGCTACGTCAGCTGGATGATAAGCACAACTTCGCGCTGATCTGCAGCGACCTGTCGCAGTTGGGGCTGTTTGCCAAGATCGACACCGGCACCTTCCGTGTGCTCAAGGCTCACTTGCCTGGCCCTTACACCTTCATTCTCAACGCCACCCGCGAAGTCCCGCGGTTGTTGCTGCACCCGAAAAAACGCACCATCGGCCTGCGTGTTCCGAGCCATCCGATTGCGTTGGCGCTGCTGGAGCAGCTCGGCGAGCCGCTGATGAGCGTGACCCTGATCATGCCCGGCGACACTGACCCGCTGACCGATCCCCACGAGATGCGGCAGTTGCTCGAGCATCAGGTGGACCTGATCATCGACGGCGGTTTCGGCGGGATCAAGGCGTCTACCGTGATCAGCCTCGCCGACGGCGAGCCGGAAGTCATCCGCGTCGGTTGCGGCGACCCTGCGCCCTTCATGGCCGAGGCCTAGATGTCTGCAGTAGAACCAGAACCTATCGACAGCCAGGCCGGCGCCCAGCAAGAACTGCCTTTCGCCATGGTCTATGGTCAGGCAGTCATGGAAATGCCGCTGGACCTGTACATCCCGCCGGATGCGCTCGAGGTCTTTCTTGAGGCCTTCGAAGGCCCGCTCGACTTGCTGCTGTACCTGATCCGCAAACAGAACATCAACATCCTCGACATTCCGGTGGCGGAAATTACCCGGCAGTACATGGGCTATGTCGAGTTGATGCAGTCGGTGCGCCTGGAACTGGCCGCCGAGTACCTGGTGATGGCCGCGATGCTCGCCGAGATCAAGTCGCGGATGTTGCTGCCGCGGGCTGAAACGATCGAAAACGAAGAAGACGATCCCCGCGCCGAACTGATCCGCCGCTTGCAGGAGTACGAACGCTTCAAGGCTGCCGCCGAAGGCATCGATGGCCTGAGCCGCGTCGGCCGCGACGTGGTGGTGCCCAAGCTTGATGCCCCAGAGGCCCGGGCGCGCAAGTTGTTGCCGGATGTGAGTCTGGCAGAGTTGCTGATGTCCATGGGCGAAGTCTTGCGCCGTGGCGACATGTTCGAAAGCCACCAGGTCAGCCGCGAGGCGCTGTCCACCCGAGAGCGCATGAGCGATGTACTGGAACGGCTCAAGGGTGGCGGTTTTGTGCCGTTTGTCGAGCTGTTCACCGCTGAAGAAGGGCGCCTGGGGGTGGTGGTGACCTTTATGGCGATCCTCGAACTGGTCAAGGAATCCTTGGTCGAGCTGGTGCAGAATGAGCCGTTCGCGGCGATCCATGTCCGGGCCCGAGCCGAATAACGAGTTGAATCATGAACCTGACTGAACCCCGCGAGCTGGCGCCATTGCTTGAAGCCTTTCTGTTGGCCTCGGGAAAACCGCAATCGCTTGAACGCCTGTTCGAACTCTTCGAAGAAGGCGAGCGGCCCGAGCCACCGGTTTTCAAGAAAGCGCTGACGATTCTGGCCAAGTCCTGCGATGGCCGTGCTTTCGAGTTGAAGGAAGTCGCCTCCGGGTATCGCCTGCAGATCCGCGAAAAGTTCGCGCCGTGGGTAGGGCGTTTGTGGGAAGAGCGGCCGCAGCGCTATTCCCGCGCCATGCTCGAAACCATGGCCCTGATCGCCTATCGCCAGCCAATCACCCGGGGCGAGATCGAAGACGTGCGCGGCGTAGCGGTCAACAGCCACATCGTGAAAACCCTGCTGGAGCGTGAGTGGATCCGCATCGTCGGTTATCGCGACGTGCCCGGCAAACCGGCGATGTTCGCCACCACCAAGGCTTTTCTCGATCACTTCAACCTGAAGAACCTCGACGACCTGCCGCCGCTTGCCGAACTGCGTGAACTGGAGCCTGATCCTGTCCTCGATTTCGACGACGCGCCGGTTCCAGCTGGGTTGCAAGAACTGGCCGATGCCAGCGCTGAACTGGAGGAGCCCAAGGAAGAAACCAGTTTCCATACATTGTTGCTGGAACTGGACACCATGGAAGAGGGGCTCAAGACCGATTTCGACGATTTGCTGCGGGATGGGGCGGTGACCGAGAACGAAGGCGAGTTGGCGGAGCCCGAGCCTGAAACCGAAGTTGAACCTCAGGTTGAGGCTGAAGCCGAAGTCGAATCAGAACAGGAACCAGAGCCAGAACAGGAAGATGACATTCTTGGCGTTGCCGAAGCTCGCGAAAAGCTCCTGGCCGCCGTCGCCGCGCTCGAACAGTCGAAACCCGAGCCCGAGTTGACCGACGAAGACGCCGAAGCCAAGGCTCTGGCAGAAGCAATCGAAAACGAACGCCGCCTACTCGAAGACTGACACGAATCCAATGTGGGAGCGGGCTTGCTCGCGAAGGGGCCGGCACATTCAACATTGATGTTGCCTGACACAACGCCTTCGCGAGCAAGCCCGCTCCCACATTGGTTCTCTATTGAATTCGAAATTGGCGCCACCGGTCGGCGGAAAATCAAGTAAGTCTCCATTGATCAGCTAGTCTCTGATGCGCGAACGTCTCCATGAGCGTATGATTCGCGACCCTTCGGCGATCCCTTCGCCAAAGTACACAGATTTATAACTCTTCAGGACCCTCAATCCAGAGCATCCTGAACAGACCACACCGGGAGGTGCCCAGATGAGTATCAACGACCAGAAAGACGACCAGGAAATCGGCCCAGCAGGCGAAAAGCTGCAGAAAGTCCTCGCCCGTATCGGCGTCGGCTCGCGCCGTGACGTAGAAGCCTGGATCAGCCACGGCCGCATCAAGGTCAATGGCAAAGATGCCACCCTCGGCCAGCGTGTCGACATGCATGACGCCATCACCATCGATGGCAAGGTGATCAAGCGCGAAGAAGCCGCCGAGTCGGTACGCCGTGTGATCATGTACAACAAACCCGACGGTGAAATCTGCACCCGTGTCGACCCGGAAGGCCGTCCGACCGTGTTCGACAAGATGCCGCGCCCGAAAGAAGGTCGCTGGATCAACATTGGTCGTCTGGACATCAACACCACCGGTTTGCTGATGTTCACCACTGACGGTGAATTGGCCAACCGCCTGATGCATCCTTCCTACGAAATGGACCGTGAATACGCGGTACGTGTACGTGGCGAAGTCGACGACGAGATGATTGAACGCCTGAAAGCAGGCGTGGTGCTCGAAGACGGCCCGGCCAAGTTCACCGACATTAAACAGGCGCCGGGTGGCGAAGGTTTCAACCACTGGTACCACTGCGTGGTGATGGAAGGTCGTAATCGCGAAGTCCGTCGTCTGTGGGAATCCCAGGGCCTGGTGGTCAGCCGCCTGAAGCGCGTACGTTTCGGTCCGGTGTTCCTCAATTCCGACCTGCCGATGGGCCGCTGGCGCGAAATGAGCCAGTACGAAGTCGACATTCTGAGTGCCGAGGTCGGCCTGACGCCGGTCGCGATGCCGCAGATGAACGCCAAGAGCAAGGACAAGCTCGATCGTATGCAGCGTAAATCGTCGCGTCCGATGGGCAAGACCGAACGCGTGCGTTCGTTGCGTCCAGCCATCGGTAACCAGACCGCTGCTACGCCGCGTGACTCCCGTGAACCGCAAATCGAAGGCGAGCGTCCAGCCCGCAAACCAGCAGCGCCACGCGCTGATGGCGAGCGCGGCCCACGTACGCCGCGTCCGGCCAACGGTCGCACTGAGCGTGGCGAAGGCCGTGGTGCTCCGTCCGGTGGTCGTAGCGATCGCGGTGCGCCTGCCGGTCGCGGTACGCCCGTGGCAGACCGCCCGGCCGACACCAAGCGCCCGGCCAAACCGGCGTCGAAGAAACGCCCAGGCATCGTGCTGGTCGACCGTGACGCGCCATCGGGCAAACGCCGCGGCGCACCAGCCGGTTCCGGCCAGCGTCCGGGCTTCGGTCGTCGCAAGCCTGAGTAATCGATAAGCGCCCTATGAAAAACGCCATCCCTCGGGATGGCGTTTTTTTTGGGGCTGGCAAACCGGTTTCAGGAAGCAGATGAACCTGTGGCGAGGGAGCTTGCTCCCGCTGGGTCGCGAAGCGGTCCCAGAACCATTCACCTCGTTATGTCTGGTAAACCGCGTCGGCAGGTTTTGCGGCTGCTGCGCAGCCGAGCGGGAGCAAGCTCCCTCGCCATAGCGTTAGGTGTTGCTTAAAACACAAACCGTCCATCAAACAGCGGGTCATCATCGAGCGCCAACACGCCACTGGAGAAGATCAGGTCCAAATGATGGCTACCCTTGGCGCCACCGCCCAAGCCAAGGTGCAAGCCGCAATGGCGCAAATTTTCATTTGAATTATTTATTCCATTTTTCGAAAGCCAATTTTCTTAATAAAAAACAGAAAACTAAGCAGGACATTTCCTTAGGAAGCTTCCTATCGTCAATTTACAGTCAGTTGGCTTTTCGATCTGCTTTGGAAAATTTACGTTACGCCTTGTCAATAAAACCTTACGCAAAGCGCGCTTAAACCCCGTGGAATACCGCGCGGGAAAGGTCTGTAAGGAAAACCTTCCGCCAGCCGCCGGGTTTGTAGTCTTCAAGGGCTCTGGCACGCTTGTTTCAGCAGCGTATGAAGGGTGAGATGCGCCCCATGCCTGTCGTGCAGGTGCATAACAAGAAGGAGGCGCAATGAACGCCGTGACTCATCTCCATCTCACCTCAAAGGGCGGTTTTTCCGCTGCCCTTATCGATGACCTGCAAAGGTCTGACTCAATTTTTGCAGTCGCCCGAGACCCTCGAGGCGGACACAGGCAATCCCGGCAACCGACGCGCTGATCCAGCGGTGTCTGGCAGCAGGGGGTTACAGGTGTACAATGCGCCGCGTTTTAACTGTGACCCTCTGCGCAACAGCGCAAACTTCAAGGCTACCCGCCTTGTTCACTCCGCCGCGTCACGAGCGTGTCGGGTTCGATTTCGTCACAGATAAAAACAAACAGGTGACGCATGACTGTCGTAAAAACGCTGAACTCCTGGTGCCTGCGCTGGGGTTTGATCGGCGCTGCTTGAAATCGCAACTGAGCAGCAACGTCTACTGAACATCATCAAACCTTGCGTGAGACCTTTTTCATGAGTGGACAAAACTCGCATTCAGGCGAGCTGAAACGCGGCCTGAAAAATCGCCATATTCAACTGATCGCCCTCGGTGGCGCGATCGGTACCGGGTTGTTCCTCGGCTCGGCCGGGGTGCTTAAATCCGCCGGCCCGTCGATGATTCTCGGCTACGCCATTTGCGGCTTCATCGCTTTCATGATCATGCGCCAACTCGGCGAAATGATTGTCGAAGAGCCCGTCGCCGGTTCCTTCAGCCACTTCGCCCACAAATACTGGGGCGGTTTTGCCGGCTTCCTGTCGGGCTGGAACTGCTGGATTCTGTACATTCTGGTGGGCATGTCCGAGCTGACCGCGGTCGGCAAATACATCCACTACTGGGCGCCGGATATCCCGACTTGGGTCTCGGCAGCCGGTTTCTTCGTGTTGATCAACCTGATCAACCTGGCCAACGTCAAAGTCTTTGGCGAGGCCGAGTTCTGGTTCGCGATCATCAAGGTCGTGGCGATTGTCGGCATGATTGCCTTGGGCAGCTATCTGCTGGTCAGCGGCAACGGCGGCCCGCAAGCCTCTGTGACCAACCTGTGGGAACACGGCGGCTTCTTCCCGAACGGCGTTAGCGGACTGGTGATGGCCATGGCAATCATCATGTTCTCCTTCGGCGGCCTGGAAATGCTCGGTTTCACCGCCGCTGAAGCCGACAAGCCGAAAACCGTGATCCCGAAAGCGATCAATCAGGTGATCTACCGGATCCTGATTTTCTACATCGGTGCGCTGGTGGTCCTGCTGTCGCTGACCCCTTGGGACAGCCTGCTGACGACGTTGAACGCGTCTGGCGATGCCTACAGCGGCAGCCCGTTCGTGCAAGTGTTCTCGATGCTCGGCAGCAACACAGCCGCGCACATCCTCAACTTCGTGGTCCTGACCGCGGCGCTGTCGGTGTACAACAGCGGCACCTACTGCAACAGCCGCATGCTGCTGGGCATGGCCGAGCAAGGTGATGCGCCGAAAGCCCTGTCGAAGATCGACAAGCGTGGCGTGCCAGTGCGTTCGATCCTGGCGTCGGCTGCCGTGACCCTGGTCGCGGTGCTGCTGAACTACCTGGTTCCGCAACATGCACTGGAACTGTTGATGTCGTTGGTGGTTGCGACCCTGGTGATCAACTGGGCGATGATCAGCTTCTCGCACTTCAAGTTCCGTCAGCACATGAACAAGACTAAGCAAACGCCGCTGTTCAAGGCCCTGTGGTACCCATACGGCAACTACATCTGCCTGGCGTTCGTGGCGTTCATCCTTGGTGTGATGCTGCTGATCCCGGGCATCCAGATCTCGGTGTATGCGATTCCGGTGTGGGTTGCCTTCATGTGGATCTGTTACGGCATCAAGAACAAGCGTAGTGCGCAGCAGGCGTTGCAGGCTGCAGGTTCCGCTGCCAAGTAAGTGCTGAGCGCAAAAACAACAAACCCGGCCAAGCGCCGGGTTTTTTGTGGGCGATGCAAAAAACATTGGACTTGCACGGACCCCCTGTGGGAGCGGGCTTGCTCGCGAAAGCGGAGTATCAGTCGACATCAATATTGCCTGACACACCGCTTTCGCGAGCAAGCTGATCTGGCCTAATGAAATTGGACACCTCAATAGG
>NZ_AZRW02000040.1 GCF_000512695.2 Pseudomonas sp. QTF5 | reverse complement strand
AGCAGCAGAAAAGATGGCCGCGTGAGAACCGAAAATAATGTCCAAAATTACTGGACCAGTTCAAGCCCGCTCCCACAGGTGTTGCGACATCGCTGTCAGGCGATTGGGCCGCGCGGGTAGCGTTTGAGCTTTTCGATCAGCTCGGAACCCGGGATCGGTCGGTCGAACAGGTAGCCCTGACCGACGTCGCAGCGGTGGCGGCGCAGAAAGGCGAGCTGCTCCGCCGTCTCGATGCCTTCAGCCACGACCTTGAGTTTCAGGTTGTGGGCCATGGCGATTACCGCGGAGGTGATTTCCATGTCGTCCTGGTTGTCCGGGATTTCGTGGATGAAGCTTCGATCGATCTTGATGATGTCGATCGGGAATTTTTTCAAGTAGCTGAGCGACGAGTAACCGGTGCCAAAGTCGTCCATCGCCAGGGTCAGGCCCAGACGCTTGAGTTGGTCGAGTTGCAAGTGGGTGTCTTCGGTGGCTTCCAGCAGCAGGCCTTCGGTCAGCTCCAGCTCCAGCAGGTTCGCCGGCAGCGCTTCTTCCTTGAGGATGTTGGCGATGGACGCTACCAGGTCCGGGTCGGAGAACTGCTTGGGCGACAGGTTGATCGCCACTTGCAGATTACCGAGGCCGGCGGCGGTCAGGTCTTTGCTCATGCGGCAGGCCTGGCGGGCGATCCATTTGCCGATCGGGATGATCAGCCCGGTTTCTTCGGCGACGCTGATGAACTGGTCCGGGCGGATCATGCCCTTTTCCGGATGGTTCCAGCGCAGCAGCGCTTCCATGCCCAGCAAGCGACCGCTGCGCAGGCACAGCTTGGGCTGGTAGAACACGTCCAGCTCGTTCTGGGTCAGAGCGCGACGCAGGTTGTTTTCGACGAACAGTTTGTAGCTGGCCTCGGCATTCAGCGCTTCGGTGAACACCTGTACCTGGTGTTTGCCGTTGGCCTTGGCCTTGTGCAGCGCCAGGCCGGCGTTGCGCATCAGCGTCTGTGGGTCGCGGCCGTGTAGCGGCGCACACGCCAGGCCCACGGAGCCGGTGACGCTGATCAATTGGTTATCGACGAACATCGGTTTGTCGAGGGTCGCCAGCAATTGGTTGGCGACCTGTTGGCCAGTCGAGAGGTCAGTGTCGTCCAGCAGCACCGCGAATTCGTTACTGGCGAAGCGCGCCAGACTGCCGCTCGGGCTCAGGCTATTGCGCAAGCGCCGGGCCAGGCTGATCAACAGCTTGTCGCCGGTCTGGTGGCCGAGGCTGTCGTTGATACGTTTGAAGTTGTCGATGTCCACCAGCAACAGGCTGATCGGCGTGTCGCTGTCTCGGGCGAAGCGTTCGTCGAGGTTGCGGATGAACGCCGGGCGGTTGCCGAGGTTGGTCAGGTTGTCGGTGTAGGCCAGGCGCTCGATGCGCTGCTGGGCGAGTTTGGTCTGGGTGATGTCTTCGTAGATGCCGATGTAGTGCGTCAGCTCACGGTTGTCGCCATAGACCTTGGAAATCGACAACTGGCCCCAGTAGGGTTCGAGGTTTTTACGCCGGCTCTTGAACTCGCCCTGCCAGCTATTGCTTTTGGCCAGCGCCGACGGCGCATCGAACAGCAGTTCGCTGAGGTTTTCCAGCGCCGGCAATTCCGACAGCCGCTGGCCGTGGACTTCCTCGGTGGTGTACTGGGTGATCGCGGTAAAGCTTGGGTTGACGTACTCCACCACGCCGTCGCAATTGACCAGCAGAAAGGCGTTGGCGCTTTGCTCCACCGCACGCTGGAACAGGTGCAGAGCGTTGGTGGCGGTGCGGCGGTTGTGGTTGTTGATGACTTGGGCGAACTGATCCGCCAGCTCGCCGGCAAAGGCGATTTCGTCCGACTGCCAGGCGCGGGTCGCACCGGTCTGCTCCAGGCAGAGCACACCGACCACTTGGCCATCGATGCGGATGCTGGCGTCGAGCATGGCGTTGACGTCGCGCGGGCGAAGGCTCTCGGCTATTTCCCGGGTGCGCGGGTCGCGCATGGCGTTGTGGGCATCGATAGCGCGCCCGGCGTGCAAGGCGTCGAGGTAATCGGGGAAACCGCTGACGTCGATTGGCTCCGGCAGTCGGTGACCCCGGGTGACGCGGTGATAGGCGGAGATCGGCGTCAGTAGCGAGCCGTCGAGGTTCCACAGGCTGGCGCAGTCGACTTCGTAAATGTCGCAGGCGCTGCGAGTGATCAGTTCGGCAGCTTCTTGCAGGGAATTGTTGGTGCTGTAGCGCTGGCGGGTCAGCAGCAGAATCAGGTCTTGCTGGGCGCGCACCCGGTCCAGGTGCTGCAGTTGTTCCTGCTGGGCGCGTTGATTGAGTTCCAGGGCGATTTGCAGGCGTGAGTTCTGGGTTTCCAGGTCCAGCGCCGGCAGCAGCGGTTCACCGATGAACAGGCCGTCTACCACCATCAGGTAACCGCGCAGCAGGTGGCGATTGTGTTGTTTGTAGGCTTCGCCCAGTTCCAGCAGGCTCAGTACGCCTGCGGCGGTGTGCAGGGTATAGCGGATCAGGTAATGCGGGCTTTCGGCGAGTTGCTGCTGGATCGTGTCGTGCAGTTGATAGCGCGCTTCGGGCTCCATCAGGCTGGCATAGGGCGAGCCGACCAGAGCACAGAGCTCCACTGCCGGCAGGCCAAACTGTCGTTCGCAATTGGGGTCGAGAAACAGCAGCGCCCAGCTCGGTTCATTCAGCCGTTCGAAACGCAGCATGCCGAGCCGCGAGGGCACAGGCAACTGCGTCACTACCTCGGCCACCATACGGCTGGCGGCATCGGGTTGGCTCTTCATATGGAGGGAAACTCGCTTCGAATATGCTGATCGCGCCGGGCTCTCGCCCTCTTTACTGTTGTCTGCGGCAAGGTTGCATCATTGCGACACCGACTGACAAGAGACATGAAGGCCAAGTGCTATAAGAATATGTCGGCAGGCGTGAAGAATTCTCCAGCGAGGTGTCTAAAAGTAATGCAGTGAGTCAAAAAATCGCAGCCTTCGGCAGCTCCTGCAAGGCTGCGATCTTTTCCGGGATCAACGCAATTTTATGGTTATCGACTGCAGTTGCTTGCCATCCCGATCGTGATAATTGACGCGAACCTGTTCAGCATCGACGACCAGATGCGCGAAATTATCCTGGCTGATCACCTCACTGGTCAGCTCGTGCCGATAATCTCCCGCGGCCGTTCGGGCCAACGCTTGGTCGAGAATGAACATGGATGCCTTGGCATACGGCAGCAGTTTGCTGTTGCACAGTGGTGAAGACACGATGGTGTGAACTTCGAAGTCCGGATTCTCGCTGTGGGTCAGGCGACTGGTCAGCGAGCCATGGACATCGCCGGAAATGAACAAGACGTTCTTGATGCCGTGCATACGAATCGTCTCCAGCAGCCGTAGTCGTTGCTCCGGGAAGGCTTTCCAGGCGTCATCACCGTGAAGCTTGCGGTCGGGGTAGAACATGACGCTGGTGACCACGAATTTGACCCGGGCCGTGCTGTTGATCAGCCATTTGAGCAGCGCCTGTTCCTGCTCTTCGTCAAGGATGCGCCGGTCGCTGGCCGACAGATTGCGTCGGGTTCGGCTGTCGGTGATAAACCATTCGATATCGCCATCGGAGAATTGATACCAATACTGTTGAAGTTTCCTGCTTACTTGCCCGTTGGTAATTAACTCATGGGCAGGGCTGTGGCTGGCTTGATATAACTCATATGCCGCCATGGCATTTTTGTATAAATAAGCATCGGACTTACTCTCATTGGCGGGCCAGTTGTCTTCAATTTCATGGTCATCAAGGATCATGTAAGTTGGCACGCCGGACATTAACTTTGAGATATGAGGCTGCGAAAAAGCCGTGCGGTATTTTCTGAGAATGTCCTTGTATTCCCGGTCGGGGGCCACGAGATTCAGGTCGTCTACGTAGATTTGGTCGCCCGTCATCAGCATGGCGCTGATGGGCGGCTCGGCGCGTTCCGCCAGGCTTGTGATCGAGGCAAAGATCCGGTCGCCCAAGTGCGGGGCCGATGCAATGCCGGCGGTCATTCGCAGGTAACGACATGAACCGACGACATACGCCCGTGGTGTCGTGGTTTTGCTGGACTGAGTGCGAAAACGGTAGGTCTCCCGCGGCCATTGAAGTGGCAATTCCTGAACCGTCTCCACGGTATGCACCGGGCTCATGGGGCTGAACCAACCCGCCTGGTATTCATAGTCTGTATCGGTGGCGAGATTGCTGAGGGCAATGACATCGGACATGTCACGCAAAACGGTCAGTTTTGCATAGAGTCCTTTGGACCAATGCTCATCCCCCGTGCGTCGATAACGAATACCTGCAAATACCAAGGCATCATTCTGTAATTCACCGCGCAAGAAAATGCGGGCATGGTTAGTTGTGGTGTGGCCAATAATTGGCCCGACAGTCGGTTTGAACATGTTCGAATCCATTCGAAGTAATACTAACTAAGCAGGTTAAGTTGTCGAGGTTTCTATTAGAAAATCTCCAAACTAATCCTAGTTATTGACTCGCTAAAAATATCAGACGGAAGTGGACTCGAGTTGTAGGCGGCGTAAGCCATGAATGTAGGAATAGAGCTCGGAGGCGGAGGGCTTTTTTCAGGGCAAAAAAAGCCCCGCCAAATTGACGGGGTTGAGGTACGAGCGTGGCGCTCGGAAAACATGGACGCGACTGGCCCTCCGGTGAAGGAGGGCCGGCCGGTGTTACAGCAGGATGGTACGGATGTCCGCCAGCAGGTCGCTCAGACGCTTGGTGAAGCGTGCAGCAGCGGCGCCATTGATCACACGGTGATCGTAGGACAGCGACAGGGGCAGCATCAGTTTCGGCTGGAAGGCTTTGCCGTCCCAGACTGGCTGGATGGTTGCCTTGGAAACACCGAGGATCGCCACTTCCGGCGCGTTGACGATCGGCGTGAAGCCGGTGCCGCCAATGTGGCCGAGGCTGGAAATGGTGAAGCAGGCGCCTTGCATGTCATCAGCGGTGAGCTTTTTGTCGCGGGCTTTGGCGGCCAGCGCAGCGGCTTCGGCTGCCAGTTGCAACAGGCTCTTCTGGTCGACGTTCTTGATGACCGGTACCAGCAGGCCTTCAGGGGTGTCGACGGCGAAGCCGATGTTCACGTACTTCTTGCGGATGATCGCCTTGCCGCTTGGCGCCAGCGAACTGTTGAAGTCTGGCAGTTCCTTGAGCAGGTGCGCGCAGGATTTGAGCAGCAGCGGCAGGATGGTCAGCTTGACGCCAGCCTTCTCTGCAACGGCTTTCTGAGCGTTGCGGAACGCCTCCAGGTCGGTGATATCAGCCGAATCGAACTGAGTCACGTGAGGAATGTTCAGCCAGCTGCGGTGCAGGCTCGACGCGCCGATTTGCATCAGGCGAGTCATCGGCACTTCTTCGGTTTCACCGAAGCGGCTGAAGTCCACGACCGGAATCGGCGGGATGCCCGCGCCGCCGGTTGCGCCAGCCGCAGCGGCCGGTGCTTCCTTGGCTTTCTGCATCATGGCTTTGACGTAAACCTGCACGTCTTCTTTCAGCACACGACCGTGCGGGCCGCTTGGGCTGACCGCGCTCAGCTCGACGCCGAACTCACGGGCCAGTTGGCGCACCGCCGGGCCTGCGTGAACCTTGGCGCCTGGCTTGGCTGGAGCAGCGGCCGGAGCCGCGGCAGGTGCGGCAGGTGCCGGAGCAGCAGGTGCAGCGGCGGCTGGAGCAGGCGCAGCCGCTGGAGCCGGAGCCGCAGCAGGAGCCGCGCCTTTGACTTTCAGCTTCAGAATCAGGTCGCCGGTACCGACTTCGTCATCCAGCTTGATGGAAACGCTTTCCACCACGCCAGCGGCAGGCGATGGAATTTCCATGCTCGCCTTGTCGGATTCCAGGGTGATCAGCGACTGGTCGGCGGTGACGGTATCGCCAGCCTTGACCAGTACTTCGATGATCTTGGCCTTGCCCGCCGAACCAATGTCCGGGACGTGAATGTCCTGAACAGTGTCGGCAACCGGAGCAGCAGGCGCGGCGGCTGGAGCAGCAGCGGCTGCCGGAGCAGGCGCAGCAGCCTGGGCTGGCGCGGCCGCGGCCGGTGCAGCAGCGCCTGCCACTTCCAGATCCAGAATCAGATCGCCGGTGCCGACTTCGTCGTTGAGCTTGACGCTGATGGCTTTGACCACGCCAGCGGCAGGCGATGGAATTTCCATGCTCGCCTTGTCGGATTCCAGGGTGATCAGTGACTGATCAGCCTCGACGGTGTCGCCGACCTTGACCTGGATCTCGATGATCTGGGCCTTGCCCGACGAACCGATGTCCGGCACGTGCACTTGCTGAACGCTGGCCGCAGCCGGCGCAGCAGCCGGAGCAGCGGAGGCAGGCGCGGCAGCTGGTTTAGCTTCAGCCTTGGCGGCTGGCGCAGCGGCAGCCGCAGCGGCAGCCGCAGCGGCAGCCGCAGGGGCCGCAGCAGCGGCACCTTCGACTTCCAGCTCCAGCAGTTCGTCGCCTTCTTTCAGACGGTCGCCCAGCTTCACTTTCAGGCTCTTGATGATGCCGGCCTTAGGCGCAGGCACTTCCATGCTCGCCTTGTCCGATTCCAGCGTCAGGATGCTCTGGTCGGCTTCGATACGGTCGCCGACCTTCACAAACAGTTCAATTACTTCACCTTCACCGCTGCCGATGTCAGGTACGCGAATGAGTTCGCTCACAGAGTGTCTCCTCAGCAGTCCAGTGGGTTGCGTTTTTCCGGGTTGATACCGAACTTGGCGATGGCTTCAGCCACAACCTTAGGTTCGATGTCACCACGGTCAGCCAAGGCTTCCAGGGCTGCCAACACCACGAAATGACGATCGACTTCGAAGAAGTGACGCAGCTTCTTGCGGCTGTCACTGCGGCCGAAACCATCGGTGCCCAGGACTTTGAATTCCTTGGACGGGACCCACTGACGAATTTGCTCAGCGAACAGCTTCATGTAGTCGGTAGACGCGATGACCGGACCTTTACGGCCGTTCAGGCACTCTTCGACGTAGCTCAGTTTAGGCTTCTGACCAGGGTGCAGACGGTTGGTGCGCTCAATGGCCAGGCCGTCGCGACGCAGTTCGTTGAAGCTGGTAACGCTCCATACGTCAGCACCGACGTTGAACTCTTCACGCAGGATCTTCGCCGCTTCACGGACTTCACGCAGGATGGTGCCGGAGCCCATCAGCTGAACGTGGTGCGCTGCTTCGCGGGTGTCTTCCTCGAGCAGGTACATGCCCTTGATGATGCCTTCCTCGACACCGGCCGGCATGGCAGGTTGCTGGTAGGACTCGTTCATCACGGTGATGTAGTAGAAAACGTCCTGCTGCTCTTCGGTCATCTTCTTCATGCCGTCCTGAATGATCACCGCCAGCTCGTAGCCGTAGGTTGGATCAAAGGTGCGGCAGTTCGGGATGGTGGCAGCCAGGATGTGGCTGTGACCGTCTTCGTGTTGCAGGCCTTCGCCGTTCAGCGTGGTACGGCCGGCGGTGCCGCCGATCAGGAAGCCACGGGTACGGCTGTCGCCAGCGGCCCAGGCCAGGTCGCCGATACGCTGGAAGCCGAACATCGAGTAGAAGATGTAGAACGGCAGCATTGGCTGGTTGTGGCTGGAGTACGAAGTACCGGCAGCGATGAAGGAGCTCATGGCGCCCGCTTCGTTGATGCCTTCTTCGAGGATCTGGCCCTTCTTGTCTTCTTTGTAGAACATCACCTGGTCTTTATCGACTGGCTCGTAGAGCTGGCCGACGGAGGAGTAGATGCCCAACTGACGGAACATGCCTTCCATACCGAAGGTACGGGCTTCGTCCGGGATGATCGGGACGATGCGCGAGCCGATTTCCTTGTCCTTGACCAGTTGCGCGAGGATCCGCACGAACGCCATGGTGGTGGAAATTTCACGGTCGCCCGAGCCGTCCAGGATTGCCTTGAGGGTATCCAGCGGTGGCGTCGGGATGTCGAAGCTTTTGGCACGGCGCTGTGGCACGAAACCGCCCAGTGCAGTGCGGCGCTCGCTCAGGTAGCGGGCTTCTGCGCTGTTTGGTTCTGGCTTGAAGAACGGCAGGTTTTCCAGTTCGTCGTCTTTGACCGGAATGTCGAAACGATCGCGGAACAACTTCAGGCTGTCGACATCGACTTTCTTGGTGTTGTGCGCAGTGTTTTTCGCTTCGCCGGCACCGGTGCCATAACCCTTGATGGTTTTGGCCAGGATGACGGTCGGTTGTTCTTTGTGGTTGACCGCTTCGTGGTACGCCGCGTAGACCTTGTACGGGTCGTGACCACCGCGGTTGAGCTTCCAGATCTCGTCGTCGGACAAGTCTGCAACCATCGCCTTGAGTTCTGGCGAGTTGAAGAAGTGTTCACGCACGAACGCGCCGTCTTTGGCTTTGTAGTTCTGGTACTCGCCGTCGATGACTTCGTCCATGCGGCGTTGCAGGATGCCGTCGACGTCTTTGGCCAGCAGTGGGTCCCAGAAACGGCCCCAGATGACTTTGGTCACGTTCCACTGAGCACCGCGGAATACGCCTTCGAGTTCCTGGATGATCTTGCCGTTGCCGCGAACCGGGCCATCAAGGCGCTGCAGGTTGCAGTTAATGACGAAGATCAGGTTGTCGAGCTTCTCGCGGCCAGCCAGCGAGATGGCACCCAGGGATTCCGGCTCGTCGCACTCGCCGTCGCCCAGGAAACACCAGACTTTTTGCTTGCCTTCCGGGATGAAACCACGGGCTTCCAGGTACTTCATGAAGCGTGCCTGGTAGATCGCCTGGATCGGGCCCAGACCCATGGATACAGTCGGGAACTGCCAGAAGTCAGGCATCAGCCATGGGTGCGGGTAGGACGACAGGCCCTGACCGTCCACTTCCTGGCGGAAGTTGTTCATCTGGTCTTCGGTGATGCGGCCTTCCATGAATGCGCGGGCGTAAACGCCTGGCGAGGTGTGGCCCTGGAAGTAGATCAGGTCGCCGCCGTGCTCGTCGGTCGGGGCCTGGAAGAAGTAGTTGAAGCCGATGTCATACAGGGTCGCACTGGAAGCGAAGCTGGAGATGTGACCACCCAGGTCAGAATCTTTCAGGTTCGTACGCATTACCATGGCCATCGCGTTCCAGCGTACCAACGAGCGAATGCGGCGTTCCATGAACAGGTCGCCAGGCATGCGTGCTTCGTGGGTAACGGGGATCGTGTTGCGGTACGGCGTGGTGATGGCGTAAGGGAGCTGCGAGCCGCTACGGGTCGCGAGTTCACCCATACGGGTCATCAGATAGTGAGCACGGTCTTCGCCTTCTTTGTCGAGAACCGATTCCAGGGCGTCCAACCATTCCTGGGTTTCGACGGGATCGAGGTCTTGCATGGCTTGCTCCAGGGCGGAAAGGCTTCCAGAATCGGTTGCCTGAGTTTGCGACTGGCCTTGTGGGCAGACGATATAAATTCTTGGATTGCCGATAGGTTGTTCCGGCGGCGTGTAGTTTTACTACAAATCATCGGGCATTTCAGCCTTTCGAATGTATAGACGAGTAGTAAAACTACAGATGATTGGCTTGTGGCCTCCGGCTGCGTTGTGAGAATAATCGTTAAGGTTGGTCTTTTTCCAACCAAAAAAGGTGAAGGCTTGATGATTGCTGCCAAAAATAAACAAATTACAGCTATTTCTAACCTTTGTTCGACAGTCAATCACGTAGTGTGTTTTCAAAAATCACTACATGCAGCCTTTCGCACGCCGATCAAGGATAGACCATGAGCCTCCCTTCGCTTGCCGAACTGCCCGGCGTACTCCTGCCGTTTGTCACCCGTGCCGAGCAGTCATTCCGTACGGCTGTCGGGGTTCTTCCCGACGATCATGGCCTGTCTGCCTGGACGCCTGAGCGCTGGGTGCAATTTACCCGTGTCAGCGCTGCCAGCGACTTTGTCATTGAACAGAGCCTGCGTGACCCTTTGATGTTGCTGGAGCTGGTGCAGTCCGGCGAACTGGACCGCGCCTTTGCGCCGGGTGAGTTGTGCGCGCAGATTGCGACGGCAGTGAGCGCCGCCGAAACCGACGACCAACTTGGCCGCGCCCTGCGTCGCCAGCGCGCCCGTCAGCAAGTGCGGATCATCTGGCGCGATCTGACTCGCCAGGCCGATTTGATCCAGACCTGTCGCGACCTCTCGGACATGGCCGATGCCAGCATCGATCAGGCCTATCAGTGGTTGTATCAGCGCCATTGCCAGCAGTTCGGCACGCCCACCGGGCGGCGCAGTGGCGAACCGCAACAGATGGTCATCCTCGGCATGGGCAAGCTCGGTGCCGTGGAGCTGAACCTGTCGTCGGACATCGACCTGATCTTCGCCTACCCCGAGGGCGGTGAAACCGTCGGCGTGAAGCGCTCGCTGGATAATCAGGAGTTTTTCATTCGTCTGGGGCAGCGGCTGATCAAGGCCCTGGACCCGATGACCGTCGACGGTTTCGTGTTCCGCGTCGACATGCGCTTGCGGCCTTACGGTTCGTCCGGCGCCCTGGTGCTGAGCTTCAATGCGCTGGAGCAGTATTACCAGGATCAGGGTCGCGACTGGGAACGCTACGCGATGATCAAGGCGCGCGTGGTGGCCGGCGATCAAGTGGCCGGCGCCCAATTGCTCGACATGCTGCGGCCGTTCGTTTACCGGCGTTACCTGGACTTCTCTGCCATCGAAGCGCTGCGCACCATGAAGCAGCTGATCCAGCAGGAAGTCCGGCGCAAGGGCATGGCCGACAACATCAAACTTGGTTCCGGTGGCATTCGTGAAGTCGAATTTATCGCTCAGGCCTTCCAGCTGATTCACGGCGGTCGCGACCTGAGCCTGCAGCAGCGTCCTCTATTAAAAGTACTGAGCACATTGGAAGGTCAGGGTTACCTGCCGGCGGCGGTGGTCAATGAACTGCGAGAAGCCTACGAATTTCTGCGTTACACCGAACACGCGATCCAGGCGATTGCCGACCGCCAGACCCAGATGCTGCCAGATAGCCCGCAGGATCAGGCGCGCATTGCCTTTATGCTCGGGTTCGCCAACTGGACGGCGTTCCACGAACAGCTGATGTACTGGCGTGGCCGGGTCGCCTGGCACTTTGCTCAGGTGATCGCCGATCCCGATGAAGAGGCCGGCGCCGAGAGCGAAGTGGTGGTCGGCGGCGAATGGTTGCCGCTGTGGGAAGAGGCCCAGGACGAGGAGGCCGCCTGTCGTCAGCTGGAGGAGGGTGGTTTCGCCGATGCCTCCAAAGCGCTGAAAGCCTTGGCCAGTCTGCGCAGCAGTCCGCAATTGCGCGCCATGCAGCGACTGGGACGTGAACGCCTCGATGCTTTTATTCCGCGCTTGCTGGCGCAGGCTGTGGAACACGCCAATCCCGATCTGGTGTTGGAGCGGGTGCTGCCGCTGGTGGAAGCCGTGGCGCGTCGTTCTGCCTATCTGGTGTTGTTGACCGAGAACCCCGGGGCTCTGCGCCGCTTGTTGACGCTGTGCGCCGCGAGCCCGTGGATTGCCGAACAGATCACACGCTTCCCGTTGCTGCTCGACGAATTGCTCAACGAAGGCCGGCTGTTCAAGCCACCGCTGGCGCCGGAGCTGACGGCCGAATTGCGCGAGCGTTTGACGCGGATTCCCGAAGACGACCTCGAACAACAAATGGAAGCCCTGCGGCATTTCAAACTGGCGCACCGCTTGCGCGTCGCCGCCTCGGAAATCGCCGGCAGCCTGCCCTTGATGAAGGTCAGTGATTACCTGACCTGGCTCGCCGAAGCGATCCTCGAACAAGTGCTGGCCCTGGCCTGGCGCCAAACGGTGGCCAAGTACGGCACGCCACTGCGCACCGACGGCAGCTTGTGCGACCCTGGTTTCATCATTGTCGGTTATGGGAAAGTCGGTGGTCTGGAGCTGGGGCATAGTTCGGACCTGGATCTGGTGTTCATCCACGACGGCGATCCGCAGGCGGAAACCGATGGGCCGAAGCCTATCGACGGCGCACAGTTTTTTACCCGACTCGGGCAGCGCATCATTCATTTGCTGACGGCGCAGACCAACTCCGGCCAGCTGTATGAAGTGGACATGCGCCTGCGGCCGTCCGGTGCCTCCGGTTTGTTGGTGAGTTCCCTGGGGGCGTTTGCCCGGTATCAGGAAAACGAAGCCTGGACCTGGGAACATCAGGCGCTGGTACGAGCGCGGGTGCTGGTGGGCAGTCAGGATGTCGGCGAGGCATTCGAGAAAGTTCGCGCGACGGTATTGGGCAAGTCGCGGAGCCTGTCGACCTTGCGCCAGGAGGTCAGCGAGATGCGTGCCAAGATGCGCGATAATCTCGGCAGCAAGAGCACTGCGGCGGGCACTGCGGCAAATGCCTTCGAGGCCACGGCGCCGTTCGATCTCAAGCAGGATGCCGGAGGTATCGTCGATATTGAATTTATGGTGCAATACGCGGCTCTGGCATGGTCGCAAGCGCATCCGTCATTGCTGCGCTATACCGACAATATCCGCATTCTGGAAGGGTTGGAGGAGGTAGGGCTGATGCCCGCCGAAGACGCCAGCCTGTTGCGTGAAGCCTATAAGGCCTACCGCTCCGCCGCTCACCGGGAGGCCTTGCAGAAGGATGCCGGCGTGATACCGGGCGACCAGTTCGTGGATGAACGACGGCAGGTCATGCGGATCTGGCGCGAGCTGGGGTTAAGCTGAGCAGGCAACGAGATTCAAATGTGGGAGCGGGCTTGCTCGCGAAAGCGGAGTGTCAGTCACCATTTATGCTGGATGTGATGGCCTCTTCGCGAGCAAGCCCGCTCCCACAGTGGATCTGCAGTGGCTGGTAGATTGGGACAGCTAAGCTGCACGCATGGATGTGCACAAAATTGATCTGACGAGCCTGCACAGGCTCGTCCAAATGACCTGACGGTTCACCCCGAAGGTGCTGGATTCTCGAGGCGGGGAGGCGTATGCCTCCCCGGCTCGTTTTTGGAAACCACATGAAAATTCTGATCGTTGGGCCCAGTTGGGTCGGTGACATGGTGATGGCGCAGACACTTTTTCAGTGTCTCAAGCAGCGCCACCCGCAGTGCGAAATCGACGTGCTGGCCCCCGAGTGGAGCCGGCCAATCCTCGAGCGCATGCCCGAAGTACGCCAGGCCTTGAGCTTTCCGCTCGGCCACGGCGTGCTGGAGCTGGCGACACGTCGGCGCATCGGTAAATCCCTGGCCGGTCAGTACGACCAGGCCATCCTGCTGCCCAACTCTCTGAAGTCGGCACTGGTACCGTTTTTTGCCGGTATCCCGAAACGCACCGGCTGGCGCGGCGAATTCCGCTACGGCCTGCTCAATGACGTGCGCACGCTCGACAAAGAACGTTACCCGCTGATGATCGAGCGTTTCATGGCTCTAGCCGTTGAGCCCGGCGTCGAGTTGCCGAAGCCGTATCCACGGCCGAGCCTGCAAATCGACCCGTTGACTCGCGACGGCGCACTGGCCAAGTTCGGTCTGGCCCTGGACCGTCCGGTGTTGGCGCTGTGCCCTGGCGCCGAGTTCGGCGAGTCCAAGCGCTGGCCGTCCGAGCACTACGCCAAGGTCGCCGAAGCGAAGATCCGTGAAGGCTGGCAGGTCTGGCTGTTCGGCTCGAAAAACGATCACGCGGTGGGCGAAGACATTCGCGCACGGTTGATTCCGGGTCTGCGTGAAGAATCGGTGAACCTCAGTGGCGGCACTTCTCTGGCCGAGGCCATCGATCTGCTGTCCTGCGCCGACGCGGTGGTCTCCAACGACTCCGGCCTGATGCACGTGGCGGCCGCGCTGAACCGCCCATTGGTGGCGGTGTACGGCTCGACGTCGCCGGGCTTTACGCCACCATTGGCCGAGCACGTCGAAATCGTGCGCCTGGGCATCGAATGCAGTCCGTGCTTCGATCGCACCTGCCGTTTCGGTCATTACAATTGCTTGCGCCAGCTCATGCCAAAAGCGGTGAACGAAGCCTTGCAGCGGTTGCTGGGCACTGTGGTCGAGGTCAAATAGTTTGCGGGTACTGTTGATCAAGACTTCTTCGCTGGGCGACGTGATTCACGCGTTGCCAGCGTTGACCGACGCGGCGCGGGCGATCCCCGGCATCACGTTCGACTGGGTAGTGGAAGAAGGCTTCGCCGAGATTCCGACTTGGCACCCGGCCGTGGGCAAGGTGATTCCGGTGGCGATCCGTCGCTGGCGCAAGAACATCTGGCAGACCATCAAGAGTGGCGAGTGGAAGCGCTTCAAACAAAGCATTCGCGCGACGAAATATGACTTGGTGATCGATGCCCAGGGCCTGCTGAAAAGCGCGTTGCTGACTCGCTACGCCAAAGCCCCGGTGGTCGGGCTGGACAAAAACTCGGCCCGCGAACCGATCGCTTCGCGCTTCTATTCCCGACGTCTGGCCGTGGCCCGCGGGCAGCACGCGGTAGAACGAGTGCGTCAGCTGTTCGCGGTGGCCTTGGGTTATGACCTGCCCAAAGGCCTGGGCGATTACGGCCTGAACGTCGAGCGACTGGTGGAGTTGCCGCGCAAGAATCCGTACGTGGTGTTTCTCCACGGCACCACTTGGGACACCAAGCACTGGCCCGAAGCCTATTGGCGCGAGCTGGCCGAGCGGGTGGGTTACCTCGGCGTGGCGGTGAAGCTGCCGTGGGGTAATCCGGTCGAAAAGGCCCGCGCCGAGCGCATCGCCAAAGACATGCGACACGTCGAAGTGCTACCCAAACTGAACCTGGCGGGTGTCGGTAAAGTTCTGGCCGGGGCGCAAGCCTGCGTGGCGGTGGATACCGGTCTCGGTCACCTGGCCGCGGCGCTGGACGTGCCGACCCTGTCGCTGTTCGGCCCGACCAACCCGGGCCTGACCGGCGCGTACGGCAAGTCGCAGATTCACATGGCCAGCGACTTTCCCTGCGCCCCGTGCCTGCAAAAGAAATGCACCTATCAACCGACGGCCGACGATGTCCGTCGGTTCGACCTGAAACGCGAGTGGCCCCTGTGCTTCACGCGTCTGAATCCCGAGCGTGTCGCGAGCCGACTGAGCACGTTGTTACTGGCTGAGGAGCTGCGCTGATGCAATTGGCATTTGTCCTGTACAAATATTTTCCCTTTGGTGGCTTGCAGCGCGACTTCATGCGCATCGCCCTGGAATGTCAGCAGCGCGGCCATCAGATTCGCGTCTACACGCTGATTTGGGAAGGCGATATTCCGCCGGGTTTCGAAGTGCTGGTAGCGCCAGTCAAAGCGTTCTTCAATCATCGGCGCAACGAAAAACTCACCGAATGGATGGAGGCCGATCTGGTCAAGCGTCCGGTGGATCGCCTGATCGGTTTCAACAAAATGCCGGGCCTGGACGTTTACTACGCCGCCGACGGCTGCTTCGAAGACAAGGCACAAAACCTGCGCAACTCGCTGTACCGTCGTTGGGGCCGCTACCGCCACTTCGCCGAGTACGAGCGCGCGGTGTTCGCCAAGGATGCCAAGACCGAAGTGCTGATGATTTCCGAAGTCCAGCAGCCGCTGTTCATCAAGCATTACGACACGCCGCTTGCGCGCTTCCATTTACTGCCGCCGGGTATCTCTCTGGACCGTCGCGCGCCAGCCGATGCTGCCGAGATTCGTGGCGAGTTTCGTCGCGAATTCAACCTGAAAGATGATGAACTGTTGCTGGTGCAGATCGGCTCCGGGTTCAAGACCAAAGGCGTGGACCGCAGCCTCAAGGCGCTGGCCGCCTTGCCCGCCGAACTGAAAAAGCGCACCCGGCTGTTTGTAATTGGCCAGGACGACCCCAAAGTATTTCAGTTACAGAGCGCCACCTTGGGGCTCGGCGACAACGTGCAGTTCCTCAAGGGCCGCAGCGATATCCCGCGTTTCCTGCTGGGTGCCGATCTGTTGATTCACCCGGCGTACAACGAAAATACCGGGACGGTATTGCTCGAAGCCCTGGTGGCCGGCCTGCCGGTGCTGGTGAGTGCGGTGTGCGGGTACGCCCATTACATCGCCGAGGCCGACGCCGGTCTGGTGCTGGACGAACCCTTCGATCAGGCGCAACTGACGCAGTACCTGACCGGCATGTTGAATGACGCAAATGCACGGGCGGCCTGGAGCCGCAACGGTCTGGCTTTCGCCGAGACGGCCGACCTCTACAGCATGCCGCAGCACGCGGCCGATGTGATTCTGGCGGAGCACGCTTAATGAAGTTGATGCTGGCTGAACCGTTCAAGAGCCTCTGGGCCGGACGCGATCCGTTCGCCGAAGTCGAGGGCCTCAAGGGCGAGGTGTATCGCGAGCTTGAAGCGCGCCGGACACTGCGTACTGAAGTGGACGGTCACGGGTTCTTCGTGAAGATCCACCGGGGCATCGGCTGGGGCGAGATTTTCAAGAACCTGCTGACCGCCAAGCTGCCGGTGCTGGGCGCGGGGCAGGAGTGGAAGGCCATTCAGCGCCTGCAAGAAGTCGGCGTGCCGACCATGACCGCCGTCGCTTACGGCGAAAAAGGCAGCAACCCGGCGGATCAGCATTCGTTCATCGTCACTGAAGAGTTGGCGCCCACCGTCAGCCTCGAAGACTTCAGCATCAATTGGGTCAAGCAGCCGCCCGAGCCAAAACTCAAGCGCGCCTTGATCGCCGAAGTCGCGCGCATGACCGGCATGATGCACCGCGCCGGGGTCAACCATCGCGACTGCTACATCTGCCACTTCCTGCTGCACACCGATAAACCAGTGACAGCCGACGACTTCAAGCTGTCGGTGATCGATCTGCACCGCGCTCAGACCCGTCCGACGATTACCCAACGCTGGCGCAACAAGGACCTGGCGGCGCTGTATTTTTCGGCGCTGGACATCGGCCTGACCCGTCGCGACAAACTGCGCTTCCTCAAGGGTTACTTCCAACAGCCCTTGCGTCAGATTCTGGCTGAGGAAGCGGGGCTGCTGGCATGGCTCGAAGGCAAGGCCAACAAGCTCTACGAGCGTAAGCAGCGATACGGGGACGCGCTCTGATGTCGGGTTGGACACTGGAACCTGCTTACAGCGATCTGGCAGAAGACTTCGGTAGTCTTGATGCGGTGTTCGCGCTCAAGGGCGAGCGACTGACCCGTGATCCACTGTCCGAGGTCATTCGCGTCCAGCGCAACGGCGTCAACTATTACGTCAAGCGCTACGTCGGCGCCGGCAAAGGCTTGCGCCGTTACTTGGGCAAACCGCGGGTGAAAGCCGAGTGGCAGAACCTCAAGCGTTTCGCCAAGTGGGGCATTCCCACCGCCGAAGTAGTGGCCTGGGGGCTGGAGCGGCGCGGCGCAGCATACGATCGTGGGGCGATGATCACTCGCGAGCTGCCCAATACCGAAGACTTGTCGGCTTTGGCGGGTCGGCATGATCCGAAACTGGCGGACCGCGCCTGGGTCGACAACATCAGTCGACAGCTGGCCGGCTATACCCGGATCATGCACGATCACCGCTTTACCCATAACGATTTGAAGTGGCGCAACCTGCTGATTGACGATGAGTCCCGGCTGTTTCTGATCGACTGCCCCAACGGTGATTTCTGGCGCGGCTTCTGGCTCAAGTACCGGATCACTAAAGACCTGGCTTGTCTGGACAAAGTTGCCAAATATCACCTGTCGGCCACCCAGCGCCTGCGCTTCTACCTGCAATACCGCCAATGCACCCGGCTCGATGCCGCCGACAAGAAACGGATTCGGCACGTGGTGAGATTTTTCGAGGGGCGCGAATGACTGATTTTCTGGCTGCTGAAGATCGTGCGCTGCTTGAGCGTCATGGCCTCGGCACCTTCGATGCGCTCTGGGCCAAACAGCTCGAAGCCGTGGACGAACCCAACACCGGTCGGGGTGGTTGGAGCAGTGTCTTTCGGCTGGAACTGGAAGGTCATGGCTATTACCTAAAACGCCAGAGCAACTACCTGACACGCACATTGCATTCGCCCTTTGGCGAGCCGAGTTTTGCCCGTGAGTTTCGCAACATCAGTCGTTATCAGAAGCTGGGGATACCGGCGTTGCAAGCGGCGTTTTTCGGTGAGCGAAAAGTCGACGGTGAAGTCCGGGCGATTCTGCTGACCCGCGCGCTGGACGGTTGGGATGACCTGGATTCGCTGTTGCAGCGCTGGTCCGACCTGAGCGCGGCGCAGCATTCGGCGATTCTGAAAGCCTGTGGGCAACTGGCGCGACGCCTGCACGAGGTGCATCAACTCCACGGTTGCTTTTACCCCAAGCACATTTTTCTCCAGGCCACCGGTGACGGTTATCAGGCTCGGTTGATCGATCTGGAAAAAACCCGCCCGCTGTTTTTTGGTCAACGTGATCGGATCAAGGACCTGGATCCGTTGCTGCGTCGGGCGCGGGAATGGAGTGAAAGTCAGCTGCGCGAGTTGTTGGCGGTTTATCTGGATCAGCCATTGAACAGTTCGCTCGTGGACAGTTGGGTATTGCGCCTGAGTGCGCGGCGTAGTCACAAGGAGACGCGTTGATGCGTTTGTCCGAACTGAAAAATACCGGCCGCAGCCCGAGCCTGCCGCTGAGCATTCCACTGGCCGATGCCGCGGGGCCTGCCGAGTTGCAGCTGCTGAGTCTGCTGCGGGTGTTGCCAGGGCAGCGTTACGTTGGTGCCGGAGTCTGGCGCGGCCGGCCGGTGTTGGCCAAGTTGCTGGTCGCTGGCAAAGCCGCACGGCATTTTCAGCGTGAACTGGACGGCGTGCGTTTGCTCGCCGCTCAGGGGCTGACCACGCCGTTGTTATTGGCTGATGGCCTGAAGGACGGCGAAGGCGGCTGGTTGTTGTTCGATTTCCTTGAGGGTGCCGAGAGCCTGGGGGACACCTGGAAACAGGTCGAGCATTTGCCCGTGTTGGCGGATGAACAATCCGCGGTGCTGGCCGAGGCGTTGGGCGCCATTGGGCAGCTGCATAGCAAAGGCCTGTGGCAGGAGGATCTGCACCTGGACAACCTGCTGCGCCACGGCGGTCAGTTGTATTTGATCGATGGCGCCGGGATCTGTGCCGAGACGGCTGGCAAGCCGCTGTCACAGCAGAAAGTCCTGGAAAACCTCGGGGTGTTTTTCGCTCAGTTGCCCAAATCGCTGGAACCCTTCACCGAAGAGTTGCTGGTCTATTACCTGCTGGGGAATGGTGAGCATGCCTTGCCCATGGAAGCGTTGCAGAAGCAGATCGACAAGGTTCGTCGCTGGCGTTTGAAGGATTTTCTGATCAAGGTCGGCCGCGAATGTACGTTGTTCAGTGTCCAGCGCGGAGCGTTCGGCTTGCGGGCGATTCGTCGCGAGGAAGAGGCGACGATGCTGCCAGTGCTGGAGCAGGCCGATGCTTTGCTCGATCAGGGCCATCTGTACAAGACCGGCGGCGCGGCGAGCGTCGGCAAGGTCGAGGCGGCCGGGCGCACATTGGTGGTCAAACGTTACAACATCAAGGGTTTTGCCCACTGGCTCAAACGTTTCTGGCGCCCGAGTCGTGCCTGGCACTCATGGCGTGAAGGCAATCGCCTGGCGTTCCTGGGCATCGCCACACCCAAGCCATTGGCCTTGCTGGAGAAGCGTTTTCTCTGGCTGCGCAGTCGGGCGTACCTGGTGACCGAATATTTGCCGGGGCCAGACATCATCGAGCGCTTCGCGCCGTACGTGGACAGCGGCGAAGCGCCGCAAGCCGAGTTGCAGGCGTTGGATCACCTGTTCGCCGAGCTGATTCGCGAGCGGATCAGCCATGGCGATTTCAAGGGTCATAACCTGTTCTGGCAGCAGGATCGCTGGGCGCTGATCGATCTGGATTCGATGCGCCAGCATGGTTCGGTCAGCAGCTTTGCCCCGGCGTACGCGAGGGATCGGGCGCGGTTCATGCGCAATTGGCCCGAAAGCAGTGCGCTGTATCGGGTGATCGATCAGCGTTTGCCCAAAAATATCTCTAGCGCTGCCTGAATCTATCGCGGGCAAGCCCACTCCCACAGTGATCGTGCCGCATACAAAACTTGTGCACTCCACTGAACCTGTGGGAGCGGGCTTGCCCGCGATGGCGCCAGATCAGTCTCTCCGATCCAAAAGACCTTCACTGCGAGGATAAGGGCAGGCTCATTCCCGCCATGTTTACGCTATAATCCCGCCCTTTAGCTGTCTCTCGCCCCTTGCGAGGCACATTAATTTTTGAGGCGCGTTGCGCCTGCATGCAGACTAAAGAGGCTAGACCCCTGTGGCATTGACGATTCTTGGCCTGTCCGGCGCCCTTAGCCATGATCCTTCCGCAGCCTTGTATATCGACGGCAAGCTGGTCGCGGCGGCTGAAGAAGAGCGTTTCGTGCGCGATAAACATGCAAAGAACCGCATGCCTTACGAATCGGCGAAGTTCTGCCTCGAGCAGGCTGGCATCAAGCCGTCCGACGTTGATGTGGTGGCGATTCCGTTCGCGCCGATCAGTCTGTTCGGCAAGGCTCGCTGGCACTACGCCAAGCGTTACTGGTACGCCCCGGACCGCGCCCTCGACGCAATCCTGATGGGCAATCGTCGCTACAAGCGCTATCGCAACAAGATTGTCTGGTGCCTCGAGCAGCTGGGCTTCGATCCGAAGAAAATCAAGATCGAGCCGGTCGAGCACCACCTGGCCCACGCCTCCAGTGCCTACCACTGTTCCGGTTTCAAAGAGAAAACCGCGATTCTCGGGATCGACGGCAAGGGCGAGTACGCCACGACCTTCTTCGGTTACGGCGAAAACGGCAAGATCCACAAGATCAAGGAATTCTTCGATCCGGACTCCCTCGGCGGCCTGTACGGCGCGATCACCGAGTTCCTCGGTTTCGAGATGCTCGACGGTGAGTTCAAGGTCATGGGCATGGCGCCGTACGGCGATGCCAGCAAATACGATTTCTCGCGTCTGGCCTCGTTCGAGAACGGCGAGCTGGTGATCAACACCGACTACGCCAACGTCATCGGCCTGCGTCGTTATAAAGAGAAGGGCAAAGGTTTCTACTTCTCGCCGAAGCTGATCGAGTGGCTGGGACCGAAGCGCGAAGGCGACATCGCCGACGAGCCGTACATCCACTACGCCGCAAGCATGCAAGCGCTGTTCGAGAAACTGGCGTTGCAGATGATCGACCACTACCTGGGCGATGTGCTCAAGGAAACCGGCAAGCTGGCCTTCGCCGGTGGCTGTGCGTTGAACGTCAAGTTGAACCAGAAAATCATTGCTCGTGACGACATCAAAGAGCTGTTCGTTCAGCCTGCGTCCGGCGATGCCGGTACCGCGGTTGGCGCTGCAGCTTACGTGTCCCACGCCCGTGGTGTACCGGTCGAGAAGATGGAACACGTCTACCTCGGCCCGTCCTACAGCAACGAAGACGTGATCGCCGCCTGTGCCCGTCACCCGAGTGCGCCAGCTTGGCGAAAACTCGACAACATGCCGGAAAAAATCGCCAAAATCATGGTCGACGGCAACCCGGTAGCCTGGTTCCAGGGCCGTATGGAATTCGGTCCGCGCGCCTTGGGCGGTCGTTCGATCATCGGTTGCCCGAGCGCGACCGGCGTGGCTGACCGGATCAACCACCAGATCAAGTTCCGCGAGCGCTGGAGGCCTTTCTGCCCGTCGATGCTCGACACCGTTGCGCCGCAGATGATCAAGATCGATCACCCGGCGCCGTTCATGACCTTCACCTTCGAAGTGGCTGAAGAGTGGAAAACCCGCGTGCCGGAAGTCGTCCACGAAGACGGCACTTCCCGGGCCCAGGTGCTCAAGCGCGAATACAACCCGCGCTACTACGACATGATGAAAGCGCTGGAAGTACTGACCGGCAACGGCGTGTCACTGAACACTTCGCTCAACCGTCGTGGCGAGCCGATGATCTGCTCGCCGACCGACGCCTTGAACATGTTCTTCGGTTCCGACCTGCAATATCTGATCATGGAAGACATTCTGGTGGTCAAAGAAGGCGCGGACGGATATGCGGTTGACTGACGTGCTGATCAGTGTCGTTATTCCTGCTTATAACTACGCCAAAACCCTGCCGCGTGCGGTGAAATCGGTGCTGGCGCAGTTGAGTGATGCCCAGGCTGAGTTGCTGGTGATCGATGACGGTTCCACTGACGCGACTCCGCAAGTTCTGGAGCAGCTCCTGACTGAACATGCCGGATGCTTTAGGGCTCTGCGCAAACCCAATGGCGGTTTGTCTTCAGTGCGTAATCGCGGGATCGAGGAGGCTCGGGGGCAATACCTGATCTTCCTCGATGCCGATGATGAGATGGCGCCTGGTGCGCTGGCTGCATTGACTCGGCATATCTCCAGCAATCCCGACAGCCGTTTGATCATTGGCGGTCACTGGTCTGTGTTCGACGACGGTCGTCGCGTCCAGCATGCCGTAAAACCCTTGCCAGCCACCCCGCGCCAGCGTGTGCGGGGCTACTTGCTGGACAAGACGGTATCGCTGTCTAACGGCGCCTGCGCAATGCATCGCGAAGTGTTTGCGCCGGGTAACTATCCTGAGCACTTGCGCAACGTTGAAGATATTCCGGTGTTTGCTCAGGTGCTGGCGCGTTTCCCGTGCACTGTGCTCGATCAGCCGCTGGCGTTGATCTACAAGCATGGCGATAGCATGCGCCATGATCTCAAGCAAAGCCTGGCGGCGGGTGTGGGGATGGTTGACGAGGTATTTTCCTCGGTGCGCATGCCTCAAGAACTGCAGGACCTGCGCCAGGCTTTCCTGGCTCAGCGCTGCCTTTCGTTGTTCCGCGATTGCTTCAGTGCTGGCGATTATGTCAACGCCAAGGCTTTTTACTCCCGCGCCGTGCGCGCCGATCTGCGCTCGCTCACGCGCTGGTCCTACACCCGCAAGGCCATCCGGTTGTTGTTCAAGTGAGCACGCCGCCGTCTGACACAAGTGTGTTCCAGGCGCAGGGATGCTGGGCACAAAAAGCGCGTGAGCTGGACCGTTATCGCTGGAAGCTGCTGCGCGAGCGTCATGGTCGCTGTGGCAGCTTTTTGCGCCTGGTTCGTGATGTGCTGGTGGACGTGGCGGTCGGGATACGCGCCAAGGCGTGCCTGAGTGATTCGGTCGTCGCTGCACCCTGTGAGGTGCTGTTGCTGCATTCGGCACCCAAGTCCATGGCGTTGCAGCGCAAGAATATTCTGATCGAGGGCCTGCGCAAGCGCGGACGGCATCTGACAGAGGCAGCGTTACGTTCGCCGTCGGACGCCTGCGCCCAGCGCATGCTCCTGGCGCCGCCGCAGTCTGTACCGCTGCGTTATCTGGTGTACGCCGCCCATGCCCAGTGGCTGGTGATGACGTATTCACCCAAGGTGTTGATCAACGAACGCAACGGCAGTCTTCATGCACCGTTCCTGCGCTTGGCATTGGCTGCGCGTGGTGCCCGACTGCTGCAACTGGCACATGCCACGACGCTGGAGTCTTCACGGCGACTGGGGATGAACGACTACGACTATTACGGCGTCTTTGGCCATAGTTCGCTGGTTGCCTTGCAAGAAAGAACCTTGCGGTTCGGTGATTCGACGGTGGTGCTGATCGGTTCTTATCTCGCCGATGAAACCTATGATCTGCCAGTTGCCGATCCCGCTCTGCGGACGTTGTTGATTCTGGGGGTTGGCCCTGATCGGGAAAAAGAACCGGGCTACCAGCGCACCTATCAGTTACTGCGCAACTGGGCCGAGCAGCATCCGCACTATCGCGTGCTGTTCAAGCGTCATCCGCGCAGCAAGGCGCAATTCTGGAGCGATGCCGCTGCGCAGTTAGCCAGCATCGACTTGCTGGATAGCACGTGTTCACTGGCGGACGCTCTGGCGCAGGCCAGCGTTGTCGTCAATATCATGTCCAATGCCGGTATCGAGGCAGGGCTGGCGGGTCGGCCGGTGATCCATGTGAATGCGGGCAGCGATGTGGATATCTTCTCTCACTCGCTGTTTTTTGGGCCTCAAGTGCGCGATGAGCATGAGTTTTCCCGCCAGTTGCAAGCGCTTGAGCAGGATTATCCGGGGCATGTGGCCCAAGCCCGGCGTTTTGCCGATTACCACCTGGTATACGGTTCTCAGGGTTTGGCAAAGACCATTCAGCTGGTTGATAACTTGCTGCGAGGCGCAGACCCTGCGCGTGACTTCGAGACCTTCAAGTTGTCTGCCGCCGGCTGACACTGGCGGCTTAAGGGCTTAAGGGCTTAAGGGTTGAGCGCCAGGCTCAGTTCCCGTCTATTGCACACGCGTTGGTCGTTCAGATAATGCTCAAGGAACTGGTTGTCCTTGAGCAGCCACTCGCGATCCTGGCGATAGCGCAACATATGTTTGAAATTGCGCAGGCGCAGGCCTTTGCGCAGTGGCTTGCGATAGGCGCGTAGGTCGGCGATGTCGATCAGCCCCAACGTGTTTTCAGGCGTCAATACCACATTGCCCAGGTGCGCGGAGCGAAAGTAGATGCCGTTCTCATGCAGGCGTGCAATGAACTCACCCAGTTGTGCCCGAAGAGATTCGTTATTGTCGGTGCCCAGCAACTGACGCAGGGTGCGACCGGGCAGGGGATCGTAATGTACGGCATCGCGCTCGATGCTGGGGATGCGATAAATCTGGCGAACCGTTGGGCATTCGATATTGCGTTCGCGCAGTGCACGGCAGTTGTCGGCGAATCGACGGGCGTAAGGCGCCCAAAGCGCGGAGGTCAGCAGGCGTTTACGGCGAAACAGCTTGAGCATCGAGCCATCGGCCAGGCACAAAACTTTATCCCCTTTACCATCGGCCTCGAGAACGTCGGCGCCCTCGCGCATGTTGAGATAAGCGGTATGGTCGAGCGTTTGCATCAAGGCTCCAAGGCTTGGCCTGATGGGATGGGCAGCCGGCTATGTTACCGCAGTGCGCATGCTGCAAAAAACCGCTGTGGTACAATCGCCTCGCTTTTAAGAGGCAGTTGCCCGCTCGCCGGGTTGCCTGGCGCAATACCACCGAGTGCTGGCTTCTGATTCTTGGCTTTATACTTCCAAACGCGGACGGGCGAATAACAGGGTGTTGATGTCTGCGGACGTGTCGCACGTGGTTATATTGCGCTTTGGCGGGTGGATGCGGCCTATTTTTTGGACACCCTATGACGACGATGCTGTTCATTTCCTTGGCCAAACATCAAGGCCTCTATTTCAATCGGTTACTCAATGAGACCGAGTTGCAAGGTAAAGTCGTTACTCCACCACAGATGCCCTGGCCAAGGTTGCTGCAGACTTGCAGAGTGCTTTCGCGAATCGACTGGCCGAGCCTGATCGAAGAAAAATGCGAGGAGCGGCGCGTCAAGAACAAAAACGATGGTCGCTTGTATCGTCTGTTGTTACGTCTTGAGCTGATTTGGATGGCACTGCGTGCCCTGGCCCTGCTTGATCGCGAGCGCCCCGATGCGCTGGTGTTCTGGAATGGTTCCCATCGATACTGCCGATTGCTGACGGCTTTGGCGCCGCCGGGTTGTAAGACTTTCTTCTTCGAGAACGGTCTGTTGCCCGATACCACAACCGTTGATCCGCAGGGCGTGAACTACCTGAACGCCGTTCCACGCGAAGCCGGTTTTTACCTCGACTATCCTTATCCCGTGCCTGAAAGTCAGGCAGTGCCTGTGCTGATTCCACGCCAGCCTCGTACCAGTGGCCCGGCACCGATCGTGCTGCCGGAGCAGTTCGTCTTTATTCCGTTCCAGGATGACCGCGATACTCAGGTTCGGCTGTTTTCTCCCTGGGTCAAGAACATGCGCGAGATGTTTGCCTTGGGCGAGCGTCTGGCCAATGAGACGGGTCTGACGGTGGTGTTCAAGGAACATCCATCCAGTCGCGAAACGTATCCCGAGTTGCATGAGCGTACTCACGAACGTCTGCTGTTCGCCAATGGCAACGCCACTCAGCAGTTGATTGAGTCCAGTCAGTTTGTGGTCACGCTGAACTCGACGGTTGGCCTGGAAAGCCTCCTCTTGGGTAAGCCCGTACTCACCTTGGGCCAGGCGTTTTTCAATATCGAGGGGCTGGTAATGCATGCCGATAACGCCGAGCAGGTGGTGGAACTGGCGCGCGCATTCCCGCAATGGCCACTCAATGAGCGGTTGAGGCGTAACTTTCTCCATTACCTCTCTGAACACTACTGTATCAAGGGTGGCTGGAAGAACGCCGACAAGGCCCAGTTGCAGCGGGTCGCCAATCGAATGTTGGGTAAAGCCGAATGCTGACAGGAATGAAGAAAGTTATCGCTAAGGATGTCCTGGAAGTGTGGGCGTCTATCGGTCTTCTTGTGCTGCTGTGTGGGGCGTGGGTACTGCCGGACAACAAGCTTTATCACCAAATGATGATTTTCCTGCTATGGCTGCCTGCTTTGTTGGCGCTGTTCCATAGGGATTTTCGCGTGATGCTCAAGCAGCCGGAGTGCATCCTCTTTGCTATCTTCGCGGCCTGGACGTTATTGGTGCTGACGGTTGAGGGCGGCAATAACATCTTCGGCAAAAGCAAGGTGACGCTCTATGTGGCCCTTACCTTGTCAGGCGTGCTACTGGCTGCGCAGAACCGCAAGTGGCGGTTCGAGTCCATGTTGTTGTATGCATCGATTATGGGCGGTTTTTTTGCTGCGGCTTCCTGGGTCTACTTTTATGACGTGTCCGCTCAACCTTTCAGCGGCAGGCTGATTGCTATTGGCTTGTGGGACACTGCGATCATGGCCGCGCATGCGGTGGGGGCCTTGCTGATTCTTGGCGTCTTCACGTTGCAGACCAGGCGCTTCAATCCCTGGATGATGGTGTTGCTGCTGATTCCGGCGTTGGGATATGCGCTATTCCTGGGCTTCAGCCAAACCCGCGGTGTGTGGATCGGCTTGCTGGCCTGTCTGTTCGTGATGGGAGTGGCACGACCGTCGCGCCTGGGGGGCGGGCTGATCATTCTGGTGCTCCTGGGGTTGGCGTCCGTTGTTGTATTCAAGCCGGAAATCCTCTTGCAGCGTGGCGTTTCTTTCCGTCCCGAGCTATGGAACGGCGGCGTTCAATTGATGCTGGATCATTGGGGGATGGGATTGGGATTCCATCAGTACCTGATTCCTGTTCCTGAAATCGGACAGTCATTCAAACATCCCCATAACCTGTTCCTGGATATCGGTGTGCGTCTGGGGGTACCTGGCCTGCTGCTGTTCGGCTGGCTGTGGCTGACGGCCGGCTGGCGTGGCTGGATTTCGCGCGCGCAGCCATTGGGGCAGGTGTTGCTCGCACTCTGGGTGTTTTCCGGGGCGTCATTGATGACCGATGGCATTGGTCTCTGGCTCAAGCCCAATGCGGACTGGTTGATCACCTGGTTACCGATTGCCTTGAGTATCGTGTTGGCCGCTCGTGGGAGCAATGAAACCAAAGGTTCCGTCTGGAGTGCTTCAGCCCCTGATGCTCCTGGCCCGGAAGCGAAGTGCTAACGTTTCGGCACCTCATCCTGGCTGAGCCGATGTTGTAATTCGTTCGCTGTTACAATCCACAGCTTGTCTGTCTTTTCAAACGTACGAGGCGCGCCGAATGGCCAATTCCGACCAGCAATCAAGCATGAAGATTTACCTGCGGTTGCTGAAATACGTGCTCCCGTACTGGGGCGCTTTCGCCGTCAGTATTGTCGGTTTCGTGCTATTTGCATCTAGCCAGCCGATGCTGGCGGACATGCTCAAGCATTTTCTCGACGCCTTGCAAAAACCCAATGACACCAAATTTATGGGTGTCTCGCTGGTACTCGGCGTACCGTTGTTGATTGTGCTGATTGCCGTCTACCAGGGTATCGGCTCATTTCTGGGCAACTATTACCTGGCCAAGGTAGCCCGTGGCGTAGTCCACGACCTGCGTTGTGCCTTGTTCGATAATCTGTTGACCCTGCCTAATCGTTACTTCGACAACCATAACTCCGGTCACCTGATTTCCCGTATTACCTATAACGTGACCATGGTCACCGGTGCCGCCACCGATGCGATCAAGGTGGTGATCCGCGAAGGCCTGACGGTGGTGTTCCTGTTCGGTTACCTGCTGTATAGCAACTGGAAAATGACCCTGGTATTGCTGGCGATCCTGCCGGTCATCGCAATTCTGGTGAGTAGCGCCAGCAAGAAATTTCGCAAGCAAAGCAAGAAAATCCAGGTGGCGATGGGCGATGTGACCCATGTGGCTTCGGAGACGATCCAGGGCTATCGCGTGGTTCGCAGCTTTGGCGGTGAGACCTACGAAATCGATCGGTTCCACAAGGCCAGCGCCGACAACATGAACCGCAGCCTGGGCATGACCCGAACCCAGTCGATCTACACCCCGATGCTGCAACTGGTGATTTACGTCGGCATGGCTGTGTTGATGTATCTGGTGCTTTACCTTCGCGGCGATGCCTCTGCTGGCGAACTGGTTGCCTACATCACCGCCGCTGGTTTGTTACCCAAGCCGATTCGTCAGTTGTCGGAAGTCAGCGCCACGATCCAGAAAGGGCTGGCCGGTGCGGAGAGCATCTTCGAGCAGCTCGACGAAGTTCCGGAAGTCGATACTGGCACCAAGGAGATGGTGCGCGTCAGCGGTCGCCTGGAAGTGCGTAACCTGAGCTTCCAGTACCCGGGCACCGAGAAAATCGTGCTCAATGATATTTCCTTTACCGCCGAAGAGGGCCAGATGGTGGCTCTGGTGGGGCGTTCAGGCAGCGGCAAGTCGACCTTGGCCAACCTGATTCCGCGTTTCTATCACCACGACAAAGGCCAGATCCTGCTCGACGGTCTGGATGTCGAAGAGTACAAGCTGACCAACCTGCGTCGTCACATTGCCCTGGTGACCCAACAGGTCACCCTGTTCAACGACAGCGTCTCGAACAACATCGCCTATGGCGATCTCGCCGGCGCACCGTTCGAAGACGTGCGCAAGGCTGCCGAAGATGCCTACGCCGCCGAGTTCATCGAGCAAATGCCTCAAGGCTACGACACCCTGGTGGGCGAAAATGGCGTGCTGCTTTCCGGCGGTCAGCGCCAGCGTCTGGCGATTGCCCGGGCACTGCTCAAGAATGCGCCATTGCTGATCCTCGATGAGGCCACCTCGGCCCTCGACACCGAATCCGAGCGCCACATTCAAGGGGCTCTGGAACAAGTCATGAAGGGCCGTACCACGCTGGTGATCGCTCACCGCTTGTCGACCATCGAGAAGGCTGACCTGATCCTGTTGATGGACCAGGGCCGCATCGTCGAACGCGGCACCCACGCCGAGTTGTTGGCGTTGAACGGTCTCTACGCACGCCTGCACGAGAAGGACTTCGTCGAGAGCACCGACGAGGCGATGACGGAGTCCCACGTTTGATTTTGAGTTACTGGCGAACCTGGCGAGAAAGCGGTTGGACTCCCATTGATGCCACGGCTTACGCCCAGGCCTGGCAACAGTTTGGTGGCAGCGTGGCGACTCACCCCGAAGTGGTTGAGCGTCTGGCAGGGCTGGTAGGCATCCCGGTGCGTTATCTGGGCTGGTTCGTTGACGGTGAATTGTGCGCCGCGATGCCGACCTGGGGCCGTCATGTGGCCTTGTCCAAGGAAGTGCTCAAGCGTGAAGGCAAACGTGGCCTGCTCGATCTCGGCAATGCCGAGATCATCCTGCCGGTTGCCGAAGACGTCCAGGTACGTGTGCGGCATCGCGCGCGTTATGTGTCCGAACTCAATGCCCCAAACATCACCGGTCTCGCTGAGCAACCTGAAGGCCTGGCGCTGGCTCGTGAGCCCGAGGACTACAGCAAGAAGTTTCGCTACAACCAGCGTCGTGACCAGCGTTTGCTTGAAGAGGCGGGTGGCATCATCCGACCGATGCTGGAGCTGAGCGCCAGCGAACAGGCGACCATCTATGCCGACCTGTTCCAGCGCCGCTGGAACTTTGAAGCACCGGGCAAGGCGGGTCTTTCTGAAGTGTTCAGCCTGTTGCGTGAGTTCATGACCGGGTCCTTGATCTACCTGAACGACGAACCGGTGGCGATCCAGATTCTGTACCGGGTCGAGGCGCCCAAGTGGGTCAGCCTGGAATACATTAACGGCGGTGTCGACCCGCAAAACCGCGAGTTCAGCCCCGGCAGTGTACTCAGTTTCGTCAACACCCAAGCCGCATGGGAGCAGGCCCGCGCCGTGGGTAAGCCGCTGCGTTACTCGTTCGGTCGCGCCGATCGCGAATACAAGGATCGCTGGTGTCACCGGGTTCCGGTCTATCAGGTTTGAGCGAGGACAGGCAGTCATGAGCGCACGCAAGCAACAATTGCTGAAACGCCATCGCCAACGCAAACGTGTGGTGCTGATCGGTGCGTTGTTGGCTGCATTATTATTTGGCATTTTTGTCGCATGGTGGCCGTTGCCGCTGTTCCTGCTGTTGGGCTGGATCGCCCATGAAGCCTGGTTCGCCGACCATCTGTTCTATGCCCCGGGCGACGATTATCGCTATGACTTCCCGGCGGGTACGCCGCAGTTCCCCGCCACCCTGGTCAATGGTGTCTTGCAGGTGGCGGGCGACTTTGGCGTGGCGCAAACCCTGGTTTTGCAGGTGCGAGTCAAGAGCCACTGGCTGGGTCGTTTTTTTGATCCCCAGGTATGGATCGGTGACGACCGTCAGGATCTGGAGCGCGGTGTTGCGGGAGAGCGTTTTCTCAATCTGTCCGGGCAAGGTTCGGCGCTGGCTGCCGGGACCCTGACATTACGTGGACGCTTTTGCAGCCTGGTGCCACAGGCAATTTTGCACGCCCTGAGTCATCCGGATTTTGGCCAGCAGCGTCTGCTGATCATCGCCCCCCATGCCGATGATGCCGAGCTGGCGGCTTTCGGTCTCTATAGCCGGGCGTCCGAGGTGGCTATCGTCACACTGACCCAAGGCGAGATCGAGGCCGAAAACTACCGCGATCTGGGCCTCGACGCCGCTCAGGCCGCCCGACTCAAGGGGCGTCTGCGCAGTTGGGACAGTCTGGCAGTGCCGCTGTGGGGCGGGGTGCCACAACAACAGTGTGTGCAATTGGGTTACTACTGCTTGCAACTGAATGCGATGGCGCAGCAGCCGGAGCAAAGCTTCGGTTCCCGGGAGTCGGGGGAGAGCGATATACGCGACGTGCGTCGGCACAATGCCCTGAGCCTGCCGGGTGATGTCGATGGTCAGCCCCATTGGCGCAACCTGGTGGCTGATCTGGCGCGTCTGCTTGAGCATCACCGGCCCGACGCGGTGCTGACACCCCATCCCGAACTGGATCCCCATAGCGATCATGTCGCCAGCACTCGCGCCTTGATGGAGGCGATTGAGCTTAGTACCTGGCGCCCGCGTACCCTGCTGCTCTATGCCAATCACCTGCACGACAACGACCGCTGGCCGATGGGCCCGGCGGGTTATGGCATTGCCCTGCCGCCGACCATCGAGCCGTTGCCGGCCGATGGGCTATGGAGCCCGTTGCTGGATGTACCAACCCGCATGGACAAAGCCATGGCCTTGGGCATGCAGCACGACTTGCAGGGCCGTCCACCGCTCAAAAGACGTCTGCGCCGGGTGATTCAGCGGTTGTTGGCCGGGCGTCGCTGGCCCCGCACCGGTGAAGACGAGTTTTTCCGCAAAGCGGTGCGCCGACACGAACTTTTCTGGGTGCGTCCGCTGGATGGCCCTCCACTGGATGATCGCCGCTGAGCCTCTTTGCTCGCGTGCGGCCGTACTCTTTCGCTATGTTATTATCCGCGACGCTTTTATTGCCCCTGGAGTTTCCATGAAGTTATCCATGCCACGATTCGATCAGGCCCCTGTCCTGGTGGTCGGTGATGTCATGCTCGACCGTTACTGGCATGGTGGTACCTCACGGATTTCCCCTGAGGCACCGGTACCGGTAGTCAAAGTCGAGCAAATCGAGGACCGCCCGGGCGGTGCCGCCAACGTTGCCCTGAACATTGCCGCGCTCGGTGCGCCGGCCTCGCTGGTCGGCGTGACTGGCGACGACGAGGCTGCCGACAGTCTGGTCAATAGCCTCAAGGGCGCTGGCGTACGGGCATTGTTCCAGCGCATCGCGCATCAGCCGACCATCGTCAAGCTGCGGGTGATGAGCCGCCACCAGCAATTGCTGCGTATCGACTTCGAAGAACCTTTCTCTACCGACGCGCTGGCGCTGGGCGAGCAAGTCGACGAATTGCTCGAAGGCATCAAGGTGCTGGTGCTGTCCGACTACGGCAAAGGCGCGCTGAAAAACCATCAGGTGCTGATCCAGGCCGCCCGTGCCCGTGGCATTCCGGTGCTGGCCGATCCCAAGGGCAAAGATTTCTCGATTTACCGCGGCGCGAGCCTGATCACCCCGAACCTCAGCGAGTTCGAAACCATTGTCGGTGGTTGCGCCGACGAACACGAACTGGTGAGCAAAGGCGCGCAGCTGATGCACGACCTGGATCTCGGCGCCTTGCTGGTGACCCGTGGCGAACACGGCATGACCTTGCTGCGCCCGGATCATCCGGCGTTGCACCTGCCGGCCCGTGCCCGTGAAGTGTTCGACGTGACCGGCGCCGGTGACACCGTGATTTCTACCCTGGCGGCGGCGATCGCCGCTGGCGAAGAACTGCCCCACGCGGTGGCCCTGGCCAATCTGGCGGCGGGCATCGTGGTCGGCAAGCTCGGTACGGCGGCTATCAGCGCGCCGGAACTGCGTCGTGCAATTCAGCGTGAAGAAGGTTCCGAGCGTGGTGTGTTGGGGCTGGAGCAGCTGCTGCTGGCAGTCGACGATGCACGCGCGCACAACGAGAAGATTGTGTTCACCAATGGCTGCTTCGACATCCTGCACGCCGGCCACGTGACCTATCTCGAACAGGCGCGTGCCCAAGGCGATCGCCTGATCGTGGCGGTCAACGACGATGCGTCGGTGAGCCGCTTGAAAGGGCCGGGTCGGCCGATCAACAGCGTCGACCGTCGCATGGCGGTACTGGCAGGTTTAGGCGCCGTGGACTGGGTAATCAGCTTCGCAGAAGGTACCCCGGAAAACCTTCTGCGCGAGGTCAAGCCAGATGTGTTGGTCAAGGGAGGCGATTACGGGATCGATCAAGTGGTCGGCGCAGACATCGTCACAGCTTACGGCGGGACCGTGAAAGTGCTGGGGCTGGTGGAAAACAGCTCGACCACGGCGATTGTCGAGAAGATCCGCAATCACTGAAACGGCGCGGTCACTGTGGCGAGGGAGCTTGCTCCCGCTGGGTCGCGAAGCGGCCCCAAAGCCATAGACCGCGGTTTTTCAGATTGATCGCGTCGCGAGTTTTACGACTGCTGCGCAGCCGAGCGGGAGCAAGCTCCCTCGCCACAGGTTTCTTTATCGTGCAGCCTTGCGCGGCACGATTCTTTTCAGCAGTTGCTTTGCTTTTCCGTGCCAGCGGGCTAAACCCGAATCCTTCCCCGGCGGGCTCAAACCCTGTTGCTGCACCCAGTCTTTCCAGCGAATCCGCTCGTCCTTCACCAGCCACCCTTCCTGTCGGGCAAAACTCTCTGCCAGATACAACCCGCGGGTACTCGCCGGGTACAGCTGATCCTTTTTCAAGGTATACAGCTCGGCCGTGGGCTGACCGTCCTGCAATGGCATCAGATACAAGTCAGGATGTTTGCGATCGAGCCGGGCCACCAGTTGATCGCCCTCCAGCCGCTCGTCGACATGGAACAGGCTCAGGGATTTGGCTTCCTTGGGCACGTCCAGGCGTAAGTCGTAGATCAATTGCAGCGACGCTGTCGGCAAATGCACGTAGGCCTGTGGGCGTTCGATCAACTGCATATGGGCGCAGCGCACCGGCCGCGCCGAGCCAGACAACGGCGTCAGGCGAAACGGCAGGGCTTCGCGGTAATGCAAGGCGGATGAGTAGGGCGCTGGCAGCCAGGTGTCGTTGAAACGCCCGCTGAGCCAGCCTTCCGGGGTTTCCAGCAGGCACTCTTCGGCAATTTCCTGGGTCGCCGTGTGCAACGGCAGGTTCAGTTCATGGGCCGGCACGTAACCCGAGATCAGCTTGAGCACCACATCGCCGCGGTCCTGCCGACGCTGACGTACCAACACCCAGTAATCGCGATTCTGCCAATGCAAGGTCAGACGCACCGAAACCCCGAGGTTCGCCAGCTCCAGGGCAAACCGCTCGCTGTCGGGCACCGTCACCGGGCGACGGCGTTGCAGGGTCTGGGAGAAATTCAGCGGCATTCCGACGCTCTGATAACTCAGGCCTTCGGGGGTCGCTTCGACGAATAACGGCAGGGTCTTGAAGTTGCTCGGGTTCTTTCTGATCAGCGTACGCGGCATGTCGGCTCCTGCTTAAGGCCGCGCGGGCGGCATCAGTTGCTACGAAGGACTTGGGCAACAGTCGCGACGTTGTGGGCGAGGTGCAGCGGATTGATGGTCCCGACAATAGCACTGGCCACGCCCGTGTGTTCAAACAACAATTCGAAGCTGGCGCGTACCGGGTCCACGCCCGGGCTCAGGCAGACGTGGCCGCTGGCCAAGGCTTTTTTGACCAGGATCGCTTTGCCGTGAGCAGCAGCATAGTCAATGACTGGCTTCTCGTTCTGTTCGTTCAGATTGTAGGTGACCATCGCGCAATCACCTTGTTCCAGAGCCTTCAAGCCGCCTTCGACGGTTTTTCCGGAAAAGCCGAAGCCGCGAATCTTGCCTTCGCGCTTGAGCTCGGCAAGGGTCGCATAGACCTCGCTGTCATTGAGGATTGCCAGGTCGTTGCCATCGGAGTGCACCAACACCAGATCGATAACATCCGTTTCCAGCCGTTGCAGGCTGCGCTCCACCGACAGGCGAGTATGGGCGGCGCTGAAGTCGTGGTGCGACTGGCCGTCGACAAACTCTTCGCCAACCTTGCTCACGATCACCCAGTCCTGACGTTGACCACGCAGCAACGGGCCAAGACGCTCTTCGCTGCGGCCATAGGCCGGCGCGGTATCGATCAGATTGATGCCCAGATCCCGCGCGAGTTTGAGCAGCATGCGTGCTTCATCATCGCCGGGGATCTGGAAGCCGTTGGGGTATTTCACCCCTTGATCGCGGCCAAGTTTCACCGTGCCCAGGCCCAGAGGCGATACCAGCAGGCCGGTGCTGCCCAGAGGGCGATGCAGATCGTGCAGGGTGGGTTGGCTCATGGCAGCAGTTGCTCCCAGGCAGGGACGCCCATTGGCGGTTTCGGCAGTTCCGGCAGCGGCGCCGGATGGCTCGGTTGAATGCCGTCGCGTTGCAGTGCGGCGAGGACACGGTCAGCGAAGTCCGGCGCCAGGGCCAGTTTGGTCGGCCAACCTACCAGCAGACGATCTTGCTCGGCGAGAAAGGCATTGTCCGGGCGAGTCAGACCCGATTGCAGCGGCTCCGCGCGTTCGACCCGCAAGGTCGCCCACTGTGCGGTGCTCAGGTCGATCCACGGCAGCAGGTTGCCGAGTTCTTTTTGCGCGCTGGCGATCTGCGTCGCAGGGTCGCGGGCCACACCTTCGGCTTCGGCGATGTCGCCTCCCACATACCAGACCCACTGGCCATCGGCGGCCGGGTGAGTGGTCACGGTGATGCGCGGCTTCGGCCCACCGCCCAGGCAGTGGGCGTACAGCGGTTTAAGGCCCGGGCCTTTGACGATGATCATGTGCAGGGGACGGCGCTGCATCGCCGGTTGGCTCAGGCCCAGCGCCGTGAGCAGGTCGGCGGTGCCGGCACCGGCGCTGAGGACGATGCGCTGGGCGCGGATCTCGCGTTCGTCGACTTTCAAACCGACCAGTTCGCCGTTTTCCAGCAGCGGTTCGATGTGCTGACCAGCCAGCAGACCGTCGCCAGCCAGATCGGCCAGGCGCTGGATCAGGCTCGGCACGTCGACCACCAGTTCCGTCAGGCGGTAGACCTTGCCCTTGAAGCGCTTGTCTTGCAACGCTGGCGGCAATTGTTCGCCCTTGACCTGATCGACCCGCCCGCGCACGGCTTTGCTGGCAAAGAAGCTGGTAAGGTTGCCGGCGAGGGTGCCGGGAGACCAGAGGTAATGGGCTTCAGACAATAGACGCACACCGGACAAGTCCAGCTCACCGTCACCGGCCAGCGCTTCGCGCCAGCGCCGCGGCATGTCGGCAATGGCTTCCGAGGCGCCGGTCAGAGCACCGTGCAACGCGTACTTGGCGCCGCCGTGGATGATGCCCTGGGACTTCAGGCTCTGCCCGCCACCGAGGCTGGCGCTTTCCACCAGCACGGTCGAAAAACCCTGACGGCGCAGGCGCGCATTCAGCCAGAGGCCGGCGACACCAGCGCCGACAATCAGAACGTCGGTGGAAATAACGGATGGCATGCAGCGACCTCAGTGTTCAAGACGAGGGCGCAGTATACAGACTCGATGCGGAGGGGATTTGTTGGTGATCAATAGAGAGGATGCAAAACCTGTGGGAGCGGGCTTGCTCGCGAAGGCGGTAGGTCAGTTAGCATCAATGTCGACTGATAGGCCGCTTTCGCGAGCAAGCCCGCTCCCACAATAGATCGTGCTTCGGGTTTTAGTGTCCCGCAGTTTTGGAGAACAGCTGAATAACCACAACGCCCAGCACAATCAGCGCCATCCCCAGCATCGCCGGCACATCCAGCTTCTGCCCGTAGATAAACAGCGCCGCGACGCTGACCATCACGATCCCCATGCCGGCCCACACCGCGTAGGCCACGCCCACCGGAACGCTGCGCACCACCAGGGTCAGCATCCAGAAAGCAATGCCGTAACCGACGATGACCAGCAGCAGCGGCAGCGGCGTACTGAAACCTTTGACCGCTTTCATCGATACGGTAGCGATCACTTCGGCGCAGATGGCGATGGCCAGGTAGTAGTAAGCGGTCATGGGTCAATCCTCGTGTGAAGTGTTGCTCTCTGAGGTCGGCATTCTAGAGATTCGCCAGATGCGGTAAAGTCATTACCTATCTGTTCTTAAGATGGGTTGAACCATGAACATGCAATGGAATCTGGAACAGCTGCGCTTGTTTGTGAGCGTCGCGGAACAGCGTTCGTTTTCCGCGGTGGCGCGGGATCAGCGCAAGGCGCAGTCAGCGGTCAGCAGTTCGATCGCGCTGCTGGAAGAGGACCTGGGTGTCAGCCTGTTCGATCGCAGCAGTGGCCGTCAGCCGAAACTCACCGAAGCCGGCACCGCCCTGCTTGAAGAGGCGCGGGAAGTGCTGCGCCAATGCGAGCGCCTCAATGGCCGCGCATTGGCGATGATGCGTGGCCAGGAAGCGAGTCTGCGTGTGGCCCAGGACGAGGCGATGCCCTATCAAGCGGTGGTTGAGAGCTTTGAGGCTCTGGCAGAAAAATTTCCCAGCCTCGAAGTGCAACTGACCAGCGCCGCCCAGGGCGATGTGGCGCGCAAACTGGTGGAGCGTCGGGCCGATCTGGGCTTGTTGTTCTATCACGAACAGATTCCCGAAGCCCTCGAGCGGCGAGTGCTGGGCAGCGTCGAAATGGTCACGGTGTGCGGCGCGGGGCATCCCTTGGCGAAGCAGACGCAGGTCGATTGTCAGCAATTGGCGCAGCATCGACAGTTGCTGATGTCCACGCAGTCCAGCGTCTATCCCGGCAGCGAACCGGCCAGCCCGCAGGTCTGGCGCGCCGACAGTTTCTACGTGATGGCTGAATGGGTGATGCGCGGCCTTGGTTGGGCCTGGCTGCCGCGACATGTGGTGCAGTACCCGGCGTATCAGAATCAGATGGTCGAACTGGCCAGCGAATGGACTCCGCCGGCATTGATTGTCGAACTGGTCTGGCGCCGCGACGAGCCCCTCGGCCCGGCGGCTCGTTGGCTGGCGGAACGTTTTGCCGTGCACTTGCAGGCGATCGGCTAAAAACCCGATAAACTCCGCCGCCATGAATAGAATTCTCTATACCGCGTTGTTTTACCTGGGGCTGCCATTGGTAGCGATTCGGCTTTGGCTGCGGGCGCGCAAGGCACCGGCATACGCCAAGCGCATTGGCGAGCGTTTCTCCCTCGCGCTACCGGCAATGAAGCCGGGCGGCCTCTGGGTGCACGCGGTGTCGGTGGGCGAAAGCATCGCGGCGGCGCCGATGATTCGTGCCTTGCTGCAACGGTATCCGACGCTGCCGATCACCGTCACCTGCATGACCCCGACCGGGTCCGAGCGCATCCAGGCACTGTTCGCCAACGAGCCGCGCATTCAGCACTGCTATTTGCCTTATGACTTGCCCTGCGCAGCAAAGCGATTCCTTGATCGGGCCCGGCCGAAACTGGCGGTGATCATGGAAACCGAGCTCTGGCCCAACCATATCCATCAATGCGCCAAACGCGGGATCCCCGTGGCGCTGGCCAATGCGCGACTGTCTGAACGCTCAGCCAAAGGCTATGGCCGCTTCCATAAACTGACTCGGCCGATGCTCGCCGAGATGAGCCTGTTCGCGGTGCAGACCGAAGCCGAGGCGCAGCGCTTCCGGGATTTGGGCGCGCGCCCGGAAACCGTCGAAGTGACCGGTTCGATCAAGTTCGATTTGACCATCGACCCGCAACTGCTGCAGCGCGCCGGGGAATTGCGTGCGCAGTGGCAGGCGCAGGATCGCCCGGTGTGGATCGCCGCGAGTACACATGAAGGGGAAGATGACGTGGTGCTGGCTGCCCATCGTCGGCTGCTGACCAATCATCCCGATGCCTTGCTGATTCTGGTGCCGCGTCATCCGGAGCGCTTCAATCCGGTGTTCGAATTGTGCCGGCAGCAGGGTTTCGCCACGGTGCGCCGTTCGACGGGCGAGCTGGTTACCGCAAGCACTTCGGTACTGCTGGGCGACACCATGGGCGAGTTGCTGTTTCTCTATGCATTGGCCGACAGCGCGTTCGTCGGTGGCAGCCTGGTGCCCAACGGCGGGCATAACCTGCTAGAGCCGGCAGCCCTGGCCAAACCGGTGCTCAGCGGGCCGCATTTGTTCAATTTTCTCGAAATCGCCGCGCAATTGCGCAGTGCCGGGGCGTTGGCCGAGGTCGATGATGCCGAAAGTCTGGCGCTGGCGGTGCAGCGGCTGTTCGAATTGCCGAGCGATGCGCAGCGGATGGCGGAGGCGGGGCTGAAAGTGATGCGCACCAACCAGGGCGCGTTGCAGCGGTTGCTGGATGGGTTGGGCAGGTTGATCGACAAGTCCTGAATTTGTCACTGATCAATTGTGGCGAGGGAGCTTGCTCCCGTTCGGCTGCGAAGCAGTCGTGGATCAGCCGATGAGGTCTACCTGACAGACCACATGCTCAGGGTTTGGGGCTGCTTCGCAGCCCAGCGGGAGCAAGCTCCCTCGCCACAGGCAAACCTCCTCAATACAGGGTTTACCTTTTATTGAGCCGGATTAGCCCTCAACTGCTCCGCCGCAGCCTTGGCCAGATCCGGTGGCAGGAAATCCTTGTCCGGGTTGTAGTCGGCTTTGAGGTAACGCGTCAGGTCCTGCAAATCCCCCGGATTCAACGTGCCGGCAGCCTGCTTCAAGCGCAGGTTGTCGAGGATGTAGTCGTAGCGGGTGTTGTTGTAGTTACGCACCGAGGTGTACAGCTGACGCTGGGCATCAAGGACGTCGACGATGTTGCGCGTCCCCACCTGATAACCGATTTCGGTCGCTTCCACCGCGCTCTGGTTGGAGATGATCGACTGGCGGCGTGCCTGCACTTGTTCGACGTCGGTGTTCACGGCACGGTGCAGATTGCGGGTGTTTTCCACCACCTGACGACGCAGCGCTTCGCGTTGTTGTTCGGTCTGATCCAGCCGTGAATAAGACTCGCGCACCTGCGAGCTGGTCAGGCCGCCGCTGTAGATCGGAATGCTCAATTGCAGGCCAACCGTGCGCTGCTCGACATCACCGCCGTAACGCACGCCGTTCGGGTTTGGGTTGGTGAAACCGAGAGCGTCGTTGTCACCCTTTTTGTATTGCGCGACTGCATCCAGGGTGGGCGCATGTCCGGCCTTGCGCTGCTTGAGGGTTTCTTCGGCGGCGCTCACCGCATAGTTGCTGGCCAGCAGATTGAGATTCTGCTTGGCGGCGGTGTCAACCCAGGCTTTGGCGTCGTTCGGTGCCGGCGGCAGGATCGGCAAGGTATGCACGATGCCCTGAATCGAGTTGTATTGACGGTTGGTCAGGGTGATCAGCGCTTCGAACGCGTCATCTACCTGGCGCTGAGCGAGAATCCGGTTGGCCCGCGCCGTGTCGTAACTGGCTTGGGATTGCAGCACGTCGGTCTTGTCCGACAGGCCCACGTCGAAGCGCTCGTTAGACTGGTCGAGCTGACGCTTGAACGCCGCTTCTTCGGCCTTGGTCGAGGCCAGGGTGTCCTGGCTGCGCAGCACGTTGAAGTAGCTTTCGGCACTTTGCAGAATCAGGTTCTGTTCGGTAGCCGAGAGTTGCAACGCCGCTTGTTCGTTGACGTCCTTGGCGGCCTGCAACTGGAACCAGCGATCGGCGCGGAAAATCGGTTGCGCGAGGGTCGCCTGGTACACCGTGCCACTGCGGGTCGAGGTCAGCGATGGCTGATCGAGCTCGGTGCGGGTGTTATTCAGGTCGGCACCGGCGGACAGGTTGGGCAACAGCCCGGCGCGGGCCTGGGGCACGACTTCTTTCTGGGCGCCGTATTGGGCGCGTGCGGCGGCGAGGTCGGCGTTGTTGTCCGCCGCTTCCTGATAGACGCTGACGAGGTCAGTCTTGGTCGATAAGGGCGCTTCTGCTGCCCAGGCCATTCCATTGGACGCACAAGACACGGCAAGGGCCAGTGAGAGTTTGCGCAGCATGAGGCCATCCCTAAAAATTACGCTGATAATTTGAGCGCCAAGGCTACGGCGCGGCGCCCTGCAGCGTCAAGGCGCAGCACGGCGTAGCGAGTGTAGTTGCACGCTCGTACGACAACAATCCTGTAATTGCGCCATTCATCATGGTGTTTGCTGCGGAGTTGGCGTTCTTTGCCGGTTGTGTCTAGACTGGCCGGGTTCTTGTCGGGGTGCCTTGCTATGAGGCTGAGATCGAATAATTTCGGATCCCGTTGAACCTGATCAGGTTAGCGCCTGCGTAGGGAACAAGATTTCTCGTCACCCGGCGAGTCCTCTTGTGCTTCGTCCGGGATGTTGTTCGACAATCGAACACCCCTCGAGCATCGAGCACAGCACCGCTGGTTTTCCAGCACCCGTGCGTCCATTCGTTTACAGGTTCGCTCCGACAAAAATCCACTGCCTGGATGTGTGTCTGGAGAGCCCGTGATGACTACAAAATCAAAAATCGAAACCAATCTGAGTGACTCGGCCAAGGTCGATCAGCAATCGGTTCAGCCGTTTACCCGCTCGCAAAAAATTTATGTCCAGGGCACTCGCCCCGACATCCTCGTGCCGATGCGCGAAATCAGCCTGGACGTGACCCCGACCGACTTCGGTGGCGAAATCAACGCGCCGGTGGTGGTGTATGACACCTCGGGCCCGTACACCGACCCCAACGTCATCATCGACGTGCGCAAAGGCCTCGCCGATGTGCGTTCACCGTGGATCGAATCCCGTGGCGACACCGAGCGTCTGCCGGGTCTGAGCTCGAACTTCGGCCAGGAACGCCTGGCCGATGCCGAGCTGACCAAGCTGCGTTTTGCTCACGTGAATAACCCGCGCCGTGCCAAGCCGGGTGCCAACGTCAGCCAGATGCACTATGCGCGCAAAGGCATCATCACCGCCGAGATGGAATACGTCGCCATCCGCGAAAACATGAAGCTCGAAGTGGCCCGTGCTGCCGGCCTGCTGGATCAGCAACACGCCGGCTACAGCTTCGGCGCCAGCGTGCCGAAAATCATTACCCCGGAATTTGTCCGTGAAGAGATCGCCCGCGGTCGCGCGATCATTCCGGCCAACATCAACCACACCGAACTGGAACCGATGATCATCGGCCGTAACTTCCTGGTGAAGATCAACGGCAACATCGGCAACAGCGCTTTGGGTTCGTCCATCGAAGAAGAAGTGGCGAAACTGACCTGGGGCATTCGCTGGGGTTCGGACACGGTCATGGACTTGTCCACCGGCAAGCACATTCACGAAACCCGCGAATGGATCATCCGTAACTCGCCAGTGCCAATCGGCACCGTGCCGATCTACCAGGCCCTGGAAAAAGTCGGCGGCGCCGCTGAAGACCTGACCTGGGAACTGTTCCGCGACACGCTGATCGAGCAGGCCGAGCAGGGCGTCGACTACTTCACCATCCACGCCGGCGTGCTGCTGCGCTACGTGCCGCTGACCGCCAAACGCGTGACCGGTATTGTTTCCCGTGGCGGTTCGATCATGGCCAAGTGGTGCCTGGCGCACCATAAGGAAAACTTCCTCTACACCCATTTCGAAGACATCTGCGAAATCATGAAGGCCTACGACGTCAGCTTCTCGCTGGGCGATGGCCTGCGTCCGGGCTCGATTGCCGACGCCAACGATGCCGCACAATTCGGTGAGCTGGAAACTCTTGGCGAACTGACCAAGATCGCCTGGAAGCACGACGTGCAGTGCATGATCGAAGGCCCGGGCCACGTGCCGATGCAGTTGATCAAAGAGAACATGGACAAGCAGCTCGAGTGCTGCGACGAGGCGCCGTTCTACACCCTCGGCCCGCTGACCACCGACATCGCCCCAGGCTACGACCACATCACCTCCGGTATCGGTGCGGCGATGATCGGCTGGTTCGGTTGCGCCATGCTTTGCTACGTGACGCCGAAGGAGCACTTGGGCCTGCCGAACAAGGATGACGTGAAGACCGGGATCATCACCTACAAGATCGCGGCTCACGCTGCCGACCTTGCGAAGGGGCATCCGGGTGCACAGATTCGCGACAACGCCTTGAGCAAGGCGCGTTTCGAATTCCGTTGGGAAGACCAGTTCAACCTGGGCCTCGATCCGGACACCGCGCGTTCGTACCACGATGAAACCCTGCCGAAGGATTCGGCCAAGGTCGCGCACTTCTGCTCCATGTGCGGACCGAAATTCTGCTCGATGAAAATCACCCAGGAAGTCCGTGAATACGCGGCCAACCAGCGGATTGAAACAGTGGATGCCGAAGTCGCCCAGGGATTGGCGGAACAGGCCGAGCGGTTCAAGCAGGAAGGCAGTCAGTTGTACAAGAAGGTTTGATTTGACCTGTGATTGACGGCGCCTGTGCTGCCGTCTTCGCGAGCAAGCCCGCTCCCACATTTGATCCCGGCCGTACACAAAATTTGTGTTCACAGGAGATCCAGTGTGGGAGCGGGCTTGCTCGCGAAAGCGCCGGATCAGGCACCAAAAATCCCACTGACACACTTATCCCTCTCAGATAACACCCCTTGAGCATCCAGCCCAGCACTTACTCCCCGGATTCCGCCGTGCCGATCGACAAGCGTGTCTTCGGCGGCCGTGATCTGTTTTCCCTGTGGTTCTCCCTCGGCATCGGCCTGATGGTGTTGCAGACCGGCGCGCTGCTCGCTCCAGGTCTGGGCCTGTCCGGCTCGTTGCTGGCGATTTTTCTCGGCACGCTGATCGGCGTTCTGTTGCTGGCCGCTGTCGGCGTGATCGGCAGTGACACCGGCCTGTCGTCGATGGCTGCGCTCAAACTCAGCTTGGGCCGTCATGGCGCGAGCCTTCCGGCGGTGTTGAACCTGCTGCAACTGATCGGTTGGGGTTCGTTCGAAATCATTGTGATGCGCGACGCTGCCAGCCTGCTCGGCGCCCGTGCCTTCAGCGAAGGCGGCCTGTGGTCGAATCCGCTGCTGTGGACGCTGTTCTTCGGTGCATTGGCAACTTTGCTCGCCGTCAGCGGGCCACTGACCTTCGTGCGCAAGATCCTGCGCAAGTGGGGCATCTGGCTGCTGCTGGCCGCGTGCATCTGGCTGACCTGGAACCTGTTCGCCAAAGCCGATCTGGCGGCGTTGTGGGCACAGGCCGGTGATGGTTCGATGCCGTTTGCCGTGGGCTTCGACATTGCGATCGCCATGCCGTTGTCCTGGCTGCCGCTGATTGGCGACTACTCGCGGTTCGGCAAACGCGCGAAGAATGTCTTCGGCGGTACGGCGTTGGGCTTCTTTATCGGTAACTTCTGGCTGATGAGCCTGGGCGTGGCCTACACCCTGGCGTTCGCGCCGAGCGGTGAAGTGAATGCCTTGCTGCTGGCATTGGCCGGTGCAGGTTTGGGGATTCCGTTGCTGCTGATTCTGCTGGACGAGTCAGAAAATGCCTTTGCCGACATTCACTCGGCGGCGGTATCCAGCGGGATTCTGTTGCGCTTGAAAGTCGAGCATCTGGCCTTGGCTATCGGCGTGATCTGCACACTGATCGCCTGCCTGGCGCCATTGGCCCAGTACCAGAACTTCCTGCTGTTGATCGGTTCGGTGTTTGCGCCGCTGTTCGGTGTGGTGCTGGTGGATCACTTCATCCTGCGCAAGCGCAGTGCTCATGTAGCGTCGGCCGCATTGCGCTGGCCGGCGTTGCTCGCCTGGTTGGGCGGGGTGAGCACCTATCATTTGCTGGCCAATCTCTATCCGGACATCGGCGCAACCCTGCCGTCACTGGTGCTGGCAGGGCTGCTGCAACTGCTGCTCGGTCGAGCCTTCAGCTACGGCCGGGAAACAGCTCGGGCTTGAGAATACCGTTCAGGCGCGGGTAGGGGATCTTCAGTTCGACGTGGCCCAATGCGTAAGGCGCAAGGGTGCTCACTTCGTACTTGAGGATCACCCCGCCGTAGGTCAGCGCGACGTTCTGGGTTTTCACGAAGGGCCAGCTCTTCACGAACTCCGGTTCCTGATCGAGTTTGGTGCTGATCAGCCAGCTGTTGTGCGCCACTTGGGCCGCTTTCCAGAACGCCTCTTCCTGCCCCGGGATCAACATGTCCGAGAGGGTTAGCGCTTTATGCTGCTGACGTGAATAGTTGATGAAACCGCGGCCCGGCGTACCGTGGGCACCGCCGGTGTCCAGGTAGCTGGACAATTCAACGATCACCAAGCCGTCATGCTGCTCACGTACCTTGGCTTGCAGGTAGCTGCTGTAGCGCGGGCCGGCACTGCTCAAAAACTGCTCGCGATATGCCGCCAGCGTTGGCGCTACGGGGGCTTCGGGTGAGGTGCGGGTCATTTGCAGCAGGCGTTTTTCGATGAGGCCGTCAAGTGCAGGCTCCTCCGGGAAACGCAGCGTATCGATGTTCACCAACGGGCAGTCAGGGGTCGTGCAGCCTGGTTTCAACTGTTCCGATGCGTCGCGGGTAGTTTCCAGCGGCGCCCGATAGTTGGGCTGGAACAAACTCTGGCAGGCGCCCAGGGTCAGGGCGATTGCGGCCACGGAGGCGATTTTAAAAAGCGACATGGGCGTCCTTCATAAAACAGGGAAAGGCGAAAAGTTACCCGCTTCGACTCTCAACGAAGCAGTCAGTTCGCCACTAAGCTAATTAGAGTTGGTTTCGCCCTCACCGTCTATCCCGCTGACTGGAAAGGGGGCTGCATCAAACCTCGCGGGCGCGTTAGGATGGCGCGAAGTCGAGGTTGCAAGTAACAATGCAAGTAACAAAAAGCAACCTCGTATCGGATTTGCAGTAAAGAGGATTGTCATGACTGATTTTGCCAACGCCATTCCGACCGCCGTTGATATCGTTCGGCGCGAAAAGTGCTACGAGGGTTTCTACAAGCTCGATCGCGTGCACTTGCGCCACGAATTGTTCGCCGGTGGCATGAGTCGCGAGATCAATCGTGAACTGTTCGTGCGCCATGATGCGGTGTGCGTACTGCCTTACGATCCGCAACGCGATGAAGTGGTGCTGATCGAGCAGTTTCGCGTTGGCGCCATGGGCAAGACCGACAATCCGTGGCTGATCGAGCTGGTCGCCGGTCTGATCGACAAGGATGAAGTACCGGAAGAAGTTGCTCACCGCGAAGCGCAGGAGGAAGCTGGGCTTGTATTCGGGGCGCTCTGGCCGATAACCAGGTATTTTCCATCGCCGGGAGGCAGTAACGAATTCGTGCATTTGTATCTGGGGCGTTGCGACAGTACCGGGGTTGGCGGCCTGCATGGGCTGGAGGAAGAGGCAGAAGATATTCGTGTCACGGTCTGGGCCTTCGAAGATGCCCTGCAAGCCGTACGCGACGGACGTATTGCCAACGCGGCAAGCATCATCGCCTTGCAATGGCTGGCTTTGAACCGCGTTGAAGTGAGGGGGCTATGGTCGTAAACAAGCTGCGCGATCGCTACCGCATCGACCTCGTGGGGCTGCAAGCCTCCTGCGAGGCCAACTATGCGCGCCTGATGCGACTGTTGCCGGACATGCGCAACGAGCCGCAGGCACGGCGCATTGCCGTGACCCACGGCGACCAGATGCTAGGTGTGCTGGCCCTCGAAGTGCTTCAGGTCTGTCCGTACACCACGACGCTGCAAGTACGCCAGGAACACAGCCTGCCATGGCTGCCGGTTCCTCAACTTGAAGTTCAGGTGTATCACGACGCCTGCATGGCCGAAGTGGTCAGTGCCGAACATGCAAGACGCTTCCGGGGCATCTATCCTTACCCGAACGCCGCGATGCATCAGCCGGATGAAAAGGCTCAGCTCAATCTGTTCCTGGGGGAATGGCTGAGTCACTGTCTGGCATGTGGGCACGAGTACGCAGTCGTTCGGTAGTTGTGAACTGCGTCCGGTTCACAGGTTTCCTCTTTTGATCGTCCCCCAGCATAATTGCGGCACTTATCCATCCCGTGATCACGCCCTGGGAGAACGCCTTGCCGAGCGTATCCACATTGACCCCCGCCGATCCGGCGTTGCTGGTGCAACTCTCTGACAGCCATCTGTTTGCCGAGGCGGACGGGACGTTGCTGGGCATGAATACCCGCGACAGCCTGCAACAGGTCATTGAGCTGGTAAAGCTTCAGCAGCCGCAGATCGACTTGATCATTGCCAGTGGCGATCTTTCACAGGACGGGACGCTGGAGTCGTATCAGCTGTTTCGCGACCTGACGCGGCAGATCGATGCGCCGGCACGCTGGATTCCCGGTAATCATGACGAGCCGCGGATCATGGCCGAGGCGGCGGTGCAAAGTGCGCTGCTGGAGCCGGTGGTGGACATCGGCAACTGGCGGGTTACGTTGCTCGATTCTGCGGTGCCAGGTTCGGTGCCGGGGTATTTGCAGGATGAGCAGTTGCAGTTGCTGGCCCGTTCATTGAGTGAGGCGCCGCAGCGGCATCATCTGGTGTGTTTCCACCATCATCCGGTGTCGATCGGGTGTGCGTGGATGGAGCCCATTGGATTGCGTAATCCAGAAGCGTTGTTCGCGGTGCTGGATCGCTTTCCGCAGGTGCGTGCGGTGTTGTGGGGGCATGTGCATCAGGAAATTGACCAGATGCGCAACGGTGTGCGCCTGATCGCATCGCCCTCGACCTGTATTCAGTTCGAGCCAGGCAGTGATGATTTCAAGGTGAGCGAGCAGGCGCCTGGGTATCGATGGTTGCGGCTTTTGCCGGATGGTCGGCTGGAAACTGGCGTTGAGCGCGTTACCGGTTTCGACTTTCAGGTTGATTACGGTTCTAACGGCTACTGATTTTTTTTGTCATTCAGAAGGGCCAGGTCGCGGCCTTCGCGAGCAAGCCCGCTCCCACTCTAGATCTTGGGTGTTCACAAAGTGTGTGTTCACAGTAGATCCACTGTGGGAGCGGGCTTGCTCGCGAAGGCGGCCTGACAGGCAATGTAAGTCGTGAGGGTGCACCCGACTCTTTCGATCGACCGAACACCCACCCGCACCCATCTCCCTGTAAACTGCGCCTCTTTACCCGACGCCCAGGGAGCTCAAATGTCTGGTTCGATCCTTTATATCCACGGCTTCAACAGCGCGCCGGCGTCGAAAAAGGCCTGTCAGTTGATCAATGTGATGGAACGGCTGGGCTTGAGCGATCAGTTGCGTGTGCCGGCCTTGCATCACCATCCCCGCGAGGCCATCGGTCAGCTGGAACAAGCGATTGCCGAGCTGGGGCGGCCACTGCTGGTCGGCAGCTCACTCGGCGGCTACTATGCGACTCACTTGGCCGAGCGCCATGGCTTGAAAGCCCTGTTGATCAACCCTGCCGTCAGCCCGCACCGGATGTTCGACGGGTTCCTGGGGACGCAGAAAAATCTGTATACCGATGAGACTTGGGAATTGACCCACGACCACGTGACGGCCCTGGCCGAGCTGGAAGTGCCGGCGCCCAAGGATCCGCAGCGGTTTCAAGTATGGTTGCAGACCGGCGATGAAACGCTGGATTATCGCCTCGCCCAGCAGTATTACCGGGCCTGTGCCTTGCGCATCCAGGCGGGCGGCGACCATAGTTTCCAGGGTTTTGCCGAGCAATTGCCGGCAATGCTGAGTTTTGCCGGCATCGGCGCAGATTTGTATCAGGCGATTGATTTCACGGCACTGTGATTTGTCGCCTCTTTTTCACAGAACACTTTTTACAGGCGGACGACGAGACCCCATGGCCACTCCCAGCGCTAGCTCTTATAACGCAGACGCCATCGAAGTCCTCTCGGGCCTCGACCCGGTGCGCAAACGCCCCGGCATGTACACCGACACCAGTCGGCCGAACCACCTCGCCCAGGAAGTCATCGACAACAGCGTCGACGAAGCCTTGGCCGGGCATGCGACATCGGTGCAGGTCATCCTGCACGCCGATCACTCTCTGGAAGTCAGCGATGACGGCCGTGGCATGCCGGTGGACATTCACCCGGAAGAGGGTGTGTCGGGTGTCGAGCTGATCCTCACCAAGCTCCACGCGGGCGGCAAGTTTTCCAACAAGAACTACCAGTTCTCCGGCGGTTTGCACGGGGTGGGTATTTCCGTGGTCAACGCCTTGTCGACCGAAGTCCGGGTGCGTGTAAAACGTGACGGCAACGAATACCAGATGACTTTCGCTGACGGTTACAAGAAAACCGAGCTGGAAGTGATCGGCACCGTCGGCAAGCGCAACACCGGCACCAGCGTGTTCTTCGCGCCGGACCCGAAGTATTTCGATTCGCCGAAATTCTCCATCAGCCGCCTCAAGCACGTGCTCAAGGCCAAGGCCGTTCTGTGCCCGGGGCTGCTGGTCAGTTTTGAAGACAAGGCCACCGGCGAGAAAGTCGAATGGCATTACGAAGACGGCCTGCGCTCCTACCTGGTGGACGCGGTCAGCGAATTCGAACGCCTGCCGGACGAACCGTTCTGCGGCAGCCTGGCCGGTAATAAAGAAGCAGTCGATTGGGCGCTGCTGTGGCTGCCCGAGGGCGGCGACAGCGTCCAGGAAAGCTACGTCAACCTGATCCCGACGGCCCAAGGCGGTACTCACGTCAACGGTCTGCGTCAGGGCTTGCTCGACGCCATGCGCGAGTTTTGTGAATTCCGCAGCCTGTTGCCGCGTGGTGTGAAGCTGGCGCCGGAAGACGTCTGGGAGCGCATCGCGTTCGTCCTGTCGATGAAGATGCAGGAGCCGCAATTCTCCGGTCAGACCAAGGAACGCCTGTCATCCCGTGAAGCGGCCGCTTTCGTTTCCGGTGTGGTCAAGGACGCTTTCAGCCTGTGGCTCAACGCTCACCCGGAAACCGGCATGTTGCTGGCGGAACTGGCGATCAACAACGCCGGCCGTCGTCTGAAGGCCAGCAAGAAGGTTGAGCGTAAACGCATTACCCAAGGTCCGGCGCTGCCGGGCAAACTCGCCGACTGTGCCGGGCAGGACCCGATGCGTTCCGAGCTGTTCCTGGTGGAAGGTGACTCTGCCGGCGGTTCGGCCAAGCAGGCGCGGGACAAAGAATTTCAGGCGATCCTGCCATTGCGCGGCAAGATTCTGAACACCTGGGAAGTCGACGGCAGCGAAGTGCTGGCCAGCCAGGAAGTGCACAACATCGCCGTGGCCATCGGTGTCGATCCGGGCTCGGCAGACATCGCCCAGCTGCGTTACGGCAAGATCTGCATCCTCGCCGACGCCGACTCCGACGGTCTGCACATCGCCACGTTGCTCTGCGCTTTGTTCGTCCAGCATTTCCGCCCGTTGGTGGATGCCGGTCACGTCTACGTCGCCATGCCGCCGCTGTACCGTATCGACCTGGGCAAAGAAATTTACTATGCCCTGGACGAGGCTGAGCGCGACGGCATTCTCGATCGTCTGGTAGCCGAGAAGAAACGCGGCAAACCACAGGTCACCCGATTCAAAGGTCTGGGTGAAATGAACCCGCCGCAGCTGCGCGAAACCACCATGGACCCGAACACTCGGCGTCTGGTGCAGTTGACGCTGGAAGATTTCGACGCGACCTCGGAAATGATGGACATGCTGCTGGCGAAAAAACGCGCTGGCGATCGCAAGTCCTGGCTGGAGTCCAAGGGCAACCTGGCCGAGGTTCTGGGCTGATGCGATTTGGCTGGGCCCTGGCGTGTGCGTTGCTGCTGACCTCGCTAACGGTTTCGGCGCAGCCTGCCCCCGAGCTGCGCCTGTTGTCCGAGCATGCCGTCGATGGCATGCGCGGCGGCAATCTGTCGGGGCTGGCCCAGTGCGGCAAGGATCTGTGGACCGTTTCGGATCGTGACGATGATCAAATCTATCGCCTCGACACCCGCAACACGACCTGGCGAGCCGAAACCGTGCGCATCGACGTACCCCTGGTGCCCGACAGCGGTTTGCCCTGGGGCTTGCGTTCGCGGACTTGGGCTGCATCGTTCGTGCGGGGCGGGGACCTGGATTTCGAAGGCGTCACCTGCGACAGCGCCGGCAATCGTTACATCGTCAGCGAAGCCCATGCCGCCGTGCTGCAAGTTCCGCCAATCGGGCCTGCGTCCTGGCTGAAAATCTCACCGATGCTGGTTCGCGAAGCGCGGGCCAGTGGCATGCTGTTGCACTTCAATGCGTTGTTCGAAGGCCTGACGATCAATCCGGCCGGTGACACCCTGTGGCTGGCCGCTGAGCGTGAGCGCCGCGGTTTGCTGCTGATCAAGCGCAAACAAACGGTATGGGACTGCGACGGTGGCTGTGTGCTGCTGAGTGAAGCAGGGGTGGAAATGCAGCCAGCGCAATTTCCCAAGGCCAGGGCGCGCTCCCGGGATTTTGCCGATCTGTCATTGTTCGACGGCAAGCTGTTTACCCTTGAGCGCAACGCCTTTCAGGTCTGTCGCCGTGATGCGGTGACGGCCAAGGTCGAGCGCTGCTGGTCGTTTGCCGACGAGGCGTTGCAGGAAAACCGTCGTTATTCACAGCCCTTTGGCCTGGCGGAAGCGTTGATCGTGGACGTCGACGGTGTCTGGATCGGTATCGACAACAATAATGGTGCGCGCGTCGACGGCGAGAAACGCCCGATTGTCTGGCGCTTTGCCGCGCCTGAAGGTGGCTGGAGCGCCAAGCCATGAATCAACAACCACCGGGCAAACGCGCCGGTCGTGTGTTGATGGTGTTGGCCTGGTGCGCCGCGCTGTTTCTGGCTACGCGGTTTTTCGGCCAGTGGGAGGCACGTCAGCAAAATCCCAACACCGTCGTCAGCTCCGAGCAGGGCGAAGGTTTTATCGAAGTGAAGCTGATCAGCAACAGCCAGGGGCATTTTGTCGCCAGTGGCCAGATCAACGGCCAGCCAGTAGATTTCATGCTCGATACTGGGGCCACCGACGTTTCGATCCCGGCCAGTCTGGCCGAGCGGCTGAAACTGGAAAAAGGTTTCGGGGTGACCCTGAGCACGGCCAATGGCTTGAGCCAGGGTTATCGAACCCGCATCGACCGGCTGCAACTGGGCGACATTGTGTTGCGTGATGTTCGCGCGCTGGTTGCGCCAGGCCTGGAAGGCAATCAGGTGCTGCTCGGTATGAGCGCACTGAACAAACTTGAATTTACCCAGCGCGGTGGCACCATGCTGCTGCGCCAGACCACGAAATAATGAGGCCCGCATGAGCGACTCCCTTGATCTCAGCCTGGACGGTGTAGAACGCCGGTCGCTGGCTGACTTCACCGAAAATGCCTACCTCAACTACTCCATGTACGTGATCATGGACCGTGCCCTGCCGCATATCGGCGACGGCCTGAAACCGGTACAACGGCGCATCATCTATGCGATGAGCGAGTTGGGGCTGGACGCTGATTCCAAGCACAAGAAGTCGGCGCGTACCGTCGGTGACGTGCTCGGTAAGTTCCACCCCCACGGCGATTCGGCGTGCTACGAAGCCATGGTCCTGATGGCCCAGCCGTTCAGCTACCGCTACACGCTGGTCGACGGCCAGGGTAACTGGGGTGCGCCGGACGATCCGAAGTCCTTCGCCGCTATGCGTTACACCGAAGCGCGGCTGTCGCGTTATTCCGAAGTGCTGCTCAGCGAACTGGGCCAGGGCACCGCGGACTGGGGCCCGAACTTCGACGGCACGCTGGAAGAGCCTTTGGTCTTGCCGGCCCGCCTGCCGAACATTCTGCTCAACGGCACCACCGGTATCGCCGTGGGCATGGCCACCGACGTACCGCCGCATAATCTGCGCGAAGTCGCGACCGCTTGCGTGCGCTTGCTGGACGAGCCGAAAGCTACGGTCGAACAGCTCTGCGAGCACATTCAGGGTCCGGATTACCCGACCGAAGCGGAAATCATCACGCCGCGCGCCGACCTGCTGAAAATCTACGAAACCGGTCGCGGTTCGGTGCGTATGCGCGCCGTGTACCACATCGAAGACGGTGACATCATTGTCACCGCGCTGCCGCACCAGGTTTCAGGTGCCAAAGTGCTGGAACAGATCGCGGCGATGATGCAGGCCAAACCGTCCAAGGCCCCGCAGATCGCTGATCTGCGCGACGAATCCGACCACGAAAACCCATGCCGGATCGTGATCATTCCGGGTGCCCGCAAAAACTTTGACCACGATGCCCTGATGCAACACCTGTTCGCCAGCACCGAGCTGGAGTCGAGCTACCGGGTCAACATCAACATCATCGGTCTGGACGGCAAGCCGCAGTTGAAAAACCTGCGGGCCTTGCTGGTCGAGTGGCTGGAGTTCCGGGTGCAGACCGTGCGTCGTCGTCTGCAATTCCGCCTGGACAAGGTTGAGCGTCGCCTGCACCTGTTGGACGGTTTGTTGATCGCTTACCTCAATCTGGATGAAGTGATTCACATCATCCGCACCGAGGAACACCCGAAAGCCGCACTGATCGAGCGCTTCGCCCTGAGCGAAATCCAGGCCGATTACATCCTCGACACCCGTCTGCGTCAGTTGGCGCGACTGGAAGAAATGAAGCTGCGTGCCGAGCAGGATGAACTGCTCAAGGAACAAGCCAAGCTGCAAGCCCTGCTGGGCAGCGAAGCCAAGCTGAAAAAACTGGTCCGCACCGAGCTGATCAAGGACGCCGAAACCTACGGCGACGACCGTCGCTCGCCAATCGTCGAGCGCGCCGAAGCCAAGGCTTTGACCGAGCATGATCTGCTGCCAAACGAGAAAGTGACCGTTGTGCTGTCGGAAAAAGGCTGGGTTCGCTCCGCCAAAGGCCACGAGATCGACGCCACCGGACTTTCCTACAAGGCCGGGGATGGTTTCAAGGCCTTGGCGGCTGGGCGTTCCAACCAGTTTGCGGTGTTTATCGACTCCACTGGTCGCAGCTATTCGGTGGCTGCACACACGCTGCCATCGGCCCGTGGCCAGGGCGAACCACTGACCGGCCGCCTGACGCCGCCGCCAGGGGCGAGTTTCGAATGCGTGCTGATGCCTGAAGACGATTCGCTGTACGTGATCGCCTCCGACGCCGGTTACGGTTTTGTGGTCAAGGGTGAAGACCTGCAAGCCAAGAACAAGGCGGGTAAGGCCCTGTTGAGTTTGCCGAACAACGCCAAAGTGATTCTGCCGCGTCCGGTGGCCGATCGTGAGCACAACTGGCTGGCCTCGGTGACCACCGAAGGTCGCCTGCTGATTTTCAAAATCAGCGATCTGCCACAATTAGGTAAAGGTAAAGGCAATAAGATCATCGGGATTTCCGGTGAACGTGTTGCCAGTCGCGAAGAATATGTCACGGACATCGCCGTTTTGCCGGAGGGTGCCACTTTGGTGCTACAGGCCGGAAAACGTACCTTGTCGCTGAAGGCGGACGACCTCGAACACTACAAAGGTGAGCGTGGGCGTCGCGGTAACAAACTGCCACGGGGCTTTCAGAGGGTAGATGCGCTGTTCGTCGAAAACCTCAATTAAGCGTCCTAGAGCGCTCGATCTACGATTTAACGCGTAGATCGACGCTTTGCCGCTGGAGTCGGAACGCATATTCACGGATGATATGGCCTTTCAAGCGCCGGCGTAGCCGAGCGTTCTTCATATTTTTTGAGTATTTTCACTGTGGTTAGCCTTGTGGCAGCCACCTGGATGGGACGATGACTGCTCTGCGCCTTCCTTTTATTTTGATGCTCGCCGGCGTTCTTGGCCTGGCGGGTTGCAGTGTTCACCAACCGGTGTCGCTGTATCAGCTGGACAGCGGAAGTCCGGCTCAGCCTGCGCAAAGCGCGGGCATGGCGGTATTGCTTGGCCCGGTAACGGTTGCTGACTACCTGCAACGCGAAACCTTGTTGCAGCGTCAGCCCGATGGCAGCCTGCAAGCTTCGGTTGATGGTCGTTGGGCGGGTAGCCTGTCGTCGGACATCGATCAGCTGTTGCTGCGTCAGGTTGCCGGTCATCTGGACAGCCAGCGCGTTGTCCTGGCACCGGCGACATTAGGCTTCACGCCGGATGTTCAGGTTCTGCTGACGATCACGCGTCTGGACTCGGGAGAATCGCAACCGGCAGTCCTTGATGCGCAATGGCGCCTGATCGACCGTCGTGGTCAGGTGCGCGATAACCGCATCATTCATCTGCAGGAGCAGCACGCCGGCGGGACTGCGGCTCAGGTTCAGGCTCAGGGTGTGTTGCTACAGCGTCTGGCCGAGCAACTGTCGACGGCGCTCAAGCCACTGGCCAACCAGCCGCCGATTGCCGAAGCGCCACGCAAACCAGCTGCCAAGCCTGTGGCGCCGGCAGCAGAGCCAGAGAAACAACCGAAAATCCCGATGGCTTCGCCAATTCGCACGGATATGGAAGTGTTCAGGTTCTAAGCCTGGATTGATCCAAAGCAAAGCCCGCCATTGATGCGGGCTTTGTTGTTTCTGCAGGTTGGAGATCTTCAGTGCTTCTGATGGCCTCTTCGCGAGCAAGCCCGCTCCCACATTTGATCTCGGCTGTCCACAACGGTGTGTTCACAGAAGATCCACTGTGGGAGCGGGCTTGCTCGCGAAGAGGCCGGGACAGGCAACAAAAAGCCCGCAGACAATCACTCATCTGCGGGCTTCTTTACACGGGGGCTAGCGTTTACGCCCGGCGTTCGTGCATCCGCGCCAGTTGCCGTTCCAGCATCGACGGATAAGGCTCCATCAAGCGTTCTACGCAGCACGCACCCTCTGGGCTTGCGATCGGCCGGATCCGGGCACGCTGACGAATCAGCGCGTCGTCGCTGATCTTGCGCTCCACCAGCAGCAGGTTGCGGCTGTGTTGCGACAGGGCCAGTGCGTCCTGCGCGGTTTCGGTAAGCAGCAGGTCGATCTGGCTCAGACCGAACAACTCGTCACCCAGCGTCAGGCCCAGCTGCAATTGCAGGGTGATGCCGCTGTCGGCGACTTCGATCTGCAACTGATGACCCAGGGCTCGCAGCAATTCACCGCAGCAGATGGCGTTGGTCAGGTAGTCATCGCCGCTGTCTTCGGTGTGGAACAGCATCAGCGTGCTGCCATCGTTCAGGGTGTGCAGTTCGCTCTGGTAAAGCGACGCGGCCTGATCGAGGCAATCGCGGTAGCGTTTCAGCAGCTCTTCCAGGCGTGCGCGGGGCAGGCGGCGCAACTGATCTTGCGCGCCCAGTTGCACCGCCAGTACCGCGCTGTGCTGCGGCAGGTTCGATACCTGCGGCTTTACGACTGGTTTCGGCGTGCTGCCTGTCGAGTCGTCACGCAGATCGGCAAACGGATCTTCGTCGTCCTCATCGTCCTCATCGTCTTCGACGGTGCTGACAATGCGCCGTGGCGCAGGCTTGAGCCCGGCTACAGGCTTGGTTTCGTCGAAACTTGGATCACGCAGGTTGCGCACTTCGAAGGTCGGTTCGTTATCGTCGGCGTCTTCGTAATCGCTGTCGTCATATTCGGGCTCCGGCGCAGGCTCGGGTTCGGCTGGCTCTGGCGCGAAATTGGCGTGCAGCTGACGAGCGAGGTCGCCGATCTCATCCTGGCGCTCGGTGGCCGGGGTGTATTCGTCGATATTGCGCAGCCACACCCGCAATTGCAGCAGAGGCGTAGAAATATGCCGGCCCAGACGCAGGCTCAAGGCCAGGGAAAGCGCCAGCAGAATGGCGCTCAAAATACCCATGCTTTGCAGGCTGATGGTCATCGGTTGCTGGAACTGATCCATGTCCAGGCTGATGCGCAGTTGCCCGGCGGTCACGTCCTGGAAGGTGATCTTGCTTTGGTAAATACCCTCGGCTTCGCCCAGCAGGCTGTGCTTGGGACGCTGACCGGACTCGGCAAGGATGCGGTTATCCATGCTGTAGATGGCCGCGTGGGCCACCAGTTTGTTCTTGGTCAGGTTGTTGAGCAGCACGTTCAGGCTGAGGATGTCATTGGACACCAACAGCTCCGTGGCCGAGGTCGCGGTCTGAGTGGTCAGGCTTTCGCCCAGGGCGTCCGCCTGCTCGTGCATGGCCTGCTTGAACTGCAAACCCATCACACAGGCGTAGATCACCAGGGCCAGAGCGACCAGGATCACGTTATGGCTGGCAATGCGCAATGCGATCGGCACACGGCGATGACGCAGTGCCCGGAAGATCAGCAGAAAGAAGTTATCGGTTTTTACTGGCGTGGGCCGGTTCACTTGAGCTCGGCTCTTTGTCCGTGAAGTTGACGCGCAGTATAGCGACAGGCCCTAGACCGTCAAAGCGCTCCCGGTGCCCGATGGTCACTGAAAATGGGTAGAATGCGGTTTTTTTCCACCTGCGGGGGTGCGCCTTGCGCGAAATCGTCCTGATAAACATCACGGGAGTCGACCGTCCGGGTCTGACTGCGGCCATTACCGGCGTTCTGGCCCAGGGTGGTGTGAACATTCTCGACATCGGTCAGGCGGTGATCCACGACACTTTGTCGTTCGGCATCCTGGTTGAAATTCCCGATACCGAACAAGGTAACTCGGTGCTCAAGGACATCCTGTTCACGGCCTATAAGCTGGAGCAGCAGGTGCGTTTCACACCGGTGTCCGAAGAGGATTACCAGTTGTGGGTCGGCAATCAGGGCAAGAAACGCCACATTGTCACCCTGCTGACCCGCAAAGTGACCGCTGAACAATTGCAGCGTGTGAGCTCGATCACCGCCAAATATGGTCTGAACATCGATCATATCGATCGTCTGTCCGGGCGCATGCCGCTGGACACTCCGGCCGACAAGGGCAAGGGCTGCATCGAGTTTTCCGTACGTGGCGAGGCGGCGGATCCGCAAGCGCTGCGGGCCGAATTCCTCAGCGTTGCTCAAGAATTGAACGTCGACATCGCCTTCCAGGAAGATTCGCTGTTCCGCCGTAACCGTCGTCTGGCAGTGTTCGACATGGACTCGACGCTGATCGAAGCCGAAGTCATCGACGAACTGGCCAAGGCTGCCGGTGTAGGCGATCAGGTGTCCGCGATTACTGAACGGGCGATGTCCGGCGAGCTGGACTTCCGCGCCAGCTTCAAGGAGCGCCTGGCCTTGCTGCAAGGTCTGGACGTCAGCGTGCTGGACTCCATCGGCGCCTCGCTGCGCCTGACTGAAGGCGCCGAAACCCTGTTCGCCGAACTCAAGCGTCTGGGCTACAAGACGGCGATTCTGTCGGGTGGTTTCACCTACTTCGCCAAGCAACTGCAGGCCAAGCTGGGCATCGACTATGTATTTGCCAACGAACTGGAAGTGGTCGATGGCAAGGTGACTGGTGTGGCGGTCGAGCCGATTGTCGATGCGCAACGCAAGGCGGATCTGCTGCGTGAGCTGGCGCATAAGGAAGGTTTGCGTCTGGAGCAGACGATTGCCGTCGGTGACGGTGCCAACGACCTGCCAATGTTGGCGATTGCCGGGTTGGGCGTGGCATTCCGCGCCAAGCCGCTGGTCAAGCAATCGGCGAAGCAGGCGATTTCCACCCTTGGGCTGGATGGCGTGCTGTATCTGCTGGGCTTCCGGGATCGCGACGGGCAGCTCTGAGTTTCAGGTTGTCTGGGCGGGCCTCTTCGCGAGCAAGCCCGCTCCCACATTGATCGTGTGATCGACATAGATCCAATAATGAAATGGCTACCCCCGCCGCCCCCTGCGATCGCCCACTAAGCTTTCGCAGGGGGC
>NZ_AZRW02000004.1 GCF_000512695.2 Pseudomonas sp. QTF5 | reverse complement strand
ATGCAGGTAGGGGTTTTGTTTTGTCCGCAGGAAAAGAACACTTCGACGTCAGCACAAAATTGCACAGTTTTCGAGTCAGGACACTAGAATAGGTCCAACTTTTTTGGAGCCAGAGCCTTTATGCCAGATCCGGTTGACGCCCCTGGGCTGTCAGATTTACCGCTGGACGACTTGGTAGCGTGTCATGAGTGCGACTTGCTGATGCGCAAGCCTGAGCTTGCTCATGGTGAGAAAGCCGTCTGTGTACGCTGCGGTTATGAGCTGTATGCCCATCGACACAATGTCGTGCAGCGCAGTCTCGCCTTGGTCACTGCCGCACTATTGTTGTACATCCCGGCGAACTTCTTACCCATCATGCAACTCCATCTACTCGGACAGTCGTCGCACGATACTGTCTGGAGTGGCGTTGTCGGTCTGTTCGATACCGGTATGCGAGGCGTAGCGGCAGTGGTATTCCTTTGCAGTATGGGGATTCCGCTGCTCAAGCTGCTTTGCCAACTGGTCGTGTTACTGAGTATTCGCTTCGATATTGGACGCAGTTACGGCTTGCTGCTCTACCGCATTTATCACCATCTACGGGACTGGGGGATGCTCGAGGTTTACCTCATGGGCGTACTGGTTGCGATCGTTAAATTGGCCGATATGGCGGCGATCACCGTAGGTTTTGGTCTGGCGTGCTTCATCAGTTTGTTGTTGGTTCAGGTCTGGCTGGAAGTGGTGATGTCACCGCACCAGATCTGGCAGGCTCTATCAGGAGAAGATGCCCATGCGGGCGATTGATGCAGGCATTCTGATTTGTGCTGAATGCCATGAGTTGAACAAGCAGGAAGCCGATACCGACGAGCAGGTTTGCACCCGCTGCGGTGCGCTGGTTCACGCCCGCCGCCCGAACAGTCTGATGCGTACCTGGGCATTATTGATCACGGGCGCGATTCTCTACATCCCGGCCAATGTGCTACCGATCATGACCGTCAATTCCCTGGGGCAGGGCGATCCGAGCACCATCATGTCCGGTGTGATTCAACTGGTTCAGCACGGCATGATTCCAATCGCCGCCGTGGTCTTTATCGCCAGCATCCTGGTCCCCACGTTCAAGTTGGTGGGTATCGCATTGCTGCTGTTTTCGGTGCAGCGCCGCCAGCCGCTTTCGGCACGCCAGCGCATTCTGATGTACCGCTTTATCGAGTTCATCGGCCGCTGGTCGATGCTGGATATCTTTGTGATCGCCATCTTGGTGGCGGTTGTGAATTTCGGACGGCTTGCCAGTATCGAAGCCAATCCTGGCGCCATCGCCTTCGCCAGTGTGGTGATTTTGACGATGCTTGCCGCAGTAACTTTCGATCCCCGACTGATTTGGGATAACACGGAGTCGGACGACGACCATGACTGATTTGCCTAAAGCGAAAACCCGACCGGCCTCGAACTGGTCTGCTATCTGGGCGTTGCCCCTGATTGCCTTGATCATCGGCGGTTGGCTCGGCTGGCGTGCCTACAGCGAGACGGGCATCGAGATTCAGGTGCGCTTCGAAAGCGGTGAAGGTATTCAGGCCAACAAGACCGAAGTCGTCTACAAAGGCATGTCGGTCGGTAAGGTAAAAGCCCTCAAGCTCGATGACGAAGGCAGCTCCAAAGGAGTGATCGCGACCATCGAGATGAACAAGGACGTGGAGCAATACCTCAAGACCAGCACGCGTTTCTGGCTGGTCAAACCGAGCGTGAGCCTGGCCGGTATCACGGGCCTGGAGACGCTGGTCTCGGGCAACTATGTGGCCGTCAGCCCAGGTGAAGGCGAGCCGACCCGCAAGTTCAAGGCCCTTGCCCAAGAGCCTCCGCTGTCGGACGCCCAACCCGGCCTGCACTTGACCATCAAGGCTGATCGCCTTGGCTCGCTGAATCGCGGCAGCCCGGTGTTCTACAAGCAGATTCAGGTCGGTCAGATCAAAAGCTACGTGCTGTCCGCAGACCAGAATACTGTCGAACTCAAAGTCTTCATCGAGCCGACTTACGCCAACCTTGTGCGTAAACACACGCGTTTCTGGAATGCCAGCGGCATCAGTATCGACGCCAACCTTTCTGGTGTGAAAGTGCGTAGCGAGTCCCTCGCCAGCATCGTCGCCGGTGGTATTGCGTTCGCCACTCCGGAGAACCGCAAGGACAGCCCGCCCACCGATCCAAGCCTGCCGTTCCGTCTCTACGAGGATTTCGATGCAGCCGCAGCGGGTATTCGGGTCAAGGTCAAACTCAGCGATTTCGAAGGCCTGCAGGCCGGTCGTACGCCGGTGATGTACAAAGGCATCCAGGTCGGCAATTTGAAAACACTCAAGGTTGACCCGGATCTGGCCAGTGCCAGCGCCGAATTGACTCTCGACCCGTTGGCCGAGGACTACCTGGTCACCGGCACTCAGTTCTGGGTGGTGAAACCATCAATTTCACTCGCCGGTATTACGGGCCTGGAAGCGCTGGTCAAAGGTAACTACATCGCCGTGCGCCCAGGCGACAAGGGCGGTGCACCGCAGCGCGAGTTCGAAGCACGGCCCAAGGCGCCGCCGCTGGATTTGCGTTCGCCAGGCCTGCACTTGGTGTTGTTCACCGACAACCTTGGTTCTCTGGAAGTCGGCAGTCCGATTCTCTACAAACAGGTCAAGGTCGGTTCGGTTCAGAGCTATCAATTCTCCCGCACCAAAAAGCAGCTGGTGATCGGGGTGCATATCGAGAAGGAATACGAAGGGCTGGTCAACGCCTCGACGCGTTTCTGGAATGCCAGCGGCATTACGCTCACGGGTGGGTTAACCGGCGGCATCCAGGTCAAAAGTGAATCATTGCAAAGCCTGATGGCCGGAGGTATCGCCTTCGAAACCCCGGAAGCCAAGGCGCCGTTGCAAAAGCGTATTCCACGTTTCCGCTTGCATGCCAACCATGATGAGGCAACGCAGAAAGGTACTATGGTGACAATCAAGGTCGATCGAGCCGATGGCCTGCGCAGTGGCACGCCGGTTCGATTCAAAGGCCTGGACGTTGGCAAGATTGAGGACGTCGACCTCAGTGATGACCTGCAATCAGTACTGCTGACCGCGCGGATCACAGAAGTGCCGGAGCGTATCGCTCGGGTCGGCAGTCAGTTCTGGGTCGTCAAACCTGAGCTCGGTCTGCTTAAAACTTCGAACCTCGAAACTTTGGTCACCGGGCAATACATCGAAGTGCAACCGGCACCGAAGAACCTCGGCCCGCAGAAGACTTTCGTGGCGTTGACCAATCCCCCGGAAACCGCCAAGGAAGAGGCTGGTTTAAGCCTGGTGTTGAGCGCTGCTCGTCGGGGTTCGCTGAAGACCGGCGTTCCCGTCACCTATCGCGAAATCACGGTAGGCAAGGTGACCGGCTATGAACTGGGCCAAACGGCCGATCGAGTGTTGGTGCACATTCTGATCGAGCCGAAGTATGCACCACTGGTGCGCAGGGGCACGCGGTTCTGGAATACCAGTGGTTTTGGCTTGGACTACGGCTTGTTCAAAGGCGCGACAATACGCACTGAATCGCTGGAGACGCTGGTTCAGGGCGGTATTGCTTTTGCCACGCCGGATGGCGACCGCATGGGTGTCCCGGCGCGGCCTGAGCAAACCTTCCCGTTGTTCGATCAGTTCGAAGATGAGTGGCTGACCTGGGCGCCGAAGATCGCAATCGGCAAGTAGTTTATCGGCGCCTGTGATGCCGCTTTCGCGAGCAAGCCCGCTCCCACACTTAATCGGTGTCGTACGCAAATGTTATGAACGACAAAGATCCAGTGTGGGAGCGGGCTTGCTCGCGAAGACGGCATCAAACTCACAGAAAGTCTCTAGTCATTGCATAAAAAAGGCCGCGATCCATTTGGATCGCGGCCTTTTTTTGCTTCGGTTTAAGCGTCAGACCGCATCCAGCTCTGGCTCATCAGCTTGTACAACAACGGTAGCCTTCACTTCATCGTGGCGACGGATGTACTTCCAGTCCGCCTCGTCGATGTAGATACCGTTCGGGCCGCTGCCGCCTTCCAGGTCGATGGCGACACTGGCGCAAACTTGCGGCTTCACACTCGCCAGGATCGGCACGAAGCCCAATTGCAGACTGGTTTCCAGCAGTGCTGCCTGGTTCTTCTCGTCGATGTCCGCCGCCTCGTCGAGGTAGTACGGCAGGCGCACGCGACCGGCCTGGTCGCGGTCCATCAAGTGCAGCAACAAGTACATGTTGGTCAGCGCCTTGATGGTCATGGTGGTGCCGTTGGACGCCGCGCCGTCGATGTCGGTGTGGATCACCGGTTGGCCATTGACCTTGGTGATCTCGAACGCCAGCTCGAACAGATCCTTGAGACCGAGCTGGTTGTGGTTGGCCGCCACCAGGCGCGCCAGGTATTCCTTGGCTTCTTCGTTTTTGTTGTCCTGATCGGCGCTTTGGCTCAGGTCGAAGACGGAAAGGGTTTCGCCTTCTTCGTACTGACCGGCGCTGTGGATGATCTGGTCAATGTGCTTGAGCGCTTCCTTGTTCGGTGCGAGCACGATGCGGAAGCTTTGCAGGTTGGAGACCTGACGCTTGTTGATCTCGCGGTTGAACAGCGCCAGTTGATGTTCGAGGCTGTCATAGTCGCTGCGAATGTTACGCAGGGTCCGGGCGATGTCGGTGACCGCCGCACGGCGGGCCTTGCCGAGGGTCAGGGCTTCGTCGGTGCGGTGTGCGTACGCATTGATCAACAGTTGCAGGCGACGCTCCATATCGTCTTCGCTGTCGAACTTGGCCACCCCCTTGAGGCGCACCTGAGCGTATAGCGCTTCGATCTGGCCGTCGGCCCGCAGCAGGCCTTGCCAACTGTCCTGATAGTCATTGAGCAACGGCAGCAGGTTGTCCATGGAATCGTCGACCGGGTCCATGAACGGCGTGCCGAATGGCAGATCGGCTGGCAACAACTGACGGCGGCGCAGGGCGTCGTCGAGGGTGCGTTGCTTGGCTTCCATGTCGCCGATCTGCCGGCCGACCAGTTGCAGCTTGGCCGACAGTTGCTGGACGCGTTCGGTGAAGGCGTCGCTGGAACGCTTCAACTCGTCCTGAGCGGCCTCCAGTTGTTCAAGCTGTTCCAGCTTGTCGCCTTCCTCGGCGCTCAGGGTTTGCGTGCGGCGGAAGTCTTCCAGGGCTTTCTGCGCATCCAGCACTTGCTGGTACAGCGCTTCGGTCTGGGTCTTGCTGGCCGCGCGGTCTGCCGCCACGGCAGCTTGAGTTTTCAGCTGCTTGAGTTCTTTTTCCAGACGCTCTTTCTGATCGCGCAGCGCCGCGCGGTCAGCCAGGGCTTGCAGCGCTGGCGGCTCGATGTGCGAAATGTCGATGGACAGGCCCGGCACTTCGAAGCGCTCGCCTTTGAAACCATCGAGGATCAGTTCCATGGATTTGACCCACTGACCGTCCTCGTCCAGCGTAATGCCGTGCTCGCCCAATGGCAGGCTGAACAATGCGCTGTTGAACAACCGCATAAGGCGCTCGACGTCTTGTTGCGAGAACTCTTCGCGCAAACGGGCATAGCTATTGTTGTCGGCGTGATCGAGTTGCTGTTTGACCGACTTCAGGCGTTTTTCCAGATCCCGCAGACGCTCTTCCAGGTCTTCGGCGCTGAACTGTCGCGACTGGGCCAGTGCACCGGCCAGTTCGTCGTGCGCGTCCTTGGCGGCGAGCAGTTGCTGCTCAAGGACTTTGACGTCATCGACCAGCGCGAAGCGATGCTTGAGCACCGACAACTCGCCGAGCCAGCGCTGGATGCCGGTGATTTCCCGCTCCAGACGCATCAGCTCCTGAGTGCCGCCGCGTTGATCGTTTTGCAGCGCGTCCTGCTCGTTGCGATAGTGCTCGGCCTGAATCGTCAGTTCTTCCTTACGCGCACTGGCATAGTCCGACCAGGTGCCGAGCAGGGAATCGAGCAGCGGCGACAGGCGATGCAGTTTGCCGCGCAGGATGTCCCGCTGTTTCACGCCGTTGGCCAAGGCTTCGACCAATGGGCCGGCAGCGACCAGGGAGTTGTAGTCCTGCTCCATACGGCGTACGTCGCGGAAGGCTTCTTCGCACGCGGCAATGTAATCGACACTGCCGGAACGCAGGCTGTGTTCGAACGCATCGAGGAACAACTGCTTGAGTTTCGCAGCCGTGATTTCGCGCATGTGCAGCAAGTTGATGAACAGCGCGCGGAAGGTCTTCAAGCTCTGCTCGCTGGTGGAGCGCAGCGGGATCAGGGTCAGGTCGAGTGGAATCGAGGTGTGACCGCCGACCAGCAAACGACGCAGTTCATCCGGCTTGAGCTCGTAGGCTTTCAGGCCTTCGCGTTCAAGGTTGGTGAACAGTTCTTTCTGACGCAGGCAGGTGTCATTTTTTTGGTAATGGGCAAGATCCAGTTTGCCGGCGTAGGCGAAGAACTGGTGACCGAAACCGCCACCGGGACCGCGACCGACCACGCCGATCACGTGTGGACCGTGCGGCAATGAAACTTCGACGAGGATGTAACTGGTGTCCGAGGCGAAGTAGAAACGCCGGGATTGCTCCAGGCTGTACTTGCCGAAACTCATGTCCGACATACGCGCCAGAATCGGGAACTGCAAGGCGTTGATCGAGGCGGATTTGCCAAGGTTGTTCGCGCCGTAAACCGACAGCGGCTCTTCCAGCGGGAACAGGCCGAGGCTGTAACCGGCGGTGTTCAAAAGGGCAAAGCGGCGAATGCCGTAGCGTTCCTTGCTCATGCGTCGGTCTCCTGTTCTTCGGCAATGGCACGGGCCATGGCGTCTTCTTCGCTTTCTTCTTCGAAGTCACTAAGGTCCAGCGGGTCATCGGTTTCCAAAAGTTTTTCGTCGCTGTCGTCATCGATCAGCACTGGCACCGGCAATGGCAACACGCTGTGCAGGCTGGCGGCCAGATCACGGTCTTGCTGGACAGACAGGCAGACATCGAGGAAGCGGTGCATCGGCGGCAGGAAACGGTAGATGCCGTTTTCTTCGCCGGCGAAACCGAGCTGAGTCATGCGGCGCATGATTTTTTCTTCGAGTTCTTCAACCGTCTGCACTTCGGCCTGGATAAACAGGTCGCGGTACTTTTCCAGCAACGACGGCAATTCATCACGGCCAAGGCTGCCACCGTCGAGCACGGCGACCGGGTCGCGGCCCTGATCGGCCAGGTGCTCGACGAGGATGAAGGTGAACAGCGCCAGACGTTGTGCAGTCTTGTTCACCGCAGCAGCGGCCAGGTCCGGCACAAAGTAGTAGAAACCACGGGTGTCGCAGACCAGTTCAAAGCCCAGTGCCTTGAACAGCGTGCGGTACTGGTCCTGGAAGTTCGACAGTTGCGCGTAGAGCTCCGGATCGCGGCGGCTGACGTGGTAGCCCTTGAACAGCTCGCGAAAGATCGGCGCCAGTTGGGACAGTTCGGATAGATCAAGATGCATGTGGAATGCTCGCAGAATTCTCGGCGGTGGTGTCACCGGCCGAGAGTAGGGCGAAGGAGCGCAGGCTGACCTGATGCTCGTGAGTGTGGTAATCGCGGCGTTCCAGACGCTCGCGTTTGAAGCGTTTCTCACGGGACAGGCGCGAGAACCAATAGAGCAATTCGTCGGTAGCGCCGTCCGGCTCCTGCTCGAGCAGCCAAGTCATCAGGTCCGGCATCGGCAGGGCGTCTTCGCAGCGTTCGAGCATTTCGCGAACCGTGCGTGGCGCGCGCGGGGCTTCGCCTTTCTGGGTTTTGTGAGCCTTGGGGAACCGCGCTGGTTTCGGCTCGAAACGGGCCAGCGCGTACACGTAGGCTTCGACCTGACTGGCGCTGCCGAGGAAGGTGCTTTGCGGCCGGGTGAACATCGGCATTGCCGCTTGTGGCACCGCATCGATACCTTTACGACGAATGGCCGACAAGGCCAGCGCCGCGCCACGGGTCACGGCGTTGTGCCGGCGCGCTTCTTCACGCAGCGGCAGGAGCAGTTCACGGGCATGACGCAGGGTCAACTGGGCGCTGGTCTGCATTTCGAGGATGCGCGCGTGGGTGCGCAGCAGCATGTCGTCGTCGACCAGATGGCCGAGGCGCTGCTGTTCAGTGAGCATCTTCAGCAGGACGTTTTCGACCTTGCGCACGCCTTGTTCGAAGGCGCCGTCGGCGTTCACCAACTGAATCATCGGTTCGACGTATTCATCCCAGGTCGCCAGTACCTCAGCGTAGCGCTGACGCAGCGGGATCTGCCGGTCGCTGGTCTTGGCCCGCTCGGCGACGGCCACCAGGGCCTGTTCGTCGTTGGCGAGTTTCTTCAGAACGTCCCGCACACGCATGTCGAGCAGACGCAACTGGCGCGCCAGGTCGTGGCCGTCGCGAATGTCGAAGGCATCCTGAATGTAACCGGCCAAGCGCTCGAGATGGCGCAAATAGGCTTCGATTTCCAGGCACAGGCCCAGACGGTGCTCACGGCGCAGGTAAGCGAGGAAGTCGTGGATCTGCGCGTTGAGCTCGAAACGGTTCGGGCTTTTCGCCACGGGAACCAGAATGTCGAGGCGGATCCACACGTCCAGCAGGCTGGTGATGTCCTGCGGCGTACTGTCGAGTTGCTGGGCGGCCAGTTGCGTGCGCAGTTCGTTGAGGCTCAATGTGCCTTGGTCGAAGTGCTCGCACAGTGGCTCCAGAAGTGCCCAGTGTTCAGCGAGGGCGCGCAAGACGCGCTTGGGTTCGATCATCGGAATGGCCGGCTGGTTGGCGATTAAAAGCCGCGATTGTACTGCATCGCAGCCGTGTCGATTCACTCTCGGGATGGACAGTCGGTTTTCTATCGATCAAGCGCGGGCGATCTTGAGCGAAGGGCGGTAGAATCACCGCACTTTAGTTATCCACAAGTGGCCGACCTTTGCTTATCGAGTCCCGTCGCCGCGCTTATTTGACCGCCATGCAGGTGGTCAACTGGCTGCCGCGCACCGAATTGCCCTTTGCTGCGCCGTCGCGGCCCGAACTGCTGGAGATGCCCGAACCGTTGGTCGTCGCCCCGGTTGCGCCTGTTCCGCAGGCGCAAGCGCCCGTTGAACCTGCGGCCAACCCCGCCGAACGGGTGAAGATCGAGGTGCCACGGCCATCGTTGGCCAGCACCCGCACGAACGCCAAGGTCGAAGAAGAAGAGGCCCCGGTCGCGGTCAAGGCGCCGGTCGTTCCGCCGCCGCGTTTCGCCCTGCAATTGCTGCGCGCCGGTCGTTGCCTGTTGCTGGTGGAGTTACCCACAGGCGAAAGCTTCCAGACCCGCGATCCGGCCTATCTGTTGCTCAAGGACATGCTGCGCGCCGCCGGCCTGCCAGACAGCCCGCAGATCATCGGCGAACCGGTGCGCTGGCCGCTGCTGGCTCGCGGCACCATGGATCAAGGGCCGGAAGCGGCTCGGGATTTCGTACAAGGCTTTCTGTCGGCCCGTCTGGAAGACGCTCCATGCGTCTGCCTGTGGCTGATCGGCTTGCCGGCGGTGCGTTTTGCCGGTGAGGCCAACGCCGAATCCTTCAACCGTGAACTTCAGGTCGAAGGCCTGGGTTCGGTCTGGTCCCTGCCGGGTCTGGAATTATTAATGGAAGAGCCACAGCGTAAGGCTGATGTCTGGCAAGCCATGCGTCGGCTGATGGCGCGCTGGAAAGAATCGAATGAGTGACGCTGTATCGTTCCGCCCGATGACCGAGGCGGACCTGGACACTGTACTGAAAATTGAATACGCGGCTTACAGCCACCCCTGGACCCGCGGGATTTTTCTCGATGGCCTGGGCAAGTATCAGATCTGGCTGATGTTCGAAGGGCAGCAGCAGGTCGGTCATGGCGTGGTGCAGATCATTCTCGACGAGGCGCATTTGCTGAACATCACCGTCAAACCGGAAAATCAGGGCCGCGGCTTGGGTTTGACGCTGTTGGAGCATTTGATGTCGATTGCCTACAAGGCAGAGGCGCGGGAGTGTTTTCTGGAAGTGCGCGACAGCAACCGGGCGGCGTTTCGGTTGTATGAGCGGTATGGGTTCAATGAGATTGGGCGTCGGCGGGACTATTACCCCGCGGTTGGCGGGCGTGAAGATGCGGTCGTTATGGCCTGCACTTTGGTTGACTGATTCGCTTTAAAAGCTTCGCGGGCAAGCCTCGCTCCTACAGGTTTTGTGTCGGTCATACATGTCGTGATCAACACAAAACCTGTAGGTGCGAGGCTTGCCCGCGAAGGCGTTCTCACTGACGAAAACGATCAACGCTTGCCATCCATTGGATCGCGCCGCGCCATCTCTTCTTCATCCAGCCCATTGCCCCCGCCGATGTCGTCCTCATCGACAATGCTCAAATCCCAATCCGCCTGGTCGCCTTCACCCTCTTCGCGGGCGTCCCGTGCGCCGTCTTCACGGATCAAGGTTTCCGGGCTCATGTCATCGTCGGTGGATTCATGGTCATCGGTCGAGCCGCCGGTCATGCCAGCTTCACGGACGCGTTCGTCGGGCATCTTCTGCGCACGCTCGCGTTCGGGGATCAAGTCGCCGATTCTGGCGCCAGGTTCTTCCTTGTCGAAATCCAGCTCATGCACTGAGCCCATGCGGTCTTCGTTGTCGTCGATGGGCTCGGGTTGCGCCTCATCGAACGGGCGTCGTGTATCAGTCATGGCATTTCCTCATACTGTAGGCCTTGCTACAGTTGACCCACTGGGCTTGCGAGAATTCCACCGGCATGGAGTGCCGGGCATCATGGCTGTCTGCATTTCGCGCGTGACCCCGACAGGAGGTTGTCTGTCAAAGCAGCGCATCATTATCGAGGCTTCATTGCATGAACGACTTACAAGATCTGATTGATAACAATGAGCGCTGGGCCGACGCGATCACCCAGGAAGATCCTGATTTCTTCGCCAAGCTGGCCCGCCAACAAACCCCGGAGTATCTGTGGATCGGTTGCTCCGATGCCCGCGTGCCGGCTAATGAAATCGTCGGTATGTTGCCGGGCGATCTGTTCGTGCACCGTAACGTGGCCAACGTTGTATTGCACACCGACCTCAACTGCCTATCGGTGATTCAGTACGCGGTCGACGTACTCAAAGTCAAACACATCCTGGTCACCGGCCACTACGGTTGCGGCGGTGTACGCGCCTCGATGCAGGACCGTCAGTTGGGCCTGATCGACGGTTGGCTGCGCTCGATTCGCGATCTCTATTATGAAAAACGCGACGAACTGGCCAAGTTGTCCACCGAAGAAGAAAGGGTCGACCGCCTCTGCGAACTCAATGTGATCCAGCAGGTGGCCAACGTCGGCCATACCAGCATTGTGCAAAACGCCTGGCACCGCGGGCAGAGCCTGTCGATCCATGGTTGCATCTATGGCATCAAGGATGGACGCTGGAAAAGCCTGAACGCCACCATCAGCGGTTTCGAACAGTTGCCGCCGCAGTACCGTTTGCGTCCGGTCGAGGCGTTGTAAAAGCCTTTCAGCCGTGACTTCGTCGACGCCAGTGTTGAAAAAACTGTTCTCCATTGGCATTCGGCGACTCGTCATAGCCGATGATCCAGCCACGGCAGCAGGAACAACCGCAGCGGCAGGCGAACTGCCGCAGCAGCTTGTCTTCTGTCGTGGCGAAATCCATCGTCAGCCGGTCACCCTTTTTGATGTCTTTGAGCGCCCATAACCACAGCTCGCTCATGTCGAGAAAAACGTTGGGGTCGCAGGAATGGTTCAGCAGACTGCAGAAACGCGGATCATAGACGTGGATTCCCGGCGCCAGCTGCCGGGTGTGTCGGTTGCGGTAGGGCAACAGATGTCCGGAAATCCGGCAGATTCGGCTGATGCGAGGGAACTCGCGCTGCGCCTCGACAGCCATTGCCGATCCCCGAGCGTTGGAGATGATTTTAAAGTCGGCTTCGGAGGGGAATCCAAGGCGAAGAGACAACTCTTTAAATGGATAGATGCCATTGAATGACGGTGGGGTTATTCCTTGTTCGGCATGGGCTCTCATAACAATCCTTGTTAGCAGGGTGCTGCGACTTCTATCAGCTGACCTCCTGTCAGCTCTGCAGCACATGGGTACGTCCCAAGCCTCTCGCAAATGAAACAACCGGTCTACTGTCAGATATGACAGGCGAAAAAGGCTCTTTCCCGCGTCAGCCATGGCTCACGCGGGGAAAGGCTTTCATCGTTTACAGGTGTGGCGCAGGGGCAGAGGTCGCAAGAGACGGACTCTTCAGCTGTTTCAGCTGAGATTTGACCGTCGTTGTTGCGCATTTGGCCACGGCCTGTTCGGGCGTCAGGTTGCGGATCGAGGTGTAGAACAGCTCGCAGGTTTTTTCTTTTTGGGTCACTTGCCAGGTCTGAGTACAGCTTTTCAGCTGAACGGTAGGGTCAGTACCCGGTTTGCTGCCCATCCCGGCCTGCCAGCATGCGGCGCTCAAATCCTGCCCCATGACTTTCAGCCCAGCGGCGTCAGCCTTGGCCTGGGCATCGCTGCCGCTGTAGGCCTCGGGATCGGCGGCGTACCAGATGTAGCTCGGATGGTTGGAACCCAGTACTGGCACCTTCACACCCTCGCTCGGGCTGATGGTTGCCAGGCCCAGCACGTCCACGGTCGGCCCGTATTGCTGCTTGATCCAGTTACGCACCGGTGCGCCGAAGGCAACCATCGGCAACGCAGCGCCGCTGGCGTTCTGGCTGACTTCCTTGACCATGGTGGTCTGGTAATCCTTGAAGTAGTCATAGACGCCTTCCAGGTCCTTGCCGGCGCTGGATGGCGCGGCAATCGGCGCGATGTCGATGATGGTCTGATAGCCCGGTGTCTGGTCAACGGGGATGCCGTTAGCGGTCAGCAGCGTGGCCCAGCGATCGGTGGTCTTGGACTCCAGGTAGTCTTGGGCCTGGGTCAGCGAGTAATCCGGCGGGAAGTGCAGCAGTTCGACGCTTTTGCGGTTTTCCAGCGCCATGCCCAGCGGCAGGAACAGGTACCAGTTATAGGTCCATTTACCGTCAGTACTTAGCTTGCTGGCGCCGTTGTAAGCCAGATCGCCGGCATCGAGCAATGCGGTCAGTGGTTTTTCATAGCCAGCAGGCACGCCACTGATTGAGGCGTAGAGCTGATCGTTATCGGTTTTGACTTGAACTTTTGCGGTTTTGTAGCCATCGCGTTGTACGCTTTGGGTCAGGTAGTGCTCGACTGTCTGCTCCAGTGTCCAGTTGCGAAAACAGATGACGTTGCAGTTGTTGGGATAGGCGAACAGTCGGGTGATGCGTTCGGTACTGCCCAGTTTCAGATCGACGTCGGCGTGGGCGGCGGTACTCAGGGTGAGTGCGGCGAGAGTAAGTCCTGCGAGTTTGAACATGCTCAGATCCTTTTCAGCGTGAGCCCTCGGAGGTGGGGCGGGGTACATACTGAAACTACTTGTGTCGAGCGGTCTAGTGCTCATGTGAAAGGTGTAACGGTTCTCCAATGTGAGAGTTGCTCACTCCCGCACTACGAGGGTCTGACGGGTTGTCCGCAAGTGTATTTGCGTAGACCATGGGCGCCTTGGTTTTTTGCCTGCCAGAGTTCTTTGCCATGACTGCCAATACCGCTGCGCGCCCGGCGCCCTTCACCCGCTCGGACTACAAGACCCTGGGGCTTGCAGCCCTTGGGGGCGCGCTGGAAATCTACGACTTCATCATTTTCGTATTTTTCGCGCTGACCCTCAGCCAACTGTTCTTCCCGCCGGAAATGCCCGAGTGGCTGCGTCTGCTGCAAAGCTTCGGGATCTTCGTCACCGGCTACCTGGCGCGCCCATTGGGCGGGATTCTAATGGCGCATTTCGCTGACCGACTGGGACGCAAGAAGGTTTTCAGCCTGAGCATCCTGATGATGGCGTTGCCGTGCCTGTTGATCGGGATCATGCCGACCTACGCCCAGATCGGTTATTTCGCTCCACTCCTACTGCTGGCCCTGAGGGTCCTGCAAGGCGCGGCGGTGGGCGGTGAAGTGCCAAGTGCCTGGGTGTTCGTCGCCGAGCATGCGCCGGTTGGGCATCGCGGTTATGCTTTGGGTTTCCTACAGGCGGGGTTGACGTTTGGCTACTTGATCGGAGCCCTGACGGCGACATTTCTGGCGCAGACGTTCACCCCGGCGGAGATCCTCGATTACGCCTGGCGCTATCCGTTTCTGCTGGGCGGTGTGTTTGGCGTCATCGGTGTCTGGCTGCGTCGCTGGCTCAGTGAAACCCCGGTGTTCATGGCGATGCAGGCCCAGCGCGAGGCCGCGGTCGAACTGCCGCTGAGCACGGTCCTGCGTGAGCATCGCCTGGCGATGCTGCCGGCGATGATCCTCACCTGTGTGCTGACCTCGGCCGTGGTGGTCTTTGTGGTCATTACCCCGACCATGATGCAAAAAACCTTCGGAATGACCGCCAGCCATACCTTCGCCCTGAGTGCCTTGGGCATCGTCTTTCTGAACATCGGCTGCGTACTCGCGGGGCTGCTTGTCGACCGCATCGGTGCCTGGCGCACGGTAATGCTGTATAGCCTGCTGCTGCCTTTGGGCATTGGCGTGCTCTACGCCTGCCTCATTGAGGGTCAGTGGATCGGGTTGGCCTATGCGGTGGCCGGCCTCGGTTGCGGGGTGGTCGGCGCGGTGCCATCGGTGATGGTCAGCCTGTTTCCGGCGCGTATTCGCGTTTCGGGAATTTCCTTCACCTACAACATTGCCTACGCGGCGTGGGCGAGTATCACACCATTGCTGTTGATCGGACTGATGCCGTGGAGCCCATGGATTTGTGTGATCTTCTGCGCGGTGATGGGGGCGGTGGGCATTGGCAGCGCGGCGTATTTCGGCGCGCGGATGCCAAGAATGGGGCGCTGTTCGGTGGCTGGCGCGATATGAGGGTGTTCGTACCGCGACTATTTTTTAGGGAAATCCTGAAACACTCTTCAGAAAATATCCCTAATGCCGATGTTTAGGCTGTAAGCCGCTTCCTACTTCTGTCCATCGGTGCTTTTCCATGTTCAACAAACGCTTGAAGCAGGAGCTGTCGGCTCTTCGCGAAGAACTCTCCAGCCTTCAGCAAATCAAGGAGAGCCTGGAAAGCGAGATGCTGGTCCTGACCCTTGATTCCGATGGCAGGATTCAGTCGGCCAACCAGAACTTCATGGGTGAGATGCTCTACAAGGGCAACGATCTGGTCGGCCGGCACATCGAAGACATCGTCCCCGTCCATGTGAAATCGGACGAATTCCACCGCCGCTTCAAGGCCTCGCTGACCCGTGGCGAGCACTTTGCCGGCACGGTTCGTTTATTGCGGGGCAATGGTGCCGAAGCCTGGCTGCGGTCGATCATGCAACCGATACGGTCCCCGGATGGCCGGATCAAACACTTCTCGATTTACTCCAGCGACCTGACCCGCACCATCGAGGCGTCCCGCGAACATGAGAACCTGATCGGCGCACTGGTGCGTTCGACCGCAGTCATCGAATTCGACCTCAATGGCAACGTTCTGACGGCCAACGAGCGGTTTCTCAATGGTATGGGTTACAGTCTGGCGCAGATCCAGGGCAAACATCACCGCACCTTCTGCGCGCCAGAGGAATATAACAGCGCCGAGTATCAGAACTTCTGGCGCCGCCTGAACGCCGGTGAGTTCGTGGCCGACCGTTTCAAGCGTATCGACAGCCACGGTCGTGTGATCTGGCTCGAGGCTTCCTACAACCCGGTAGCCGACGCCAACAACAAGCTCTACAAAGTGGTGAAATTCGCCACGGTGATTACCGATCAGGTCAATCAGGAGCAGGCTGTCGCCGAAGCGGCCAACATCGCCTACAGCACCTCGCAGCAAACCGACAGCAGCGCCCAGCGCGGGACCACTGTGGTGACTCAAGCGGTGGACGTCATGCGTGACTTGGCCAAACACATGCAAACCGCGGGCGAAGGCATCGAGGCGCTGAACGAGCAATCATTGGTGATCGGCACCATCGTCAAAACCATCAGTGGTATCGCCGAGCAGACCAACCTGCTGGCGCTCAACGCGGCCATCGAAGCAGCTCGCGCCGGTGAACAGGGGCGGGGGTTTGCTGTGGTGGCTGACGAAGTCCGGCAACTGGCCTCGCGCACCAGCCAGGCGACCGATGAAATTGTGGGCGTTGTGCGCCAGAACCAGGACATGGCGCGCAACGCGGTGGCACTCATGACCGAGGGTAAACTCCAGGCTGAACAAGGTCTGGCGCTGGCGGCGGAGGCAGGGACGGTGATCGTCGAGATCCAGGACGGTGCGCAGAAAGTGGTGGACGCGGTCGGACAGTTTGCCAATCAATTGGCGACTTGATGCTCATCTATCCGGCGTGAGTTGCGCAAAAAGGTCAGGCCTGCTTCTGCGGCTTGATCAGACTTTCAGCGGGTATCCCGAATAGCTCATGAAGCTTCCAGATCATCGGAAGCGTCAATGCGCGCTTGCCGTTGAGCACTTCATAAACCCGGTTTGTCCGGCCAATGGCAGGTGCCAGATCAGCGGCGGACAGACCGGACTGCTCCATGCGAAATTTGATCGCATCGATCGGCGTAGGCAGGTCGACCCGCGAGATACCTGATCAGGATTCTTCGCTAATAAAAAAGGCCTACCTCCCGGTAAGCCTTTTCTCATTCCTGCGTACGACTAATCCCCCAACGCTTCCCCCTCACGCCGCGGATCGGCCCCGCCGGCCAGCGCCGCTTTCGCCTGCGCATCCTTGACCCGAACAATCGCCTGAGTTCCGCTGGTCATGTCGATCTCGCTCACGTTGTGCCCTTTGTCCGTCAGCGTCTGAATCAGCTCAGCGCTGAACTGCCCCTGTTCCAGTTCGGTCGGGCCGTTGCGGCTGCCGAAGTTGGGCAGGTTGATGGCCGCTTGCGGGTCGAGGTTCCAGTCGAGCAGGCCGATGGTGGATTTGGCGACGTATTCGATGATTTGCGAGCCGCCAGGGGAGCCAATGGTGGCGAGGAATTCGCCGCTCTGGCGGTCGAAAATCAGCGTTGGCGCCATGGACGAGCGCGGGCGTTTACCCGGTTCGACGCGGTTGGCGACTTTTTGCCCGTTCTCTTCGGGAATGAACGAGAAGTCGGTCATCTGGTTGTTGAGCAGAAAACCCTGGACCATCAGGTGTGAGCCAAACGCTGCCTCCACGGTGGTGGTCATGGACACGGCGCCGCCTTCGTCATCGACCGCCACCACTTGCGAGGTAGAGATGCGCAGCGGCGAGCGGTCTGGCGCATGGGCAACCTGAATCCCCGGCGGGGTGCCGGGGTTGGCCAGGCCCATGCTACGGTCGCCAATCAACGCGGCGCGGCTGGCCAGATAAGTCGGGTCGATCAGACCTTTTACCGGCACGGGTACGAAGTCGGTGTCGGCGACGTACAGTGCGCGGTCGGCGTAAGCCAGGCGCTCGGCTTCGGCGATCAGGTGCACGGCTTCAGGCGCCGGTTCGATGCCCGCCGGTTTGTGGGTCTGGACCGGTTTGAGTGGCGCCAGGGCAAAACGCGGGTCGCGGGATTCCAGTGCCTGCAAGGTGCCGAGGATCTGCGCCACGGCGATCCCACCCGACGCCGGCGGCGGCATGCCGCAGACTTGCCAGCGCTTGTAGTCGGTGCACAGTGGCGCACGTTCCTTGGCCTTATAGCCTTGGAGGTCGTCCAGCGACAGGCTGCCGGGGTTGCCATGGCCCTGAACCCTGGCGACGATCTCTTTTGCGATCGGGCCTGCGTACAGCGCGTCGGGACCTTCCTTGGCGATGCGTTTCAATACAGCGGCGAGTGCCGGGTTTTTCAGTTGTGTACCGACGGCTTTTGGGCTGCCATCGGCATTCAGAAAGTAGGCGGCCATATCCGGTGAGCGCGGTATGAACGAGTCCGCTGCGATCAGCCGATGCAGTCGTGGCGAGAGGGCGAAGCCTTGTTCCGCGAGTTTGATGGCGGGCTCGAACAACTTCGCCCACGGCAGGCGACCGTGCTTCTGATGGGCCAGCTCCAAGGCCCGCAACACACCCGGCGTCCCCACTGAGCGCCCGCCGATCTGTGCTTGGGTGAACGGCATCGGTGTACCGTCGGCTTGCAGGAACAGTTTCTCGGTGGCGCCGGCCGGAGCGGTTTCGCGACCGTCGTAAGTGCGCACAGCCTTGCCATCCCACAGCACAATCAACGCGCCACCGCCAATGCCCGACGATTGCGGTTCGACCAGCGTCAACACCGCTTGCATGGCAATGGCGGCATCAATCGCCGAGCCGCCCTGACGCAGCATCTCCCGTCCGGCTTCGGCTGCCAGCGGGTTGGCGGCTGCGGCCATGTGTTTCGAGGCATGCCGGGTCTGCAGGTCGGTGCGATAACCGGAGGCGACTTCCGGGGCGACCGGCAGAGTAGAAACTGACGACGAAGAGGGCAGGGTATTACACGCGGCGAGGGTTAAAGCGGTGGCAATCAGCGAAAAGGCTGACAGGCGATAGCGGCTCAAGTGAAAGGCTGAGAACACGCGGGGCACTCCGTCCATGGGATAAAAGGTCTGGGGACTTTATCGGCCTGAGGGGGAGCGACGCAAATCAGGTCTGCCGTCCTGAAATGAATGCCACTTTTCTCGAGGCATAAAAAACGGCTTGAGCCTCAAGGTTTGTGGTGCCCTGTATCGCCTGTTGATGAACTATGCCTTGGGCCACTAACCGCCAGACATTTCCTTACCGTGTTTTCAGTGCATTGGCCAGGCGCAGCATGGCCGCTTCGATTTCATAAGCGGTCAAGGACGAGTAACCCAAAAGCCAGCCTCGTTTCTTCTCCTCGCCGGCGTACAACCGGCTCAGGCCGGAAAGCTGTACGCCGGCGCTGGCCGCTTGGCGGATGGTTTTTTCCTCAGACCAGCCATCGTGCAGCAGGCAGGGAATTTGTAGCCCGCCGGGAGGGCGCAAGGCGGTAACGATGCCTTCCAAGTGCTTGCCGATCGCCTCGAGCATGATGGAACGGCGCCCGGCATACAGCTTGCGCATGGCCCGGACATGGGCGTTGTAATGGCCGTCCTCCATAAAGCGCGCCAGGGTCAGTTGCAGGATTTGTGGCGTGTGGCCGTCCATCATGCTGCGCGCGTAGGTGAAGGCTTTGATCAACTCGTGGGGCAATACCATGTAGCCCATTCGCAACCCAGGGTAGAGGGTCTTGCTGAAGGTGCCGATGTAGAGCGTACGCTGGTACTTGTCCAGGCCCTGTACGCAGGCGGTCGGCTGCCCGTCGTAGTGAAATTCGCTGTCGTAGTCATCCTCGATGACCCACTTGCCTTTCTCCGCGGCCCAGTTGATCAGCTCAAGACGACGTTCCAGCGGCAAGGTCGCGCCGGTGGGGTATTGATGAGAAGGGGTGACATAGACGCAGTTGGCGCCGCTGCGGTCGGCGTACAGCAAGTCCGTGCGTATACCCAGCTCATCGACATCGACGGGCAGGACTTTGGTCTCGGCGGTTTCAAAGGCTTTCTTGGCGCCATAGTAGCCCGGGTTTTCCAACAGGATCGGTTTGCCGGCATCCACCAACAACTGCGCACACAGAAAGAGGGCCTGGCGAGTGCTGCTCAACACCATGATCTGGTCGGGGGAGCATTTGGCCCCGCGTTCGAGGTTCAAGTAGGTGGCAATCGCCTTGCGCAGCGGCTCGGCTCCTTGCGGGTCGCCATGCAACAGCACGTTGGCGCGATGGTCCTTCATGACCTGGCGTTGCAGGCGCTCCCAGACATCGGTGGGGAAGGTGCGGGTTTCCGGCAGGCCAGTCGCAAATGCCTTGATCACCTGCTGATCGTTTACACCGCCACTGTCGAAGATCATCCGTCCGCGCTGGCTCAAGCCTGCCCCCGGTGCCGCCTGGCTGCTTTTGACCTCTTGCGCCTTGATGCGGCGGCGTGCCGCGCCGCGCAATTCGGTGCCCACCGTTTCGCAGACATAACTGCCGGCCCCCTCGCGCCGCACGATAAAACCGTCCCGGTGCAGTTGCACATAGGCGTTCTCTACGGTGTCGCGGGCAATCCCGAGTGATTTGGCCAACACCCGAGTCGCGGGGAGCTTCAAACCCGGGTCAAGAGCGCCATCGAGGATCAGCTCACGCAGTGCGCGCTGAATCCGCTGGTGCAGATCCAGCAGCTGAAACTCAGCATCGTTGAGGCGCATTTTCAGCGTTTCGAGCTCGAACGTTTTCGCCATGCGGTCTGCCTGTCCTTAATAAATTGGCCTGTAAAGGCAGGCCAGTTTATCCGTAGAATCTGCCCCTCGCCACTGCCTTTGTGCGCGGCGAGCAGGCGCGTTGCGAACGATTTTGAACAGGGGGGACTCAGCTATGGCCAGGTCACACAACTTCAGCGCAGGGCCGACCGCGGTGCCGATGGAAGTACTTCGGCAAGCGCACGAGGAGTTTTTTGACTTCGCGGGTACGGGCATGTCGGTGATGGAAATCAGCCACCGCTCCGAGGTTTTCATGGAGGTTGCCTACCAGGCCGAACACGACCTGCGGGAAATTCTGCAGGTACCCGGCGAGTACAAGGTGCTGTTCTTGCAAGGGGGCGCCTCGCTGCAATTTGCCCAGGTGCCGATGAACCTGTTGGGGGATAAACGCACGGCGGACTATCTGCATACCGGCCTCTGGTCAGGCAAGGCCATTGAGGCCGCCCAGCGCTACTGCGACGTTCGCATCGTCGCCAGCAGCAAGGCGTCCGGTTTTGATCGCATCCCCGAGGTGTCGGACTGGAACCTCAATCCGAACGCCGCCTACCTGCACTACACCGAAAACGAAACCGTACACGGCGTGCAATTCGTCGACGCGCCTGATGGCTTGGCGCCTTTGGTGTGCGACGCCTGTTCAAGCCTGCTTTCCAAGCCGATTGACGTGGCCAGGCATGGCCTTGTGTATGCTGCCGCGCAAAAAAACATGGGAGTGGCCGGGCTGACAGTGGTCATCGCTGACCCGGCGTTGCTGGATGCCGCGCAGGCGTTTACCCCCGACATACTCAACTACGCGCGCATCACCGACGCCCAGTCGATGCTCAACACCCCGGCGACCTTTCCTTGGTACCTCACCGGCCTGACGCTCAAATGGATCAAGCGCAGCGGCGGCCTCGACGCCCTTCACCGGCTTAACCAGGCCAAGGCCGAGTTGCTGTATCGCACCCTCGACGACAGTGACGGGTTTTACCGCAACAGCGTGCAAGCGCCGTTTCGTTCGATCAACAACGTGCCGTTCGTGCTCGCCGATGCGGCGCTGGAGAAGACCTTTGTGCAACAGGCCGAACAGGCCGGTCTCAACGGGCTGAAAGGGCACGCCTCGGTCGGCGGGATGCGAGCCAGCCTCTATAACGCGGTCACGCTGCAGGCCGTGGAAGCATTGAGCGACTTCATGAAGAATTTTGCCCGCGTTTATGGCTGAGGCAGGGATCGCTTTTCAGTCACAGCAAGCGGTCCGGTAAGTGGTCTGGCCTTCTGCGAAAAAATGCAGGGGAAAAACATGCCATTTCAGCGCTATAAATTACCCCTCATCCGAGGCCAAACACCTTGTTTTGCAAGGAGCAAAGCAACCATGTCTTCTTCAGCATCCCCGTCGCCCCTGCGTCTACGCGACCTTCTGCATCCGATTGTCGCCGGGCTGATTTCAGTCATCGTCAACTATGGCGGTACGTTCATCCTGGTCTTTCAGGCCGCCAAGATCGCCGGGCTCAGCCCCGAGCTGACGGCGTCGTGGGTATGGTCTGTGTCGATTGGCGTGGGTATTACCGGGCTGTTTCTCAGTTGGGTGAGCCGTGAGCCGATCATTACCGCCTGGTCGACACCCGCCGCAGCCTTTCTCGTTGTCGCGCTGTCCACCACGCCGTACGCCGAGGCGGTAGGTGCGTACATCATTTCGGCCGCCGCCTTCGTGCTGCTGGGTTTGTCTGGCTGCTTCGAAAAAGTCATCCGCCTGATTCCGCCGGGCGTGGCTGCGGGTCTGCTGGCCGGTATCCTGCTGCAGTTCGGTATCGGCGCGTTTGGTGGTATGAGTCTTGACCCACTGTTGGTCGGGTTGCTGATTGCCGCTTACGTGGTGCTAAAGCGCTTTACCGCGCGCTACGCGGTGGTGGGCATTCTGGTGCTGGGGCTGGCGTTTCTTCTGACGCAGGGTCGTGTGGATCTTTCGGGGTTGGCGCTGCAATTCGCGGCACCGGTATTCACCCGACCTGAGTTCTCGATCAATGCGTTGCTCAGCGTGGCGCTGCCGCTGTTTCTGATCACCCTCACCGGTCAGTACATGCCGGGCATGCTGGTGCTGCGCAACGATGGCTTCAGCACCAGCGCCAACCCTATCGTGACTGTCACGGGGCTGGGCTCCTTGCTGATGGCGCCCTTCGGGTCGCACGCCTTCAACGTCGCCGCCATCACGGCGGCCATCTGCACCGGCAAGGAAGCCTCGGAGGATCCGTCCAAGCGCTGGATCGCCGGGGTTGCCGCGGGTGTGTTCTACATCCTCGTCGGGGTTTTCGGGGTGACCCTCGCCGCAGTGTTCATGGCGTTCCCGGCCACCTTCATTACGACGCTGGCCGGGCTGGCCCTGCTCGGCACTATCGGCGCCAGCCTGGCCAGCGCCATGGCTGACGTCAAATCCCGCGAAGCTTCGCTGATCACCTTTCTGGCGTCCGCCGCGAACATCACCTTGCTGGGGATTGGTGGGGCGTTCTGGGGGTTGCTGATCGGTCTGGCGGCCTACGCCTTACTCAATGGCCGCTGGCCGCGTCGTAAGGCGGTGGTCATTCCGGCTGTCGACGCTGTTGTGACGACCCAAGGAGCCACCCACTGATGCTCGATCAACTGGAAGAAACCGTCACCCTGCACGAGCGTCATGGCCGTTACCCACAGGCCACCAGCGTCGAGGACTTTCGTCGCAATCTGGCAGCCGTGCAGCAGCGTATCGCTAATGCCTGTCAGCGGGTCGGACGTGATCCGGCGAGTGTGCGTCTGCTGCCGGTCAGCAAGACCTTTGACGAAGCTCATCTGCGTCTGGCCTACGCCGCCGGCTGCCGTCTACTCGGTGAGAACAAGGTGCAGGAAGCGCAGCGCAAATGGCAGGCCATGACCGACCTTGCCGGCCTGCAATGGTCGGTTATCGGCCACCTGCAAACCAACAAGGCCAAGCAGGTGGCGCGTTTTGCCAGTGAATTTCAGGCGTTGGACAGCCTGCGAGTGGCCGAGGCCCTGGATCGTCGCCTGCACATCGAGGGGCGTCAACTGGATGTGTTCGTCCAGGTTAATACCTCTTGCGAAGCCAGCAAGTACGGTCTGGAGCCCGAAGCCGTCGCGGATTTTATATCTGCGCTGCCATCGTTCTCGGCGTTACGGGTGCGCGGTTTGATGACGCTGGCGCTGTTTTCGGCTGACGTAGCCCGTGTGCGCCCTTGCTTTGTACGGTTGCGCGAACTGCGCGAGCGCTTGCGCCAGCACGCCCCGGCGGGCGTCGGGCTGGAAGAACTGTCCATGGGCATGTCCGGCGATTTTGAAGTCGCCATTGAAGAGGGGGCCACCGTGGTGCGTGTCGGTCAGGCCATCTTCGGCGCACGTGCCATGCCGGATGCCTACTACTGGCCGACCGCGGATGCCTGTCCGGGAAGTGATGAGTAGTCGCCGCTGACAACCCCCTTAACATCTTGATCCAGCTCTACAGGAAGCCATCCGATGTCCTCTGCACCCTCGTACCTCATGCACAACTATGCTCGCCAGCCGGTCTCCTTCAGTCGAGGCCAAGGGGCATCTCTGTGGGACATGCACGGGGTCGAATACCTGGATGCAATCGCCGGTGTGGCGGTGACCAGCCTCGGGCATGCCAACCCCGAAATTGCCGCCGCCATTGCCGAGCAAGCGAGCCAGTTACTGCACACCACCAACATGTTTCGCATCGAATGGCAGGAGCAATTGAGTGAGCGCTTGTGCGTCTTGTCGGGCATGCAACGCGCCTTTTTTTGCAACTCGGGGGCTGAAGCCAACGAAGCGGCGCTCAAGTTGGCCCGGCTCCACGCCAACGCCAGGAATGTGGTGCAGCCACAAGTGCTGGTGATGGAAAACAGCTTTCACGGTCGCACTTTGGCCACCCTCGCGGCCACCGGCAACCCCGCCGTGCAGCGTGGCTTTGAGCCTTTGATGCCAGGCTTTCTACGGGTGCCTTACGACAATATCGAGGCGATCCGCGAGGTGGCGGCGCAATCACCCAACATCGTCGCGGTACTGGTCGAGCCCGTGCAGGGTGAGGGCGGTGTGCATGCCGCGTCCACCGGTTATCTGCAGGCTCTGCGGCAACTGTGCGACGAGCACGATTGGTTGATGATGGTCGATGAAGTGCAAACCGGGATGGGCCGCACCGGCGCCTGGTTTGGCTTCCAACACGCGGGGATAGTGCCGGATGTCATCACGCTGGCCAAGGCACTGGGCAATGGCTTTCCCATTGGCGCATGCCTGGCTCGGGGCAAGGCCGCTGAACTGTTTTCCCCGGGCCATCATGCCTCCACTTTCGGCGGCAATCCCCTGGCCTGCCGCGTGGGATGCACCGTACTCGACATCATGGAGCGCGATCACATCCCGCAGCGCGCAGCCACATCTGGCCGTCGGCTGCTGGCTGCGCTGCAGGAGGCGCTTGGCAATCACAGTGAGGTCGTTTCCATTCGCGGCCTGGGCCTGATGGTCGGCATCGAACTGAACCGTCAGTGTGCCGAACTGGTCGGCCGGGCGCGGGATGAACAACGCCTGCTGATAACGGTGACTCGCGGCACGACCCTGCGACTGCTGCCACCGTTGATCTGTGAGGACTCGCAGATCGACGACATCGCCGCGCGTGTCATTCGGCTCTTGTCGTAAACCGACTTACCTTCCAACCAAGGACCTTTTCATCATGTACGACTCCACGCTGACCCTTAAAGCATTCGACGCCGAGCTGTGTGAGGCGATTCATAACGAAGAACATCGTCAGGAAGACCACGTCGAACTGATCGCCTCCGAGAACTACGCCAGCCCTCTGGTCATGAAAATTCAGAGCACCGTGCTCACCAACAAATACGCCGAAGGCTATCCGGGTAAGCGCTACTACAGCGGCTGTGAATATGTTGACGTGGCTGAGCAACTGGCCATCGAGCGAGTCAAGACGTTGTTCAACTGCGATTACGCCAACGTGCAGCCACATGCGGGCGCTCAGGCGAACGCCGCGGTATTCCTGGCATTGATCAATCCCGGTGACACGGTGATGGGCATGAACCTGGCCCAAGGTGGTCACCTGACCCACGGTAACCCTTCAAATTTCTCGGGCCGTCATTACAAGATCGTCCCTTATGGGCTGGACCCGAAAACGGGCTTTCTCGATTACGACGAGATGGAACGCATCGCCCTGGAAACGCGACCGAAAATGCTGATCGGTGGCTTTTCTGCCTACTCCCGGTGCAAAGACTGGGCGCGTATGCGGACCATTGCCGACAAGGTCGGGGCCATTTTCTGGGTCGACATGGCCCACGTCGCGGGGCTGGTCGCCGCCGGCGAATACCCGGACCCATTGCCGCACGCCCACGTGGTCACCAGCACCACTCACAAAACCCTGCGCGGCCCACGGGGCGGCTTGATTTTGTCCAAGGGGCAAGACGAAGTGTTCTACAAAAAGCTCGATTCCGCGGTATTCCCGGGCGTCCAGGGCGGCCCATTGATGCATCAGATCGCTGCCAAGGCCGTCGCTTTCAAGGAAGCACTGAGGCCCGAGTTCAAAACCTATCAGACACAGGTGGTGATCAACGCCCGGGCCATGGCGGCCGTGCTGCAAGAGCGGGGTTACAAGATCGTCTCCGGTGGCACCGATAACCACATGATGCTAATCGACCTGACCGGCAGGCCTTACACCGGCAAGGAAGCCGATGCGGCCCTGAGCAAGGCCTACATCACCGCTAACAAGAACTCGGTGCCCAACGACCCGCGCTCACCGTTCGTGACCTCCGGGCTGCGCATCGGTACCCCGGCGGTTACCACCCGAGGTTTCGGCGTGGTCGAATGCGAGCAAGTGGCGGGCTGGTTGTGCGACGTACTGGGCGCCTTGGAAAACGGCGATAGCGAGAAGGTCAGGCACCAGGTGCGCGAACAAGTGGTGGCGCTCTGCCGTCGTCATCCGGTCTATCGTTAACCCTCTAGCGGGCAGTTCTTCTTGCGAGACATGGGCCTAATTCACGGCCTTTCCCGATGGCAGAAACTTATGAACCCCTCAAGGGGTTGTTCATCGCTCTGCCGGTTACACGGGCCGGGTCGTGGATGTCTTTGCAGTAAGCCCTTACGCGACTCATCTGAAGAATGCAGGTAGATCAGGATGGATATCCAGATACAAGAAAGCCCGCACGAGGCGGGCTTCTTGAGGTGATTTATAGACTGCTGTAGACATCTATAAATCGGTACTTGGTGGTACACAGACATTTGAACTGGCTTCCTAACATGCTGTATTTGCTTGGTATTTATTTTTTAGTTTGTGCGAGGGATACATGTGGGGATACACGGCGCTCGCTGCTAGGTGGATTTTTGCCGTTTTCTCTTCGGCAGGGAAGGCGCTCAAAGTGACCATTATATGAGGTGGGTCGCTCCGACGAATGGCATCACACAAGCGGCTTTGGACTTCCGAGTCTTGGTCCTTTGCTCATCAGCGGCGCGGGGCTATGTCCTGACGGGAACCTACCTTCTCGAATAGCCGTTGATGGTTTGCCAATTTCCACCCAGGTTTCGTAACCCTTTACATCGATCAGCACCCGCCCATCAGGTGCCTTTCGCCAAACGTGATCTTTGCCCCATGTGCCGTCAGCGATCTTTGATCGAATCGCGGCCTCAGTGTACCCAGAGTCGCTGGAAAACTTTCTGACAGTCACATAACGCATTTTTCGCATTCCTCAGCTTGATCGTCTACATTTCGGCTCACCCGCGAGCGCGAGAATGGCGCGCCACTTGGTCCTGAGAGCGCGAGACCTAGGTGGAAGAAAGTTTTTCACTGTACAAATGGACACCCATCGACCCAATCCACTCGATGAACTTTATCAATTAGTAATTTGTCCCTTTAAAGGTACACTGCATGTATGAAGTGAAGCACGCCCACACTGACAACGATGTCGATCTGTACCAGTGCTGGCTTGATTCACTTCGAGACTCCAGGGCAAAAGCGCGCATCACCACTAGAGTGGAGCGGGCCGCCCTAGGGAATTTTGGTGATCACGCCCCCGTAGGTGATTCAGTCTACGAGTTGCGCATCGATTACGGTCCCGGTTATCGGGTGTATTACGTCATTTCCGGCACGTTGGTTTTACTTTTGCTGGGCGGCGGAACGAAGCAAAGACAGCAAAACGACATCGATCAATCAATAGAAATTTGGAAGGCGCTGAAGGGGTAGCACAATGAAAAGCGTAAGCAATCACGAGGACAGTGTTCTCGAAATGCTGCGCACAGACGAGGACTTTGCTCTTGAGTATCTCGTTGCAGCACTAGAGGAAATTGACGAAGAGGGCGGTGAGTCTGTTTTTCTTACCGCGGTACGCCGTGTAGTAGAGGCGAGAGGCGGTTTTGCCGCTGTTTCCAACACAACCGGACTGAATAGAGGGAACCTCTATAGACAATTTTCAGCAGATGGAAACCCAGGCCTGTCTACGCTACTGAAGGTATTGTCCGCTGTAGGACTTGGACTGTCGAAAGTGGTAACTCACAGCCAGGATGATCAAGAACACGCAGCAGCCTGATCAGCAATTGCAAATAGAAGCCCGGCCCAGCGCCGGGCTTTTCGATTCTGGTCTATGTGTCCCGCGCTCCAGCACTTCAATCTCCGACTGGGTTTAGATCGAACATCCATTGAGCGATTGCCGACTGACGCCAAGCCACCGAGTTGGGGCCTATCCTGACCTGTTTTGGGAAGGTGCCTTCCCTGATCCGCCGGTATACCGTATTTCGGCCCAGGCCAGTGGTGTGCAGCACCTCGTCGAGGCGCAGGAAGCGATCAATGTTCTCGGTTCCTGGTCTGTTCGTGGAAGGCATCGCTTCGACTCCATTCGAGAAAATGAAAGCGTAGCAGCGTTGGTTCATTGGCATTGACACTCAGCGCGTGACACAAGCTGCTCACTGCTCGGGGGCATTTTCAACCGGTGAAAATGCGCGATGCCTGGGGGGTTGTGTATAGCCGTTTAAGCGATGCCCAGGGGGGTGTGTATAGCCGGCGTAGGAGTTAATCCAAAGAGAGCCTGGTTGACCGATTGCACATGATTGCGAGTGTGGTCCCAGTGCCACACAGTGGCGTTCCCGCCACCCTGTTTCGGGGCGCGGTCGACAAATGACTCAGTTCATTTCTGGAGGATTGTTTTCACGAATGAGAGCCGGCGCCAGTGTGTTGGGATCTACACAGAGTGTAGATTTCAACACTCGATGAAGGTAACGGTCAGCCTGGCGCAGCGAGCGGCCATGGTTAATGGATACCAAGCTGGCCGGCCGGGCACTAGGTCGCGGCTGTGAAACCTTAGCGCAGCCTCGTCGCAGGTGCCGGCCGAGGCGATAGAAGGACTAAACCGGATTATTTCTTGGCTGCCGTTTTGACCACCCCAAGGAAAACTGTCAGCGTGATCCCCACTCCTGGGCAAAAATTCAGAGGCTGCTGGAGATGGATCAAGATCGCGTCCACAGAGACACCCTGTACTCCGAGGTTTGGACCACCCCTATGGTCTCCCTCGCTCCCAAGTACGGAGTTTTCGCGGTGTTCCTGAAGCGGGTTTGCGCCCGCCTGAACATACCTTGTCCGCCAAGAGGCTATTGGGCAAGGAAGCAATCGGGACAGAAACTAAAGACACCGCCTTTGCCTAAGTCCCAACCTGGCGATCCTGTCGAGTGGCGGAAGGGTGACCAATTGCCGTCTAAAACGGGTACTGAACTGGCTGAGGCCGCTCCGAAAAAAGCTGGTGCCAGACGGACGATGGTGATGGGGTCTTTGGATTCATTCACGAGCGGCAGAGTCGCTGGCGACGGCTACCTCAAACCCGCAAAGCGTAACCTCCCCGACCTTGTAGTCACTGAGCCCACGCTTCAGAGGGCAGCGTCAGTTCTGCTGAAACTTGCGAACTGTTTCCGTGAAACGAACTTTCGAATTTCAATCGCATGCGGTGAAAGCGGCTTCACACGTAAGGCGCTTGGAAATGAGGACGGGCGGCTGAAGCGATCGGCTTTCGAGACAGATGTTTGGGCGCCAGCTCGGCCAACAATCGTCTTCATCGGCGAGGTAGCGATAGGGCTGACTGTCTACGAGGCTACGGTTGAAAAGGAGATGGTCTATCTCGATGGCCAGTATTGGCCCGTCAAGGAGGCTAAAGAGCTCAAGCCAGGGCTGTGGGATCGAAAGTCGAAGACGTTTTACCCGCGAAGTACTCAGCGTGTTGCTTCCAAACGACTTTGCCTTAGGGCTTACAGCCCGTATGGGCGGGTGGACTGGGCTCATACCTGGACTGAGGACAAAGTAAGTCTTTCGAAACAACTCGACGGCATTGTGTTGGCTTTGGTGGAGCGGTCGAAAATATTGGGGCCTCAGATTGCTGAGGCTGACCGGCAGGCGGCAGAGGAGCGAAAGAGGTGGGATGCAGAGCGCGCAATAGCGACTGCTCGCTACGAGCGCTCGCTGATTATCCAGGCCCGGGAAGACTCGCTACGCAACCTACTGAAGATCATCGACAAGTGGAGTTCTGATAGGAAGCTACAAGATTTTTTCGACGACATCTCCACCCATTCAGCTGATATGAATGGCGAAGCTCGCGCGGAGCTTTTAGCAAAGGTTGAGGAGGCGAAGTGTCTGCTTGCAAGCTCTGACAGTATTGAAGCGCTGATGTCATGGGTGTCGCCTCCACCGAAACCGCCCGACTAAATAACGCTATGACAACTGCCCCGGTCAGGTGCTGGTAACTACCGAGATCCCGGAAGTTAGGCTGGGACGATTACAGACGCATTTCCCTGATGACTCGCCGAGGCTCCGTGCCCTGTGAGAGCGCACGCCTAGCATCCTTGGTGAGCTGGTCAAGTGCTTGCTCTTCAAAGGCTGCCGCCATGACGCTGGCCTTCCTGATTATCAGCAGCGCCAGCTCGGGTGGAAACACCACCTTGTCGGCGGGCAGGTAATCACAGTCGATAACGGACATGGGTTAATCCTCGGTGTGCGGCTGAAAAACGCTATTTGGATGACGCCAACTATTGTAGGCAGATTACCTGTTCTGGCCTGCTATCAGGTCATCAGACGCCCCAGTTAATACTTGACGAGTATCGAGCCCCGGCGCGCAGGTATCACGCTGGCGGCGGCGCAGTGCTTGGGCTGTGGACGATTCCGAGGGTATCTGTTGGCGGGAATCCGTCTAGGGCCTGTCTAGTACTGCTTGATGCGCTAAGGTTTTACCTGCCACGGTATTCACCTCCCCAGCTCGCCGCCGCGGGCTGGCAAGCGATAGAGCCGTTTCCTTGACAACCATCTGAGGAATTTTAGACGGGGCTGGTGCTGGCCAAGCTGCGCGAATGCTCGCAAGCATTGCCCTGCCTGGCTTTCAGCGCGCCAGCCGGTGGTGGTTCTGGATAAATCCGTCCAACCCTGTCAAAAATTTCGTCAAGGCTGGTCAAGGTTTTAGCCATTTTGGACGGTGTGGGGCGCTCGGATGCGGTGTGATCCTCCGCGCATCAGGTGGGGCGCGGCTGTCCGGGCGGTTTGACTGTTCGGCAGGGTCAGAATCTGTCCAGTGCCTGTCCAGAATTTGTCTGGGGTCTGTCAGGGGTATGAGACGGCCAGGGCGGCTTGTTTGACGGCTCCCGCGAGGAATCAGCCTCAGACGCACACCCAGCGCCGGTTTCGTCTCATGCCTGTCTCACATTCCGTCAAAGCGTGGTCAAAGTAGCGGGCACTCGACACCGTTGATTCCTACACAATGTGTTGTTTTCAACACGCAGGAACCTGATAAAGCCTGACATTGGAACGGCTGGCGTGGGTCATTCATGGGGTGTTTCCGCAAAGGGGGCATTCGACCTAGATCAGCCTCATTCATGGGGTTTGGTTTTCGCAGAGCTGGTTTCATTCATGGGGTTTGTTTTCGCAACGCTCATTCAACGTCGCTTTCGCGTCCTTCGCACCTAATCCATGGGGTTGTTTCGCAAACCTGCGTTTGGTCAGTGAAAAACACTGTAATACCGTGGAAACCACAGTGGAAACAGTGACTGGCAACCATAGCTTTTGATAACAGGCAGACTGCCAGGTTCGCGCCTTGGTGGTTGCGATCCAGAAGTGCGAACTTATCGTGCGAACTACCGGTGCGAACTTGCTGCCGGTACGCATTTGCGAGCGCGTACTGATGGTGCGTACCAGTCTGCGTACCAATGCCGGACCACCCTACTGCAGAGGAGGTTTCCGCGCACTCCAGGTGCGTGACGGTCGTGCGTGAAACACTGCGCGAAAACATGCCAGTCGATACTTGACGCAGGCCTTCCATGGGGTTGGTTTTCGCAAACGGTGTTTTGATGGTTTTGTGACCGGTGAAAAGTGGCACCCAGTGGTGGCAACCGCACCTGGTAACCATCGCTGGTACCACTACGGAATGCCCTCAATCCATGGATACCAGAATGGATACCGGGCGACTTGGTGAGCGATAGCGACTTATCAAAACTTAACGTTTAGTCGTCGCGATAACCTGTCAGAACCTGTCATCGCGCGCACGCCAGTACCTAACAAAACCTAACGTTGGATCGAGCGTATCGGCTTGGCGGGATGCTGACAAATGTTGACATCAGATCGGCCCATCACCGCTGTCAAAGCACCCCTGTTAGTAAAAGTTAGTGTCTGGGGTGGTCTTGGACAAAAATCGTCTGTTTTCGTTTAGAACGCGGTTGGCGTAATGGCGAGCCCGCCAAGAGTTACCGAAATGCGTCGACGAACTGATTCGCCGGACTTCAAATCAACCTCGGTTTCCACAAGGCCGCCGCCACCGCACGCGGAGCTCGGTTTGACGCCCACCACATGCTTGCCTGGAGCGAGCCCGAACCGAGCTACCTCACCAGAAGAAAGCTCGGCAGCCAGCGTTCCGTCGATGTAGAGCCGGTGGTTGCAGCCGGCCCCGAACATACCGCTGTCACGCGTAACAACAAGTTGGGTGCCGCCATCGGAGGGAAAAGCATAAAGCCTTGATGGAGGTACCGGATCGGCATCACCAGCGGAAATGGGGGAGGTTGAGCAGCCCACCAGAAGTATCGAAGAGATCGCCAGCAGTCCTATTAAACGCATAGTCTCGTCATCCATTCACGATAGACAGAAGCATGGAAACTACCACGCTCCTGTGTGAGATTTGAAAGTGTAGTCGGCCTAGGACGTCCTACGGCCAACAATGACCTCACTCATACCGGCAAGGCCTCCGCCCATGTACCTACTGCGACAACGCTGGAGCCGACCAGAACCTGACCGTATACGATCGGCACCGGCAGGCCTTGCTGGGTTGAGTTGACCGCCCCGTTGAACAGGTAGCTTGGCTTGTTCTCGGTGGCCGCTTGTTCCTGCTGGCTTGGCGCTTTCGGCACAGGGGTGAGCATCTGGACGACGCCGCCGAGAACCATTGAAATTCCCATGGCAACTAACGGCCCACCCATAGGAGTAGCCCAAAGAAACGCACCGGCGACAATCAGGACGGCACCCAGCACTACCTGAAGTATTCCGCCGCTCTTACTGCCAGCGATGACAGGGACGATGCGAATTTCGGTTGTCCCGCTCAGCGTGAATTCAGTCTCTCCAACGTTAACCCTGTTGCGGAAGATCGCGTACCGCATGCCAAGCCGAGCCTGGTCACGGATAAAATCCTCAAACCCATCAACGGTATGCTTCAGGGCGCTGAAAACTTCTTGGGTCGTACCTGTTTCGAGCAGGTATTCGCGCTGCCGGAAGAATCTTTGAGCAAGGCTGCCGGACAGCTTGATCGTGGTCATGGTCATTTCGAAATCTCCGACGTATCGACGCCAAGCTGGCGAGCCAGCGCAATTCTGGACATATGGGCTTGCTCCCTGATGGCCTTTTCTCGGTTGAGATCTGGATTCCAGGCCGTGCAATGGGTGGCGTGATAAGCGCGAGCGCCTCGGAACGTTCCCCGCAGCAACTCCGCGGAAATCTGAGCTTCTTCTCCGGTGAAGAATGGCCCGTCGACGATGACCTTCTGACCGTCACGCATATGCCGAACCTCCCAGACGACATAGCCACCGATGACGCGCGGCTCATTGGCAAAATCCGTGGCGTTGCATGCCTCCGTGAAGCGATCACGATGCGTTGGCGGTTTGCTCGCTGTGTTGCTGTCCTGTTCTGTCATGTGTACCTCTGGTGCGCCGCTGGCGCTGGTCATGGGCTGATGCCCGGTGTTGTTGCTCGATGCCACGACACGTTTTCTTTATCCGCAAAACGTGTCGCGTGACAGGTCGCTTACTTGCCGACGATGCTCAGGGTGGGCGGCAGCTTCGTGCCGAACGAGGCTCATGGGTTGCTCTCCATTGGCGTGCTGTCATATCTGGCGCGCAGGCTGGCGCCAGCCGTGCAATGGCGTCCTGTAGGCGCATAACAGGCGCTGCAAACCAAGACGTGGTTCAGGTATTGGTCGCGGGCCTGTCGCCACTCGGGTGTGGCTGTGGCGGAGTTGGTGTAGGTGCTTGCCGGTAACTGGGCTGCGCGCTCGACCAACACCAAACGTGGACGATCCGTGGTGCGATTCGCCATGCTCGGTTTGTCGGCGCCAGCGATGGTCGGCGGGATGTGATCGAGCAGGCAGGAAAGTAGGCTCATTGCGCCACCTCGCCCGGATTGCCATACATCCCAAATGTGCGTTCGGGTACCGGCGTTTACGTCGCCCATGCGCAACTCGGCGCCAGCGTGGGCGGCATTGCCGGAAATGGCGGCGTGCTCAGATAGGGAGCGCTCGCCACTGGAGAGCGTCAGCAGGCGCCAGCTCAGTTTGCCCCGGGCTTCACGCTCGCGGGTCATGGTGCCTTTGCCCTGGCCATTGGCGAGGGAGTAGGCCATTTCTTGCACACGTTTCGGGTCGGCGCGCTTGATCTCGTCCAGCGGCAGGATGGTGTCGTTACGGCTCGACGCTTCGATCTCCAGCCCGCCCTTGGTCATGTCCCAACTGGCGGCGAACACTCCCGGGTCACCCCACACCGACGAACCGATCAGTTGCGCCAGCGACTTGCCGCTCGAGCTGTCGCCCACCAAGTGAACGCCGCCCCCCAGGACGCCGACCAAGCTCAACAGCGGGCCGGCGAGCGAGCAGCCGATCGCCAATGTCAGTACCGGGTTGCCAGCGCACTTGGCGGCCACATCCGACTGCCATAGCGCCAACTCGCCGCGCTGACTGAAAAGTACCTGCGCCTTGTTGCTGGCCTGGTACCGCACATTGGCACTGCCGATCGTCCGCCCGGGCAACACGAACGCCCCCGACTCATGCCAGCCCGGCCGGCAGGTAGTCGCGAACACTTCGGCGGGGTGCTGATCGAGCAGGTACTCCATGAACGTGCCACGCTTCTTGAGGGCGATGATGACGCCCATGCCGAACAGAGCTCGCCGGGCGTCCTCGCCGCTGCCGCCGAAGACCTCCATGGCGATGATCCATTCCTTGATGCCGCCCTCTGTGACCAGGCGCAGGAGCCGTCCCTCGCTGCCGTCGTCACTGTTGGTGGTGCGGGCCACAACCGTGACAGGGCTGGAGATCCACTCATCGGTGATCGGACGGTCGGCGGCGTCGTTACCTGCGTCGTCCTGATCGGCGGCGGTGCGCTTGAAGCTGTGCCAGTACACGCCCGGGCGCAGCTTACGGCCGTTCTCGTTGGTCACCCAGTGCTCGTACACCGCCCAGCAAGGACGAGCAGGTGCGATGGTCGCGGCTTCTGGCCGAAGGTTGATAACGTTGGTATCAGGCTTGGCCATTGGCGAGCTTCCAGTTTGCGAGGTCGTTGAAGTCGGTGAGGTTATCGGGCGCATCTTCTGGCCACTCGGGGAAAGCCACTTGGCCGCCGACTGCCGCCGCGGCTGCGTTTGCCGCTGTGCGTCCCGGGTTGCCGTCGGTGAGCCGGTCATCGTCGCCAGCGACAACGATTGACTGGCCCGGGTAGCGCGAGCGAAGGCCCATTGCCGCCGAAATCAGGTTGCCCGCGTTCATGGCAGCGGCGACGACATAGCCTCCGTGTTGGTGGAGGCTGGCGCCCGTCGCCCACCCTTCGCAGATGCAGAGCACGGAACCGGGCTCGATGATGCCTAGCGGCGAGTAGGTGCCCTTCACGCGGCCGCCAGGCAAGAAACGCTTGGCGCCGTCCGGGGCGATTCTCTGCAGATTGACCAGGCGACCATCGAGGTACAGCGGTACCAGCAGATCAGCGCCACGCTGGCGCAGGCTGTGGGAGCGAACTCCTTTGGCGGCGAGATAGGGGTGATCGGGTGCGGCGCGACGTGCGTTGCGCCACCAGCGGTTGGCCAGCTCAGCGGCCTGCTGCTGGCGCCGGTGCTGCTCGGCCTCGCGCTGGCGCCTGGCATGATCAACTCGCTCGCGGATCTGTGCGGCCTCCTGGGCGTCCACAGGCTCCCGACTACACCATGTGCTGGCGCCTCCGGACTTCCAACTGCCAAACGCACCAGAGGCGATACCGTCCAGGTACAGGACATACCAACCATTGAGAGTGCCGGGCTTGTCGTCCGGAACGCGGAACCGGTGGATGGTGCCGTCAGCTATGGGAAGCCAGTCGATTGAGCCATAGACGGTCTGGAGCGCTTCACGGAATAGGATCGTCGCGTCATCCATGACTGGCGCTCCCAGCGAATGCCCGGCAAACCCGACCATTGTTCACGCCGTGCCAGTGAGTGATCTCGTCGATTGATTCAACGAGACAGGCCGTCACTTGGGCGTCAGCACTGCGCATCACTATCCGGCCACACTCTGCGTCAGACTCCGTGAGGAACGGGCCAAGCAATGCCTTCAGCGCTTTTGGATGAGTCACATAAAACAGCTCTGTGGCTTTTTTCGGGCAAGCCGATCCCGTTGACGCTGGCGCGCCATTTTGAATCTTCATGTGCTTAAACCTTTATCGAATCAGCAATTCACGGGAGTCAGCGACGCTGTGCGCTGGCGAGAATCTGGTCGTGGCCCCTCAGGCACCCGAAGCTGCGTCGCCAAGTGGCGAACATGTGGTTGGCCAAACAGCATGTGGTTGACCTTGGCCGCTTTGTCAGACCACTGCTCATGGTCCGGGCCGTGACCTATGCGGTTAGTCACAACCCATTCCGGCAGCTGTTTACGCGCCCGCATTTCATTGAGCATGGTCCACCAGGTCAGATAACGGGTGCGCTCCAACTCCATCAGGTCAATGAGACTCTGATACTCAAAGGCGCATGGCCGGAGGTCGTCTCCCGCTCGAATTTCGTCGATGCCAAACAGCGCATGATTGACGATGCTTCTTTCGAGCATCGACTCTTCATAGTCGGTATCACTACCAACTACTTTGGTGCGAACCCACTCTGGCAGCTGGTTGGAGATGCGCAATTGATTGAGGACACTCCACCACGAAGATGCGTGCTCGCGCTCGGCGAAGAGCGAAGACAAAAGCTGGCGGGTCATTTTTCACCCCCTTGCTCGGCGATCGCGTCGTCGAGGAGTTCCGCCCAGGCCATGGCGGTGTGCTGGGCCATCACAGCGGCGACACGGGCGACAAGGATTGGCGTGGAGGGTGAGGCAATGATGGCAAGCGCCAGGCTCAGCAGTACAAGGATGTCTTGCACATCACGCAACTCATTAAGCGGACTGTCGGCGGACGACGCGGAGGGGTTGGGTAGGGTAAGTCATACGGCACCCCCTACAGCTTCCAAGGTCCGGACAATGGCCATGTGGGCGTTGTATTGAGTGAGGCGGACAGACAGGGACGAGTTTGCGCGGAGTGCGCTCAGCGCCATGCGGCGGTGAGCAAAGGCGCGAATTTTGGACGGAATGAGGGCGTGCATATGCGGAGCTCCTTTTGCTTTAGAGGAGCTGCCACGATCCTTCCTACGGGATTGGGTGGCAGCTGTGCACGGGGTAGGAATACCGGGGCAAAAGGAACCCGGCCAGGCCGAAGCCTGCCCGCACACAGCCGCCATAACACAGAACTGCAGACGAAAAAAAACGCCGGCAGTGGTTATCTGGGCGCTGTTGCGCCTTTTGCTCATCGGGTTCCTACGCCCGGTCGCTGAATTTGCAGCGACGGGCAAACCATACCGACGACTACGACTGCTGGCAAGAGAAGTTATAGACCATTCATCGTGGGGCATGAGGATAGTCGTCATGCGGCATCACTCCGAAGATGCTTGGCGCGCAGGCTCTGGATGTAGCGCAGCAGCGAGGATTTGCGGGCTGCGAAGTCTTTGCCTTGGCCGATCAGCAGTACGTCGCGGATCTCGATCAGTGAAACCAACACCAGTTCATGTGCCGTGAGTTGATCGCGGTCGCGGCCGGCGAACTGCCCAGTGATTACCAGATTGATAAGCCTGGCTTCGTTGATGAAGTGGTGGCGCTGGGGAGTTTTACCGCTTTCTTCGCAGGCAAACGCCAACGCATCACACAGACCGCGATACCCGACGGCCGATTGCTGACGGGCCTGCTGCCAAGTGCTTTGATCGCCGCGGAGCAGGGCGTCGATCTGATCGTCACACCAGACGGCGAAGTCCACGGAAAGCCACCGGGCAAAGGCTACTGCCAGCTTGGGATGGAGCCAGGTGCCACCGTTGCGGCCACGCTGGGTGCGGACTAATTGCGGGATTTTCCCGCATTTAGCTAAGGCCTCCAGGTAGGCAACTGTTTCGGGAAGGCGCAGCCATTCGTGAGGCAGTTTGCCGAAGCGTGTGGCAGCTTCAGTGGCGTTGATCCAGCCGTCAGCATTGAAGCGCACAGCCTGGCCTTCGTAGGCGAAGGGAATGATGCGGGCGCTCATACAGTCACCCCGGCTGGCGGGTTGGTGCTGAGGTAGTAAAGGGCAATGCGTGGATGCCTGCGGCCTTGGTCGTCGGTCAAGTCGAGTCGGTGGGTTAGGATCTTGTGACCCAGGCTGCGCAGCTCGTTAATGCGAGCACCAGGGCGAACGATATTCAGCTCGCGGATTGCCGTGAATGTATCAATCGGCCTGACTTGCAGCCACTCCAAAAGACGAGCGCGCTGTGCTGTTCCGCTGGTATTCTCTACGTGAGTATTTTCGTGGCTGGCCTGTTGGTCGGCCATTTTTTTTGAGCTCATGTTATGCAGCCTCCCCTCGCAGGGCGATGCGCTGGCGCACCCAGGCTTGGACCTCGGCCAGCACGAAGCCCACCGGCGAACCGCGTGACTTGCTGTTGCTCAGGGGCACCGGGCGGGGGAAGGTCGGATCGTCCTTGAGGCGTTTGTATACGGTGGGGCGGGCGAGGCCTGTGATGGCTTCAAGATCCGGCATGCGGATCAGGGTGATGGTTGGATCGAAGTTCTTCGCGGTAGTAGCAGACTGCAGTTGAGGCGCGTGGAGTGCGTGCATGTTTTGTTTCCCGTAATAGCAGTAGACGACGGGAGACAGGTTATGGATGTAAGTGAGTGCTTTCGATCCGAGTTCCTGCGCTCGGAACTTTCCGGAAGGTTTCAGTCGCTGGAACTTTCCGTTTTGGCTTGTGCTCTGATGGCGGCTTCGACGGCAGCCAGTGCCTGAATCTCTGATAGGTCGCGCATTAAGCTGTCGCCAAGCGGGGCAACGGTCTTTCTCAAATTTGCTTCGCCCGCGTCATAACGGCTTATGGCTGTTGACATCACTCGATCAGGAATATGGCTGTTCGTTTCCATTTCCCAAATCAGCAAATCAACATATGGGAGCAATCCATAGCGTACCCAGCGATCGTACAAAGGCTTGGTGCGCTTTGTGCTGACAGGCTTATGGGTTGATCGGGCGTCCTTTAGCCACATGGAAAATGCTTCTTTCAACACCGCGTCAGATGCGCCAAGGTCAACCTGTAAGATGGGAATTTCAGTATTTCCACCGCCGAAATGGCGACCTTCGTTATCGTAATAATTTATCGAAAGCGGGGTGTTTGCATGTTCCGCCAAGTCAGAAATTGTATACCCGTTGATGGCATTCCATCGTCTACTGATCCCCTTTGTGGCCAAACCGACGCTCTCCGCAGCAAGATCTCTGTCTGCTTGCCAGAATAGGTCCATGACGAACACAGAGCGTATCGGCTGGTTACTAGCGTGCGACATCCAATCGCGGAATTTACCTTTGGATGGGCTGCCTATGGGTTCATCTCTAATCGCCCGTGCCGGCTCCAACACTGCCGACCTCCAGAAATCGATTACAAATTCAAGCCAGGTTGCCGAACCGTCGTGTACTACTCTCGAATTGTAATCAGGGTGCAGTGTTAGCAAATCGCGACGACGATCTAGCTGTTCTAGCCACTCTGCCGCGCCGAATAATTCACACCCTTGGTACTTCTCCAGGTCGAACCACTCCGGCAAATCCTCTACACGATCAATCTTTGCCATCCTCACACCCTCCCAGGCGATCCCGTGCAAAATAGATCGGCTGGCCAGGCGGATGGGAAGTCCGCTTTTCGCTCCGTCGAGCTAGGCCAGCCAAAACGCTATGTCTGCCCGATCACTGGATATTCGAACAGCAACGGATTTCAGTCTATATGCGTCTACGAGAACAGTGGAAGGCCCGGTTCAGGCCCTCTTGCCAAAGTCGCCTTGAACAACCACTCCACCGGCCAAGCCGTCGAGGTAGTTTGCATACCATTGCATCATCGTCGCGCGCTGCGGCAGGTACTGGGCCTTGTTGTAGACGCCCGCAACGCCTGGCTTCTTGTGCGATAGCTGGGCCTCGACGTGGTTTTCATCAAATCCATTTTCATTGAGCACCGTCGACGCGATATGCCGGAAGCCGTGGCCAGTTTGTCGGCCCTCATATCCCATCCGACGAAGCGCCATCAGAAACACGGTGTCACTACGCGGCTTGGTGTGGTCGCTGCGGCCTGGAAACAGGAGTGGATAACTGCCTGTGTACTGGCGTAGTTCCTCCAGAGCCTCGATCGCTTGCGACGAAAGCGGCACCAGGTGCTCAAGTCCTTTCTTGCGGCCTTTGCGCTCGACGGGGATTGTCCAAACCTTCTTGGCAAAGTCGAACTCAGACCACTGTGCTTCGCGCAACTCACTGGGGCGTACAGCGAACAGGCTCAGCAAGCGCAGGCCGAGGCGCACGTCGTGGGCATGGGGATAAGCTGCGATGGCGCGGATCAGGCCCGGCAGTTCATCCGGCGACACGTGGGCGTAGTTCTCTGCCTTGCCTGACTGGAGGTATTTTTGAAGGCCTTCAAGCGGGTTGTGAGTTGCGCGACCGGTCACTCTGGCCAAGTCGTAGACGTCTCTGCAGTACGAGCGAACCCGGCTCATCTGCTCGAGGATTCCCTGCTGCTCCATGCCACGAAGAAACTCCATCCATTCGAGCGGGGTGATCTCTGCATAGGGGCGCTTACCGAACACGGGGAAAACATGACGCTCGAAGGCGCCCATGATTCGCTTCGACGTGCCTGCGTCCCAGTTGGTGAGCCGTGAGGTGTACCACTCCCGCGCCAGCGGCTCGAATGTCTCGCTGGCAATGTTCCTTTCCGCTTTCTTGCGAGCCTGCTTTGTGACTATCGGGTTCTTGCCGTCAGCGGCGTCGGCGCGCAGCTCGGCAGCTTTCTGCCTAGCCACCGATCCGCTCACATCGGGATAACCGCCCAGCCCAAGCCATGACCATTTTCCGTCGGGCTTCTTGTAGCGAAGCTGCCAGGATTTCTGACCGTCAGTTTTCACGCGGAAATAAAGACTGTTCCCATCGAGCTCGCGATATTCCTTGGCGTCAGGCTCTAGCCCGGCCAGCGCGGTGTCGGATAGGGGGCGGCGCTTTATCTCTGAACGCTTCATTTGACTTGTATCCCCTCGGTTCAATTATTTGTCGAGGATACACAGTGGGATACACGGAGGGAAGGGATAGGGGGATACAAGGAGGAACAGCCAGAAACAAGAAAGCCCGCACTAGGCGGGCTTCTTGTTAGCTTCGTAGACATCCAGAGACATCACGAAACAGGTACTTGGTGGCTACACAGGGACTTGAACCCCGGACCCCAGCATTATGAATGCTATGCTCTAACCAACTGAGCTATGTAGCCAAGTGGCGCGCATTATTCACCTGGAACGAAGATGCGTCAAGCGCAAATTTAAAATATTTCTCCACACTTTCAACCGCTTATCCCGCTGACCCGAAAAATCGGGCCAGGAGAGGGCGTCAACCAAGCTGAAATCTCCCGGTATTCGCACTCAAAGCCTTGCTGCCCTGGCTCAAGGTGTCCGCAGCCAGATTCACCGCCCGTGCGCCTTCAAGTAAGCGCACCGCGGCCTGATCGACTTGCTGGATGTTGCCGCTGACTTCATCGGCGGTGTTCGCTTGCTCTTCGACGGCGGTGGCGATGTGCGCCAGGGTATCGGTGACGCTCTGCACCGCGCTGGCGATTTGCCCCAGTCGCTCGCCGAGACCGGTGACAGCTTGCGCATCCGATTGGGCCTGGCCGCAGGCTGCTTCCATCAGGCTTACGGCTTCATTGACGGTGCTGCGCAGGCTATCGACGGTGCCGGCGATTTGCGCGGTGGAGGACTGGGTGCGTTGCGACAGGCTGCGCACTTCATCGGCCACTACGGCAAAGCCACGACCTTGCTCGCCGGCCCGTGCGGCCTCGATGGCGGCGTTAAGGGCGAGCAGATTGGTCTGCTCGGCCACGCCGCGAATGGTATCGACCACCAATTGAATCTGCTGCCCTTGCTCGCTGACCCGACCCAGTGCCGCCGCAGTGTCGTTCAAGCGCTGATTGAGCTGCTGAATACTCGCCGTCGTGCGTTGACTGTCGCGGCTGCTGTCTGCGGCGATGCGCTGGGTGTGCTGAGCGCTGCCTGAGGCCTGTTCGCAGCTCTGAGCGACACCTTGAGAGGTGGCCGCCAGTTGCGTGGCCGCAGCGGCGATCTGGCTGATTTGCAACTGCTGAGCCTCGACTTCGCCGAGAGCGCCGCTGGAGTGATCGTTGAGGGTGCGCACCGCGTTGCTCAGTTGCAGGGTTTCATGATCGACCCCCAACAGACTGTTGCGCAGTTGCACCACGGCGACATTCAGGGCGGTGCTGATCGCCGCCAGTTCGTCGCGGCCCTGCACCGGTACTTGCAGGCTCAGGTTGCCGTCACGCAGTGCTTCGGCCAGTAGCGTGATGCCGCTGGCGCTGCGACGGATCGAAGCTTGCAAACAGATGAACAGGTACAACGCAGCCAGTAGCAGGCAGCCAAAAACTGTCGCCACCAGGATGAACTGGCGGATGGCCGAGCCGTGGTAATAATCCAGCCGTTGATCCAGCGAAACCAACGATTGCTGGCGCAACGAGGCGAGGTCGCCGAGGAGGGCGTCGAGACTGCGTTCAAAGTCTTCCGGCTTGAGGTTGATGCTGCCGCCGAAGACGCCCTCGTCCAGCACTTTCAAACCGGCGTCCAGGTGTTTGAGGCTGTCGTGGTATTGCCCGGCCCAGGTTTGCAAGGCGCTGGGCAGACGCGCTTCCAGCAGGCCAGCCGTTTTAACAAGCTGCTCCCGGGCATCGCCGATGCGGCTGCGCAAGTCCCGCAGTTGCAAGCGGCTTTGCAGGGTGAACTGCCCGGACACTACTGAGGCCTGACCGACGGCGGCGAGGCGACCGACCCGTTCGATCAGGTCCGGTGCGTGTTGGGTGGAAATCTGCGTCAGCAGCCAGGTTTCCAGCCAGGGCGCGAGGGTCAGGCGACTGTCCATGGCGATTTGTTCGCGCAAGGCTTGCAGAGCACTCAAGGCATTGGTGAAGCGATCGTAACCGTCCGGCCACCAACCGACGCTGCTCAGGCTTTTCGAGTCCAGGCCGGTGAGGGCGGTTTGCAGGGCCTGATAGCGGGTGAGGGTTTGGCCCTCGGCGCCTTCGGTTTTCAGGGCATTGCCCAAGTCCGTGGTGGCTTGGGCGACGGCCGGCTGAACCGCGTCGAACGCTGCCATCGCCGCGATGGTTGCGGGTGTCGGCTGGCGATTGGTTTCGGTGGCGCGCCAACGAGCGGCGCGGTCACGCTGGGCGGTGAGCAGATTGTCGAGCGCATCCAGGGCGAGCAATTGACGAACTCCGGCGCGTTCGCCGGAGATCAGGTTCAACTTGTCACGATAATCCTGACCGATCATCCACAGACTGCCCGCGAGTGGCAGGATAAACAGCAGAAACAGCAACTGAAATTTGCGGGCGAAGCCGAATCGCCCCAGCAGCCCGATCCCCGGTGATAAAAAAGCCTGCATGCCCCATGACTCCTCTGGACACCACGCATCATTAGCGTGCGTCGAGGTCATTGCGACCGCGACTTGTGCCCTTCTAAAAGGCCTCGAAAGTTCACCTTGGTCCGCTCTGTAGGCCGACTCTGTAGCGAAACTTCCCATTCTCGGTTCCCTTTGTAAGGGGCCGCGTTGAAGCGGATAAACAAGGCAAGATTCAGACCATGGCTTTGCGCTATCACCTTCTTTTTTTGAAGTCGTTAGCAGGCTAAGGGGATGGCGCTACTGCACCGGAAAATGGCACATTGACCGACCTGCCAGTGCGCACCCATCCGCAGTACGGAAACTCTCATGGCTATCAGCAACACTCAGTCCGCCGCCACGTCGGCGCCCGCCACTTCACAAGGCAGCCCGCTGGTCATGCGCATCATCGGCGCGGTGGCGCTGGCACATTTGATCAACGACCTGATTCAGGCGGTATTGCCGTCGATCTATCCGATGCTCAAGGCCAGCTATGGCCTGACCTTCACCCAGGTCGGTCTGATCACCCTGACTTTCCAACTGACGGCCTCGCTGTTGCAGCCGTGGGTCGGTTACCACACGGATCGTCATCCCAAACCCTGGTTATTGCCGGCCGGTACAGTCTGCACATTGATCGGCATTCTGATGATGTCCGTGGCCAGTAGCTTCCCGATGATTCTACTGGCGGCGGGGTTGATCGGCGTCGGCTCATCGACCTTTCACCCGGAAGCTTCTCGTGTGGCGCGATTGGCTTCGGGTGGACGTTTCGGCTTGGCGCAGTCGACATTTCAGGTCGGCGGTAATGCGGGCTCGGCTTTCGGTCCGCTGCTGGCGGCGGCGATTATCATTCCCTACGGTCAGGGTCATGTGGCCTGGTTCGGATTGTTCGCGCTGTTTGCGTTGTTCGTGCTGTATCGGATCAGTCGCTGGTACGCCAACCACCTGAACCTGTTCAAGCTCAAACAAGGTCAGGCAGCGACTCACGGCTTGTCGAAAGGCCGGGTGATCAGCGCACTGGTGGTACTTGGGTTACTGGTGTTCTCCAAGTATTTCTACATGGCCAGCCTCACCAGTTACTTCACGTTCTACCTGATTGAAAAATTCGACCTGTCGGTGGCCAGTTCGCAGTTGCACCTGTTCCTGTTTCTCGGCGCAGTGGCGGCGGGGACCTTCTTCGGTGGGCCGATCGGCGACAAGATCGGGCGCAAGGCGGTGATCTGGTTCTCGATCCTTGGCGTCGCACCGTTCACCCTGATGCTGCCCCACGTCGATCTGTTCTGGACCAGCGTCTTGAGCGTGGTGATCGGTTTCATCCTCGCCTCGGCATTCTCGGCCATCGTGGTGTATGCGCAAGAACTGGTGCCGGGGAATGTCGGGATGATTGCCGGAGTGTTCTTCGGCCTGATGTTCGGCTTCGGCGGGATTGGCGCGGCGCTGCTTGGGCATCTGGCGGATATTCACGGCATCGAGTACGTGTACTTTCTGTGTTCGTTCTTGCCGTTGCTTGGGGTGTTGGCGATCTTCCTGCCCAGAACCAGAAAAGCCTCACCCTCAGTCTAATCCTGAGCAAAGCGGGCAAGTCGGACGCCGCCCGCCACTTCCCCATTCGAATGGTGTTGGTCAGGCTGCCGCAGGGCGCCGCCGTTCCTGCCGACAGCCGCAGACGATGAGGCAGCACCGCGCGCCAAGCGTCGGTCCGGTACACCCAATCCAGCCGACACACAGCCGATATTCAGGAACACTATGCCCAGGCTGCTCGGCGCGAAGGGGTGTGGCTGGCACTTATGCCGAAGCTTTCTGCATGCGTTCGAATGATGCCATCAGGTATGAGCTGGCAGGTCCATCCAATTACCGGGCGGGACAACCAGACAATGCATCTGGGTTGCTTTTTAGCGCAGATCTGTACATTGAGTTTTCCACGGTCGGTAGTAACGATAGGCGCCCCAATCCCCGGGGGGGGGGCAATCACCACAGGAAGACACTTATGAGCACTCATACCCGCACTAAACGATTGACGGTTCCGCAACTGGTCGCAATGAAGGGCCAACAGAAAATCGTATCCCTGACGGCGTACTCCAGCTCTATTGCCAGGCTGATCGACCCTATCGTCGACTTCATTCTGGTCGGTGACTCTACTGCAATGGTGGGCTATGGTCGGGCCTCGACGCTGAGCATGCAGCTCGAAGAAATCATCGGCCACACCCGGGCCGTGGTCGACAGCACACGTCTGTCTTGTGTCATCGCCGACATGCCTTTTGGCAGCTATCAGGAATCTAACGAGCAGGCCTTTCGCAATTGCGCCCAGGTCCTGGCGCGTACCGGTTGCGATGCCGTCAAGCTGGAAGCCAACAAGTCTCTGGCGGGTACCATCGAATTTCTGGTGGCGCGCGGTATTCCGGTCATGGCCCACGTCGGGCTGATGCCGCAGTTTGTCAATGTCATGGGGGGATTCAAGGCTCAGGGCCTGACCGCCGAAACCGGCGCGGTAATTGCCGAAGATGCTCGGGCTAATCTCGAAGCCGGAGCTTTCAGCCTGTTGCTCGAGGGTGTGGCCGAAGGCGTAGCCCGGCAAATTACTCTGGATTCGAAAATGCCCACCATTGGCATCGGCGCCTCACCGGCCTGCGACGGCCAGGTGCTGGTGACCGAAGACGTGCTGGGTTTGGGCGGCGAGCAGGTACCGCGATTCGTCAAACAGTACGCCGATGTCGGCGCGGTGATTCGCGACGCTTGTGAGCGTTTTGCCGAAGAGGTGCGCGATGGCCGATTCCCTGAGTCACGGCATTGCTATGGGCTCTAGGCATGGCTAGGACTCATCATTGATAGCCTGGGTCAGTTTCTTCAGGGCCAAGGGAATATCCTTGCTCCAGTCGAGGGTGTAGCTCAGGCGCACGTGATGCCGCCAGGCCCCTTGCTGGCTGAAGATTTCCCCGGGGGCGATAACGATGCGCTGGGCCAGCAAGCGCTCGAACACCCGTCGCATATCCACAGGATGTATGGCCTCGAGCCAGAAGGTCGCGCCGCCTTGCGGGGCGACAATTCGTAACTGGCCATCACCCTGTTCCTCCAGCAGGACCTTCATCCGTTTCATACGGTCCAGCAGCATGGCCCGCAGCACTATCAGATGCTGGTCGATGCGCTTGGAACTGAAGAGCTTGGCGATCGCTTTCTGACGGATCGGCGACAGGCGAAATGCCCGTTCCAGGAATAGCCGATGTAACTGAGGCCCATGTTGGCGACACAGTACATAACCGTAGGGCGCTTCCGAGCCGATGATCTTGTCGAAGGTCGAGAACACCAGCACTTTTTCCGGATCGGCAAAATCGCGATAGCGGGCAGGCATGGGGGAAAAATAGAACTCGCCGTAACTATCGTTTTCGAACAGCCAGACATCCCGCTCCGCCAGCCAGCGACAGATCTGTTGTTTATCCTGCGCCGGCATCAAGTTGCCCTGGGGAATATTCACGGTCGATGACAGCACCGCCAGCCGGATGGGCTCACGCCTGAGCAGCTCATTGAGTGCGGGCAGGTTGAAACGTCCATCCTCGCCGAGGGGCACTTCGATCACGCGAATCTTTGCCGCCTGCAACTGGCGCAGGATCGCCCACGAGCACGGCGATTCCACCAGCGCCACAGTGCCACCCAGATTCAGGGCACTGAGGGACAACTCCAGCACACTGCGCAGGTCCGAGCCGATATACACATGCTCGGCCTGCCAGTAGCGGTACGTGGAACTGGTGTAGCGATCGGCCAGAGCGCTGCGCAACTCGGGCTCGCCGAACGGCTGATAGAGTGGCGCATGGGAGCGCGGATATTGCCGAGCCAGTTCGCGCTCCATCATCAACAGTGGGTTTTCCAGCGACAACAGCATAGCCGGCGCGTCGCTGCTAAGGGCCAGCATCCCCGGCTGGCGTGCGTTGGAGAATACGTTGTCCAACAGATTGGGCGAGCCCTCCCTTAATAAAGGGGCCGGCCTCGCCTTGGTGAAATAACCGAATTTGGGTTTGGCATAAATCCGCCCCTCGTCTTCGAGAAGGGAATAGGCGTACTTGGTCGTCGACACCGACACGTTCAGGCGCCGAGCCAGTTGCCGTAAGGACGGTAATTTTTGCTCACGTTCCGAATTGGCGGTCTCGATCAACTCGACCAGATAGCGGTACACCGCCTGATAGGCGAAGGAAGCGTCTTTGGTTGTATCCAGGCTCACGTGCTGAAAATCCTGTGTGCCCACTTCACGACAACGCTGGCGACCTGGCGTGCCATGCCTGACGTATGTCTTTCCAGGTGTTCAAGCCCTGCGATGATCCTGGACCTCATGGCAATGACATCAAGCAAAACCAGACGACGTTTGAGAGGAAATGGCATGCTCTTCAATCCCTGTAATGATTGCCAATACAATCATTCTTGCATAGCTCGGCAGCATACCCCCAGATTCCGAACAGGCTGTTGAGGAGTCCCACCCTATCGATATTCCGGATCACACCGAGTAGGGCTTGGTAACGCGGACCCAAGCGCCTTTCGTCTCCAAAACCTCTACTCCTTCGCGGAACATTAGCTGGCCAGCAACTCCAAGGGCATGGCAACGATGCCAAATCGGCGGATAGGTGGTGAAAGCCGCGCCGGCGCACAACGCTGCTGCAGTGATCTTCGCCCATAACCACCCTTCGGGCCGCACCGAACCGAGCGTGGCGGACCGCGCCTTGAGCCAACGGCGCAAGGACACGCTCAGCTTGGTGGACGTGCCGTCCCCCGCTGGCCTGGAAATACCTGCGCCGCAATCCCGATTATCAGCAGGACTGGCGACGCCACCGACAGCAAAGAAGCGACTTTCACGCGCGTCAGTGGGGCCTGCGCAGTCTTGAGAAACATCGTCTGCAGGGTGTGGTCTGCGATTGGCCTTTCAGATAAAACGATACGAACTATCGATAATCACGTGTATATTCTCGTTTAAATGATAGTGAGTACATAAATCTATGAAACCCAAGCAGCAGCAAAACCAGCGGCTTCTCCTGCAGGCCGCCGTCGAGTTGATGTCGGTGCACGGCTTCGACGGCACCAGCATGAAGCAGATCGCCCGTGCTGCCGGCCTGGGCGATGCCACCATCTACAAGTACTTCTCCACGAAGGAAAAGCTGGTACTGGGCTATTTCGAGCAGGTCCTGGCCGACGCCCTCGCCGAGACCCTGGCCACGGCTGGGTTCGACAGTTTCAGCCTGCAAGAACGCCTGCAGCGTCTCGTCGATGCGCTGTTGGAACTGCTGCTGCCCGATCGCGAGTTCGTGGCCCTCGCCCGAGCCCTGGTGGGCAAGTCGCCGATGTTGCTGATGGGCGATACCCTGCCGGGCAAGCGCGCCATCAAGGAGGCCGTGGCCGGGTTTCTCGAGGCCGCCGAGGCCGACGGCAGCATCGCCGCCTGCGACTTCAAGCCGCTTATTGGCGGCCTTTTCGCCGACTACCTGTTCACGGTGGTGGTCTATTGGCTCAACGACAGCTCGGACGAGTTCTCCGACACCACCCGGCTGGTCGACCTCACCCTGGCGGTGCTGGCGCAGACCCTGGAAAGCGGCCTGCTCAACAAGCTGTCGGAGCTGGGCGGGTTTCTGCTGCGCAGCCAGTTCTCGCGCCTGATGCAGAACGGCTCGTCGCTGATCGAGTTGGTCAAGCTCGCCCGTCCGCTGGTCAAGCGCTGATGGACATGGGAAATCCCCTCAACCCGATGCTGGTGCTGGCCGCCGGCCTCAGTGCAGTGGCCTCGTTGCTGCACCTGATGATCATCCTCGGTGGCGGGCCCTGGTACCGGTTTTTCGGCGCAGGCGAACGTTTTGCCCGTGCGGCCGACGCCGGCCGGGTGTATCCGTCCCTGGTGACGGCCGGCATCGCGGCGGTGCCGGGGCTGTGGGCGGCCTATGCCCTGGCGGCAGGTGGACTCCGTCTGGCGCTGCCCTGGGTGCCCCAGGTGATGTGCGCGCTGACGGCCGTCTACCTGGTGCGCGGCCTGGCCATAGTTCCGCTGATACTGTTCACCCGGGCCGCTGTCACGCCGTTCCTGCTGTGGAGCTCGGGGGTGTGCATGCTGGTCGGGCTGGTGCATCTGGTCGGGTTGTACCAGGCCTGGCCGCGGATGATGGGGGCTTCTGTATGAGCTGCCGTCGCACCCTCACTGACATGCCGCACCGAAGGAAGTCCCATGGCCACTGATCCCAAACTCCGCACCGGGCGTATGGCCCGGGGCGCCATCACCGGCCTGGCCGTCGCCCAGGCCGGCGTGGCCCACCTGGGTCACCTGGTGCGCCGAAAACCGGCACCGGGTGAAGTCGATGCGCGCCAAGCCGAACATGAAGCCGAACTGGGCCGCATCCTCTTTGGTGCCCTCAACCAGCTCAAGGGCACGGCGCTCAAGGCCTCGCAACTGCTGAGCATGGAAGCCAGCCTGCTGCCGGAGGGGGTGCGCCGCGAGTTGGCGCGCGGCTTCCACCAGGCCACGCCACTCAACCGAGCCCTGGTGCATAAAGTCTTCCGCCAGGAGTTCTCGCGGGACGCCGACGACCTGTTCCAGCGCTTCGACCCGCAGGCCTTCGCCGCGGCCAGTCTCGGCCAGGTCCACCATGCCGAGCTGCACGGTGGCGAACGGGTGGTGGTCAAGGTGCAATACCCCGGCATCGCGGCCTCCATCGGCAGCGACATGGGCCTGATCCGCCACCTGCTGCAGGGCCTGCGGCTGACGTCCGACCTGCTGCCCGGCCACGACATCGTCGACCGGATCATGACCGACATCGAACACAGGCTGGCCGAGGAAGTCGACTACACCCATGAGGCCGGGCAGTTGCAATGGTTCGGCGAGCATGCGCGGCTGGCGGATGTGGTGGTGCCGCAGCCGGTGCTCAGCCACACCACCCGGCGCGTGCTGACCATGCAGGCGGTGGGCGGCCTGCACCTCGATGCCTGGCTGGCCACCCAACCCGGCCAGGCGGCGCGCAACCGTGCGGGCCAGTGCCTATTCGACTGGTTTATGCACAGCGTGTTCGGATGGCACCGGTTGAATGCCGATCCTCATCCCGGCAATTTCCTGTTTATGCCGGATGGCCAGTTAGGGGTGATCGATTTCGGCTGCACCAAGCCGTTGTCGTCGGCCTTTACCGACAGGATCGCCCGGGTCTGGTGTATAGGCCTGAGTGAGGTGGCGGGTGGCGACAGCACACCGCTGCGCCAGGCCTATGTCGATCTCGGCCTGATCTCGCCCAGCCTGTCGGATGCCGATTTCGAACAGCAGCTGATGCCGGCCCTCGCCGCGATACGGACCTGGCAGATCGAGCCGTTCCGGCAGGCCCGCTTCGACTTCGCGAACCGCTCTGCCTTTCCGGTCTTGACGGCCGCACATCGCCAGGTCCTCACACAGTCCCTGATCGCCGTGCCACCGGAGCTGCCGTATTTCGACCGGGCATTCCTGGGCATCAGCCAGCTGTTGAAAGCCCTGGGCGCCGAGGTGGTCACCCTAACCCCCTGGATCCATTCATCCTTCAAGGAGTCACGTCATGTCTGAACGCTCTCACACCCCCAGGGCCTGGATCGGCCATTGTTTGATGGGGGTTGCCGTCCTGCACACCCTCGCCGCCGGATTCATGTTTGCCGACCCACTGCTCGACATCCTCCACCTTGGGATTTTCGACAGCATCAACCGCGATCCGCGCAAGGGAGTGGCAGTGTGGTTCGTGATGTTCGGTGCGCTGCTTGCCCTGCTGGCGCTGACCGTGACGTCGCTCGAACGGCGCGATGACACGGCCACGCTGCATGCGGTGGGTGTCGGCCTGCTGCTGCTCGCGGCCCTGGGCATCGTGCTGATGCCCATGTCCGGCGTCTGGCTGGCCATCCCGCCGGGCATCGCCTTGCTGACGAGGCGTCGCGTCGAGGCGGCCGGCGTGTCGCCGAGGGGTGCATGAGCAAGTTTTTTTGTATCTCAGTCATTCATTTTTCAACTTCACAGGAAATCCAACATGTTCGCCAGAGTCATGAGTATTCAGATCCAATCCGGGAAGCTTGAGGAAGCCACCGCCGTCTACCGCGACTACGTGCTCCCGGTAGCCAGGCAGCAGAAGGGTTTCGTCAGCGCCTTGCTGTTGACCGATGCGAGGACCGGAAAAGCCGTTTCGACCACCGTCTGGGAGACGGAGGCCAACCAGAATGCCGATGCGGCCAACGGCTATATCCAACGCGAGCTGGCCAGGATCGGCACCCTGATAGTCGCCCCGCCGACCCAGGAGGCGTTCGAAGTCAGCGTGCACACCTACAGCTGAAACCGACAATGCGAGGGGCTCCGGGGGTGGGCAGCCACCGGAGACCGTTAGATGCGTCAGGCAGATATGTCGAGGGCGGCAGCCTTTGGTTATCTCGGCCCGCAAGTAAACCTCTGGCCTGATCGCCCCCCTTGGATAGAGCACATTGCCCACCTCCAGCAAGACCAGTTCAGTCACGCGGATGCCGGTGGTGTGGGTGAAGTACAGAAGCATCACGTCACGCTCAGGCATGCGACCGGTGACGGAAGCGACGCGAATTCAGGTGCTTGAACTCTTTGCAGCGGAAGGAGCCCGGTGTGTAGCTCGACTTAACATGGTCAAGGTAAGCAGCTGAAACCTTTGCAAAGGAGCTTTCCATGGCCCTTTTACGCTCGGCAGCAGCGTCAATATTGCGCTTTTTGCCGTCTTTTCTGTGTTGGGCTGGGTTGATTCCAAGCTTCGTCAGTTTGCGAGCTGCGTCACGTTCTGAGCGCGCCTCGGCAAGACCAATCTCTGGGTAAGAGTCGATAGCAAAAACATTTTCCTTGCCATCGAGTCAAAATTTCCATCGCCATAGCTTGCTACCGCTTGGCTGCACCAAAAGAAAAAGCCCGCCGCCATCCCCAAGCTTGTAAGGGGCGGCAGCGGGCTTTGCAGTGCGTACTTTAGCGTCTGTGATTAGGTCTTTAGGTCTTTAGGCCTTTAGGCCTTTAGGCCTTTAGGCATCCGTGAGAGATGAAGAAAATACCCCCATCCAGAAATCGTGATACCCCTGATGCTACCCCGCTTTTCTCTAGAACACTATCACCCTTGCTGAACCGCACTGAGCTCTAGATATTTGGCAGCCCCCTGTAAAAACAAGGGCTTCAGGCCAGTTTCAGGTTCAGTAGAAGCCTTTACACGTTGAAACGGAAGTGCATCACGTCGCCGTCTTTAACGATGTAGTCCTTGCCTTCCAGACGCCACTTACCGGCTTCCTTGGTGCCGGCTTCGCCCTTGTACTGAATGAAGTCGTCGTAGGCGATGACTTCGGCGCGGATGAAGCCTTTTTCGAAGTCGGTGTGGATCACGCCGGCGGCTTGTGGTGCGGTAGCACCCACGCGGACGGTCCAGGCGCGGACTTCTTCGACGCCGGCGGTGAAGTAGGTCTGCAGGTGCAGCATTTCGTAGCCAGCGCGGATTACGCGGTTCAGGCCAGGCTCTTCAAGACCCAGGGCTTCGAGGAACATGTCTTTTTCTTCGCCATCATCCAGCTCGGCGATTTCGGCTTCGATCTTGTTGCAGACCGGAACCACCATGGCGCCTTCTTCTTCGGCGATGGCTTTGACGATGTCCAGCAGCGGGTTGTTCTCGAAACCGTCTTCAGCGACGTTGGCGATGTACATGACCGGCTTGGTGGTCAGCAAATGGAAACCACGAATCACCGCTTTGTCGTCGGCGCCCATGTTCTTCATCAGCGTGCGCGCTGGCTTGCCGAGGGTGAAGTGAGCGATCAGTTGTTCCAGCAGGCCTTTCTGGACCACCGCGTCCTTGTCACCACCCTTGGCGTTGCGGGCAACTTTCTGCAGTTGCTTCTCGCAGCTGTCGAGGTCGGCGAAGATCAGCTCCAGGTCGATGATTTCGATGTCACGTTTCGGGTCGACGCTGTTGGAGACGTGAATCACGTTCTCGTCTTCGAAGCAGCGGACCACGTGGGCGATGGCATCGGTTTCGCGGATGTTGGCGAGAAATTTGTTACCCAGGCCTTCACCTTTCGAGGCGCCGGCAACCAGGCCAGCGATGTCGACGAATTCCATGGTAGTCGGCAGGATGCGCTTGGGATTGACGATGGCCGCCAGGGCTTCCAGGCGCGGATCCGGCATCGGCACGATACCGGTGTTCGGCTCGATGGTGCAGAAGGGGAAGTTCTCGGCCGCGATCCCGGATTTGGTCAGGGCGTTGAACAGGGTGGACTTGCCGACGTTAGGCAGGCCGACGATGCCGCAATTGAATCCCATGGTGTTTCCCCTCGGGTAAGAGTCAGGCCTTCTGGCTGTGCAGGTTTTTCATCGCGCGGTTCCATTCACCGGCGAGGATATCCGGCAGCACGCCGAGGGCAAAGTCGATGCTGGCATCGAGTTTTTCCTGTTCGGCGCGTGGCGCACGACCCAGGACGAAATTTGAAACCATACTGGCAACGCCCGGGTGGCCAATGCCAAGCCGCAAGCGGTGAAAGGTATTCTGATTACCCAGTTGCGCAATGATGTCGCGCAACCCGTTGTGACCGCCATGGCCGCCGCCCTGTTTGAGCTTGGCAACGCCCGGAGGCAGGTCGAGTTCGTCATGTGCCACCAGGATTTCTTCAGGCTTGATGCGGAAGAAACCGGCAAGTGCCGCGACGGCTTGGCCGCTGCGGTTCATGTAGGTGGTGGGAATCAGCAGACGAACATCCTGACCCTGATGCGAATAGCGCCCGGTCAGGCCGAAATATTTGCGATCGGCCACAAGGTTTACACCTTGTGCTTGCGCGATGCGCTCAACAAAAAGGGCCCCTGCGTTATGCCGGGTCTGTTCGTATTCAGCGCCTGGATTTCCCAGGCCAACGATCAGTTTGATGGCAGTCACGATAGGGGCCCTTCCTTGGAGTGGTGGATAACATCGCCGCAATCAGGGAGTGCGGCGAAAGTGGACGACAAGTGCTCATTTACCATTATGTAAACTCCGCGTTCTCGCCCGCTTTCTCGCTACGCTCTAGTCCGCGATGTTTCCGGTCACTCCGGCGAACAGAGTGAAATTACTCTGCTGCGCCTTCAGTAGCTTCTGGAGCAACACGTGGAGCGTGAACGTTGGCAACAGCCAGGTCGTTACCGTGAGCCAGAGCAACAAACTCAACGCCTTTAGGGGCTTTGAGGTCGGACAGGTGAATGATCGAGCCGACTTCGGCGTTAGCCAGGTCAACTTCGATGAATTCAGGCAGGTCTTTTGGCAGGCAGGTCACTTCGATTTCAGAAACAACGTGCGAGATTTCGCCGCCTTTCTTCACTGGAGCAGCTTCGTTGATGAAGTGCACAGGAACGATAGCGGTCAGCTTTTGGCCGGCAACTACACGTACGAAGTCAGCGTGCATCACGTGGCCTTTGGCCGGGTGACGCTGCAGAGCTTTGATGATTACGTTTTGCTTGGTGCCGCCAACGTTCAGCTCGATGATGTGGCTGTAAGCCGCTTCGTTTTCGAGCAGTTTGGCAACTTCTTTAGCCAGCATGCTGATGGATTCAGGGGCTTTTTCGCCACCGTAAACTACAGCTGGAACCAGGCTTGCGAGACGACGCAGGCGGCGGCTCGCACCTTTCCCCAGGTCGGAACGCACTTCAGCATTCAGAGTAAAATCGTTCATGTTGTATCTCCAAAATAACCACATTCGCCCCAGCGTTTGCGACCAGCGCTAAAGGCGATATGGGCAAAAAAGCCCCGCCCCGACAGGAATGCCGGGGCGGGGCGCTTTTCGTCAACGAGATGTAATGAAAAGGGCAGGGCCCTTAACGGAACATCGCGCTGATCGATTCTTCATTGCTGATGCGGCGGACCGCCTCGGCAACTACCGGTGCGATATCCAGTTGGCGGATACGCGCGCAGGCTTGTGCTGCAGCGGACAGCGGGATGGTGTTCGTCACCACCAGCTCGTCCAGCACGGAATTTTCAATGTTTTCGATCGCCCGACCCGACAGCACAGGGTGCGTGCAGTAGGCGAAAACCTTGGCAGCGCCATGCTCTTTCAAGGCCTTGGCCGCGTGGCACAGAGTGCCGGCGGTATCGACCATGTCATCGACCAGAATACAGGTACGCCCTTCGACATCACCGATGATATGCATCACTTCAGAGTGATTGGCTTTTTCACGGCGTTTGTCGATGATCCCGAGATCCACGCCCAGGGATTTGGCAACAGCCCGTGCACGCACGACGCCACCAATGTCCGGGGACACGATCATCAGGTTTTCGAAGCGCTGATCTTCAATGTCATCCACCAGTACCGGGGAGCCGTAGATGTTATCTACCGGAATATCGAAGAAGCCCTGAATCTGGTCAGCATGCAGATCAACCGTGAGAACACGGTCGATGCCGACTACGGTAAGCATGTCAGCAACGACTTTCGCGCTGATAGCCACACGTGCGGAACGCGGACGGCGATCCTGACGGGCATAACCAAAGTAAGGAATAACAGCAGTGATACGAGTAGCCGAGGAGCGGCGGAAGGCATCAGCCATCACTACCAGTTCCATCAGGTTATCGTTGGTCGGAGCGCAAGTCGGCTGAATAATGAAGACGTCTTTACCGCGAACGTTTTCATTGATCTCGGCAGTAATTTCGCCGTCGGAAAACTTACCGACAGAGATGTCACCGAGAGGGATATGCAGCTGACGTACAACACGCCGAGCCAGATCGGGGTTAGCGTTCCCCGTAAAGACCATCATCTTGGACACGCGCAGTACCTGAAGGCTGAGGGTAACCTGGATGAGTATAGGAAAATGGCAGGGGCGGCTGGATTCGAACCAACGCATGGCAGGATCAAAACCTGCTGCCTTACCGCTTGGCGACGCCCCTGTATCTGTTGCAACGAGTACCCAGTACTCGATTCCTTTTAGAGCAGGCCTTGCAGCTTGCGATGCAACATCGAAATGTTGCTTCCTTTTGCTACAAACCCTGTAAGGGTCTCTGTCAGAAGGGCCGAGACTTTATCAGCTTCAGCTTTGCTTGGGAAGCCCCCAAACACACAACTTCCAGTTCCGGTGAGTTTTGCTTCGGTAAATTTACCTAACAAATTCAATGCGTTACGTACATCTGGATAACGCCTTGCTACCACCGGCAAGCAGTCATTTCGACTGTTTCCCTTGGGAACGGGGCGCACTTTAATGGGAGGAGTGTTACGTGTCAACAGTGGATCTGAAAAAATTTCTGCTGTACTTACAGATACTTGCGGCACCAGCACGAGATACCACGGTTCTTCGGGCTCTACAGGGGTGAGTTTCTCCCCCACGCCCTCGGCGAAAGCCGCGTGGCCACGCACGAAAACCGGGACGTCGGCGCCAAGCGTAAGGCCCACCGCAGCCAGCCGATCCTCATCCCAACCCAGTTGCCAGAGATGATTGAGGCCCAGCAATGTGGTCGCCGCATTCGAACTTCCGCCACCGATTCCACCGCCCATGGGCAGGATTTTTTCGATCCAGATGTCGACACCCAGCGAACAACCGGATTGTTCCTGAAGTTTTTTTGCCGCTTTGACGATCAGGTTGCTGTCGTGAGGGACGTCGGCGAATTCGGTGTGCAACCGAATCACGCCATCGTCGCGAACCGCGAAGGTGATTTCATCGCCGTAATCGAGGAACTGAAAAATCGTCTGCAACTCGTGGTAACCGTCTTCACGGCGACCGAGGATGTGCAGCATCAAGTTGAGCTTGGCGGGCGAGGGCAATGTCAGGCGTGGCGCGGTCATGTTCACTGCCCCAGTTTGCGTGGTAGCCATTCCTTGATCACCAACGTGACATCAAGGTCGGTGCCGTGCAGTTTGATCCGCTCGGGCAGCCAGTAGCCGTTTTGCTCGGCATAACTGAGGTACTCAACCTGCCAGCCATCCTGTTCGAGATTGGCCAGGCGGCTGTCGACGTCGAGGGTCAGGCGACTTTTGCTGCCCGGGGCCGGGAGCCCGCGAACCCACCACGCCAGATGGGACACCGGCAATTTCCAGCCCAGTTGTTCTTCAACCAGGGCTTCCGGGGTCGGCGCGTCATAGCGACCCTGATTGGCCACTTCCAGCGAGACTTTGCCCGGGCGACCGGTCAAGCGGGCCGCGCCACGACCCAGCGGGCCGGAGAGGCGGATGTCGTAGTAATCCTGGCGTTGCAGCCAGAACAACGTGCCGCTGCCCGAATCCTTTGGCGCGCGGATGCCGATTTTGCCGTTGATCTGCCAGCCGTCGAGGCCGGTCAGTTGCTGTTTGTGCTCGCGCCATTGGGCCTTGTTGCCTTGACCCTGGACCGATTCGCGGGCAACGAAGCCCGCGCAACCGGCGAGCAGGGCGATAAAGCTGAAAATAATCAGGTGGCGCAAAAACATAATCTTAAAGAGTCTCTGATCCGGTCAGGCGCTTGATGGTGCTGCGCAGGGTAGGGCTGTCGGGCTGTTCCTTGAGGAACTTGCTCCAGATTTGCTTGGCTTCGCGTTGTTTGCCATTGGCCCACAGGACTTCGCCCAGGTGCGCGGCCACTTCCTGATCGGGAAAGCGCTCCAGCGCCTGGCGCAAATACCGCTCGGCTTCATCAAGGTTACCCAGGCGGAAATTGACCCATCCGAGGCTGTCGAGGACTGCCGGGTCTTCCGGGTTGATCTGGTGCGCCTGTTCGATCAAGGCCTTGGCTTCGGCGTAGCGTGTGGTGCGGTCGGACAGGGTGTAGCCGAGGGCGTTCAACGCCATCGCATTGTTCGGGTCGCGCTTGATGATCAGTCGCAGATCTTTTTCCATCTGCGCCAGGTCATTGCGTTTTTCTGCCAGCATGGCCCGGGTATACAGCAGATTCAGATCGTCCGGGAATTGCTGCAAGGCTTGCTGCAAGACTTTCCAGGCCGTGTCGCCCTGTTTGTTCGCAGACAAGGTTTCGGCTTCGATCAGATACAACTGGATCGCGTAATCGGGTTGCTCACCGCGCTCCGCCGCCAGACGGCTTTGGGCTTCGGCGGTCTTGCCATTGCTCATCAGAATATCGGCCTGACGCAATTGCGCCGGCAGGTAATCGTTGCCAGCCCCGACTTGGGCGTATTCGATCAGTGCGCCCTGCGGATCGTTACGCTCTTCAGCAATGCGCCCCAGGTTCAGGTGTGCCGAGTCGACATGGCTTTCCCGAGCGATCAAATCTTCCAGGTAGCCTTTGGCCTCGTCCCACGCCTTGGCTTCCAGGCAGACCAGGGCCAGGGAATAACGCAGTTCGTCGTCTTCGGGGTATTGCTGCACCAGGCTCGAAAATTCGACCTTGGCATCGTCCATACGGTCCTGCTCAACCAGCATGCGCGCGTAGGTCAGGCGCAGGCGTTTGTCGTCCGGGTATTTCTTGATGCTTTTTTGCAGCAGCGGCAAGGCCTCATCGCCACGGTTGAGCCCTTGCAGCAGGCGCGCGCGCAGGAGGATCGGCGCTATTTCGCCCTCGTCCGGCGGATTGTCTTCGAGCAGGGTCAGGGCGCCCTTGGCATCGCCGTCCTGTTGCAGCAGCAAGGCCTTGCCGAAAATCAGCTGGTTGTTGTGCGGATGGCGCTGCAGCAAGCGGTCAAAACCTTTCATCAGACCGTTGCGCGTGTCCTGGTCGGTATCGGCTGCGGACAGGGCGAGAAAATCGAAATGTGTGTCGCCTTTGCCTTGCAGGACTTTCTCCATATAGACCATGGAGTCGTCGTAACGCCCGGCGCGGGCGAGTTGCACCGCCGCCGCCCGTTGCGCCTCGAGATCGTCCGGGGCGTTTTTCGCCCAGACCAGTGCGGTGTCGAGGGCAGCCTGATCGGCACCCAGATACTCGGCAATGCGAAATGCCCGCTCGGAGACGCCCGGATCCTGGGTATTGATGGCCTGGGTCACGTAGTTGTCCAGGGCAATGTCGTAGCGATTGCGCTGGCCAGCCAATTCGGCGCTCAACAGACTGAAGACGGCTTCTTCACTGAACGAGCTGTAAACCTTGGGCTTTTCAGGGGCCGGAGTGCTGTCTTCGACCGGCGGCGTACCGTCCGACGAAACGGGCGCCAAGGCCTGGCAGCCGCTGAGGAAGACAAAAGCGAGGAGCAACGCGGAAGATCTATTCATATAGGAAGAGGACGACTAACCTGCGGTCGGATCATCATGACACAAGCCTTGGGCCAAACATAACCGCCCGGCCAATTTACCCGCGCGGGCAATCCCCATAGGCGCGGCGCCCTTGTAAACGCGAACGGATCGCAGCCTTCGGCAGCTCTTACAGGAGCGATAGATATCGAGTGGTTGTTCTGGCTCTGTCGAAGTAGGACAATTGTCGGCTTCACGTCACCATCAGCGACCTTGAATGGCCTTCCTTGCACTCGGTATTAACCACAAGACTGCTTCAGTAGACGTCCGCGAGCGCGTGGCCTTTACCCCTGAGCAGCTGGTTGAGGCCTTGCAGCAGCTCTGCCGACTCACCGACAGCCGCGAAGCTGCGATCCTCTCCACCTGCAATCGCAGTGAACTGTATATAGAACAGGATCACCTTTCGGCTGACATCGTGTTGCGCTGGCTGGCCGATTATCATCATTTGAGCCTCGACGAGCTGCGCGCGAGCGCTTATGTGCATGAAGATGATGCGGCAGTTCGTCACATGATGCGCGTGGCCTCGGGGCTCGATTCGCTGGTGTTGGGTGAACCGCAGATTCTCGGTCAGATGAAATCGGCCTACGCTGTCGCTCGCGAGGCTGGCACCATCGGTCCGCTGCTCGGACGGCTGTTCCAGGCCACGTTCAATGCGGCCAAACAGGTGCGAACCGATACCGCCATCGGCGAAAACCCGGTATCCGTGGCGTTTGCCGCGGTCAGCCTGGCGAAACAGATTTTCAGTGATTTGCAACGCAGCCAGGCTTTGCTGATCGGCGCCGGCGAGACCATTACCCTGGTCGCCCGCCATCTGCATGAGCTGGGGGTGAAGCGAATCGTCGTCGCCAACCGCACCCTGGAGCGCGCAAGCATCCTGGCCGAGCAGTTCGGCGCCCACGCAGTGCTGCTCTCGGACATCCCGGCAGAACTGGTGCGCAGTGACATCGTCATCAGTTCCACCGCCAGCCAGTTGCCGATTCTCGGTAAAGGGGCGGTGGAAAGTGCATTGAAATTGCGCAAGCACAAGCCGATTTTCATGGTGGATATCGCCGTTCCTCGGGATATCGAGCCGGAAGTCGGCGAATTGGACGACGTTTATCTGTATAGCGTCGACGATCTCCATGAAGTGGTCGCCGAAAACCTCAAGAGCCGACAGGGCGCTGCCCAAGCCGCCGAAGAGATGGTGTCGGTCGGTGCCGAAGATTTCATGGTTCGCCTGCGCGAACTGGCGGCGGTGGATGTGCTCAAGGCCTATCGTCAACAAAGCGAGCGCCTGCGCGACGAAGAATTGCAGAAAGCCCAGCGCATGCTCGCCAATGGCAGCAGCGCTGAAGACGTGCTGGTGCAATTGGCCCGTGGCCTGACCAACAAACTCTTGCACGCCCCGAGCGTGCAATTGAAAAAGCTCTCTGCCGAAGGCCGCCTCGATGCGCTGGCCATGGCCCAGGAACTCTTTGCCCTCGGTGAGGGCTCATCGGATAGCTTTTCGGATAAGAAACCGCAATGAAAGCGTCACTGCTCAATAAGCTGGACATCCTCCAGGACCGTTTCGAGGAATTGACCGCCCTGCTTGGCGACGGCGAGGTCATTTCCGATCAAAACAAGTTCCGCACCTATTCCAAGGAATATGCGGAAGTCGAGCCGATCGTTGGCACCTATAAACAGCTGCTTAAAGTGCAGGGCGACCTCGAAGGGGCTCAGGCGCTGCTCAAGGACAGCGACCCGGACATGCGCGAAATGGCCGTGGAAGAAGTCCGCGAAGCCAAAGAGCAACTGATCGAAATCGAAGCCAGCCTGCAACGCATGCTGCTGCCCAAGGATCCGAACGACGGGCGCAACGTATTCCTCGAAATCCGTGCCGGCACTGGTGGTGACGAAGCGGCAATCTTCTCCGGCGATCTGTTTCGCATGTATTCGCGTTACGCTGAGCGACGTGGTTGGCGGGTAGAGATTCTTTCGGAGAACGAAGGCGAACATGGCGGCTATAAAGAAGTCATCGCCCGGGTCGAAGGCGAGAACGTTTACGGTAAATTGAAGTTCGAATCCGGCGCGCACCGCGTACAACGGGTTCCGGCCACTGAATCCCAGGGCCGCATCCACACCTCGGCCTGTACCGTGGCGGTGTTGCCCGAACCGGACGAGCAGGAAGCCATTGAGATCAACCCGGCAGATCTGCGAGTCGACACCTATCGTTCCTCCGGTGCCGGTGGTCAGCACGTCAACAAGACCGATTCGGCCATCCGTATTACGCACTTGCCGTCCGGTATTGTCGTCGAGTGCCAGGAAGAACGTTCCCAGCACAAGAACCGTGCCCGAGCGATGTCCTGGCTGTCGGCCAAACTCAACGACCAACAGACCAGCGCGGCGGCCAATGCCATCGCCAGCGAGCGTAAATTGCTGGTGGGTTCGGGGGATCGCTCCGAGCGGATCCGTACCTATAATTTTGCCCAGGGCCGGGTCACCGACCATCGGGTCAACCTGACGCTGTACTCCCTCGACGAAATTCTCGCGGGCGGTGTGGATGCGGTGATCGAACCGCTGCTGGCCGAGTACCAGGCCGACCAATTGGCAGCGATAGGTGAATAAATGACGATCATTGCCAGTTTGTTGCGCGCCGCTGATTTGCCCGACTCGCCCACCGCGCGTCTGGATGCCGAATTGCTGCTGGCGGCTGCCTTGGGCAAGTCCCGCAGTTTTTTGCACACCTGGCCTGAGCGTATCGTCCCGAGCGAAGCAGCATTGAAGTTTGCCGAGTACCTGCAACGCCGCCGTAGCGGTGAGCCAGTGGCCTACATTCTGGGGCAGCAAGGCTTCTGGAAACTCGATCTGGAAGTCGCGCCCCATACGTTGATTCCGCGTCCCGACACCGAATTGCTGGTAGAAACCGCGCTGGAACTGTTGCCGGCCAAACCGGCCAAGGTGCTCGATCTGGGCACCGGCAGCGGCGCCATCGCCCTGGCCCTGGCCAGCGAACGTCCGGCCTGGAACGTCACCGCCGTGGATCGCGTGCTGGAAGCCGTGGCCCTGGCCGAGCGCAATCGCCAGCGGCTGAACCTGAACAACGCCACGGTGCTGAGTAGCCATTGGTTCAGCGCGTTGGAAGGCCAGCGTTTTCAGCTGATCATCAGCAATCCGCCCTACATTGCTTCGACCGATCCGCATCTGGCGGAGGGCGACGTGCGCTTCGAACCGGCCAGTGCCCTGGTGGCCGGCATCGATGGGCTCGACGATTTGCGTCTGATCGTCGCCCAGGCACCGGATCATCTTGAGGCGGGTGGCTGGTTGATGCTCGAACATGGTTACGATCAAGCTGAGGCCGTGCGCGATTTGCTACTGGCCCGCGGCTTTGAAGAGGTCCACAGCCGCGCCGATCTGGGCGGTCACCAACGCATCAGTCTGGGGCGCTTGCCGTGCTGAACGATCAGGAGTTGCTGCGCTACAGCCGACAGATTCTGTTGCAACACGTCGACATCGACGGCCAGTTGCGGCTCAAGGAAAGCCGCGTGCTGATTGTCGGCCTCGGCGGCCTCGGCTCACCGGTGGCGCTGTACCTGGCTGCAGCCGGTATTGGTGAGTTGCATCTGGCGGACTTCGACACGGTTGACCTGACCAATCTGCAACGCCAGATCGTTCACGACAGCGACAGCGTCGGCCTGAGCAAAGTCGATTCGGCGATCCGTCGCCTGACCGCGATCAATCCCCAGATTCAGCTGATCGCCCATCGCACCGCCCTGGACGAAGATTCTTTGGCGGCGGCAGTGGCGGCGGTGGATCTGGTGCTGGACTGTTCCGATAATTTTTGCACCCGCGAAGCGGTCAACGCCGCGTGTGTGGCTGCGCGCAAACCGCTGGTCAGTGGTGCGGCGATTCGGCTGGAAGGGCAATTGTCGGTCTTCGACTCCCGTCGTCCGGAAAGCCCGTGCTACCACTGTTTATACGGGCACGGCAGCGAAGCCGAGCTGACCTGCAGCGAAGCCGGCGTACTCGGTCCGCTGGTGGGCCTGGTCGGTAGCCTGCAAGCCCTCGAAGCGCTGAAATTGCTGGTGGGGTTCGGTGAACCGCTGGTGGGGCGTCTGTTATTGATCGATGCCTTGGGCACGCGCTTCCGTGAATTGCGGGTCAAGCGTGATCCGGGTTGCAGTGTCTGCGGGTCGAGCCATGCGTGAAGCGCCGATTGGAGTGTTCGATTCCGGTGTCGGTGGGCTGTCGGTGCTGGCCGAGATCCAGCGTCTGTTGCCCAACGAGTCTCTTTTGTACCTCGGCGATTGCGGGAATATTCCCTACGGTGAGAAATCACCGGCATTCATCAGTCAGCGTTGCAGTGTCATGGCGCAGTTCTTTCAGCAGCAGGGCGCCAAGGCGCTGGTGCTCGCTTGCAACACCGCGACCGTCGCGGGTGTTGCGGACTTGCGGCGCGATTTCCCCGAGTGGCCCATCGTCGGCATGGAGCCCGCGGTCAAGCCGGCTGCAGCGGCGACGCGCAGCGGTGTAGTTGGCGTGCTCGCCACCACCGGCACATTACAGAGTGCCAAGTTCGCCGCCTTGCTCGACCGTTTCGCCGCCGATGTGCGAGTCATTACCCAGCCATGCCCCGGGCTGGTAGAGCTGATTGAGAATGGCGATTTGCACAGCGAGGCATTGCGTCAGTTGCTGCAAGGGTATGTTGATCCGCTGCTGGCTGCTGGTGCAGACACGATCATTCTTGGCTGCACGCATTATCCCTTTCTAAAGCCACTGCTTAAGCAGATGCTCCCCCAGAGCATCAGCCTGATCGATACCGGTGCCGCTGTGGCACGGCAGCTTCAACGATTGTTGGCCGAGCGTGAGTTGCTGGCCGAGGGACCCGCTCGCGCTGCCCGGTTCTGGACGAGTGCGGATCCGGAGCATTTCAGAAATATCTTGCCGGTTTTATGGCATTCGACGGGGGTTGTGCAAAGCTTCGACTTGTAGATAAAAAATGTGATGGAACGAATAATTGAGCTGAACTTCTGATCAAGCGTCAACTTCCTTAGCTTTGTCTGTTGGACAGCATAAAAACCATACGAAATTGTTCGGAAAAGGATGTTTCTAATGAGGCGACTATTCTGCTTGGCCGCGATTGCGACCGCATTGATGGGGCACAGTTTTACCGCGCAGGCAGCAGGGGTGGAATTCGGGGTAGGCCAGACCAGCGATTCGACCATGACCTACCGATTGGGGATGCAATTCGATTGGGACAAAAGCTGGCTGCAGAGTGACATCGGTCGCTTGACCGGCTACTGGAGCGGCGCTTACACCTATTGGGATGGCGATGAAACGTCGAGCAATCACAGTTTGTCGTTCTCGCCGGTGCTGGTGTACGAGTTTGCCGGTCAGACCATCAAACCCTACGTTGAAGCGGGTATCGGCATCGCGGTGTTTGCCAACACCGAAGTCGAAGACAACAAACTGGGCAGTGCCTTTCAGTTCGAAGACCGTTTCGGGTTTGGCCTGCGCTTTACCGGCGGACATGAAGTCGGGATTCGCGCCACGCACTATTCCAATGCCGGGATCAGCAGCCCGAACGATGGCGTAGAGAGTTACTCGCTGCATTACACAATGCCGTTGTAAGCAGTGCTGCACCTTTAATGTGGGAGCGGGCTTGCTCGCGAATGCGATTTAACATTCAACACTGATGTTGACTGACAATCCGCTTTCGCGAGCAAGCCCGCTCCCACATTGAATCTTCGGTGGCCTGAGGTTCACCGATACGCCGTCGCAATCCCCTGGCGTTCGGTAATGCATTCCGACGCGCCCATTTCGAACTCCCGGCAGATCAGCGGACGTTTATCGTAAATGGTGCACATCATGCTGTTGCGATCCAGCGCGGCGCACCAGCCGTCATCCAGTCGCAGCATGACTTCCCCGCCCCAATCGTCGGTATCGATAAAACGCTCGGGCACGCCGGTGTCGGTGATCAGCATGACTTCAAGCTGGCAGCAGCAGGCCGCGCAGGTTGAGCAGGTGACCGCCGGTTCGGCGATCTGCGTGTGGGGAATGGTTTTCATGGCGCGCAGTGTAAGGCAGTGTGCCCGCGCTGTGTGAAAGGCCTGACGGACGCTCAGGCTTCACGGCAGATCCTCGATCGGTGGATTGTTTCGTTCCATGCGCTTGCCGATTTCCAGTCCCGTCTGGCCGGGCTTTTGCGGCAGAGGCCAAAGGACAGGCATGAGCAGTTCCGGTAAGGGGAGCTCCAGTGGACGATGCTTGAGCATGTCGAAGAGGTATCGCGCAGCTTTGTCCGCCGACCAGTGGAGGTGCTTGGGAGCGTCGTTGCTCAAGGGGATATCGATAAGTCCTGGGCTGACTATGGTCATTTCGATGTTTTCAGGCGCCACTTCGATGCGCAAGGACTCGAATAGATGACGCAACCCGGGCTTTGAATCATCGTAGGATTCGGCTCGTGGCAGGGGCAGCCAGGTCACTAAGCTGGCCATGCCCACCAGATGCGGCGCAGTGCCCGCCCGCAGCAGGGGTCGGGCAGCTTCGATGCAATAGCTGCTGGCAAGCAGATTGGTCCGCACGATGTGCTCGATGATTGACGCGTCGGACTGATTGGCATCGACGTATTCGCAGGTGCCTGCATTGAGGATCATGGTGTCCAGAGACCCCCATTCCTTGGCAATCTGCTCGCCGATTTCGCGCACTCTTTGACCGTTGGTCAAATCCCCCGCGACCACCAGTACCTGTCCGGGATAACGCTGAGACAGGGCTTTCAATGGCGCCAGCGAGCGGGAGCTGGCAGCCAGGTGGGCACCGGTTTTCAGGATTTCTTCGGCCAGCGCGGCACCAATACCGTTGCTCGTACCGGTCAGCCAGTATCGCCTTGGAGGTTTAAGATTCATCGCCATTCCCTTTTTAACCAGATGATTTCCCGGCTCAATACCGTGTTCATAACGCAACGTTGCGGCATCAGGATCATTCCGGTAGCGGTAAACCATGTCGCGACGGCAGGTTCTTGAACGCCGCCAAGGCCCGTTCGCGGGAACTGTTCAGATTGACGATAGGCGATGGATAATCCGTCACACCGAATAATCCGTCGAGTCTCGCGGGATTGTGCAGGTCTTTTTTGCTCATTTCATTGATCTGCGGCAACCAATGCTTGATGAAAATCCCTTCGGCGTCGAATTTTTCCGACTGGCTCAGGGGGTTGAAAATCCGGAAGTAGGGCGCCGAATCGGGGCCGGTGGACGAACTCCACTGCCAGCCACCATTGTTCGCCGCCAGATCGCCGTCAATCAGATGCCGCATGAAGAAACGCTCGCCTTCACGCCAGTCGATCAGCAGGTTTTTGGTCAGGAACATTGCCACGACCATGCGCAAGCGGTTGTGCATCCAGCCGGTTTCCAGCAATTGGCGCATGGCGGCATCAATGATCGGCAGGCCGGTACGGCCTTGTTGCCAGGCCTGGAGGTCTTCCGGGGCATCACGCCAGGCCAGGGCTTCGGTTTCCGGGCGGAAGGCGCGGTGTCGGGAGACCCGTGGGTAGCCCACCAGAATGTGTTTGTAGAATTCGCGCCACAGCAACTCGTTGATCCAGGTAACGGCGCCGACCTTGCCGCTTTCGAACTCCCCCTGATTGCTTCGCAACGCGGCGTGCAGACACTGGCGAGGGGAGATGACCCCGGCGGTAAGATAGGCCGAGAGCTGGCTGGTGCCGGGTTTTGCCGGGAAATCGCGCTCGCTGTGGTAATAGTCGATCTGTGTGTCGGTAAAGGTCTCAAGGCGGCGTTGGGCTTCGGCTTCGCCGGCCGGCCAGAGAGCACGCAAACTGTCGCTGGGCGTGTCGAAACCCTCGACGCGAGAGGGCGGTTCGTCGCTGGCGATACCCAACGGCGCCTGAATGGCGGGGGCAGTAACCAATCTCGGCAATGATGCGTGCAAGCGTTCGTAGCAGACCTTGCGAAACTGGCTGAAGACCTGGAAATAGGTGCCGGCTCTGGTCAGTACGGTGCCCGGTTTGAACAGCAATTGATCGAGGTAGCTGTAAAAGTCGATGCCTTGGGCTTTCAGGGCTTGGGCCACCGCGGCATCACGACGGGTTTCATGAATGCCGTATTCCTCGTTGACGTGCACTGCGTCGATCTTCAATTGCTGGCACAGCTCGAGCAGGACCTTCGGTGCCTCATCCCAGCGAGACGCTTTGCGAATCAGCAGCGGGATGTTCAGGGCGTCCAGCGCATGGCGTAATTCGCTCAGGTTGCGCAGCCAGAAATCCACTTTGCACGGCGCGTCATCATGCGCCAGCCATTGCTGTGGACTCAGCAAATACACCGCCACACTCGGGCCGTGGGCTGCGGCGGCCGAGAGGGCGGTGTTGTCATGTAGACGCAAGTCGCTGCGCAGCCAGATCAATTGCATGGTGGTATCCGCACGATCCATTAAAAAAACGTCATTAAATGAGCCCACGCTGAATCAGGCCCAGATGGGCCGACAACGGGTCTTCGGCCAGGGACAAGTCAGCAATGGTGGCGGTTCTTGCGGATAACTCGGCGTGGTGAATGCACACCGTCGGTCCGGCAATCATTTTTGGGCAGCTGACGCCATTCAAAAGTTTCGTCAGCTGCGAAAGATTCATGGCTTTGCTGGAATACAGCAGTACGCCGCGGGCTTGCAGGTGATCGACCGCCAGGGCAAGTTCGCCAGCGGGGAGCGGCCAGTCGAAGACTTCCACCGGGCAATCGACGCTGCTGATCAGCCAGGCGGTGAGCCACAAATGAGGTTCCAGCGGCAGGTCTGAGTGATTGATCAGCAACAGCGGCGCGGTGCGTAACTGACGGTTGTTATGGTAGATCCTCGCGCCGAATTTGCTGCGTAACCAGGAATAAACAAACACCCGCTCCATCTGCGCGCCGAACTGGCCTTGCCAGCGTTGTTCCAGTTCCGCCAGCAACGGCATCAACAATTTTTCACACAAGGTGCGTGGCGGATACAGCGCCATCGCCTGATTCACCGTGTCATCGAGGGTGCGTTCGGCCAGCTGAGTGACCGCTTGCAGCAGCGTCTGGCGCAGCACCAGCCAATCGTTCCCGACGGGGTCGGTAAGCCCCGAAGGCGTGTCGAGCAGTTGTTTGACCTGACTGACAGCCACGCCGCGATTGAGCCAGGTGAGGATCGTCAGGATCCGTTGAATGTGTTCGGCACAGAACAGCCGATGCCCCTTGGGCGTGCGCTGAGGCACGATCAGCCCATAGCGGCGTTCCCAGGCGCGCAAGGTGACGGCATTGACCCCGGTCTGCCGGGCCACTTCACGAATGGGCAGCCAACCAGCATCCAGGGCCTTCTTGAAGTCTGTGCCGAGGTCTTCGCTGGCGCTGGTGTCCGGTGGATTTTTCATTAAATCGCGTTTCGCAGGCTGAGGTTTTCCGGGTGCGGTTGCAGATAAACCTGCTGCGCAATGTATGGATCCGGGTGTTGGCGAAAGTAGTGTTTGAGCAGCGTCAGTGGCACCACCAGCGGCACGATGCCCTGGCGATACTGGCCGATGATCTGCTGCACTTCCTGTTTGTCTTCAGGGCTGATGACTTGTTTGAGATAGCCGCTGAGGTGCTGCAGCACGTTGGTGTGGGTGCGGCGTGTGGCGCATTTTTTCAGGGCTGTCATCAGCTCGCTGAAATAGCGCGGTCCAAGCACTTCTGGATCAGTCTGGCCCATGTTGCCCAGCAAGTTGCCCAGGGTTTTGTATTGCACCGGGTTGTGGGCCATCAGCAGGTATTTGTAGCGCGAGTGAAAGTCAGTGAGGCCGTGACGGGTCAGGCCTGTTTGCAGCAACTGGTGCCAGGCGCTGTAGGCGAACACGCGGGTGAGAAAGTTTTCCCGTAGCACCGGGTCGTTGAGGCGGCCGTCTTCTTCCACCGGTAGATCAGGATGCAATGCACAGAAGGCTTGGGCGTAGATACCACGGCTACCACCGTCCACTGGCGCGCCGTTGGCGCGGTAGACCTTTACCCGTTCCAGCCCGCACGAAGGGGATTTCTGCATGAAGATATAGCCGCAGATGTCACCCAACTCCATCGCCATTTTTTGACCATACTCGGCCAGCGGCCGGGTGACGATGACCTCAGGGTGGACGGTGCCAACAGCCTCCGGATGTTCGGGGTTGCCGACCAGGCGGATCGGTTCGCGAGGGATCCCCAAGCCAATGGCGACTTCCGGGCACACCGGGACGAAATCGAAATAATCAGAGAGGATGCGGCTGCACAGCGGTGATGCCTTGTGCCCGCCGTTGTAGCGCACCTCGGCGCCCATCAGGCAGGCGCTGATGGCGATTTTCGGTTGGGTCGTTGACTGTGTGGGCATAGGCGCGCCTCGAATCCAGATCTGTACAGATTATTAGGTCTGTACAACATGACTTCATCATAGATTCAAAGGTGTACAAGTCAATTTTTTTGTATAGGTTTTTTGCGAGGCTGCTGCCAATGTCGACAGCAGCGATGGGCTGGACTTGATTCAATTCACTGCAGATGTTCGTGCAGCCGGCGGGCTGCTTCCTGACCACTGAGCCAGGCGCCCTCGACACGGCCGGACAGGCACCAGTCGCCGCACACATACAGGCCCAGATCAGCATCGGCCAAGGCACCCCACTCATGGCTGCTGGCCGGCCGGGCGTATAGCCAACGGTGAGCGAGGCTGAAAGTCGGAGCAGGCATGGCGTCGTGCAGCAGTTCGGCAAAGGCACCGTGCAATTGCTCGATCACCGCTTCCTTGGACAGGTCGATATGTTGCCGGCTCCAGGTGCTGGTGGCGTGTAGTACCCAAGTGTCGAGGGTGGTATCGCGTCCCGGTTTGCTACGGTTGCGTGCCAGCCAGTCGAGAGGACTGTCCTGCACGAAGCAACCTTCGATGGGGGTTTCCAGTGGCGTGTCGAACGCCAGGGCGACGGCCCAGGTCGGCTCCATTTTTACCCCGGCGGCGGCTCCGGCGAGTTTCGGTGCGGTCGCCAGCAGCGCGGTCGCCTGAGGGGCTGGCGTGGCGATAACGACATGACTGAACGGGCCGTGGGTGAAGCCCTCGGCGTCTTGCAGATGCCAATGTTCTTCACCGCGATAGACCTCGGTGATGCGGCAGGCGAAATGCACTTCCAGATCACCGAGCAGGCCGCGCGTGATCGCGCTCATGCGTGGCGTGCCGACCCAGCGAGTCTGTTCGTCCGGCGAAGGCCTGAGCTGGCCACCGTGAAAGGTATAGAGCTGCGGCGTCCACACGGCGACCCAGCCGTTGGCTTGCCAGCGCTGGACTTCGGTGACGAAGCGACGGTCGCGGGCAGTGAAATATTGCGCGCCCATGTCCAGAGCACCCGCATCGCTGCGCTTGCTCGACATGCGTCCGCCACTGCCGCGGCTTTTATCGAAAAGTTGAACGACATGCCCGGCCTCCGTCAGGGCCTGGGCGGCTGAGAGTCCGGCGATGCCGGTGCCGATGATTGCGATAGGTACAGTCATAGGGGCCTCGTTTACCTTTCTGTACAGACTACGCCGTGGTTCAAACCTGTACAATATTGTTTTTTGGTATAACTTTTAGCGTCCTCGTTCTGACAGCTTGGCCTATTGTTAAGCACAGAGCCTGCCCAATACCAAAGATCCCTGCTTATAAAAATAGACTAGTGATCAGGGTAAAACGCCACGCGAGGAAGATGTCATGCACATATTGCTGACCGGCGGTACTGGTTTGATAGGACGTCAACTCTGCCGACACTGGTTGAGCCAGGGACATCGCCTGACGGTCTGGAGTCGCACGCCTGCAAAAGTCGCCCAAGTCTGTGGCACTCAGGTACGTGGAATCGCACGGCTTGATGACCTGGGTCAAGAACCGGTGGATGCCATTATCAATCTCGCGGGTGCGCCGATTGCAGATCGGCTCTGGACTCATAAACGCAAAGCCTTGTTGTGGAGCAGCCGGATCACCCTGACCGAAACCCTGCTGGCCTGGCTCGAAAGCCGTGAGCAGAAACCGCAGGTGCTGATTTCCGGCTCCGCGATCGGTTGGTACGGCGACGGTGGTGAGCGGGAGTTGACTGAAGAATCTCCACCGGTCATCGATGATTTCGCCAGCCAGTTGTGCGTCGCCTGGGAGGAAACCGCGCAGCGCGCCGAAGCCTTGGGCATTCGTGTGATCCTCATCCGTACCGGATTGGTGCTGTCCGCCGAGGGCGGCTTTATGTCGCGGCTGTTGTTGCCGTTCAAACTGGGGCTGGGCGGGCCGATCGGCAACGGTCGGCAGTGGATGCCGTGGATTCATATCAAGGATCAAATCGCCCTGATTGATTTTCTTCTGCACCGCAATGAGGCCAGCGGTCCATATAATGCCTGCGCGCCCAAGCCGGTACGCAATCGCGAATTCGCCCAAACGTTGGGTAGCGTGTTGCATCGTCCGGCGTTCATGCCGATGCCGACCCTCGTGTTGAAGGTGGGCCTGGGCGAGTTGTCATTGTTGCTGCTGGGTGGCCAGAAGGCCATGCCGGCTCGCTTGCTGGAAGCGGGCTTCACTTTCCAGTTCACCGATTTGCGCGCGGCGTTGGACGATCTGTCCAGCCGCCTTAAGAAATAGGACGTTGCATGACCGATCACGCGTTGCTTCTGGTCAACCTGGGTTCACCTGCTTCCACCTCGGTGGCGGATGTGCGCAGCTACCTCAATCAATTTCTGATGGACCCGTATGTGATCGACCTGCCGTGGCCGGTGCGGCGTTTGCTGGTGTCGTTGATTCTGATCAAGCGCCCGGAGCAATCGGCCCACGCTTATGCGTCGATCTGGTGGGCGGACGGCTCGCCACTGGTGGTGCTCAGCCGTCGTCTGCAGCGGGCGATGACCGCGCAGTGGACTCACGGGCCGGTTGAACTGGCGATGCGTTACGGCGAGCCGTCGATTGAATCGACTCTGGTGCGGCTGGCTGCCCAAGGGCACAAAAAAGTTACTTTGGCGCCGCTCTACCCGCAGTTCGCCGACAGCACAGTGACCACGGTGATCGAAGAGGCCAGGCGAGTGGTGCGGGAGAAGAAACTCGACGTGCAGTTCTCGATTCTCCAGCCGTTCTACGATCAGCCGGAATACCTCGATGCGTTGGTGGCCAGTGCCAAGCCTTATTTGCAACAGGATTACGATCACCTTTTGCTGAGCTTTCATGGTTTGCCGGAGCGGCATCTGAAGAAGCTCAACCCGGGACACAGCTTCGAAGGTGGCGGTGATTGCTGCGCCGGTGCGCCGCCGGAAGTGGTCGCGACCTGTTACCGCGGTCAGTGTCTACGCACCGCCGCGGAGTTTGCCAAGCGCATGGGCATACCGGACGGCAAATGGTCGGTGTCGTTTCAGTCGCGTCTGGGGCGTGCCAAGTGGATCGAACCCTACACCGAAGCGCGCCTCGATGAGTTGGCCAAAAGCGGCGTGAAAAAGGTCTTGGTAATGTGCCCGGCATTCGTCGCCGATTGCATCGAAACCCTGGAAGAGATCGGTGATCGAGGGAAGGAGCAATTCCGCGAAGCGGGAGGGGAGGAGTTGGTGTTAGTGCCGTGCCTCAATGATGATCCACAGTGGGCCAAGGCGTTGAACGCGTTGTGCGAAAGGGCCCCGATAGCGTTGTAAGATTTGACGGCCATTCGCGAGCAAGCCCGCTCCCACATTAGATATTCGGTGAACACAGATTTTGTGTTCGGCACCGACCAAATGTGGGAGCGGGCTTGCTCGCGAAAGCTATCTCACAAACAACAAAGACTTCAAACCACTACAACAACGGCTCATCCGCCTGCTTGTGCTTCCAGCTGTCATGGCCCGGCAGCAACAGGTTCAGCGCAATCGCCACCACCGCGCACAGCGCGATGCCTTTGAGGCCGAAATCGTCCGGGCCAGTTCCTGTACCGACCAGCACGCCGCCAATCCCGAACACCAGCGTCACCGAGACAATCACCAGATTGCGTGCTTCGCCCAGGTCGATCTTGTGGCGAATCATTGTGTTCATCCCCACCGCAGCGATCGAACCGAACAACAGGCAGAGAATCCCGCCCATTACCGGCACCGGGATGCTTTGCAGCAGGGCGCCGAACTTGCCAATGAACGCCAGGCTGATCGCAAAGATCGCCGCCCAGGTCATGATTTTCGGGTTGTAGTTTTTGGTCAGCATCACCGCGCCAGTCACTTCGGCATAGGTGGTGTTGGGCGGGCCGCCGAATAAGCCGGCTGCGGTGGTGGCAATGCCATCGCCGAGCAGGGTGCGGTGCAGGCCGGGTTTTTTCAGGTAATCGCGGCCGGTCACGCTGCCGACCGCAATTACGCCGCCGATATGCTCGATCGCCGGGGCCAAGGCTACCGGAACGATGAACAGAATCGCCTGCCAGTTGAATTCCGGCGCCGTGAACTGGGGAATCGCGAACCACGGTGCAACGGCAATCTTCGCGGTGTCGACCACCCCGAAATAGAACGCCATGGCAAAACCCACCAGCACGCCAGAGATTATCGGCACCAGGCGGAAAATGCCTTTGCCGAACACCGCGACGATCAGAGTGGTCAGCAGCGCCGGCATCGAGATCAACATCGCCGTCTGGTAAGGAATCAGCTCCGTGCCGTCGCCGGCCTTGCCCATCGCCATGTTGGCGGCGATCGGCGCCATGGCCAGGCCGATGGAGATGATCACCGGGCCAATCACCACCGGTGGCAGCAAACGGTCGATGAACCCGGTGCCTTTGATCTTCACGGCTAGACCGAGGAAGGTGTAGACGAAACCGGCCGCCATCACACCGCCCATGGTCGCCGCCAGGCCAAACTGGCCCTTGGCGAGAATGATCGGCGTGATGAAGGCGAAGCTCGAGGCGAGGAACACTGGCACCTGACGCCCGGTGACGATCTGGAACAGAATCGTCCCAAGGCCTGCGGTGAATAGCGCGACGTTCGGGTCGAGGCCGGTAATCAACGGCATCAACACCAGCGCGCCAAAGGCCACGAACAGCATCTGCGCACCCGACAGCACTGTGCGCCAGAGCGGATCGTTGAACTCTTCCTGCATGCTCAAGCGTCCTTCTGCTTGGTGCCGAAGATCTTGTCACCGGCATCGCCCAAGCCTGGGATGATGTAACCGTGTTCGTTCAGTTTTTGATCGATGGAAGCGGTGTAAATGATCACGTCCGGGTGAGCCTTCTCAACCACGGCAATGCCTTCTGGCGCGGCGACCAGCACCATCGCGCGGATGTCCTTGCAGCCGGCCTTTTTCAGCAGGTCGATGGTGGCGACCATCGAACCACCGGTGGCGAGCATCGGGTCGATGATCATCGCCAGGCGTTCGTCGATTTCCGGTACCAGTTTCTCAAGGTAGGTGTGGGCTTCGAGGGTTTCCTCGTTGCGGGCCACGCCCACGGCGCTGACTTTGGCGCCCGGGATCAGGCTCAGCACGCCTTCGAGCATGCCGATACCGGCACGCAGGATCGGCACCACGGTAATTTTCTTGCCGGCGATTTTCTCGACCGACACCGTGCCGCACCAGCCTTCGATGTCGTAGCTTTCCAGCGGCAGGTCTTTGGTGGCTTCATAAGTCAGCAGGGCACCGACTTCCTGAGCGAGCTCACGGAAATTCTTCGTGCTAATGTCGGCGCGGCGCATGAGGCCAAGTTTATGACGGATCAGCGGATGGCGGATCTCGAGGATGGGCATGGGAAGGCTCCGGCGGCGGGCAAAAAAACCGGCCTAGATTAATCTATCCGAGGGTGTTGTCCTATAGACATATAGAACGTTAGTCCACAAACGCTTGATCTGGCCTCGCTTGATGCGTACCTTTGCCCGTTTTTCCGAATCCGCCACCCCCCCTTGGAGAGCACCATGTCCGCTGATCTCGAGCATATCCGTCAAATCATGCGAGAGGCTGACTGCCTGTACACCGAAGCTGAAGTCGAGGCGGCCATCGCCCGCGTCGGTGCACACATCAACGATCAACTGGCGGACAGCAACCCGGTGGTGTTCTGCGTGATGAACGGCGGGCTGATTTTCTCCGGCAAACTGCTGACGCATCTGAACTTCCCGCTGGAAGCGTCCTACCTGCATGCCACCCGTTATCGCAACGAAACCAGCGGCGGCGAGCTGTTCTGGAAAGCCAAGCCGGAAGTCTCGTTCATTGACCGCGACGTACTGATCATCGATGACATCCTCGATGAAGGTCACACCCTGGGCGCGATCATCGACTTCTGCAAACACGCCGGTGCCCGTGCTGTGCACACCGCCGTGCTGATCGACAAGGACCACGACCGCAAGGCTCGCCCGGACCTGAAAGCCGATTTCGTCGGCCTGCCGTGCATTGACCGTTACATCTTCGGTTACGGCATGGACTACAAAGGTTACTGGCGTAACGCCAACGGGATTTTTGCTGTTAAAGGCATGTAAGACCCAGCGCTAATCCCCCTGTGGGAGCGGGCTTGCTCGCGAAAGCGTCGGCACATTCAACATAAATGTGTCAGTCAGACCGCTTTCGCGAGCAAGCCCGCTCCCACACGGTATGTGTTCACAGATCCACTTCCATGCACACATGCTAGAGTGCTCGGCCCCGCCCCCGGAGCCATCCATGAGCCTTTTGATCCGCAGCTGCGCCGCCCTGTTGCTGACCCTCAGCCTGCCCCTGGCCGCCGCCCCGTCGCCAATGCATTCGCAGTTTTTGCCTCCAGACGACCTGACCCTGCGTGACGCCGAACCCGAGCAGCAACAACTGCTGCAGGTCACCGAGTATTCCGTGGTGATCGGCAGCCAGCGCCAGTCCAACCAACAGCCGATCCCCGTCACATCGCCACTGCTGATCCGCCTCAAGGGCAAATCCTTGAACAAGGGTGCGACCATCAGCCAGGTGCTCGTCAACTTCGATGGCGAAAGCAAAAGCCTGAAAAAGCCGATCTACGACGAAAAAAACAAAACCCTGACCCTCTTTTACCCGCTGGCCCAGTACCGGGTGGTCATCGACTTGCTGCGCAACGACACGGTGTATTGCCAGTTTTTGAGTTACGCCAACGGCCATATCTGGGCCGATCTGCACACCGGGGCCGTGCGTCCGCGTTGAGCCCGGCGCCAAGGGAAGGGTAAACTGCCCGCCCCGTGAAATGTCTGCGAGCTGGAGTCGGCAATGCGTAAAGATAAGAAGCAAGTGATTGGTGACGAGATCGGCGATGCGCAGATCAAACTGTTCCTCGATTTCGAGCCGGTCGACGCCACTTCACCGTCGCTGCACAAACTGATCAAGGCGTACCGTGGCCTGCGCATTGATGACTTCGAGCGTTTTCTGACGTTCTTTGTCGAAGCTTGCCTGGACCTGGATGGCAAGGATGAGCACGGCAATGACTTCGTCGCCCTGATCAAGGATCAGCGCAACGCAGCCGAGTACATCGAGCTGATCAACAAGGCTCGCGGTTAACCTCAGACACACCGGTTGTTGCCCTGAGTTGGTTGGTGCTTGTGCTGGCCCCTTCGCGAGCAAGCCCGCTCCCACATTTGATTTGTGTACGCCGATCCACTGTGGGAGCGGGCTTGCTCGCGAAGGCGGTGTAACTAACACCGAGGGTCTTAAGGCCATCTGTTGCACAGCCCATAAAAAAACGCCCCGCCCTCAATGAGGACGGGGCGTTTTTTATGCGGCCGAATCAAGCGTAGCTTTCGGTCTCGTTACTGGCTTCAACCAGTTCCAGCGCGACGTTGTTGTGCGCATTGATCTTGCGATACAGCGCAGCGTCGGTTTCCAGAACCTTTTCCCGAGCCGGGAAGATTTCCGCCAGTTTGGCAGCCCATTCACCGGACGCTTTATTCGGGAAGCATTTTTCGATCAGCTCAAGCATGATCGAAACAGTCACCGAAGCGCCTGGGGATGCGCCGAGCAGAGCGGCAAGGGAACCGTCCTTGGCCGCGACCAGTTCGGTACCGAACTGCAGAACGCCGCCTTTTTTCGGGTCTTTCTTGATGATCTGCACCCGTTGGCCGGCCACTTCCAGGCGCCAGTCTTCGGCTTTCGCCTGTGGATAAAAGCGACGCAGGGACTCCAGACGCTGCTCCATCGACTGCATCACTTCGCTGACCAGGTACTTGGTCAGGTCCATGTTGTTTTTGGCCACGGCCAGCATCGGGCCGATGTTGCCGGCGCGAACCGACATCGGCAGGTCCATGAACGAACCGTGCTTGAGGAACTTGGTGGTGAAACCGGCGTAAGGTCCGAACAGCAGGGACTTCTTGCCATCGACCACGCGGGTGTCCAGGTGTGGCACGGACATCGGTGGCGAACCTACCGCAGCCTGGCTGTAGACCTTGGCCTGGTGGTGCTTGACCACTTCCGGGTTGTCGCAACGCAGCCATTGGCCGCTGATCGGGAAACCGCCGAAGCCTTTGCTTTCTTCGATGCCCGAAGCTTGCAGCAGTGGCAATGCCGCACCGCCGGCGCCGAGGAACACGAATTTCGCATCGATGTCACGGGTATTGCCGCTGTTGACGTCCTTGATGCTGACAGTCCAGCCACCGTTGTTACGCTTCAGGCCGGTCACACGCTTGCAGTACTTGACCTGGGCATCGGGGGCGCTGGTCAGGTGCTTGAGCAATTGGTTGGTCAGGGCGCCGAAGTTGACGTCGGTGCCATTGAGCACGCGGGTGGCGGCGAGGGTTTCGCCAGGATCCCGACCAGGCATCATCAACGGCATCCACTCGGCCATTTTGGCCTTGTCTTCGGTGTATTCCATGTCCGAGAAAGCGTGGTGTTCGCTCAGCGTCTTGAAACGTTCCTTGAGGAAGGAGACGCCGTCGTCGCCCTGCACGAAGCTCAGGTGCGGCACCGGGCTGATGAACGACTTGCACGAGCCGAACGTGCCTTTTTTGGTCAGGTAGGACCAGAACTGCTTCGACACCTCGAACTGAGTGTTGATGTGCACGGCTTTCTTGATGTCGACGGTGCCGTCGGCGGTCTGTGGCGTGTAGTTCAGCTCACACAGCCCGGCGTGACCGGTACCGGCGTTGTTCCACGGATTGGAACTCTCCGCGGCACCGGAATCCATCAGCTCGACGACTTCCAGCTTGATCGCGGGGTCGAGCTCTTTGAGCAGTACCGCAAGGGTGGCACTCATGATGCCGGCCCCAACCAGTACTACGTCGACTGCTTCGTTATGCGCCATTTAACGCGTCTCCAAAATCTGCAGCACCAAATTGTCGGCATAGCTGCCAGGCGTTCCGGGGCGTGTCAGTGATGCCCCAGGTACCCATGGCCAGGATCGCCATGTCCGAATCTTCGCAATTTTTCGCAACTTCGACGGATGCATGCGGCCTGGCTTCAAGAGTCACATGAACTCATTTCGGCACGCGGCTGGCAATTCGACTTATGGTCGAGACATCCGTTTGTGCAACCAAATCCGTAGCGGACAGGCTTCAGGCTCCGGTGTTCGAGGAATACTCGGTCCTGTGTCGTTGGGCTGTTGTAGACGCTAATGGTGCATGTTCAGACGCAAAACTATTCATTTGCTCGCCACACTCTTGTGAAGTTGTGAAAACCCGTTTTTTTCACGCTCTTTTGAAGACGTGAACCTCAAAAAAGGGCTGTCCCAGCCTGGCACCGTGCCCGGATGGATTGCCGCCATGGGGTACATGACAGACAAAACGGGCAAACAGCTCAGTGACCGAGCGTAATGACAGCTCTGCAGATTCGCGAAAAGTGGTGATTTGCTTGAGGAACAGCAAGCGCGCCAGCTTCACTCGATCTGTGTGGGCGGCTCTCTGTGGGCGGTGCGGGGGTGTCAATACCGAGGCATTGACGATGCTGCGAGGCCCGATCAGGAGACGTCCTTATAATCGGGGGGAGATTGTATCTAAGAAACGCAGGGAAATGGTCGTGTTTAATGACTTTTATTAGGCGTCCGGTCAGGTGGTCAACAGTTGTTGCGCGCGCACACGTGGCTGGCGCTGACTGACACGGGCGCTGGCGGGCAGGGGATGGTGCAGCCAGTTGAGGCGGATTTCTTCGATTTCGACCCAGCCATCGCCCATCGGCTGGAGGCTGCACTGTTTGAATGCCTGGCAACGGCCATCGCGGTCGAGCAGGGCAAAACAGCGATGCAGTGGACGTGGCGCGAACATCGAGATGAGAAAACGCATGGCAAAGTACCTTGTGGGGTGACTGCTATGAAGGTTGCCAGTGAGCCATGACGTGCATGTGTAAGGTCGGTGACAGATGTGTGACAGGAACCGCGCTGCGCCGGGTTTGTCAGAGATTTTAGTAATCGTTGTGCGAAGCTAGTTTGCCGCAGTGGCGCACCGCTATACTGCGGGCCTGTTTGTGCCTGATTCTGGAGAGAAGAGCATGTTGCAACGCCTGTTGTTCGGTTTGATCACTGTGACCAGTTTGACCCTCGTCGGCTGCGCCCACAGCCCGCAACAACTGAACCCGGAACCCAAACTGACAGCTCAGCTGGCGCCGGTCGGCCGTGGCCAGCCGGTGGTGGTGCGTGTGGTGGACGGTCGTCCGTCGCCAACGTTGGGGACCCGTGGCGGTCTGTACCCGGAGACCAGTGCGATCACCGTTCAGGGTGCACAGATTCTGCCGAAGCTGCAGGCTCAGGCTGAAGCGGCCGTGCGCTTGCTGGGCTTTACCCCGACGGCCAACGCGCTGAATGCGCCGCAATTGACGGTGACACTGGCCGAGCTGAAGTATCAGTCGCCCAAAGAAGGCCTGTATGTGACTGAGGCAACGATTGGCGCGACGTTCCGTTCCGATGTTCAGAATGCCAACCGTCGTTACAGCGGTCGTTACGGTGCGTCGCTGGATCAGCGTTTTGGCATGGCGCCGAATCAGGAAACCAATACCAAGCTGGTCAGTGATGTGTTGAGTGATGCATTGACCCGCTTGTTCAAGGACCCGACGATTGGTCAGGTGCTTGCCGAGTAACGGTTTGCTTCTTGTTTAAAGAACCCGGTGTCAGCGATGGCACCGGTTTTTTTTCGTGTCCGCAGATTCATTGTTGGAGCGAGTCTGCTCGCGAAGGCGGCGTGCCAGGCGACATCAATGTTGAATGTCAGGCCGCTTTCGCGAGCAAGCCCGCTCCCACATTAAATCAGCTGTGTGGCGCAGGTTTTGGGATGGCAACGTTATCCAGCATCCGGTTCACCGCCAGTTCTGCCAGCATGACAATCTGTTGAATTGCCATCGCCGTGTGCCGGTGCGGCCCTTCCAGGTACCCCGCAAAATCACTCGCCATCACACTGGCCTGGGCCAACGATTCACAGGTGTGGGCCAACAGGTCTTCGTCTTTGATATCCGGCGCAACCATATACATCGTGCTCGGTTTGCGGGCCACGGGTGATTTGAGGGCGGCTGGGTTGAGGTAGTGATCGAGCGCGCGGTTAGCGGCGTCGTGGAGTTTTTTTGAATCGAGGGATTCGTAAGGGGAAGTGCTGTCCGCTTCGGGCGGATTTGGTGTTTCTTTGAACATGGTGACGCTCCGAATGAAAGGTTTAGCTGCCACGATCGCTGCGACGCGATTGAAGGAGGCAGCTGTACGCGGGGTCGCAGACCGAGCCATTCGGAAACCCGGCATACCCGAAGGTATCCCGCGCACAGCCACCATTAAACCAAACGACTAGCACCGAAGCGCTCCGGTTTGGGCCGGCGATTATGCACCAAATGAGCTGAACTGAACGGACTGCGACGCCCGGTCGCTGATGTGCAGCGACCCCCCAAGACTATCCACCCCATTTCCGAGCGACAACCTTCAAAACCTGTCGGAATCTTCCCTTTCAATCACCGCGTTTGTAGGACGCTCAAGCCGCCTCCGAATAAAAATCCAGAACACTCACCCCCGTCAGCAAATCCGCCTCTGGCAAATCCGCATGTTGATGCCCACCCAGCGCGCAATACACCAGCCAATGCCGGTCCTGAACGTTGAAGGCGAGGCTGCCGACTAAGGTTTGTTGTTCGTCGCTTTGGGCAATGAGGTAGAGGCGGTCCTGGTTTTCGGCGTGGAGCATGACGTGGTCCGTGTCGGTTTCGAGGGGCGACAGACTGGCGGATTCAGATGACGGCGCCATGACACAGGACAGTAATCGGCTAAATGGTTTCGTTATTTGTCGGAAAGCCGGGGCAGGTCGGAGCGCTTTCGGTAGAATCCGCGCCGTGGTCGTCGGTCCGGCGTCTGCTACACCGGTTAGCCTGAGGTTTGTGATGTCGCTGCAATTGATTTCGCTTCTTACTGCTCATCCCGCCAAATTGATCAATCTGCTGGCCTTACTGTTCGCCTGCCCGGGCGGCTGGTTGCTGCACGCCACCCGTCGTCGCGAACAGCGCGCCATGGCCAGTATCGAGGCACAGCGCCAAAGTCGTCCCACTGAAGAGCCAACGCTGGATTGGGCGACCCTGCGCATGAACCGGTTTTTCTACCGCTTCGGTTTCGCCTGCCTCGGGATGGCGTTGCTGGTGTCGTGGATCAGCACCCGCGTCTGAAAATCTGACACAAGATCTGTGGCGAGGGAGCTTGCTCCCGCTGGGCTGCGAAGCGGCCCCAAAACCGGCCACCCGGTTGTGTCAGACACACTGCGAGCGCTGACTTTACGACTGCTGCGCAGCCGGGCGGGAGCAAGCTCCCTCGCCACAGGTGCCTGACTGTCCTGTCGCATCAAGACAAACAAAAACGGCGCCCGAAGGCGCCGTTGTCGTATCCAGCCAAAATCGCTTACAGCGGCAACCCGGCCTTGACCCGGTACTGATTGCGCACCGGCGTCGCATATTGCAGCACCAGAAACGGACGATGCTCTTCAGGGCAAGCATCCAGGCGACGCTGCCATTCTTCCTGCGCCTTGGCCAGTTCATCAGCTGCAAACACCTCGGCCGTTTTCGGCACCGGCAATTGCGGGTCGGCGTCTTTCCATTGCGCATACGCCAGGTAATGCACCGGGAACAACCGGTAGCCGCCGAGGATCTGCTTGTCCATTTCGATCGCCAATTGCTTGGTGTCTTCGAACAGTTCGGTGATTGGCGCGGCGAAGTTCACGTGGACCCGGCCTTTGTAACCGGTGATGCCTTTGGCGATGCTGACGTCATCCTCGCCCGGCGCCTTGGTGTAGCTGCCGGTGGTGGCGCGGATGTACAGCTCGCGGGCCTTGGCCTGGTCGCACGGGTCGTATTCGTAGCTGATCGACACCGGGGTGAGGTTCAGCGAGCGGATGACTTCGCCGAACGGCTCGTCCTTGCGGCTCATGTGGAACATCTTGAGGATCGCCGACTCGGTGCGGTCGTCGCCGTCCTTGGCCCGGCCTTCGGCCTGGGCGATCCAGATCGAGGCGCAGTCGTTGCGGATCGAGTGATTGATGTACGCCGACAACAGCTGATACGCCGCCATTTTTTCCCGGCGACCCGTGATCGAACGGTGCACGATGAAGCTCTTGTTCAGGCGCATCAAATCGCTGACAAAAGGCTTTTGCAGCAGGTTGTCACCAATGGCGATGCGCGGGGTCGGCAGGCCGGCGTGGTACACGGCGTAGTTGACGAAGGCCGGGTCCATCACGATGTCACGGTGGTTGGCGAGGAACAGGTAGGCGCTGCCGGACTTGAATTGCTCCACGCCGGTGTAGGTCACTCCGTCCGTGGCACGCTCGATGGTGTGGTCGACGTAAAACTCGACTTTGTCCTGCAAGGTGGCCACCGACGTGATACCGGCGAACTCACGGCGCAGCCGATGCGCTATAAGAGGTTTGAGCATCCAGCCGAAGGCACCGGCATAGCGCGGGAAGCGGAAGTGGATGAGGATATCTAGAAACGCCTTGTCGCCGAGCAGCCGGTTCAGCACTGCCGGGACTTCGCTGTCGTCGTAAGGTCGGATGGCATCGAATTCGCCCATCATGCTCTCTTGTTAGAAACGGCTAGGGTAAGTAAAGGTTTTGATCGAAAACCAACGGGGCACGGTCTGAAAAGGTAGTCAGACGAAAATAGCCCTGCAAATAGACCGGCGATTATACGCACAAGTCACCTGGGAGACCGCGATGCTGGAAACCGAGCGCTATGAATGCCCGTATTGCGGTGAAGAGTCTGAGGCTGTTCTGGATTTGTCCGGCGGCGATCAGACCTACATCGAAGATTGTCCTGTGTGTTGTCGCCCCATTACTTTTGTCTTGCAGACTGACGGTCATGAATGGCTGCTCGAAGTTCACAGCGAAAATGAGTGAGGGTCTATGCAGCGCATCTACGAGCCGGAAAACCTGATGGAAGGTGAATTGTTGCAGAGCATGCTGGCCAGCGAGGGCATCGAAGCGCATCTGGAAGGCCGGGATTTGATCGGCGGCACTGGTGAATTGCCAATGTTCGGCCTGCTGGGTTTGTCGGTTGACAACGATCAGGCCGAATACGCCCGGGAGCTGATCACCGCGTACAATGCCGCGCTGCCGCTGTCCGGCGATGAACCGGACAGTTTTCCCGGCACGCTGGTCTGTTAGGCTGACGTTCGTTTGATCAAGAGTCGTATTGCCCCATGTGTGGACGTTATGCCCTGTTTCGCTGGAACCCCGCCTTCGCGGCCCTGCCCGGATTCCCCGCCGATCAGCAGGCCCAGTGGAATATCTCCCCCAACGATTCGGTGTTGATGCTGCGTGCCAGCGCAGAGGGGCAACGTGAGCTGGCCCGCGCCCGCTGGGGCCTGACGCCGCCGTGGCTGACCGACCTGTCCCGCACCCCGGCCCATGCCCGCGCCGAAACCGTTGCCGAGCAGCCGATGTTTCGCGAAGCCTTGCGCCTGCGTCGTTGCCTGCTGCCGGCCAATGGTTTCTACGAATGGCGCGGCACCACGCGCAAGCGTCCGTACTGGCTGACCCCGGGGGAGGGTTCGGCGCTGTTCTTCGCGGCGATCTGGGAGGCGTATCCGGTGCAGGAGCAGGTGTGGCTGAGCACGGCGGTGATCACCCAGCCGGCCTCGAGTCAGCGTCGACCGTTGATTCTCGATGCGGCGGGGCAGGAAGCCTGGCTCAACCCGCAAACCCCGTTGCATGCCCTGCAGGCGTTGCTTGCCAGTGAGCCCGCGGCGTTGCGTGAGCGGGTGCTGGCGAACCTGGTGAATGATCCGAAGCTCAATGGGCCGGAGTGTTTGACGCCGGGTTGAGCGCGTAATGATCATTCCCACGCTCCGCCTGGGAATGAATCCCGTGACGCGCTGCGTCACAGTGGACGCGGAGCGTCCATGGCTGCATTCCCACGCAGAGCGTAGGCACGATCATTGAACCCTAAACCTTGAACTGATTGATCAACCGCCGCTGCTGTTCCGCCAACTTGGTCAAATCCGCACTGGCCGCGCTCGATTCATCCGCTCCACCGGCCACTTCATTGGCCACTTGCCCGATGTTGATCACGTTGCGGTTGATGTCGTCGGCCACCGCGCTCTGTTCCTCGGCTGCGCTGGCGATCTGGGTGTTCATGTCGTTGATCACCGACACCGCCTGCGTAATGGTCTCCAGCGCCTCGGCCGCTTTCGCCGCGTGCTGCACGCTTTCGTCGGTGCGGTTCTGGCTGTCTTCCATGACCCGCACCACATCGCGGGTGCCTTGTTGCAATTGCTGGATCATGGTCTGGATTTCTTCCGTGGCCTTCTGGGTTTTCTGCGCCAGGTTGCGCACTTCATCGGCCACCACCGCAAAACCACGACCCTGCTCACCGGCACGGGCGGCTTCAATGGCCGCGTTCAAGGCCAATAGATTGGTCTGCTCGGCGATGCCGCGAATGGCCGTCAGGATCGCGTTGATGTTTTCGCTGTCCTTGGCCAGGGTCTGCACCACGCCGACGGCTTTGCCGATTTCCACCGCCAGTACGCCAATTGAATTCGACGTATCCCGAACAATTTGCATGCCCTGCGCCGCTGCCTGATCCGCATGGCTGGCGGCTTGCGCGGCCTGGGTTGCATTGCGCGCGACATCCTGGGCGGTGGCGGTCATTTCATGCACGGCGGTCGCGACCTGATCGATCTCGGCCATTTGTTTGTGCACACCGATATTGGTGCGAATGGCGATGTCGGCGGTATGTTCCGATGAGTCGCTGACGCTCTGCACCGACGTCACCACTTGCGTGATCATCGCCTGCAACTTGGCGAGAAAGGTGTTGAAGCCTTTGGCGATCGAGCCCAATTCGTCGGCGCGGTCGCTGGTCAATCGACGAGTCAGATCGCCTTCGCCCTGGGCAATATCGTCGAGCATCGCGACCATTTGTTTGAGTGGGCGAGCAATGCCGTGGCCCACCAGCCAGATCACCAGCAAACCAATACCGGCGATCAACAGGCCGACCATGGCCATGCCAAAGGTGTCGGATTTGCGCTGTGCGTCCAGATCACCCTGAAGTTTTTGCAGATCGGCCATCACCGCGTTCAGCGGCAGTTGCAGCATCAGGGTCCAGCGGGCGTCGGTCTGGCCGATACCGAAGGGCAGGTACAACTCGATCCGGCCCTGGGCCTTGTCGACGGTGTAAGTCACTTCGCCGCGCTTGAGATTGGCCATGTTGGCAATCTGTTTGCTGTCGAGAATGTCGCTGACCTTTTCGCCGAATTTGCTCGGGTCTTTGGTGTAGGCGACGATCCGGCCGTTACCGCCGATCAGCGCCATTTCCCCGGCACCGCTGTACAGTTTCTGATTCGCCCCCAGAAGCATTTCCTGGATGAAGTTCACCGACAGGTCGGCGCCGACAATGCCCTGGAACTCGCCATTGAGCATGATTGGTTCAATGAAGGAGGCGAGCATGACGATCTTGTCGCCGACCTTGTAGGGCGCCGGATCGATCACGCAAGATTTTTTGGTTTCCTTGGAACACAGGTAGTACTCGCTGGCGCGCACGCCGGTGGACAGGGTTTTCTGATCGTCGACATCCACCAGTTTGTCCAGGCCCAGGCTGCCGTCTTCGTTGCGGAACCACCACGGCAGGAAGCGCCCGTTGCTGGCGTCGATGCCGACCACTGGAGTGTCGACGTAGGCCGCATCATTGTGGTCGAGTGCGTTTTTTTCCCAACCGATGTAGGTGCCGAGAATTTTCGGGTTCCGGGCGACGTTTTCCTTGATCAGGCTGATCAGTTGCTCACGGCTCAGGCTCAACTGTGGCTGACCGTCGGCGCCCGGGGTACCGATCAATGCGTTGACGCGAACCAGGCCACCGGCAATCAGCAGCGGTGCTTCGAGCTCGCGCTGGATCTGGCTGACCTGGGTTTTCGCCAGCGAAGTCAGGCGTTGTTCGATGACTTGCTCGAACTGTGCCTGAGTCCGTTCCTGAACCATGTCTTGGGTCCGGGCCCCGGAAAACAGCGCATACAGCACCAGGGCAGCGACGACGCTGAGCACAATGGCGCCGGCCAGGGCGGCAACGGAAAACTGGATCGACTTGAATTTCATGGGTGCTCCGCACGCAATAGGACGTCTGCAGTGCTGTATCGGCAGGGTGGCGGTGGGTCATGAACGAGATATTACGTATTGGCTGTTTTGAAGTGCTGGATGTCGTAAATGAATCATTGCTGACCCATGTTCGGCCGTGGCGTGAGGTGCTATGTGAAATTTTTCTTACGAGGTTGAAGGGACTTATCCGAAAGTGCGTGCTGCACGTCTGTTGTATCTGGCGCCGATACAATTCACCGCCTAGGATACCCAGCATGTTTCCAGGGAGTTTTTTGATGAATAAGACATTGATTTTGTGTGCGCTGAGCGCAGGTCTGCTGCTCGCCGGTTGTCAATCGGTCAACACCACCAGCGGTGGCGCCGTAGGGGTTGAGCGCAAGCAATACATGTTCAGCATGTTGTCGACCTCCGAGGTCAATCAGATGTACGCCCAGTCTTATCAAAAGACCGTCGGGGAGGCGAACAGCAAAGGCGTGCTGGACAAAACCAGTAACGATGCGAAGCGCGTTCAGGCGATCTCCAGGCGGCTGATTGCCCAGGCGCCGGTGTTCCGTCCGGATTCGGCCCAGTGGCAATGGGAAGTGAACCTGATCAAGAGCGACGAGCTGAATGCTTCCTGCGGGCCTGGCGGCAAGATCATTTTCTACACCGGGCTGATCGACACCCTGCAACTCACCGATGACGAAATCGCCGCCATCATCGGCCATGAAATCGCTCACGCCTTGCGCGAGCACGGCCGTGAAGCGATGTCCAAGGCTTACGGTATCGAAATGGCCAAGCAGGGTGCTGGTGCGTTGTTCGGTCTGGGCGAGGGCAGCCTTGCCCTGGCGGACACCGTAGCCCAATACGGCATGACCTTGCCCAACAGTCGCGGCAATGAAAACGAGGCGGACCTGATCGGTCTCGAACTGGCCGCCCGCGCCGGGTACAACCCGAACGCCGCGATCACCCTGTGGAACAAGATGAGCAAAGCCTCGAATGGCGCGCCGCCAGAGTTCTTGAGCACTCACCCGGCATCGGCCAGTCGGATTGCTGCCCTGCAGGCGGCGATTCCGAAGGTGATGCCGTTGTACGAGAAAGCGCCGAAATCCTGATAATTATCGTGTGAGGCTACTGACGCCTTCGCGAGCAAGCCCGCTCCCACAGTGAATTTTTGGTGTACACAAAACTTGTGTCCACACCGATCAAATGTGGGAGCGGGCTTGCTCGCGAAGAACGATGACGCGGTGCTACTGACCTACCGCGTCAAACCCACCCACTGCTCTCCATCGCCGTGTACACCGCAACAATCGCCAGGATCAGGAACGCCGACGCCGCCAGGCGACGGATCAGGGTCAAGGGCAGTTTGTCCGCCGCAAAGTTACCGGCCAGTACCACCGGCACGTTGGCAATCAACATTCCGACGGTAGTGCCGATGATCACTAGCCACAAATCCGGGTATTGCGCAGCGAGCATCACGGTTGCGACTTGGGTCTTGTCGCCCATTTCCGCGAGGAAGAACGCAATCAATGTAGTCAGGAACGGCCCGAATTTGCGGGCGGTGCTGGCTTCGTCTTCGTCCATTTTGTCCGGCACCAGCGTCCACAGCGCGGTGGCTGCGAAGCTCGCGGCGAGGATCCAGTGCAACGTCGCATTCGAGAAGAAACTGCCGAACCAGGCGCCTACCGCACCGGCTGCCGCGTGGTTGGCCAGGGTCGCGGCGACGATGCCGGCGATGATTGGCCAGGGTTTGCGAAAGCGGGCAGCGAGAATGAGCGCGAGCAGTTGCGTCTTGTCGCCGATTTCGGCCAAGGCAACGATTGCGGTGGGAACGAGTAGAGAGTCCAGCATCATCAGGGTTTTCCTAAGGGGCGGGTCGACACGGCTATGACACGTACAGCCTTCCCGCCCCGGGTAAGGTGTTCGTGTCATAGGTCTTGTCAAACCCTGCGATCCGTCTGATGCGGACGCTTGGGTCGCATACGCCATGGTCTGAGGACCAAGTATGTTGACGTATGCCGGACGAGCATGGCGCTCGTGGGAGACTACTCCCCTAGGACGGAGCGGATTCTGCCTAGGCAAATCCGATTGGGCAAGCCCCAATGTCGGTAGTTAAATTGCAGAACCTGTGGGAGCGTGGCTTGCCCGCGAAGAACGATGACGCGTAATACCTGAAAAACCGCGGTGCATTTTTCGCGGGCAAGCCACGCTCCCACAGGATCTTCGTCGCTCCAGGGCAAGCCCTGTTTTTCAAAAGTGTTTTCAGCCGCGCTTGGCCCGGTAGATTCGGAAACCCTGCCCTTCAGCCTTGATCGCACACGTGCCCAAATGCTCTTCGATCAGCGGCTGATACTTCAGGAAGCTATTCGCTACCAACCGAAGTTCGCCGCCGTTTTTCAGATGTTTAGCCGCTTTTCGTAGCAAATTCTCGGTGGCGAAGTAGTCGGTGTGTACGCCGACATGGAACGGTGGATTGCTCAGAATCGCGCTCAAACCCATGGGCGCGGCATCGATGCCGTCACCGGTCATCACCTCTGCTTCCAGACCGTTGGCAGCCAGGGTCAGGCGACTGCTGGCGGCAGCAAATGCATCCACATCGAGCAGGGTGACCTGGTTGTGTGGGTAACGCCGCTTGACCGCCGCCCCCAACACTCCCGCGCCGCAACCGAAGTCCAGCAAGTGGCCGCTGGGCAGTTTGTCCAGATGTTCCAGCAGCAGGGCGCTGCCGCGATCCAGTCGACCGTGGCTGAACACGCCCGGCAGGCTGATGACTTTCAATGGGCCTTCGGCCAACGGCAGTTCGTAGGTCTGGGCCAGGCTTTCCAGCGACTTGGCTTCTGGGGCATTGGCCACGGTGACCTGCCAGAGCTGGCAATGCCGTGCGCTGTCGAGCTTGCGCGGTTTGCCGAAGGGGTTGAGCTGTTTGGCTGCGCCTTCGATGCCGCTGCGTTTCTCACCCACCAGGTACAACTCACGACCGGCCAAACGAGAGGCGAGGGCGTTGAGGATGTAGTCGGTCAGGTCTTTGGACTTGGGCAGAAACACCACGGCGCTGTCGAACTCGCGCTCCGGCGCATTCACGCCAAAATGGCTGCGCTCGGCGAAACGGGCGTCCAGCGCCGCTTGATCGCCGGCGTGCCAGCACCAACCATGGGCATCGGGCAGCCGGCCCAGCAAATCATCGGCGGGCAAACCGGCCAGCAGCACCGAACCCTGGAATAACTCGACCTGACGAAGCAGTACTTCACTGCGCGGATCCATACTCTGCTCCTTGAAAAAAAGTGCCGCAGTTTATCAACTGACGACCCGCAGCGCTTTACCGCTGAAATAAGCCTGAGCGTTTTCCGTCAACTGACCAACAATCCGCTGCCGCGCCTCGCGACTGCCCCAGGCGTTATGCGGAGTGACGATCAGCCGTGGAATGTCCTGAGCCAACAGCGGATTGCCGGCGCTCGGTGGTTCGACGCTCAGCACGTCGGTGGCCGCGCCGCCCAGGTGACCGTTGCGCAGGGCGTCGGCCAATGCCTGTTCGTCAATCAAACCACCGCGCGCGGTGTTGACCACGAAAGCACCGGATTTCATCGAGGCCAGTTCGCGGGCGCCGATGAAGTGGCGAGTGTGTTCGTTGAGTGGGCAGTGCAGGGTCAGGGCGTCGATTTGCGGCAGCAGTTCATTCAGCGGCAAGCGATCCGGCCGGGCAGGGCGCCCCGGAATCTGCCCCAGCAATACGCGCATGCCGAACGCCTCGGCCAACCGCGCCACGGCACTGCCCAGTTCACCGTGGCCGAGCAGACCGAGGGTTTTGCCTTCGAGTTCGACGATTGGGTAATCGAGCAAACAGAACTGTTTCGCCTGCTGCCAGCGACCTTCGGCGACGGCTTTTTGATAATCGGCCAGGCGCGTCGCCAGATTCAGCAGCAACATGATCGTGTGCTGGGCCACCGACGGCGTGCCGTAACCCTGACAGTTGCAAACGGTGATTCCGTGAGCGCGGGCAGCGGCGAGGTCGACGTTATTGGTGCCGGTGGCGGTGATCAGGATCAGCTTCAACTCGGGGCTGGCCACCATGGCGGCCGCATCGATCAGGATTTTGTTGCTGATGGCGACAGTGACACCCTTGAGGCGTTCGATCACCTGATCAGGCGCGGTCTGGGCGAACAGCTGCAAGTCGCTGAAGCACTCGCGTAGCGGGCTGAGGTCGAGATCGCCGAGATCCAGGGACGGATGGTCGAGGAAAACGGCGCGGCGAGAGTTCGTCATCAACTGTACCTTTTGTGCATTGAACTGAAGGCGTAATCTGCCGAGCCTACCAGATGAAACAAACTGTTCCTCATTGTCTGGCCTGGCACAAACCTGTGGCGAGGGAGCTTGCTCCCGCTGGGCTGCGCAGCGGCCCCAACCCAGGCGACCGTGTATTGTCAGACATACCGTGTCATGCGGTTTACGACTGCTTCGCAGCCGGAGCGGGAGCAAGCTCTTATAGAACAAAATTTATCTCATTGATTTTAAAGATAAATTTATTTGCAGATTTATCGGCATGTTCTCTGCGCGACAGCGCAGCCTCATCGCAGGCTGGGCGGACTCCCTCGCCACAGAGGTGAAGTCGACCTCAGAATTTTTTTATTGATCAGCCTGCCCAAAAAGGAGTCCCCATGTACTGGACTGAGTTCTTGACCGTTGCCCTGATTCACTTGCTGGCCGTCGCCAGCCCCGGCCCGGACTTTGCCGTGGTGGTGCGTGAGAGCGTGACCCACGGTCGTCGCGCCGGGACCTGGACAGCGTTGGGCGTCGGTTCGGCGATTTTCCTGCACGTCGGTTATTCGCTGTTGGGTATCGGATTGATCGTGTCTCAGTCGATTGTGCTGTTCAGCGCCTTGAAATGGGCCGCCGCCGCGTATCTGCTGTACATCGGCTATAAGGCCTTGCGCGCGCAACCGGCCAAACCGGTGGCTGACGACTTGCACCAGGAGGCCGGCGAACGCACCGCGCGGGGCGCCTTCACTTCTGGTTTCGTGACCAACGGCTTGAACCCGAAAGCCACGCTGTTTTTCCTGTCGCTGTTCACCGTGGTGATCAACCCGGACACACCATTGGCGGTACAGGCCGGTTACGGTATCTACCTGGCAGCGGCGACGGCAGTCTGGTTTTGCCTGGTGGCGATGCTGTTCAGCCAACAACGCGTGCGCGCCGGTTTCGCCCGCATGGGCCACTGGTTCGATCGGACCATGGGCGCGGTGCTGATCGCCATCGGCGTGAAACTTGCGTTCACCGAGATGCACTGATTTCCCGAAATATGCCTCAGGCTGTGGCGAGGGAGCTTCCTCCCGCTCCCGCTGCGAAGTAGTCGTAAATCGGATGACACGGTACGTCTGACGATACACGGTCGTCTGGTTAGGGCCGCTGCGCAGCCCAGCGGGAGCAAGCTCCCTCGCCACAGTGTTCGGCGCTCCTGCGTTTGGTTCTGTGTGACGAGTAGCGAATTCCCGCAAATGCTGGCGCAAAGCTAGCATTTGTACGGCTATGCAAATCATCCCTTTGGCTGATTTGGCTGGCGTTCAAGGGCTCTAGAGTGCTTAGCTTTAAAAGCCAAGACCGTGCAGTCAGAAAAGGGACTCTTATGTTGCAGACTCGCGTTATCCCCCCAGCCGAGGGCGCTTACCAGTATCCGCTGTTGATTAAACGGCTGCTGATGTCCGGCGCCCGTTATGAAAAAACCCGCGAGATCATCTACCGCGATCAATTGCGCTATAGCTATCCGACCCTGATCGAGCGGGTCGCGCGGCTGGCCAACGTGCTGACGGCCGCTGGCGTGAAAGCCGGGGATACCGTGGCGGTGATGGACTGGGACAGCCATCGCTACCTGGAATGCATGTTTGCCATCCCGATGATCGGTGCGGTGATCCACACCATCAACGTGCGCCTGTCGCCGGAGCAGATTCTCTACACCATGAACCACGCCGAGGACCGCTTCGTGCTGGTCAACAGCGAGTTTGTCGGGCTGTACAAGGCGATTGCCGGGCACCTGACCACCGTGGAGAAAACCCTGCTGCTGACCGACTTGCCGGAAAAGACCGCCGATCTGCCGAACCTGATTGGCGAGTACGAGCAATTGCTGGCCGCCGCGAGCCCGCAGTACGACTTCCAGGACTTCGACGAAAACTCGGTAGCCACCACGTTCTACACCACCGGCACCACCGGCAACCCCAAAGGTGTGTATTTCACCCACCGGCAATTGGTGCTGCACACCATGGGCGTGTCGACCATCATGGGCTGCATCGACAGCGTGCGCTTGCTGGGCACCAACGATGTGTACATGCCGATCACCCCGATGTTCCATGTGCACGCCTGGGGTTTGCCGTATGTAGCGACCATGCTCGGACTCAAACAGGTTTATCCCGGCCGTTACGACCCCGAGTATCTGGTGGAATTGTGGCGCAAGGAAAAGGTGAGTTTTTCCCACTGTGTGCCGACCATTCTGCAAATGCTCCTCAATGCCAAGGCAGCGCAAGATACCGATTTCGGTGGCTGGAAAATCGTTATCGGCGGCAGTGCGCTCAACCATGCGCTGTACGATGCCGCCAAGGCCAAGGGCATTCAATTGACTGCCGCTTACGGCATGTCGGAAACCGGGCCATTGGTCTCGTGCGCGCACCTCAACGATGAGCTGATGGCCGGCACCGAAGACGAACGCACCACTTACCGGATCAAGGCCGGTGTACCGGGGCCGTTGGTCGAGGCGGCGATCGTCGATACCGATGGCAACTTCCTGCCTGCCGATGGCGAGACCCAGGGCGAACTGGTGTTGCGTGCACCGTGGCTCACCGAGGGCTATTTCAACGAGCCAGAAAAAGGCGCGGAGCTCTGGGCCGGAGGCTGGTTGCACACCGGCGACGTGGCGACGCTGGACAGCATGGGCGTGATCGACATTCGCGACCGGATCAAGGACGTGATCAAGACCGGCGGCGAGTGGATCTCCTCCCTGGACCTGGAAGACCTGATCAGCCGCCACCCTGCGGTACGCGAAGTAGCAGTGGTGGGCATCGCCGATCCGCAGTGGGGCGAACGGCCGTTTGCGCTGCTGGTGGTCCGCGACGGGCATGAGATCGGGGCCAAGGAACTCAAGGAGCACCTCAAGCCGTTCGTTGAGCAGGGACACCTGAGCAAGTGGGCTATCCCGAGCCAGATCGCCATTGTTACTGAAATTCCCAAGACCAGTGTCGGCAAGCTCGACAAGAAGCGCATTCGCGTCGACATCACCGAATGGCAGGCCAACAACAGTACCTTCCTCTCGACGCTTTAAGCGTCCTCTGGCGCGCCGAAAACGGCGCGCCAGACCCACCAAGCAAACGCTTGGCTTGTGAAATCCGAATTTTCAGCCATCCTTGCCGTGCCGACATGTGTCGGACTGGCGAAAGGACTGTTCCAGAGTGGCCGGCAGCTGCAAATCACACTTTAGAGGGATCAAGCACTACTACCTGCTGGCTATAGTCCGCTCAAGGAATTTTTAAGAACGGAGCGCGCGCATAAAACGGGGCGATGCAACTTTGGAGTGACGTCGGAACCGCTTGGCTTCCGGTCACCCACAACGTTTTTAAAAGTACTCAGCCAAATAATGCACATGGAGTAGCGTCGATGACATCAGTAAACCAGTTCTGGCGCCGGGCGAAACTGCCCCTGGCAGTCAGTCTCGCCTCTTCGCTCGCCGGGCCTGCATTCGGCGTCAGTTTCAACGTCGGTGAGATCGAAGGTCAATTCGACTCATCCCTGTCGATCGGAGCCAGTTGGTCTACTCAGAGCCCGAACAAGAACCTCATCGGCGTCAATAACGGGGGCCACGGCCTGTCCCAGACGTCCGATGACGGTCACAACAACTTCAAGAGCGGCGAAACTTTCTCGAAGATCTTCAAGGGCATCCATGACCTTGAATTGAAATACGGCGACACCGGCGTCTTCGTCCGGGGCAAATATTGGTATGACTTCGAACTCAAGGATGAAAGCCGCGAGTTCAAGGACATCAGCGACGAAAATCGCAAGGAAGGCGCCAAGTCTGCCGGCGGCCAGATCCTCGACGCCTTCGTCTACCACAACTACTCCATTGCCGATCAGCCGGGTTCCGTGCGTCTGGGCAAGCAGGTTGTGAGCTGGGGTGAAAGTACCTTCATCGGTGGCGGCATCAACTCGATCAACCCGATCGACGTGTCCGCATTCCGTCGTCCCGGTGCCGAGGTCAAGGAAGGTCTGATCCCGGTCAATATGTTCTATGTATCCCAGAGCCTGACCGACAATCTGTCGGCCGAAGCGTTCTATCAGCTGGAATGGGACCAGACCGTCGTCGATAACTGCGGCACCTTCTTCTCTCAGCCGGACATCATTGCCGACGGTTGCACCGACAACCTGCGCGTGCTGAACAAGCGCTCGACCATTCCGGCCATCGCATTGGGCCCATTGGCCAACGCGGGCGTCGACGTCAACGAAGAAGGTGTACTGGTGCGTCGCGGTCCTGATCGCGATGCGCGGGACAGCGGCCAGTGGGGCGCGTCCTTGAAGTACATGTTCGAACCGCTCGATACCGAGTTCGGCGCGTATTTCATGAACTACCACAGCCGGGCGCCGATCTTCAGCGCCACAGGTGCTCCGCAATCGATCTACAACGGCGTGGCAGCTTTGCCGGCCGCGTTCCGCGCGCTGGGGCCGCTGGTGGTCGCCGGTAATTCCGAGTACTTCGTCGAATACCCGGAAGACATCCGTCTCTACGGTCTGAGCTTCTCCACTACCCTGCCTACCGGTACGGCGTGGAGCGGCGAGCTCAGCTACCGTCCGAACGCGCCGGTGCAGCTCAACTCCACTGACATCCTGTTTGCCGGCGTGCGCCCATTGGGCGGCGCCCTGACCAACGCTTCGCTGCTCCCCGGTGTACCGGGTCAGGATCTGCACGGCTATCGCCGCAAGGAAATCACCCAGTTCCAGACCACCCTGACGCACTTCTTCGATCAGGTCATGGGCGCCAGCCGTCTGACCCTGGTGGGTGAAGTGGGCGTGACCCATGTTGGCGGCCTGGAAAGCAGCTCCGACGTCCGTTACGGCCGTGACCCGGTCTACGGGCCAGGTGAACTGCCGTCTACCGGCGGCCTCAACACCTGCTCGGCGATTCTGAACACCAGCACAATCAACGGTGCCGGCCCAGGTACTGCTGCCAACAACCGCAGCCGCAATTGCGAGGACGAGGGCTTTACCACGTCGATGTCGTGGGGTTATCGCGGTCGCGCCATCTGGGAATACAACGACGTATTCGCCGGTGTGAACCTCAAGCCGAACGTGGCCTGGTCCCACGACGTGAGCGGTTACTCGCCGGGCCCTGGCGGCAACTTCGAGGAAGGTCGTAAAGCGGTGAGCCTGGGTGTCGATGCCGAATACCAGAACACCTACACCGCGAGCCTGGCGTACACCAACTTCTTCGACGGCGAGTACACCACCGTAGATGATCGCGACTTCGTTGCGCTCAGCTTCGGCGTGAACTTCTAAGCACTGTATTTTCAGGACGAACACATTTATGAAAATAACAAAGAGTCTGTTCCACGTTGGCGTTCTGGGGCTTTCATTGCTGGCGACCGGTGTCATGGCGGCGGTCCCTGCGGCCGAAGCGGACAAGCTGGGCAAGAGCCTGACCCCGATGGGCGCCGAGATGGCGGGCAACGCCGACGGTTCGATCCCGGCCTGGAAACCTATGCCGAAAAACGCCGGTGCCGTAGACAGCAAAGGTTTCCTGGCTGACCCGTTCCCGAATGAAAAACCGCTGCTCACCATCACCGCGCAAAACGTCGATCAGTACAAGGACAAGCTCGCGCCGGGTCAGTACGCGATGTTCAAGCGTTACCCGGAAACCTTCAAGATGCCGGTCTACCCGTCCCATCGCGGCGCCACCGTGCCGGATGAGGTGTTTGCCGCGATCAAGAGGAACGCCACCAATACTAATCTGGTGTCCGGCGGCAACGGTCTGGAAAATTTCGAAACCGCGATCCCGTTCCCGATTCCGAAAAGCGGCGTTGAAGTCATCTGGAACCATATCACCCGTTATCGCGGCGGCAGTGTGACCCGCCTGTTAACCCAGGCCACGCCACAGCCGAACGGCTCGTTCAGCCTGGTGTACTTCGAGGACCAGTTCGTGTTCCGCGACAAGATGAAGGATTACGACCCAAAAAACCCGGGCAACATTCTGTTCTACTTCAAGCAGAAAGTGACCGCGCCGGCTCGTCTGGCCGGTGGCGTGCTGCTGGTGCACGAAACCCTCGATCAGGTTAAAGAGCCGCGTTCGGCGTGGGTCTACAACGCCGGGCAGCGCCGTGTGCGTCGTGCGCCGCAAGTGTCCTATGACGGACCGGGTACCGCTGCCGATGGCCTGCGCACCTCCGACAACCTGGACATGTACAACGGTGCGCCGGATCGCTATGACTGGAAGCTCGAAGGCAAGAAAGAGATGTACATCGCCTCCGACAGCCACAAACTCGATGATCCTAAACTGAAGTACGCCGACATCATCAAGGCCGGCCATATCAACCAGGATCTGGCTCGCTATGAGCTGCGTCGGGTCTGGCATGTGGTCGCGACCCTGAAGGAAGGTCAGCGTCACATCTACGCCAAACGTGACTTCTACATCGACGAAGACACCTGGCAGGCGGCTGTGGTCGACCACTACGACGGTCGCGGGCAACTGTGGCGTGTCGCCGAGGCTCACTCCGAGAACTACTACGACAAGCAAGTGCCGTGGTACGCCCTCGAAACCCTGTACGACCTGCAATCGGGCCGCTACCTGGCCCTGGGCATGAAGAACGAAGAGAAGTCGGCGTATAACTTCGGCTTCACTGCCAGCACCGCAGACTTCACGCCGGCAGCGTTGCGTCAGGAAGGCGTTCGCTAATACGTTGTAACCCGAGGCCGCATCCTCGAAAAAACGCCCCGACGGTTCGGGGCGTTTTTTTATCGGAGTGTGTATCAAGGCGCACTTGTTGAGGCGGAGGGACTCGCGAAACAGTCGGTGACTGTGATGGCCCCTTCGCGAGCAAGCCCGCTCCCACATTTGAACTTCGGTGGACATACAATCTGTGAGCAATGGAGATCCAGTGTGGGAGCGGGCTTGCTCGCGAAGGGCGCGACACGGTCTGTTGAAAAAAACCGCACCTCAGGCTTGGCAACTTCTGCTCGTAGTCTTTTTGTAGCCATTTGTAGCAATAACCTTCAATAGCTCTTCGTTTACCGCTAGGCTGCGGACATCTGTAACGCCGCCATCAGCCTTTCAAACAAGAGCCGGCCATGACTGATCTGTCCCCACTTCCGGGCCCTGCAAGCGTTGCCGTCGCTGTATTGGACGGGCGCTTTTTCCGGCCTCCGCTGCCCGACGGCCATGTGCTGCGGCCGCGTTTGTGCGAGCGCCTGAGCGCCGGCCTCGGTGGCAGGCTGTTGCTGGTCAGTGCGCCGGCGGGGTTCGGCAAGAGTTCATTGGCAGTGGAGTTTTGTCAGGGGTTGCCGGATCACTGGCAAAGCCTGTGGCTGGGGTTAAGTCCTCGGGACAGCGATCCCGGCCGTTTTCTTGAGCGTCTGCTCGAAGGCCTTCAGGAGTATTTTCCGCAACTGGGCAGTCAGGCGCTGGGGCTGCTGAAAATGCGCCAACGTCATCAACCGTTCGCTTTCGAAGAATGGCTGGACGGTTTGCTCGATGAGCTGGCTGTGCATCTGTCCCCCGGTACGCCACTGTTGCTGGTACTTGATGACTATCATCTGGCCCAGGGCCCGGTGCTTGATCGTTGTCTGCAATTTTTTCTCAATCATTTACCCGACGGTCTGCTGGTCATGGTCACCAGCCGGCAACGTCCCGACTGGCATCTGGCGCGCCTGCGCCTGTCGCGGCAACTGCTCGAGTTGCATGAGCAGGATCTTCGACTGACCCATGATGAAGCCCTGACCCTGCTTGATCGACACAGCATTTCATTGCGTGGCGAGGCGCTGGAGAGTTTGATCCAGCGTAGCGAAGGCTGGGTGGCAGGGCTGCGCTTCTGGCTGCTGGCGGCCTCCGAGGCGGGCAGCGAGGGTGCATTGCCCCAATCGTTGTATGGTGGCGAAGGGCTGATTCGCGATTACCTCCTTGAAGAGGTCATCGATAGTCTGCCTGCCGAGGTGCAGTCATTCCTGTACGACACCGCGCCTCAAGAGCGCTTTTGCAGCGAATTGTGCGACGCGGTGCGCGAAGCCCATGACAGTGCCGAGATCCTGCGTTTCCTGCTGGCGCATCAGGTGTTTCTGGTGCCGCTGGACGAACACGGTCACTGGTATCGCTATCACCACCTGTTTTCCGACCTGCTGCGCAGCCGGCCCACCGCGCAGGCGATGGTGCCGACGGCCAGCCTGCATCTGCGTGCCTGCCGCTGGTTCAACGCCCAAGGGTTACTCGATGAGGCGGTGGAGCAGGCGTTGCGTGCCGGGCATCTGGATGTTGCGGCGAATCTGGTACAAAACCTCTCTGAAGAACAACTGCTGGCCGAGCAGAACGTCGGCATGTTGTTGCGCTGGAAAATGGACTTGCCCGACAGCCTGCTGATCAGCACGCCACGGCTGATCGTGCTCTACAGCTGGGCGTTGGGACTGGCCTGCCAACTGGACGCCGCCGAGGAACTGGCCAGCCACTTGAGCCGCTTCCTGCCGGCCCCTTCGGCCACTGCGCAAAAATCCATGCTGGCGCAATGGCTGGCCCTGAGCGGCATCATTGCCCGGGGGCGAGGCAATCGCGAGCTGACGTTGCTCTATTGCACCGAAGCGCTGGAGAGCCTGCCGGCCAAACGCTATGGGCAGCGCCTGATGTGCCTCTCGACATTGTCGAACCTGGCCATTGCCGACAGTGACCTCTGGCGTGCACGAGGGTTGAATCGTGAGTCCCTTGAGCTGGCACAACGGGTCGGCAATCCGCTGTTCGAGGCGCTGGCCCATTACGATCGCGCCCGCGTACTGCAAGCGCGCGGGGAGATTCTTCGTTCACTGGACGAAGTCCGCCAGGGATTGCAACGCCTGCAAGGCTTATCCCCGCAACGGCTTTACGCGGTGCGCGCACGGTTGACCTTATACGAGGGATTCTTGCTGGCGCTGCGCTTGCAACCCCAGGCCGCACGAGCACGTTTGCTCGCGGGTTTGGGCGAAGCGCGGGCCTGTCGCGACATCAGTGTGCTGATCGGCCACTGCGTGATTGCCCGTCTGGAGGGCGGCAGCGGCGAGTTTGCCAAAGCCTTCGCCGAATTGGCCGAGGCCGAGCGCCTGATGCACATCTGGGATGTCCCGCCGATTTACTACCTGGCGATGATCACCCTGGTCAAATGCGAACTCTGGCTGGCCCAGGGCCGCACCGACCTCGCCGAAGCCTGGCTCGCGCGACTGGGCCAGACCTACAACGGCGAGCATCCCGCGGCCCCCCCGGAGTTCCATCCGCAACTGCCGCTGCACATTGAACTGCAACAGGCGGTTCTGGACGTGATGAAAGGCCAGCCCATGCTCGCCGAAGGGCGCTTGAATGCACTGCATGAACACGGTCAGCACAGTGGCCGGCAGATGCTCAGCGTGATGGCGCTGAATCAGAAAGTCATGCTGTTATTGGCGGGCGGGCGCGAATCCGAGGCCCGCAAGGCATTGATCCAGGCTTTGGAAGCGGCCGCCGGTGGCGTCCTGCAACCGTTTGAACAATTGTTGACCAAACACCCGGACTGGCTGCGCGGGCAACTTCAACTCTGTGCGCCGACGGCCGTTTCGCAGAGCCTCTCGGAAAAACTTCCGGCCCTGGTCTCTCGGCCGATGGTGGAGTCATCACCTGCTGCCGAACAACTCAGTACGCGTGAACTGGCCGTTCTGCGACTGATTGCCCAAGGGTGTTCGAACCAGGAAATCAGCGATCAGTTGTTTATTTCTCTGCACACGGTGAAAACCCATGCCAGTCATATCAACAGTAAGTTGGGGGTTGAGCGGCGTACGCAGGCGGTGGCGCGGGCGAAGGAGTTGGGCGTGTTGGGGTAACGCATTTTTACAATGCACATGGGGTAAATGGCTCAGGGCAATTCTGTGCCAAAATTGGCCATTCCTGTTTCCCGAGCGTGCCCCGATGTCCCAGCAACCCACCCTCATCCGCGAAACCTTCCCCGTCGGCCCGTTGCAGTGCAACTGCACAATCATAGGCGACCCGATCACCAAAAAAGCCATCGTCGTCGACCCGGGCGGCAATCATGAACTGATCCTCGCGCGCCTCGATGCCTTGGGCCTGAAGGTGGTCAGCATCATCCACACCCATGCGCACCTCGATCACTTCCTGGCTTCCGGGCAGCTCAAGGAGAAAACCGGCGCGACGCTGCACCTGCATAAAGACGATCAATTCCTCTGGGACAATCTGGAGATGCAGTGCCAGATGTTCGGTGTGCCTTACACTCCCGTGCCATCGCCGGATCGCTGGTTGGCCGACGATGAAGAGCTGGCTTGCGGGTGTGGCGTGGCGTTGCACACGCCGGGTCATACACCAGGTTCCATGAGCTTTTGGTTTTCAGAAGCTAAGCTGCTGATTGCCGGTGATACGCTGTTCAAGCGCGGGGTAGGGCGTACGGATTTGTGGGGAGGCGATCAGGCGGCTCTCGTGCGTTCGATCAAGCAACGGTTGTATACCCTCGACGAAGAGGCGACGGTGGTGACCGGTCATGGTCCGGATACTCGTCTGGGCGATGAAATGCGCGGTAACCCCTTTGTACGAGCCTGAAGATGCAGTTGTGAAAGGCACGACGGAATTTTTGGCGTTGGCCATGATCCAACGCCCGCAAAGGTTCATTGCTTAAGTCCGCTGCACCACAGAATGCAAAAAAAAAGTAGGAGCTCTCCATGTTCACCTCGCGTCGTTTGATTATTGTCGCTACAGCTGTGGCTTTGTTGTCCGGTTGCGCATCGCAGAACCCTTATGACAACCAGGGTCAGGCTGATGGCGGTTCTACGGGCATGAGTAAAACCGCCAAATACGGTGGCCTCGGGGCTTTGGCCGGTGCGCTGGCCGGTGCTGCCATCGGTCACGATAACCGTGGCAAGGGCGCGCTGATTGGCGCCGCCGTGGTGGGGGCTTCCGCCGCCGGTTACGGTTACTACGCCGACCAGCAGGAGAAAAAATTGCGGGCCAGCATGGCCAACACTGGGGTTGAAGTGCAGCGTCAAGGCGATCAGATCAAGCTGATCATGCCGGGCAACATCACATTCGCCACCGATTCGGCGAACATCGCGTCGGGCTTCTACCAGCCGCTGAACAATCTGGCGGGCTCGCTCAAGGAGTTCAACCAAAACCAGATCGAGATCGTCGGCTACACCGACAGCACCGGCAGCCGTCAGCACAACATGGACCTGTCCCAGCGTCGTGCCCAGAGCGTGGCGACTTACCTGACCTCCCAGGGTGTCAGCGGCGCCAACCTGTCGGCGCGTGGTGCCGGGCCGGATAACCCGATTGCCAGCAATGGTGATGTGAATGGCCGGGCACAGAACCGTCGTGTCGAGGTCAACCTGAAGGCGATTCCGGGTCAGCAGTATCAGCAGCAAGGTCAACCTGTCCAGCAGTACTAAAAACCGTCTGACTGAACCCCAGGCGTAAAAGGCCCGCCCGATCCTCAGCAGATCGGGCGGGCTTTTTTTGTCGCCTGTTTTGACGCCTTCGCGAGCAAGCTCGCTCCCACATTAGACCGAGTTGCTGGTCGGTACGCGGTCAACTAATGTGGGAGCGGGCTTGCTCGCGAAGAGGCCCGGACAGGCAACGTAAAAACAGAAACAAAAAAAGCCCTCGGACAATCGCTTGTCCGAAGGCTTTTTGTATCGCGCGAAACCTGATTACTTCTTCAGGCCGTAATGCTCATCGAGCATGCCTGGCGCGTTCGGCATTTTAGGGGCGTAGTCGCGAGGCGGTTCCTGATCGCGCGGTGGCGTCAGGCGTTCCCGCGGCGCCTGTGCCGCGTCGGCGTGCAGGGCCGCCAGCAAGCGTTGGCGAGTCTGCTCGTCCAGGGCCAGACGGTTGGCGCCCTCGGCGAGATGATCCTGCACTTCCTGATAGCTCTGAGTCAGTTTCTTGACCAGTGTTGCAGTGCTGTTGAAGTGGGTGACCACTTCGTTCTGATAATTGTCAAAACGTTCCTGAATATCATCCAGCTGACGTTGCGTGCGGTTAGGCGCGGCATTCGGCACCAGGCGAGCGATCAGGAATCCAATGGCGACACCCACAACCAGGGCAAGAGTCGGCAACAACCAAACTAAGAGCGAGTGTTCCACGAGTCCTTCCTCTATAAACGGCTTTGCTTTACGTTAACGGCTCGAACCTGCGCTGTATACCGCGATTCACTCGCAATAGAATTGGCACAGACAATTGGCTAGACGAGTCGACCCGATTCGAGGTCACGGAGTTCCTTCCTTGCTTATGCGCGAAACCCCTGTAGTGATTGATGGCCCGGTCGGTCAATTAGAGAGCTTGTATCTGGACAGCGAGCAGCCCCGCAGCCTGGCGCTGATCTGCCACCCGAATCCGGTGCAGGGCGGCACCATGCTCAACAAAGTCGTCTCGACCTTGCAGCGCACCGCGCGCGACGCCGGTTTGATTACTTTGCGTTTCAACTACCGTGGCGTAGGCGCCAGTGGAGGCACGCACGACATGGGCAGTGGCGAAGTCGATGACGCCCAGGCGGCGGCCGAGTGGTTGCGAGCCAAACATCCTGAAATACCTTTGACTCTGTTCGGTTTCTCCTTCGGCGGTTTTGTTGCCGCCAGTCTCGGCGGGCGCCTGGAAGCCAAGGGCGAGCAACTCAAGCATGTGTTCATGGTCGCGCCCGCCGTCATGCGCTTGGGCGACCAGGATCAACTGCCGCAGCATGGCGAGTTGACCCTGATCCAGCCGGAAACCGACGAAGTCATCGATCCGCAGCTGGTTTATGACTGGTCCGACGCGCTCGATCGCCCCCATGAGCTGCTGAAAGTGGCAGAATGCGGACACTTTTTTCATGGCAAGCTGACCGATCTCAAGGATCTGATCCTGCCGCGTCTTTCGAATTGATTGCAGTCTGACAAGCGATTACCCATGACGACTCGTACCCGTATCCTCACCGGCATCACCACCACTGGCACGCCGCACCTGGGCAACTACGCCGGCGCCATCCGTCCGGCGATCATCGCCAGCCGTGACAGCAATGCCGATTCGTTCTACTTCCTGGCCGACTACCACGCCCTGATCAAATGCGATGACCCGCTGCGCATCCAGCGCTCGCGTCTGGAAATCGCCGCGACCTGGCTGGCCGGTGGCCTGGACGTAGATCGCGTGACGTTCTATCGCCAGTCCGACATCCCGGAAATCCCTGAACTGACCTGGCTGCTGACCTGCGTGGCCGCCAAGGGCCTGCTCAACCGCGCCCATGCCTACAAGGCCTCGGTGGACAAGAACGTCGAAACCGGCGAAGACCCGGATGCCGGCATCACCATGGGCTTGTACAGCTACCCGGTGTTGATGGCCGCGGACATTCTGATGTTCAACGCCCACAAGGTGCCGGTCGGTCGTGACCAGATCCAGCACGTGGAAATGGCCCGTGACATCGGCCAGCGCTTCAATCACTTGTTCGGCCAGGGCAAAGAGTTCTTCACCATGCCCGAAGCGCTGATCGAGGAAAGCGTCGCCACCTTGCCAGGCCTCGACGGTCGCAAGATGTCGAAGAGTTACGACAACACCATTCCGTTGTTCAGCAGCGCCAAAGAGATGAAAGACGCGATTTCGCGGATCGTTACCGACTCCCGTGCCCCGGGCGAAGCCAAGGATCCGGACAACTCGCACCTGTTCACCTTGTTCCAGGCTTTCGCTACGCCGGCACAATCCGACGAATTCCGCAGCGAATTGCTTCAGGGCCTGGGTTGGGGCGAGGCGAAGAATCGTCTGTTCCAGCTGCTCGACAGCGAATTGGGAGAATCCCGCGAGCGTTATCACCAGCTGATCGAGCGCCCGGCAGATCTGGAAGACATGCTGCAGATCGGCGCCAAAAAGGCCCGGTCGGTGGCGACGCCGTTCCTCCACGAACTGCGCGAGGCGGTCGGCCTGCGTTCTTTCGTCGCTCAGACCCAAGTCGCAGCGACCACCAAGAAGAAAGCTGCGAAAGCCGCGCGCTTCGTCAGCTTCCGTGAAGACGACGGCAGTTTCCGCTTTCGTCTGCTGGCGGCCGATGGCGAACAACTGCTGCTGTCGCGCCACTTCGCCGACGGTAAAACCGCAGGTCAAGTGACCAAGCAGCTGCAATCCGGTCAAGCCTTGGACGTGCGCAGTGAAGACCTGAGCTTCAGCGTCTGGCTGGAAGGCGAGTGCATTGCCGACAGTCCGGCCTTCGCCGACAGCGCTGCTCGCGATGCTGCCATCGGTGCTTTGCGCGTTGCCCTGACACCGGTTCAGGAATAATCAGCGGCTCGGCCCGACCAAGGGCCGATTGCCATTCCCACGGGTCGTCGCTACAGTGACGGCCCGTTTTTGTTGCCTTGCTAACGAATTATGACGCCCCTAGAACGATATCAAGCTGATCTGAAACGCCCGGAATTCTTCCATGACGCCGCCCAGGAAACTGCCGTGCGTCATTTGCAGCGTCTGTACGACGATCTGGTTGCGGCCTCGCAGAACAAACCGAACCTGCTCGGCAAACTGTTTGGCAAGAAAGACCAGACGCCGGTCAAGGGTCTGTATTTCTGGGGCGGCGTTGGTCGCGGCAAGACTTACCTGGTCGACACCTTCTTCGAAGCGCTGCCGTTCAAGGAAAAGACTCGCACTCACTTCCACCGCTTCATGAAGCGCGTGCACGAAGAAATGAAGACCCTGGGCGGCGAGAAAAATCCGCTGACCATCATCGCCAAGCGCTTCTCCGACGAGTCGCGAGTGATTTGTTTCGATGAGTTCTTCGTCTCCGACATCACCGACGCCATGATTCTTGGCACGCTGATGGAAGAACTGTTCAAAAACGGCGTGACCCTGGTCGCGACGTCGAACATCGTACCGGACGGCCTGTACAAGGACGGCCTGCAGCGTGCGCGTTTCCTGCCGGCCATTGCGCTGATCAAACAGAACACCGAGATCGTCAACGTCGACAGCGGCGTCGATTACCGTCTGCGTCACCTCGAGCAAGCGGAACTGTTTCACTTCCCGCTGGATGACGCTGCCCAGGAAAGCCTGCGCAAGAGCTTCCGTGCCTTGACGCCGGAATGCACGGCAGCGGTCGAGAACGACGTGCTGGTGATCGAGAACCGTGAAATCCGAGCCGTACGCACCTGCGATGATGTGGCCTGGTTCGACTTCCGCGATCTCTGCGACGGCCCACGCAGCCAGAACGATTACATCGAACTGGGCAAGATCTTCCACGCTGTGTTGCTCAGCAATGTCGAGCAGATGAGCGTCACCACCGACGACATCGCCCGACGTTTTATCAACATGGTCGACGAGTTCTACGACCGCAACGTGAAACTGATCATTTCTGCCGAAGTCGAGCTCAAAGACCTCTACACCGGCGGTCGCCTGAATTTCGAGTTCCAGCGCACGCTTAGCCGTTTGCTGGAAATGCAGTCACACGAGTTCCTGTCCCGGGCGCATAAGCCGTAGGGCGATTCGGAAAATAAAAAAGGGCCTGCACATGCAGGCCCTTTTTTGTGCGCGCCGAAGAACCCATGTGGGAGCGGGCTTGCTCGCGAAAGCGGTGTTTCAGTCGACTTCAATGTTGAATGCCAGGCAGCTTTCGCGAGCAAGCCCGCTCCCACAGGTTCCGCACCTTAACTGACTGACATTGCTGCATTGCAGGCCCTTTTTTTGTACGTCAGTTTTGAAACCGGGTGTCCTCATTAAGGTAGTTCGCCAGCTTATCCTGGCACTGGCAGCCAGCGAGCAGCCAAAGCAGTATCCTGGCTTTGCGTGGGCAGAGGAATCCAGCCATCGATGCACCTTTACGGATCAGGTCCATTTCGCTGCCCATAAAGCCGTAGGAAGATTGTGCGGTGGAGCCAGAACCGGTTCGGGTCGCGATGATGACGGGAATTTTTTCTGCGATTTTTTCCACGACATCAGCCCAACTCTTTGAGATGTGTCCTGCGCCGAAAGCAGAGATCACCAGCCCGTCGTAGCCCAGATCGAGGATGTTTTCCAATAACAGGGTGTCAGCAGAAAGCGACGCTTCCAGCAGAGCGATCTTCTGTGTGGTCTGTAGTGGCAAGGGTAAGACCCTTCGTTGGGCCGGCTGACGTAGATAGCGGACGGTTTTCTCTACCAGCAAGCCGGTAGGACCAAAGATGGGAGAGGAAAACGCCTGCAACGCCAATGAATCGGTCTTGCGGACGACGCTCGCGGTGTGAATCTGCCCGTTCATCACCACTTGAACGCCTCGCCGACGGCTATTTTCATCCAGCGCGACCCGGCAAGCATCCAGCAGATTCGCCGGACCATCGGCCCCTGCCTGGGCTGCCGAACGCATGGCGCCGGTCAGGACCAACGGTTCGTCGTGTTCCCACAAGTAATCGAAAAATGTGGCTGTTTCTTCCAGGGTGTCCGTTCCCTGCGTGATGACAACACCTACAGCACCTTGCTTGACCTGAAAGTTCGCCCAGGCAAGAACGCTCAGCAAGAACTCGAAATCCAGTGAGGCACTGGGCAACAGTCCGAGTGTTTCTACGGTGACCCGTGCCAGCGACGTCAGCTCCGGTACCGAGGCCAGCAGGGTTTCGCCGCTGACGGTCGGGATCACCCCTTCGTTGGCGTTCCTGGCTTGCATGCTCACGGTGCCGCCGAGCGCTGCGATGGCCAGTTTGGGCAGGTCCATGTGATACCTCGCTTGCTTGTGATGAGAAGTGGCTGTATCCGGAGTTGAGCCCGCGATACAGCTCAATGGCGGCTTTCGTCAGTTGACTATCAGGAGTCCGATGAACGGAATGATCAGCAACGTACTGATGGCCATGGACAGCACATTACCGATGAAAGCGTGCATGTCAGCCGGCAGCCGCTTGGCAATCGCGCATGCCAGCGGTGGTGCAATCAGTGCCCCCAGCAGAGCGCTCGGGACGATGACCTGCCAACTGCCGCCGTATGTCAGAACGGCCGCCGGCACGACTGACACCAGCGGAATGTAGGTGGGATACCAGCCGCGCAACATCCATTGCCGACGCCAGATCATCACTCCTAACGCCGAGGTCAACGCCTGCGCGGCGATCAGTTGGGGCAGCAAGCCCGTGCCATACACCGGGCTCGTCGGGTTCAATGTGTAAGCCAGCAAGGCACCCGCTATCAAGCCGAGGCTGGCCCATTCATTGCCAAAGAACGGCGCTTCCGAAAAGTCGGCCAACACCCGGCGCATACTCCAGATGACGCCGTAGTCGGGCGTTTTTCTGATGGCAGGTACGGGCACAGACTCCGATGGCTTCTCGGGTGGGTCGGACTTCACCAGGCTCGGCAGGTAACGGCAGAGCAGAAACGCGACGACGCTGGCGATTGCCATGCCCGAGACATTGCCGATCACAGCTGGCAAACCGAGGGGATTGCAGACGTAATTGACGATCAGCAAGCACATCGGGGTGACGAACACGGCGCCCATGATTGCGCCATTGATCGTGACCTTCCAGCCGCCGCCAAACATCAGCACCATTGCCGCCGGCAATGAAACAAAGGCTGCAAACGTGGGTTGCCAACGGGTGGCCGTGACCGTCCAGCCCCAGAGCAGGTTGCTCAGCAACAGGCCAAGCAACGAGCTGGTGACGAGCCATGGCCATAATCCGCTGCCGTAACAAATGGTAAAGCCTTGCCAGGCTTTTCCCGTTCGATTCGCCCAGTAGGCCAGATAGGCGCCGGCCAACAGCCCGATCGAAGCGAACTCGTGTTTGTAGAACGCAACCTCGCTGATGTCTCCCAGAATCCAGCGTAACCAGGCACTCGGCTCCGGAAGGCTCGATACCATGTGACTGTAGTCTGGCCAAGGGGCTGACCAGGATGTCCGGTAGGTGAATGAAAGCCAGATGATCAACAGTGTCGTGCCGAGCATCAACCCGATGATCGTCATGTCCAGCGTAGATCTGCCGGCAAGCGGATTTTGCGGTTTTTCGTTTGTGGTTCCCATCAGTCATGCCCCTTATCAGCGCGGCAGACAAGGGTGCTGGGTGTAACCGAGCATCTGATCGTAGAGATCGGCTCGACGATCGCGGTGCAGATCGTTCAAGTTGTTCCAGATGGGCGCGCTGCGCGAGCTGGTCAGGTCGATATCGGCAAACAGGATTTCCTGCTTGTCCGCTGAAGCCACCTGGCCAATCGGCCAGCCGTTGGTGCCTGCGATCAGCGAGCAGCCCAGGTAGCGTGCCCCTCGCTCTTCACCGATCCGGCTCGCCGCCGCTATAAATACATTGTTGACGTGTGCGGCTGTCATCGTCAGGTACGACGCCATGCACTTGCCGGCATCATCGAACAGCGGTGGAGGCGTCCAGACCCAGTTGTTCAGGCTGCAAATGATGTCCGCACCTTGCTGGCTGAGGATTCGCGGCACTTCCGGAAACCAGATATCCCAGCAAATCAGCAATCCAATACGACCTATCGGTGTGTCAAAAACCGGGAAACCCAGATCGCCGGGGGTGAACCACAACTTCTCCAGGTTCCACAAATGCGCCTTGCGGTACTTGCCGATGAAGCCATCCGGCCCGATCAGCACGCCGGTGTTGAACAGGCGCATGCCGTCGCGCTCAACCAGGCCGGCCACCAGGTAAACCTTGTGTTTACAGGCGAAATCGATCCAGGTTTGCACGCTCGGTCCGTCGGGTACCGACTCTGCATGATCGAAGGCATCCTGCCGGCTGCTGAAGAAATAGCCGGTACCACAAAGCTCGGGCAGGACGATGAGATTGGCACCGCCGTGTACTGCCTGCAGGGCCAGTTCCAGGCTATGCCGCCGATTGGCGTCACGATTCGTCAGGCCGACTTGTGGATCGAATTGCACGACTGCTACACGCACAGCGCTTGTTGGTTCGCTCATGACTGATGACCTCTTGTTATTGTTTTTCAAGCTGTTTAATGGCGTGTTTATAAGAGTTGAAATACGAATCTGGCGTAAGTCAGCGGCTTCCGGTTGGGCTGTAGTCCATGTCCGAAGATTGCGCAGGGAAGTACCTTCGACTGTCCTTGGAAAGGCTGGAAGTACTGCACTAGAGCGATTGGCGAGAGGCAGAACCGATGCGTGTGGTGCATGGGTTCTGCAAGATTGGCGAGGGCGTCAGCCGCGGACGCGATAGTGCGGGTAGTCGGTCATGCAGAATCCGCCGTTAAACACGGCTTCGGTTTTATTGCAGATATGAATGACGGCATCCACGGCGCCGCGAAAGCACGGTTCTGTCCAGCCGGCATCGACCGAAAACGACTCGCCGGAAAAATACAGGCTGGACACAGGCGAGAAATCCCGGTTGTACTTCATCAGGCTCACCGCGTCGTAATAAGTGCCGGGTCTGTATAATTTTGCGCAGCCCAAGGCATTCTTATCCGTCATCCAGCGTTGAACCACAGCGTGATCAGTTTGGATGTACGGAGAAATCCGCTCCTGGATATTGGCGGAGTTCATCAGTATTCGATCGAGTTCCTCTACACACTTGGTCACCAGTTCGCGGTCGGTAAAAAGTGCCAATTTGATTGCGTCGTCTTCCCATGTGTAACTTAGCAGTATGCAGTCATAACGATAATTTTCGTTATAGCGATAACTGTATGCGTCATGAATGAAGCTGTCCGTGACAATGGCTTGGGGTATTTTGGTCTTGCCTGAAAGAAAGGATTTATTTAATGGCGCATATACTTTGCAACTGGTTTCCCAGTGCGCCGTTTTATACGCATTGATCGTTTCGAATGGCAGCATGTGCTGGTTGAAGTTTTCAAGTTTGATGCATGTCTCGATCAGCCACGAAGGCAGGGTCATGATAACCGCGTCAAAGTCATCGAACAGTTCCTGTGATTGACAGCCTTGGCTGAACTTCCAAGTGTAGTGGACGCGTATTTTCTGATCGTCCAGCTTCTTCAATTTGCTGACGGATGAATCGGTGAAAAAACCGCTGCCTCTTTCCAGGCAATGCTCGTAAAAAGACTGTCCTGTGGTGTCGATTTTCATGAACAACAAGCATTCGGCCAGCGCCGCGAGTCCGATGTAGCGCGGTCTGTCGAAACGCAGATCCTTCGTGTCAAACACCGCGTCGCTGTGCAAGAAAGGCGAAGGAAGCGGTTCTCCGGACGAGTCAACCCGACCATGAATCAGTTGCAAGTGGCTGCTGAATCCGAAAATGGCGGTACGCAGCGGGTAGAGCGAGCACACATCATAAAAGGCCCCCCAACTACCGTCACCGATGCCTATCGAATAGAACAGACGGGATTCGTGCGTGGTCATGCCCACTCCGCCGAAGTCCCCCGGTTTACCCTTGTCCCAGGTTTCCAGGATGGGCATGCCGACCAGTTCGCGAAACGACACCCCCTCGTACCTTTCGACGATAGCGGCCCATAGGGCTTCCCACTCTTGCGTGGCGTAAACCTTGGCCACCTGGCAAGTCATCCGGGCGGCAAAGGCTTTCCACTTGGCATAAACCGTTTGCAGCGCCTCATCGGGAGGAGGCGTCAAACCGTCTTTATTGGTCCAGATCAACATGTGCGGCGCCGGGCGACCACCCAGGCTTCCTTCTTGAAGATAAATGCCTGTCGAGGACACCCACTGACTGCCCGGATTGGGGAAGTCTGAAAGCGCCAGGTCAAATTCCCTGGCGTAGTACGCCATCAGCGATCGACCTTCTTTCGGTGGTTCGCCTGCCCTATTGAAAAACGGTAGACGCATGGCGCCCATCTCGAACGGTGTATGACTTTCTTTTATCGGATGGTTTCCATGTACGGTCAGGTGCCTGCCGCCAATGCGGGTCGATTGTTCTATCAGTGTGACATCGGTAAAACCGCAGCGATAAAGTTCTCTGGCAGCAGTAAGACCCGTAACGCCTGCGCCGATGATACATATTTTATGGTGGGGGTTGGTTGCCTTGGCTATGCCGTATTCATGTTCAACCAGTGTTCGGTAGTCAAAGCATAAGTCTGGCGGATTTGGAAAACGGGCGGCCCATTTGCTGTGCTTTTTTTTGTCCTTATCATCGTATGAAAGAGACGTGGCATTTGTTTTTGTGCTCATGCGATCTTCCCTGAAGTGCGAGTTGGCTTGCGGGGAAAATAGGTTGAAGTTTTCGGCGGATAGCACGCAAGAGTACAGATGAGTTATTCGGTACTCTTGATTCCTTTTTTCATGTAGGGGAGGTAATCGCGTGGCGCAGTTTTTTAAACATTACAGTTGTTGGTTGTTGAAACAGGCGCCGCAAAGCGGTGCGGCGCCCACTCGGGGTTTCAGGCCGCCTGCTGGAACTGCTGTCGGTATTGGTTCGGCGAGAGCTCGGTATGTTGACGGAACAACCGGGCGAAGAAACTAGCATCGTCGTAGCCGACCTCATAACTGATGGTCTTGATGCTCTTGCGGCTGCCGGACAACAAGCCCTTGGCCGTTTCAATGCGCAATCGCTGCAGGTAATGCAGCGGTTTGTCGCCGGTGGCGGTCTGAAAGCGGCGCATGAAGTTGCGGATGCTCATGCCGTGTTCGCGGGCCACGTCTTCGAAGCGGAACTTGTCGGCGAAGTGTTCTTCGAGCCAATGCTGGATCTGCAGGATGATCACATCCTGGTGCAGTTTCTGCCCGCCGAAACCGATCCGCCCCGGCGCATAGCTGCGCTGCACTTCGTAAAGAATGTCGCGGGCCACGGCCTGGGCCACATTGGCGCCGCAAAAACGCTCGATCAGGTAAATGTAGAGGTCGCAGGCTGAGGTGGTGCCGCCGGCGCAATACAGGTTGTCAGCGTCGGTCAGGTGTTTGTCCTGATTGAGCTGGACCTGCGGGAAGCGCTCGGCAAACGCATTGAAGAAACGCCAGTAGGTCGTCGCTTCCTTGCCATTGAGCAACCCGGCCTCGGCCAGCCAGAACACTCCGGTGGCCTCGCCACACAACACGGCACCGCGTGCATGCTGCTGACGCAGCCACGGCAGCACCTGTGGATAACGTTTGCAGAGGGTGTCGAAATCGTCCCAGAAGGCGGGAAGGATGATGACGTCGGCATTTTCCAGGCCGCCGTCTACCGGCATGATCACGTCGCTGAAGCTGTTTACCGGTTTGCCGTCGGGGCTGACCAGCCGGGTTTCAAACGCCGGTGTCAGGCCGTGGCCCAGTTGTTTGCCGTAGCGCAGGCTGGCCAGATGGAAGAAATCCTTGGCTTGCATGAGGGTGGAAGCGAAAACCCGGTCGATAGCCAGGATGCTGACGCGCCGCAAGGGCGTGGAGGCTTGGTTAGACATAATTCAACTTTATTCTTATAGGGGAAAGTGGTCACCAGACGGCTGGATCGTCTTATTTTTTGTCGGATGTGTCCAGTGTCCTGTATCGGAAGCGAGGCTTAGTCTCTGAAGGTCAATTCCGTCTAACGATAACGACAGGTGCCGCATGATCCCCAGAACCTTGTTCAGCTCCGAGCACGAACTTTTCCGCGACAGCGTGCGAACGTTCCTCGAAAAGGAGGCCGTGCCGTTCCATGGGCAATGGGAAAAACAAGGCTATATCGACCGCAAACTCTGGAACAAGGCGGGGGAGGCGGGGATGCTCTGTTCGCATCTGCCGGAAGCATACGGCGGGCTGGGAGCGGATTTTCTCTACAGCGCGGTGGTGATCGAAGAGGTCGGTCGCCTGGGTCTGACCGGGATCGGTTTTTCTCTTCATTCGGATATTGTGGCGCCTTACATCCTGCATTACGGCAGTGAAGCGCTGAAACACAAATACCTGCCCAAGCTGGTATCTGGCGAGATGGTGACCGCGATTGCCATGACCGAGCCGGGTGCCGGTTCCGACCTGCAAGGGGTGAAAACCACTGCCGTGCTGGAGGGCGACGAATACGTGATCAACGGTTCGAAGACCTTCATCACCAATGGCTTTCTGGCTGACCTGGTGATCGTCGTGGCCAAGACCGATCCGAAGGCTGGGGCGAAGGGCACCAGTCTGTTTCTGGTGGAGGCTAATACGCCAGGCTTCGCCAAGGGCAAGCGTCTGGAAAAGGTTGGCATGAAGGCTCAGGACACCTCGGAATTGTTCTTCCAGGACGTTCGGGTGCCGAAGGAAAATCTGCTGGGCCAGGCCGGGATGGGCTTCGCTTATCTGATGCAGGAATTGCCGCAGGAGCGTCTGACGGTCGCAGTCGGCGGCTTGGCGTCAGCCGAAGCGGCGTTGCAATGGACGCTGGATTACACCCGTGAACGCAAGGCTTTCGGCAAGGCCATCGCCGAGTTCCAGAACACCCGCTTCAAACTCGCTGAAATGGCGACTGAAATCCAGATCGGCCGGGTTTTCGTCGATCGCTGTCTGGAACTGCATCTGCAAGGCAAACTTGACGTGCCGACAGCGGCGATGGCCAAGTACTGGGGCACCGACCTGCAATGCAAGGTGCTCGATGAATGCGTGCAATTGCATGGCGGTTACGGATTCATGTGGGAATACCCGATCGCCCGGGCGTGGGCGGATGCGCGGGTGCAGCGGATTTATGCCGGGACCAATGAGATCATGAAGGAGATTATTGCGCGGTCGCTTTGATGGTGTGGTGAGTTCGAGATCGCCTTCGCGAGCAAGCCCGCTCCCACAGTTGATCTGCGTTGATGCACTCATTTGTGATCGACACAGATCAACTGTGGGAGCGGGCTTGCTCGCGAAGGCTTTTCACCTATCGATCAAGGTGCAGGATTCGGATGATCCTGGTGAATCGCCTCGATCCCTGCCAGCACTTCATCGGAAAGTTTCAGCTCGCAGCTGGCAATGTTGCTGTCCAGTTGCTCAAGTGTGGTGGCGCCAATAATGTTGCTGGTGACGAACGGTTGCTGTGTGACAAATGCCAGTGCCATCTGCGCCGGATCCAGGCCATGTTCACGGGCCAGTGCCACATAACGGCTGCATGCCGCTTCCGATTGCGGATTGAAATAGCGGCTGAAGCGGCTGTAGAGGCTCAGACGACCTTTAGGCGGACGTGCGCCCCCTTCGTATTTGCCCGACAGGAAGCCGAACGCCAGTGGTGAATAGGCGAGCAGGCCGCACTGTTCGCGGATGGCGATTTCCGCCAGGCCGACTTCGAAGCTGCGATTGAGCAGGTTGTAGGGGTTCTGGATCGATACGGCGCGCGGCCAGCCACGGGCTTCGGCGAGGGCGAGGAAACGCATGGTGCCCCACGGGGTTTCGTTGGACAGGCCAATGTGGCGGATCTTGCCGGCCTTGACCTGCTCGTCCAGTGCTTCGAGGGTGTCCTCCAGCGGCGTGAGGTTGACTTCGCTCTTGTGCTTGTAGCCCAGTTGTCCGAAGAAATTGGTGCTGCGTTCCGGCCAGTGCAACTGATAGAGGTCGATGTAGTCAGTCTGCAAGCGCTTGAGGCTCGCATCCACGGCCTGGACGATGTGCTCGCGGTTGTGCTTGAGGTTGTTGTCGCGGATGTAGTCGATGGTGTTGCCGGGGCCGGCGATCTTGCTCGCCAGGATCCAGTCGGCGCGATCGCCGCGACTTTTGAAGTAATTACCGATGTAACGCTCGGTGGTGGCGTAGGTTTCGGCCTTGGGCGGCACCGGGTACATTTCGGCGGTGTCGATGAAATTGATCCCGGCGCTCTTGGCCCGTTCGATCTGGGCGAAGGCTTCAGCCTCGCTGTTTTGCTCGCCCCAGGTCATGGTGCCGAGGCAGATTGCACTCACGTTCAGATCTGTACGGCCTAGCTGGCGATAGTCCATCGGGTGCTCCTTGGGCAAAACAATCATAAAAGCAGGTTGAAATATTTTTCGCAATCTGCATAATTGCGCACCTCTTTCTGCAGTGGAAGTGATGCGCCGCCGCCGAAGAATCTTGCCGTTGAACGGACGCGCCGACCCGAGCCCCCGAAAGCGTCTGTATCCGGCTGCCTTTGACTTGTCAAAGTACGCACTATTCAGTAAGATCCGCCGTCTAATTTACAGGGCGGCCCCTGAGGCTATAAAGAATGAAAACTTTTACTGCTAAACCGGAAACAGTACAGCGCGACTGGTTTGTCGTCGACGCTGCAGGTCAGACCCTGGGTCGTCTGGCCACCGAAATCGCGAGCCGTCTGCGTGGCAAGCATAAAGCTGAGTACACTCCTCACGTTGACACCGGCGATTACATCGTCGTTATCAACGCCGAGCAGATTCGTGTAACCGGTGCTAAAACCACCGACAAAATCTACTACTCCCACTCCGGTTTCCCGGGCGGCATCAAGTCGATCAACTTCGAAAAGCTGATCGCTAAAGCCCCTGAGCGCGTGATCGAGACCGCGGTCAAAGGCATGCTGCCTAAGAACCCGCTGGGTCGCGACATGTATCGTAAGCTGAAAGTCTATGCGGGCGCTGTACACCCTCATACTGCTCAGCAGCCCCAAGAACTGAAGTTTTAACGGAATAGTTCATTATGTCGGCGACTCAAAATTACGGCACTGGCCGTCGCAAGACCGCAACCGCACGCGTTTTCCTGCGTCCGGGTACTGGTAACATCTCCATCAACAATCGTTCGCTGGATAATTTCTTCGGTCGCGAAACTGCCCGCATGGTAGTTCGTCAGCCGCTGGAATTGACTGAGACTGTCGAGAAGTTCGACATCTACGTCACCGTGATCGGTGGTGGTGTAAGTGGTCAAGCTGGCGCAATCCGCCACGGTATCACTCGCGCTCTGATGGACTACGACGAAACTCTGCGCAGCGCTCTGCGTAAAGCCGGCTTCGTAACCCGCGATGCACGTGAAGTTGAACGTAAGAAAGTCGGTCTGCGTAAAGCGCGTAAGCGTCCGCAGTACTCGAAGCGTTAATTCGCTTTCACGTTCAAAAAAGAACGCCCAGTTTCCTCACGGAGCTGGGCGTTTTTTTGTGGGTGCGATTTATCGAGGAATTGCTCTGTGACAACTTGCCACATCCACAGAGCCCCTATACTGCAAGGCTTGGCAGTGGAGCCCCTCGGTAATTACCTTGTCAGAATTGGGGGTTTTCATTACCATTCGGCAAAATTTTTATAAGTTCAGATTTTTACTTAGTAGACGCCTGATTTAACAGGCCACAAAGCTGATGGGAGAGGACTGAATGAGCAATGACGGCGTGAATGCAGGCCGGCGTCGCTTCTTGGTAGCAGCCACATCCGTGGTGGGTGCTGCAGGAGCGGTGGGGGCTGCGGTCCCGTTCGTGGGGTCATGGTTTCCCAGTGCCAAGGCGAAAGCTGCAGGTGCACCGGTGAAAGTGAATGTCAGCAAAATCGAGCCAGGTCAGCAAATGATTGCTGAGTGGCGCGGCCAGCCGGTGTTCATTGTCCGCCGTACCGAGGAAATCCTGGGGAATCTGAAAAAGATCGAGGGTCAACTGTCTGACCCCACCTCCAAGAGCTCGACGCAACCGACCTATGTCGACCCGGAAACGCGTTCGATCAAGCCAGAAGTTCTGCTGCTGATCGGTATCTGCACTCACCTGGGTTGCTCACCGACCTTCCGCCCTGAAGTGGCACCTGCCGACTTGGGCAAGGATTGGGTAGGTGGTTATTTCTGCCCTTGCCACGGTTCCCACTACGATTTGGCTGGCCGCGTCTACAAGTCGCAACCCGCGCCTTTGAACCTGCCAGTTCCCCCGCATTCCTATGAGACCGATGACATCATTGTCATTGGCGTCGATACGGAGAAAGCGTGATGAGCAAGTTCATGGATTGGGTTGATGCGCGCTTCCCCGCAACCAAAATGTGGGAAGACCATCTCAGCAAGTACTACGCCCCGAAGAACTTCAACTTCTTCTATTTCTTTGGCTCCCTGGCATTGCTCGTTCTGGTCAACCAGATCGTTACCGGTGTCTGGCTGACCATGAGCTACACCCCATCGGCCGAAGAAGCATTTGCTTCCGTCGAATACATCATGCGCGACGTCGAGTACGGCTCGATCCTGCGTCTGCTGCACTCAACCGGCGCTTCGGCGTTCTTCATCGTGGTTTATCTGCACATGTTCCGTGGTCTGCTCTACGGTTCGTACCAGAAACCGCGTGAGCTGGTGTGGGTCTTCGGCATGCTGATCTATCTGGCGCTGATGGCTGAAGCCTTCATGGGTTATCTGCTGCCGTGGGGCCAGATGTCCTACTGGGGTGCCCAGGTGATCATCTCGCTGTTCGGTGCGATCCCGGTCATCGGTAACGACCTGACTCAGTGGATTCGTGGTGACTACCTGATTTCCGGAATTACCCTGAACCGCTTCTTTGCCTTGCATGTGGTTGCCCTGCCGATCGTGATCCTCGGTCTGGTAGTGGTGCACATTCTGGCGCTGCATGAAGTCGGTTCGAACAACCCGGATGGCGTCGACATCAAGAAGCACAAAGACGAAAACGGCGTACCGCTGGACGGCATTGCCTTCCACCCGTACTACACCGTGAAAGATATCGTCGGCGTAGTGGTGTTCCTGTTCATCTTCTGCTCGATCGTGTTCTTCTTCCCGGAAATGGGCGGCTACTTCCTCGAGAAGCCGAACTTTGAAGTGGCGAACGCCTTCAAGACCCCTGAGCACATCGCTCCGGTCTGGTACTTCACACCGTTCTACGCGATTCTGCGGGCGGTTCCGGACAAGCTCCTGGGCGTTATCGCCATGGGCGCGGCCATCGCTGTGCTGTTCGTCCTGCCGTGGCTGGACCGCAGCCCGGTCAAGTCGATGCGCTACAAAGGCTGGCTGAGCAAGATCTGGCTCTGGGTGTTCTGCATCTCGTTCGTGATCCTGGGTGTGTTGGGTGTTCTGGCTCCAACGCCAGGCCGTACGTTGCTGTCACAGGTATGTACCTTCCTGTACTTCGCCTACTTCATTCTGATGCCGTTCTACACCAGGCTCGAGAAGACCAAACCGGTTCCGGAAAGGGTGACTGGCTGATGAAAAAGCTATTTGCTGTACTGATTCTTGCGGCGATGCCTGTGTTTTCGTACGCGTCGACAGCCGGTGCTCCTGAGTTGGAAAAGGTCGACATCGACGTTTCCGACAAGGCAGCCATGCAGGACGGCGCACGTACGTTCGCCAACTATTGCATGGGCTGCCACAGCGCCAAGTTCCAGCGCTACGAGCGTGTTGCCGATGACCTGGGCATTCCTCACGAGCTGATGCTCGAGAAGTTGGTGTTCACCGGCGCGAAGATCGGCGACCACATGAACATCGGCATGCAGCCGGCGGACGCCAAGACCTGGTTCGGTGCGGCGCCGCCCGACCTGACGCTGGTGGCTCGTGTTCGTGGCACAGACTGGCTCTACGGCTATCTGCGTTCGTTCTATGAAGACCCGTCGCGTCCTTGGGGCGTGAACAACAAGGTGTTCCCGAACGTCGGCATGCCTAACGTTCTGGTCGGCCTGCAGGGTCGTCAGGTGGTAGGCTGTAAACAAGTTCAAATCGTCGAAGACGGCAAGAAGCAATACGATCCGCTGACCGGCACGGCTTTGACCCATGAAGCCTGCGATCAACTGACTGTATTGCCGAAAACCGGCACGCTGAACGAAGAGCAGTTCGACGAGAAGGTCAAGAACCTGGTGACCTTCCTGGCCTACTCGGCCAACCCGGTGAAGCTGCAGCATCAGCGCATCGGTACCTATGTGTTGCTGTACCTGGCGTTCTTCTTCGTATTCGCTTACTTGCTCAAGCGTGAATACTGGAAAGACGTCCATTGATAAAGCGGTAAGCCATTGCTGTTAATCGCGCGCGCCCAAGGGCGTCTCTGAAGGTGTAACGAGTCTGGTGATCCAGGCGTTACGGGAGGCGTCCTCTGGGCGCGCGTGTTTTTCCGTTTCCGATAATTTCAACAAGCGAGGAGGACCGCCATGGGCGTGACCAATCGGTTGGCCTGTTACTCCGACCCCGCCGACCACTATTCCCACCGAGTGCGCATCGTACTTGCAGAGAAGGGTGTCAGCGCCGAGATCATTTACGTGGAAGCTGGTCGCCAGCCGCCTAAACTGATTGAGGTGAACCCTTACGGAAGCCTGCCCACCCTGGTCGATCGTGACCTGGCGTTGTGGGAGTCGACCGTGGTGATGGAGTATCTGGATGAGCGTTACCCGCACCCGCCGTTACTGCCGGTTTATCCAGTGGCGCGTGCCAACAGTCGTCTGCTGATTCATCGTATTCAGCGTGACTGGTGTGGCCTGGTGGATCTGATCCTGGATTCGAAGACCAAGGAAGCAGCCCGTGTCGTGGCTCGTAAAGAGCTGCGCGAAAGCCTGACCGGCGTGTCGCCGTTGTTCGCCGACAAGCCGTTTTTCCTCAGTGAGGAACAAAGTCTGGTGGATTGCTGCCTATTGCCAATACTCTGGCGATTGCCGATTCTGGGTATTGAACTGCCGCGGCCTGCCAAGCCGCTGCTTGATTATATGGAGCGCTCGTTTGCGCGTGAGGCTTTCCAGGCGAGTCTGTCTGGTGTCGAACGCGATATGCGCTAAGGCTTAAGGAGCCGCTATGAACTCCAGTCGACCTTATCTGGTCCGCGCGCTCTACGAGTGGATTGTGGACAACGATTGCACCCCGCACATGCTGGTCAATTCCGAGTATCCGTCGGTGCAGGTACCCCAGGGTTTTGCCAGTGACGGACAGATTGTCCTGAACGTTTCCCCGGCAGCCGTGCGTCATCTGCACATGGACAACGAGGCAGTCAGTTTCGAGGGGCGCTTCGGTGGCGTGCCACACACCCTGTACGTGCCTATCGCATCGATCCTGGGCATTTACGCTCGGGAGAACGCTCAGGGCATGGTGTTCGATATGGAATCGCCTTTGGAAGACGAGGAAGAGATCGAGCCGGATGATGATGTTCCGCCACCCGACAGTGAGCCGCCGCGTCCCAGCGGTCGACCCAGTTTGAAAGTGGTGAAATAAAAAAAAGGCGATCCGAAAGGATCGCCTTTTTTATGTGCGCCGGGTGGATCTATGTCGTAAACCCAACTGAGCAACTGCAGCTTGCGGCTCCCGACACAGGTATACTGCCGCCTTTCGTGGCCCACCTACCGGGCCCGACTCTTTGAGCATCACCCGGAGCTTTCATGACTTCCCCGACACAACCGCCGGTTGCCGACGCTTTGAGCGACGACCAGGCAGACCTGCCAGACAGCGTCGACTCCAGCGCAGACAGCGAAACCAAAGCGGCGATTCCAGCGTTCAAGTTTCCGTTCAAACCGGGTGAATTGGCTGCGGCGAAAAATGCCAGCCAGCCTTGGTACAAGAACGGCGCCAAGAATGGTCATACCAAGACCCCCGGTGCAGCGCCTCCTGGCACTCGTCGTTCGATGGGTAAGCGCTGATCGTTGATCTTCTGGCATAGACGGCGGTGCCTGATCTATCGCCTTCGCGAGCAAGCCCGCTCCCACATGTGATCGTCATGGCACACAAAACCTGTGCCCTGTGGAGATCTAATGTGGGAGCGGGCTTGCTCGCGAAAGGGCCAGCACAAACACCACACACCTCTGGCTCAGGCCGCCCGCAACGAAATAAACGCATAGTTCAGCGGCGCTTCAGTCGCCACTTGCGCCCCGGCTGCCAGCACTTGCCCGGCGATATCATCGCCTGACACATGAAAGGCCCATTCACCGTCAGACCCCGCCAACGGCTGTTGCGCCACCTGATCAATGACCATGGCAAACGCCGTCATGTCTGGCAGATAAGCAGTAAAGCCATCGCCCTTCAGCGCTGTCGTCCGAATCCCCAATAGCGCGCAAATCGCATCCTTGGTCTGAATGTCATCGCGATCCGACTGACGCGAGCGCTGAATCAATCCTGCCAGTTCCTGATCCACCAACTCCCCTCCGATGATCAAATCCGGCCCTGTTTCCCAGGACTCGGGCGGGCATTCTTTGATGGTCGGGTTGAGCGGGATGTGCGGATTGATTTCCATCGGGTAGATGCGGCACACCAGCGGTCGGCGTTCGTAGATGCGGCAGAGGTTGTCTTCGTCAAGATTCCGGCAGGGGCCGACGTTGTACGCGGCAAAGGTGATCGCCACGTGCGCCTCGCAGGCGCCGCTTCGAACCACCACCGAACGGCGTTCGGCGTGTTCGCGTTGCTGCATGGGCAGGCCCAGGCCATTGGCGAGAAAGGCCTCCACCAACACGATCACCTGACCGCCATCGGCCGCCCACATCCGGGCCTCGGCCAGTGTCAGGGGCACATGATGGTCGTTGCAGCATTTGCCACAGCCTACGCAGGAAAACGTTGTATTCATTGAACGGCCAATCACCTGTGGGGCATGAAAGGGCGACAAAAAGCCACCGCAAAGGGCCGTCGAAGCAAGTTATGCGCCACTCACTGCGCTTTTGCTGTTGGGCGGATGGAGTCCCACTCGGTCACGTAGGCGGTTTTGCTCTTCTTGTTGTAGAGGCACAGCTCGGTGCCTTGTTGGCCTTTCATGTGTTTTTGCGGGTACTGGCCTTGCAGCAGGAGCGCGGTATAACCGACCCGGTCATCGAACTGCGCGGCATTGCCGACGGGTTTGGCTTTTTTCAGACCGCTGGTTTTGGTGCAGCTGGCGAGCACGGTTTTGTCGTAGGTGGCCCAGGCGTCGGGGCTGGAGGCGTGGGCTTGGGTGGCGAGGGCGGTGAGGCAGAAGAAGATCAGGGTTGTGGCTTTCATGGTTTGGGCATCCTTGGCGTGTAGTGGCCGCGGTCGGAGTATGCCTGATGGATCGATGTTGGTTGTGCCGGCCTCTTCGCGAGCAAGCCCGCTCCCACAGTTGATTTGTGTCGTACACCGAATCTGTGAACGACGATGAACCACTGTGGGAGCGGGCTTGCTCGCGAATGCGGTATGTCAGACAGGCACAGGCTCCCGGCGGACCACATACATCCCGGCACTTTCATACAAACGCTGGGCCCGAAGGTTGTTTTCCAAGACCTTCAGATCCACAAAGCCTTCGCGACGTTGCTGAAACACGTTGAAAGCATGTAGCAGCAATGCACGTCCAAGTCCGAGGCCTTGAGCGCGCGGATGCACCACCAGGCTCTTGATGTAAGCGCTGGTCCAGCACTGGGCAACGCCGACGATTCCTTCGGCGTCGAACGCGATGAAGCACAAGGATGGATCGTATTCAGGATCGGTTTCAAAACGCTGTTGCCAGACTTCCAGCACCGGTACGCGACCGCTACCTTCCAGATACCCCAGTTCCATCAAGTTATGAACGGCTTCGGCAAGTTCAGGGCGGTACTGGGTCAACTCAATGCCATTTGGCCAAGTGAAAGGCGGCACATCCTCAGCGAGGTTGCGCCGCATCAGAAAACAGAAAACCTCAGCCACAACTCAGTGACCTTGTTCGGTGATGGCCCTGGCCGCCGCGATCAGGCATTTGGTCAGTTCCGGAGAGGAGAATTTGGTCAGCACCGCGTTCGCCCCGGCCAATCGAGCCTTCTCGCTGTTCATCGCGCTGTCCAGCGACGTATGCAGCAACACATAGAGGTGCGAAAAATCCGGCGTTTCGCGCAAGGTGCGGGTGAGGGCATAGCCGTCCATTTCCGACATTTCGATATCGGAGACGATCAAGTTGATCTGCTGGGCAGTGCCTTGCAGGTCCAGCAGGCAGTCGATGGCTTCCTTGGCGCTGCGAGCGGTGTGGCATTGCAGGCCGAGGTTGCGCAGGGTGTGCACCGATTGTTGCAGGGCGACCTGGCTGTCATCGACCACCAGAATCCGCGCGTTGCCGAGTACTTCGGCGTCTTCCATGCTCAGTTCGGTCGGGGCTGTTTCGATCTGCGCTGGCGCAATGCCGTGGATGACTTTTTCGATGTCCAGCACTTGCACCAGCGTGCCGTCGACCGAGGTCACGCCGGTGATGTACGAACGCAGGCCGCCGGAGCCGAAGGGCGGTGGACGGATGTCGGTGGTCAGGCAATGGACGATTTTGCTCACCGCCTGAACGTGCAGGCCCTGCTTGGAACGGCTGACGTCGGTGACGATCAGGCAACCACCGTTCGGGTCTTCCAGCGGTCGCTCGCCAATGGCGCGGCTGAGGTCGATCACCGACAACGACGCGCCGCGCAGGGTGGCGATGCCTTTGACGTGGGGGTGCGACTCCGGCAGCTTGGTCAGCGGCGGGCAAGGGATGATTTCGCTGACTTTCAGCAGGTTGATCGCCATCAGCTTGCCGCTGCGCAAGGTAAACAGCAGAAGCGAAAGTGAGTCTGCGCGGGCTTTGTTGGAAGACATAAAAACCTTCTGTGGAAAAAGGTGATGGGCGATTGTGACAATCGCCAACAGCTATCGATGCCGGGTTATCGACTTGTCGGGGGCAGGCTTTAGGAGTAATCCCCATTGCCAGCCAAACGGTGAGCCCCTGTGGCGAGGGAGCTTGCTCCCGTTCGGCCGCGAAGCGGTCGTGAAACCAGCAATGAGGTTCTACTCTGGAAAAAGCGGGAGCGCTACGCACTCCAGCGGGAGCAAGCTCCCTCGCCACAAGGGTATGACTTTATCCAGGTCAGACTATTTCATACCCAACCGCTTGGCCATCCGCCCAAGGTTCGCCCGATCCAGGCCCAACTCCCGCGCTGCGCTGGCCCAGTTGTTCTGGTGCCGTTCCAGGCAAGTGCTGATCAGTTGGCGCTGATAATGCTCGGTGGCCTCACGCAAATCCCCTGAAACCAACGCAACCGCTGGCGCAGCAACCACCGGTTCTGGCGCGGGTTCAACGCTGCCATTGGGCAAGTCCAGATCTGCCGCGCTCAAGCTCAGAATCTTCGGCCGTTGCTTGCAGCTACCCAAGGCCTTCAATGCACTACGACCAATCAAATGCTCCAGCTCCCGCACGTTCCCCGGCCAGTCATACGCCAACAATGCCGCTTGCGCATCGCTGGTCAGGCGCAGGCTGTTGAGGCCCATGCGTGAACGGTTTTGCTCCAGGAAGTAGCCGCTGAGCAACAGCACATCCCGACCGCGATCGCGCAGTGCGGGCACCAGCAACGGATAAACGCTCAGGCGATGATAGAAGTCGGCACGGTAGCGACCGCTGCGCACTTCTTCGGCCAGATCGCGGTTGGTCGCCGCGATCAATCGCACGTCGACCTGATGCTCCTTGTCCGACCCCAGGCGCTGCAATTGCCCGCTCTGCAGCACCCTCAATAATTTGGCTTGCACCGTCAGCGACAGTTCGCCGACTTCATCGAGGAACAAGGTGCCGCCATTGGCCAGTTCGAATTTGCCGCGTCGATCATTCGTCGCGCCGGTGAACGCACCGCGTACATGGCCGAACAATTCGCTCTCCACCAGGGTGTCCGGCAGGGCGGCGCAATTGAGGCTGATGATAGGCTTGTCGGCCCGTGGGGATGCCACGTGGATGGCTTGGGCCACCAGCTCTTTGCCGACCCCGGTTTCGCCGGTGATCAGCACCGTCAGGTCGCTGCCGCCCACCAGGCTGATCTCTTCCACCAGTCGTTTGTAAGTCTTGCTCTGGCCGATCATTTCGCGGTTCTGCTGGCCGCTGGCCTGACGGTAAACCTCGGCGCGCTGATGTTCGTCTTCAACGCGATTGGCCAGCCGCTCGATGCGCTCGGCGGCGTTGACCGTGGCGGCGGCGAGGCTGGCGAAGGCTTGCAGGGCGTCCAGTTCGATCGGTTCGAAACGTTCAGGGTCGAGCGCGTCGAGGGTCAGCAAACCCCACGGACGCTCGTCGATAAACAGCGGACAGCCCATGCAGTCGTGGACTTCCAGGTGATCGTGAAGACCATCGACCAGGCCGTCATAAGGATCGGGCAAATTGCTGTCGGCGGCGAAGCGAGTCGGGCCGGGACTGCTGAGCAGCGCTTCGAAGCGCGGGTGTTCGCTGACCTTGAAACGTCGACCGAGGGTGTCGGTGCTCAACCCGTCCACGGCCAGCGGCACCAGCCATTCGCCATCGAGTCGCAGCAGGGCCGCGGCGTCGCAAGGGAGCAGGGCGCGCATGGCTTCGAGCAGGCGTCGGTAGCGCTCGCCTTCGGGCAATTCGCGAGACAGGTCGGAGACCAGGGGCAGCAAGGTCGTGAGCAGTAGTTTTGCAGTCATAATGACTCCGTGTAGTCGGTGTGACTATAAAGCGTCGCGTGTCTATATGACTACTATGTTCTTAACGTACTGATTTATAAGGCTTTAACTGTTGGCATGGAAACTGATACGTAAAGGTTATTCATATAAAGCCCAGGAGTTGCTCTTATGCTTAGCGTTCAAGACCGTGCCATCGTGAAGTCCACCGTGCCGTTGCTGGAAAGCGGCGGCGAAGCGTTGATCACTCACTTCTACCGCATGATGCTCTCCGAATACCCGGAAGTCCGTCCGCTGTTCAACCAGGCCCATCAGGCCAGCGGCGATCAGCCTCGCGCCCTGGCCAACGGTGTATTGATGTATGCGCGGCACATCGACCAGCTCGATCAGTTGGGCGACTTGGTGGCCAAGATCATCAACAAGCACGTGGCGCTGCAAATCCTCCCGGAACATTACCCGATCGTGGGTAGCTGCCTGTTGCGAGCGATCTCCGAAGTGCTGGGCGAAGAGATTGCCACGCCTGAGGTGATGAGCGCGTGGGGCGCGGCCTACGGTCAATTGGCCGAGATCCTGATTGGCGCCGAAGCCAGCATCTACGACCAGAAAGCGCAGGCCCCGGGCGGCTGGCGTGGTGCGCGGGAATTCATCGTGGCGGCCAAAGTGGAGGAGAGCGCGGAAATCACCTCGTTCTACTTCGAACCGGCGGACAAGGGCCCGATTCTCGCGGCAGAACCTGGCCAGTACATCGGCATGAAACTGATCCTCGATGGCGAAGAAATTCGACGTAACTATTCGCTGTCGGCGCTGGCTAACAAGGGCCAGTACCGCATCAGCGTCAAGCGCGAAACCGGTGGCCGCGCTTCCAACCATTTGCACGATCAACTGCACGTCGGTGCGAGCATCCTGCTGTTCCCGCCAGCGGGCGACTTCACTCTGACCGTCAGCGACAAACCGCTGGTTCTGATCAGTGGCGGCGTCGGCATCACCCCGACGCTGGCGATGCTCGAAGCGGCGCTGGCGACCGAGCGGCCGGTGCACTTTATCCACTGCGCGCGCAACGGTAGCGTGCATGCTTTCCGTGACTGGATCGATGGGCTGGCCGAGCGTCACCCGCAGCTCAAGCGTTTTTATTGCTATGCCGAAGACGATGGCGTCAGCCCGGCGGCGGACAAGGTTGGCCTGTTGAGCCAGGCGCAACTTGGCGAGTGGTTGCCGAAGGAGCGCGATGTGGACGCGTACTTCCTGGGGCCTAAAGGCTTCATGGCTGCGATCAAACGTCACCTCAAGGCCTTGGGTGTGCCGGAGAAGCAGAGCCGTTACGAGTTCTTCGGGCCGGCTGCCGCACTGGAATAACTGTCTGGGCGGTTCCTGAGGGCCGGGTCGGTGTTTCGCTTGTTCGCGAAGCACCGACCCGGCCTTTTTTGCATTTGGCGAGCACCCGACCAGAGGACGGGTATGAGGCTGCCTACCTGATTGACGGAAAATACATAAAAGTCCAGTATGGAATTCTAAGTACAAAAAAAGGCGTTCCCCCGTTTCAGTTTTTTCTTCTGTCTTGCCAAACCAACAACAACCCGCGAGAGAACGAATATGAAGAAACTCCCCCTCATTACCGGTCTGGCCCTGAGCCTGTTGGCGTGCAGTAGCTTGTTCGCCGCCGAGAAAAACCTGCGCATCGGCATCGAAGCGGCTTATCCGCCGTTCGCGTCCAAAACCCAGGAAGGCAAGATAGTCGGTTTCGACTACGAGATCGGCAATGCCCTGTGCGCGCAGATGAAGGTCAAGTGTGAGTGGGTCGAAGGCGAGTTCGACGGTCTGATTCCTTCCCTGAAAGTGAAGAAGATCGACATGGCGCTGTCCTCCATGACCATCAACGAAGACCGTAAGAAATCGGTGGATTTCACTCACAAGTATTACTTCACCTCATCGCGTCTGGTGATGAAGGATGGCGCCGTAGTGGATGACCAATACGCCAGCCTCAAGGGCAAGACTGTCGGCGTGCAGCGCGCAACCACCACCGACCGTTTTGCTGCCGAGGTTTTCGAACCGATGGGCGTCAACGTCAAGCGCTACGCCAACAACGAAGAAATCTACATGGATCTGGCAGCCGGTCGCCTCGATGCGATTTTTGCCGACACCATCCCATTGAGTGACTTCCTGGCGATGCCTCGTGGCGCCGGTTACGCTTTTGTCGGGCCGGAACTCAAGGATCCGAAATACGTGGGCGAGGGCGCCGGGATTGCCGTGCGCAAGGGCAACACGCAGTTGGTGGCGGATCTGAACAAGGCGATCGATGACATTCGCGCTAATGGCGAGTACCAGAAGATTTCGCAGAAGTATTTCAAGTCGGATATTTACGGCGACTGATAAATAGCCTTCGCGAGCAAGCCCGCTCCCACAGTTGATCGAGTTCTTCCTGAAGAATGCCATCGAATGTGGGAGCGGGCTTGCTCGCGAAGGGGCCCTATAAGGCTGTACACATCTCAGCGTTCAGCCCTTCAATTCCTTCAAATGCTTGTACACCGTCGCCCGACCCATGTTCAGCACATTGGCCACATAGTTGGAGGCGCTTTTGCCTTTGAAGGCGCCTTCGGCGTGCAGCGCCAGCACCAGTTCGCGTTTGTGGTCGCGGGTCAGCACATTCAGGCTCAACTGACGCTCGCGCAGCCAGGCGTGCAGAAAGGTGTTGATCCGTTCCTGCCAGTCATCCCGAAACAGTGAGTCCGGTTGCGGAATCAGCTTGGTCGGCGACAGGAACAAATCCAGCGCCGCTTTCGCGTTCTCGAACAGCGAGATATTCAAGTTGATGCACAGCACCGCCAGCGGACGCCCTTCGCTGTCGCGCAAGACGCTGCTGAGGCTGCGAATCTTCTGACCGTCCCAGTTGAGCTTTTCGTACGGCCCGATGTTTCGTTCGCTGACGTCTTCGCTGAGCATGTCTTCCAGCGACGAGTCGTCACCGACTTCCCGTTTGGACAGGTTGTTGGCGATGTAATCGACCTTTTGCGTGCGCAGGTCGTGCAGCACCACCTCGGCGTGAGGGAAGAACAACGTGGCGATCGCATCGGCAATCGCGCGGAAGTTGTCCATGGACGTAGCGTCCAGGGCCGAGTCTTTTTCAGGTGCGTTCATACAGTGGAACTCCAGGCAGCGTCAGCGCCCTGTTAAAAAGGAGGCGCTGGAAGTTTGCCGCAATCGTGTGGACACGTCACCTGAGGGACAGGATCAGCTCAGGCGGGCGGGGGAGAGCATTCCGGCGTCCAGGCCGAAACGGGTGAGTTGCTCGGGCAAGGCTTCGCCGCGTACCAATGCAGCGCTGGCCTGGCCCATGGCTGGCGACGTCTGGATGCCATAGCCACCTTGTGCCGCGACCCAGAACAACCCCGGCACCTGCTGATCGAAGCCGGACAGCAAATCCCCGTCGCGCACGAAACTGCGCAGGCCGGCCCAAGTGCGGGTCGGGCGGCGGATGGTCAGGGTAGTGGCTTCTTCGATCTGGTAAATGCCCATGGCGATGTCCAGCTCTTCGGGCTGCACGTCGTGCGGTTCCACCGGGTCGGCGTTGGCCGGTGAGCCGAGGAACATGCCGGCGTCGGGCTTCATATAGAAGGATTCATCGAGGCTGACCAGCATTGGCCAGTCATGGATATCCAGACCTTCGGGGCCGGCGAAGATAAAGGCTGCCCGGCGCTTGGGTTGCAAACCCAGCGGTTTGGCGCCGGCCAGTTCGCCAATCTTGTCGGCCCAGGCACCGGCGGCGTTGATGATGATTGGAGCGCTGAACGTCTGAGTCGCGGTTTGAACCTGCCACAGTCCTTCGGCATCCTGGGTCAGGCTGAGCACTTCGCTGTCGGTATGAACTTCACTTTTATTGCGCCGGATACCGCGCAGATAGCCCTGATGCAGGGCGTCGGTATCGATGTCGCTGGCGGTCGGGTCGTAGATCGCGCCATGGACCTTTTCCCGACGCAGGATCGGCAGACGCGCACAGGCTTCGTCGGCGCTGAGCCATTGCATTTGCGGCACCGTGGCTTTGGCGCTCAGGTATTGATTGCTCAGCTCGGCCGGATCGCCGGTGAAGTCGACAGTCATCTCGCCGCGCGGGGTCAGCAGCGGGTGTTCGCAGAAACCGGGCGGCGGTGCGTCGAAGAAGTCGCGGCTGGCCTGGGTCAATGCCCGAACCTGCGGGGTGCCATAGGCGGCGGTGAACAGCGCCGCCGAACGTCCGGTGGAGTGAAAGGCCGGATGGGATTCGCGTTCGAGCACAATCACCCGCCCGTGCTGCGACAGCCAGAAACCGGTGGAAGCGCCGGCAATCCCGCCGCCGATGATGATGAAATCTGCCTGGCTCATGAACGTCTCCTGTGGGGGCGTAAATGCCGAAATTGTTAGAGGCCCCCCTGTGGGAGCGGGCTTGCTCGCGAATGCGGTCTGACATTCACTAAGGATGTCGACTGACACACCGCTTTCGCGAGCAAGCCCGCTCCCACAGGGTTTGTGGTGTTAGCGCTGTAGTTGGTAAAGGGCATTGGCCAGTGCGATGTCTTCCAGGCCCAAGCCGATGGAGCGGAAGAACACCGAGCGATCGTATTCAGGGCGCTGGACTTTTTCGCTGAGCAAGTCGGGCAGGTCGCCGACAATCGAATGCTTGTCCCAGCCATGTTGCTCACCGGCAATCAACATTTCGCCGGCCGAACCAGGGGTGGTCTGACGATAGTCGCAGAACACCTGCATGTCATTGAGGCTCTGCGGCGTAACTTCATGGGCGCGCAGGGCGTTGGTGCTGATAGAGGTGATCAGCGCTGGCTTGCTCAAAATCGATGGGTCGATCACCGGACCAGCGGACGAGGTGCAGAGCATGATCACATCGGCGTCTTCAATCGCGGCTTCGCAACTGTCGGTGAGGGTGAGTCGTGGGTCGAGGCTTTTGAGCTGTGCCAACGCTTCGGGATTCTTGTCGCTCAGGCTCGGCGAGTAGAGGCTGATGCTTTGCCAGTCTCGCAGGTCCTTGACGTAGTGCAGATGCGCCTGGGCCACCTTGCCGCTGCCGATGATCGCCAGGCGCTGGGCCTTCAGCGGCGCGAGGGCGTCGACTGCCACCGCCGTCGTCGCGGCGGTGCGTGCCGTGGTCAGTTCACCGGCATCGCAGAGTAGCAGCGGCTGGCCGGTCTGCATCGACATCAGCAGCGTCCAGGCGGTTACCAGTGGGCCTTGCTCGCGCACAATGTAAGGCGACGTCTTGACGCCATATACCCCGTCTTCGGCCAGCACCCCCAGGTAGTTGATGAAGTCCCCGGCACCCTGCGGGAATTCCACCAGTTGTTGTGCCGGCTGCACGGCTTGCCCGGCGGCCAGGTCGCGGAACAGCTTGCGCAGGATCTGCGGTACGTCGACTTGCGCCAGCAGTTCGCGGGCCTGGGGTTGGGTGATTACGTAAGGCGTGCTGGGCATGGTCGGCTCCGGGCGCTGAAAGTAAACTAATTTGTCCATTATGGACTTTTAGTTGTCTCGAGCAAGCTCCTGTTGAAAAAAGCCGGACGAAAAAAAAGCGCAGTCCGTTTCCGGCTGCGCCTCTTTCTGAAAGGCCCGCGTTACGGGCGCTTGCGCTCAACCGCCCGCAACAGATGCGTCGGTGGCGTTTCACAACTGATCTTGCGACCCAGCAGCGCCTCGATGGACGGTAGCTGGTAGGAGTCGTCTTCACCGGCAAAGCTGATGGACACGCCATCCGCGCCGGCACGGCCAGTACGACCGATGCGGTGCACGTAGTCGTCCGGGACTTCCGGCAGGGTGAAGTTGATCACGTGGCTGATGCCGTCGATGTGAATGCCGCGACCGGCAACATCGGTGGCCACCAGCACGCGGATCTTGCCTTCGCGGAAACCTTCCAGGGTCTTGATGCGTTTGTGCTGCGGCACATCGCCAGACAGTTGCGCCGCGTTGACGCCATCGCGTACCAGGCGTTCTTCGATGCGCCGCACTTCGTCCTTGCGGTTGGCGAAGACCATCACCCGCTCCCAGCCGTTATCGTTGACCAGGTTGTAGAGCAGTTTGTATTTGTCGGCACCGGCCACCGCGTAGATGTGTTGCTCGACGTTTTCGCTGGCCACATTCTGCGCTTCGATCTCGACGATCGACGGGTCGGTGGTCCATTGCTTGGCCAGATTCATCACGTCTTCAGTGAAGGTCGCGGAGAACAGCAGCGTCTGACGCTCGTTCTTCGGCGGAGTCTGGCGAATGATCTGACGCACTTGTGGGATGAAACCCATGTCGAGCATCCGGTCGGCTTCGTCCAGCACCATGACTTCGACCATGTCCAGGTGCACATCGCCGCGCTGGTTGAAGTCGAGCAAACGGCCCGGAGTGGCCACCAGAATGTCGCAATGACGGGCTTCGAGGTGCTTGAGTTGCTTGTCGAAGTCCATGCCGCCAACAAATGTCATGACATTAAGGCCGGTGTACTTGGTCAGGTCAGCTGCGTCCTTGGCGATTTGCACCACCAGTTCCCGGGTCGGGGCGATGATCAGTGCTCGCGGTTCACCCATGTAGCGCTCTTTGGGCGGCGGGGTTTGCAGCAGCTGAGTGATGATCGAAATCAGGAAAGCGGCGGTTTTGCCGGTGCCGGTCTGGGCACGACCGATGGCGTCTTTGCCCGCGAGGGTGAAGCCAAGCACCTGCGCCTGGATCGGCGTGCAATACGGAAAGCCCAGGTCCTGAATGGCGTGCATCAGTTCGGGGGCGAGTTTGAAATCGTGGAAGCGGGTTTTGCCTTCCTGGGGTTCGACGGCGAAGTCTTCGAGTTTCCAGGGAATAACCGGCGCTTTTGGCTTTGGTTCGCGACGCGGTTTTGCCGGTTTCGGGGCTTCGCTGCGCGGCTGCTCAGAGGCGATGGCCTCTACAGAGGGGTCGGTCGGTGTGGTCACCGGCTCGTGCTTCGGTGCCGCTACGGTTGCGGTCCGGCCAGGCTGATTACCGTCGGTGCGGTGGCTGGGAGTATGAGAAGGAGCGCTGGAGACTGGCGCGAGCTGCTCAGTCTCGCTTTTACCGAACATTTTTTTGAGTGCTTTGAGCACGGTCATCTCATCAATTGGTTAAGGAATATACGCCGGCCAGTGTAATGCAAGAATCGGGCGCGGCGTAGTGGGATGGATCAATGGGTAGCTTTTAGCGCAAACGCTCGGCGAGCCAGACGCCGATGTCGCGGATTTCTTCGGGTAACACTTCGTGGCCCATTGGGTATTCCTGCCATGTCACGGTGACACCATGTTGCTTTAAATACTCGTAGGCGGTCCGGCCCATGGAGTTTTGAACCACGTCATCGTACTGGCCGTGCAAAGACAGCACCGGAATACGCTGCTGGCTGGCGGAAAGCTCCAGTTCATCACTGAAGGTCGGCGCATAAGTGGAGAGGGCAAGTACGCCTCCCAGCGGTCCCTGCCACTTCAGAAAGACCGTGTGCAACACCACGGCACCGCCCTGGGAAAAACCGGCGAGAAAGATCCGCGAGGCGTCTATTCCGCTGGTCTTCTGCTCTTCGATCAGCTCAATAACCCGTTGCGCGGACGCTTCCAACTGCTCACTGTTGATCGCGCGTGCCGGGCTCATGGCCAATATGTCGTACCAGCTCGGCATTTCGTAGCCACCGTTAATGGTGACGGCGCGAGTCGGTGCCTGGGGCAGGACGAAGCGTGTGGTCAGCAAGCTTTCCTGCAGCGCTTCAGCCACCGGCAGGAAGTCGTAGCGGTCGGCGCCCAGCCCGTGCAGCCAGATAACGCAGGCGTCTGCGGGCTTGACGGGTTGCAGAATCAAGGGCTCGGTCATGGGTGCTCCATATGTGTGCGTGCGTTCTCATTTAAGTGCGAGCTCTGAGTGCGCGTGTGGTTGATCAGTTAAGAAGATGTCGCAAGGCTGAAAGTTTTGCTATTGACCTGTCGCTTAATCGCTTTAGCGAGCGGTCTGGTACGGGCCTTGCTATGGGGAAACCGGTGCAACTAATCTCATGCCTGCGGTAACACTATCAGTGTAAGGCTGGTCGTGGGATAGCAAAGAATCCGGTGATGGATGTTCGCCAGTGGCCGCTACGGGCTTCGCGAACGTGAAAGGGCTACCGCCCGTTCGGCCGATTGGTGAGAAGGGAGTTGTCCATGATGTGGATTTTCTCCTACTAGACTCATAGCGACGGTCCTGCGTCGGTTGACCCTAAAAAAAGCCAACACGGGTCAACAACGCCTCATAAGGGTGCGACAGGGCTCAAGCTCCGACACAACAAGAGCAAAACTGGAGGTTTGAATGAAGATGTTGAAATCCACCCTGGCCGTCGTGACTGCAGCCGCAGTGCTCGGTGTCAGTGGGTTCGCTCAGGCGGGTGCAACCCTGGATGCAGTACAGAAGAAGGGTTTCGTACAGTGCGGTGTAAGTGACGGTCTGCCGGGTTTCTCGGTTCCGGACTCCACTGGCAAGATCGTCGGTATCGACGCTGACTTCTGCCGTGCTGTGGCCGCTGCCGTTTTCGGTGATGCGACCAAGGTCAAATTCAGCCAGTTGAACGCCAAAGAACGCTTCACCGCGCTGCAGTCCGGTGAAATCGACATTTTGTCGCGTAACACCACCATGACCAGTTCCCGTGACGCGGGCATGGGCCTGAAGTTTCCTGGCTTCATCACTTACTACGACGGCATCGGCTTCCTGGTAAACAACAAGCTGGGCGTCAAGAGCGCCAAAGAGCTGGATGGCGCGACCATCTGCATCCAGGCCGGTACCACCACTGAGCTGAACGTTTCCGACTACTTCCGCGGCAACGGTCTGAAATACACCCCGATCACCTTCGACACCTCCGACGAAAGCGCCAAGTCGCTGGAATCCGGTCGTTGCGACGTACTGACCTCCGACAAGTCCCAACTGTTCGCCCAGCGCAGCAAGCTGGCCTCGCCGAAGGACTACGTGGTTCTGCCGGAAACCATCTCCAAAGAGCCGCTGGGTCCGGTCGTGCGTAATGGCGACGACGAGTGGCTGGCTATCGTGCGCTGGACTGGCTACGCCATGCTCAACGCTGAAGAAGCAGGTATCACTTCGGCGAACGTCGAAGCCGAAGCCAAAGCCACCAAGAACCCGGACGTCGCTCGTATGCTGGGCTCTGACGGTGAGTACGGCAAAGACTTGAAAGTGAAGAAAGACTGGGTCGTCCAGATCATCAAGCAAGTCGGTAACTACGGCGAAGTGTTCGAGAAGAACCTCGGCAAGAAAACTCCGCTGGAAATCGACCGCGGGCTGAACGCTCTGTGGAACGCTGGCGGCATTCAATACGCACCACCAGTGCGCTGATGGTTCTATCACCCGGCGGGCCAACTGCCGGGTGATGTTCTGTTCCATTATTTCCGGGGCACTTCATGCAAAATTCAATCGGCGCACCAAAGCAGAGGCTCAGCCTCAGCGATCCACGAGTGCGTGCGTGGGTATTCCAGATCATCACCATTGTGGCGGTGGTCTCGCTGGGCTGGTTTTTGTTCGATAACACGCAAACCAACCTCCAGCACCGGGGCATCACCTCGGGTTTCGACTTCCTTGAGCGCAGTGCCGGTTTCGGCATCGCTCAGCATCTGATCGACTACACCGAATCGGACAGTTATGCCCGGGTGTTTGTCATCGGCTTGCTCAACACATTGCTGGTGACCTTCATCGGCGTGATTCTGGCGACGCTCCTCGGTTTCATCATCGGTGTGGCACGGCTTTCGAAGAACTGGATCATTGCCAAGCTGGCGACAGTTTATGTAGAGGTCTTCCGTAACATTCCGCCGCTGCTGCAAATCCTGTTCTGGTACTTCGCGGTGTTCCTGACCATGCCAGGGCCACGTAACAGCCATAACTTCGGCGATACCTTCTTCGTCAGCAGCCGTGGTCTCAACATGCCGGCAGCGTTGGCGGCAGACGGTTTCTGGCCGTTTGTGGCAAGCATCGTCGTGACCATTGTCGCGATCGTGCTGATGTGCCGCTGGGCCAACAAGCGTTTCGAAGCGACCGGCGTACCGTTCCACAAATTCTGGGTCGGCCTGGCGCTGCTCCTGGTGATCCCTGCACTGTGCGCCTTGATCTTCGGCGCGCCGCTGCACTGGGAATTGCCGACGCTGCAAGGCTTCAACTTCGTCGGTGGCTGGGTATTGATCCCGGAACTGCTGGCGCTGACCTTGGCGCTGACCGTGTACACCGCGGCGTTCATTGCCGAAATCGTGCGTTCGGGTATCAAGTCGGTCAGCCACGGCCAGACCGAAGCGGCCCACTCGTTGGGATTGCGCAACGGTCCGACCCTGCGCAAGGTGATCATCCCGCAAGCCCTGCGCGTGATCATTCCGCCGCTGACCAGCCAATACCTGAACCTGGCGAAGAACTCCTCGCTGGCGGCCGGTATCGGTTATCCGGAGATGGTGTCGTTGTTTGCCGGTACGGTGCTGAACCAGACCGGGCAGGCGATCGAAGTCATTGCCATCACCATGAGCGTGTACCTGGCGATCAGTATCAGCATTTCCCTGCTGATGAACTGGTACAACAAGCGCATTGCGCTGATCGAGCGGTAAGGAAAAGCGCATGACGACTCATACTTTCAAACCCGACATGCCACCACCGAGCAGCAGCATCGGTATCGTGGCGTGGATGCGGGCGCACATGTTCTCCAGCTGGATCAATACCCTGCTGACGCTGTTCGCGTTCTATCTGATTTATCTGGTCGTTCCCCAGATCGTGAGCTGGGCGATTCTCGACGCCAATTGGGTCGGTACCACCCGCGCCGATTGCACCAAGGAGGGCGCCTGCTGGGTGTTCATCCAGCAGCGCTTCGGCCAGTTCATGTATGGCTACTACCCGGTGGACTTGCGCTGGCGCGTGGACCTGACCGTATGGCTGGCGGTGATTGGTGTGGCGCCGTTGTTCATCTCGCGCTTCCCGCGCAAAGCGGTCTATGGGCTGAGCTTTCTGGTGCTCTATCCGATCATTTCCTACACCTTGTTGCACGGTGGCTGGTTTGGTCTGACCGAAGTGCCGACCAGCCAGTGGGGCGGCCTGATGCTGACCCTGGTGATCGCTACCGTTGGTATCGTCGGCGCATTGCCGCTGGGTATCGTTCTGGCTTTGGGCCGGCGTTCGAACATGCCGGCGATTCGCGTGGTCTGCGTGACCTTCATCGAATTCTGGCGCGGCGTGCCGTTGATCACGGTGCTGTTCATGTCTTCGGTGATGTTGCCGTTGTTCCTGCCCGAAGGCATGAACTTCGACAAACTGCTGCGGGCGCTGATCGGCGTGATCCTGTTCCAGTCGGCCTACATCGCTGAAGTGGTGCGTGGCGGTCTGCAAGCGATCCCCAAAGGTCAGTACGAAGCGGCTGCAGCGATGGGCCTCGGTTACTGGCGCAGCATGGGCCTGGTGATTCTGCCGCAAGCCCTGAAGCTGGTGATCCCTGGCATCGTCAACACCTTCATTGCGCTGTTCAAGGACACGAGCCTGGTGATCATCATCGGCCTGTTCGACTTGCTCAACAGCGTCAAGCAAGCCGCCGCCGACCCGAAATGGCTGGGCATGGCCACTGAAGGCTATGTGTTCGCGGCCCTGGTGTTCTGGATTTTCTGTTTTGGTATGTCCCGCTACTCCATGCATTTGGAACGTAAGCTGGACACTGGCCACAAGCGTTAGGAGCGTAGTTTATGAGTGAAGCGATCAAACAGCCTGTGAGCCCTGAAGGCATTATTCAGATGCAGGGTGTGAACAAGTGGTACGGCCAGTTCCACGTGTTGAAAGACATCAACCTGAACGTCAAGCAGGGCGAGCGTATCGTTTTGTGCGGCCCGTCGGGTTCCGGCAAATCCACCACCATCCGTTGCCTCAATCGTCTGGAAGAACACCAGCAGGGCCGTATCGTGGTCGATGGTGTGGAACTGACCAACGACCTCAAGCAGATCGAAGCGATCCGCCGCGAAGTCGGCATGGTGTTCCAGCACTTCAACCTGTTCCCGCACCTGACCATCCTGCAAAACTGCACGCTGGCACCGATGTGGGTGCGCAAGATGCCCAAGCGCAAGGCCGAAGAAATCGCCATGCATTACCTGGAGCGCGTACGCATTCCGGAGCAGGCGCATAAATACCCGGGGCAACTGTCTGGCGGTCAGCAACAGCGTGTGGCGATTGCCCGTGCCTTGTGCATGAAACCGAAAATCATGCTGTTCGACGAACCGACTTCGGCACTCGACCCAGAGATGGTGAAAGAGGTTCTGGACACCATGATCGGCTTGGCCGAAGACGGCATGACCATGCTCTGCGTAACCCACGAAATGGGCTTCGCCCGTACCGTGGCCAACCGCGTGATCTTCATGGACAAGGGTGAAATCGTCGAACAGGCTGCGCCTAACGACTTCTTCGACAACCCGCAGAACGAGCGTACGAAGCTGTTCCTGAGCCAGATCCTGCATTGATGCGGGGATGAGGTTCATAAAACAAACCCGGCCTGGTGCCGGGTTTGTTTTTTTTTTTTTGTGGCTCAGGAAACGGTGAGGGTTTCATGTTCCTTGTGCTCAGTAAATTTGAACCCCCCCCTCAAATCCGCCCCTTCGCCCAAGGCTTTCGCATCGACGAGCAAATGCGGGTAGCGATCCAGCAGGCGCATTAGTAGCATCAACGCCTTCGGCGGAAGTACTTCGCCGCGTTCGTACCGTGAAAACGCGTTGTGCCCCCCGCCTGACAGCAGTTGCACCGTTTCTTTTTGCGTAAGGTGCAACTTGCGGCGGATGCGCTTCATCTCGGCGCCGATCATTTGCCGGGCAGCAATGACTAGCGCGTCACCTGCTTCCCCATAACGCTCTGCACTATCGGGGTCCCACTCGACTTCCCCGCACTGCTGGCATTCCCAGCCAGAAAGATCATCTACACGGCGCTCCATGCCTTTGACACTCAGGGTTTCGCCGCGCCCCTCGAAATGCCTCATTCCCTCACGTGCACCGCAGCTGAAACATTGCTGGGTTTTCATGGGTTTTTCTCCTTGAAGGAGATTACCGGTGGGCCACCGGCAGGGCGGTACGTCACCTTGATGTAAATCTCCAGATCTTGTGAATTGATGTGATACACGTCCTGCCAGATTCGATAATCGTCATGGCTGGTCATCGATTTGTACAACATCTTGTTTTGCAACTCGAAAACGATCTCTTGCATCTCTCTGATGCTAAAGCCGAGATCCATGCCGGTTTTTTCTGCGGTCTTGGTGAATGCTTTTCTTCCGAGTCGCCTGACATCCGCCTTGATCACCGACAAGTTGTAGTGGGGTGTGTTCTTTTCCATAAGAAACCGTGAACCCTATCCCAGAAATTACCCTTAAAGGGTAATTTTGACTAATCGAAAATCCCGCTCCATTCCCTCTCTCTGACCGTAGGCGGTTGCCGTCCTACGCGGAGCTGACTAACATGTCAGGAAATTCATCCTATGATTGGATGAAAGGGCGAATCCTATGTCAGACATTTCTCCATTAATTAAACGATCCCTGGTCGATCAGGCTCTGGATCAGTTACGCCTGCGCATCAATCAAGGTCTCTGGACGGTCGGCCAGCGTTTGCCCACCGAGCCAGAACTGGCGACTGAGCTGGGTATCAGCCGCAATACCGTGCGCGAAGCCATGCGCGTGTTGGCCTTTTCCGGGTTGATCGAGATTCGTCAGGGCGACGGCAGCTATCTGCGTGCAGTGGTCGATCCGCTGGATACCATGAAGGCGCTGTCCCGTTGTACTCAGGAACAGGCTCGGGAAACCCGACACATTCTGGAAGTCGAAGCCATTGGCCTGGCCGCGTTACGCCGCACTGATGAAGACCTGGTTGCATTGCGCGAGGCACTAGATGTCAGTGGCAGTCACTACCACGGCGATCTCGACACCTACATTGCTTGCGATCTGGTGTTTCACCGTCGACTGGTGGATGCGGCGCACAACCCGACCCTCAGCGAGCTGTATCGCTACTTCTCCAGCATCGTCGGCGCGCACTTGCGCCAGACCCTGAACATCTCACCCCGACGCCAAGCGGTGTTCGACCTTCATGTCGAACTGCTCGACGCCGTGGAGCAACGCGACCCGGAACGGGCTAAAGCCCTGTCGAGGCAGTTGATCAATGAACCTTGAAACCGAGAATTCCATGTCCACCCAGCAGGCCAGCAACAGCAGCATCACTGAGCACAAGCGCAAGGCGGAGCTCGAAGAGCTGTTGATCGACGCCGAGGCCGACGACGAACAGGTTCAGCAAACTCCCCCGGTCCTTCAGCGGCCATGGTTGCTGTTGCTCGGTCTGATTCTGGTGGCGCTGAACCTGCGTCCGGCGTTGTCGAGCATGGCGCCGATACTCAGCGAGATTTCGAAGACGCTGGGGTTATCGGCTGCCCAGGCCGGTTTGCTGACGACCTTGCCGGTACTCTGCCTCGGTCTGTTCGCGCCATTGGCGCCGGTGCTGGCGCGACGTTTTGGTGCCGAGCGAGTGGTGTTGGGGATTCTTCTGATGCTGGCCGGCGGGATCATTTTGCGCAGTTCGTTCGGCGAGATCGGTCTGTTCGCCGGCAGTGTGCTGGCCGGCGCCAGCATTGGGGTGATCGGCGTGCTGCTGCCCGGCATTGTTAAACGCGATTTCCCGAAACAGGCCGGCACCATGACCGGCGTCTACACCATGGCTCTGTGCCTGGGCGCGGCCATGGCGGCTGGCGCGACTGTGCCGTTGAGTGAACATTTCGACAAAAGCTGGGCCTTGGGCCTCGGCTTCTGGGTGGTTCCAGCGTTGGTCGCGGCGATTTTCTGGTTGCCGCAAGTCGGCCAGAAACACGGCGCGCACCATGTTGCCTATCGGGTTCGAGGGCTACTGCGTGATCCGCTGGCCTGGCAAGTGACCTTGTACATGGGCCTGCAATCGTCTTTGGCCTACATCGTGTTTGGCTGGCTGCCGTCGATTCTGATCGGCCGTGGTCTGACACCCACCCAGGCCGGTCTGGTGTTGTCGGGTTCGGTGATTGTCCAGTTGATCAGCTCGCTGGCAGCACCCTGGCTGGCGACGCGTGGCAAGGATCAGCGGCTGGCGATCGTGATCGTCATGGCAATGACTCTCGGCGGTTTGTTCGGTTGCCTCTATGCACCAATCGACGGCTTGTGGGGCTGGGCGATTTTGCTGGGGTTGGGGCAGGGCGCCACGTTCAGCCTGGCGTTGACCCTGATCGTGCTGCGCTCGCGGGATGCCCATGTCGCGGCCAACCTGTCGAGCATGGCTCAGGGCTTCGGTTACACCCTGGCGTCCATGGGGCCGTTCGCGGTCGGCGTGGTACATGACTGGACCGGCGGCTGGAACGCCCTGGGCTGGATCTTCGGTGTCATCGGCCTCGGCGCGATCATCGCCGGCCTCGGTGCCGGGCGTTCGTTGTACGTTCAGGTTCAAAGCGAGAGAGTCTGACGTTCTGCGCACTGTCGGTATTCGGGCCACGAATGCCGATAGTGTTCCTCGCATTTGTTGACTATCGTGCAGGCAATCTTTCGAAGCCACTTTGTGCATCTATTTGCACATCCAGAGGGAACCTGTCCATGAGTGATGCCCACAACGCCTTGATCACCCGGTTCTACCAAGCCTTCCAGCGGCTGGATGCCGAGGCCATGAGCGCCTGCTACACCGACGACGTGGTGTTCAGTGATCCGGCCTTCGGCGAACTGCGCGGGCGCGATGCCGGCGACATGTGGCGCATGCTCACCACCCGGGCCAAGGACTTCTCCCTGACCTTCGATAACGTGCGCAGCGATGAACGCACCGGTGGTGCCCATTGGGTGGCGACCTATCTGTTCAGCCAGACCGGCAATACCGTGGTCAACGATATCCAGGCACGTTTCGTGTTTCGCGATGGCAAGATCTGCGAGCATCACGACAACTTTGATCTGTGGCGCTGGTCGCGTCAGGCGCTGGGTTTCAAAGGGTTGTTGTTGGGCTGGACGCCGGTGGTGAGAAACGCCGTTCGTGCTCAGGCGCTGAAGGGGCTGAAGGCATTCCAGGCCAGTCGCTGATAAGATCGCGGCTTGTTTTCCTATAAACCTTGATCGTCACGTGAACACCTCGAGCGAATCTTCCGTCATTGCCGCCGAACTGCCGCTGCCCGTCAGCAAACCCTGGTTCGTCTACCTCGTTCGCGCGGCCAATGGTTCGCTCTATTGCGGGATCAGCGATGATCCCGTCCGCCGCTTCGCTACTCACCAAAGTGGTAAAGGCGCGCGCTTCTTCCTGTCGAGCCCGGCCGTGGCACTGGTCTACACCGAAGTCTGTCGCGACAAAAGCGAAGCACTGCGCCAGGAACGCCTGATCAAAAAACTCAAGAAAAGCGCCAAGGAATGTCTGGTGGCGAGCGCGGCTGCAGGCTTATCAATCTGACTGATAAGCGCCCATCAGGCAGATGGGTAGGCCGCTTGCGGATTGCGCGCTAAGCTGCTGGCTCTTTATCCGAGCGGCGGAGCCGAGCATGTCCGAGTTGATTCTGCATCATTACCCGACGTCCCCTTTCGCCGAAAAGGCCCGCTTGCTGCTGGGCTTCAAGGGGCTGTCCTGGCGCTCGGTGAACATCTCGCCGGTGATGCCCAAACCTGATTTGACGTCTTTGACCGGCGGCTACCGCAAGACGCCGGTATTGCAGATTGGCGCTGATATCTATTGCGACACCGCGCTGATCGCACGGCGTCTGGAGCAGGAAAAAGCCTTGCCGGCGTTCTTCCCGGAAGGCCAGGAAATGATCACCGCAACCTTCGCGGCATGGGCAGATTCGGTGGTGTTCCAGCATGCGGTCAGCCTGGTATTCCAGCCAGCATCGGTGGCAGTGCGCTTCGGTAAATTGTCACCGGAAGCGATCAAGGGCTTCCTGGCCGATCGCGCCGGTTTGTTCAGCGGTGGCAGCGCCACACGCTTGTCGGCCGAGCAGGCTCGGCACCAGTGGCCAACGATCATGGCCCGCCTGGAGCAGCAGCTTCAGCGCGAACAGGGCGACTTCCTGTTCGGCGAGCCATCTATTGGCGACTTTGCACTGGCTCACTCGCTGTGGTTCCTCAAAGCGACGCACGTGACCTCACCGCTGGTAGATGTTTATCCGGCTGTGTCAGCGTGGTTTGGCCGGGTGATGGGCTTTGGTCATGGCGCATTCAGCGAGATGACTTCTGAGGAGGCGCTTGAGGTCGCGCGCAACGCCACGCCGGCTGCGTTGCCGGATGAGCAGTTCGAGGAGCCAAACGGGTTCGAGGTTGGTCAGCAGGTGGTGATCGCTGCGACCGATTATGGGGTTGATCCCGTGGCGGGTGAATTGCTGTATGCGGGTAGCGAAGAATTGATTCTGCGTCGCGAAGACGAGCGGGCCGGCGTTGTGCATGTGCACTTTCCGCGGTTCGGGTTTCGCATCGAAGCGCAGTAACCTGACATCGCGGATTATTGGGTTGGTTTCGGACTGTGGCGAGGGAGCTTGCTCCCGCTTGAGTGCGCAGCGCTCACAAGATCGTTGGGCCTGCTGCGCAGTCCAGCGGGAGTAAGCTCCCTCGCCACAAGGATTGTGTGAAACTGATGGTTATTTCAGCGCCGCAAGAACCTTGTCCGGGTCATACCCGCGTATCAACGTCCCGTTCACATCGATCAGCGGAATCCCGCGTCCTCCGAGCGCCTCATAGGCCTTGCGCGCCTGGGCATCCTTCTCGATATCGAATTCCTTGTACGGAATACCCTTCTGGTCGAGAAAGCGCCGGGTCAGCTTGCAGTAGCCGCACCATTCGGTGGCGTAGAGCACGACGTTGGCCTTGGCCTGGGTCTGCCCGGACACCACTTGCGAGGGGTGAAACACCCGCTCGATCTTGCCCCAGTTCTGGTAAATAACGACCACCAGCAAGATCAACAGGCATTTCTTCAACACGCCGCCGAGCATCAGTTGCGTCGCTTGAGCTGGTCGGTCAATTGGGTCGGCAGGCCTTTGATGATCAGCGTGCCGGCCTCTTCGTCGTATTCGATCTTCGAGCCCAGCAGGTGCGCTTCGAAGCTGATGGACAAGCCCTCTGCGCGGCCGGTGAAGCGGCGGAACTGGTTCAGGGTGCGCTTGTCCGCGGGGATCTCAGGCGACAGGCCGTAGTCTTTATTGCGGATGTGATCGTAGAAGGCTTTCGGGCGTTCTTCGTCGATCAGCCCGGACAATTCTTCCAGGCCCATGGGCTCGCCCATTTTTGCCTGGCTGCTGGCGTAATCCACCAGGGTCTTGGTCTTCTCGCGTGCGGATTCTTCCGGCAGGTCTTCGCTTTCGACGAAGTCACTGAAGGCCTTGAGCAGGGTGCGGGTTTCGCCGGGGCCGTCGACGCCTTCCTGGCAGCCAATGAAGTCGCGGAAGTACTCCGAAACCTTTTTGCCGTTCTTGCCTTTGATGAACGAGATGTACTGCTTGGACTGCTTGTTGTTCTGCCACTCGGAGACGTTGATTCGTGCCGCCAGGTGCAACTGGCCAAGATCCAGGTGTCGCGAAGGGGTCACATCCAGCTGATCGGTCACTGCCACGCCTTCACTGTGGTGCAGCAGGGCGATGGCGAGGTAATCGGTCATGCCTTGCTGGTAATGCGCAAACAGCACATGGCCACCGACCGACAGGTTGGATTCTTCCATCAGCTTTTGCAGATGCTCCACCGCCACCCGGCTGAAGGCTGTGAAATCTTTGCCACCGTCGAAGTATTCCTTCAGCCAGCCGCTGAACGGATGCGCCCCGGACTCGGCATGGAAGAACCCCCAGGCCTTGCCTTGTTTGGCGTTGTAGCTCTCGTTGAGGTCGGCGAGCATGTTCTCGATGGCGCTGGACTCAGCCAGTTCGGAATCGCGGGCATGAAGAACTGCGGGTGTGCCGTCGGGTTTTTTGTCGATCAGGTGGACGATGCAATGACGGATCGGCATGGGCTTCTCGGCTGATTGAAGAGAGGAGGGCGTGCTCCCCCGAAAAAGCGCCCAGTGTACCGCAACCACTGGTTTTGGCGTGTACCAAGGGCAATTCGAAGCTGTCCTACGGCCCTTATGCAGTTTTTTGCCGATTTAGAGCAATAAAGCTGACCAAATGGGTAGCTAGAGGCGGATATTTCCCCGTCTCTGTGCTAGTTTTGCCCGGTCTTACGCGAAGTCACTGCGTTAAGCGTGCATTCAGCATTTGTCAGGTCGAACCAAACCCTGATTTCGGTATCTATAACCCCGACTCGTCGTGGTTATGGCCGAGGGTGCCAGATCCAGAAGATCGGGCTCGATGGCTGACACTGCACTCTGCAATCCATATGAATTTGATAGGGAAGGAACATTACATGGCTCTTACTAAAGACCAACTGATCGCCGACATCGCTGAAGCTATCGACGCGCCAAAAACCACCGCGCGTAACGCTCTGGACCAACTGGGCCAAATCGTTGCCGATCAGCTGGAAAACGGCGGCGAAATCACCCTGCCAGGTATCGGCAAGCTGAAAGTGACTGAGCGTCCTGCCCGTACCGGCCGCAACCCTTCGACTGGCGCTGCCATCGAAATCGCTGCCAAGAAAGTGATCAAGCTGGTTGTAGCCAAAGGCCTGACCGACGCTGTCAACAAGTAAGATTTGTTAAAAAACCGTGCTCCGGAGCAATCCGGGTACGGTTTTTTTGTGTCTGCGATTTGACGATTGACCTGCAACACCTCTAAACCAATGTGGGAGCGGCGGTGCGACGATTCGACTTGCTCGCGAAGGCAGTGTGTCAGTCACCATTGAATTCGACTAACACACCGCTTTCGCGAGCAAGTCGAATCGTCGCACCGCCGCTCCCACAGTTGATCTACGTCGGTCAGTTACTCAGCTTTTACGCGCCCAACGTTCGCGCCAGACCTGCTGTTCGGATTTGGTCTGGAAGGTCCAGGCGACGAAGCGGCTTTGCTTCTGCCCCTGAGACATTTCCACGACCTGACTTTCCAGTACGCCGGCCTTTTTCAGCGCCGTCTGGATCGCAGGCAGGTTCGAGGCTTTCGAGACCAGGGTGCTGAACCAAAGCACTTTGTGTTGGAAATGCGCACTCTCGGCGATCAATTGCGTCACAAACCGCGCTTCGCCACCTTCACACCACAGTTCGGCGGACTGGCCGCCGAAGTTCAGCACCGGCAGTTTGCGTTTCGGATCGGCGCGGCCCAGTGCGCGCCATTTACGCTCGCTGCCCTTGGTTGCCTCGTCCATCGAGGCGTGGAACGGCGGGTTGCACATGGTCAGGTCAAAGCGTTCGCCGGGTTCGAGCAGGCCCAGCAGAATGTGCTTGGGATTGCTTTGCTGGCGCAGCTGGATAGCTTTGTTCAGCCCGTTGGACTGCACGATGGCTTTGGCGGCAGCCACGGCCGTCGGGTCGATTTCCGAGCCGAGGAAGTGCCAGCGGTAGTCGCTGTAGCCGATCAATGGATAGACGCAGTTGGCGCCCATGCCGATATCGAGCACCTTGACCGGCGCACCGCGAGGAATCTCGCCGTCGTTGACGCTGGCCAGCAGGTCGGCCAGGAAATGCACATAGTCGGCGCGGCCCGGAACCGGTGGGCACAGGTAATCAGCCGGGATGTCCCAATGGGCAATGCCGTAGAACGACTTGAGCAGCGCCCGGTTGAACACCCGAACCGCGTCCGGGCTGGCGAAGTCGATGCTTTCCTTGCCATACGGGTTGATGATCACGAACTTCGCCAGTTCCGGCGTGCTCTTGATCAGCGCCGGGAAGTCGTAACGACCCTGATGGCGATTGCGCGGATGCAGGCTGGCCTTCTCGCGGGGCTCCACGGCTCTGGCCGGGGTAGCGGAGTCAGGCTTCTTGCGCGCAGGTCTTGGTGTGCGGGGGGCGTTCATGGGCGTTGTCGATTCGGGTATGGCTAAAAGTGGCGGGTATTGTCCCACATCCAGTGTGGGAGCGGTGTCGATCCCCATCGTGCAGGTCACGCTGTTCAAATGTGGGAGCGGGCTTGCTCGCGAAAGCGGTGTGTCAGGCGACTTGAATGTTGGATGTAGGAATGCCTTCGCGAGCAAGTCGAATCGTCGCACTGCCGCTCCCACAGGGGGATTTGCGGCGTTTGGGAGAATGGGGCAGGCATAAAAAAGGGAGACCTCATGGGCCTCCCTTTTTCATTGCGATTTACCAGTTACAAACTGGCAATCCGCGCATGTTGCTCGGCCAGCTTGCCCAAAGCCTGTTCAGCTTCAGCCAGTTTGGCGCGTTCCTTCTCGATGACTTCGGCCGGGGCCTTGTCAACGAAACCGGCGTTGGACAGCTTGCCGCCCACTCGCTGAACTTCGCCCTGCAGACGCAGGATTTCTTTGTCCAGGCGAGCCAGTTCGGCGTCCTTGTCGATCAGGCCGGCCATGGGCACCAGCACTTCCATCTCGCCAACCAGAGCGGTGGCGGACAGCGGTGCTTCTTCGCCGGCCTTCAGAACGGTGATCGATTCCAGACGCGCCAGCTTCTTCAGCAGGGCTTCGTTCTCGGTGAGACGGCGCTGGTCTTCGGCGCTGACGTTTTTCAGGAACAGGTTCAGCGGCTTGCCTGGACCGATATTCATTTCGCCACGGATGTTACGCGTGCCGAGCATCAGGCCCTTGAGCCATTCGATGTCGTCTTCGGCGCCCTGATCGATGCGTGCTTCGTTGGCCACTGGCCAAGGTTGCAACATGATCGTCTTGCCTTCGATACCGGCCAGCGGCGCGACGCGCTGCCAGATTTCTTCGGTGATGAACGGCATGAACGGGTGCGCCAGACGCAGCGCGACTTCCAGTACTCGAACCAGTGTGCGACGGGTGCCGCGCTGACGTTCGACCGGTGCATTTTCGTCCCACAGCACAGGCTTGGACAGTTCCAGGTACCAGTCGCAATACTGGTTCCAGATGAACTCGTACAAGGCTTGTGCAGCCAGGTCGAAACGGAACTGATCGAGCTGACGAGTCACTTCGGCTTCGGTGCGTTGCAGCTGCGAAATGATCCAGCGATCCGCCAGGGACAGCTCGTAGGCTTCGCCGTTCTGACCGCAGTCTTCGCCCTTGTCCAGCACGTAGCGCGCGGCGTTCCAGATCTTGTTGCAGAAGTTGCGATAGCCTTCGACGCGACCCATGTCGAACTTGATGTCGCGACCGGTCGATGCCAGCGAGCAGAACGTGAAGCGCAGGGCGTCGGTGCCGTAGCTGGCGATGCCGTCGGCGAACTCGTCACGGGTCTGCTTCTCGATCTTCTTCGCCAGTTTCGGCTGCATCATGCCGGAGGTGCGTTTCTGCACCAGCTCTTCCAGTTCGATGCCGTCGATGATGTCCAGCGGGTCCAGGACGTTGCCCTTGGACTTGGACATTTTCTGGCCCTGGCCATCACGTACCAGGCCGTGCACATAAACGGTTTTGAACGGAACCTGCGGAGTTCCGTCTTCGTTTTTCACCAAGTGCATGGTGAGCATGATCATCCGGGCAACCCAGAAGAAAATGATGTCGAAACCGGTCACCAGCACGTCGGTGGAGTGGAATTTTTTCAGGAATTCGGTCTGCTCTGGCCAGCCGAGTGTGGAGAAAGTCCACAGGCCCGAACTGAACCAGGTGTCGAGTACGTCGTTGTCCTGTTGCAGCGCAACGTCCGGGCCGAGGTTGTTCTTGGCACGTACTTCGGCTTCGTCGCGACCGACATAGACCTTGCCCGACTCGTCATACCAGGCCGGAATCCGGTGGCCCCACCACAGCTGACGGCTGATGCACCAATCCTGGATGTCGCGCATCCACGAGAAGTACATGTTTTCGTATTGCTTGGGCACGAACTGAATGCGGCCGTCTTCAACCGCAGCGATGGCCGGCTCGGCCAATGGCTTGGTGGAGACGTACCACTGGTCGGTCAGCCACGGCTCGATAATGGTGCCGGAGCGGTCGCCTTTCGGCACTTTCAGGGCGTGATCGTCGACGCTGACCAGCAGGCCGGCGGCATCGAACGCTGCCACGATCTGCTTGCGCGCTTCGAAGCGGTCCAGGCCGGTGTATTCGGCTGGAAGCTTGCCGTCGACTTCGGTGTTCAGCGTGCCGTCCAGGTTGAACACCTGGGCTGCGGACAGAACATTGGCGTTTTTGTCGAAGATGTTCAGCAGCGGCAGGTTGTGGCGCTTGCCGACTTCGTAGTCGTTGAAATCGTGGGCCGGGGTGATTTTCACGCAACCGGTGCCGAATTCAGGATCGCAGTAATCGTCGGCGATGATCGGGATGCGGCGGCCAACCAGCGGCAGCTCGACAAATTTGCCGATCAGGGCTTTGTAGCGTTCATCGTTCGGGTTAACGGCCACGGCGGCGTCGCCGAGCATGGTTTCCGGGCGAGTGGTCGCGACGATCAGGTAATCGTTGCCCTCAGCGGTTTTGGCGCCGTCGGCCAGCGGGTACTTCAGGTTCCACAGGAAACCTTTCTCGTCGTGGTTTTCCACTTCGAGGTCGGAAATCGCCGTGTGCAGCTTGGTGTCCCAGTTGACCAGACGCTTGCCGCGGTAGATCAGGCCGTCTTCGTGCAGGCGTACGAACGCTTCTTTAACCGCTTCCGAGAGACCGTCATCCATGGTGAAGCGCTCACGGCTCCAGTCCACGGACGAACCGAGACGGCGGATCTGACGGCTGATATTGCCGCCGGACTGATCCTTCCATTCCCAGACTTTTTCGAGGAATTTTTCGCGGCCCAGGTCATGACGGCTCTGGCCTTGGGCTTCGAGCTGACGCTCCACCAGCATTTGCGTGGCGATACCGGCGTGGTCGGTGCCCGGCTGCCACAGGGTATTGCGACCCTGCATGCGGCGGAAACGGATCAGCGCGTCCATGATTGCGTTGTTGAAGCCATGGCCCATGTGCAGGCTGCCAGTGACGTTCGGCGGCGGAATCATGATGGTGTAGGAATCACCCGCGCCTTGCGGAGCGAAATAGTTCTCAGACTCCCAGGTGTTGTACCAGGAAGTTTCAATGGCGTGCGGCTGGTAGGTCTTATCCATGCGCGGCGGGACCCTATTGGCATTTATTCAGGAAAAGCCGGCAAGTATAGCGGGGCATGGGGCGTAGGGCGAGCAGGTGCGGACAGGGCGCAGATCAAAGTGTGGAATGGGCCTGTGGCGAGGGAGCTTGCTCCCGCTGGGGCGCGAAGCGGCCCCGACATCAGCAAGTCAGGTGTGTCAGGTACTCCGCGTGTTCAGGCTTTGCGCTGCTTCGCAACCGAGCGGGAGCAAGCTCCCTCGCCACAGAAGCCCGCTCGACTCAGGGTTATTCGTACTGGCTCAACAACCGCTCCATCCGCGCATCAAGACGGCGTTTGATTTCGGTTTCGATGTGCGGGGCGAAGTCGTCGATCACGTCTTGCATGATCAATAGCGCGGCGGCGCGCAGTTCGCTGTCCAGGTGCAGCAGGGCGTCGGGGCCTTTGCTGGCGGCCGGCGACGGTTGTGCGGCTGGAGCAGGCGGTGGTGTTGTTTCGACCGGTTGCGGCGCATTGCCGACAGTGTCGAACAGCATGGGGATCTGTTCCTGATCACCTTCAATGACCGTGTCGGTCAGCAAGGGCGGTTGCAGGTTGTCATCGCCGAGCAGTTGGCGGATCGACTCGAGGTCATCCAGCAGATGCGCGGAATTTTGCTGCGGTTTTGGAGTGTCCATCGGAATGCTCAGAGTCGCTGTAAACGGTGATCTTGCAGAGGATAGCCCTGTTCGCGGTAGAAACGGAAACTCTCCCGCGCAGCCGAACGAATCGTCGGATCTTCCACCACCACTTCCGCCACCCGAGCGAATTTGTTGGCGAAGGCCGGGACTTTCAGGTCGAGATTGACCAGCAGATCCTGATGCTGACCGCAGTCATCGCCAAGACCCAGGACAATCAAACCGTCGGGCTCGCTTTCAGCGGGACCGTGGGGCACGAAGCTTTCGCCCTTGAAGGCCCACAACCGCGCATCGAGGTCATCACGCTGGGCGGCATCGCTGCAATGCAGGTAAATGCGGTGGCCCATGCGCCAGGCTTTTTCGGTGAGCTTGCAGGCGAAATCCAGCCGTGCCGAAGGATCGGCGCTGGGCAGGATATAGAAGTCGACTTTGGTCATTGCGGTTCCTGAGCCTTGGGTGGCGTCACCGGAAAGTGACGCCACTCAGGTTCATCGGTTTCAGGCTTTGGCGCGGTCCAGCAGGTATTGGGTCAGCAGGGGAACCGGGCGGCCAGTGGCGCCCTTGTCCTTGCCGCCGCTGGTCCAGGCCGTGCCGGCGATGTCCAGGTGCGCCCAGTTCAGGTTCTTGGTGAAACGCGACAGGAAGCAGGCAGCGGTGATGGCGCCGGCTTTCGGGCCGCCAATGTTGGCGATGTCGGCGAACGGGCTGTCCAGCTGCTCTTGATATTCATCGAACAGCGGCAGTTGCCAGGCGCGGTCGTCGGCGGATTGGCCAGCGCTCAACAGTTGTCCGATCAGCTCGTCGTTGTTGCCCAGCAGGCCCGACGTGTGGGAGCCCAGTGCGACGACACAAGCGCCGGTCAGGGTGGCGATGTCGATTACCGCTTGCGGCTTGAAGCGTTCGGAGTAGGTCAGGGCATCGCACAGCACCAGACGGCCTTCGGCGTCGGTGTTGAGAATTTCCACGGTCTGGCCGCTCATGGTGGTAACGATGTCGCCCGGGCGCGAAGCGTTGCCGCTCGGCATGTTCTCGGCGCAGGCCAGGATGCATACCAGGTTGATCGGCAGTTTCAGCTCGAGCACGGCACGCAGGGTACCGAATACGCTGGCAGCGCCGCCCATGTCGTACTTCATTTCGTCCATGCCTGCGCCCGGCTTGAGGCTGATACCGCCGGTGTCGAAGGTGATGCCTTTGCCGACCAGTGCGTACGGCTTCTCGGATTTCTTGCCGCCGTTGTACTGCATGACGATCAGGCGCGGTGGCTGGGCGCTGCCCTGGCCGACGGCGTAGAACGAGCCCATGCCCAGGTCCTTGATCTTCTTCTCATCGAGGACTTCGACTTTCAGGCTCTTGAATTCTTTGCCCAGGTTCTTGGCTTGCTCGCCCAGGAACGTCGGGTGGCAGATGTTTGGCGGCAGGTTGCCCAGGTTACGGGTGAAGGCCATGCCATTGGCGATCGCGGTGGCGTGGGCCACGGCGCGTTCGACTTCGGCCTGTGCTGCCTTGATGGTCACCAGGGTGACTTTCTTCAGGGAGAGCGGGTCGGCTTTCTGGCTCTTGAACTGGTCGAAGGTGTACTCGCCGTCCACCAGAGTTTCGGCCAACAGGCGGGTCTTGCCATAGCTGTCGCGGCCTTTGACCACGACTTCGTCCAGGGCCAGCACTGCATCGCTGCCGCCCAGGCCTTTAAGGGTGTTGAGGATGCCGGCGATGATTTTGCGGAACGGGCGATCGCCCAGCTCTTCATCCTTGCCCACGCCCACCAGCAACACGCGCTCGGCCTTGAGGTTAGGCAGGCTGTGCAGCAACAGGCTCTGGCCGACTTTGCCGGCCAGGTCGCCGCGCTTGAGCACGGCACTGATGGTGCCACCGCTCAGCTCGTCGAGTTGTTTGGCAACGGCGCCGAGTTTGCGGCCTTCGCCGACGGCGACCACCAGCGTGGCGGTCTTCAACGTTTCCGGGCTAACGCTTTTTACAACCAGTTCCATGTCCGGGTCCCTGAATTAATGGTCAAAGTGCGCGACGCGCAGAGGCTTGCTTATAAGTAGAAAGACGCAGGTAGCAGTGCCAGCGACAAAGGCCGCAGTTTGAACCTCGCTACCGGCGCCTGACAACCCTCGGTTGTGCGAACTTCAGCGGTTCAGGCGCCTGCTTGAGCATGCGCAGTGACAGGCGCACCCAATCACAGGATAATGCGCATCTTTTTCGGCGGCTCTGCCCTGCGGGCCGACTGATACGTTTGTTTGGCCGCTTAGCCTGACAACCCTGGAGTGTCTGGTTTGATTGTCTTCCGTTATCTATCCCGCGAAGTCCTGTTGACCTTGAGCGCCGTCAGCGCCGTGCTGCTGGTCATCATCATGAGCGGGCGCTTCATCAAATACCTCGCCCAGGCGGCCTCTGGCCTTCTGGATCCGGGCTCGCTGTTCCTGATCATGGGTTTCCGTCTGCCGGGTTTCCTGCAGTTGATCCTGCCTTTGGGGCTGTTTCTCGGGATTTTGCTGGCCTACGGTCGTCTGTACCTCGACAGCGAAATGACCGTGTTGTCCGCCACCGGCATGAGCCAGCAGCGGCTGTTTCGCATCACCCTCTTTCCGGCCACGCTGGTTGCGCTGGTGGTGGCATGGCTGAGCCTGAGCCTGGCGCCACAAGGTGCCAACCAGTTCCAGCTGCTGCTGAACAAACAGGACGCACTGACTGAGTTCGATACTCTTGAGCCCGGCCGCTTCCAGGCCCTGCGCGACGGTACTCGGGTGACCTACACCGAACAATTGTCGGATGACCGCATCAATCTGGGCGGCGTGTTCATTTCGCAAAAGAATGTAAATTCCGACAAAAAGGATCGCGGGATTTCCGTACTGGTGGCCGAGAAGGGCCGTCAGGAAATTCGCCCCGACGGCAATCGGTATCTGATTCTCGACAACGGCTACCGCTACGACGGTAATCCGGGCCAGGCCGACTACCGCGCCATCAAATACGACGAGTACGGCGTATTGCTGCCCAAGCCGGACGTCAGCGACGAAGTCACCGACCGCGATGCGATGACCACCCGCTCCCTGCTGGGCAATGATGACATCCGCTCGCGCACCGAGCTGCAATGGCGTCTGTCCCTGCCGTTGCTGGTTTTCATCGTGACCCTGATGGCGGTGCCGCTGTCGCGGGTCAACCCGCGCCAGGGCCGTTTCCTCAAGCTGCTGCCGGCGATTCTTCTTTATATGGCTTACCTGACCATCCTGATTGCCGCTCGCGGCGCCCTTGAAAAGGGCAAGATCCCGCCCGCATTGGGTTTGTGGTGGGTGCATGCGATCTTCCTGGCCATCGGTCTGGGCTTGCTGTACTGGGAGCCATTGCGCTTGAAGATGGCGAGTCGCCGCAGTGCGCTGGAGGTGGCCCGTGGATAAGCTCGATCGCTACATCGGTAGCAGCGTGTTCATGGCGATCCTGGCGGTACTGGGGATCATTCTGGGTCTGGCAACGTTGTTTGCCTTCATCGATGAGATGGGCGACGTCAGCGATACCTACACACTGGCGGATGTCCTGAGCTATGTCCTGCTGACTGCGCCGCGCCGTCTGTACGATATGTTGCCGATGGCGGCGCTGATCGGTTGCCTGATCGGCCTCGGCAGCCTGGCCAGCCACAGCGAACTGACCATCATGCGCGCTGCGGGCGTGTCGCTCGGGCGAATCGTCTGGGCTGTCATGAAGCCGATGCTGCTTTTAATGGCGGTGGGCTTGGTGATCGGTGAGTACGTCGCGCCGGCCACGGAAGTCACCGCTCAGGCCAACCGCTCGCTGGCCCAGGGCAGCGGCGATGCGCAAAGCGCCAAGCACGGTCTGTGGCACCGTCAGGGTGACGAGTTCATTCACGTCAACTCCGTGCAACCCAATGGTCTGCTGTACGGCGTGACCCGTTATCGCTTCGACGATCAACGCCACATACTGTCTTCGAGCTTTGCCAAACGCGCGGAATTCGACACGGATCACTGGCAACTAAGCGATGTCACGACCACGTTGTTCCATGAAAAGAACACCGAAGTAGTGACGACTCCGGTGGAGCGTTGGGAAGTAGCCCTGAGCCCGCAATTGCTGAGCACCGTGGTGATGGCGCCTGAATCACTGTCGATCACCGGTCTGTGGAGTTACATCCACTACCTGGCTGACCAGGGCCTGAGCAACGGTCGTTACTGGTTGGCGTTTTGGGTCAAGGTGTTGCAGCCGCTGGTGACCGCTGCATTGGTGCTGATGGCGATTTCCTTCATCTTCGGTCCGCTGCGTTCGGTGACCCTCGGTCAGCGGGTCTTTACCGGTGTGTTGGTGGGCTTCACCTTCCGCATCGTCCAGGATTTGTTGGGGCCTTCGAGCCTGGTGTTCGGTTTCTCGCCGCTGTTTGCGGTGCTGGTGCCAGCCGGTGTCTGTGCCCTGGCCGGGGTCTGGCTGTTGCGCCGGGCCGGTTGATCGCGGGTTGTTCCCGATATGGCTTGTCACTCAAAACGCCCCTGTCGCAAGACCGGGGCGTTTTTGTAAGCGCCGTCTGACCTGCGAACGTGACGCTTGCGCCGTGGATCAGGTACAATTCCCGGCTATTTTTCGGCGGGCTATGCCTGCAGCCTTTTTGAGTGTTGATCCGTGAGTGATTTGAGTCATATCCGCAATTTCTCCATCATCGCCCACATTGACCATGGCAAGTCGACGCTGGCCGATCGCTTCATCCAGATGTGCGGCGGCCTTGCCGAGCGCGAAATGGAAGCCCAGGTGCTGGACTCCATGGACCTGGAACGTGAACGCGGGATCACCATCAAGGCCCACAGCGTCACCCTTTATTACACTGCTCGCGATGGCATCAAGTACCAGCTGAACTTCATTGACACCCCCGGCCACGTTGACTTCACCTACGAAGTCAGCCGGTCGCTGGCGGCTTGTGAAGGTGCGTTGCTGGTCGTCGATGCCGGTCAGGGCGTTGAAGCGCAATCGGTTGCCAACTGCTACACGGCGATCGAGCAGGGCCTGGAAGTCATGCCGGTTCTGAACAAGATCGACCTGCCACAGGCCGATCCGGAGCGCGTCAAAGAAGAAATCGAGAAAATCATCGGCATCGACGCCACCGACGCGGTGGAGTGCTCTGCCAAGACCGGTCTGGGCGTCGACGAAGTGCTCGAGCGCCTCGTCACCACCATTCCTGCGCCGACCGGCAACATCGAAGATCCGCTGCAAGCGTTGATCATCGACTCCTGGTTCGACAACTACCTGGGCGTTGTTTCCCTGGTTCGCGTGCGTCACGGTCGTGTGAAGAAGGGCGACAAGATCCTCGTCAAATCCACCGGCAAGATCCACCTGGTGGACAGCGTCGGTGTCTTCAACCCGAAACACACCGCCACCGTTGACCTGAAGGCCGGCGAAGTGGGCTTCATCATTGCCGGCATCAAGGACATTCATGGTGCACCGGTCGGTGACACCCTGACCTTGAGCTCCACGCCAGACGTTGACGTGCTGCCAGGCTTCAAGCGCATTCAGCCGCAGGTTTACGCCGGTCTGTTCCCGGTCAGCTCCGACGACTTCGAAGATTTCCGTGAAGCCCTGCAAAAGCTCACGCTCAACGACTCGTCCCTGCAGTACACCCCGGAAAGCTCCGACGCGCTGGGCTTCGGCTTCCGTTGCGGGTTCCTCGGCATGCTGCACATGGAAATCATCCAGGAGCGCCTGGAGCGCGAGTACGACCTGGACCTGATTACCACCGCGCCAACGGTAATTTTCGAGCTGCTGCTGAAAACCGGCGAAACGATTTACGTCGATAACCCGTCGAAGCTCCCAGATTTGTCGTCGATCGAAGACATGCGTGAACCGATCGTGCGGGCCAATATCCTTGTGCCGCAAGAGCACCTGGGTAACGTCATTACCCTGTGTATCGAAAAGCGTGGCGTGCAGCACGACATGCTGTTCCTCGGTAGCCAGGTACAAGTGACCTACGATTTGCCGATGAACGAAGTGGTCCTCGATTTCTTCGACCGTCTGAAATCCACCAGCCGTGGCTATGCTTCGCTGGATTACCATTTCGACCGTTATCAATCAGCTAATCTGGTGAAACTGGACGTGCTGATCAACGGTGACAAGGTCGACGCCCTGGCGCTGATCGTGCACCGCGACAACTCGCACTACAAAGGTCGCCAGTTGACCGAGAAGATGAAAGACCTGATTCCGCGGCAGATGTTCGACGTGGCGATCCAGGCCGCCATTGGTGGTCAGATTGTGGCGCGTACAACCGTCAAGGCACTCAGAAAGAACGTATTGGCCAAATGCTACGGTGGTGACGTCAGCCGTAAGAAAAAGCTGCTGGAAAAGCAAAAGGCCGGTAAAAAACGCATGAAGCAGGTCGGTAACGTGGAGATTCCACAAGAAGCCTTCCTTGCAGTGCTCAGGTTGGATAGTTAGGTCCTATGTCACTAAATTTCCCGCTGTTGCTGGTCATCGCCGTGTTCGTCTGCGGCCTGTTGGCGTTGCTCGATCTGCTGTTCCTGGCGCCACGGCGCCGGGCTGCCATTAACTCTTACCAGGGTAGCGTCAGCCAGGCTGACATGGTGGTGGTCGAGAAACTGAACAAAGAGCCGCTGCTGGTCGAATACGGCAAATCGTTCTTCCCGGTGTTGTTCATCGTGCTGGTGCTGCGTTCGTTCCTGGTGGAACCGTTCCAGATTCCTTCCGGCTCGATGAAACCGACCCTGGACGTCGGCGACTTCATTCTGGTGAACAAATTTTCTTACGGGATCCGCCTGCCGGTGATCGACAAGAAAGTCATCGAAGTCGGTGATCCGCAGCGCGGCGATGTGATGGTGTTCCGCTACCCGAGCGACCCGAACGTCAATTACATCAAGCGTGTGGTGGGCCTGCCGGGTGACCAGATTCGCTACACCGCTGACAAGCGTCTGTTCGTCAACGGTGAGTCGATCGCCGAACAACTGGTCGGTTCCGAGCCGGGCACGTTGGGCAGCGCCGAGCTCTACAAGGAAAAACTCGGCGTTGCCGAGCACCTTATCCGCAAGGAAATGAGCCGCTACCGCGCAGCGCCGGATCGTTCGTGGACCGTGCCTGCCGGGCACTACTTCATGATGGGCGACAACCGCGACAACTCGAACGACAGTCGCTACTGGGATGATCCGAGTATTCCCAAGGATCTGCTGGGCATGGTTCCCGACAAGAATATCGTCGGCAAGGCCTTCGCAGTCTGGATGAGCTGGCCGGAACCCAAACTCAGTCACCTGCCGAATTTCTCGCGGGTTGGCCTGATCAAGTAATCACACACGGCGCTGTTGAATACAGCGCCGAATGCATTTCTGGAGTCGGCATAACCGGTGACAGAAGCATGAAAACAACGATATTCAGGACGTTATTTTTGAACACAGCGTTAATTGTCCCAAGCCTGCGCCGCACCACGGCGATGGCGGTGGAATCCAGCCACGAACTCAGCGTGGGTACACCGTGAGCGTCTCCTTAAGCCGTCTAGAGCGTCAGCTCGGCTACACCTTCAAAGACCAGGAGCTGATGGTCCTGGCCCTGACTCACCGCAGCTTCGCCGGGCGCAACAACGAACGCCTGGAGTTCCTCGGTGATGCCATCCTCAACTTCGTCGCTGGCGAGGCGCTGTTCGATCGCTTCCCGCTGGCCCGCGAAGGCCAGTTGTCGCGTTTGCGCGCACGCTTGGTGAAAGGTGAGACCCTGGCCGTACTGGCCCGTGGTTTCGACCTGGGCGAATACCTGCGCCTGGGCTCCGGTGAATTGAAAAGCGGCGGTTTCCGTCGCGAGTCGATTCTGGCCGATGCCCTGGAAGCGCTGATCGGTGCGATCTACCTGGACGCCGGCATGGACGTGGCGCGTGAGCGTGTGCTGGCCTGGCTGGCCGGAGAGTTCGAAGGCCTGACGCTGGTCGACACCAACAAAGATCCGAAAACCCGTCTGCAGGAATTCCTGCAGTCCCGTGGTTGCGAGCTGCCGCGTTACGAAGTGGTGGATATCCAGGGTGAGCCACATTGCCGGACGTTCTTCGTCGAATGTGAAATCATCTTACTGAATGAAAAAAGCCGAGGTCAGGGTGTGAGTCGTCGTATTGCCGAACAGGTAGCGGCCGCCGCAGCACTGATTGCCCTGGGTGTGGAGAATGGCAATGACTGATTCAACTGCAACCCGCTGTGGCTATGTTGCCATCGTCGGCCGTCCCAACGTGGGCAAGTCCACGCTGCTGAACCACATTCTGGGTCAGAAGCTGGCGATCACCTCGCGCAAGCCGCAGACCACCCGTCACAACATGCTCGGCATCAAGACCGAAGGCGACGTGCAAGCGATCTACGTCGACACCCCGGGCATGCACAAGGGCGGCGAAAAGGCCCTGAACCGCTACATGAACAAGACTGCTTCGGCGGCGTTGAAAGACGTCGACGTGGTGATCTTCGTGGTCGACCGCACCAAGTGGACCGACGAAGACCAGATGGTCCTCGAACGCGTTCAGTACGTGACCGGCCCGCTGATCGTGGCGCTGAACAAGACCGACCGTATCGAAGACAAAGCCGAGCTGATGCCGCACCTGAGTTGGCTGCAGGAACAGCTGCCGAACGCGCAGATCATGCCGATCTCGGCCCAGCACGGGCACAATCTGGACGCGCTGGAACGAGTGATCGCCGAGCACCTGCCGGAAAACGATCACTTCTTCCCCGAAGATCAGATCACTGACCGTAGCAGCCGCTTCCTCGCCGCCGAACTGGTGCGCGAGAAAATCATGCGCCAGTTGGGCGCCGAGCTGCCATACCAGATCACCGTGGAAATCGAAGAGTTCAAGCAGCAGGGCAAAACCCTGCACATCCATGCGTTGATCCTCGTCGAACGTGACGGCCAGAAGAAAATCATCATTGGCGACAAGGGCGAGCGCATCAAGCGCATCGGCACCGAGGCGCGCAAGGACATGGAGCTGCTGTTCGACTCCAAGATCATGCTTAACCTGTGGGTCAAGGTTAAGGGCGGCTGGTCCGATGACGAACGTGCGTTGCGTTCGTTGGGTTACGGCGACCTGTAAATCGTTTGGCAGCACATAGATCTACTGTGGGAGCGGGCTTGCTCGCGAAGAGGATGTAACATTCAGCATTGATGTTGACTGTTACACCGCTTTCGCGAGCAAGCCCGCTCCCACATTGGTTTTGGGTTGTTTGTAAAACTGCGTTCCGTCATTGAGAACCCTGACTCCCATGTCTCAACCCCCTATTGGCCAACCCGCCTACGTCCTCCACAGCCGCGCCTACCGCGAAAGCAGTGCGCTGGTGGATTTCCTTACGCCGCAAGGTCGGCTGCGGGCGGTGTTGCGTAGCGCGCGGGGCAAGGCGGGGACGTTGGCGCGGCCGTTCGTGCCGCTCGAAGTCGAGTTCCGTGGCCGGGGCGAGCTGAAAAACGTCGGTCGCATGGAAAGCGCCGGTGTTTCTACTTGGCTCAACGGCGAGGCACTGTTCAGCGGTCTCTACCTCAACGAATTGCTGATCCGTCTGCTACCCGCCGAAGACCCTCATCCCGCGGTTTTCGATCACTACGCCGCGACCTTGCTCGCCCTGGCCGAAGGCCGTCCATTGGAGCCTTTGCTGCGCTCCTTCGAATGGCGGTTGCTCGACGACCTCGGTTACGGCTTTGCGTTGAATACCGACATCCATGGCGACCCCATCGCGCCGGACGGCCTCTACCGCTTGCAAGTGGACGCAGGCCTGGAACGGGTCTATCTGCTGCAACCGGGTCTGTTCAATGGCACTGAACTGCTGGCCATGGCCGATGCCGACTGGTCTGCGCCCGGAGCGCTGTCCGCTGCCAAGCGCTTGATGCGTCAGGCGCTGGCCGTTCACCTGGGCGGTCGTCCGTTGGTCAGTCGCGAGTTGTTTCGAAAGCCGTAGTCTCCCCGTATGCTGTGCACCGAACTTTCCCTTATTTCAGGAGCGCTTCCGTGACCACCAGCAATCGCATTCTTCTTGGCGTGAACATCGACCACGTTGCCACCCTGCGTCAGGCCCGGGGTACTCGTTACCCGGATCCGGTCAAGGCAGCGCTGGACGCGGAAGAGGCGGGTGCCGATGGCATCACCGTGCACCTGCGCGAAGACCGCCGGCACATTCAGGAGCGCGACGTGCTGCTGCTCAAGGACGTGTTGCAAACCCGCATGAACTTCGAAATGGGCGTCACCGAAGAAATGATGGTGTTCGCCGAGCGCATCCGCCCGGCGCACATCTGCCTGGTCCCTGAAACCCGTCAGGAGCTGACCACCGAAGGCGGTCTGGATGTGGCAGGGCAGGAGGCGCGGATCAAGGCGGCGGTGGATCGTCTGGCGAAGATCGGCTGTGAAGTGTCGCTATTCATCGACGCAGACGAGCGCCAGATCGAAGCGTCCCGCCGTGTCGGTGCGCCGGCCATCGAATTGCACACCGGGCGTTATGCAGATGCCGAGACGCCAACCGAAGTGGCTGAAGAGCTCAAGCGCGTGGCCGATGGCGTGGCATTCGGTCTGGCCCAAGGGCTGATCGTCAACGCCGGTCACGGCCTGCACTATCACAACGTCGAGGCTGTTGCGGCGATCAAGGGCATCAATGAACTGAACATCGGTCATGCGCTGGTAGCCCATGCGTTGTTCGTCGGGTTCAAGTCGGCGGTGTCGGAGATGAAAGCGCTGATTCTGGCTGCTGCCAAAGTTTAAAAGCCAAACACAAAACCAATGTGGGAGCGGGCTTGCTCGCGAATGGGGTGTGGCAGTCGACAGAGATGTTGAATGTTGAGCCGCCTTCGCGAGCAAGCCCGCTCCCACATTTGATGGGTGGTGGCTTTTAGAGCGGTGGGGTTTCCTGGCTCGGCTTGGTCTTGTCGACCCCCGGCACGTGCAGGTTGCCCTCGGCGACCTGATTGCCTTCCAGCTGCGGCTGTGTAACCCACGTCAGGATGTCGTAATAGCGACGGATGTTCGCCACGAAATGCACCGGCTCGCCGCCCCGGGCGTAGCCGTAACGAGTCTTGCTGTACCACTGTTTCTGCGACAGGCGCGGCAGGATCTTCTTCACGTCCAGCCACTTGTCCGGGTTCAACCCTGCCTTGGCCGTCAGTTTGCGCGCGTCATCCAGGTGACCGCTGCCGACGTTGTAGGCTGCGAGCGCGAACCACGTACGATCCGGCTCCTGAATCGACTCGTCCAATTGCTCCTTCATATAGGCCAGGTACTTCGCGCCGCCCATGATGCTCTGCTTGGGGTCGAGGCGATTGGACACACCCATGGCTTGCGCCGTGTTCTGGGTCAGCATCATCAATCCGCGCACGCCAGTCTTGGAAGTGACCGCCGCTTGCCACAGTGATTCCTGATAACCGATCGCCGCCAGCAGACGCCAGTCGACTTTCTCTTTTTTGGCGTACGTCTTGAAATGCTGTTCGTACTTGGGCAACCGCTGCTGCAGATGCTGGGCGAAGGTGTAGGCGCCCATGTAACCGAGCACGTCGACGTGCCCGTAATAGCGATCCTTGAGCCGTTGCAGGGTGCCGTTTTTCTTCACTTTGTCGAGATAGGTGTTGATCTCGTTGAGCAGGCTGTTGTCTTCGCCGGCGGCCACGGCCCAGCTCTGATTGCTGGAGTCACCGAGATCGAAGGCGACCCGTATGTTGGTGAAGTACACCTGGTTCATCGCGACTTCGTTGGAGTCGACCAGGGTCAGGTCGATCTGACCTTCATCGACCATGCGCAACAAGTCGACCACTTCAACCTGGTCGGATTCTTCGTACTGGATGCCAGGGAATTTCTTTTTCAGCTCCGCCAATTGCTCGGCGTGGGTGCTGCCCTTGAGCACCATGATCTTCTTGCCGACCAGATCGCCCGCATCGGTCGGCCGTGACTGGCCGTTGCGGTAAATGATCTGTGGGGTGACTTCGAGGTAAGAGTGGGAAAACCGCACCTGCTGTTTGCGTTGCTCGCTGCTGACCAGACCGGCAGCAGCCAGCACGGGGCCATTGGGCTTGCCCACCTGACTGAACAGGTCGTCGAGGTTGTCGGCGGTTTCGATCTTGAGTTCGACCCCCAGATCTTCGGCGAAGCGCTTCACCAGCTCGTATTCGAAGCCGGTTTCACCGTTGCGATCCTGAAAGTAGGTGGCGGGGCTGTTACGGGTAACCACCCGCAGCACACCATCCTCCTTTACGCGCTCCAGCGTGTTGGGTTTATCAACACAGCCACTGAGCACCAGGAAGAGTCCGGTTGCGATCAGCCATTTGGCATACCGCGGACGCAAAGCCGTTGGGGAAAACATCTGCGCAGTATACGCAAAGGACCACAAGCGCCATATCTCGACAGCGAAGGGCTTGTCTGCTAGAGAGTCTAAAACCCGCTTGGAGCCCGCAGGAATGGGCCCGAACAGCATTTTGTGACAGAAAAAATAACCTGCGGCGCACGCCTGTTTCGGGCCCGAATACCCGGCCCGACGTTCGGGTACAGCTGTGCGTACCGTTTCGGGTGATGTCGCGGGCGGTTTAGGCTAGAATGCACGGCCTCAAAGCACACCCCTTCCCGAGGCTGTCCCGAAGATGTTGATCCTGCGCGGCGCTCCTGCCCTTTCTGCCTTTCGCCACAGCAAACTCCTTGAGCAACTGAGCCAGAAGGTTCCGGCTGTCAGCGGCTTGTATGCTGAATTCGCTCACTTCGCCGAAGTTACCGGCGTCCTGACCGGCGACGAACAGCAGGTGCTCGCGCGCCTTCTGAAGTACGGCCCAAGCGTTCCAGTACAAGAGCCAACCGGTCGTCTGTTTCTGGTGTTGCCACGTTTTGGCACCATCTCGCCGTGGTCCAGTAAAGCCAGCGACATCGCTCGCAACTGCGGCCTGACCAAGATCCAGCGCCTGGAGCGCGGTATCGCGTTCTACGTCGCCGGCCAGTTCAGCGATGCCGAAGCGCAGCTGATCGCAGGCGCGCTGCATGACCGCATGACCCAGATCGTATTGGACAACCTTGAACAAGCCGCCGGCCTGTTCAGCCACGCCGAACCCAAGCCCCTGACCGCGATCGACGTGTTGGGTGGCGGCCGCGCCGCGCTGGAAAAAGCCAACACCGAGCTGGGCCTGGCCCTGGCCGAAGACGAGATCGACTATCTGGTCGCAGCCTTCGTCGGCTTGAAGCGCAACCCGCATGACATCGAACTGATGATGTTTGCCCAGGCGAACTCCGAGCACTGCCGTCACAAGATCTTCAACGCCAGTTGGGATATCGACGGTCAGAGCCAGGAAAAAAGCCTGTTCGGCATGATCAAGAACACCTATCAGATGCACAGCGAAGGTGTTTTGTCGGCTTATAAGGACAACGCCTCGGTGATCGTCGGCTCCGTCGCCGGCCGTTTCTTCCCGGACCCTGAGACCCGCCAGTACGGCGCGGTGCAGGAACCGGTGCACATCCTGATGAAAGTCGAAACTCACAACCACCCGACCGCGATTGCCCCGTTCCCGGGCGCATCCACCGGTTCCGGTGGCGAGATTCGCGATGAAGGTGCAACCGGTCGCGGCGCCAAGCCAAAGGCAGGCCTGACCGGTTTCACCGTGTCCAACCTGCAAATCCCGGGCTTCGAACAGCCGTGGGAAGTGCCGTACGGCAAGCCTGAGCGCATCGTTACCGCGCTGGACATCATGATCGAAGGCCCACTGGGTGGCGCCGCGTTCAACAACGAATTCGGTCGTCCGGCCCTGACTGGCTACTTCCGTACCTTCGAACAATCGATCACCACCCCGCGTGGCGACGAAGTTCGCGGTTACCACAAGCCGATCATGCTGGCCGGCGGCATGGGTAACATCCGTGCCGAACACGTACAGAAAGGCGAAATCACCGTTGGCTCCAAGCTGATCGTGCTCGGCGGCCCGGCAATGCTCATCGGCCTGGGCGGCGGCGCTGCCTCTTCCATGGCCACCGGCACCAGCTCGGCGGATCTGGACTTCGCATCGGTACAGCGCGAAAACCCGGAAATGGAACGTCGCTGCCAGGAAGTCATCGACCGTTGCTGGCAGTTGGGTGAACACAACCCGATCAGCTTCATCCACGACGTCGGCGCGGGCGGTCTGTCCAACGCCTTCCCGGAACTGGTCAACGACGGCAACCGTGGCGGTCGCTTCGAACTGCGCAACATTCCAAACGACGAGCCGGGCATGGCCCCGCACGAAATCTGGAGTAACGAATCCCAGGAACGCTACGTTCTGGCGGTCGGACCTGCGGACTTCGAACGCTTCCAGGCGATCTGCGAACGTGAGCGTTGCCCGTTTGCCGTGGTCGGTGAAGCCACTGCCGAACCGCAACTGACCGTGACCGACAGCCACTTCGGCAACAGCCCGGTGGACATGCCGCTCGAAGTGCTGCTGGGCAAAGCCCCGCGCATGCACCGTTCGGCCGTTCGCGAAAACGAGCTGGGCGACGATTTCGATCCGTCGACCCTCGAGATTGCCGACTGCGTCGAGCGCGTTCTGCATCACCCGGCCGTGGCCAGCAAAAGCTTCCTGATCACCATCGGCGACCGTACCATCACCGGCCTCGTGGCCCGTGATCAGATGGTCGGCCCGTGGCAGGTTCCGGTGGCTGACGTTGCCGTCACCGCCACCAGCTTCGACGTCTATACCGGTGAAGCCATGGCCATGGGCGAGCGCACTCCGCTGGCTCTGCTGGACGCTCCGGCGTCGGGCCGCATGGCCATCGGCGAAACCCTGACCAACATCGCGGCGTCGCGCATCGCCAAAATCTCCGACATCAAACTGTCGGCGAACTGGATGTCCGCAGCCGGCCACCCGGGTGAAGACGCGCGTCTGTACGACACCGTGAAAGCGGTCGGCATGGAACTGTGCCCTGAGCTGGGCATTACCATTCCGGTGGGCAAGGACTCGATGTCCATGGCCACCCGCTGGAACGATGAAGGCGTCGACAAGACGGTGACTTCGCCGATGTCGCTGATCGTGACCGGTTTCGCGCCCGTGGCTGACATCCGTCAGACCATGACCCCGCAACTGCGCATGGACAAGGGCACCACCGACCTGATCCTGATCGACCTCGGTCGCGGTCAGAACCGCATGGGCGCTTCGATCCTTGCTCAGGTTCACGGCAAACTCGGCAAGCAGGCCCCGGACGTCGATGACGCCGAAGACCTGAAAGCCTTCTTCGCGGTGATTCAGGGCCTCAACGCCGACGGCCACTTGCTGGCTTACCACGACCGTTCCGACGGTGGTCTGCTGACCAGCGTGGTAGAAATGGCCTTCGCCGGGCACTGCGGTCTGAGCCTGAACCTCGACGGTCTGGCAGAAACCTCCGCCGATATCGCCGCGATCCTGTTCAACGAAGAACTGGGCGCGGTGATCCAGGTTCGCCAGGACGCCACTCCAGACATCCTCGCGCAGTTCAGCGCAGCTGGCCTGGGTGACTGTGTGTCGGTGATCGGTCAGCCAATGAACAACGGCGAGATCAGCATCACTTTCAACGGCGACACCGTGTTCGAAGGTCAGCGTCGTCTGCTGCAACGTCAGTGGGCTGAAACCAGCTACCAGATCCAGCGTCTGCGTGATAACGCCGACTGCGCCGAACAGGAGTTCGACGTGCTGCTGGAAGAAGACAACCCGGGCCTGAGCGTCAAGCTCAGCTACGACGTCAACCAGGACGTCGCCGCGCCTTACATCAAGAAAGGCATCCGCCCACAGGTTGCCGTGCTGCGTGAGCAGGGCGTCAACGGTCAGGTGGAAATGGCGGCCGCGTTCGACCGCGCCGGTTTCAACGCGATCGACGTGCACATGAGCGACATTCTGGCCGGCCGTGTCGACCTGAACGAGTTCAAAGGTCTGGTGGCTTGCGGCGGTTTCTCGTACGGCGACGTACTGGGTGCCGGCGAAGGCTGGGCCAAGTCCGCGCTGTTCAACAGCCGCGCTCGCGATGCCTTCCAGGGCTTCTTCGAACGTAACGACAGCTTCACCCTCGGCGTGTGCAACGGTTGCCAGATGATGTCCAACCTGCACGAGCTGATCCCGGGCAGCGAGTTCTGGCCGCACTTCGTGCGTAACCGTTCCGAGCAGTTCGAAGCTCGTGTGGCGATGGTACAGATTCAGGAGTCGAACTCGATCTTCCTGCAGGGCATGGCCGGTTCGCGTATGCCGATCGCTATTGCTCACGGCGAAGGTCATGCCGAATTCGCCAGCGAAGAAGCGTTGCTGGAAGCCGATCTGTCGGGTTGCGTGGCAATGCGTTTCGTCGACAACCACGGCAAGGTCACCGAAAACTACCCGGCCAACCCGAACGGCTCGCCGCGTGGGATCACCGGGCTGACCAGCCGTGACGGTCGCGTGACCATCATGATGCCGCACCCGGAGCGTGTATTCCGTGCTGTGCAGAACTCGTGGCGTTCGGAAGACTGGAACGAAGACGCACCTTGGATGCGTATGTTCCGTAACGCGCGGGTCTGGGTAAACTAAGCGCCGTGTACAAGCTCAGTTTTTTTGTTCCGGCCAGTCATGTCGAGGTGGTCAAAAGCGCTGTGTTCGCTGCCGGTGGCGGGCGGATCGGGGCTTATGATCACTGCGCGTGGCAGGTGTTTGGGTTGGGTCAGTTTCGCCCGCTGGATGGCAGCCAGCCGTTCATTGGTGAAGCGGGGCAGGTCGAGCAGGTTGAGGAATGGAAGGTTGAGCTTGTGGTCAGCGATGAGTTGATTCAGGCGGTGGTGGTGGCTCTGAAAGAGAGCCATCCCTATGAGGCGCCGGCTTACGAGGTATGGCGGTTGGAGGATTTCTGATCTTCCTGGCCGCTGAAATGAAAAACCCGCTGAAGTGATTTCAGCGGGTTTTTTTGTGCGTCCGGCATGTGCGCAATCCTGGGTGAGAGTTCCACCGTTTTGCGCAGACGCCTACAAGCCGATCAGTCGATGTACTCAAACAACTTCACGATCTTCTGCACGCCGGAAACGCCTTGTACCAGATTGGTCGCCTGGGCCGCTTCCTGCTTGGTCAGCAGACCCAGCAAGTAGACGATGCCGTTTTCGGTCACAACCTTGATGCGCGACCCCGGGATGGAGGCGTCGGTGAGCATCTGGGTCTTGATCTTGGTGGTCAGCCAAGTGTCATTCTGGCGCGCCAGCAGCGAGGAGGGCGCCAGTACTTGCAGCTCGTTGTGAACCTTCTTTACCCGTTGAACGGCGGCGGCAACCTGTTCGGCCTTGGCCTTGAGGTCGGCGCGAGGGGTTTGCCCGGCGAGCAGCACCACGCCGTTGAAGCTGGTGACGACGATGTGCGAGTTGTTGTCCAGGTCTGGATCGGCCTTGGCGATGTTTACACCGGCCTTGGTTTCGATCAGGGAGTCGTCGATCTTGCTGCCGAAGGTGCGGGTGCCGCGGTCATCGTCAATCGGCGCTTCACGGCTGGCGTTAACCACCGAGGTGCAGCCGCTGATGCCGAGGCACAGGGTCAAGGCCAGAAGGCCCAGGCGATTAGGGGTCATTCTTCACTCCCGAATATTTGGCTGTCGATCAAATCGCAAAGGCAATGGATCGCCAGCAGGTGGACTTCCTGAATGCGTGCAGTGACGTTGGCCGGTACGCGAATCTCGACGTCCTCAGGCAATAGCAGTGACGCCATGCCGCCGCCATCACGACCGGTCAATGCTACGACAATCATTTCGCGATCATGTGCGGCCTGGATCGCTTGAATTATGTTTGCCGAGTTGCCACTGGTGGAAATCGCCAGCAAAACATCGCCCGGCTGGCCGAGGGCACGGATCTGTTTGGAGAAAATTTCGTTGTAGCTGTAATCGTTGGCGATCGAGGTGATCGTCGAGCTGTCGGTGGTCAGCGCGATGGCGGGCAGGCTCGGGCGCTCGCGTTCGAAGCGATTGAGCAGCTCGGATGAGAAGTGCTGTGCGTCACCGGCGGAACCGCCGTTGCCGCAGGACAGCATTTTGCCCTCGTTGAGCAGGGCGTTGACCATGACCTGGCTGGCTTGCTCGATGTGCGGTGCAAGTACGTCCATCGCCTGTTGCTTGGTGTCGATACTGGCCTGAAAAAGCTGGCGAATTCGCGATTGCATGTCCATCTGTGTGACCTTAATTAGCGCGGCTACTCGGCACATGAATGTGCAGCCCGCAAAGCAAAGAGCAAAAAGTGTTGGGTGAAGATGTCCGGTTCGGGGCGCAGCGATCAGCTGTCGAAGGCATTCTGCAACCAGTTCAACTGATCAAGGTTGCTGTCGATGGCAACCACGTCGAAGCGGCAGGGGGAATTGGCCCAGCGCGACTCTCGCTGAAGAAAATACTGCGCGGCAAAAATCAGTTTCTGCCGTTTGCGCCCATCGATGCTATCGAGCGCGCCACCCCATTGGGTGTTTTTTCTGTAGCGGACTTCGACGAATACTACTGTATCGCCATCAAGCATGACCAGATCAAGCTCGCCGCGTTTACACAACCAGTTCTGCGCCAGCAGGCGCAGACCTTGTTGCTGAAGATGCTCGAGCGCATGACGCTCGGCATCTTTACCGCTTTGCTGGCGTGACCTGTCAGGCATCAGCGTGAGGTATCCGGCAGGCGTTGAACCTGACCGTTGATGAACTCTGCCCATGGCAACTGACGCTCGACCCGCTGATTCTGAGTCATGCCCAGGCTGCCCGATTGGCCTTGGATGCGGCTGTCCGGCAAGGCCTTGAGTTGCCCCAGGCGCGGTGCCAGACGATAGGCATCAACGCCCATCGCGTACAGGCGGCCCAGGCTGCCACCGGCTTGTGGCCATTGTGCAGTGACCTGTTTGCGCAGCGGGTCGTTGGCATCCAGCAGCCATGGTGTTTCGCAGAAGCGAATACCGTTCATGTCGTTGTACTGGTTCTGGTCGCCGCTGGCGCTGAACACGTGGGAGGTGGCGTAAACCGGCACGTCACCCGCGTACTGGAAGTTCAGGGTCGGTTTGATCTGTTGAGCCTGCTGCGGCGTCGCGGCCAGGAAGATGAACTCGATGTCCTGACGACGCGAAGGTTGTGCGGCAACCTGCGAGCCAACGGTGCTTTGCAGGCTCTTGGCGCGGCCTTCGCTCTGGCGCAACTGGAACATGTCGGCAATCTGCTGGGCCAATTGGACCGGTTGGTCGACGCGTTCGGCCGCGACGATGCTGCCACCGTTGGCTTGCCAATCCTGGCTGAACGCCTTGTATACGCGGTCGCCCCATTCGCCTTTCGGCACCATGATGGCGGCGCGGTGCAGGCCATCGGCGCGCGCACGACGGGACACTTCGCGGGCTTCGTCTTCAGCGGCCAGGCCGAACTGGAACAGTTGAGCCGGACCTTGTTCGCCTTCGCTGTAGTTCAGCGCCAGGGTGGTGATCGGCAGTTGCGGGCGCGCGCTGAGCTGTTTGACCAGCGGCTTCTCCAGCGGGCCGACCACCAGTTGCACGCCATCGGCCTGGGCCTTGCGATAGAACTCGTCGAGAGAGGTGAGGCGCGAGCTGTCATAGAACTCGATGGCTGGCGGCTTCTGCCCGGCTTGTTGCGCCTGGTAGTGAGCGGCCATGAAACCTTCGCGCAGTGCTTTGCCAACCGATGCCAGCGGGCCGTCTTGTGGCAGTAGCAGGGCAATCTTGCTCAGGGGCTGGCTGGCCAGTTCCTTGAGTTTGGTCAGTGGCAATGGCAGCTGGATGGCAGCCGGGTGCTTTGGATTCCGTTCGCGCCAGTTGTCGATCGCGGCTTGCTGCTGTTCCAAAGTGCCGGCCGTTTTCACCGCCAGCGCCAGACGTATCCAGCCGCCGAGGTCATCGTCGGTGGTCGGCTGCAATTGATCGGTCGGCAGCGAAGCGATCAGGGTCCAGATCGCTTCATGGTTTTTGCTGGCTGCTTCACCTTCAAGCATCGGGGCAATGAAGATGCGCTCCCGTGCGGCGGCCAGGGTCTGGCCATCGGCCTCAAGGGCGCGGGCATGAACGGTGCCGGTGCGAACCTGTTGTTCGACGGGCAGCTCGCCCAAGCGTTGCAGGCTCGGATGGCTCAAGGCCGTCAGCGCCGCTTTCGGCTGATTGCGGACCATGGCCAGTTCAGCCGCCAGGGTACTGGCGAAGACTTGTTGGCCTGGCTTGAGTTGTTCCGTCGGTACTTGTTGCAGGATTTGCGCGGACTGGCCGGCATTGCCCTGACGATAAGCCAGGTCTGCCGCGCTCAAGCGCAATAGAGCGGCTTTTTCCGGATCTTTGCTTTTAGCGGCCTGTTCGAGCAATTGCTCGATACTGGCGTCCGGGGTCCGTGGAAGTTCGCCAAGGCTGGAAGAGGGCGAGCTGGCGCAAGCCGCCAGCAAGGCAGCGAGGCAAAGGGCAGAGAACAGCCGCAGGCAAGCGATCATGTAAGTGTTCCTGATACTCGATCAAATTAGCGGGGAATTGTACCCAAGCACTGGCCGGGGCGCGATGTTACTGGCGTGAATCGATCAATTTAGCTCGTGTAAATGTTGCAGCACTGCACAAAAGGCTGGAAAACCCGGGGAGGGTGAGGCGTATCGCAAACGCCGCTACGCGCTACAATGTCGCCTTTTACCGATCATGAGGTGTGCGCTTTGACTGCTCCAGGTGCTTTGAATTCCGCTGCTGGCTCGCTTTATGTGGTGGCGACGCCCATCGGCAACCTGGACGACATCAGTGCGCGTGCGCTGAAGATCCTGCGCGAGGTCGCTTTGATCGCTGCCGAAGACACTCGCCATTCCCAGCGATTGATGCAGCATTTCGGCATTCCGACGCCGCTGGCGGCCTGCCATGAACACAACGAACGAGAGGAGGGTAACCGCTTTATCACGCGTCTGCTGGCGGGCGACGATGTGGCGTTGATCTCCGACGCCGGGACGCCGCTGATTTCCGATCCGGGTTATCACCTGGTGCGACAGGCTCGTACCGCGGGAATCAATGTGGTGCCGGTTCCGGGAGCGTGCGCCTTGATTGCGGCGTTGTCGGCGGCGGGGCTGCCGTCCGACCGTTTCATCTTCGAAGGTTTTTTGCCGGCCAAGGCTGTCGGCCGACGTGCTCGTCTGGAACTGGTAAAAGAAGAGCCGCGCACGCTGATTTTCTATGAAGCACCGCATCGGATCCTTGAATGCCTGCAAGACATGGAGCTGGTATTCGGCGCCGAGCGCCCGGCATTGCTGGCGCGGGAGCTGACCAAGACCTTCGAAACCCTCAAAGGCTTGCCGTTGGCCGAGTTGCGCGAGTTTGTCGAATCGGACAGCAATCAGCAGCGTGGCGAGTGTGTGGTGCTGGTGGCGGGCTGGACTGCCCCTGAGACTGAAGACGCTGTCAGCAGTGAAGCCATGCGTATTCTCAACCTGTTACTCGAAGAAATGCCGCTCAAGCGTGCGGCGGCATTGGCGGCGCAAATTACCGGTGAGCGCAAGAATGTGCTCTATCAGGTCGCGCTGGATAAACAGAAAGGCGAGTAAAACCGACGTGCAGCGCCGGCCAGAGGCTTTTATTGCTTGTTCTTCGGCCGCTCTGCCGTTAACCTTCGCGGCGGAGAGTCGATCGGACAGTCGCTGCCCTCTATGAAAATTAGGGGGGGGAGGAAAGTCCGGGCTCCATAGGGCGAAGTGCCAGGTAATGCCTGGGAGGCGTGAGCCTACGGAAAGTGCCACAGAAAATAACCGCCTAAGCGCTTCGGCGCCGGTAAGGGTGAAAAGGTGCGGTAAGAGCGCACCGCACGTCTGGCAACAGTTCGTGGCTAGGTAAACCCCACTTGGAGCAAGACCAAATAGGGTCCCAAGGCGTGGCCCGCGCTGGGACCGGGTAGGTTGCTAAAGATGTCCAGTGATGGCCATCGTAGACGAATGACTGTTCAAGACAGAACCCGGCTTACAGATCGACTCTCCACCTTTTTTTCTCTGCTTCATCATTGGGCAGCGATGTGCGTTATGGCAATTTCCCTCCCCTGCTGAATCAATAGCAGAAGCGCTTTTGTAATACCGAAAAAATCTTACTCTTAACAAACTACTTTAACTTCTGAACGCAGCCTTCTGTGCTGATTCAAGTTATTGAGCAAATTCATCTGTCAGATTCTCGTTAACCCTCCTTTTACGCTCCTAAATCTCCGTTCTGTAAGGCTTTTCCTTTAATCCGCGCCTTGACGGTGTGGTGGGCGCATTCCTATAGTGTGCGCAAGTGGCGGAAAGTGGCATGAAGTGGGTTTTTTGAGCGTAAAACGCTAATATTTGGAGAAACGCTGACGTGTTTCGCGGAGCTAACGCTATCAGTCTCGATGCAAAGGGCCGTCTCGCTATGCCGAGCCGGTACCGTGACGAGCTGGTTTCGCGTAGTTCCGGTCAATTAATCGTCACCATCGATGCCGTTGATCCGTGTTTGTGTGTTTATCCCCTCGATGAGTGGGAAATTATCGAAACCAAACTGCGCGCACTGCCTTCGCTTCGCGAAGAGAACCGCCGCCTGCAACGTTTACTGATTGGTAATGCCGTCGACCTCGAGCTCGATGGCAGTGGTCGTTTTCTGGTTCCGCCGCGTCTTCGCGAATATGCCAAGTTGGATAAGCGCGCAATGTTGGTAGGCCAACTGAACAAGTTCCAATTGTGGGACGAGGATGCCTGGAATGCGGTTTCTGCCGCTGACCTGGCTGCTATTCAACAACCGGGCGCTATGCCTGATGAACTGCGTGATTTGATCCTGTGACTATTGATAGCGGCTTTAACCACATCACCGTATTGCTTGACGAAGCCGTCGAGGCTCTCGCCGTACGTCCTGATGGCTGCTATCTGGACGGTACGTTCGGACGTGGCGGACACAGTCGGTTGATCCTCAGCCAGCTCGGACCTGATGGACGGTTGCTCGGATTCGACAAAGATCCTCAAGCGATTGCCACCGGGCAAACGCTAGCGGCCGAAGACGGCCGCTTTGTCGTTGTACAGCGCAGCTTTGCCGAGCTCGGATCGGAAGTCGCCGAGCGCGGTCTGGCCGGCAAGGTCAGCGGTGTTCTGCTCGACCTCGGCGTGTCTTCGCCGCAGCTCGACGACCCTGAGCGCGGTTTCAGTTTTCTCAACGACGGCCCGTTGGACATGCGCATGGACCCGTCCCGCGGGATCAGCGCCGCCGAGTTCGTCAACACCGCGCCGGTGGAAGAAATCGCCCGGGTGTTCAAGGAATATGGCGAAGAACGTTTCTCCGGCCGCATGGCGCGTGCCGTGGCCGAGCGTCGCGACATCAAGCCGTTCGAGCGCACTGGCGATCTGGCTGAAGTGCTGAAAGTCGCCAACCCGGCGTGGGAAAAGGGCAAGAACCCGGCCACCCGTGCGTTCCAGGGCCTGCGTATTCACGTCAACAACGAACTGGGTGATCTGGAAACCGGTCTCGAAGCCGCTCTGGAATGTCTGGAAGTGGGCGGTCGTCTGGTGGTGATCAGCTTCCATTCGCTGGAAGACCGCATCGTCAAATTGTTCATGCGCAAACTGGTGAAAGGCGAAGCCGACAACCTGCCGCGCAACCTGCCGGTCCGTCACGTCGCTTTCGAACCGAAAATCAAAATCCATGGCAAAGCGCAGTCCGCCTCCGAGGCCGAACTCAAAGCCAACCCACGTTCCCGTAGCGCCATCATGCGTGTCGCGGAGAAGTTGCGGTGAGCAAGCTTTTCGCCAAGCCACTTCCCGGCGGAAGCTTTTTCATGCTGCTGCTGTTTGTCGGCGTGCTCGTGTCGGCCATCGGCGTGTCCTATAGCGCGCACTGGAACCGTCAGCTGTTGAATTCGCTGTACAACGAATTGAGCGTGCGCGACAAGGCGCAGGCGGAGTGGGGCCGGTTGATTCTCGAGCAGAGCACCTGGACGGCTCACAGCCGTATCGAAGTGTTGGCGACCGAGCAACTGAAGATGCGCATTCCCGGCGCCGCTGAAGTGCAGATGGTGGCGCCATGATGAAACTTGAAGGCGCGCTCTTTCCATGGCGGTTCCGTCTGGTGGTCGGGTTGCTCGGCATCATGGTGGCGGCGATTGCCTGGCGCATCATCGATTTGCAAGTGGTCGACCGTGCCTTCCTTAAAGGTCAGGGCGATGCGCGCAGTGTTCGTCATATTCCGATTCCGGCTCACCGTGGTCTGATCACCGACCGTAACGGCGAGCCGTTGGCCGTGAGTACTCCGGTCACCACCCTGTGGGCCAACGCCAAGGAAATGCAAACGGCCAAAGAGAAGTGGCCGGCATTGGCGGCTGCCTTGGGGCAGGACCCGAAAGCCCTGGCCGAACGTCTCGAAGCCCAGGCCAACAAAGAATTCATTTATCTGGTGCGCGGGCTGACCCCCGAGCAGGGCCAGGCTGTGCTCGATCTGAAAGTGCCGGGTGTTTATGGCATCGAAGAGTTCCGGCGTTTTTACCCGGCCGGTGAAGTTACCGCCCATATGGTCGGCTTTACCGACATCGATGACCACGGACGCGAAGGCGTCGAGCTGGCCTACGACGAATGGCTGGCCGGCGTGCCCGGCAAACGACAGGTGATCAAGGACCGGCGCGGCCGGTTGATCAAGGATGTCCAGGTCACCAAAAACGCCAAGGCCGGCAAGCCCTTGGCGTTGTCCATTGACCTGCGCCTGCAATACCTGGCCAACCGTGAACTGCGCAACGCAATCATCGAGAACGGCGCCAAGGCTGGCAGCCTGGTGATCATGGACGTGAAGACCGGCGAAATTCTCGCCATGGTCAACCAGCCAACCTACAACCCGAACAACCGTCGCAACCTGCAACCGGCGATGATGCGCAACCGCGCGATGATCGACGTGTTCGAGCCGGGTTCGACCATGAAAGCGATTTCCATGAGCGCCGCGATTGAAACCGGGCGTTGGAAGCCGACCGATACCGTTGAGGTTTATCCAGGCACCTTGCAGATTGGTAAGTACACCATCAAGGACGTATCCAAGAGCGAAGGCCCGGTACTCGACCTGACTGGCATTCTGATCAATTCCAGTAACGTCGGCATGAGTAAGGTCGCGTTCGATATCGGCGGCGAAACGATTTTCCGCCTGGCGCAGAAAGTCGGCCTAGGCCAGGACACCGGCTTGGGTTTCCCGGGTGAGCGCGTCGGCAACCTGCCGAACTACCGCGAATGGCGCAAGGCTGAAACCGCCACGCTGTCCTACGGCTACGGTATTTCCGTGACCGCGATCCAGTTGGTCCACGCCTTCTCGGCCCTGGCCAATAATGGTCGTCTCGCGCCGCTGACCCTGATCAAAACCGACAAGGCGCCGCAAACCACACAGGTATTGCCGGAAGCCGTCGCAAAAACCATGCAAACCATGCTGCAACAAGTGATCGAAGCCCCGCGCGGTGTATTCCGTGCGCAGGTGCCGGCGTATCACGTGGGCGGCAAGTCGGGTACCGCACGTAAAACGTCGGTCGGAACCAAAGGCTACGCCGAGAACTCCTACCGCTCGCTGTTCGCCGGTTTCGGCCCGATGAACGATCCGCGTTACGCAATCGTGGTGGTGATCGATGAACCGACCAAGGCCGGTTACTTCGGTGGTCTGGTCTCGGCGCCGGTGTTCAGCAAAGTGATGTCCGGGACCCTGCGTCTGATGAACATCACCCCGGACAACCTGCCAGCCACTCAACAAGCGAACGCCGCACCGGTCGTTCCGCTGAAAGCTAATGGAGGGCGCGGCTGATGTCGCTGAGCCTGAACAAGATTTTTGCCCACGCCGGCCGCGATCTGTTGATCCGCGAATTGGCGCTGGACAGCCGCAACGTACGAGCAGGCGATTTGTTTCTCGCGGTTCCTGGTGGCAAGTTCGACGGGCGTGCGCACATCGCCGACGCCTTGCAACGCGGCGCTGCTGCTGTGGCTTATGAAGTCGAAGGCGCGACCGTGCTGCCGATTACCGACGTACCGCTGATTCCAGTCAAAGGCCTGGCGGCGCAGCTGTCGGACATTGCCGGGCGTTTTTATGGCGAACCGAGCCGTCACCTCAATCTGATCGGCGTGACCGGCACCAACGGTAAAACCAGCGTGACCCAATTGGTCGCCCAAGCGCTCGACCTGCTCGGTCAACACTGCGGCATCGTCGGCACTCTGGGCTCCGGTTTCTACGGCGCGCTGGAAAGCGGTCTGCACACCACGCCGAACCCGATTGCGGTGCAAGCGACTCTCGCCGACCTGAAGAAGGCCGGCGCCAAAGCCGTGGCCATGGAAGTTTCTTCCCACGGCCTGGATCAGGGCCGCGTGACTGCGTTGGCGTTCAATGTGGCGGTGATGACCAACCTGTCGCGCGATCATCTGGATTACCACGGCACCATGCAGGCCTATGGCGAAACCAAGGCCAAGTTGTTTGCCTGGAATGATTTGAAGTGCCGGGTGGTCAACCTCGACGACGATTTCGGCCGGCAACTGGCTGCCGATAAAGGCGAGTCGCGACTGATCACTTACAGCCTGGAAGATTCCAGCGCCTACCTGTATTGCCGCGAAGCGCAGTTCGACGACGAAGGCGTGCGCGCAACGCTGGTTACGCCGCAAGGCGAGCACCATTTGCGCAGCACCTTGCTCGGTCGTTTCAACCTGAGCAATGTGTTGGCCGCGGTTGGCGCCTTGCTCGGGCTGGACTACGCGCTGGACGAAATCCTCAAAGTGCTGCCGAAACTCGAAGGCCCGGTCGGTCGCATGCAGCGCCTGGGCGGCGGTACTCAGCCGTTGGTGGTGGTCGATTACGCCCACACACCGGATGCGCTGGAAAAAGTCTTGATGGCCCTGCGTCCTCACGCCAAAGGCCGGTTGCTGTGCCTGTTCGGTTGCGGTGGTGATCGCGATCGCGGCAAGCGTCCGCTGATGGCGGAAGTGGTCGAGCGTCTGGCCGATGGCGTACTGGTCACCGATGACAATCCGCGCACCGAAGACCCGACCGTGATTTTCGACGACATCCGCGCCGGTTTCACCGCTGAGGATAAAGTTGCCTTCGTCGCCGGCCGAGGCCAGGCGATTGCCCAATTGATCGCCAGCGCTTCGGCGGATGACGTGATTGTCCTGGCCGGTAAAGGTCACGAGGACTATCAGGAAATCAACGGCGAGCGCCACGCTTTCTCCGATCTGGTCGAGGCCGATCACGCCCTGACTGCATGGGAGGTGGCCCATGCTTAAAGCCTTGAAACTGAGCGAACTGACCGGCGCATTGAATGGCCGTCTGATTGCCAGCGACGCCAGCTTCGACGGCGTCAGCATCGATAGCCGCGCGATCAAGCCCGGCCAACTGTTTATCGCTCTGGCCGGCCCGCGTTTCGATGGCCATGACTACCTCAATGACGTCGCCGCCAAAGGCGCCGTGGGTGCCTTGGTCGAGCGCGAAGTTGCCGACAGCGCGCTGCCGCAACTGCTGGTCAAGGACACCCGCCAGGCCCTCGGCCAATTGGGCGCGATGAACCGTGCGGCGTTCACTCAGCCGGTCGTGGCCATCACCGGTTCCAGCGGCAAGACCACGGTCAAGGAAATGCTCGCGAGCATCCTGCACACGCGCGGTCCGGTGCTGGCGACCCGTGGCAACCTGAACAATGACCTGGGCGCTCCGCTGACCCTGCTCGAACTGGCACCGGAACACACCGCTGCCGTGATCGAACTCGGCGCTTCGCGGCTCGGCGAGATTGCCTACACCGTCGGCATGACCAAGCCGCACGTGGCTGTCATCAACAACGCCGGGACCGCCCACGTCGGCGAGTTCGGCGGGCCGGAAAAAATCGTTGAAGCCAAGGGTGAGATTCTCGAAGGGCTGGATGCCGATGGCGTCGCCGTGCTGAATCTCGACGACAAGGCTTTTGAAATCTGGAAAACCCGAGCTGCCGGTCGCAAAGTGCTGACGTTTGCCCTGAGCAACATCAGCGCTGACTTCTACGCCAGCGACCTGGACCGCGATGCCCGCGGTTGCCCGGCGTTCAACCTGCACAGTCCTGAGGGTGTGGAGCGGGTTCAACTGAACCTGCTCGGCACTCATAACGTCGCCAATGCCATGGCCGCCGCCGCTGCAGCCCATGCCTTGGGCGTGTCGCTGTTCGGCATCGCCACCGGTCTCGGCGCGGTGCAACCGGTCAAGGGCCGCACCGTCGCGCAACTGGCAACTAACGGCATGCGCGTGATCGATGACACGTACAACGCAAACCCCACCTCCATGTGCGCCGCCGTTGATATACTCGCCGGCTTTTCCGGTCGCACCGTTTTGGTGCTCGGAGATATCGGCGAGTTGGGCGATTGGGCGGAGCAGGGGCACCGCGATGTGGGCGAGTACGCCCGCGGCAAGGTTTGCGCGCTTTACGCGGTCGGGCCAATGATGGCTCACGCCGTACACGCTTTCGGCGAGCAGGCTTTTCACTTCAGCACACAGGCTGAGCTGATCAAGGCCCTGGAAGCCGAGCAGGACACAAACACCACCATTTTGATCAAGGGCTCGCGCAGCGCCGCGATGGAAAACATCGTCGCCGCTTTGTGCGGGACCCGTCTGGAGAAACATTAATGCTGCTGCTGCTAGCGGAGTATCTGCAACAGTTCTACAAAGGCTTCGCGGTCTTTCAGTACCTGACCCTGCGCGGGATCCTCGGTGTGCTGACCGCGCTGGTCTTGTCGCTGTGCTACGGCCCGTGGATGATCCGCACTTTGCAGACCCGTCAGATCGGTCAATCCGTTCGTAACGACGGCCCGCAATCGCACCTGTCCAAGTCCGGCACGCCAACCATGGGTGGCGCGCTGATTCTGTCGTCCATCGGCGTCAGCACTTTGCTCTGGGCTGACCTGAGCAACCGTTACGTTTGGGTCGTGTTGTTGGTGACCCTGCTGTTCGGCGCCATCGGCTGGGTCGACGATTACCGCAAAGTCATCGAGAAAAATTCTCGCGGCCTGCCTAGCCGCTGGAAGTATTTCTGGCAGTCGGTGTTCGGCCTGGGCGCGGCGATCTTCCTTTATATGACCGCGGCAACGCCGGTAGAAACCACCCTGATCCTGCCGATGCTCAAGGACTACAGCATTCCGCTGGGCGCGGGTTTCATCGTCCTGACCTATTTCGTGATTGTCGGCTCGAGCAATGCGGTCAACCTGACCGATGGCCTCGACGGGCTGGCGATCATGCCTACCGTGATGGTCGGCGGCGGCTTGGGGATCTTCTGCTACCTGTCGGGTAACGTGAAATTCGCCGAATACCTGCTGATTCCTTACGTACCGGGCGCGGGCGAGCTGATCGTGTTCTGCGGCGCGTTGATCGGTGCGGGCCTGGGTTTTCTCTGGTTCAACACCTATCCGGCCCAGGTGTTCATGGGCGACGTCGGCGCACTGGCGCTGGGCGCGGCCCTGGGCACCATCGCAGTGATCGTCCGTCAGGAAATCGTCCTGTTCATCATGGGCGGCGTGTTCGTGATGGAGACTCTGTCGGTCGTCATCCAGGTTGCGTCCTTCAAGCTGACCGGTCGCCGTGTGTTCCGCATGGCACCGATACACCACCATTTTGAACTCAAGGGCTGGCCCGAGCCGCGTGTGATCGTCCGTTTCTGGATCATCACCGTGATTCTGGTACTGGTCGGCCTTGCCACCCTGAAGCTGAGGTAGAACCAGTGTCTCTGATCGCTTCTGACCACTTCCGCATCGTTGTCGGCCTCGGCAAGAGCGGCATGTCCCTGGTTCGCTTCCTGGCGAACCGGGGCGTGTCGTTCGCTGTCGCCGATACGCGGGAAAATCCACCGGAACTGGCCACGCTCAAGCGTGACTATCCGCACGTGGAAGTGCGTTGTGGCGAGCTGGACGTCGAATTCCTGTGCCGTGCCGACGAGCTCTACGTGAGCCCCGGCCTGGCGCTGGCGACCCCGGCCCTGCAGGCTGCCGCCGCCCGTGGCGTGAAACTGTCCGGCGACATCGAGCTGTTCGCGCGTAACGCGAAGGCGCCGATTGTCGCCATCAGCGGTTCCAACGCGAAAAGCACCGTCACCACCCTGGTCGGCGAGATGGCGGCTGCGGCCGGCAAACGTGTCGCTGTCGGTGGCAACCTCGGTACGCCAGCGCTGGATTTGCTCAGCGACGATGTCGAGTTATACGTGATGGAGTTGTCGAGTTTCCAACTGGAAACCACCGATCAACTCAACGCCGAAGTGGCGACCGTGCTCAACATCAGCGAAGACCACATGGACCGCTACAGCGGTCTGCCGGCCTATCACCTGGCCAAGCACCGGATCTTCCGTGGTGCCAAACAGTTCGTGGTTAACCGTCAGGATGCCCTTAGCCGCCCGTTAATGGGCGAGGGCCAGCCATGCTGGACCTTCGGTTTGAGCAAGCCCGATTTCAAGGCCTTTGGTATCCGTGAAGAGGAGGGCGAGAAGTATCTGGCTTTCGAATTCCAGAACCTGATGCCGGTGCGCGAGTTGAAGATTCGTGGCGCGCATAACCAGTCCAACGCCCTGGCGGCCTTGGCGCTGGGCCACGCCGTGGGTCTGCCATTCGATGCCATGCTCTCGAGCCTGCGCACCTTCGCCGGCCTCGAGCATCGCTGCCAATGGGTTCGCGACCTCAACGGCGTGAGCTACTACAACGATTCCAAAGCCACCAACGTCGGTGCCGCACTGGCCGCCATCGAAGGTCTGGGTGCAGACATCGACGGCAAACTCGTGCTGATCGCCGGTGGTGACGGCAAGGGTGCCGAGTTCAAGGATCTGCGTGATCCGGTCGCGGCCAACTGCCGTGCCGTGGTGCTGATGGGCCGGGACTCCGAGTTGATCGCCCAGGCCATCGGCGATGGCGTACCGCTGATTCGCGTCAATTCGCTGTATGAAGCCGTCGCGCAATGCCGCGCCATCGCCGAGCCGGGCGACGCGGTGCTGCTGTCGCCGGCCTGCGCCAGCTTCGACATGTTCAAGAACTACGAAGATCGCGGTCACCAGTTTGTCCGCGCCGTGGAGGACTTGGCATGAACCTGAGCAATATCATCAAGCCTTATCCATCGCCACTGATCACCGGGCGCGGCATCGACCTCGATTTTCCGATGCTCGCCGGTTGCCTGGCGCTGCTGGGTCTTGGGCTGGTGATGATTGCATCGGCATCCACCGAAGTGGCAGCGGTGCAGTCGGGCAGTGCCCTGTATTACATGATTCGCCACCTTATCTACGTGGTGCTGGGCCTGGGTGCCTGCATCGTCACCATGATGATTCCGATCGCTACCTGGCAACGCCTGGGCTGGCTGATGCTGATTGGTGCGTTCGGTTTGCTGGTGATGGTGATCATCCCCGGGATCGGCCGTGAAGTGAACGGTTCGATGCGCTGGATCGGCTTCAGTTTCTTCAACGTTCAGCCTTCCGAGATCGCCAAGGTGTTCGTGGTGATTTACCTCGCCGGTTATCTGGTGCGTCGCCAGAAAGAAGTGCGTGAAAGCTGGATGGGTTTCTTCAAACCGTTCATCGTTTTGCTGCCGATGGCGGGTCTGTTGCTGATGGAGCCGGACTTCGGTGCCACGGTCGTGATGATGGGGGCTGCTGCGGCGATGCTGTTCCTCGGCGGGGTCGGGCTGTTCCGTTTTTCCTTGATGGTTGTCCTGGCTGTCGGTGCGGTGGTGTTGTTGATTCAAATGCAGCCGTATCGAATGGCGCGACTGACCAACTTTGCGGACCCGTGGGCCGACCAGTTCGGTGCTGGCTATCAGTTGTCTCAAGCGTTGATCGCTTTCGGTCGTGGCGAATGGCTGGGCGTTGGTTTGGGCAACAGCGTGCAGAAACAGTTCTACCTGCCGGAAGCCCACACCGACTTCGTGTTCTCGGTCCTGGCCGAAGAACTGGGCGCCGTGGGTTCGTTGTGCACATTGGCGTTGTTCGTCTTTGTCTGTATTCGCGGCATGTACATTGGTTATTGGGCCGAGAAGGCCAAACAGTTTTTCGCCGCCTATATCGCGTACGGCTTGTCGTTCCTGTGGATCGGTCAGTTCCTGATCAACATCGGGGTGAACGTCGGCCTGCTGCCAACCAAAGGTCTGACCCTGCCATTCCTCAGTTATGGCGGCAGTTCGTTGGTGATCTGCTGTGCCTGTCTTGGCTTGTTACTGCGTATCGAGTGGGAGAGTCGAACCCACCTGGGCAGCGAAGAGATGGAATTCCATGAGAGCGACTTCGCCGAGGAGCCGAACCATGGGCGCTAACGTATTGATCATGGCCGGCGGCACCGGGGGCCACGTGTTCCCGGCACTGGCCTGTGCACGCGAATTCCAGGCCCGCGGTTACACCGTGCACTGGCTCGGCACGCCTCGCGGGATCGAAAACGATCTGGTGCCGGCGGCCGGTCTTCAATTGCATCGGATCAACGCCAGCGGTTTGCGCGGCAAGGGCAAATTGTCCCTGCTCAAGGCACCGTTCATGTTGCTCAAGTCGATCTGGCAGGCGCGGGCGATCATTCGTCAACTGCGGCCGGTGTGTGTGGTCGGCTTCGGTGGCTACGTGACCGGTCCCGGCGGCGTTGCAGCCAAACTGGCTGGCGTGCCGGTGATCGTTCATGAACAGAACGCGGTGGCCGGTACCGCCAATCGGTTGCTGGTGCCGTTGGCCGCCCGAGTCTGTGAAGCGTTCCCCGACACCTTTACCCTGTCGAACAGCCGTCGTACCACCGGTAACCCGGTGCGCACCGAGCTGTTCCTCGAAACACCGCGACCTGCTCTGGCCGGTCGCAAGGCGCGTTTGCTGATCCTGGGCGGAAGCCTGGGCGCAGAGCCGTTGAACAAGTTGCTGCCTGAAGCCCTGTCGCAAGTCGCCCCCGACCTGCGCCCGGACGTGTTTCATCAGGCCGGCAAAAACCACGATGAAGTGACTGCAGAGCGCTACCGCGCGGCTGGCGTCGAGGCGCAAGTGCAGCCTTTCATCAAAGACATGGCCCAAGCCTATGGCTGGGCCGACCTGGTGGTGTGCCGCGCAGGCGCGCTGACCATCAGTGAACTGGCGGCTGCCGGTCTGCCCTCGATGCTGGTGCCTTTGCCCCACGCGATCGACGATCACCAGACCCGCAACGCCGATTATTTGGCCCGTGAAGGCGCTGCCTTTCTGATGCCGCAAAGAACGACTGGCGCAGCGGATCTTGCCGCTCGCCTGACAGAGGTCTTGATGCAACCGCAACGACTCAACGACATGGCCACCGCGGCACGCCGCCTGGCCAAACCCGATGCCACCCGTAACGTGGTCGATACCTGCCTGGAGGTGGTCCATGGTTGAGAATAAGAAAGCCATGCCTCATCCGGAAATGCGCCGCATCCGTCGCATCCACTTCGTCGGTATCGGCGGCGTGGGCATGTGCGGCATCGCCGAAGTGTTGCTGAACCTGGGCTATGAAGTATCCGGTTCGGACCTCAAAGCCTCGCCGGTGACCGAGCGCCTGGAATCTTTCGGTGCCCACATCTATATCGGCCACCGTGCCGAGAACGCCGCGAACGCCGATGTGCTGGTCACCTCCAGTGCCGTGAACACTTCCAACCCGGAAGTCGCCACCGCGCTGGAACGCCGGATTCCGGTCGTGCCGCGTGCCGAGATGCTGGCTGAGCTGATGCGCTACCGTCACGGCATCGCCGTCGCCGGTACCCATGGCAAAACCACCACTACCAGCCTGATCGCTTCGGTGTTCGCCGCCGGTGGCCTGGACCCGACATTCGTTATCGGTGGTCGTCTGAATGCCGCGGGCACCAATGCCCAGCTCGGCACCAGCCGTTACCTGATCGCCGAAGCCGACGAAAGCGATGCCAGCTTCCTGCACTTGCAGCCGCTGGTGGCCGTGGTCACCAACATCGATGCCGACCACATGGCGACCTACGACGGCGACTTCAACAAACTGAAGAAAACCTTCGTCGAGTTCCTGCACAACCTGCCGTTCTATGGTCTGGCGGTGGTGTGCCTGGACGATCCGGTGGTGCGTGAAATCCTCCCGCAGGTGAAACGTCCGACGGTCACTTACGGTTTCGGCGAAGACGCCGACGTGCGCGCGATCAATGTGCGTCAACAGGGCATGCAGACCTTCTTTACCGTGCTGCGCCCAGATCGCGAGCCGCTGGATGTCTCGGTGAACATGCCAGGCAACCACAACGTGCTGAACGCGCTGGCGACCATTTGCATCGCCACCGACGAAGGCGTCAGCGATGAGGCCATCGTCCAGGGCCTGTCCGGGTTCCAGGGTGTCGGGCGGCGCTTCCAGGTATACGGCGAACTGCCGGTTGAAGGCGGCAACGTGATGCTGGTGGACGACTACGGTCACCACCCGACCGAAGTCGCGGCCGTGATCAAAGCCGTGCGCGGTGGCTGGCCGGAGCGCCGTCTGGTGATGGTCTACCAGCCGCACCGTTACAGCCGCACCCGCGACCTGTACGACGACTTCGTCAATGTACTGGCCGACGCCAATGTGCTGCTGCTGATGGAAGTCTACCCGGCCGGCGAAGAGCCGATCCCGGGCGCCGACAGCCGTAAGCTGTGCAACAGCATTCGCCAGCGCGGTCAACTCGACCCGATCTACATCGAGCGCGGCATCGACCTCGCGCCAATCGTCAAGCCGCTGCTGCGTGCCGGCGACATTCTGTTGTGCCAGGGCGCCGGTGATATCGGCGGTCTCGCACCGAAACTATTGAACAGTCCGTTGTTCGCTGGCGCGGTTGCCGCGCCAAGCGTGGGGAAGTTGAAATGACTGCTGCTTACGCCAACCTCGTCTCCACTGTCGCGCCGAAAGATTTCGGCCGCGTCGCCGTGATGTTCGGCGGCAAGAGTGCCGAGCGTGAGGTTTCCCTGAAGTCGGGTAACGCAGTGCTCGAAGCACTGCAAAGCGCCGGTGTGGACGCCTTCGGTCTGGATGTGGGCGATGACCTGCTGCAGCGCCTGCTGAACGAAAAAATCGACCGCGCCTTCATCATCCTCCACGGTCGTGGCGGTGAAGACGGCAGTATGCAGGGTCTGCTCGAATGCCTGGGCATTCCGTACACCGGCAGCGGCATTCTGGCCTCGGCACTGGCCATGGACAAACTGCGCACCAAGCAGGTCTGGCACAGCCTCGGCATTCCGACGCCTCGCCATGCCGTGTTGAGCTGCGAGGCCGATTGTATTTCGGCGGCCACGGAACTGGGCTTCCCTTTGATCGTCAAACCGGCCCATGAAGGTTCCAGTATCGGGATGGCCAAAGTGTCTTCAGCTCTTGAGTTGATCGACGCATGGAAAGCGGCCAGTACCTACGATTCGCAAGTGTTGGTCGAGCAATGGATTCAAGGTCCGGAGTTCACCATCGCCACCCTGCGTGACCAGGTGTTGCCTCCAATCGCCCTGGGCACGACACACAGTTTCTACGACTACGACGCCAAGTACGTGGCTTCCGATACCCAGTACCGGATCCCGTGTGGCCTGGACAGCAACAAAGAAAAAGAACTCATGGACCTCACGGCCAAAGCCTGTGAGGCGCTGGGTATCGCCGGTTGGGGCAGGGCAGACGTGATGCAGGACGCCGAAGGGCAGTTCTGGTTCCTGGAAGTCAATACCGCACCGGGCATGACCGATCACAGTCTGGTGCCGATGGCGGCGCGTGCCGCCGGCCTGGATTTCCAGCAGCTGGTTCTGGCGATTCTGGCCGCCAGTGTTGAAGAAACTAGAGGTTAAGACGATGCAAGGCGCACAGCTTAGACATCAGCCCTCCGCACCCGGCCGCAAGCCGGTGCCGCGGGGTGCCAGCCGAATGGTGGCCAAAGAGCCGATGTCCGCGCGCCTGCCGAAAGCCAACTTTGGTTTTCTGAGAAGCCTGTTCTGGCCCGTGCTGCTGGTCGCGCTGGGGTTCGGCACTTATGAAGGCGCACAGCGTTTGCTGCCGTACGCCGACCGGCCGATCACCAAGATCGCGGTGCAGGGCGACTTGAGTTACATCAGCCAGCAAGCGGTGCAGCAGCGGATCGCCCCGTACGTGGCGTCGAGCTTCTTCACCATTGACCTGGAGAGCATGCGTACCGAGCTTGAAACGATGCCATGGATTGCCCACGCCGAAGTGCGTCGGGTATGGCCGGATCAAGTAGTGATTCGCCTGGAAGAACAACTGCCGGTGGCCCGGTGGGGCGATGAGTCGCTGTTGAACAACCAGGGGCAGGCGTTCACCCCGCGCGAGCTGGCGAACTACGAACACTTGCCACAGCTGTTCGGCCCGCAGCGGGCCCAGCAGCAAGTGATGCAGCAATACCAGGTGCTGAGCCAGATGCTCAGACCGTTGGGCTTCTCGATTGCACGCCTGGAGTTGCGTGAACGAGGCAGCTGGTTCCTGACCACCGGCGCCGGCAGCGCGGGCCCGGGAATCGAACTGCTGCTGGGACGCGGCAAGCTGGTGGAAAGGATGCGCCGCTTCATTGCCATCTATGACAAGACGCTCAAAGAGCAGATTACGAACATTGCGCGCATCGATCTGCGCTACGCCAACGGCCTCGCCGTTGGCTGGCGGGAACCTGTAGCGCCCACGACAGCCCAACCCGCTGTCGCGAAGAATTAAGAAGAGGCAGGACCCATGGCAAACGTGCAAAGCGGCAAAATGATCGTCGGTCTCGATATCGGCACCTCCAAGGTGGTGGCGCTGGTAGGCGAGGTCGCGGACGACGGCACGCTCGAAATCGTCGGGATCGGTACTCATCCGTCCCGCGGCCTGAAAAAAGGCGTAGTGGTGAACATCGAGTCCACCGTCCAGTCGATCCAGCGCGCTATCGAAGAAGCGCAGCTGATGGCCGGTTGCCGGATCCACTCGGCGTTCGTCGGCGTGGCCGGCAATCACATCCGCAGCCTGAATTCCCACGGCATCGTGGCGATTCGTGATCGCGAAGTCAGCTCCGCCGACCTTGAGCGTGTTCTCGACGCTGCCCAGGCCGTGGCGATCCCGGCTGACCAGCGTGTGCTGCACACCCTGCCGCAGGATTACGTGATCGATAACCAGGAAGGCGTTCGCGAGCCGCTGGGCATGTCCGGCGTGCGTCTGGAAGCCAAGGTTCACGTGGTCACCTGCGCGGTCAACGCCGCACAGAACATTGAAAAATGCGTGCGCCGCTGCGGCCTGGAAATCGACGACATCATTCTCGAGCAGTTGGCCTCGGCCTACTCGGTCCTGACCGACGATGAGAAAGAACTGGGCGTATGCCTGGTGGACATCGGCGGCGGTACCACCGACATCGCGATCTTCACCGAAGGTGCGATTCGCCATACCGCGGTGATCCCGATTGCGGGCGATCAGGTGACCAACGACATCGCCATGGCGCTGCGCACCCCGACCCAGTACGCCGAAGAAATCAAGATCCGCTACGCCTGCGCCCTGGCCAAACTGGCCGGTGCCGGTGAAACCATCAAGGTGCCGAGCGTCGGCGACCGTCCGCCGCGCGAGCTGTCCCGTCAGGCCTTGGCCGAAGTGGTCGAGCCGCGTTACGACGAGCTGTTCACCCTGATCCAGGCCGAATTGCGTCGCAGCGGCTACGAAGACCTGATCCCGGCCGGCATCGTGCTGACCGGCGGTACATCGAAGATGGAAGGCGCGACTGAGCTGGCCGAGGAAATCTTCCATATGCCTGTTCGCCTGGGCGTGCCCCATGGCGTCAAGGGCCTGGACGATGTGGTCCGCAACCCGATCTATTCCACCGGCGTAGGCCTGTTGATGTACGGCCTGCAGAAGCAGTCCGACGGGGTTTCGTTCTCCGGCATCGGCAGCCGCGACAGTTACAGCAATGACGAACCGAAAGCCGCCTTGCTCGATCGCATCAAGAGCTGGGTACAAGGCAACTTCTAACGAAGCAGTTTCAAGCGACAAGTGGTAAAGCAGCAAAACGCAGTAGGCGAAAAAAACTAGAGAACGTAAGGAGAGGGAAAATGTTCGAACTCGTAGACAACATCCCCGCAAGCCCGGTAATTAAAGTTATCGGTGTTGGCGGTGGCGGCGGCAACGCTGTCAATCACATGGTCAAGAGCAACATTGAAGGCGTTGAGTTCATCTGCGCCAACACTGATGCCCAGGCGCTGAAGAGCATCAGCGCGCGGACCATCCTGCAACTGGGTACCGGCGTGACCAAAGGTCTGGGTGCCGGCGCCAACCCTGAAGTAGGTCGTCAGGCCGCTCTCGAAGATCGTGAGCGCATTGCCGAAGTCCTGCAGGGCACCAACATGGTGTTCATCACCACCGGCATGGGCGGTGGTACCGGTACCGGTGCTGCGCCGATCATTGCCGAAGTGGCCAAGGAAATGGGGATCCTCACCGTTGCGGTGGTGACCCGTCCGTTCCCGTTCGAAGGCCGCAAGCGCATGCAGCTCGCCGACGAAGGTATTCGTCTGCTGTCTGAAAGCGTCGACTCGTTGATCACCATTCCCAACGAGAAGCTGCTGACCATCCTCGGTAAAGACGCCAGCCTGCTGTCGGCTTTCGCCAAGGCCGACGATGTACTGGCCGGTGCCGTTCGCGGTATCTCCGACATCATCAAGCGTCCGGGCATGATCAACGTCGACTTTGCCGACGTGCGTACCGTGATGAGCGAAATGGGCATGGCGATGATGGGCACTGGCTGCGCCAGCGGTCCGAACCGTGCACGTGAGGCCACCGAAGCGGCCATTCGCAACCCGTTGCTCGAAGACGTGAACCTGCAAGGCGCACGCGGTATCCTGGTGAACATCACCGCCGGTCCTGACCTGTCCCTGGGTGAGTACTCCGACGTGGGTAGCATCATCGAAGCCTTCGCTTCCGAGCACGCGATGGTCAAGGTTGGTACCGTTATCGATCCAGATATGCGCGATGAGCTGCACGTGACTGTTGTTGCCACCGGTTTAGGCGCTAAAATCGAGAAGCCTGTGAAGGTCATCGACAATACCGTTCACACCTCGATGGCCTCCCAGCCACAACAACAAGCCCCTGTTCGTCAAGAACAGCCTGCGGTGAACTACCGTGACCTGGATCGTCCGACCGTCATGCGCAACCAGGCTCAGGCCGGTGCTGCGACTGCCGCGAAGATGAACCCGCACGATGACCTGGACTACCTGGACATCCCGGCTTTCCTGCGTCGTCAGGCCGATTGATGAAATGTATCAGGGGTATTAGGGTGATTGGTGTTCAGCAAAGGTCTGGTCTGCTATCATCGCCAGCCTTTGTTGATACCAGTTCGCAATTTGCGCTGAAGCGGCCCATGCCATGATAAAACAACGCACCCTGAAGAATATTATCCGTGCCACAGGTGTCGGCCTGCACTCCGGGGAGAAGGTCTATCTGACCCTCAAGCCAGCGCCCGTCGACACCGGCATTGTGTTTTGTCGTGCTGACCTCGACCCTGTGGTGCAGATTCCTGCCCGTGCGGAAAACGTTGGCGAAACCACTATGTCGACCACGCTTGTTAACGGTGACGTCAAAGTGGACACGGTGGAGCACCTGCTCTCGGCCATGGCTGGCCTGGGCATCGATAACGCCTACGTCGAGCTCTCCGCGTCCGAAGTCCCGATCATGGATGGTAGCGCTGGACCCTTCGTATTCCTGATTCAATCGGCTGGCCTGGAAGAACAGGACGCTGCCAAGAAGTTCATCCGGATCCTGCGGGAAGTGACAGTGGAAGACGGCGACAAGCGCGCCACTTTCGTCCCTTTCGAAGGTTTCAAAGTGAGCTTCGAGATCGATTTCGATCACCCGGTTTTCCGTGACCGCACACAAAGTGCAAGCGTGGATTTTTCCAGTACTTCGTTCGTAAAAGAAGTCAGCCGCGCCCGTACCTTTGGTTTCATGAGTGACATCGAGTACCTGCGCAAGCACAACCTCGCACTCGGCGGCAGCGTTGAAAACGCTATTGTGGTCGACGCGGATGGTGTACTGAACGAAGACGGCCTTCGCTATGAAGACGAATTCGTGAAGCACAAGATCCTCGATGCAATTGGTGACCTCTACCTGCTGGGCAATAGCCTGATTGGTGAGTTCAAGGGCTTCAAGTCCGGACATGCATTGAACAACCAGCTGCTGCGCAAGTTGATTGAGCAGACAGATGCCTGGGAAGTCGTGACTTTCGAAGACGCCAGCACTGCACCGATCTCTTACATGCGTCCTGTTGCGGCCGTGTAAGCAAAAAACCTCTCTAGTTTTTTAAAGGCTACCTTCGGGTGGCCTTTTTTTATGATCGTATGATCGTTCCCACGCTCTGCGTGGGAATGCAGCTCGGGACGCTCCGCGTCCTGCCAAAACGGACGCGGAGCGTCCGGGGAGGCATTCCCACGCGGAGCGTGGGAACGATCAATCCGCAGCGACCACCCGATTCCGCCCGTTTTCCTTGGCCTGATACAGCGCCTTGTCCGCCGCAAACAACAACTGCTCCAGGCTGATGTCGGTCGCCGTCGTCCAGGTGCTGATACCGATACTGACAGTAATCGGTGTCTTATCGCCTCCCACCAGCGGCAACTGCTCCACCGCCGCACGGATGTTGTCGGCAATCTGTTGCGCGCCGACGCTGTCGGTTTCAGCCAGGATTACCGAAAACTCCTCGCCACCGTAACGGGCGACCAGGTCCGCCGGCCGTCGAACATGGGTGCCGATCACCTTGGCCACCCAACGCAAGGCATCGTCGCCGCCCTGATGGCCATGGCGATCGTTGAACGCCTTGAAGTGATCGACATCGATCATCAGCACCGACAATGGCAGGCCGGAACGTTGGGCGCGAAACCATTCATGGCGCAGGGCGTGATCCAGGCTTCGGCGGTTGGCCAGTCCGGTCAAAGGGTCGGTGGCGGCCAGTTGTGCCAGTTCCAGCTCTGCACTTTGGCGCCGACGCAATTCCCGGCAGAGCAACCACGTCAGCCACAACAGGCTCACGCACAGAGCAATGGTCGCAAAGCTGACCACCACCGCAGTGCGCTTCCAGGCCGCAAAGACCTCATCACTGGACAGCGCAACGATGACGATCAACGGCAAGTTCCCGACCTTGGAGAAGGTGTACAAGCGCTTGTCATGGTATCGATCGGACATGCTGGTGAAGCTGCCGTTGCCTTCCTTGACGATACGCTGGAAGTTGGGGCGGTTACTGAAGTTCTTGCCGATCAGCTCTTCGGCCAGGCGTGGTTGCTGGGCCAGAAGAGTCCCGTCCTTGCTGATCAGATTGACCGTACTGTCACGACCGATGCTCAAACTGTTGAACAACTGATCGAAGTAACTCAACCGCATGGCGGCTTCGGCCACGCCCAGGAACTCACCTTGGGAGCCGCTCACCCGGCGGCTGAAACTGATACGCCAATCCTGTTCGGGCGCCCTGGCTCTGAAGGGGGGACTGATGAACATGCCCGGGTCCGGGTTGTTCACGTGAGACTGGAAGTATTCGCGGTCGGCATAGTTGCCCTGCCTGGGCTCCACCGAGGCCGAGTCGGCGATTACGTCGCCCTTGTTGTCGAGCAATAAAATGTTGCCCTTGTACGGCGCGGCGGTGGCGCGATCGAAATAGGCCAGATGGCGAATGGCTGGAGAAACGCTCTTGAGGTCTTCTCGCTGGGAGGCAGCGATCAAGCCCAGCAGGGACACATCATAGAGTTCGACATTGCGCAGCACGTCGGCATCGATCAATTGCACGATATTGTTGGCGGCGCGAGTGGCGGACAATTCGGCGTTGGCGCGTTCACGGATCAGCAGGAAGGTCACGATGCTCAGTATCGCAATCACCAACAACAAACTGCTGAGAACCAAAAGCCGCTCCGATCGTGTCGAACGGATCGGATATTGAGATTTCGCACTGCTCACACTCATGGTTCTGACTTCTGCAAAATAAGACGTTATGAAAATTCTTTTACAAAAATCGGGCAGAGTCCCAGAAACCGGTCGCGTCCAGAGCGCCTATATAAATGCCGGATTAAAAAAAAGGCCAGCAAAACATGATGGCCTTTTGCTAATTGGAGCTTAGAAGACATTCGGCGGGTAGTCGATAATTACCCTGTCGGGTGGTCTGGCTTTTTTATGGCAAGGGGGCTTGTCGGAACGCCGCATCGCCGCGTTCGGTTGCGAAGCAGTCGTAAACTGGCTTGCGCGGTGGCCGCGGCTTTTTCAGAACGCGCATGACCCCGCCTCAGTCTGTGGTCACCAGCGCCGGCAGCGGTGTTGATTTGGGTCGATGGAATAATCGCTCCAGCCACAAGTATATGACTGGCGTGGTGAACAGCGTCAGCGCTTGGCTCACCAGCAAGCCGCCGACCACCGCGATGCCCAATGGCTGGCGCAGTTCGGCGCCGGTGCCGTAGCCGAGCATCAACGGCAGGGCGCCGAGCAGGGCGGCGAGGGTGGTCATGATGATCGGCCGGAACCGCGTCATACACGCCTCATAGATCGCCTCTTCCGGCGGCAAGTCACGGTTGCGCTGGGCGTCCAGCGCGAAGTCGATCATCAGAATGCCGTTCTTCTTGACGATGCCGATCAGCAGCACCAGCCCGATCAGCGCCATGATTGAAAAGTCCTGGCCACAGATCCACAGCATGATCACCGCCCCGAGTCCCGCCGAAGGCAGGGTCGAGATGATCGTCAGCGGGTGCACGAAGCTCTCGTAAAGCACGCCAAGAATGATATACACCGCCACCAACGCCGCCAGAATCAGCCACGGCTGGCTGGCCAGCGAACTCTGGAACGCCTGGGCCGCGCCCTGGAAATTACCGCTGATGGCCGCCGGCATGCCGATGTCGGTCTTGGCCTGATTGAGCAGGATCACCGCATCGCCCAACGCGACGCCGGGCGCCAGGTTGAACGACAAGTTGGCCGCCGGGAACATCCCATCGTGAGCGATGGACAACGGGCCGATGGTTGGCGCATCGAATTTCGCCAGGGCCGACAGCGGCACCATTTCCCCGCTCAGCGGCGAACGCAGGTAGAAATAGTTGAGGCTTTCGGCCTTGCCGCGTTGTTTGGTGTCCAGCTCCAGAATCACGTTGTACTGGTTGGTCTGGGTCTGGAATTCGTTGATCTGCCGCTGGCCGAAGGCGTCGTACAGCGCTTCGTCGACATCGCTGGCGGTCAGGCCGAAACGCGCCGCTGCGCTGCGGTCGATGCTGATGTGGGTGATGCTGCCGCCCAGTTGCAGGTCGTTGGAAATGTCGCGGAACGCCGGGTTGCTGCGCAGTTTTTCCGTCAGGCGTTGGGTCCAGGTGCTCAGGAGTGCCCCGTCGTTGCTCTTGAGCACGTATTGGTACTGCGCACGGCTCGGGCCGGAGCTGAGGTTGATGTCTTGCCCGGCGCGCAGGTACAGCACGATGCCCGGGACTTTCATCAGTTGCGGGCGAATCCGGTCGATGAACTGGCTCGCGGACACGTCACGGTCGCCGCGTTTTTTCAGCGAAATCCAGAAGCGTCCGTTGGCAATAGTCTGGTTGCTGCCCGAAACGCCGACCGAATGGGAGAACGTCTCGACAGCGGGATCGGCGGCGACGATCTCGGCCATCGCCAGGTGTTTTTTCACCATGTCGCCGTAGGAAATGTCCGCCGCTGCTTCGGTGGTGCCGAGGACGAAACCAGTGTCCTGCACCGGGAAGAAACCCTTCGGAATGAAAATGTACCCGGCGACCGCCAGGCCGAGGGACAGGCCGAATACGCCGATCATCAATTTCTGATGGGCGAGGGCGCGGCGCAGACCTTTCTCATACAGCGCCAGCAAGCGTTCGCCGAAACCCGGTTTGCCATGGGCGTGATGCACCGGCGCGCGCATGAATAGCGCGGCCAGAGTCGGTGCCACCGTCAGGGAGACCACCACGGAAATCATGATGGTCGAGGTGGCGGTCAGGGCGAATTCCTTGAATAGCCGCCCGACCACGCCGCCCATGAACAGCAGCGGAATGAACGCCGCCACCAGCGAGAAGCTGATCGAGACCACGGTAAAACCGATCTCGCCGGCGCCTTTGATAGCCGCCTCGCGCATACCGTCGCCGGCCTCCAGATGGCGGTGAATGTTTTCCACCACCACAATCGCATCGTCCACCACAAACCCGACGGACACCACGATCGCCACCAGCGTCAGGTTATTCAGGCTGAAGCCCATGATGTACATCAGGGCAAAACTGGCGATCAGCGACACACCGAGCACCGATGCCACGATCAGGGTCGCCGACAACTGCCGCAGGAACAGCGCCATCACCGCCACCACCAGCAGGATAGCGATCAGCAGGGTGACTTCCACTTCATGCAACGAAGCACGGATGGTCTGGGTGCGGTCGATCAACACCTTGACCTGCACCGAGGCCGGCAGCATGGCCGTCAGCGTGGGCAGTGCCGCCTGAATGCGGTCGACGGTTTCGACGATGTTGGCCCCCGGTTGCCGGAAAATCACCAGGTTCACCCCCGGCTGACCATCAGCCCAAGCCTGGATGTAGGCGTCTTCCGAACCGTTGACGACTTTGGCCACATCCTTGAGATGAACCGGTGCGCCGTCCTTGTAGGAAACAATCAGCTGACCGTACTCCTGGGGGTGGAACAATTGATCGTTGGTGGACAAGGTCGAAATGCTCGACTCGCCGTACAACGCACCTTTGGCCAGGTTGAGGCTGGTCTGCTGGATCGCCAGGCGAATGTCCGCCAGGGTCAGGCCAATGGCGGCGAGTTTGTCCGCCGACGCCTGCACGCGAATCGCCGGACGTTGCTGACCGGTGATGTTGATATTGCCTACGCCGTCGATCTGGCTGATCTGACGGGCGAGCAGGGTTTCCACCAGGTCACTGACCTCGGTGCCGGGCATTTGCGGCGAGTTGATGCTGAGGATCAGCACCGGGCTGTCGGCCGGGTTGACCTTCCTCCAGTTCGGCAGGTTCGGCATGTCTTTGGGCAGTTTGCCGGCGGCGGTGTTGATCGCGGCCTGGACTTCCTGCGCGGCGGTGTCGATGCTTTTGTCGAGGGTGAATTGCAGGGTCAGAATGGTCGAGCCCAGGGCGCTGCTCGAGGTCATCTGGGTCACGCCGGGGATGGCGCTGAATTGCACTTCAAGCGGCGTAGCCACCGACGAGGCCATGGTTTCGGGATTGGCACCGGGCAGTTGCGCGGCCACCTGGATGGTCGGGAATTCCGCTTCCGGCAGCGGCGCAATCGGCAGTCGCGGGAAGGCGATGACACCGAGCAGCACCAAGGCAAAGGTCAGCAGGACCGTCCCCACCGGATGATCGATGCACCACGCGGAAATCGAGCCATGGCCCTTCATGGTTTCGGCTCCGATTGCACCACTTGCGGTGGGTCGGTCACTACCTGCACGGTCGAACCAGGTTTGAGCCGTGACTGGCCGTCGCTGACCAGCACATCGCCCGGTTTCACGCCTTTGATGATGTCCTGGCCGCTGCCTTGATAAACCATCTGCACCTGAACGGCTTCGACCTTGTCGCCATTGACCCGGTAGACGAAATGTTGATCGAGGCCACGTTGTACGACGGTGGGCGGCACCACCAGCGCATTTTTATCCAGCGCTGTCTGAATCTTTACCGTTACCAGCAGGCCCGGCCAGAGTTTCTGTGCGGGGTTGGCGAATTCGGCCTTGGCGCGGATGGTCCCGGTATTGGCGTTGATCTGGTTGTCGATCAGGGTCAGGTGACCTTCGCCCAGCAGATTGCCGGTTTCGCCGTCGGTGTCGGCACCGATGTAAGCCTTGACCGGAGTGTGTTGTGGATCGTTGATCAGGCCCTGCAGGGTCGGCAGCATTTGCTGCGGTAGGGAAAATTCCACAGCGATCGGGTCGATCTGGGTCACCGTGAACAGGCCTTGAGTGTCGGTCATGCGCAGGAAGTTGCCTTCGTCCACCGTGCGAATACCGATGCGACCGGTGACCGGGGAGCGAATCTGTGTGTAGGAAAGCTGCACCAGAGCGGCGTCGATCGATGCCTGATTGCCTTGGGTAGTGGCTTTGAGTTGGTTGACCAGGGCTTGTTGCTGATCGTAGGTCTGCTTGGACACGCCGTCGTCAACGCTCAGCAGTTTGTAGCGTTTGAGGTTGACCTGAGCCACTTGCAGTTGCGCCTGACTTTCACCCAGTTGCGCCCGGGCCTGGTCGAGGCTGGCGCGGATCGAGCGGTCGTCGATGGTGGCCAGCAGATCACCTTTGTTCACCAGTTGGCCTTCCTTGACCAGCAGTTTGGTGAGGATGCCGTCGATCTGCGGACGTACGACCACGCTGTGTAACGACAGCACCGAGCCGATACCGCTGATGTAGCGGGGCACGTCTTTTTCGGCGACGCTGACCACTCGCACGGGAATGGCGGTGGGGGCGGCCATTTTGGTCGTGGCGGGTTTGGTGGCGTACCACACGCCCAGCGCTGCCAGGGTGATCAGAAGGGCGGCGAACAGGGCGGTTTTTTTCTGAATTCGCATGCGAGCGGGGCGCCGGGCAGAGTGGTCGGAGTTTTTGTCAGGTTTATACCTTCCTTTATAAACCTGTTAGCCCGTCAGGAGAGTGACTGGTAACTGACGGCGCTGTCAGTTTGGACCTCTTTGGATTGAAGCTGATTCCCCTGTAGGCGCTGCCGGAAGGCTGCGATCTTTTGAATTTATTTTTCGATGCCGCCCGAAGGAAGCGGCCAGAGCATGGATGGAAAGTAAGGCGATGCTTCTGTGGCGAGGGAGCTTGCTCCCGCTGGGGCGCGAAGCGGCCCTCGATTAGCGAATGCGGTTTCAGATAGAACTTTGGGGCCGCTTCGCAGCCCAGCGGGAGTAAGCTCCCTCGCCACAGAAGCTTCTAGCCAGCCTTGAATTGAAGGTAGCCGTTACGGGCGAATCTCGATCATCGTGCCGTCCGGCACCAGACCCCAGACTTCGCGCATGTCCATGTTGCGCATGGCGATACAGCCGTCGGTCCAGTCCAGGGTGTGGAACAGGTCTTCGGGGTTGTCTTCGGTATCCGGGGTGCCGTGGATCATGATCATGCCGCCAGGCTCGACGCCTTCGCGCCGGGCACGGGCGGCGTCGCTGATGTTGGGGTAGGAGATGTGCATCGACAGGTTGAAACGGTCGCTGATCTTGCGCCAGTCCACCCAATAAAAGCCTTCGGGGGTGCGTTTGTCGCCCTCCATCAGCTTCGGCCCCTTGGGGCGTTTGCCCAGGGAAATGCGATAGGTCTTGATCGGCTTGCCGTCATTGATCAATTGCAATTGATGGGCTGATTTGAGAACCAGAACTTTTTCGATGACTCGGCCGTCCAGCGTTTCCGTGGAGGAAGCCTGGGTGACAGCGACGAACGATAAGCAAAAAACGGCAAGCAACCAGCGCATTGGAACAATATCCCTAAGAGGTGTCGCGATTATTTATTTTATAGCTGCTTTTATGTGTAGGAGCTTTAAATGATGGCAGGCTGGACGAGCGGCGGGATCGATTCGGACCGCACGGGGTAGACCTCGGACTGCCGGTCAGCGAAGAAGCATTCTAAGGTACGGCCCACCGTGCGGAAAGCCAGTTCGCCCCAAGGGATGTCGGCTTCTTCGAACAGTTGCACTTCCAGGCTCTCGGGACCCGCGGAAAAATCCAGGTCCACCAGTTCGGCGCGAAAGAATACATGCACCTGGCTGATGTGCGGCACGTCGATCAACGTATAGATATTCAGGTTGCGCACCCGGGCGCAGGCCTCTTCGGCGGTCTCGCGAATGGCGGCCTGTTCGATGGTCTCACCGTTTTCCATGAAGCCGGCGGGCAGGGTCCAGTAACCGAGCCGTGGCTCGATGGCGCGACGGCACAGCAACACCTTCGAACCCCAGGTCGGCACGCAACCGGCGACGATATTGGGGTTCTGGTAATGGATGGTATGACAGCTGTCGCAGACAAAACGCAGGCGCGAATCGCCTTCGGGAATGCGCTGGGTTACCGGGTTGCCGCATTGGCTGCAAAATTTCATGCTTGGGTTCCTGAATGCTGCGCCTATCTTGGCGTGCGGCGGTGTCGGTCGGCAAGTTGTCGTTTCGCGACATGAGGCTGTTCGGGGCTTGGGCGGCCGATGCGATTGGTGCATGATGCAGGGTAAGGCACAGATCGAGAAGACTCATGCTGGACGAGCTACTGCACCGGGTAAGCAATCACACGCCGCGTACGCTGGAAACCGACCGACGTTTCCCCGAAGCCGCGGTATTGTTGCCCATCACACGCAGTGACGAACCGGAATTGGTCCTGACCCTTCGCGCCAGCGGGCTTTCGACCCATGGCGGCGAAGTTGCTTTCCCCGGCGGTCGACGCGACCCCGAAGACCCCGATCTGATTTTTACCGCCCTGCGCGAAGCCGAAGAAGAAATCGGCCTGCCGCCTGGGCTGGTCGAAGTGATCGGCCCGCTGAGCCCACTGATCTCCCTGCACGGCATCAAGGTCACGCCCTTTGTCGGCGTGATCCCGGATTTCGTCGAGTACCAGGCCAACGATGCCGAGATCGCCGCGGTGTTCAGCGTGCCGCTGGAGTTCTTCCGCAAGGACCCGCGCGAGCACACCCACCGCATCGACTATCAGGGCCACAGTTGGTACGTGCCGAGCTACCGTTATGGCGAGTACAAGATCTGGGGGCTGACGGCGATCATGATCGTCGAGTTGATCAACCTGCTCTATGACGCGAAAATCAGCCTGCATCAACCACCCAAGAGTTTTATCAAAACCTGAAGCCATCGTTCGCATGGCGTGAATCCTGCTTTCGCTAGTGAGCCTGCCTGGCCTTGAGGACAATACGATGAAATACCGCCTGGGCGACGCCCGTGTCGACACCCATCCGCAGAGCTGGGTCGCACCCAATGCCGTGCTGGTGGGCAAGGTCAAACTGGAAGAGGGCGCCAATGTCTGGTTCAACGCCGTGTTGCGTGGCGACAACGAGTTGATCCTGATCGGCAAGAACAGCAACGTGCAGGACGGCACCGTGATGCACACCGACATGGGCTACCCGCTGACCATCGGCACCGGCGTGACCATCGGCCACAACGCGATGCTCCACGGCTGCACGGTGGGCGATTACAGCCTGATCGGCATCAACGCGGTGATCCTCAACGGCGCGAAAATCGGCAAGAACTGCATCATCGGCGCCAATTCGCTGATCGGTGAGGGCAAGGAAATTCCGGACGGTTCGCTGGTCATGGGCTCACCGGGCAAGGTCGTACGCGAATTGACCGAGCCGCAAAAGAAAATGCTCGAAGCCAGCGCCGCCCACTATGTGCATAACTCGCAGCGTTATGCCCGCGATCTGGTCGAGCAGGAAGAATGAGCACCATCGAGCGACCGGTCCCATCGCCGTGCGTGAACATTTGTGCGCTGGATGAGGATGACATTTGCACCGGGTGTCAGCGCACCGTGGAAGAAATCACCCGCTGGAGCCGGATGGACAACACAGAACGGCGCAAGGTGTTGGGGTTGTGTCATGAGCGGGCGAAGTCGAGTGGGTTGATCTGGATGATCGGGCAGAAGCCGGGCGTTTGAGTGATGCCTTGAAAGTGCTGCGCACTTTTTCGCGAGCAAGCCCGCTCCCACATTTGATTGATGTTGCCCACACCGTTTGTGATCGACACCGAATCAATGTGGGAGCGGGCTTGCTCGCGAAGAGGCCATCACAGGCACCACCTCCTTGGCCCCGTCGCATCCCTGAAGTACCCTGTGCGTCAAATTGACAGGTATCCTCCCGCCCCATGCTCTTCCTGATCGCCTACATCAGCAGCGTCGTGCTGATCAATTACGCTTTTTCCAGCGCCCCGCACCTGGACATTATCTGGTCGGCCTGGGGTGGGCTGGTGTTTGTGCTGCGCGACATGGTGCAAACCCGGTTCGGTCACGGCGCGATCGCGGCGATGCTGGTGGCGTTAGTACTGTCCTACGTCACTTCCGACCCGTCCATCGCCCTGGCCAGCGCCATCGCATTTGCCGTGTCCGAGTGCATCGACTGGCTGGTGTTCAGCATTACCAAGCGTCCATTGCATGATCGCCTGTGGATAAGTTCGGCGCTGAGCATCCCGCTGGACACCTTCATCTTCTTCGGCATGATCGATGCCTTCACTCCGGCCGTGATCCTCACCGCCATGGGCTCGAAGTTCGCAGGTGTGACGGTCGTGTGGCTGATCATGGCCTGGCGCTTGCGTAATCAGGCAGTCGCCACCTGAAGCCAAACCCTCAGGTTCATGTAAAATGCCGCGCTTTCTCCCCATGGGAAGCGCGCTTCCCTCGATGATCCGCTTCTTGAGGACCTGAGATGACCCGTATCGGAACTCCATTGTCGCCAACCGCGACCCGCGTATTGCTGTGTGGCTGTGGCGAGTTGGGCAAGGAGGTGGTGATCGAGCTGCAACGCTTGGGCGTTGAAGTGATTGCCGTGGATCGCTACGCCAATGCGCCAGCCATGCAAGTCGCCCATCGCAGCCATGTGATCAACATGCTCGACGGCGCCGCCCTGCGTGCAGTGATCGAAGCCGAGAAGCCGCATTTCATCGTGCCGGAAATCGAAGCCATCGCCACCGCGACCCTGGTTGAACTGGAGTCCGAAGGCTTCACCGTGATCCCGACCGCTCGCGCCGCACAGCTGACCATGAACCGCGAAGGCATCCGTCGCCTGGCCGCCGAAGAGCTGGGCCTGCCGACCTCGCCGTATCATTTCGCGGACACCTTCGAGGACTACAGCAAGGCTGTCGAAAATCTGGGTTTCCCATGCGTGGTCAAACCGGTCATGAGCTCCTCGGGCAAAGGCCAGAGCCTGCTGCGCAGCGTCGATGACGTGCGCAAGGCCTGGGATTACGCTCAAGAAGGTGGCCGCGCCGGTAAAGGTCGCGTGATCATCGAAGGCTTCATCGACTTCGACTACGAAATCACCCTGCTGACCGTGCGTCACATTGGCGGCACTACGTTCTGTGCGCCGGTTGGCCACCGTCAGGAGAAGGGCGACTATCAGGAATCCTGGCAGCCACAAGCCATGAGCCCGGTTGCTCTGGCTGAATCCGAGCGCGTTGCCAAAGCCGTGACTGAAGCTCTGGGTGGCCGTGGTCTGTTTGGCGTCGAGCTGTTCATCAAGGGTGATCAGGTGTGGTTCAGCGAAGTTTCGCCGCGCCCGCATGATACCGGTCTGGTGACCCTGATTTCCCAGGACCTGTCGCAGTTCGCGCTGCACGCTCGGGCGATCCTGGGCCTGCCGATTCCATTGATCCGTCAGTTCGGGCCTTCGGCTTCGGCGGTGATTCTGGTGGGAGGGCAGTCGACACAGACCGCTTTCGCCAATTTGGGCGCTGCGCTGAGCGAGCCGGATACTGCATTGCGTCTGTTCGGCAAGCCTGAGGTCAATGGCCAGCGTCGGATGGGTGTGGCGTTGGCGCGTGATGAGTCGATCGAAGCCGCACGGGCTAAAGCGACCCGTGCTTCTCAGGCTGTTGTTGTAGAGCTGTAACCGAGTCGCGGCTATCGCGGGCAAGCCCGCTCCCACAGGATTTAGGTTGTTCGCAGATGTTGCGTACACCCAAAACCTGTGGGAGCGGGCTTGCCCGCGATGGCGGTCTGTCAGGCCACCCGATTCAAATCGTTATGCCGCGTCTCCTTCAGGCACAGCACCGCTATCAAACTCAGCACCGCCGCCCCCGACACATACCCTCCGACATAACTCAAACCGCCCATCGCCACCAGTTTCTGCGCAAAGAACGGTGCCGCCGAAGCTCCGACAATCCCGCCCAGGTTGTAGGCCGCCGATGCGCCGGTATAGCGCACGTGGGTCGGAAACAGCTCCGGCAGCAGCGCGCCCATCGGCGCAAACGTCACGCCCATCAGAAACAGTTCGATGCACAGAAACAGCGCTACACCCCAGGTCGAGCCTTGGGTCAGCAGCGGTTCCATCAGGAATCCGGACAGAATCGCCAGCACGCCACCGATGATCAGCACCGGTTTACGCCCGAAACGATCACTGGCCCAGGCCGACAGCGGTGTCGCGGCCGCCATGAACAGCACAGCGAAACACAGCAGCGCGAGGAAGGTTTCGCGGGTGTAGCCGAGCGTCGACACACCGTAGCTCAGCGAAAACACCGTCGAGATATAGAACAGCGCGTAACACACCACCATCGCCCCGGCACCCAGCAGCATCGGCGCCCAATATTGGCTGAACAGCTCGACCAACGGGATCTTCACCCGCTCCTGGCGAGCCATGGCGTTGGCGAACACCGGGGTTTCGTGGAGCTTGAGGCGTACGTACAAGCCCACCATCACCAATGCAGCACTGAGCAGGAACGGAATCCGCCAGCCCCACGAACGGAACTGCTCGTCGTTGAGGCTCATGGCCAGCGTCAGGAACAGGCCGTTGGCCGCCAGGAACCCGATCGATGGACCGAGTTGCGGGAACATGCCGTACCAGGCGCGCTTGCCTTTGGGCGCGTTCTCCGTAGCCAGCAATGCGGCGCCGCCCCATTCACCGCCCAGCCCCAGGCCCTGGCCGAAGCGCAGCACGCAAAGCAGGATCGGCGCCCAGGCGCCAATGCTGTCGTAACCCGGTAGCACGCCGATCAGCGTGGTACACACGCCCATCAGCAGCAGGGAGGCGACCAGTGTCGATTTGCGCCCGATGCGGTCACCGAAGTGGCCGAACAGCGCCGAACCCAGTGGCCGCGCAAGGAAGGCGATACCGAAGGTGAGGAACGCCGACAGCATCTGGGCGGTGCCGGAGGTTTGCGGAAAAAACACCGGCCCGATCACCAGCGCTGCCGCAGTGGCATAGACGTAGAAGTCGTAGAACTCGATAGCCGTGCCGATGAAACTCGCGGTGGCTACTCGGGTGGCGGAGTTGGTTGGTTGGACAGGCGCGGTGTCGCTGAACGTTGTGCTGGTCGTCATGCGGTAATCCCTGACAGTCATGTGCCCCAGTGGAGCGAATTATTATGGTCGAATACCCAGGGATGTGGGTTGAGATACGGTCGCTGTTCAAGGTAGGAACAGTCGTCGCAGTGGTGCGGATATTGTCGATGATCTGGCCGGAACCTGCTGCGTGCGGGGTAAGCACGTGGTTCGGCGGGGGGCTTGGGTAAGCGGCTTGATTATAGGAAGGCGGCTAATGATTCAACAAGCGGCTTGGAGGATGCGATGGCTTTTGTGGCGAGGGAGCTTGCTCCCGCTCCCGCTCCCGCTCGGGCGCGTAGCGGCCGCAAACGGATGAATGCATTCTTTCAGGATGATCGCGCTGTTTGTGATCGGGCCTGCTTCGCAGTCCAGCGGGAGCAAGCTCCCTCGCCACAAGGGATCGCGTCAGATTTTGGAAAGGGCAGGCACTGAGCTGGTATGCCAGATCAACACGCGCGTGACGCGATTGTCTTCCGTCTCCAGAATCTCCAGCCGATAACGCCCGATCTTCAGGCAAACCGCACTGTCCGGAATCGTCTCCAGCGCCTCGGTCACTAACCCGTTGAGGGTTTTCGGGCCATCGCTGGGCAAGTGCCAGCCAAGACTTTTGTTCAATTCACGAATCGACGCCGCACCCTCGATGACCAAACGCCCATCGGCCAGCGGGTGGATGTGCGGGTTATCCAGGCTGTGCTGGCTTTCGAACTCGCCGACGATTTCTTCGAGAATGTCTTCCAGGGTTACGATGCCCAGTACTTCGCCGTATTCGTCGACCACCATGCCCAAACGCCGCTGCTGCTTGTGGAAGTTCAGCAATTGCAGGTGCAGTGGCGTGCTTTCCGGTACGAAGTACGGTTCGTGGCTGGCTGCCAGCAGAGCTTCTCGGGTCAGGCTTGAATCCGGGAGCAAATGACGGATCTGGTGGGTGTTGAGCACCGCTTCGACCTGGTTGATGTCGCTGTGGAATACCGGCAGGCGGGTGCGCCTGTTATGGCGAAGTTGCTCGATGATTTCTTCGAGGGAGTCGTCCAGATTGATTCCGTCGACGTCACTGCGCGGCACCAGAATATCGTTGACCGTGATGTTATCCAGCGCGTGGATACCTGACAGCGAATGCGGGCGACAGGCCGCGTGTTCGTGATCGTCGTGCCGATCTGCCGGGGCCTCGTCTTCGCTTTGCTGCACCACGTTGATTTTGCGGGCGAATGGCCGCATTAGCAGTTGGCCGATGCCATTGAGTAGCCAGGCGAACGGATAGACGATTTTCAACGGTACGCCGAGCAGTGTGTTGCCAAGGCTTAGCACAGCATCCGGATGGCGCATGGCGAGGCTGCGCGGCAGATAGTCGGCGAATACCAGCAGCACCGCGCTGGCACCGAGGCCGGCAATCCATGGGCCGTTTTGCGCCCAAGTGAAAATCGCCAGCAAGGTGCTGATGACCACCACCAGTGCGCGACACAGGGTGTTGCAAAGGATCAGGCTGTTAAGCGGGAAGTTCAGCTTGGCCGGCGGTTTGTCGCTCGAGCGCGAGGCCGTGCGCTGGGCCAGCAAGTGCTGTTGTGCGATTTCGATGGCGGTAAACAGCCCCGACCATAAAATCAGCAGGGCCAGCACCGCGAGCATCGGTCCAATGGGCAAGTCGTCCATTAATGCCGCCCGTCAGATATGCAGAATGTATTCGCGGACCAGCTTGCTTCCGAAATATGCCAGCATCAGCAGGCAGAAACCGGCAAGGGTCCAGCGGATGGCTTTGTGTCCGCGCCAGCCGAGGCGGTTGCGCCCCCAAAGCAGCACGCTGAATACGATCCAGGCCAGGCACGCCAGCAGGGTTTTATGCACCAGGTGCTGGGCGAACAGGTTCTCGACGAACAGCCAGCCGGAGATCAGCGACAGCGACAGCAGGCTCCAGCCGGCCCAGAGGAAACCAAACAGCAGGCTTTCCATGGTTTGCAGTGGCGGGAAGTTCTTGATCAGCCCGGACGGATGCTTGTGCTTGAGCTGATGGTCCTGAACCAGCAGCAGCAAAGCCTGGAACACCGCGATGGTGAACATGCCGTAAGCGAGGATCGACAAGAGGATGTGGGCGAGGATGCCTGGCTCTTCATCAATGATCTGCACCGTGCCGGCGGGGGCAAACTGTGCCAGCAGCACGGTGGCGGCGCCCAGCGGGAACAGCAATAGCAGCAGGTTTTCCACCGGAATCCGCGAGCAGGCCAGCAGGGTCAGGGCGATGACCGCTGCGGCAATCAGGCTGGCGGCGCTGAAAAAGTCCAGGGCCAGGCCGATCGGTGTCAGCAGATAGGTGATCAGGCTGACGCTGTGGGCCAGCACGGCCAGCACACCGAGCGTGACCAGCAGGCGCTTGTTCGCCTTGGCGCCGGTGGCCAGACGAGTGCCTTGATAGAGGGTCGCAGCGGCATATAAGCAGGCGGCGGCGAGGGTGGTAAGCAAACTGGGTGACAAGGGGAGCATAAATCCTGTTAGGCAAGCCCGAAAGGCGCTGAGTTTGGCATAGAACCCCCACAGCACGAAAGACCATGCAACCTGACGGCGAGGTGTCCGCCAGACGCAGTCTTCGCTATAATCCGCGACCTGCCCACGCCGCAGGCTCGCCGAGCACATGTTTATTCCGGTCTGGGCCGCCATTATCCCGGTCTACACAGGGCCTGAAAGGATCGCGCAATGTTTGAAAACTTAACCGACCGTCTCTCGCAGACGCTGCGCCATGTCACCGGCAAGGCCAAGCTGACCGAAGACAACATCAAAGACACCCTGCGCGAAGTTCGCATGGCGTTACTCGAAGCCGACGTCGCCCTGCCGGTGGTCAAAGACTTCGTCAATTCGGTCAAGGAGCGCGCTGTCGGCACCGAGGTGTCGCGCAGCCTGACGCCGGGCCAGGCCTTCGTGAAAATCGTCCAGGCCGAACTCGAAAGCCTGATGGGCGCGGCCAACGAAGACTTGAACCTCAGCGCCGTTCCTCCTGCCGTCGTGTTGATGGCCGGTTTGCAAGGTGCGGGTAAAACCACCACCGCCGGCAAACTCGCGCGCTTCCTTAAAGAGCGCAAGAAGAAGTCGGTCATGGTCGTGTCCGCGGACGTTTACCGTCCGGCGGCGATCAAGCAGCTGGAAATGCTCGCGGGTGAAGTTGGCGTTACCTTCTTCCCGTCCGACCTGAGCCAGAAGCCGGTCGACATCGCACAAGCGGCTATTAAAGAAGCCAAACTGAAATTCATCGACGTGGTCATCGTCGATACCGCCGGTCGTCTGCACATCGACGAAGAGATGATGGGCGAGATCAAGGCGTTGCACGCCGCGATCAACCCGGTCGAAACCCTGTTCGTGGTCGACGCCATGACCGGCCAGGACGCCGCCAACACGGCCAAGGCCTTTGGCGATGCGCTGCCGCTGACCGGTGTGATCCTGACCAAGGTCGACGGCGATGCCCGTGGCGGTGCCGCGCTGTCGGTGCGAGCCATCACCGGCAAGCCGATCAAGTTCATCGGTATGGGCGAGAAGACCGAAGCGCTCGAACCATTCCATCCTGAGCGTATCGCTTCGCGCATCCTCGGCATGGGCGACGTACTCAGCCTGATCGAGCAAGCCGAACAGACCCTCGACAAGGACAAGGCCGATAAACTGGCCAAGAAGCTGAAGAAGGGCAAGGGCTTCGATCTCGAAGACTTCCGTGATCAGTTGCAACAGATGAAGAACATGGGCGGCCTCGGCGGCCTCATGGACAAACTGCCGAACATCGGCGGCGTGAATCTGGCGCAGATGGGCAACGCCCAGGGCGCGGCAGAGAAGCAGTTCAAGCAGATGGAAGCCATCATCAATTCCATGACCCCGGCCGAGCGCCGCGACCCTGAGCTGATCAGCGGTTCGCGCAAGCGCCGGATCGCCATGGGTTCCGGCACCCAGGTGCAGGACATCGGTCGCTTGATCAAGCAGCACAAGCAGATGCAGAAGATGATGAAGAAGTTCTCCGCGAAAGGCGGAATGGCCAAAATGATGCGCGGCATGGGCGGTATGTTGCCCGGCGGCGGCATGCCAAAGATGTAAAGTATTCACGCAAGGGCTTGCCCTTGCATCTCCCACATGGAAGTGGGATCTCCAGCAAACCCGCACTTGGCGGGAGCTGACTGGCCATCTTCAACGATGGCTCTATAGCAAATCTGGATGGCGACCGATAGGCCGCCGGAAAAAGACATTTGCAAAAGTCCGGATATTCCTTAGAATATGCGGCCTTTCGGGCACCTATGCCCGCTGTGCCTTTAGATTTGCAGCACCGACTACAGGAACGATGTTCACATGCTAACAATCCGTCTTGCCCTTGGCGGCTCCAAAAAGCGCCCGTTTTACCACTTGACCGTAACCGACAGCCGCAACCCGCGTGACGGTTCGCACAAGGAACAGGTTGGTTTCTTCAACCCTGTTGCTCGTGGTCAAGAAGTTCGTCTGTCCGTGAACCAAGAGCGCGTAGCCTACTGGCTGAGCGTTGGTGCACAACCTTCTGAGCGCGTTGCTCAGTTGTTGAAGGAATCTGCCAAGGCTGCGGCCTGAGCAATATGAGCGCGACGCCAGCTGTTGCCGATGATTTGATCGTTATTGGCAAAATTTATTCTGTTCATGGCGTTCGCGGCGAAGTGAAGGTGTATTCCTTTACTGATCCGATCAAAAACCTGTTGGAGTACAAAACCTGGACGCTCAAGCGCGAAGGTAGTGTGAAACAGGTTGAGCTGGTCAGCGGGCGTGGGAACGACAAGTTCCTGGTCGCAAAGCTCAAGGGTCTTGATGATCGTGAAGAAGCTCGTCTTCTGGCCGGTTACGAGATCTGCGTGCCGCGTAACCTGTTCCCTGAATTGACCGACGGCGAGTACTACTGGTACCAGCTGGAAGGTCTGAAGGTTGTTGATCAACTCGGGCAATTGCTCGGGAAAATCGATCATCTTCTGGAAACCGGCGCCAATGATGTAATGGTGGTCAAGCCTTGCGCTGGCAGCCTGGATGATCGCGAACGCCTGTTGCCCTATACGGAGCAATGCGTGTTGGCTGTCGACCTTGCCGCAGGCGAGATGAAGGTGGAATGGGATGCGGACTTCTAAACGTGGCTAACCTGCGCGTAGAAGTGATCAGTTTGTTTCCCGAGATGTTCTCCGCCATCAGCGAGTACGGCATCACCAGTCGTGCGGTGAAACAGGGGCTGTTGCAGCTCACCTGTTGGAATCCGCGAGACTACACGACGGATCGACATCACACTGTGGACGATCGCCCATTTGGCGGTGGTCCGGGCATGGTGATGAAGATCAAGCCCCTGGAAGATGCTCTGGTTCAGGCCAAGGCAGCAGCCGGGGAGGCGGCGAAGGTAATTTACCTGTCCCCCCAAGGCCGTCAACTGACTCAGTCGGCGGTACGCGAGTTGGCGAATCTGGATGCATTGATCCTGATTGCCGGCCGCTATGAAGGCATTGACGAGCGTTTTATTGATGCTCATGTCGATGAAGAGTGGTCGATTGGCGACTATGTACTGTCTGGCGGCGAGCTGCCGGCGATGGTCCTGATCGATGCGGTTACACGACTGCTGCCTGGAGCTTTAGGGCATGCGGACTCCGCCGAGGAAGATTCCTTTACGGATGGTTTGCTGGATTGCCCGCACTACACCCGACCGGAGGTGTATGCGGATCAGCGTGTTCCCGACGTATTGCTAAGTGGCAATCACGCGCATATCCGGCGTTGGCGTTTACAGCAGTCCCTTGGTAGGACCTTTGAACGACGCGCCGATCTTCTGGAAAGCCGCTCGCTTTCTGGAGAAGAGAAGAAGCTGCTCGAGGAATACATCCGCGAGCGGGACGATAGTTAACAACGTATCGATGGTAGATCCGACGATTTACCTTAGGAGCACAGCATGACTAACAAAATCATCCTTGCACTCGAAGCAGAGCAGATGACCAAAGAGATCCCTACCTTTGCCCCGGGCGACACCATTGTCGTTCAGGTGAAAGTGAAGGAAGGCGATCGTTCGCGTCTGCAAGCGTTCGAAGGCGTCGTTATCGCCAAGCGTAACCGCGGCGTAAACAGTGCTTTCACCGTTCGTAAAATCTCCAACGGTGTTGGCGTAGAGCGTACTTTCCAGACCTACAGCCCGCAAATCGACAGCATGGCTGTTAAGCGTCGCGGTGACGTACGTAAAGCCAAGCTGTACTACCTGCGTGACCTGTCCGGTAAAGCAGCTCGCATCAAGGAAAAACTGGCTTAAGTCCAGCTTCCGATGCCGAAACGCCAGCCTGTTCAGGCTGGCGATTCAAGAAAATGCCCCGTATCGAAAGATGCGGGGCATTTTTCGTTATGGCTGCATTTAATGCTGCTCAGTTAGAGCGCGTAACTTGTGGGGGCGGGCTTGCTCGCGAAGGTGGTGTGCCAGGCGGCATTGATGTCGACTGACACTCCCTCTTCGCGAGCAAGCCCGCTCCCACATGGATCGCGGCGTTAGGGGGGGGGGGGGGGGGTTGCGCAAAAAAAAACGCCCCGAACAAGTCGGGGCGTTTTCTTGAGGTGCTTTTGCGTTTAGCGTTTCAGCGAAGCTGGCAGGTGCGGCTGGATCGCCGTCAATACTGCCTTGAAGCACTTGGTGTTACCGGCGACGATGTGGCCTTTCTCAAGGAAGTCGTGACCGCCGGTGAAGTCGCTCACCAAGCCGCCAGCTTCCTGGATCAGCAGGGCGCCTGCAGCCATGTCCCACTCGGACAGGCCTGATTCCCAGAAAGCGTCGAAACGGCCGGCAGCCACGTAGGCCAGGTCCAGGCTCGCCGAGCCAGCGCGGCGGATGCCGGCGGTCTGGCCAACCAGGGCGCGGAACATGCCCAGGTAGTTGTCGAGGTTGTCCATCTGGTCGTCACGGAACGGGAAGCCGGTACCCAGCAGGGCGCCGTCCAGGCTGGTGCGGCCGCTGACGCGCAGGCGACGACCGTTCAGTTGGGCGCCGCGACCGCGGCTGGCGGTGAATTCTTCCTGGCGAACCGGGTCCAGAACAACGGCGTGTTCCAAGCGGCCACGGTATTTGCAGGCGATGCTGACAGCGAAGTGAGGAATGCCGCGCAGGAAGTTGGTGGTGCCATCCAGCGGATCGATGATCCACAGGTACTCTTCGCCTTCGATGCCGCTACCGGCGTGCATGCCGGTTTCTTCACCCATGATCGAGTGATTAGGGTAAGCCTTGCGCAGTGCATCGATGATTTTCTGTTCGGCGGCGCGATCCACCTCGGATACGTAATCCTTGGCGTCTTTTTCGTCGACCTTGATGGTATCCAGGCGCTCGATGGAGCGGAAGATCAATTCACTGGCGCTGCGGGCGGCGCGCAGCGCGATATTCAGCATGGGCTGCATGGATGTGTCACCTAAGGTTGTTAAAGAAAGCCGGGCATTCTATCAGAAAGTTTCTACAGGAGAAGGTCGGTGTTCGCTTTCATGTCTTAACGGTGTGTCCCGTCTCGGAAATACGCTCACATTTTGACGAGTGGTCAATGTTGGCAGGCAAGGTGCCGCGCCGACTCATAGCTCGCTATAGGGAGAAGCGGCAACGCAACACGCCACATTGAGCGCCGTCAAAAGTGAACAGTTATTTTTGAGGCGGGACACCATGGAGCGCTGTAAGATTCGGCTCCCCTTATTGTGTTCGAGAGCGCCTCCCTTGCTGCAAAACATTCGTGTCGTCCTGGTCAATACCAGTCACCCCGGGAATATCGGCGGTGCTGCGCGTGCCATGAAGAACATGGGCCTGTCGCGGCTGGTGCTGGTCGAACCGCGGTTGTTCCCGCATCACGAGGCTGATGCGCGTGCGTCCGGTGCCGGTGACATTCTTGAAAATGCTCAAGTCGTCGCCACCCTGGAAGATGCCTTGGTCGGCTGCAATCTGGTGCTCGGTACCAGTGCTCGCGATCGCCGCATTCCCTGGCCGTTGCTCGATCCCCGTGAATGCGGTGTGAAGGTAGTCGAGGAAGCGGAGCAGGGTGCCGAGATCGCATTGGTGTTCGGTCGTGAAGACTCCGGCCTGACCAACGAAGAACTGCAGCGATGTCATTATCACGTGCACATCCCATCAGACCCTGAGTTCAGTTCGCTGAATCTTGGGGCGGCGGTGCAGGTGTTGAGCTATGAAGTGCGCATGTCCTGGTTGGCGGCTGTAGGTCAGCCGAGCAAGGTCGAGAAGGATGAAGTGGCGTCCACCAAGAGTGGTGAGCTGGCGACCATGGATGAGCTGGAGCGATTCTATGAGCACCTGGAGCAGACCCTGGTGGCCATCGAATTCCTCGATCCGGAAAAACCACGGCACTTGATGGCGCGTCTGCGCCGGTTGTACGGACGCAGCTCGGTCAGTCGAGCGGAAATGAATATATTGCGTGGCATCCTCACGGAAACCCAGAAAGCGGCCCGTGGCGAGCTTCTAAAGCGGAAGGATTAATGATGTTCGAGCGTTTGCGTGAAGATATCCAAAGTGTTTTCCATCGTGACCCGGCGGCGCGTAATGCTTTTGAGGTTCTGACGTGCTACCCGGGCATGCACGCCATCTGGATCCATCGCCTCTCGTCAGCGTTGTGGGGCATGGGCTGGAAATGGCTGGCGCGGCTGGTGTCGAACTTCGGTCGCTGGTTGACCGGGATCGAAATTCATCCGGGTGCCAAGGTCGGTCGTCGCTTCTTTATCGACCATGGCATGGGCATCGTTATCGGTGAGACCGCCGAGATCGGCAACGACGTCACCCTGTATCAGGGCGTAACCCTCGGTGGCACCAGCTGGAACAGGGGCAAACGTCACCCGACTCTGGAAGACGGCGTAGTGGTCGGAGCGGGCGCCAAGGTGCTCGGCCCGTTCACTGTCGGTGCCGGAGCCAAGGTGGGTTCCAATGCCGTGGTCACCAAGGCGGTTCCGCCCGGGGCGACGGTGGTGGGGATTCCTGGACGGATCATCGTCAAGTCCGATGAAGAGCAGGATGCCAGGCGCAAGGCCATGGCCGAGAAGATCGGTTTCGATGCCTATGGTGTCGGCGAAGACATGCCGGACCCGGTGGCTCGCGCCATTAACCAGTTGCTCGATCATCTGCAGGCGGTCGATGGTCGACTTGAAGGGATGTGCGGGGCGCTGAAGGACTTGGGTAGCAATTACTGTGCGAAAGATCTGCCTGAACTGCGCGAAGAAGACTTTGCCTGTGTGAAGGACAAGGATCAGAGTCAGGCCAGCTAGACCGTGTCGGCTTCATCGCGCAATTGCTGGCTGTACACGGCCAGCCTTTGCTATGATGCGGCCGCTCTTTTGCGGGTAAACCTGACTAAAGTACTAGGTCTTATAGTTGACTTAAATACTCGGGAATTGCATACTCGCCCCATTCCGAATTCCGTGGTAATTGTCCATGCGACTGACTACAAAAGGCCGATACGCTGTGACCGCCATGCTTGACCTGGCGTTGCACGCGCAGCACGGGCCGGTGTCCCTGGCCGATATCTCCGAGCGCCAAGGCATCTCCCTGTCCTACCTCGAGCAGCTTTTCGCCAAATTGCGCCGCAGCAATCTGGTGTCCAGTGTTCGCGGTCCAGGCGGTGGTTACCAGCTGTCCCGCGACATGCAGGGCATCCAGGTCGCCCAGGTGATCGATGCGGTCAACGAATCGGTCGATGCAACCAAATGCCAGGGCCAGGGCGATTGCCATTCCGGCGACACCTGTCTGACCCACCACTTGTGGTGCGATCTGAGCCTGCAGATTCACGAATTTCTGAGCGGTATCAGCTTGGCTGACCTTGTAACTCGCCGTGAGGTGCAAGAAGTAGCCCAGCGTCAGGACCAGCGTCGTTGCAACAGCAAGGCGCCACGCCTGGACAAGATTGAAGCGTCCGCCGTCGAATGACAGCCAAAGAGCTAGCGGCACGCCAGCCAGCCTGATTTAGGAGATAGTCCATGAAATTGCCGATTTACCTTGATTACTCTGCGACCACCCCGGTTGATCCGCGTGTCGCGCAAAAGATGAGTGAATGCCTGCTGGTCGACGGAAACTTCGGTAACCCGGCGTCCCGTTCCCACGTGTTCGGCTGGAAAGCTGAAGAGTCCGTCGAGAACGCTCGTCGTCAGGTCGCTGACCTGGTTAACGCCGATCCGCGTGAAATCGTCTGGACTTCCGGTGCCACCGAATCCGACAACCTGGCAATCAAGGGTGCGGCGCATTTCTACTCCACCAAAGGCAAGCACCTGATCACCACCAAGATTGAGCACAAGGCTGTCCTCGACACCATGCGCCAACTGGAGCGTGAAGGTTTCGAAGTGACCTACCTCGATCCTCGCGAAGATGGTCTGGTAACTCCAGAGATGGTCGAAGCTGCCCTGCGCGACGACACCATCCTGGTGTCGATCATGCACGTGAACAACGAAATCGGCACCGTCAACGACATCGCGGCCATCGGCGAACTGACCCGCTCCAAGGGGATCCTGTTCCATGTCGACGCTGCTCAGTCCACCGGCAAGGTCGAGATCGACCTGTCGAAACTGAAAGTCGACATGATGTCGTTCTCTGCCCACAAAACCTACGGCCCTAAAGGCATCGGCGCGCTGTACGTCAGCCGCAAGCCGCGTGTTCGCATCGAAGCGACCATGCATGGCGGCGGTCACGAACGTGGCATGCGCTCCGGCACCCTGGCGACCCACCAGATCGTTGGCATGGGCGAAGCTTTCCGTGTAGCCAAGGAAGACATGGCTGCCGAGAACGTACGCATCAAAGCCCTTAGCGACCGTTTCTTCAAGCAGGTCGAAGGCCTGGAAGAGCTGTACGTCAATGGCAGCATGACCGCCCGCGTACCGCACAACCTGAACCTGAGCTTCAACTATGTTGAAGGCGAATCGCTGATCATGGCGCTCAAGGATCTGGCGGTTTCGTCCGGTTCGGCCTGCACCTCGGCATCGCTTGAGCCTTCGTATGTACTGCGCGCCCTGGGCCGCAACGACGAACTGGCACACAGCTCGATTCGCTTCACCTTCGGCCGTTTCACCACCGAAGAAGAAATCGACTACGCCGCGCAGAAAGTCTGCGAGGCCGTTACCAAGCTGCGCACTCTCTCGCCGCTGTGGGACATGTACAAAGATGGCGTCGACATTTCGAAAATCGAGTGGGCGGCGCACTGATATTCAAGTCGCCGCAACCGGGCCCTGCTAATCCACGATTGGCAGGGCTTCAAGAGCGACTCCTGATGAGTGAGGATTAAGAATCATGGCTTACAGCGAAAAGGTCATCGACCACTACGAGAACCCGCGCAACGTCGGCAAGATGGACGCGGAAGATCCTGATGTCGGCACCGGCATGGTCGGCGCTCCGGCGTGCGGCGACGTGATGCGCCTGCAGATCAAGGTCAACGAACAAGGCATCATCGAAGACGCCAAGTTCAAGACTTACGGTTGCGGTTCGGCGATCGCCTCCAGCTCCCTGGCGACCGAGTGGATGAAAGGCAAGACTCTGGATGAAGCAGAGACCATCAAGAACACTCAGCTGGCCGAAGAACTGGCTCTGCCGCCAGTGAAAATTCACTGCTCCGTACTTGCTGAAGACGCTATCAAAGCGGCCGTTCGCGACTACAAGCAGAAGAAAGGCTTGATCTGACTTTCAAGATTTGGCGACGAGTAAGGAGTCACCGATGGCTATCAGCATGACAGAAGCGGCTGCTCAACACGTGCGACGCTCCCTCAACGGGCGCGGCAAAGGTGAAGGGATTCGTCTGGGTGTTCGCACCACAGGCTGTTCCGGCCTTGCCTACGTGCTGGAGTTTGTCGACGAGGTGGTGGCAGAGGATCAAGTGTTCGAAAGTCACGGCGAGAAAGTGATCATCGACCCGAAAAGCCTCGCCTACCTGGACGGCACCGAACTCGATTTCGTCAAGGAAGGGTTGAACGAAGGCTTCAAGTTCAACAATCCCAACGTACGCGGTGAATGTGGCTGCGGCGAAAGCTTCAATATCTGAGGCTGCTCGTGGGTACTCCTTGTCATTTCGCTTTATTTGAACTGCAGCCGAGTTTCCGTCTGGATCTCGAGCAGTTGGCCACGCGCTACCGTGAGTTGGCGCGCGGTGTTCATCCAGACCGCTTTGCCGACGCTTCCGAGCGTGAGCAGCGGCTGGCGCTCGAGCAATCCGCGAGCCTCAACGAGGCCTACCAGACGCTCAAAAGCCCCCCCAAACGCGCGCGCTACTTGCTCGCCATGGGCGGTCGCGAGCTGCCGCTGGAGGTCACGGTGCATGATCCGGAGTTTCTTCTGCAACAGATGGAGTTGCGTGAAGAGCTCGAAGACCTGCAAGACAGCGCCGACCTGGCGGGTGTTGCGGTGTTCAAGCGTCGCCTGAAGACCGCTCAGGATGAACTGAACGAAAGCTTCGCAGCCTGTTGGGATGATGCAGCGCAACGTGAACAGGCCGAACGCCTGATGCGGCGCATGCAGTTCCTCGACAAGCTCACCTACGAAGTGCGCCAGTTAGAAGAGCGCCTCGACGATTAACCCAGTGCCGCTCCGGTCGCACGCCTGATATACAGATAAGTCCTGATAACGATGGCCCTACTGCAGATCGCCGAACCCGGCCAAAGTCCTCAACCGCACCAGCGTCGTCTGGCTGTGGGGATCGACTTGGGCACTACCAATTCGCTGGTCGCTGCATTGCGCAGTGGTCTTTCCGAGCCTCTGGCCGACGCGCAAGGGCAGGTCATCCTGCCGTCTGCCGTGCGCTATCACGCCGATCACGTCGAAGTTGGCGAGTCGGCCAAACTGGCCGCCGCGTCCGATCCTTTGAACACTGTGCTGTCGGTCAAGCGCTTGATGGGTCGTGGTCTGTCCGACGTCAAGCAATTGGGCGATCAGCTGCCGTACCGTTTTGTCGACGGCGAGTCGCACATGCCGTTCATCGACACGGTGCAAGGCCCGAAAAGCCCGGTCGAAGTCTCCGCTGATATCCTCAAGGTACTGCGTCAGCGTGCTGAAGCGACCTTGGGTGGCGAATTGGTTGGCGCGGTGATCACCGTTCCGGCCTATTTCGATGATGCTCAGCGTCAAGCTACCAAGGATGCGGCCAAGCTGGCCGGTCTGAACGTGCTGCGTTTGCTCAATGAGCCAACCGCTGCCGCGGTCGCTTACGGTCTGGATCAGCACGCCGAAGGGCTGGTCGCGATTTATGACCTGGGCGGCGGTACGTTCGATATTTCGATTTTGCGCCTGACTGGCGGTGTGTTCGAAGTGCTGGCTACCGGCGGCGACAGCGCCCTGGGTGGCGATGACTTCGACCACGCCATTGCTGGCTGGATTATTGAGGGCGCCGGTCTGTCGGCCGACCTCGATCCGGGTACGCAGCGCCATCTGCTACAAACCGCCTGTGCGGCCAAAGAAGCCCTGACCCAGTCCTCGTCCGTCGAAGTTGCTTATGGCGACTGGAAGGCCGAGCTGACCCGTGAAGCCTTCAATGCGCTGATCGAGCCGATGGTTGCTCGCAGCCTGAAAGCCTGCCGCCGCGCTGTGCGTGATTCCGGTATCGAACTGGAAGACGTTCACGCTGTGGTCATGGTCGGCGGCTCGACGCGCGTGCCTCGCGTCCGCGAAGCCGTCGCGCACGCCTTCGGTCGCGAACCGCTGACCGAAATCGATCCGGATCAAGTCGTCGCCATCGGTGCCGCGATCCAGGCCGATACCCTGGCCGGCAACAAACGTGATGGCGGCGAACTGCTGTTGCTCGACGTGATTCCGTTGTCCCTGGGGCTGGAAACCATGGGCGGCCTGATGGAGAAGGTGATTCCGCGCAACACCACCATCCCCGTCGCCCGGGCCCAGGACTTCACCACTTATAAAGATGGCCAGTCGGCCATGGCGATCCACGTATTGCAGGGCGAGCGCGAGTTGATCAGCGACTGCCGCTCCCTGGCGCGCTTCGAATTGCGCGGTATTCCGGCGATGGTGGCCGGTGCGGCGAAGATTCGCGTGACCTTCCAGGTCGATGCCGACGGTCTGCTCAGTGTCTCGGCCCGCGAATTGGGCTCTGGCGTCGAAGCCAGCATCCAGGTCAAGCCGTCCTACGGCCTGACCGACGGCGAAATCGCCAAAATGCTCAAGGATTCGTTCCAGCACGCCAACGACGACAAAGTCGCCCGCGTATTGCGTGAGCAGCAAGTCGATGCCCAGCGCCTGATCGAGGCGGTGCAGGGCGCTCTGGAGGTTGACGGCGAACGCCTGCTCGACGCCGAAGAGCGCATGGTCATCGAATTGCAGATGCAGGAACTGAACGAATTGATGAAAGGCACCGATGGTTACGCCATCGAGCAGCAGACCAAGCGTCTGTCGCAGGTGACCGATGCCTTTGCTGCCCGCCGCCTGGACTCGACGGTGAAAGCCGCTCTGGCGGGGCGCAACCTGAATGAAATCGAGGATAACTGATGCCGCAGGTCATTTTTCTGCCACACGAGAAGTTCTGCCCGGAAGGCATGGTTGTAGAGGCTGAGCCCGGTATTTCCATTCTCGAACTGGCCCATGAACACCATATTGAGATGGAAAGCGCCTGTGGCGGCGTCTGCGCTTGCACCACTTGCCACTGCATCATCCGCGAAGGTTTTGACTCGCTGGAAGAAGCGGATGAGCTGGAGGAAGACTTTCTTGATCGGGCCTGGGGTCTGGAAGCGCAATCGCGTCTAGGCTGTCAGGCGATCGTCGGGACTGAAGACCTGACCGTCGAGATTCCGAAATACTCGCTCAACCATGCAGCCGAAGCGCCGCACTGATTCAAGGAACCGACATGAGTCTGAAATGGGTTGATGTGCTTGAAATCGCGATCCAGCTGGCTGAATCCAGGCCGGATGTGGACCCGCGTTACGTGAACTTCGTCGATCTGCACAAATGGGTGCTGGCATTGCCGGAGTTCAGTGATGATCCGACCCGCGGTGGCGAGAAGGTGCTTGAAGCCATTCAGGCCGCCTGGATCGAAGAAGCAGACTGAGTCTGCGCCGTACGCAGTTAGGCAATACCAAAGAACCCGCGTATAATTCGCGGGTTTAATTTTTCGCAAATTACCGTTTCTGGAGTTACACCATGGCTGTTCAACGTACTTTCTCCATCATCAAGCCTGACGCTGTTGCAAAAAACGTTATCGGCGAGATCACCACTCGTTTCGAAAAAGCTGGCCTGCGCGTTGTAGCTTCGAAACTGAAGCAACTGTCCAAAGCTGAAGCTGAAGGCTTCTACGCTGAGCACAGCGCTCGTGGTTTCTTCGGCGACCTGGTTGCTTTCATGATCTCCGGTCCGGTTGTCGTTCAGGTTCTGGAAGGCGAAAACGCTATCGCTCTGAACCGTGAGCTGATGGGCGCTACCAACCCTAAAGAAGCTGCTGCCGGCACCATCCGCGCTGACTTCGCTGATTCCATCGACGCCAACGCTGTACACGGTTCGGACTCCGAAGCCGCTGCTGCTCGCGAAATCTCGTACTTCTTCGCAGCTACTGAAGTAACCACTCGCTAAGCATTGGCTTAAGAGTGAAGGTGAATCCATGACTACATCGACTGTAAAAACCAACCTGCTGGGTCTGACTCAACAGGAAATGGAAAAATTCTTCGACTCAATCGGGGAGAAGCGTTTCCGTGCCGGTCAGGTAATGAAATGGATTCACCACCTTGGCGTTGATGATTTCGACGCCATGACGAACGTCAGCAAGGCCTTGCGCGACAAGCTCAAGGCCATTGCTGAAGTCCGCGGCCCCGAAGTGGTCAGCGAGGACATCTCCACCGATGGCACCCGTAAGTGGGTGGTGCGCGTGGCGTCCGGTAGCTGCGTCGAGACCGTGTACATTCCCCAGGGCAAACGCGGCACTCTGTGCGTTTCGTCCCAGGCAGGCTGTGCCCTGGATTGCAGTTTCTGCTCCACCGGCAAGCAAGGTTTCAACAGCAACCTCACCGCCGCCGAAGTGATCGGTCAGGTGTGGATTGCCAATAAATCGTTCGGCAGCATCCCGGCGACCGCCGACCGTGCCATCACCAACGTGGTGATGATGGGCATGGGTGAGCCGCTGCTGAACTTCGACAACGTCGTGGCCGCCATGCATCTGATGATGGATGACCTGGGCTACGGGATCTCCAAGCGCCGCGTAACCCTGTCCACTTCGGGCGTGGTGCCGATGATCGATGAGCTGTCCAAGCACATCGACGTTTCCCTGGCGTTGTCCCTGCACGCACCGAACGACGCATTGCGTAACCAATTGGTGCCGATCAACAAGAAGTATCCGCTTAAGATGCTGCTCGAGTCGTGCCAGCGCTACATGTCGTCCCTGGGCGAGAAGCGCGTGCTGACCATTGAGTACACCTTGCTCAAGGACATCAACGACAAGGTTGAACATGCCGTTGAGATGATGGAGTTGCTCAAGAACATTCCGTGCAAGATCAACCTGATTCCGTTCAACCCGTTCCCGCATTCCGGTTACGAGCGTCCGAGCAACAACGCGATTCGCCGGTTCCAGGATCAGCTTCACCATGCAGGCTTCAACGTCACCGTACGCACCACCCGCGGTGAAGACATCGATGCCGCGTGTGGCCAATTGGTAGGGCAGGTGCTGGATCGCACCCGTCGCAGCGAACGTTATATCGCCGTGCGCGAGTTGAGCGCAGAAAACGATATCGCAACAAACGCTGCGAACAATAATTAAGAGAGGATCTCTATGTCCCTGCGCTTCGCGCTGCTTGTGCTGTTGGCCAGCCTCTGTGCTGGTTGTGTCCTGTCGGGCGATTTCAACCCGATGAAGACCAGCAAGGGCCGTGATGAAGCGCGTGCCGCCTACGTGCAGCTGGGCCTGGGGTATTTGCAGCAGGGCATGACCGAGCGTGCCAAAGTCCCGTTGAAGAAGGCTTTGGACCTGGATAGCTCGGATCCTGACGCCAACGCGGCGCTGGGGCTGGTGTTCCAGGCCGAGATGGAGCCGGAACTGGCCGATCAGCATTTTCGCAAGGCGCTGTCTTCACGTCCCGCCGATGCGCGAATCCTGAATAACTACGGCAGCTTTCTTTTCGAAGAGAAACGTTACAAAGAGGCGTACGAACGCTTCGAACAGGCCGCCGCCGATACCCTGTATCCTGAGCGTTCGCGGGTTTTCGAAAACCTGGGCATGACCGCTTCAAAGCTTGGCCAGCGTGATCTGGCCCGCCAGCAACTGGAAAAAGCCCTGCGCTTGAATCGCCAACAGCCACGTGCATTGCTGGAAATGGCTGAGTTGTCTTACGAAGACAGGCATTATGTGCCCGCGCGTGACTATTACGACCGTTTTAGCCTGCTCACCGAACAAAATGCACGTAGTCTATTGCTCGGCGTTCGGCTGGCAAAAGTGTTCGAAGATCGCGACAAGGCCGCCAGTTTTGGCCTGCAATTAAAACGACTCTATCCCGGTACGCCGGAATATCAGCAATACCTGTCGGAGCAATGATGAAAGCGGCGCATCCCGAAGTTGTAGCAGCGAATCGCGTTAACCCCGGTGAGACTTTGCGCCAGGCCCGCGAAAGCAATGGCTGGTCGCTGGCCGAAGTGGCCCTCAAGCTCAACCTCACCGTCAATTCCCTGAGCAATCTGGAAGCCGGCGCTTTCGACAAGCTGCCAGGGCACACCTTTGCTCGTGGCTATATTCGCGCGTATGCCAAATTGCTCGGTATGGACCAGGCCATTCTGGTCCAGCAGTTCGACCAATCCACCGGCACCGACTCCCAGGGCAGCAACGTCCACAGCCTGGGGCGCATCGAAGAGCCGGTTCGGGTTTCTCACACCATTTTGCGAATTGTCAGCCTGGTGTTGCTGCTCGCGGTGATTGGCGGTGGTTTTATCTGGTGGCAGGATCAAACCTCATTGCGCACCAAGGACTTGATCGGCCTGGCCCCGGAACACGTTGAAGTCGAAGGCGCCGACGGCACCACCCAGATCCATCCACTGGACGAGCCGGAAGACCAGGCTGTTGCTCAAGGCCAGGCTGAAGGTGCAACGCCTCTTGCGCTGCCTCAGGCCGAGACTTCGACCGAGGAGCCAGTCAGTGCCGAAACGAGCGCACCGGTTCCAGCACCAGCGGCTCCAGCAGTAACGCCTGCGGCTGCGGCCCACAGCACTGCTCCGGTTGTCGCGACACCGGCGACGCCTGCCCCGGCTGTTCCCGCTGTACCTGCACCCGTTATTACTGCTCCGACCGCTCCAGCTCCAGCTCCAGCTCCAGCTCCGGTGGCCGGCCAAGGCCAGGTTCAACTGCAATTCACCGCCGATTGCTGGACGCAAGTGACCGATGGCGCGGGCAAGGTGCTGTTAAGCGGTCTAAAGCGTAAAGGCGAAAATGTTACTGTCAGCGGCAAACCGCCATTTTCCGTGCGTCTGGGCTTCGCCCGTGGTGCGCAGGTCAGTTACAACGGGCAGGTGGTTGATGTCGCTCCGTTCACCAGTGGCGAGACTGCTCGCCTGAAGTTGGGTCAATAAGTCATGCACGGCGAATCTCCAATCAAACGTCGCGAATCCCGCAAGATCTGGGTCGGTAACGTGCCCGTGGGCGGCGATGCGCCTATCGCTGTGCAGAGCATGACCAACAGCGACACCAATGACGTGGCCGCCACCGTGGCCCAGATCAATCGCCTGGAAGCCGCTGGCGTCGATATCGTGCGGATTTCCGTGCCGGACATGGATGCCGCCGAAGCCTTCGGCAAGATCAAGCAACTGGTCAAAGTGCCGTTGGTGGCCGATATTCATTTCGACTACAAAATTGCGCTGCGCGTAGCCGAACTGGGCGTCGATTGCCTGCGGATCAACCCGGGCAACATCGGTCGCGAAGACCGCGTGCGTGCGGTGGTCGATGCTGCCCGTGATCGCGGGATTCCGATCCGCATCGGCGTCAACGCCGGCTCCCTGGAAAAAGACCTGCAAAAGAAATACGGCGAGCCGACCCCCGCTGCGCTGGTCGAGTCCGCCTTGCGTCACGTCGAACACCTCGAACGCCTGAATTTCCAGGACTTCAAGGTCAGCGTGAAAGCCTCCGACGTGTTCATGGCTGTCGCTGCCTACCGCTTGCTGGCCAAGGAAATCGTCCAGCCGCTGCACTTGGGCATCACTGAAGCGGGTGGTTTGCGCTCAGGCACAGTGAAATCCGCCGTGGGCCTCGGTATGCTGCTCGCCGAAGGGATTGGCGATACTATTCGCATCTCGTTGGCGGCCGACCCGGTCGAGGAAGTGAAAGTCGGCTACGACATTCTCAAATCCCTGCACCTGCGTTCCCGTGGCATCAACTTCATCGCCTGCCCGAGCTGCTCGCGGCAGAACTTCGATGTGGTCAAAACCATGAACGAGCTTGAAGGGCGTCTCGAAGACCTGCTGGTGCCGCTGGATGTCGCGGTGATTGGTTGCGTGGTCAATGGGCCGGGCGAAGCCAAGGAAGCCCATATCGGCTTGACCGGCGGTACGCCAAACCTGATTTACATCGACGGCAAGCCGGCGCAGAAACTGACTAATGACAATCTGGTGGATGAGCTTGAACGCTTGATCCGCCAGAAAGCGGCCGAAAAGGTCGAAGCCGACGCAGCTGTAATCGCTCGCGGCTGACCCTGACTAAAGAGCCGAATGAATTTAAGGATTTTAAGTGAGCAAGTCTCTGCAAGCCATTCGTGGCATGAACGACATCCTGCCCGAACAGACTCCCCTGTGGCGTCATTTCGAGGGCACTGTTTCGCGTCTGCTGGATAACTACGGTTACAAGCAGATTCGCATGCCGATCGTCGAGTTCACCGAGCTGTTCAAACGCTCCATCGGTGAAGTGACCGACATCGTCGAAAAAGAGATGTACACCTTCGACGACCGCAACGGCGATTCCCTGACCCTGCGCCCTGAAGGCACAGCGGCCTGCGTGCGTGCGGTGCTCGAGCACGGCATCACCGGCGGCGGTCAGGTGCAGAAACTCTGGTACATCGGCCCGATGTTCCGTCACGAACGTCCGCAGAAAGGTCGTTATCGCCAGTTTCACCAGATCGGCTGCGAAGTCTTCAACCTCGACGGTCCGGACATCGACGCCGAGTTGATCGTGCTGACCTGGCGCCTGTGGGGCGAGTTGGGTATCCGCGATGCGGTCAAGCTCGAACTCAATAGCCTGGGCACCAGCGAGTCCCGTGGTCGTTATCGTGACGCCCTGGTCGAATACCTGTCCGCTCGCCTGGATCAACTGGACGAAGACAGCCAGCGCCGTCTGAAGACCAACCCGCTGCGGGTTCTGGATACCAAGAACCCCGACACTCAAGCGGCGTTGGCCGACGCGCCAAAAATGGCCGACTACCTTGACGAAGAGTCTCGTGTGCACTTCGAGGGCCTCAAGGCTCGTCTGGACGCCGCCGGCATTCCTTATGTGATCAACCCGAAGCTGGTTCGCGGGCTGGATTACTACAGCAAGACCGTTTTCGAATGGGTCACCGACAAGTTGGGCGCCCAGGGCACCGTATGTGCCGGTGGCCGTTACGACGGTCTGGTGGAGCAGATGGGCGGCAAGCCGACCACGGGCGTTGGCTTCGCCATGGGCATCGAACGTCTGGTGCTGCTGCTTGAAACCCTGGAGCAGATTCCCGAAGAAATCTCCCGTCAGGTCGATGTCTACCTCTGCGCCTTCGGTGAAGCCGCCGAGCTGGCCGGGCTGGCCCTGAGCGAGCGTGTTCGTGATCAATTGCCCAACCTGCGCCTGCAAGTCAATGCCGGTGCCGGCAGCTTCAAAAGCCAGTTCAAGAAAGCCGACAAGAGCGGTGCGCTGTACGCATTGATTCTCGGTGACGACGAAATGGCCCAGCAAGTGGTAGGTTTCAAACCCCTGCGTGGCCAGGGCGAACAACAAAGCATTGCCTGGGATGCGCTTGCTGCACACCTGGCCACCTGCGTCGTGCAGGGTTGAAGCTGTCAAACAGCCGATTTAGCGATTAAGGAGTATTGGGGTGTCGAGTACCGAAGACGAACATCTGGCGGAGTTGAAGGACTGGTGGACACGCAACGGCAAGCCCCTGGTCACTGGCGGCCTGTTGGCGCTGGTCATCGTGTTCGGCTGGCAGGCCTTTCAGAAGTATCAGAGCAATCAGTCGCAAGGCGCCTCGATTCTCTATCAGCAATTGCTCGAAACCACGCTGACGCCTGACGGCAAGCCTGATGCTGCCCGTGTTTCGGATCTGGCTGGCAAGCTCAACAGCGAGTTCGGCGGCACCGCTTACGCGCAATATGGCAGCCTGTTCGTGGCGAAAGTCGCGGTCGACAGCGCCAAGCTGGACGACGCAGCCAGCGAGCTGAAAGCCATTGTCGCCAAACCGGCCAACCCGGCACTCGGCGAAATTGCCCGTCAGCGTCTGGCGCAAGTACTGGCCGCGCAGAACAAGGTCGATGAAGCCCTGAAACTGCTCGAAGGCGATGCCGACAAAGCCTTCCTGGCTACTCGCGAAGAACTCAAAGGCGACCTGCTGGTGCAGTTGGGTCGTACCGACGAAGCGAACACGGCGTATCAAAAAGCCAAGGCGGCACTGTCGGATGAAGCGGCGGTCGGTGGCCTACAAATCAAGCTGGACGACTTGGCCAAAGGGGATGCGTGACGTGATCCGTTGGAAACATGCAGCATTGCTGGCTCTGGCCATATTGGCCGCGGGTTGCAGCAGCAACAGCAAAAAAGAATTGCCACCGGCCGAGTTGACCGACTTCAAAGAAGAAGTGGTTCTGCAAAAGCAGTGGAGTCGTTCGATCGGTGACGGTCAGGGCGAAACCTACAACATGCTGGTTCCGGCGATCGATGGCGATACCATCTATGCCGCCGACGTCACCGGTGTGGTGATGGCGATGGATCGCAGCAATGGCGACGTCAAATGGAAGAAAGATCTCGAACTGCCTGTCTCCGGTGCCGTTGGCGTGGGTTACGGGCTGGTCATGATCGGCACGCTCAAGGGCGAAATCGTTGCCCTGGACGCCAGCAGCGGTGAAGAGAAATGGCGCGCTCGCGTGACCAGTGAAGTGCTCGCGCCGCCGGCCACCAACGGTGACGTTGTTGTGGTTCAGACCCAGGATGACCGTCTGATCGGTCTGGATGCCGCTACCGGCAACCCGCGCTGGTTGTATGACAGCACGCCAGCGGTTCTGACCCTGCGCGGCACCAGCGCACCGATCGTCACCAACCGCCTCGCGGTGGCTGGCCTGTCGACTGGTAAAGTGGTCGCTCTGGATGTTTCCAACGGCGTGCCGGTGTGGGAACAGCGCGTAGCGATTCCACAAGGTCGTTCGGAGCTGGAGCGTGTGGTCGATATCGACGGTGGCTTGCTGCTGTCCGGCGGTACACTGTATGTCGCCAGCTATCAGGGTCGCGTTGCGGCACTGGACCTGGAAAGCGGCCGTCAGCTCTGGCAGCGTGATGCTTCCAGTTATGCCGGCGTTGCTCAGGGTTTTGGCAGCGTCTACGTGAGCCTGTCTGCAGGCACCGTTGAAGGCGTCGACGAACGTTCTACCACTGCTTTGTGGAGCAACGATTCGCTGGCCCGCCGTCAACTGTCGGCTCCGGAAGTGTTCTCCAGCTATGTTGCAGTCGGTGATATGGAAGGTTACCTGCACCTGCTGAGTCAGGTGGACGGTCGTTTCGTCGGCCGCGAGCGCATCGACAGCGACGGCCTGCGTGCCCGTCCGCTGGTGGTGGGTGACACGATTTATCTGTATGGCAACAGTGGCAAACTGGAAGCCCTGACCATTAAGTAACAACTATGCTTGGGGTTGATCCCCAAGCGGCTTCACCTGTGGGAGCGGGCTTGCTCGCGAAGGGCGTCAACGATGACACGTACAGCCTGAGTAAATGCGGTGCTATTACGTTTTTTCGCGAGCAAGCCCGCTCCCACAGTGCTGCCCCGAGCACCAGCCGCTGCCTCGCAGCGGCTTTTGTATTTTCTGAAATAACGAAGTGGAGAGCCGCATGGTTCCCGTAATCGCCCTGGTGGGCCGACCGAACGTCGGCAAGTCCACCTTGTTCAACCGCCTGACCAGGACTCGCGACGCCATCGTCGGCGACTTGTCCGGTCTGACCCGTGATCGCCAGTACGGTGAGGCCAAGTGGCAAGGGCGTTCCTACATTCTGGTCGACACCGGCGGTATCTCCGGTGACGAGCACGGTATGGACGAAAAAATGGCCGAGCAGTCGCTGCTGGCCATTGAAGAAGCGGATGTCGTTCTGTTCCTGGTAGATGCCAAGGCCGGTTTCACCGCGGCCGACCAGATGATCGCCGAGCACTTGCGCAAGCGTAACAAGCGTTCTTACGTGGTTGCCAATAAGGTCGACAACATCGACCCTGAAATGGCCCGCGCCGAATTCGCCCCGTTGGGCATGGGCCACGCGATCCCGATCGCCGGTGCTCATGGCCGTGGCATCACCCAGATGCTGGAAATTGCCCTGAGCGATTTCCCGAAAGACGAAGAAGAATCGGAAGAAGGCGAGGAAGAGATCGTTGCCGAAGGCGAGGAAGCCAAGCGCATTCCTGGCCCGAGTGAAAAAGACGGTATCAAGATCGCCATCATCGGTCGTCCGAACGTCGGCAAGTCGACGCTGGTCAACCGCATGCTCGGTGAAGACCGGGTTATCGTTTATGACCAGCCCGGCACCACCCGCGACAGCATCTACATCCCGTTTGAACGTAACGACGAGAAGTACACGCTGATCGACACCGCCGGTGTGCGCAAGCGCGGCAAGATCCACGAAGAAGTCGAAAAGTTCTCCGTGGTCAAAACCCTGCAGGCGATCAAAGACGCCAACGTGGTGATCTTTGTGATGGACGCCCGCGAAGGCGTGGTGGACCACGACCTCAACCTGCTGGGCTTTGCCCTGGAAGCAGGTCGTGCGTTGGTTATCGCGATCAACAAGTGGGACGGCATGACGCCGAGCGAGCGCGACTTCGTGAAGGTCGAGTTGCAACGTCGACTGTTCTTCGTCGACTTCGCCGACATCCACTTCATCTCGGCCTTGCACGGCACTGGCGTGGGCAACCTCTACGCGTCGGTACAGAACTCGTTCAAGTCCGCGGTCACCCGCTGGCCGACCAACCGCCTGACCCAGATTCTGGAAGATGCGGTCGGCGAACACGCGCCACCGATGGTCAACAACCGCCGGATCAAGCTGCGTTATGCCCACTTGGGTGGCGCGAACCCGCCGATCATCGTGATTCACGGTAACCAGATCGAGAAGGTGCCGAAGTCTTACGTCCGTTACCTGGAAAACACTTACCGTCGTGTGCTCAAGCTGGTCGGTACGCCGATCCGCATCGAGTTCAAGGGCGGCGAAAACCCGTACGAAGGCAACAAGAACACGCTCACCGACCGCCAGGTCAACAAGAAGCGTCGTTTGATGACTCACCACAAAAAAGCCGACAAGAAGCGCCGCGACAAGCGCTGATTTATGGCTAACCCGGTTCCTGTGGGAGCGGGCTTGCCCGCGATGAACGATAACGCGGTGTACCTGTGACACCGCGGCGTGACTATCGCGGGCAAGCCACGCTCCCACAGGATCGGGTTACAGAAAGGGCGCTTAAGGCGCCCTTTTTTTATGGGCGCCGTTTGGGCTATTCTCGAGCTCTCCCGTGCCGTCGTAGAGCCGGGTGTAGAGCCAGGGAATCACCGATGATCACCAGTAAGCTGCCGAATGTCGGCATCACTATCTTCACTCAGATGTCTCAGCTTGCGGCGCAAACCGGGGCGATCAATCTGTCTCAGGGGTTTCCCGATTTCGACGGCCCGCAGGCCCTGCGCGATGCGGTCGGCCGGCATATCGCCAGTGGTCACAACCAGTATTCGCCGATGACCGGCCTGCCGGTGTTGCGTCAGCAGATCGCGGTGAAGATCGCTCGCAGCTACGGCGCCCATGTCGATGCCGACAGTGAAGTGACGGTCACCCCCGGCGCGACTCAGGCGATTTTCTGCGCCATTCAGACGGTGATCCACAGCGGCGATGAAGTGATCGTGTTCGATCCGGCCTACGACAGTTATGAACCTTCGGTGGAGCTGGCCGGTGGCCGTTGCGTTCATGTGCAACTGGGCCTCAACGATTTCAGTATCGACTTCCAGAAGCTTGCCGATGCGCTGAGCCCGCGTACGCGGATGATCATTCTTAACACCCCGCACAACCCCAGCGGCGCATTGATCAGTCGTGCCGAGCTGGATCAACTGGCGGCGTTGATCCGCGACCGCGATATCTATGTGATCAGTGATGAGGTCTACGAGCACCTGGTGTTCGACGGCGTGCCTCACGTCAGCGTATTGGCCCACGAAGAACTCTATCAGCGCGCATTTGTGGTCAGTTCATTCGGCAAGACCTACCACGTCACTGGTTGGAAAACCGGTTACGTGGTGGCTCCGCCAGCCCTTACCGCGGAGCTGCGCAAGGTTCACCAATACGTCAGTTTCTGCGGCGTGACGCCGTTGCAATATGCGTTGGCCGATTACATGGCCGAGCACCCGGAGCATGTCGAAGAATTGCCGGGTTTCTATCAGGCCAAGCGCGATCTGTTCTGCGATCTGCTGGCGCCGTCACGCTTCAGTTTCAGCCGCGTGGCCGGTACTTATTTCCAATTGGTCGATTACTCGCAGATTCGCCCGGACCTCGATGACGTCGAGATGGCGCTGTGGATGACCCGCGAACATGGTGTCGCGAGCATCCCGATCTCGGTGTTCTACCAGACGCCACCGGTCGGCCAGCGCCTGGTGCGCCTGTGCTTTGCCAAACGCGAGGAGACCCTGCGTGAAGCAGCGGCAAAACTATGCGTGATCTGAGTGCTCTGCCCAATCTGAATGTCGCGCTGATCCAGACCACCTTGGCCTGGCATGATCGTCCGGCCAATCTGGAGCATTTCGAGCCGTTGCTGGAACAGGCTCGCGGCGCTGATCTGATCATCCTGCCGGAGATGTTCACCACCGGTTTCTCCATGGAATCGGAAACCCTCGCCGAGCCAGAAAATGGCCCCACCAGTAAATGGCTGCGGGTTCAGGCGGCGAAACTGGACGCGGTGATCACCGGCAGCATCATCGTTCAGGTGGCTGACGGCAGTCATCGCAATCGTCTGTTGTGGGCGCGGCCGGACGGGGAGGTGTGGCACTACGACAAGCGTCATCTGTTCCGCATGGCGGGCGAGCACAACCATTTCACTCCGGGCGAGCGTCAGGTGCAGTTCGAATTGAAGGGCTGGCGAGTGCGGCCGCTGATTTGCTACGACCTGCGATTCCCGGTCTGGAGTCGCGATCCTCAAGACACCGACCTGTTGCTTTACACCGCCAATTGGCCGGGCGCTCGGCGCCAGCACTGGAACCGTTTGCTGCCGGCACGGGCGATTGAAAACCTCTGCTATGTGGCGGCGGTGAACCGCATCGGTACCGATGGCAAAGGCTTTGCTTATACCGGTGACAGTCAGGTCCTGGATTTTCAGGGCGAGACGTTGCTCAGCGCAGGCGATGCCGATGGTGTATTCAAGGTCGTTCTGGACGCGGCGGAGCTGGCGGCTTATCGCGCACGGTTTCCGGCGAATCTGGATGCGGATACCTTCGAGTTCACCTGAGATTGTCTTTGCCTGACCGTCCGTCTTCGCGAGCAAGCCCGCTCCCACACTTGATCGGTGTTTACACAGATTTTGTGTACACCAAAAATCCACTGTGAGAGCGGGCTTGCTCGCGAAGAGGCCAGAACAGGCAACACAAAAATCCCAGGCAAACAAAAAGGCCCCGAGGTTCGCACCCCGGGGCCTTTTGCATTGCAGCGCAGGGCTCTTTACGCCGCTTTCGCTTCCGGCTGGCTCAGAGAGCGGTTCAGCGCACTGAACACGGCCTTGAAGCTGGCGGTGGTGATGTTTTCATCGATGCCGACACCATGCACCGCACGCTCACCATTCACCCGCAGTTCAATGTAGGCCGCAGCCTTGGCATTGGTGCCCGCGCCGATGGCGTGTTCGTTGTAGTCCATGATTTCCACCGGGATCGGCAGACCGGCCACCAGCGCTTCCAGAGCGCCGTTGCCTTTGCCACGCCAGTGCAGATTGGTTTCGCCCTGACCTTTGCTTGAGACTTCCACTTCCACGGCGCTGTGACCGTTTTCTTCCTGCAAGCGATGGCTGACCAGCGCGTACGGGGTGTTGGCCTGCAAGTACTCGCTGTGCAGCAGCGCATGGATCTGTTGGGCCGTCATCTCAAGGCCCAGACGATCGGTTTCACGCTGCACGACCTGGCTGAACTCGATCTGCATACGGCGCGGCAAGTTGATGCCGTATTCCTGTTCCAGCAGGTAAGCGATACCGCCCTTGCCCGACTGGCTGTTGACGCGAATCACCGCCTCGTAGCTGCGGCCGATGTCGGCCGGGTCGATCGGCAGGTACGGAACTTCCCACAGGGCGTCCGGTTGCTGCTGGGCGAAGCCCTTGCGGATGGCGTCCTGGTGGGAGCCGGAGAACGCGGTGTGAACCAGATCGCCGACGTACGGGTGACGTGGGTGCACCGGAATCTGGTTGCACTCTTCGACGACTTTGCGCACGCCATCGATGTCGGAGAAGTCCAGTTCAGGGTCGACGCCCTGGGTGTAGAGGTTCAAGGCCACGGTCACCAGGTCGACGTTACCGGTACGCTCGCCGTTGCCGAACAGGCAGCCTTCGACTCGGTCGGCGCCGGCCATCAGGCCCAGCTCAGTGGCGGCCACACCAGTGCCACGGTCGTTGTGGGTGTGCAGGCTGATGATCACGCTGTCACGACGGTTGATATGGCGGCCGAACCATTCGATCTGGTCGGCATAGATGTTCGGGGTGGCGCATTCGACGGTGGCAGGCAGGTTCAGGATCACCTTGTGCTCAGGCGTCGGGTTCCATACTTCGATCACTGCGTCGCAGACTTCTTTGGCGAACTCCAGTTCGGTAGCGCTGAAGGTTTCTGGCGAGTACTCGAAGGTCCACTCAGTGTTTGGTTGCTGAGCAGCGTATTTGACGAACAGTTTGGCGGCGTTCACGGCGATGGCCTTGATCCCGTCTTTGTCCTGGTTGAAGACAATGCGGCGGAAGGAAGGGGAGGTCGCGTTGTACAGGTGAACGATGGCCTTCTTGGCACCGCGCAGGGATTCGAAGGTGCGCGCGATCAAATCTTCACGGCCCTGGGTCAGCACCTGAATGGTGGTGTCGTCCGGGATGTGGCCGTCTTCGATCAGGGTACGCACGAAGTCGAAGTCGGTTTGCGAAGCGGCCGGGAACGAGGCTTCGATTTCTTTCACGCCGACTTGCACCAGGGTTTTCCAGAAACGCAGCTTCTTGACCGCGTCCATCGGCTCGATCAGCGACTGGTTGCCGTCACGAAGGTCCGAGCTGCACCAGATCGGCGCTGCGGTGATGGTCTTCGATGGCCAGGTGCGGTCCGGGATGTCGATGGTCGGGAACGCGCGGTATTTCGAAGACGGGTCTTTGAGCATGCTCATCGGGAAATCCTTATTGTGTGGGCCGAAAAAAGGCGGCCTGCCGGTGGATCAAATGTTCTGGGGATAAAGCGTCAGACGAGGCACCGCGATTCAGCTTGGCAGTCGTGCGCTGACCAGGCACAGGCTGCGGTGCTGGCGAAGCTGAATGAGGGTGTGAGAAGTTTTCATGCCTTCAACCCTAACCGCGGGGGGAAAAGATGGCAAGCAGTCGAAAAAAATTGAGAGGAATACTCGAAAAGTCGAGTTTATTGAGATTTTGTTGCGGTGAATGGCAGGGATTGTATTGATGTTTGCGCGAGGTTTGAGCGATGCGCAATTGGAGGTTGGCGATTGCAGTTCGTCCGGCGCAGCTATTCTTAAAACCTCAACCAGACGACCAGAAAGCAGGAGTTGGCAATGAACGAATCGGATTGGAAGCTCTATAGCGCACTGCGTCCGGTAGCCCATGAGCGGATGTGTATCCGGATCATGGAGGAGGTCGAGCGTACGGTGCTGGATAAAAGCCTGGCGCCTTATGAGCGTATTGAAGCCAGTGAAGAAAGGCTGAAGGCCGGTCAGCAGGAGCTGTATTGGGCGTTTGGCGTTTTCAGTCACTCACGCAATGAAGCGCCTGCTCACTTGCTGGGGCTGTGTACTCATGAGCTGATCACATCTGAAGAATTGGCTGGTTTCTCGGAGGAAACCCAGGCTTGGGTCAAAGAGTGTCTGGCGCACAGAGAGATACATGGGATTGAGGATCTTGAGGCTGAATAAGCGGCGCCAATGAGGCCGCCTTCGCGAGCAAGCCCGCTCCCACATTTGATCGGCGTGAACACATATTCTGTGCATGCCGAAAATCTAATGTGGGAGCGGGCTTGCTCGCGAAGAGGCCATCAGCCTCAACAACTATTTACGGCTGAAACGCCCCAATAAAAATCGCCGGATCCACCCGCGCATCATTCAGGCTGATATTCCAGTGCATATGCGGTCCGGTCGCGCGCCCGGTGGCGCCGACTTTCCCGACCACACCACCACGCGCCAATTGCTGGCCAACCTTCACGTCGATCTTCGACATGTGGCAGAACATGCTGATAAAGCCCTGACCATGGTCGACAAACACCGTATTACCGTTGAAGAAGTAGTTACCGATCAGGATCACCTTGCCGGCGGCCGGGGTTTTGATCGGCGTGCCGGCAGGCACCGCGAAGTCGAGGCCTGCGTGTGGATTGCGTTCTTCGCCATTGAAAAAGCGGCGCACGCCAAACTTGCTCGACAGCGGCCCGTTGACCGGTTTGTCCAGCAGCAGATTGCTCGGGGTGTTCGGGCTGAAGCTGCGGTAGGCCTGGATCTGCTCCGCCAGCTCACCCTCGATGCGCTTGAGATTCTCCGGGTTCGGATTGACCTGCTGAGTATTTTTCAGGGTGATGTGCTGTTCAGGGTATTGCTTGCTGCCGACGGTGAAGTTCAGGTTACGACCACCGCTGCTAAGCGACTGGCTGCCCGGTTTGACAGTCAGCGGCACGCCGACAATGGCCAGCCAGTTGTTCTGTTCCTTGACCACCAATACCGGTTTGCCTTGATAGCTGGCTTTGGGTGCCTGGGCGGAGCTGCCCAGATCCACCACCGCCACGCCGCCCGGCACCGGTTTGTTCAACAGGCGGGTGATGTAGCTGTCGGCGTAGGCGTTGAAGGTCAGGCACAGCAACAGCAGCGGAGCTAAAAAACGCGGCATGGATCAATCCAGTAAAGAAAGGGTGACAGGCGTCAGGTGATTGTCTTCGACCCGCACTTGCAGTTCGCCTTCGCCCAGTTTGGCTTTCAGGCGCTGGCCGGTATGGGTCTGCGCGGCGCTGCGAATCGCGTTGCCGCGCTCGTCCAGCAAAATGCTGTAACCACGAGCGAGGGTCGCCAACGGGCTGACCACGTGCAGCGTCTGCATTTGACTTTGCAGTTGCAGACGGCGGGACTTAAGCCCTTCACGCATGGCCCGGGGCAGGCGTTCGGCGAGGCTGTCGAGGCGTTGGCGAAGCATCGCCAGTTGCCGCCCCGGATGTTGCCCGGCGAGGCGGGTTTCCAGACGGATCAAACGTTCGCGACGGGTATTGAGGCTGCGTTCGAACGCGCGGCGCATGCGCATGTCCAGATCATCCAGACGTTGTGCTTGCTGACGCAGACGTTCGCCGGGATGACGCAGGCGCCGGGCCATGCCTTCCAGACGCAACCGGTCGCGCATCAAACGGTCGCGAATGCGCATCACCAGGCGCCGATGCAGACTTTCGACGCGCCGCACCAGATCGCCGGAATCCGGCGCGAGCAGTTCGGCAGCAGCAGAGGGTGTCGGGGCGCGGACGTCTGCGACGAAGTCACTGATCGACACGTCGGTTTCATGGCCGACGGCGCTGACAATCGGCGTCACGCAGGCATCCACGGCGCGGGCCACGGCTTCTTCGTTGAAACACCAGAGGTCTTCCAGCGAACCGCCGCCACGGGCCAGGATCAGCGCGTCGAAACCGCGGGCGTCCGCCAGTTTCAGCGCGCGGACAATCTGCGCGGTGGCTTCGCGGCCTTGCACGGCGGTGGGGATCAGCGTCAGTTGGATCTGCGGCGCGCGGCGGCGGAACACACTGATGATGTCGCGGATCACTGCGCCGGTGGGCGAACTGATGATGCCGATGCGTTGCGGGTGCGCCGGCAGCGGCACTTTGCGCTCGGCGCTGAACAGGCCTTCGGCGCTGAGCTTTTCCTTCAGCGCGTCGAAGGCCAGACGCAGGGCGCCGTCACCGGCCGGTTCCACGGTGTCGAGAATCAATTGGTAATCGCCACGACCTTCAAACAGCGAAACCTTGCCACGCACCTTGACCGCCAAGCCGTCCTTCAACGCCTGGCGAACCCGCGCGGCGTTCTGGCGAAACAGCGCGCAACGGACTTGGGCGCCGCTGTCTTTGAGGGTGAAATACACATGGCCGGACGCCGGGCGGGCGAGGTTGGAGATTTCGCCTTCGACCCAGATGTTGCTGAACACGTCTTCGAGCAACACCCGCGCGCGGCCGTTGAGCTGGCTGACAGTCAGGACTTCCCGGTCCAGGCCGAGTCTTGCAAAGGGATCTTTAATCATGGGGCGCAGTTTAAAGGCATTCGGCGATCAATCTCCATGAGTCAACACAAATCCCCTGTGGGAGCGGCGGTGCGGCGATCCGACTTGCTCGCGAAGAGGTCATGTCAGTCGCCATCATTGTTGAATGACCCACCGCTTTCGCGAGCAAGCCCGCTCCCACAGTGGGTTGTGCAGGTTTTGATGAATTGCTGGACCAGTGCCGTGGGATGTTGCCGACAGGCGAGGGCGACGGTGCTGTGGCAATCGGGGTCGGCCAAGGGCAGGAAATGGATATCCGGCGGCGCGATGTCTTGCATCGATTCCGGTAACAGCGCGATGCCGAACCCGGCCTGGATCAATTGCAGTTGCGTGGTTTTGCGCGACACCACTCGAGCCGCCCGGGGAAAGAACCCCTGGCGCATGCACAACTCGGCGGACAGATAGCTCAGGCCGCCACGCTGTGGATGAGGGATGGAAATAAACGCTTCATTCTTCAATTGCGCCAGATCGATGCCTTGCGCGGACTTATCCACAGCCAGCCGATGATTCGGCGGCACCGCCAGCAACAGACGCTCGCTGTACAGCGGAACAATCTGCACCCCTTCACGCTGACGCAATACTGGCAGGCGCAACAGACCCACATCGAGGCGACCTTCGGCCAATTCTTCCAGTTGCGCCTCGGAGGACAGTTTGACGATGTCCACGGACACACCGGCGTGCCGATCCAGATAGACGCTGATGGCTCGCAGCAGCCGACCGCTCATGGGCACAGTGCTGGAGTGACTCAGGCGCAACACGCCGAGTTGACCGTTACCCACCTGAGTGGCCATCTCGCTGGCCTTGGTCAATTCATTCAGCAGGTTTCTCGCCCGAGGCAAAAAGGCTTCACCCGCCGCCGTCAGTCGGGGCTGGCGCGCGGTGCGTTCGAACAGCGGCGTTTGCAGCCGGGTTTCCATGTCCTTGATCTGCCGGCTCAAGGCGGATTGAGCAATAAACAGTCGTTCGGCCGCAGCGCTGAAGCTGCCGCTCTCGGCGATTTCCACGAAGTAGCGTAATTGACGGGTTGAAAGCACAAGGCATGCCTTTTCGAGATGAGTAGTCGACATTGAAGATATTAGTCGCAACGCTCGGCGCTGGCTAAAGTCATCACAGGAATTAAAGGAAGCCGTGACGATGAGTGTGCTGGAGTTGTTAAACCAATGGCCGTGGGGTGCGGTGGATTGGCTGGTGATCGGGTTAGGCGTTGCCCTGGCCTACATCGTGTTCGGCATCGCCGGTTTTGGCACCGCGCTGGTGGCGGGGCCGATTCTGATCCTGTTCATGCCGCTGTCGAAAATCGTGCCGCTGTTGGTGCTGCTGGATTTCGTCGCGGCGTTCGGCAATTTACTGCCTTCGCGACGGAATGTGGCGAGCCCCGAGTTGCTGCGATTGTTGCCGTGCATGGCGGTGGGCTGCACGTTGGGGGTGATTTTTCTGCTGAACCTGAAATCCGATGTTTTGCTGCTATTGATGGGGCTGTTTATCAGTGCCTATGCGGTTTACAGCCTGTGGATTAAAGCCCGTCCGGCGCAATTGTCCGCCGGGTGGGCGGTGCCGATGGGCACGGTGGGCGGGATGTTCGGGGCGTTGTTTGGCAGTGGCGGCTTTTTATATGCGATCTATTTGAACAGTCGCCTGCCCAAGGACGCGGCCCGGGCGACCCAGAGTGCGCTGATCAGTTGCAGCACCGTGGTGCGTTTGAGCCTGTTTGCCGTCGCCGGAGTGTATGCCGAGCTACCCTTGTTGGTATTGGCGCTGTGTTTGTTGCCGGCGATGGCGCTGGGGTTGTGGATCGGCCGGCGGTTGACCATGAAATTGTCCCGCGAGGCATTCGTGCGGCTGGTGACCTGGCTGGTACTGGCCAGCGGGATTGCCTTGATCGGGCGTTATTTGAGTACTTGACCGGATTTCGTCAGGGATTAAGCTGCCCGGCCGCAAATCCTGTGGGAGCGAGCCTGCTCGCGATGACGGTGGGTCAGGCAACAACAATGTTGGCTGGCAATGGCCTCATCGTCGGAACGCCGCCCGGAGCCGGCTCGCTCCCACAAGGGTGGATCATTCAGTATTTGTAGGCTTGCACCATGAACTCCCAAAGCATCATCGTCCCGAAAATCTCCATACTGCCGGTACACGAACCCCGGGCCCGGGCGGTCGTGCGTTGGCTGGTGCGCAAGAACATCATTAAAGAAGAGCTGACCACCTGTGGCCGCACCGGCAATCGCATGGCCCACGCCATCGCCGACGGCGCTCGCGCGGTGGTCCTGCACCCTGACGCGCTGCCGTTCGGCGAGCCGGTCAATGGCCTGGAGATCATCACCAAGCGCTGCATCTATACACCGGCCAAGGGATTTCTCGAAGAAGCCGGCTGCGCCGAGTGCCGCAAGGAAATCGGCGAAGCGCTGTTCGAAAGCCTGGAAGACTGGATGCCAGGGCGCACCGATAACTTCACCTGCCCTGAATGCGGGCATGAAGACGACATCAACGGGTTTCTGTTCTTGCAGGAATGCGGCTTCTCTAACCTGGGGTTCATCTTCAACAACTGGCTCGAGGCCGGGTTCAAGCAGAGCTTCATCGACGAATTTGCCGATTGGCTGGATCAACCCGTGAGTTGGGTCAAGGTCGAACTGTAAATGTAGGAGCGAGGCTTGCCCCAATGCCAGTCAGTTAAGGTGCGATACCTGTGGGAGCGGGCTTGCTCGCGAAAGCGGTGTGTCCCGACATCAATGTTGACTATGCCGCCGTCTTCGCGAGCAAGCCCGCTCCCACATGGATTGCGCTTAACTGACTGGCATTAAGGCTTGCCCGCGAAGCTTTTGGCGCCAGTGATGGCCCCTTCGCGGGCAAGCCTCGCTCCTACGGGATTTGTGTGCCAAAACCTCCGTCGATCACCGCGTCGATAATAGACAGAGTTTTACATTGAACCCGAGGGGGTGTCTGACTATAATGGCGCGCTTCCATTTTCCCGCTCGGGAGCCCCCGCGATGCTGCGTATCAGCCAAGAAGCTCTGACCTTCGACGACATTCTTTTAGTGCCCGGTTATTCCGAGGTTCTTCCTAACGAAGTCAGTCTCAAGACCCGCCTTACCCGTGGCATCGAGCTGAATATTCCACTGGTTTCTGCTGCCATGGACACCGTTACTGAAGCCCGTTTGGCAATTGCCATGGCTCAGGAAGGTGGCATCGGTATCATCCACAAGAACATGACCATCGAGCAGCAAGCTGCCGAAGTGCGTAAGGTCAAGCGGTACGAGGCCGGCGTGGTCAAGGACCCGATCACCATCGAGGCTGACGCCACGGTTCGTGAACTGTTCGAACTCACCCGCCAGCACAACATCTCCGGCGTTCCGGTACTGCACGATGGCGACCTGGTCGGCATCGTCACTTCCCGTGACGTGCGTTTCGAAAACCGCATGGACGCCAGCGTCCGTGAAGTGATGACGCCTAAAGAGCGTCTGGTCACGGTCAAAGAAGGCGCCGACAAGAACGACGTCCGTGAGCTGTTGCACAAGCACCGTATCGAACGCGTGCTGATCGTCGACGACAAATTCGCCCTCAAAGGCATGATGACCGTCAACGACATCGAAAAAGCCAAGGCTTACCCGCTGGCCAGCAAGGACGATCAAGGTCGTCTGCGTGTTGGCGCTGCAGTCGGTACCGGTAAAGACACCGGTGACCGCGTAGCTGCCCTGGTCCACGCTGGTGTTGACGTGGTAGTGGTCGACACTGCTCACGGTCACTCCAAAGGCGTGATCGACCGCGTTCGCTGGGTCAAACAGAACTTCCCTGAAGTGCAGGTCATCGGCGGCAACATCGCCACCGGCGCTGCCGCCAAGGCCTTGGCCGAAGCCGGCGCTGACGCAGTCAAGGTCGGTATCGGCCCTGGCTCGATCTGCACCACCCGTATCGTCGCCGGTGTCGGCGTCCCGCAAATCAGTGCTATCGCCAACGTCGCCGCTGCCCTTGAAGGCACTGGCGTTCCGTTGATCGCCGACGGCGGCATCCGTTTCTCCGGTGACCTGTCCAAGGCCATCGTTGCCGGTGCCTCCTGCGTGATGATGGGCTCGATGTTCGCCGGTACCGAAGAAGCGCCAGGCGAAATCGAACTGTTCCAGGGCCGTTCGTACAAGGCTTACCGCGGCATGGGTTCGCTGGGCGCCATGTCCCAGGCTCAAGGTTCCTCCGACCGTTACTTCCAGGACTCCTCGGCAGGCGCCGAGAAACTGGTTCCGGAAGGCATCGAAGGGCGTGTTCCTTACAAGGGCACCCTGAGCGCCATCATCCATCAACTGATGGGCGGGCTGCGTTCTTCCATGGGCTACACCGGTAGCGCCGATATCGAAGAAATGCGCACCAAGCCTGAGTTCGTGCGGATCACCGGTGCCGGCATGGCCGAATCCCACGTTCACGACGTGCAAATCACCAAAGAAGCGCCAAACTACCGCGTAGGTTGAGGCTTCCAGCAATAAGTTAAGTAACCGGGGCTGTTTTCAGCCCCGAGTTGTTTCTGATTTTCTTCACCGAACTGCATAGACGAGACTGACCACATGGCCCTCGACATTCACGCCCACCGCATCCTGATCCTCGACTTCGGTTCCCAGTACACCCAGCTGATTGCCCGCCGCGTGCGTGAAATCGGCGTGTACTGCGAACTGCATCCGTTCGACATGGACGACGAAGCGATTCGCGAATTCGCTCCAAAAGGCGTCATTCTCGCCGGCGGCCCCGAGTCCGTGCACGTAGCCGACAGCCCGCGCTGCCCGCAAGCGGTGTTTGACCTGGGCGTACCGGTCTTCGGTATCTGCTACGGCATGCAGACCATGGCTGAACAGCTGGGTGGCAAGGTCGAAGGTTCCGAGCTGCGTGAGTTCGGTTATGCCCGCGTTGACGTGGTCGGCAAGAGCCGTCTGCTCGATGGCATCGAAGACCATATCGACGCCGATGGCCTGTTCGGCCTCGACGTGTGGATGAGCCACGGTGACAAGGTCACCAGGATGCCGGAAGACTTCCACATCCTGGCCAGCACCCCGAGCTGCCCGATTGCCGGCATGTTCAACGATGCTCGCGGCTACTACGGCGTACAGTTCCATCCGGAAGTGACCCACACCAAACAAGGTGGTCGCATCCTCTCGCGCTTCATCCTCGACATCTGCGGCTGCGAAGCCCTGTGGACACCTTCGAAGATTGCTGAAGATGCCATCGCCCAGGTCCGCGCCCAGGTTGGCACCGACAACGTGTTGCTCGGCCTGTCCGGCGGCGTTGACTCCTCGGTGGTTGCCGCGTTGCTGCACAAGGCCATCGGCGACCAGTTGACCTGCGTCTTCGTCGACAACGGCCTGTTGCGCCTGCACGAAGGCGAGCAAGTGATGGCCATGTTCGCCGAGAACATGGGCGTCAAGGTGATTCGCGCCAACGCCGAGGACCAGTTCCTCGACAATCTGGCAGGCGAAAGCGACCCAGAGAAGAAGCGCAAGATCATCGGCCGTACCTTCATCGACGTGTTCGATGCCCAGTCCAACAAACTGGATAACATCAAATACCTCGCCCAAGGCACGATTTACCCGGACGTGATCGAGTCGGCTGGCGCGAAAAGCGGCAAGGCGCACGTGATCAAGTCGCACCACAACGTGGGCGGCCTGCCGGAAGAAATGAACCTCAAGCTGGTTGAACCCCTGCGCGAGCTGTTCAAGGACGAAGTCCGTCGTCTGGGCCTGGAACTTGGCCTGCCGTACGACATGGTCTACCGCCACCCGTTCCCGGGCCCGGGCCTGGGCGTGCGCATCCTGGGTGAAGTGAAGAAGGAATACGCCGACCTGCTGCGTCGCGCCGACCACATCTTCATCGAAGAACTGCGCAAAGCCGACTGGTACCACAAGGTCAGCCAGGCATTCGTGGTGTTCCAGCCAGTGAAATCGGTTGGCGTTGTTGGCGATGGCCGTCGTTACGCCTGGGTCGTTGCCCTGCGGGCCGTGGAAACCATCGACTTCATGACCGCGCGTTGGGCTCACCTGCCTTACGAACTGCTGGAAACCGTCAGCGGCCGCATCATCAATGAAATCGAAGGCATCTCCCGCGTCACTTACGACGTGTCGAGCAAGCCGCCAGCGACCATTGAGTGGGAGTGATCCCGCGCAGGCCGTGATGGCTTGAACGCAGCAGTAAAAACAAGCCGTGTGAAACTCGATTTCACACGGCTTTTTCGTTTGCCGATTACAGCGGCTTCGACCAACCCGCCAATGCCATGCCCATGTTGTCCAGCGCCTGCAACAGCTGCCTGATACTGCCAAAGCGTTTTCCGCTCACCGAGGCCCATTGCGGACGTTCGATGTAGTAACGATCTCCATCTTCCTGGATGACAGTGCGTACCAGCTCTTTAGCGCGGCTGCGATGCATCACGTATGTAGCACCCGGTTCCTGCTTCAAGGTGTACATGCCGGCACGCGGTAATAACGCCTCGATTTCCTGCAGGTTTTGCGTCCCCCACGGCACTTCTACTCGCAGTCGCAAGTCGCCTTTGACCACGGCAGTGGGGCTGTGCGGCATATTCTTGAGGGGAAGACGTCTTCCGGGGTCGATATCGACACCGGTTTCGGTGCCTTCGGCAACATCCTCGACACGAATCCCGATGCCTTCCTCAAGCTCACTGATACCGGCGAGGCCTTCATACGTATTGGAATGTGTGTTGCCCATTAACGCCACCCACTTGTGAGCACCGCGCATGGCTTGATCGGTACGAATGATGGTTCTGGCAAAGTAATTCATCATTTTCTGCCGCACCGTTTCGTCGATAACGCGCCCTTGCGGGCCAAGGAAGGTCATGCCTTCGACCCGGTAGCTCGCCATGGAATCGATCGCCTGAACCCGAATCCTGTGCTTGCCGGCCTCCTTGACCAGTTCGAGAAACGTGTAGCGGCCAAGCGGGTCGGTCATCTGCCCGATGTCGAGACCTCTAAGGTACTTTTCCAGCTTGATGGACATCACGTGTGTCTCGGCAAAAGTGTCTAGATCTGCTTGGTGGAAATCGGTCAGCAGATGCTCCATGTAGAGCGTTTTCACCTTTTTGCGGGCCAGCAGTTCCATGTTGTCGATCAGGAATTGTTTGCTGCCGATATCGCTATGACTCTCTCCGATGACCAGTCCTCGGGCGTGCTCCAGCGTTGCGTCGATAATCTCTTCTGCCGTGGCGTTCTGAGCGAGTTGTGGAATGGGTGGTCGTGGTGGGAGGTCGGGATTTTCGTAAAAACGTACGGCATCCTGGTAAAGGCGTTTTCTGATGGCTTTGAATTCTCGGTGGGGGTCGAACTCTTTGAGGCTGTCGTATTCATCACGGAGTGCATAAGGTTCATGCCCATCGGCGCCGACTTCCAGCTCGGCTCTCAAATGCTGTGGGACTTCATAAGGCGAGTCGGGTAGCCGAACGGGTGACTGTGCGCTTGTACCCGCAAGGCCTGGAGTCTTGCCGCCACCCTTGAGGCCGCTTCGCGGCATCGTTCCCCAGTTACCCTCCGCGTTCAGGCGTACGGGAATCGATCCCGGGAATCTGTTGGGAAACTCGGGATTGATGATCATCCAGTGCCCTTCACCGTTGATGTCGCCCTCGAAGCGCACGTAGTACGCAGCGTCGTTCATCATGATGGCAGTGGAAGGTTCGGAGTCTAGGCGGTAGATGCCTTGGTAGTTTCCGGGCTCGCTGACAGGCGTGAGTCCTTCGAGCAATTCGTTGGCTTGCCAGTTGTCCGGCACCGTGGGGCCTTGTGCAGCCATTGGCAGGGCAGGGACGAGTACGTCATCAGTCAGTTCACCGGCAAGCGCTTCGGTATCCGCGAGCCCGGACTGTGGCACCTTCGCGCTTGACGGAGTAGTGCGTGGTGCCGTGACCTCGAGGTCGGTCGCCGGGCCGGTCCCTTTGACCGGTTGCGTCGATTCAATCAGATCGGTCATTTCCGTCGCTTCGGCGGCATCGACTTCGGGGCCGATTTCTGGCAGCGTGCCGGGGCCTTTCAGGACGAGCAGGTTGAACAGCAAATCAATACCACTCAGCACGGCGCCAAGAATGCCGGCCTTGCGCTCGTCGGCAGTTTTGGCATTGACTGCCTGATCGATGTTCAAGCCCATGTTGGCAATGCTGGCGCCGACCACGGGCAGTGCGATTGGCCAGCCGACGACGGCCATCGGACCGAAAACTTTCAAGCCGGCGCTGAGGTATCCGATCCAGAGTTTTTTGCGCAGATCGCCATTGGATGTCAGCGCCAGTTCGGCCTCGGCGAACATTGCCTCTTTGGTGGAATCGCGCAACCAACTAAATGCATCACCCTGAATGATCTGGTTTTTCTGGTTGATCATGTGATGGTCGTACTTGCCCCAGGTCTTGACCAGCCGATTCATGATATCGGTGATGTTCTCGGCGATCTTCTGCCTGTCAGCGAGGGCGAAGTGAGTCATGAAAGCCTGGCGTGCATCCTCTGTGTTCATCCTTTGAAACATCCAGAAGTGCATGTCCGTGGCGGTTTCCAGCACCTGGAAGGCATTGGTTTCACCGGGCAGGTAAACGATCTGCCGGCCTTTGGGGGCGACGATCCGCAGAGTATTGGTGGCGACGTAGCCATCGACGTCCAGGGTGCGGACGCGCCCTTGTGTATCAGGGTGTTCCGTTTGCAGCTGTTGCAGGCTGATCGGCCAGGTGATCGGCCCCATGACGGCGTTTACCACGAGATTGAAATCGTCGTCGCTCAACTGGCGCTTGTCCCGTGCCTGCACGGCGTTGATCAGGAAGTTGCACTTGGTCAGAGTTCGGAAGTCGCTGGCCGAGCGTTCCCAAAAGGTGGTCAACCGAGCGGTGTACAGATCACTGAAGTTAATGTTCCAGAAATCTTTCAGGACTTCGTTGCCGTGCAGCCGCACTTCGTTTTTCTCATCGAAGTCCCCGGCCTCCGGGCCTGCCGTGTAAAAGCCACCATAGAGGTCCAGTAGATCGGCGTTGTCTTGGTCGGTAGCGCGAAAGCGCTGAATGACCAGTTGCGTCAAGCTCAGGGGCGTCGAGGCAGGTTCATTGACATGCTCCCAGCCGGTGAAGGTTTTCGAATTACTCTGGGCGGCCTGGAATCGGTGAAAGTACACCCGATCCGGATCGAGGCCGACGATGCCGTATTTTTTCAACAGGTCGCTGGCAACTTCGTGGGCCGTGTCTTGCAGGCCGGGGCACGTCTGGATCACCGTGGTGGCGATGGCCTTGAGCGCTGCCTTGTCGGCGGCATTGGGCAGTGGACGGGTTTCACTCGGGTTCATGCTCTCTATCCTTGAGAAATGGGCATCGAGGATGACCCGTTCGCTCAAGGAATGTGCACTACATAGTTATGCCCATTGTCGATTCAGTACCGTGTAGTGTCAGCGCCGGGCCACATCCGAAAAATAGAACTTGTCCAGGGTATGTCGCGACTCGGTGTACTCGAATTGTCGACCGTCCTGCAGGAAAGTCTGGTTACTGACCACGATCACATGGCTCTGGCCGTCGAGGTCCAGGTGTTGCTGGTCGTCCTTGCTGCGGGGCACTGCTTCGATGGTGCGCTGGGCGTAGGCGATTTGCAGTTGCAGGGTCTGTTCGATGAAGGCGTAGATCGAGTGCTCGGCGATGTCGCGGGACAGGCCGGGAATCACGTCGCTGACGAAATGGTTGATGTCGAGGATCACCCGTTTGCCGTCAATCCGCCGCACGCGCTTGATCCGGGTGATCAGGCTACCTTCCGCAGCCTTGATGTGTTCGAGCAGCGGACCTTCGAGGGGGATTTGTGTGAACTCGACCACCTCAGTGCTGACGTCGTTGCCCAGTCGCGGGTAGGTCTCCTGGAAGCTGACGATGCCGCCGAGCTGAAATTCGATCGGGTTGGTCGACAGTACGAAAGTGCCTTTGCCGTGGACTTTCTGGGCGAAACCGCGCTCCTGCAATTGCTCGATGGCCTTGCGCACAGTGCCGCGACTGGCCTGATAGCTGTCCATCAATTCGGTTTCAGAAGGCAGTCGTGCGCCGCGTTCCAGGCGTTCGGTCGTGATGCTGGCAAGCAGATCGCTGTAGATCTGGTTGTATTTACTCATGGGGATGGCTCTGTGCCGCGTTGTGCTCAAGGTTTTGAACCTTAAGGGCAGGGTAGGGGTTTGTCCATGCGGCTTTGGGTTTCTGTGACTTCGGAGGTAGGAAATGTCGCCGCCTGTCGGGTTCAGGGTAAACAAAATCAAACTCGTCTGTACGAGTTATTGCTTTAACTCGTACAGACGAGTACTTTTCGCTTCGGCGTGCTGCCAATAACAAAAAACTACAGCGGAAGAACAAGCATGAGCCACGACTATCCGAACATCGTCACTGAGTTGCTGTACAGCCTCGGTGGCAGCGACAACCTCGAGCAGGCCGCGCATTGCGTCACACGGCTGCGCCTGGCCCTCAAGGACCCCAAGCTGGTTAACAGCGCCACGCTGAACCAGATCGATCTGGTCAAAGGTTCGTTCTTTACCGGTGGCCTGTTCCAGGTGGTGATCGGCCCCGGCGAAGTGGAAAAGGTCTACGCCGAGTTACGCCGGCAAACCGGTCTCGCAGCCTCGACCATTGCCGACGTCAAACAGAAAAGCGCCGACAAGATCAACCCGATGCAGCGATTGGTGCGGGTATTTTCCGACGTGTTCATGCCGATCCTCCCGGCGCTGATCATTGCCGGCCTGCTGATGGGCATCAACAACCTGATCGGCGCCAAGGGCATGTTCATCGAGGGTAAGACCCTGCTGGATGCCTACCCCAAGCTTGACGGGCTCTGGAGCCTGATCAACCTGATGGCCAACACCTCGTTCGTGTTCCTTCCGGCATTGGTGGGCTGGTCGGCGGCCAAGCGCTTTGGCGGCAGCGAAATCCTCGGCATCGTGCTGGGCCTGATGCTGGTGCACCCAGATCTGCTCAACGCCTGGAACTACGGCAAAGCGGTGGCTGGGCTGGAGGGGCAGAGCCTGCCGTACTTCGACATCCTCGGTATGTTTCAGATCGAGAAGGTCGGTTATCAAGGGCAAATCCTGCCGATCCTGATGGCGGCCTATGTGATGAGCGTCATCGAAAAGTGGCTGCGGGCGCGAGTGCCTAACGCGGTGCAATTGCTGGTGGTACCGATCACCACGATCGTCGTCACCGGTGTGCTGGCGCTGGCGGTGATTGGTCCGGTGACCCGCCATCTGGGGATTCTCATTACCGAAGGCGTGGTTACCCTGTTCGACCTGGCGCCCATGGTCGGCGGCGCAATTTTCGGCCTGCTCTACGCACCGCTGGTGATCACCGGCATGCACCACATGTTTCTCGCGGTCGACCTGCAACTGATCTCCACTCAGGGCGGCACCTTCATCTGGCCGATGATCGTCATGTCCAACCTCGCCCAAGGCAGCGCGGCACTGGCGGTGTTCTACATGACCCGCAGTGTGCGGGACAAAAGCATGGCCTCGACCTCGGCGATTTCTGCCTACTTCGGCATCACCGAACCGGCCATGTTCGGGGTCAACCTGCGCTACAAATTTCCGTTCTATGCGGCTCTGATCGGCTCGGCGCTGGGCTGCATCTTCCTGTCGCTGAACAAGGTCCAGGCCTCGGCGATCGGCGTCGGCGGCTTGCCCGGTTTTATCTCGATCATTCCGCAGTTCATTCCCATGTTCGTGGTCGGGATGGTGATTGCCATGGTCGTGCCGTTTGTTCTGACCTGCGGCTTGAGCATGAAGATTGTCCGGCCCGGGTATCGGGTCGCCTGATCGCATTCGCGAGCAAGCCCGCTCCCGCAGTTGACCGCATTCCAATGTGGGAGCGGGCTTGCTCGCGAAGGGGCCAGAACAGTCACCGCACTAATTTATTGAAGGAATCCCGCCATGCAAGACTGGCAACGTTCGGTGATCTACCAGATCTACCCGAAGAGTTTTCACAGCCACGCCGGCAACCCCACGGGGGATTTGCTCGGCGTCGTGGCCAAGCTCGACTACCTGCACTGGCTGGGTGTCGATTGCCTGTGGATCACGCCGTTCCTGCGTTCGCCCCAGCGCGACAACGGTTACGACATCAGCGATTACTACGCCATTGATCCCAGCTACGGGACCATGGCCGACTGCGAGTTGCTGATCGCCGAGGCGGGCAAGCGCGGGATCAAATTGATGCTCGACATCGTGGTCAATCACACCTCGATCGAACACACCTGGTTTCAGCAGGCCCGCAGCAGCCTCGACAACCCTTACCGCGATTTCTACATCTGGCGCGACCAGCCGAACAACTGGGAATCCAAGTTCGGCGGTTCGGCCTGGGAGTACGAGGCCCAGACCGGTCAGTACTACCTGCACTTGTTCGACCACACTCAGGCCGACCTGAACTGGGACAACCCCCAGGTGCGTGCCGAGGTCTTCAAGATGATGCGTTTCTGGCGCGACAAAGGTGTGGGCGGTTTCCGGCTGGACGTGATCAACCTGATTTCCAAGCCGGCGAATTTCCCCGAGGACAACAGCGACGGTCGGCGCTTCTACACCGACGGCCCGAACGTCCACGACTACTTGCAGCAGATGCACCGTGAAGTGTTCGAGGGGCATGACCTGATCAACGTCGGCGAGATGTCATCCACCAGCCTGGAACACTGCATTCGTTACTCGCGGCCGGAGTCGAAAGAGCTGTCCATGACTTTCAACTTTCATCACCTGAAGGTTGATTACCCGAACCTGCAAAAGTGGGTTCGCGCCGATTTCGACTTCCTCGCACTCAAGCGCATCCTCTCCGACTGGCAGACCGGGATGCAGGCCGGCGGCGGCTGGAACGCGCTGTTCTGGTGTAACCACGACCAGCCACGGGTGGTCTCGCGTTTTGGTCATGACGGTGAGCATCGGGTGGTGTCGGCGAAGATGCTCGGCACGGCGCTGCATTTCCTCCAGGGCACGCCGTTTGTGTATCAAGGTGAAGAGCTAGGCATGACCAATCCGGGCTTCGATCGCATCGATCAGTACCGCGATGTCGAGACCCTGAACATTCACCGGCTCAAGCGCGAGGCAGGTAGCAGTGACGTCGACAACATGGCGGCGATCATGCAGAAGTCCCGGGACAACGGTCGCACGCCGATGCACTGGAACGCCGAGCCGAACGCCGGTTTCAGCGCTGCCGAACCATGGATCGGGGTGCCGGCCAACGCAGCGCAGATCAACGTCGCTCATCAACTCGACGATCCGGATTCCGTGCTGCATCACTACCGTCAGCTGATTGCCCTGCGCCGCAGTGAAACGCTGATGTCCGATGGCGTTTACCGGCAATTATTGCCTGAGCACACGAAAATCTGGGCGTATGTGCGTGAAGGCGATGGTGAGCGTTTGCTGGTGCTGAACAACTTCTATGGCGCGCCGTGCGAAGTCGAACTACCGCCAGACGTGATCAATGAAGCGATGGCTCAACGTCTGGTCATCAGCAACTACCCGGACTGTCCGCTGCGCAATCAGCAGGTGTTTTTACGGCCGTTTGAGTCGTTCGTGCTGCACCTGACTAACCACTAAAAAAACACCGTTTCAAAAAACACGCAGAACGCTGCGCGGGGGAGTTTTGCGCGCCGATTTTGCTGCATCACACAATAAAAATAATGAGGTGGTTCTTGAAAACAACAATAAATCACAGCCTTGTAGCGGCGGGCGTGTGCCTGGCTTTACCACTGTCAGCCCAGGCGCTGGAGTTCGCCGGTTACTTGCGCAGCGGCGTCGGCACCTCGGTTAACAGCGGTAAACAGCAGTGTTTCCAGCTGCCGGGAGCGCAGACCAAATACCGCTTGGGTAACGAATGTGAGCAGTACGCTGAACTTGAATTGCGCCAGGATCTGTACACCCTGGACGATGGTTCGGTGCTCAGCGTCGACGGCATGGCATCGCTGTATAACCAATACGACAAGGACCTGACGTTCAACGGTGACAACGGCTCGGTGCGCCTGCCGCAGCTGTACGCGCAATGGTCGAACATGCCCAGCCTAAACGGTGGTTCGCTGTGGGCCGGTCGGCGTTATTACAAGCGGAACGATATCCATATTTCCGACTTCTACTACTGGAACCAGAGCGCCACCGGCGGCGGTATCGAAGATGTGCTGATTGGTGATCTGAAGTACAGCTACGCCTTCTCGCGCAAGGACAACCTGTACCAGAAAGACTACATCAACCGTCACGATTTCAACGTCGCCGGCTTCAACACCAACCCTGGGGGTGAGCTGGAATTCGGTTTGAGCTACATCGACAAACCCGACAGCCGTGACGCTCATCGCGGTTGGGCAATTACCACCCAGCATGTGCAGAAGGGCTTTCTGGGCGGCAAGAATAAACTGGCCTTTCAGTACGGTGAAGGCCCCGGCACCGGGTTGGGCTATACCGGTAACGTGAGGCTGGACGACAGCAGCAAAAGCTACCGGGTGGTGGAGTTCTTCGACTGGCAAGTGACGCCGCGTTTCGGCGGGCAAGTCGAGGCGGTCTACCAGAAAGACATTCGCCCGGACGGCACCGACCAGAACTGGATTTCCCTCGGGATTCGCCCGGCCTATGCGATCACCGAGCAGTTCAAACTGGTGACCGAACTGGGCCACGATCAGGTTGAAGCCACGGGCGGGACGCGCAAGCTGAGCAAGTTCACCTTCGCCCCGACCTGGTCGCCCAAGGGCCCGGAATTCTGGGCGCGCCCCGAGGTGCGTCTGTATTACACCTATGCCAGCTGGAACGAGGCGGCCAAACGGGCGGCCAATGAACTGGCGGCGGGTTCGGCGTTGTCCGACACCGGCGCCTTCGGCACAGCGCGACACGGTTCGAACGTCGGATTGCAGGTCGAGTATTGGTGGAAATAAACGCCGCATAGCCCCGTAGGAGCTGCCGAAGGCTGCGATCTTTTCTCTTGGGCTCACTTGAATCTCAAGCGGAAGATCAAAAGATCGCAGCCTTCGGCAGCTCCTACCAGGTACCGCGAGATCGCAAGCGTCTTTTAAAGAACAAAACAGCAGGTGACGTCATGGCCACACCCCAACAATTGCAACTGCTGGCACCCTTGTCCGGCGTGCTGATGCCGCTGGACCAAGTGCCCGATCAGGTGTTTTCCAGTCGCGTGATCGGCGACGGTCTGTGCATCGATCCGACTTCGCAAACCTTGTGCGCACCGCTGGCCGGGGTGATCAGCAATGTGCAGGTCAGTGGGCATGCCGTCAGCATCACCGACGACAATGGCGTGCAGGTGCTGATGCACATCGGCCTCGACACCGTGAATCTGGCTGGAAAAGGTTTCACCCGGTTGGTGGAGGAAGGTCAGCGGGTAGCAGTGGGGCAGGCGCTGATCGAGTTCGATGCCGATTACATTGCCTTGAACGCCCGCAGTTTGTTGACTTTGATGCTGGTGGTCAGCGGTGAGCCGTTCACCTGGCTGACGCCCGAAACAGGTGGGGTGGAAAGCGGTCAGCCGCTGCTGAGTTTGAATCCATCCGAAGTGGTGGCCGCTGAGCCGATGCCGGAGGAGGGTGAAGCGCTGTTCTCCAAACCGGTGACGTTGCCCAATGCCAACGGCTTGCACGCGCGCCCTGCGGCAGTGTTTGCCCAGGCGGCGAAAGGCTTTTCGGCGAGCATTTGCCTGCATAAACAGCAGGACAGCGCGAATGCCAAATCCCTGGTGGCGATCATGGCTTTGCAAACCGCCCATGGTGACATCCTGCAGGTCAGCGCGGCGGGCGCGGATGCCGAAATGGCGATCAAGACGCTGGCCGAGTTGCTGGCTGCCGGTTGCGGGGAAACCGTGACGGTGATGGCAGAGGTTGAGACGGTTGCCGCTGAAGCCTCATCGCTGAAGGTGCTGCGCGGCGTCTGTGCTTCGCCGGGGGCGGCGTTTGGCCAAGTGGTGCAGATTGCCGAGCAGACTCTCGAGGTGAGCGAGTCAGGCGTTAGTCCTCAGGTTGAGCGCGAGTACCTGTCCCTGGCGTTGGTGGCGGCGGTTCTGGCCTTGCAGCAGTTGCGAGACAAGGCCACGGGTGACGCCCAGGCAGACATCTTCAAGGCGCATCAGGAACTGCTCGAAGACCCAGGCCTGCTGGATCAGGCCCTGGCACTGATCGATGCAGGCAAAAGCGCCGGTTTCGCCTGGCGTGCGGCCACCGAGTCGACGGCAGCCTTGTTCAAAAGCCTGGGCAATGCCTTGCTGGCCGAACGGGCGGCGGATTTGGCCGACGTTGGTCAACGGGTGCTCAAGCTGATTCTCGGCGTAGAAGATCGTGCGATGGAGTTGCCGGACGGGGCGATTTTGATTGCCGAGCAACTGACGCCCTCCCAGACGGCTGGCCTGGACACGCGCAAGGTGCTGGGGTTCGCCACGGTCGGCGGTGGCGCCACCAGCCACGTGGCGATTCTGGCGCGGGCCTTCGGTTTGCCGGCGATCTGCGGCTTGCCGGTTCAGGTGTTGGCACTGGCCAACGGCACCCGGGTGTTGCTCGATGCTGACAAGGGCGAGTTGCAGCTGGATCCCGAGCTGGCGGCCATTGAGCAGTTGCAAGCCAATCGTCAGCGACAAAAGAAACGCCAACAATACGAACTGGAAAATGCAGGACTGGCCGCCTGTACCCGCGATGGGCATCACGTTGAAATCACCGCCAATATCGCTTCGCTGGCCGAAGCCGAACAGGCCATGGCGCTGGGCGGCGAGGGCGTCGGTCTGTTGCGTTCGGAGTTTCTTTATCTGGATCGCAACCACGCACCGAGCCATGACGAGCAGGCCTCCACCTACAGCGCCATCGCCCGCACCTTGGGGCCGGCGCGCAATCTGGTGGTGCGAACCCTGGATGTCGGCGGTGACAAACCGTTGGCCTATGTGCCGATGGAGCGCGAAACCAATCCGTTTTTGGGTATGCGCGGAATTCGTTTGTGCCTGGAGCGCCCGCAGCTGTTGCGCCATCAGTTCAAGGCGATTTTGAGCAGCGCCGGGCTGGCTCGCCTGCACATCATGCTGCCGATGGTCGCGCAGCTGTCGGAGTTGCGGCAGGCCCGTCAGCTGCTTGAAGAAGAGGCGCTGGCATTAGGGCTTACCGAACTACCGAAGCTGGGGATCATGATCGAAGTGCCGGCGGCGGCACTGATGGCTGATCTGTTTACGCCCGAGGTGGATTTCTTCTCCATTGGCACCAACGACCTGACCCAGTACACCCTGGCCATGGACCGCGATCACCCACGGCTGGCCAGTCAGGCCGACAGTTTTCATCCGGCGGTGCTGCGTTTGATCGCCAATACCGTGAAAGCCGCCCATGCCCATGGCAAATGGGTCGGTGTGTGCGGCGCCATGGCTTCGGAAAAACTGGCGGTGCCGCTGTTGCTGGGGCTTGGGGTGGATGAACTGTCGGTGAGCGTGCCGTTGATTCCAGCGATCAAAGCGGCAGTTCGCGAAGTGGATCTGCTGGACTGCCAAGCCATCGCCCAGCAGGTGCTGGGGCTGGAAAGTGCCGAGCAAGTGCGCGAGGCACTGCGGCTGCACCGTGAGGCGACGGTCGATACTTCATTGATTCTGGAGAACTGAGCATGTTCGAGAAAATGCAGCGGGCGTTCTGGAAAGCATTGACGCCGGACCTGGTAGTGGATGAGCCGAAAGTGGTGGCTCAGCCTGTTTTCGGTTTGACCGCGAATGTCGTCGCCGCCCTGGGTGGTGTGGATAACCTCAAGTCGCAACAGCCAGTGGCGCTGACCCGGGTGCGGGTGGAATTGCGGGACATGACGCGAATGGATCGGCAGGCGTTGACGGTGGCGGGGGTGCCGGGGGTGATGATGCTGGGGGATGGGGTTGTTCATCTGATCACCGGACTTCAGCCGTAACCGGAGTTTTGTGGTGAGGGGGCTTGCTGTGGCGAGGGAGCTTGCTCCCGCTGGGCTGCTGAGCGGACAATCCTGATTTCGCCAACTCTACACGGTGATCGTTCCCACGCTCCGCGTAGGAATGCCTCAAGGGACGCTCCGCGTTCCAGCCACACCGCCGCTGTCGAGCCAGACACCGATGTGACGCAGAGCGTCACGGGCTGCATTCCCACGCAGAGCGTCACTAGTGTCCGGTAAAAACCGAAGGGGGA
>NZ_AZRW02000039.1 GCF_000512695.2 Pseudomonas sp. QTF5 | reverse complement strand
AAAACAGTATTGCAGAAAAGGGGGTAACCATAGATGTGGGAGCGGGCTTGCTCGCGAAAGCGGACTCTCAGTCAACATCATCGTTGAATGTTAAACCGTCTTCGCGAGCAAGCCCGCTCCCACATTTTTCAGCGAAACCTACTTCTCGACGAACGCACGCTCGATCAGGTAATCACCCGGCTCGCGCATCCGCGGCGAAACTTTCAGGCCGAAGCTGTTCAACACTTCGCTGGTCTCGTCGAGCATGCTCGGGCTGCCGCACAGCATGGCGCGGTCGTCCTGCGGGTTGATCGGTGGCAGACCGATGTCGCTGAACAGCTTGCCGCTGCGCATCAGGTCGGTCAGGCGGCCTTCGTTCTCGAACGGCTCGCGGGTCACGGTCGGGTAGTAGATCAACTTGTCACTCAGCGCCTCGCCGAAGAACTCGTTCTGCGGCAAGTGCTCGGTGATGAACTCGCGGTAAGCGACTTCATTGACGTAACGCACGCCGTGGCACAGGATCACTTTTTCGAAACGCTCGTAGGTTTCCGGGTCCTGGATGACGCTCATGAACGGCGCCAGACCGGTACCGGTGCTGAGCAGGTACAAATGTTTGCCAGGCTTCAAGTCATCCAGCACCAGGGTGCCGGTAGGCTTTTTGCTGATGATGATCTCGTCGCCTTCCTTCAGATGCTGCAACTGGGAAGTCAGCGGGCCATCAGGCACCTTGATGCTGAAGAACTCGAGATGCTCTTCCCAGTTCGGGCTGGCAATCGAGTAAGCGCGCATAAGCGGGCGGCCGTTGGGCTGTTGCAGGCCGATCATCACGAACTGACCGTTCTCGAAGCGCAGGCCCGGATCGCGGGTGCACTTGAAGCTGAACAGAGTGTCGTTCCAGTGGTGAACACTGAGGACACGCTCGTGGTTCATGTTGCTCATGTACGTGGGACTCCTGGAGATTTGCCTGCGCCGATGATGTGCGCAATTGCAGCGCATTCTAATGGCAGCGACAATATCTGTTAACTGGATTATTAAGATAAGGGTTATCGGTTATATCGATATGCGATTTACTCTCCGTCAACTTCAAGTATTCGTCGCCGTCGCCCAGCAGGAAAGCGTATCCCGTGCTGCATTGACGCTCAACCTCTCACAATCGGCGGCGAGCACCTCAATCACCGAGCTAGAGCGTCAGTGCAGCTGCCAACTGTTCGATCGCGCCGGCAAACGGCTGAGCCTCAACGCCCTCGGCAAACAGCTGTTGCCGCAGGCGGTGGCCCTGCTCGACCAGGCCAAGGAGATTGAAGACTTGCTCAATGGCAAGTCCGGTTTTGGCTCGCTGGCGGTCGGCGCGACCCTGACCATCGGCAATTACCTCGCTACCCTGCTGATCGGCAGCTTCATGCAGCGCCATCCGGAAAGCCAGGTGAAGCTGCATGTGCAGAACACTGCCAACATCGTGCAACAGGTCGCGCATTATGAAATTGATCTGGGTCTAATCGAAGGCGACTGCAGCCATCCGGACATCGAAGTGCAGAGTTGGGTCGAAGATGAGCTGGTGGTGTTCTGCGCGCCCCAGCATCCATTGGCTAAACGTGGATTAGCAACCATGGAAGAACTGAGTCATGAGGCGTGGATTCTTCGCGAGCAAGGCTCGGGCACACGGCTGACGTTCGACCAGGCCATGCGACACCATCGCAGCGCGCTGAACATTCGCCTGGAGCTGGAACACACCGAAGCGATCAAACGCGCGGTGGAATCAGGTTTGGGGATTGGCTGCATTTCGCGCCTGGCGCTGCGCGATGCGTTCCGCCGTGGCAGCCTGGTGCCCGTGGAAACACCGGATCTGGACCTGGCGCGGCAGTTCTATTTCATCTGGCACAAGCAGAAATATCAGACGTCGGCGATGCGCGAATTCCTCGAACTGTGCCGCGCGTTCACCGCCGGGGTTCAGCGCAGCGACGAGATCGTCCTGCCCACCATCGCTTAAAGCAGGATCACCGCCCACACCAGCGCGATCATGCTCAATGCCACCAATTGAGCGGCGCTGCCCATGTCCTTGGCGTTCTTGGACAGCGGATGCAACTCAAGGGAAATGCGGTCGATGGCCGCTTCCACCGCCGAATTGAGCAACTCGACGATCAACGCCAACAGGCAGACCGCAATCAGCAGTGCCTGCTCGACGCGGCTGACGTTCAGGAAGAATGACAGCGGAATCAGGATGACGTTGAGCAACACCAGTTGCCGAAAGGCTGCTTCACCGGTGAAGGCCGCGCGCAGGCCGTCCAGAGAGTAACCAGAGGCGTTGAGGATGCGTTTGAGGCCGGTCTGGCCTTTGAAAGGTGACATAAAGTAGGCAACTGACCAAAAAGGAGTGGGAAAGCTAGATTAAGCGAAGTCAAAAAAGCGTGAACACGTAGCACCTTAGTGGCTAGAAATTGACTCAAGTTGTTGCAAGAGCAACGCTGCCTGAGTCCGGGTACGCACATTCAGCTTACGGAAAATGGCCGTGACGTGGGCCTTGATCGTCGCTTCGGAAACGCTCAACTCGTAAGCAATCTGCTTGTTCAGCAAACCTTCACAGACCATGGTCAACACTCGGAACTGCTGGGGTGTCAGGCTGGCAAGGCCTTCGCTGGCAGCCTTGGCTTCGTCGGAAACGCTGACCGCTTCGAAGGCTTGGGGCGGCCAGAAAACATCGCCATCGAGCACCGCGCGTACGGCTTTCTGAATGACACTCAAATCACTGGACTTGGGAATGAAACCGCTGGCGCCGAATTCACGGGATTTCACCATGATCGACGCTTCTTCCTGAGCCGACACCATCACCACTGGAATCTGCGGGTACTGCCCACGCAACAGCACCAACCCGGAAAAACCGTAAGCCCCAGGCATGTTCAGGTCCAGCAATACCAGATCCCAGTCGGCTTTTTCGTCCAAACGGGTTTCCAGCTCGGCAATGCTCGCCACTTCCACCAGACGGACATCCGGGCCCAGGCCCAGGGTCAATGCTTGATGCAGGGCGCTACGAAAAAGAGGGTGGTCATCGGCAATCAGGATTTCGTATGTGGCCATTCTTCAAATGATCCTGTTTTTTTCATGGGATGCCCGATGCATTCAGGCCTCGCCAAATCGGCGCCAAGCATGCCCAGCGAAGCCAGGGTGGTCAAGTTGCATGGCCCTGCCAGCCAGCCCTGTTCTTTGCAGTATGGACGACGCTCAGCAAACGACGGCCGCCACGTTCTGCACAAAGGGCATCAGCTCGGCGTGAGCCGGTGTTGCAACATTCATATCCAGCTGATGCTTAGCGTCCATATAGTGCTGACTGAACACATCGAAATAAGCGTCCAGCGCCAAGGCTGCGTCTGTATCGCCGGCAAGATCGAGGCACAGCGCCGCCACTTCGGCGGTGCACAGGTGCTCGCTGCGAGTGGATCTGCGTAACCGGTACCGTGAAAGCTTCTCGGGAAGCAGGCTCAGAATCGGCAATGCATCAAAATAGGGGCTTTTCCGGAAAATCTTCCGGGCCTCGGTCCAGGTGGCGTCCAGCAGAATGAACAGCGGCCGCTTGGTGCTATCGACCTCGACGCTGTGGGTTACTCGCTCGGGCTCGACGTATTCGCCTGGAAACACCAGATACGGTTGCCATTGCGGGTCGGCCAGCAGCGCCAGCAGTTGTTCATCGACTTCCGTGCGCGACCAGATGAATGCATGGTTGTCGCGCACCACATCGGCTATCAGCCAACCGGTATTACTCGGTTTGAACACTTCTTTGTTGGTCATGATCAGGCACACACCGCTACGGGTGTCGACCTGCGGGCGCCAGGCGCATAGGCAGTGACTCTCGATCACACGGCAGGCACGGCAACGGGTTGCTCGCCAGCCACGGGCCTGAATCGGCTTGATGCCCTCTTCCTCTCGCTGATCGCGCAAGCGGGCTACGGCGTTGGGGGCGTGGTTCATCGTGGGCAACACCCGCAGACAGGAAAACTCGACACAAACGGCACTCGGCAAGGCAATAAAGGCCAGCAGTTTACCAGAGCAGCCGGCGCAAGCCTGTACCGACCAGGCCACCTCCCCTATAATTCGCCGCCACTGAACGCACAGTCACGTGACGGGTCGAACCACCAGTCACTGAACCAGGAGAGTTTCATGCTGCGCCTTATCGTTCCCACCGCTGCCGTTTTGCTGGCGTCGTCCTTCAGTGCTCAGGCTGCGTCCTTGAGTGAGCAGAATCTGAACAGAGAGCTGCGAAACGTCGCCGTACAAAGCAGTGTCGGCACTCCACGGGCGATCAACGAAGACATTCAGGATCAGGGTTATACCGTCGAAGGCAATCAGCTGATCAACCACCTGAGCGTTCAGAGTAGCCACGCCGACAAGATGCGCGCCGATCCGAAAGCCGTGTACTTTCAGCTTGGCGCCTCCGTCTGCAGAAACGAGGGGTTCCGCAAGCTGATGGCCAAGGGCGCGATCATGCGTTACGACTTCACCGAAGTGAAAACCAACCGCCCGGTCGGCTCCGCAAGCTTCCAGGAATCGGATTGCCCGAAAGCCACACCGGCCAAGAAAAAGTAATCAACGGGAATTGGCGCGCCGCTGTTCATCCTCGGCGCGCAGTTCTGCCAACAGCGCCTGCAAGTAACGCGAACGTCGCTCCCCGCCCTCCAGACGTCGGCAGCACTCCTCTTCGAGACTCAAATGATTGGTCTCGGCTGATAACTTCAGCAATCGATACAGTTGCGCATCGATCTCCAGAGTGACTCTGGGCATGGTTTACCGCCTCCCTGCACGCATCGACCACCGTTGACCACGCGATAAATCCCTGAATTGCTTGAACGTTGCGTCTGCCTTTGACGCAAAGTTGTCGTGTACGCCTGTCACTTAGTAAATCAGAGCGCAGGACATGCGGCTTGCGTTCAGACGAGCGGTGAAAGCACCTTGCAAATGGTCAATAAGCGGTTGCCAGGAAAGACTTTGCGGCGCAATGATCAGGCAGCGCAAATCGTTGCGAGGGTCTAAATTCATAGTGTTCACGTTGTTTTTTTCAGGGCAGAAAAGGGGCTGCCCATTGCGTGCCTTATTGTGCGAACGTTTCTTTCATTCAAGGGATAAACAGAGCCCGTATGGATGGCTCGATTGCAAACGAGTCAGGTGGAGCGCCCAGGCAAGGGCTTGGGCAGACAGCGACACAAGGGGTGTCGCGGCGCCGACGACTGTTTTGTCGGGCCAAGGGTTCTGTGCAGAAGGAGAAGTTGAATGCCTTACCAACCGAATGACCTCCTGAGCCGTCATTTTCAAGAAAGCGGCCACGACCTCACCAGCAAGGTCGAAGAACAACTCAACCTGGTTTCACCCAACAGCCCTAACATCCCGATTTACCGCGACATGATCCTGACTGTGCTGCGCATGGCCCAGGAAGATCACAACCGCTGGAATGCCAAGATTACCCTGCAAGCCCTGCGCGAACTCGAGCATGCCTTCCGGGTGCTCGAGCAGTTCAAGGGGCGACGCAAAGTCACCGTTTTCGGCTCGGCCCGCACGCCGATAGAACACCCACTGTATGGTTTGGCCCGAGAGCTTGGCGCCGCCCTGGCGCGCTCGGACATGATGGTCATCACCGGTGCCGGCGGCGGCATCATGGCGGCGGCCCACGAAGGTGCCGGCCTGGAACACAGCCTGGGATTCAATATCACCCTGCCCTTCGAGCAGCATGCCAATCCCACGGTCAATGGCACCGGAAACCTGCTGCCCTTTCACTTTTTCTTTACCCGCAAGCTGTTCTTCGTCAAGGAGGCCGATGCGCTGGTGCTGTGCCCAGGCGGTTTCGGTACGCTGGATGAAGCGCTGGAAGTGCTGACTCTGATTCAGACCGGCAAAAGCCCATTGGTGCCCGTGGTGCTACTGGATGCGCCAGGCGGCAGGTTCTGGCAAGGCGCGCTGGACTTCATTCACCATCAACTGGAGGAAAATCTTTACATCCTGCCGACCGACATGAAGCTGTTGAGCCTGGTCTACAGTGCCGAAGAGGCAGTGGAGCAGATCAATCAGTTCTACAGCAACTTCCACTCCAGCCGCTGGCTCAAGCATCAGTTCGTGATTCGCATGAACCACAAACTCAGCGACCGGGCGCTCGAACACATGCAGGAGGCATTCGCCGACCTGTGCCTGAGCGATCATTTCCATCAGCACGCCTACAGCGGTGAGGAACACGACGAACCACAGTTCAGCCATCTGGCGCGACTGGCCTTCACTTTCAATGCCCGTGATCATGGCCGTCTGCGGGAGTTGGTGGATTACATCAACCTGCCGGAAAACTGGGCCCAATCCAAACCCCAGGCGAAACAACGCGCGCGTGAGCCGTTCAAGGTGACGTAAGGCAAAAAAAACGGCCCGCTATCGAAATAGCGGGCCGTTTTATTTAATCGTCCATCCCTCGGCCGCTGAACAAGTGGCTGATCATTTCCATGGAATATCCCCGATAACTCAGGAACCTGCCCTGTTTTGCACGTTCCCGAGTGTCTATCGGTAGGTGACCAGCAAATTTGCGCCGCCAGGTATCTTCCAGCTGCCCCTGCCAGTTGATACCGCTCTCGCGCAAGGCGAGTTCGATGTCGGCACGTTGCAGGCCGCGCTGGCTTAACTCTTCGCGAATACGCATAGGGCCATAACCGGAACGGGCACGGTAGGAAACGAAGCTTTCGAGGTAACGGGATTCGGACAACAGGCCCTCTTCCGTCAAGCGGTCGAGTGCTGCGTCGATCATTTCAGGGAGGGCGCCGCGCTGACGCAGTTTACGCGTCAGCTCGACTCGACCGTGCTCGCGTCGCGCGAGCAGGTCCATTGCGGTTCGCCGCACCGCGACGAGTGTATCGAGTACGGCGGTCGTCATCGGAGCAATCAGATATCAGCGTCAGCCAGGTCATCAGCCGTCTCTTTGACCGGCGATGCTTTGACGTCCGGCGCTGGGGTCAGCAACTTGTCGCGCAGTTGCTTCTCAAGCGTCGCGGCGATTTCCGGATTGTCTGCAAGGAACTTGGCCGAGTTAGCCTTGCCCTGACCGATCTTGGTGCCGTTGTAGGCGTACCAGGCGCCGGACTTCTCGACGAAACCGTGCAGAACACCCAGGTCAATCATCTCACCGTTGAGATAGATGCCCTTACCGTAAAGAATCTGGAACTCAGCCTGACGGAACGGCGAAGCCACTTTGTTCTTAACGACTTTGACGCGTGTTTCGCTACCGACGACTTCATCACCTTCTTTCACCGCACCAGTACGGCGAATGTCCAGACGCACCGATGCGTAGAACTTCAGCGCGTTACCACCGGTGGTGGTTTCCGGGCTGCCGAACATCACACCGATCTTCATGCGGATCTGGTTGATGAAGATCACCAGGCAGTTGGCGTTCTTGATGTTACCGGTGATTTTACGCAGCGCCTGGGACATCAGACGGGCTTGCAGGCCCACGTGCATGTCACCCATTTCGCCTTCGATTTCAGCCTTCGGCACCAGAGCCGCCACGGAGTCGACGATGATCACGTCAACCGCGTTGGAACGCACCAGCATGTCGGTGATTTCCAGGGCTTGCTCGCCGGTGTCCGGCTGGGAAACCAGCAGGTCGTCGACGTTGACGCCCAGTTTGCCGGCGTACTCAGGGTCGAGGGCGTGTTCGGCGTCGACGAATGCGCAGGTCGCGCCGGCTTTTTGAGCCTGGGCGATCACCGACAGTGTCAGGGTGGTTTTACCGGAGGATTCAGGACCGTAGATCTCAACGATACGGCCTTTTGGCAGACCGCCAATGCCGAGAGCGATGTCCAGACCCAGAGAGCCAGTGGAAATGGCCGGGATCGCCTGACGGTCCTGATCGCCCATACGCATTACGGCACCCTTGCCGAATTGACGTTCGATCTGACCCAGGGCCGCAGCCAAGGCTTTCTTCTTGTTGTCGTCCATTAAAGTCCTCACGTAATCAATAAGGCCTGACGGCCAACACCTGTATAAGTAGCCAGTATTATTCCACAGCGTTTCAGGATCGCCTACCCCTGATTTGAGATTTCTCCAGCGGCATGCCGCAGCAGCCCCTCTAGCGCGGCCTTCACCGTTTGTCGGCGGACCTCGTCACGGTTACCGGCAAAGTACTGCACCTCGCTGAACACCTGCTCGCCGACGCCCCAGGCCAGCCACACAGTGCCCACCGGCTTGGCCGGCGAACCGCCGTCCGGCCCGGCTACACCGCTCACCGCCACGGCAAAACGCGCCCGGCTTTTTTCCTGCGCGCCGCGGACCATGGCCTCGACCACCTCGCGACTGACCGCCCCGACGTTTGGAAACAACTCGGCCGGGACATCCAGTTGCCGGGTTTTCTGGCGGTTGGAGTAAGTGACATAACCGGCCTCAAACCACGCCGAACTGCCAGGAATGCGGGTGATCGCCTCGGCTATCCCACCACCAGTGCAGGATTCGGCGGTGGTGACGTGAGCATTGAGAACCTGCAAGCGTCTGCCAAGTTCAGCGGCCAGCTGAGTGATATCTTTCACGGCTCTCTCCTGATCGAGCGGAATGAGGCCTACCGTACACGAGCGGATCGCGCTTGCAAGGTTCAGGATCGATCAAAATGTTAGCGAGTGAGGGCTCTGACATAGACCTGACAGGCCTGCAGAGCAATCAGTCCGCTATCGCCTGCGGCGGTGATGGCGATAATTCGTTGAGCATCGGTTTTTTCCGATGATGGCAGGCATTAATGGCCTCCCTGATAGCAACGCGAAGATCAGCGACACCGCTTCACCGTTGATCGGGACGAGAATCGCGCGGTGGCACTTCGCAAACGCCAATCCGCTTGGCGGCCCAGCGCTCATAAAGCCCGATGGCCACGTCCGCCCCGGCCATTGCCGTCAGGCAGCCGAAGGCGCCTGCGGCCCAGATCGACACGCCGGCGGCGTATAGCAGCATGATGGCCGAGATCCCGCAGATCATGCAGGCTCCGGAACGCAGTGCCAGGCGCCGCAACAGCGACCAGCCCCGAGCGCCCTCCTTGTCGGCGCGCCACATTTCGCCGGATACCCCGCCCACCAGGGCGAGACCGATGCCCAGCCAGATCGGCATGTCCAGCAACGCTTGCTGCTCGTTTGCCATGTCGCGCCTCCCGGAGGTGAGTGAAGTGTGTTGGGTTCAAACGGTGTCTCTTGCAGTAGGCATTCCAAAAAGGGTTACCCAGGCTTTTCAGTAAAGTGGTCCTGCGCCTTTCCTGGCCGACAGCCCTTTGTTGAACGGCTTGGGACAAAGAATATGCATTAATGCATATACAGTCAATGCATCAATGCATTTATTTTAGGCAAATGAGATGCACAAACGCATTGAGCGCTCGGTAGACAAAGGGCATCAGGTCGGTTTTCGAAACCCGTCGGGTAGCGCAATGCTGTTCACTTAAGGAGTGTTGAGTCCGTGAGAAACCTGTGGCAAGGGAGCTTGCTCCCGCTTGAGTGCGTAGCACTCACAAAAATCGGGCCGCTGCGCAACCCCAGCACGAGCAAGCTCGCTCGCCACAAAGGCAGGCATGATTGAAGAGTCGCGTTTAAGTGGACAGCATTGCGCCGGATAGCAGGTTTTATCTGACAGCGGGGATGTTAGCGGGCGTACATTCCCCACCAGAAGACATGACCGAGGATGACAATCTGTTCTTCCTGGATTTCCTGAAAGGTGTAGTCCTCGTCCGGATGCTCGTCACGATTGAAGCTGCGCAGGCGGATACCGGATGGCAAGCGATAAAGCTGTTTTACCCGCAATTGGCCGTTGTGGTTGATGGCGTACAGGTCGCCGTCGATGATGTCGCCAATCCCGCATTTACCGGCATTCACCCCAACGGTGGCGCCATCGCGCAGCACCGGCAACATGCTGTTGCCGCGCACGGTCACACACTTGGCTTGGTCGAATTGCACGCCGTTGTGGCGCAAACTACGCTTGCCAAAGCGCAGACTAGAGCGCTCGCTCTCTTCGATGACGAATCTTCCTGATCCAGCAGCCAATTCAACCTCGCGAAGAAACGGGACCGACACCTCGTCGTCATCGACTGGCGTATCGTCGTCCCACAGGCTTATGTCCTTGAGTTCCGAATGCAGTTCACCGCGCCCGACGCCGGCGACCGGCGCGACATCCGCGCGCCCCCGCAATTGATCGGTACTCACGCCGAAGTACTCGGCAATCTTCGAGATGTGCTTATCCGAAGGATCGACGATTTTCCCGCTGAGGATGCGCGAGAGAGTGGATTGAGGCACGCCAGTGCGACGGTGAAGCTCCGTGGGGGAGATCCCGTGCTGGTCGAGCAGCGCTCTTAATACGGTAGAAACATTGCGTTTTTGCATAACGCGCATAGTGCTTGATCTTTTTCGGAAAACAAATGCCAAATTGCATAAATAACGCATAAATCGTGCATGCATCACGAAAACCTTCTGCAAGGCTTTCATGCCAGCGTAGGCCGGACCGCCCATGGTAACCTTGCGTCCATCGCGGAAAAGCCGGGCCGATGCCCCTCCTTTGCCCTACACCTTTCAACGAATTTGCCTATATCCGATGAATAAAGCGCTCTCCGATCTGTCCTCTCACACGCCAATGATGCAGCAGTATTGGCGCCTGAAAAACCAGCACCCTGACCAGCTGATGTTCTACCGCATGGGCGACTTCTACGAGATCTTCTATGAAGACGCGAAGAAGGCTGCCAAGTTGCTGGACATCACCCTCACCGCCCGTGGGCAATCGGCAGGTCAGGCGATTCCAATGTGTGGGATTCCTTACCACGCCGCGGAAGGTTACCTGGCGAAACTGGTGAAGCTCGGCGAGTCGGTGGTGATCTGTGAGCAGGTCGGCGACCCGGCCACCAGCAAAGGCCCGGTGGATCGTCAGGTGGTGCGGATCATCACCCCCGGCACGGTCAGCGATGAAGCGCTGCTGGATGAGCGCCGGGATAACCTGATTGCGGCGGTGCTGGGTGACGAGCGCCTGTTCGGCCTGGCGGTGCTGGACATCACCAGCGGCAACTTCACTGTGCTGGAGATCAAAGGCTGGGAAAATCTGCTGGCGGAACTGGAGCGGGTCAATCCGGTAGAGCTGATGATCCCGGACGACTGGCCGAAAGATCTGCCAGCGGAAAAACGTCGTGGGGTTCGTCGCCGTGCGCCGTGGGATTTCGAACGCGACTCGGCGTTGAAAAGTCTTTGCCAGCAGTTTTCCACCCAGGACCTGAAAGGTTTCGGCTGCGAGAACTTGACCTTGGCCATCGGCGCCGCCGGTTGCCTGCTCAGCTATGCCAAGGAAACCCAGCGCACCGCCCTGCCGCATTTGCGCAGTCTGCGGCATGAACGCCTGGACGACACCGTGGTGCTGGATGGCGCGAGCCGTCGCAACCTGGAACTGGATACCAACCTGGCCGGCGGTCGCGACAACACCTTGCAATCGGTGGTCGATCGCTGCCAGACCGCGATGGGCAGCCGCCTGCTGACTCGCTGGTTGAACCGTCCGCTGCGGGATTTGACCGTATTGCTGGCGCGCCAGAGCTCTATCACCTGCCTGCTCGACGGTTACCGCTTCGAAAAACTGCAACCGCAGCTCAAGGAAATCGGTGACATCGAGCGGATTCTCGCGCGGATCGGCCTGCGCAATGCCCGTCCTCGTGACTTGGCGCGCCTGCGCGATGCCCTCGGCGCACTGCCAGAGTTGCAGGTAGCGATGGCCGAACTTGACGCTCCACACATCATTCAACTGGCGACGACCACCAGCACCTATCCGGAACTGGCGGCGTTGCTGGAAAAAGCCATCATCGACAACCCGCCCGCAGTCATCCGTGACGGCGGCGTGTTGAAAACCGGTTACGACAGCGAGCTCGATGAGCTGCAATCGCTGAGCGAAAACGCCGGGCAATTCCTGATAGATCTCGAAGCCCGCGAAAAGGCCCGCACCGGCCTGGCCAACCTCAAGGTCGGCTACAACCGCATTCACGGTTACTTCATCGAGCTGCCGAGCAAGCAGGCTGAATCGGCGCCCGCGGACTATATTCGCCGGCAGACACTCAAAGGTGCCGAGCGCTTCATCACCCCGGAATTGAAAGCCTTCGAAGACAAGGCGCTGTCGGCCAAGAGCCGTGCCTTGGCCCGGGAGAAAATGCTCTACGAAGCGCTGCTCGAAGACTTGATCAGCCAATTGCCGCCATTGCAGGACACCGCCGCCGCACTGGCCGAGCTGGACGTGCTGAGCAACCTCGCCGAACGTGCGTTGAATCTGGACTTGAACTGCCCGCGTTTCGTCAGCGAGCCGTGCATGCGCATCAGCCAGGGTCGTCACCCGGTGGTCGAGCAAGTGCTCACCACGCCGTTCGTGGCCAACGACCTGAACCTTGATGACAACACCCGCATGCTGGTGATCACCGGTCCGAACATGGGTGGTAAATCCACCTACATGCGTCAGACCGCATTGATTGTGCTGCTGGCGCATATCGGCAGTTTCGTGCCGGCGGCCAGTTGCGAATTGTCTTTGGTAGACCGGATCTTCACCCGGATCGGTTCCAGCGATGACTTGGCCGGCGGGCGTTCGACCTTCATGGTTGAGATGAGCGAAACCGCGAACATCCTGCACAACGCCACCGAACGCAGCCTGGTGCTGATGGACGAAGTCGGCCGCGGCACCAGCACCTTCGACGGTCTGTCCCTGGCCTGGGCCGCCGCTGAGCGTCTGGCGTACCTACGGGCCTATACACTGTTCGCTACCCACTATTTCGAGCTGACAGTGCTGCCGGAAGCCCAGCCACTAGTAGCCAACGTGCACCTCAATGCCACCGAACACAATGACCGCATCGTGTTCCTGCACCACGTGTTGCCTGGGCCTGCCAGCCAGAGCTATGGCCTGGCGGTTGCTCAGTTGGCCGGTGTGCCGAGCGAAGTGATCGTGCGGGCTCGCGAACATCTGAGCCGACTGGAATCCACAGCGTTGCCTCATGAGGTTCCGAAGCCGGTCAAAGGCAAACCGGTCACGCCGCAGCAGAGCGACATGTTCGCCAGCCTGCCGCATCCGGTACTGGATGAACTGGCCAAACTTGATCTGGACGACATGACACCGCGTCGAGCACTCGAAATGCTCTATACATTAAAGACACGGATCTAACGCACTTGCCTGCAAGCTGTTAGAATCTCGCGCGGTTTGGGATGCTGCAGGCTAATAGCCTGGCCTGCAGACTATCGCTCCCGAACCTGGCGACCCCGTCCTGAAGGGGCTCCGCTGCCGCCGCCTGAGGAGAGAATTAGAAATGACCTTCGTCGTCACCGACAACTGCATCAAGTGCAAGTACACCGACTGCGTAGAAGTCTGTCCGGTGGACTGCTTTTACGAAGGCCCGAACTTCCTGGTGATTCACCCGGATGAGTGCATCGACTGCGCACTGTGCGAACCAGAATGCCCTGCCGTGGCCATCTTCTCTGAAGATGAAGTTCCGGAAGATATGCAGGAATTCATTCAGCTGAACGTTGAGCTGGCGGAAATCTGGCCCAACATCACCGAGAAGAAAGAATCGTTGCCCGATGCCGAAGAGTGGGATGGCGTCAAAGGCAAGATTAAAGACCTCGAACGCTGATTACCCTCGCGCTCTAGAAAAGGCCCCTTGTGGGCCTTTTTGCTTTTCTGCAGGCAAAAAAAAAGGGGCGGTATGACCCGCCCACATTTTTTCCCTATTCCTTGTGTTCCTTTTCATCGTCCTGATGAATCGCTCCCTGCGATATCCATTCCCCTCTTCCTTGAAGGGCGTGTCTATCCGTCGACACAGTTCAGATACTAGAGAATTCCCCACCAAGGGCAATCGGCCTCTGTCGCTAACATCGTCTGTCATACGTCGTTAATCTAAAAAAATAATCATATAAATCAACAAGATAAATAAACACCACAAGCTAAATAGACAACTGCCAGGGTGTAAAAATAACGAACACTTACGAAAGAGTAAGCAAAGACTTACAACGCGAGACTACAAACTTGAGGTGGTGCTGAAAACAACGCACATCTCATATTCCCGGCAACAAAAAGCCCCGAGTCAGTCGGGGCTTTTTGTAACCGGTGAACGAGGTGCTTATTGGAACAGCGACTCGCTCGACAGGCCGTTTTTCTCGAGGATCTCCCGAAGACGCTTGAGGCCTTCAACCTGAATTTGCCTGACCCGCTCCCGGGTCAGGCCGATTTCCAGGCCTACGTCTTCAAGCGTGCTGCTCTCATGACCTCGCAAGCCGAAGCGGCGTACGACCACCTCGCGTTGCTTGTCGGTCAGCTCCGAGAGCCACTGATCGATGCTCTGTGACAGGTCGTCGTCCTGTAACAGTTCGCATGGATCGGTAGGGCGGTCGTCGGTCAGGGTGTCCAGCAGGGTTTTATCCGAATCCGGACCCAGCGAGACGTCGACCGAAGAAACCCGCTCGTTCAGGCCGAGCATGCGCTTGACCTCGCCTACCGGTTTCTCCAGCAGGTTCGCGATTTCTTCGGGTGAGGGTTCGTGATCGAGCTTTTGAGTCAGCTCCCGTGCAGCTCGCAAGTACACGTTGAGCTCTTTGACCACATGGATCGGCAACCGGATGGTCCGGGTCTGATTCATGATCGCGCGCTCGATGGTTTGACGAATCCACCAGGTGGCGTAGGTCGAAAAGCGGAATCCGCGTTCGGGATCGAACTTTTCTACTGCCCGGATCAGGCCGAGGTTGCCCTCTTCGATCAGGTCCAGCAGCGACAGCCCACGATTGACGTAACGCCGGGCGATTTTCACCACCAGCCGCAGGTTGCTTTCAATCATGCGCTTGCGTCCGGCCGGATCGCCACTTTGCGACAAGCGCGCAAAATGAACTTCTTCTTCCGGGGAGAGCAATGGGGAAAAGCCGATTTCGTTGAGGTACAGCTGCGTGGCATCGAGTGCCCGTGTGTAGTCGATGTACTTGTGTTGCTTAAGCGAAGCGGAGTGTTTGGATTTGGCGCGAACGGAAGGTGGTGCATCCCCTTCTTCATTCGACATCGAGTCCGTGGCGATGCCGGTCTCCATCAGGAGAACCTCATCGTCGATGTCAAACTCCGGCACTTCTTTACTGAGAGCCATTGTTATAGTCCTTTGGTGAGTTCGACCTCAAGCTCAAGCGGCGCCTTGATCCTTGGCAACGCTGGAGCCTGTTCCCTCTACGTGACGGAACAGGCTGGCTAACAAATCAACGACGTGGCAGGAATTGCAGCGGATCTACAGGTTTACCTTGTCGGCGAATCTCAAAATGCAGTTTCACCCGGTCTGTACCCGTTGACCCCATTTCGGCAATTGTCTGTCCGACTTTGACCTGCTGCCCCTCCCGAACCAACAGCCTGCGGTTATGTCCGTAGGCACTGACGTAGGTATCGCTGTGTTTGATGATGACTAATTCGCCGTAGCCCCTTAAGCCACTCCCGGCGTATACCACCGTCCCATCAGACGCAGCTAAAACAGGCTGTCCCAAATCTCCGGCGATATCAATTCCTTTATTCAAACTACCGTTTGAAGAGAATTTACCAATCAGAATGCCACTAGAAGGCCACCCCCAGCCCGTCGGGGCCGGACCGGCAGGAGGCAGTGGAGCGGGGGCCGGTTTGTTGGCGACGGACGGTGCAAGCACTGTTGTAGTGGTCGTCGCGCCATTTGCCTGACGCCGAATTACCGTGGTTTTACTCGACGATGAAGGCGAGGAACTGGATGAACTCACTACCGTCGTCGGTGTTGAACCGCTGCGACCGTCGAAGCGAATTGTCTGACCCGGATGGATCGTATAAGGCGTAGGAATGTTGTTCCGTGCCGCGAGGGCTTTGTAGTCCCAACCGTAGCGAAAAGCGATGGAGAACAAAGTGTCCTTGGGGCGGACAACATACTGGCCGGTGGTCACGGCCGGACGCTGAGCGACCGCGTTGTTGCGATCGACGACGCTCGCACTCCCTGATTTGGTGCTGGAACATCCGACCAGCAAGGTACTCAAGACAAGGCCAGTCACCAGACGCTGAAAGCTCGTTATACCCATTCGCTGCGCAATGACTGTGAGACTCACCCGCCGCTCCCTTTGTGGTGGCTGAAAATATGAATTGCCGTGCTCCGGCACGAAATGTCGCAAGTATAACGGGCCACAGGTTTTACCTTTAATGAAGCGGATTCGCTTCACGCACACGTTTGCTGCCTGACGATGAATTCCGTTTAACCAATCGATGCCGCTGTAAGACCCGGGCAATCGAAGAGAATTCAGCGCGCCTAAACAAATGCTCAGGCCAACGGCCCGTTGAGTAATGGTACAAAGCGCACCGCCCCCAGAACACGCCTGGAAAAGCCCTGTTCCTCACGGATGATCAACATCAATTGTTGAACTTCACCGGAGCCGACCGGAATCACCAGCCGCCCACCCGGTGCCAACTGATCGAGCAGCGCCTGAGGCACGTCAGTGGCCACGGCGGTGACGATGATGCCGTTGTACGGCGCCAATGCCGGCCAGCCTTCCCAACCGTCGCCCCAGCGAAATACCACGTTGCGCAGGTTCAACTCCACCAGGCGCTCTTTGGCCCGGTCTTGCAGAACCTTGATGCGCTCCACGGAAAAAACCCGCTCGACCAATTGCGACAGCACGGCCGTCTGGTAACCCGAACCGGTGCCGATTTCCATCACCTTGTCCAACGGACCGGCTTCCAGCAGCAGCTCGCTCATGCGTGCCACCATATAAGGCTGGGAGATGGTCTGGTTATGCCCGATCGGTAGCGCCGTATCTTCATAGGCACGATGAGCCAGCGCCTCATCGACGAACAGATGACGCGGGGTGCGACGGATGACTTCCAGCACCTTGGCGTTGGAGATTCCCTCTTCATAGAGGCGCTGAATCAGACGCTCACGGGTCCGCTGCGAGGTCATCCCGATACCGCGATGCAGAATATCGTCTTGTTCACGAGCCATTAACGCAGCCCCTCCAGCCAGCCGTCGAGACTTCTGAAGGCATCATTAAAGGTGCGATCCAGTTGCAGTGGCGTGATTGATACATAGCCTTGCATCACCGCATGGAAATCAGTACCCGGGCCGCCATCTTCAGCGTCCCCCGCCGCCGCGATCCAGTAACCGGATTTACCGCGCGGGTCGACCACTTTCATCGGTGCCGCAGCGCGAGCGCGATGGCCGAGGCGGGTCAGCTGGATACCGCGGATGTGCTCCAGCGGCAAGTTGGGAATGTTCACGTTCAGTACCGTGCGCGGTGGCAGTTCAAGGTCCGCGTGAGCCTCTACCAGTTTGCGCGCAAAATAAGCGGCCGTGGGAAGGTTCTCTACTTGCCGTGAGACGAACGAAAAGGCAAACGAAGGACGCCCAAGGAAACGTCCCTCGAGGGCCGCCGCCACGGTGCCGGAATACAGCACGTCATCCCCCAGGTTGGCCCCCAGGTTGATGCCGGAAACCACCATGTCCGGCTCGAGCTCCAGCAAGCCGTTAAGGCCCAGGTGCACGCAGTCGGTGGGTGTGCCGTTGAGGCTGATAAAGCCATTGGCCAGGGTTTGCGGGTGCAACGGACGGTCGAGCGTCAGCGAGCTGCTGGCGCCGCTTTTGTCCTGGTCCGGGGCGATAACCACACATTCGGTGTAATCCGCCAGCGCAGCATAAAGCGCGGCGAGACCGGGTGCGGTTACCCCATCGTCGTTAGAAATCAGAATACGCATGGGCTGTCCGTCTGCCCCACCGGCACCAGATCGACGAGTTCACGCACCAATACGGTGGCGAAGCATCCGGCCGGCAGGACGAATTCCAGTTGCAGAATGTCAGGCTCGGGATAATGCCACGTCAACCCACCAATGGGCAGCCGCAGGATGCGACGTTCGTGGCTCATTCCGGCGTTAATCAACCAATCGCGCAGATCCGCTTCGCGCGCGGCGATTGCCTGCTCCAGTTCATGGACAGCGCCCGTTGCCGGCGAGTCACCTTCACCCCACTGTGGGCCGGTGGGGTGAAGGTCGAGAATGGCCAGACGAGGATCGCTGCATTCGGCTTCACCTGCCGGGAAGAAACTGCGGCTGTCGGTGAAGGCCAGCAGATCGCCCACCTGAGCGCGCTGCCAGGTGCCATCGGCGACGCGCGCCGCCAACACTTGATTGAACAGAAAACTCCGCGCGGTGGAGAGCAAACGCGAACGCACATTGCGTTGCTCCGGCAGGGCCTTGCGCGCCGCCCAGGCACGAGCGTCGACTACGTTACCGCCATCAAAGCCGAAACGCTGGGCGCCGAAGTAATTGGGGATACCTTGCTTGGCGATCAGTTGCAGACGCTCTTCGATCGCCGCCTTGTCACCGGCGAACTGGGTCAAGCGCAAGGTGAAGCCGTTGGCCGAATGGGCACCGCGTTGCAGTTTGCGCTTGTGCCGACCGGTCTTGAGGATTTTCAGCGTGTCGTTTTCCGCCGCCGACAGATCAGGATCGGCCTTGCCCGGCAGTTGCACGCTGAACCACTGGCGAGTCAGCGCCTGACGGTCCTTGAGGCCGGCATAGCTGACGGTGCGCAACGGCACACCCGCTGCCTTGGCGATGCGCCGTGCCGCTTCTTCGGTATTCAGACCGCGCTTTTCCACCCAGATCCACAGGTGTTCGCCATCACCACTGAGGGGGATATCAAGCACCTCATCGACCTGAAAATCTTCCGCGGTGGCTTTCAGTACCGCGCTGCCGAGCGCCTCACCATAGGCCCGCGGGCCAAGCAATTGCGCCTCGTTCATGCGCGCAGCAACAAGGCAACGGCATGCACGGCAATGCCTTCTTCGCGACCGACAAAGCCGAGCTTTTCGGTGGTGGTAGCTTTCACGTTCACTTGATCCAACTCAACTTGAAGATCCGCGGCAATCAGCGCGCGCATCGATTCGATATGCGGGGCCATTTTCGGGGCCTGGGCGACGATGGTGTTATCGACGTTGCCGATTTTCCAGCCTTTGGCGTGGATCAGTGCGACGACATGACGCAACAGCACACGGCTGTCGGCGCCCTTGAATTGCGGGTCGGTGTCCGGGAAGTGCTTGCCGATATCACCCAGCGCGGCAGCACCGAGCAAGGCATCGCTCAAGGCGTGCAGCAGGACATCACCGTCGGAATGGGCGAGCAGCCCGAAGCTGTGTGCAATCCGCACGCCGCCCAGTGTGATGAAATCGCCTTCAGCGAAACGGTGCACATCATAGCCGTGGCCAATACGCATAAAAAAACGCCCCGATTTTTGTCAGGGCGTGATTCTACCTGCTTTGTCGGACATTAGGCGCTTAGCACACGCGCATGATGTTGCAGGTGGTCGTCAATGAAGCTGGCGATGAAGAAATAACTGTGGTCATAGCCCGGTTGCAGACGCAACGTCAGCGGATGACCCGCCAGTTTGGCGGCCTGTTGCAAGGTTTCAGGCTTGAGCTGGGTGGCCAGAAAATCATCGCGATCACCCTGATCGACCAGCAGCGGCAGCTTCTCGTCAGCCTCGGCGATCAATGCACAGGCATCCCATTCGCGCCACTTCGAACGGTCTTCTCCCAAGTAACGGGAAAAGGCTTTCTGGCCCCAAGGGCAATCAATCGGATTGTTGATCGGCGAGAACGCCGACACCGACAGATAACGCCCCGGATTGCGCAACGCACAGACCAACGCACCGTGGCCGCCCATGGAGTGACCACTGATGCCACGCTTGTCCGATGTCGGGAAATGCGCTTCGACCAATGCCGGCAATTCCTGCACGACATAGTCATGCATCCGATAGTGCCTGGACCACGGTTCCTGCGTGGCATTCAGATAAAACCCGGCACCGAGACCGAAGTCCCAGGCACCGTCCGGATCACCCGGCACATCAGGACCGCGAGGGCTGGTATCCGGTGCGACGATGATCAGCCCAAGCTCGGCGGCCATGCGCATGGCGCCGGCCTTTTGCATGAAGTTCTCGTCGGTACAGGTCAGGCCGGACAACCAGTACAACACCGGCAGTTTACCGCCCTGCTCCGCTTGCGGCGGCAGGTACACGGCAAACACCATGTCGCAACCGAGCACGTCGGAGCGGTGCCGATAGCGTTTGTGCCAGCCGCCGAAGCTTTTCTGGCAGGAGATATTTTCCAGGCTCATGACCGACCTCAGAAATGGATGACACTACGGATGCTTTTGCCTTCATGCATCAGGTCAAACGCCTTGTTGATATCTTCCAGGCCCATCGTGTGGGTGATGAAGGTATCCAGCGGAATCTCGCCGGTCTGGGCCATTTCGACATAGCTTGGCAACTCGGTACGCCCGCGCACACCACCGAACGCCGAGCCGCGCCAGACTCGACCGGTCACCAACTGGAACGGACGGGTGGAAATTTCCTGACCGGCACCGGCTACGCCGATGATCACCGACTCACCCCAGCCTTTGTGGCAGCACTCAAGTGCAGCACGCATCAACTGGACGTTGCCGATGCATTCGAAGGAAAAGTCGACGCCGCCATCGGTCATGTCAACGATCACTTCCTGAATCGGACGATCGAAGTCTTTCGGGTTTACACAATCGGTAGCGCCCAATTGCTTGGCGATTTCGAACTTGGCCGGGTTGATATCGATGGCGATGATCCGCCCTGCCTTGGCTTTGACCGCGCCAATCACAGCCGACAGACCGATGCCGCCCAGGCCGAAGATGGCGACGGTGTCACCCGGTTTGACCTTGGCGGTGTTGATTACCGCGCCGATGCCAGTGGTGACGCCACAACCCAGCAGGCAGACTTTTTCCAATGGCGCTTCTTTAGGAATTTTGGCGACGGAGATTTCCGGCAGCACGGTGTACTCGGAAAAAGTCGAGGTGCCCATGTAGTGGAAAATCGTTTCGCCCTTGTAGGAAAAACGCGAAGTGCCATCCGGCATCAGGCCTTTACCCTGAGTCGCACGAATCGCCTGGCAGAGGTTGGTTTTGCCCGACAGACAGAATTTGCACTTGCCGCATTCCGGGGTGTACAGCGGGATCACATGGTCGCCGACCGCGACCGAGGTCACGCCCTCGCCGATCGCTTCGACCACCGCACCACCTTCGTGACCCAGGATCGACGGGAAGATACCTTCCGGGTCAGCGCCCGAGAGGGTGTAGGCATCGGTATGGCAAACACCGGAGGCGACGACGCGCAGCAGGACTTCCCCAGCCTTGGGCATGGCGACATCGACTTCAACGATCTCGAGGGGTTTCTTGGCCTCGAAGGCAACGGCGGCGCGCGACTTGATCATGCTGACTCTCCAGTGAATAAAAACGAGACAAGGAGTGTAATACAGCGCCTTACGATGAATAATCTGGACAAAAGCAAAACATTATTGCCATACAGGGATAATCCTGATGTCCGAAAACCGCTGGGAAGGCATCGATGAGTTCGTCGCCGTCGCCGAATGCAGCCAATTCACCGCTGCGGCCGAGCGCCTTGGGGTGTCTTCCTCTCACATCAGTCGCCAAATCGTACGGCTGGAAGAGCGCCTGCAAACCCGTTTGCTCTATCGCAGCACCCGCCGGGTCACGCTGACCGAGGCCGGGCAAACTTTTTTGCAACATTGCCAGCGTTTGCAGGACGGTCGCGAGGAAGCGTTGCGCGCTGTCGGCGACCTGACCAGCGAACCCAAGGGCATGCTGCGCATGACCTGTGCCGTGGCCTATGGCGAACGATTCATCGTGCCTCTGGTGACTCGCTTCATGGGGTTGTATCCGCAACTGCGCGTCGACATCGAGCTGAGCAACCGACCGCTCGATCTAGTGCATGAAGGGCTGGACCTGGCCATCCGCCTCGGCCGTCTACAAGATTCAAGATTGGTGGCGACACGTCTGGCACCACGGCGCATGTACCTGTGCGCCTCACCTTCCTACCTGGAACGGTATGGTCGCCCACACAGCTTGTCGGAACTGAGTCGCCATAACTGCCTCATTGGTAGCTCGGACATCTGGCAACTGGAACAGAACGGGCGGGAATTTTCCCAGCGCGTGCAGGGAAACTGGCGCTGCAACAGTGGGCAGGCAGTGCTGGATGCCGCGCTGCAAGGGGTTGGGTTGTGTCAGTTGCCGGATTACTACGTGCTGGAATACCTGAAAAACGGCGAATTGATTTCGCTGCTGGAAGCACACCAGCCGCCAAACACAGCGGTTTGGGCGCTTTACCCACAGCAACGGCATCTGTCGCCGAAGGTGCGCAAGTTGGTGGATTATTTGAAGGAAGGGTTGGCCGAACGGCCGGAGTATCGAACTTAGAAAAATCTACCGGTGTGTCTGCCAGGGATTGATTGCTTGAACTACCGCTTTCGCGAGCAAGCCCGCTCCCACAGTGGATCTTCAGTGAACATATTATTTGTGCTCGTCCGAGATCAAGTGTGGGAGCGGGCTTGCTCGCGAAAGCAATCTGACAGACACCACAGCAGTCAGCGGCGGTTAGCCCAACGCTGCCGCAACCACTCCAGATCTTCGGGGCGAGTGACCTTGATGTTATCGGATCGCCCTTCAATCAAGCGCGGTGCCTGGCCCGACCACTCCATGGCCGAGGCTTCATCGGTGACGATAACGTCCGCCACCAGACTGTCGGCCAACGCCCGATGCAACGTGCCAAGGCGAAACATTTGCGGCGTATAGGCCTGCCAGATCACACTGCGATCCACCGTTTCCAGCACGCGCCCATGCGTGTCGACCCGTTTGAGGGTATCGCGCGCAGGTACCGCCAACAGACCGCCCACCGGATCGTCAGCCAGCTCACTGAGCAATTTATCGAGATCATCACGCGCCAGATTCGGTCGTGCGGCATCGTGAACCAACACCCAATCCTCATCGTCAGCGCCTTGGGCATGCAGATGCAGCAAGGCATTGAGCACCGACCCGGAACGCTCGGCGCCACCCTCAACCCGCTGAATACGCGGATCAGTAGCACACGCCAGGTTCGGCCAGTAAGGATCATCGATTGCAAGACTGACCACCAACCCTTTCAGGGCAGGATGATCGAGAAAACAGCCGAGGCTGTGTTCGAGAATAGTGCGCCCGCCCAGCTGCAAGTATTGCTTGGGACGGTCCGCGGCCATACGGGCACCAACGCCCGCGGCAGGAATCACGGCCCAGAAGGCCGGTAACGAATTAATCATTGGGCCAACTGGTAAAGGGTTTCACCGTCCTTGACCATGCCCAACTCATGACGAGCCCGTTCTTCAACGGTCTCCATGCCCTTTTTCAGTTCGCTGACTTCGGCGTCCATCACCCGATTACGCTCCAGCAACGCCTCGTTCTCGGCGTGTTGATCCGCAATCTGCTGCTTCAGCTCGGCCACTTGCGCCAGACTGCCATTACCCACCCACAGGCGGTACTGCAGGCCGGCCAGCAGCAAGAGCAAGACGAGGAACAACCAATTGGGACTGCGCATCGAATATCAGGTATCCAGTGAAAAAAGACAGCCATGCCAAAACTTTGAAGCTTCTGATAGCACGAAGCCTGGAAGAACCAGGCTTGTGCTCTTAAGGCATCAGATTAGTGGCAAATCCATCGCTGCTGCGATTTTTCCGACACAATCCGGTGTCTTTTTACTTCCTGCCACTTAGCCGCGGAACTCGCTACGACCGTTGTACTTGGCTTTGCCATTCAACTGCTCTTCGATACGCAGCAGTTGGTTGTACTTGGAAACGCGGTCGGAACGGCACAGGGAGCCGGTCTTGATCTGGCCAGCCGCAGTGCCCACAGCCAGGTCGGCAATGGTCGAATCTTCGGTTTCGCCGGAGCGGTGCGAGATTACGGCGGTGTAACCAGCGGCCTTGGCCATCTGGATGGCTTCCAGGGTTTCGGTCAGGGTGCCGATCTGGTTGAACTTGATCAGGATCGAGTTGGCGATCTTTTTATCGATGCCTTCTTTCAGGATCTTGGTGTTGGTCACGAACAGGTCGTCGCCCACCAGCTGAGTCTTCTCGCCGATCTTGTCGGTGAGGATTTTCCAGCCAGCCCAGTCGGACTCGTCCAGACCGTCTTCGATGGAGATGATCGGGTAACGCTCGGTCAGACCTTTCAGGTAATCGGCGAAACCTTCAGCGGTGAACACCTGGCCTTCGCCGGACAGGTTGTACTTGCCGTCTTCGTAGAATTCGCTGGCCGCGCAGTCCAGTGCCAGGGTCACGTCGGTGCCCAGCTTGTAACCGGCGTTGGCCACGGCTTCGGAGATCACTTTCAAAGCGTCTTCGTTGGAGGCCAGGTTCGGCGCGAAACCACCTTCGTCACCGACCGCAGTGCTCAGGCCACGAGCCTTCAGTACAGCTTTAAGGTGATGGAAAATCTCGGTGCCCATGCGCAGACCTTCCGAGAAAGACTTGGCGCCGACTGGCTGAACCATGAATTCCTGGATGTCGACGTTGTTATCGGCGTGCTCGCCACCGTTGATGATGTTCATCATCGGAACCGGCATCGAGTAAACACCCGGGGTGCCGTTCAGGTTAGCGATGTGAGCGTACAGCGGCAGGTCCTGGTCCTGTGCTGCTGCCTTGGCCGCGGCCAGGGAAACGGCGAGGATCGCGTTGGCGCCCAGGGTCGCTTTGTTTTCGGTGCCATCCAGCTTGATCATCGCGTGATCCAGCGCCTTCTGGTCGCTTGGGTCTGCACCCAACAACAGATCGCGGATCGGACCGTTGATGTTGCCGACGGCTTTCAGAACGCCTTTGCCCAGGTAACGGCTCTTGTCGCCATCACGCAGCTCGAGTGCTTCACGCGAGCCAGTGGAAGCACCGGATGGCGCGCAAGCGCTGCCGATGATGCCGTTATCGAGAAGCACATCTGCTTCCACAGTGGGATTGCCACGGGAGTCGAGAACTTCACGACCTTTGATGTCGACGATTTTTGCCATTGTTGTAAACACTCCAAAGTTGACGAAAACGACGCAGCTGAAGGAAATCTTTTATCGTCGGCAAGCGACAGGCAGCGGGCAGGCTTGCGGACGAAAAGGCTCAAGCCCGAGGGCCTGAGCATTAAATCGTGCGGTACTTTACCGGAGAATTGAGGTTTACGCGGTTTCTACCGTCGGAAAACTCTTCACCAGTTCGTCCAGTGCTTTGAGCTGGGCCAGGAAGGGTTCCAGTTTGTCCAGACGCAAGGCGCAAGGGCCATCGCATTTAGCGTTGTCCGGGTCCGGGTGGGCTTCAAGGAACAGACCAGCCAGTGACTGGCTCATGCCGGCCTTGGCCAGATCGGTGACCTGACCGCGACGACCGCCGGCGGAATCGGAGCGACCGCCAGGCATTTGCAGCGCATGGGTCACGTCGAAGAACACCGGGTATTCGAACTGCTTCATGATGCCGAAGCCAAGCATGTCGACCACCAGGTTGTTGTAGCCGAAGCTCGAACCACGTTCGCAGAGAATCAACTGATCGTTACCGGCTTCTACGCATTTGTTCAGGATGTGTTTCATTTCCTGAGGCGCGAGGAACTGGGCTTTCTTAATGTTGATCACCGCACCGGTCTTGGCCATCGCGACCACGAGGTCGGTCTGACGCGACAGGAAGGCCGGCAACTGGATGATGTCGCAGACTTCAGCGACGACCGCGGCCTGATCAGGCTCGTGGACGTCGGTGATGATCGGCACGCCGAAGGCTTGCTTGATGTCCTGGAAAATCCGCATGCCCTCTTCCAGGCCGGGGCCACGGTAAGAGGTCACAGAAGAACGGTTTGCCTTGTCGAAACTGGCCTTGAACACGTAAGGGATACCGAGTTTTTCGGTGACCTTTACGTACTCTTCGCAGACCAGCATCGCCATGTCGCGGCTTTCCAGCACGTTCATGCCACCGAACAGCACCATCGGCTTGTCGTTAGCGATCTCGATGTTGCCTACGCGGATGATTTTCTGCGCCATGAGGTTCAAGCCTTCTTCTGATGTTGAGCCAAAGCGGCTTTGACGAAACCGCTGAACAACGGGTGACCGTCGCGTGGCGTCGAGGTGAACTCAGGGTGGAACTGGCAAGCGACGAACCATGGATGATCCGGCGCTTCGACCACTTCAACCAGCGCGCCATCACCGGAACGACCGGAGATTTTCAGACCGGCCTCGATGATTTGCGGCAGCAGATTGTTGTTCACTTCGTAGCGATGACGGTGACGCTCGACGATCACGTCCTTGGCGTAGCAATCGTGCACCAGGGAACCTGGCTCAAGCAGGCAATCCTGAGCACCAAGACGCATGGTGCCGCCCAGATCGGAGGTTTCGGTACGGGTTTCGACTGCGCCGGTGGCATCTTCCCACTCGGTGATCAGACCCACGACCGGGTGACCGCTGGTGCGATCGAACTCAGTGGAGTTGGCGTCTTTCCAGCCCATGACGTTACGAGCGAACTCGATAACGGCCACTTGCATGCCCAGGCAGATACCCAGGTATGGAACCTTGTTTTCGCGAGCGTATTGAACGGCAGTGATCTTGCCTTCAACGCCACGCAGACCAAAGCCGCCCGGTACCAGAATCGCGTCGACGCCTTCCAGCAGCGCGGTGCCCTGGTTTTCGATGTCTTCGGAATCGATGTAGCGCAGGTTGACCTTGGTGCGGTTGCTGATGCCGGCGTGACTCATCGCTTCGATCAGCGACTTGTAGGCGTCCAGCAGTTCCATGTACTTGCCGACCATGGCGATGGTGACTTCGTGTTCCGGGTTGAGCTTGGCATCAACCACCGCTTCCCACTCGGACAGATCGGCGCTGTCGCATTGCAGGCCGAAACGCTCGACGACGAAATCATCCAGGCCCTGGGAGTGCAGAATGCCCGGGATCTTGTAGATGGTGTCGGCGTCTTCCAGCGCGATCACCGCACGTTCTTCAACGTTGGTGAACTGGGCGATCTTGCGACGCGAAGAGATGTCGATCGGATGATCGGAACGGCACACCAGCACGTCTGGCTGCAGGCCAATGGAGCGCAGTTCCTTGACCGAGTGCTGAGTCGGCTTGGTTTTGGTTTCGCCGGCAGTGGCGATGTACGGCACCAGCGTCAGGTGCATCAGCATCGCGCGCTTGGCACCGACTTCGAAACGCAATTGACGGATCGCCTCGAGGAACGGTTGCGATTCGATGTCACCCACGGTGCCACCGATCTCGACCATGGCCACGTCGGCATCGCCGGCGCCCTTGATGATCCGGCGCTTGATTTCGTCGGTGATGTGCGGGATCACCTGAATGGTTGCGCCCAGGTAATCACCACGGCGCTCTTTGCGCAGGACGTGTTCGTAGACACGGCCGGTGGTGAAGTTGTTGTTCTGGGTCATGGTCGTGCGGATGAACCGCTCGTAGTGGCCCAGGTCCAGGTCGGTCTCGGCGCCGTCGTGGGTGACGAACACTTCACCGTGCTGGAACGGGCTCATGGTGCCCGGGTCAACGTTGATGTACGGGTCCAGCTTCAGCATGGTGACCTTAAGTCCCCGCGCCTCCAGGATGGCCGCCAATGAAGCCGAGGCAATGCCTTTCCCCAATGAAGAAACAACACCGCCCGTGACGAATATGTAGCGCGTCATGAAAAACCCTAGAAGTCTGCGTTAAAGCGGTCCGAGCCGCCGGGGAAAGCGAAGGAAGGCCGAAGCCCCCGATCACCTGCATTAATCACAGTGCACCTTTCAAAAAAACCGCCGCGTTGGGACAGACCGGTAGATGAAACACCGATAGGTTGCTCGCTACACATTTTTTGGAATCGCCCAGCAAAGACTGCTTGGTAATCGGCAACTCCTGCGATTCAGGCGAATCCACAGAAGTTGTATCAAGAAGGGAGCGTAGTCTACCGGAAAGCCCCTTTCAGCTCAAACCTTGATCTTCGATCGATGGCTGCCAATGCAAATACCAGCCACCTTGCTCACCGCCATTTAGCCCCCGCAGGTTCGCCACCGCCAGCAATTGCTCGCCTCTGTAGACCAGCGGCAATCTGCCACGGGCGAAGCCCGGCACACCGCTTTCGTTGAGCAAACGCTTCAGGTCACGGTGGCCGCGATCGGGCAGATTCATAATCTCTCCGCCCTCGCGATAGCGGATCTGCAGCGGGCCAACGGGGATCTGACCGGTGAACGTAAGTACGCCGTTATCCGGCAACGCCAGTGATATTGCGGGATCAACCCAAGACACCGGGGACGACGGCGTGCGCAGCCAACTACCAGACAACCACCAGAGACGCCCACCCGCGCGATGCAATTCACCCGCCGCCAGCCGCCAGACCGGACGCGCATCGCCGGTCGCATCGCGCAAATTTTCCCAACCCGACCAATGGTCACTGTCCGGCAAAGTCGTCAGCAGTTTGAGCCAGTGACTTAGCGCGTTGCGCTGGCGCGCATCAGACAGTTTTTCCAGTGGTGCCAACTCCAGCGACGGCAACCCCAGCCAATCGAAATCACTGACCGTGGTGGCGTGGGCCAGATCGATTTGCGCCAATTCGTCGAGCAGTCCCTGCGCTTCGCTCAGATGTGCAGCGCTGCGAGCTATAGTCGCCACCGCTTGCGGCCAGCGCGCGATCAACACGGGGAACACCTGATGACGCAGATAATTGCGCGAGAAATGTTGGTCCTGGTTCGAAGGATCTTCGATCCAGCTCAACTGATATTCAGTCGCGTAGGCCTCAAGCTCGGCGCGAGTGACGTCGAGCAAGGGTCGCAGCAGATAACCCCGGCCCAAAGGACGCTGGCTTGGCATCCCCGACAACCCTCTCACCCCAGCCCCTCGCATCAGCCGAAACAACAGGGTTTCTGCCTGATCGTCACGGTGTTGGCCGGTGAGCAGCACTTCACCAGTATGAGTCGCCGCGTTGAAGGCGCCATAACGCGCATCCCGAGCCGCACGCTCAAGGCTGGCGCCGGATTCAACCTGAACACGCACGACCTCTAGCGGCACTCCCAACGCATCACAGACCGACTGACAATGCTCCGGCCACGCATCAGCCGCAGCCTGGAGGCCGTGGTGGACATGGATGGCGGTCAGCGCCGGCAGGGATTGGGTTTTCGCAAGGTGCGCGAGAAGGTGCAGCAGGACGGTGGAGTCGAGACCACCAGAGAAGGCGATGCGCCAGGTTGTGGCGGTGCGCCACGGTGCAAGATTCAGCAGGAGCCTGGTAGGCAAATCAGTCGTGGGCTGGCTCATATTGATCACTTCGCACAAATCAAATGTGGGAGCGGGCTTGCTCGCGAAAGCGGTTCAACATTCAACACATCAGTTGACTGTTATACCGCCTCGCGAGCAAGTCGAATCGTCGCACCGCCGCTCCCACATTAAAGCCGAGATCAGATCAGAGACCGTAGCTCATCAGACGCTCGTAACGGCGGGCCAACAGCGCCTCGTTATCGAACTTCTTCAGCATCGCCAGTTGCGAGCTCAGCTCTGCGCGGATCGAGGCAGCCGCAGCGGCCGGATCACGATGAGCGCCGCCCAATGGCTCGCCGATCACTTTATCGACAATACCCAGGCCCTTCAGACGCTCGGCAGTGATGCCCATGGCTTCAGCAGCATCCGGAGCCTTCTCGGAAGTTTTCCACAGAATTGAGGCGCAACCTTCCGGCGAAATCACCGCGTAGGTCGAGTACTGCAGCATGTTCAACTGATCGCAGACACCGATCGCCAATGCACCACCGGAACCACCCTCACCGATCACGGTGGCGATGATTGGGGTTTTCAGGCGCGCCATGACGCGCAGGTTCCAGGCAATCGCTTCGCTCTGGTTGCGCTCTTCGGCGTCGATGCCTGGGTACGCACCCGGGGTGTCGATGAAGGTCAGGATCGGCATTTTGAAACGCTCGGCCATTTCCATCAGGCGGCACGCCTTGCGATAGCCTTCCGGACGCGGCATGCCGAAGTTGCGGCGAACCTTCTCGCGTACTTCGCGGCCTTTCTGGTGACCGATGATCATCACCGGCTGGTCGTCCAGACGGGCAATGCCGCCAACGATCGCAGCGTCGTCGGAGAAGTGACGGTCGCCATGCAGTTCGTCGAACTCGGTGAAGATGTGTTCGATGTAGTCCAGGGTATATGGACGTTTCGGGTGACGCGCCAGACGTGCGATCTGCCAGCTGGTCAGCTTGCCGAAGATGTCTTCGGTCAGCGTGCTGCTCTTGTCCTGCAGGCGGGAGATCTCATCGCCGATATTCAGCGAATTGTCATTACCGACCAAGCGCAACTCTTCGATCTTGGCTTGCAGGTCGGCGATCGGCTGTTCGAAATCTAGAAAATTCGGGTTCATAGGCGTCCGTCTTGGGTCGACCTCCAAGAGAACTTGGGCCGGCCGGTTGTCTATTCGCGCCCTACCTTAAGGGACAGGCGCGTTCAGGTCGAGATTAAAAATTCGGGTCAAGATCAGGTGCTTCAAACACACCTGACCGTCAACGGTATTGGAGGAAGACGTTGTCTCGCCCGAACTGGTCACGCAGGGCTTGAATCAAGGCATCCGCCGGATCGATCCGCCAGGTCTCGCCGAACTGCAACAAGGCCTTCGCATCGGGACTGGTGTACTCCATGGTGATCGGGCACGCGCCGCGGTGGCGCTTGAACAGCTCACCCAGCCAGCGTAGCTGATCGCCCTTCAAATCCTTGGTGTGCAATTTCAGGCGCAGGCTTTCGGCCAGGTTGGTGCGCGCGTCTTCCATACTCATCACGCGCTTGACCCTCAACCGCAGGCCACCAGAGAAGTCGTCGTTGCTGACTTCGCCTTCGACAACCACCATCGCGTCGGTCTGCAACAGCGACTGTGCAGAATGGAAGGCGTCGGCGAACAGCGAGGCTTCGATCCGCCCGGAGCGGTCGTCGAGGGTGATGAAACCCATCTTGTCGCCCTTTTTGTTCTTCATCACTCGCAGGGCGATGATCATGCCCGCGACCGTCTGCGTATCGCGAGCCGGCTTCAGGTCGATGATGCGCTGACGGGCGAAGCGACGAATCTCGCCTTCGTACTCGTCGATCGGGTGACCGGTCAGGTACAGGCCCAGGGTGTCTTTCTCCCCTTTCAGGCGTTCCTTGAGGGTCAGTTCCTTGGCCTTGCGGTGGTTGACGTAGACATCGGCGTCTTCCTCGACGAACAGCCCGCCAAACAAGTCGGCGTGGCCACTGTCGTGGGTGCGAGCGGTTTGTTCGGCAGCCTTGATCGCCCCTTCCATCGCGTTCAACAAGACCGCGCGGTTCTGGTCGATGCTGGCTTGATAGGCTTTTGGTTCGTCATGGAAATACGGGCCCAAACGATCCAGCGCGCCGCTGCGGATCAAACCGTCCAGGGTGCGCTTGTTGATCCGCTTGAGATCGACACGGGCGCAGAAATCGAACAGATCCTTGAACGGTCCGTCCTGACGCGCCTCGGTGATCGCTTCCACCGGCCCTTCACCCACTCCCTTGATAGCGCCAAGGCCATAAATAATGCGGCCTTCGTCATTCACCGTGAACTTGAACTCCGAAGTATTCACATCCGGCGCGTCGAGACGCAGCTTCATGGTGCGAATTTCTTCGATCAAGGTCACGACCTTGTCGGTGTTGTGCATATCCGCCGACAGTACCGCGGCCATGAACGGCGCCGGGTAGTGGGTTTTCAGCCACGCGGTCTGGTACGACACCAGGCCATACGCGGCGGAGTGGGATTTGTTGAAGCCGTAACCGGCGAACTTTTCTACCAGGTCAAAGATGTTACCGGCCAGGTCGGCGTCGATATTGTTGGTGGCGCAACCTTCAATGAAACCGCCGCGTTGCTTGGCCATTTCTTCGGGTTTTTTCTTACCCATGGCTCGACGCAGCATGTCTGCACCGCCAAGGGTATAACCCGCCATGACCTGGGCAATTTGCATCACCTGTTCTTGATACAGGATGATGCCGTAAGTCGGCGCCAGGACTGGCTTGAGGCCTTCGTACTGGTAATCCGAGTGCGGGTACGCGAGCTCCGCGCGACCGTGCTTACGGTTGATAAAGTCGTCAACCATGCCTGATTGCAACGGGCCCGGACGGAACAGGGCCACCAGTGCGATCAAGTCTTCCAGGCAGTCGGGCTTGAGCTTTTTGATCAGCTCTTTCATGCCGCGCGACTCGAGCTGGAACACCGCGGTGGTTTCAGCTTTTTGCAGCAGCGTGTAGGTCGGTTTGTCGTCCAGCGGGATAAAGGCGATATCCAGCGGCGGCTCGTTGACCTTGGCGCGATCGCGGTTGATGGTTTTCAGCGCCCAGTCGATGACCGTCAGGGTCCGAAGTCCCAGGAAGTCGAACTTCACCAGACCGGCCGCCTCAACGTCATCCTTGTCGAACTGGGTTACCAGGCCATCGCCCGCTTCGTCGCAATAAATCGGCGAGAAGTCGGTCAGCTTGGTCGGCGCGATTACTACACCACCCGCGTGTTTGCCGACGTTACGCACAACGCCTTCAAGCTTGCGCGCCATCTCCCAGATTTCCGCAGCCTCTTCATCAACCTTGATGAAGTCGCGCAGGATTTCTTCCTGCTCGTAGGCTTTTTCCAGGGTCATGCCGACTTCGAACGGAATCATCTTCGACAGACGATCCGCCAAGCCGTAGGACTTGCCCTGCACCCGCGCAACGTCACGGACCACCGCTTTCGCCGCCATGGAACCGAAGGTGATGATCTGGCTAACCGCGTTCCGGCCGTATTTCTCGGCCACGTAGTCGATCACCCGGTCACGGCCGTCCATGCAGAAGTCGACGTCGAAGTCGGGCATGGATACCCGTTCCGGGTTAAGGAAACGTTCGAACAGCAGGTCATATTCCAGCGGATCGAGGTCGGTGATCTTCTGCACATAGGCCACCAGCGACCCGGCACCCGACCCACGACCCGGACCTACCGGCACGCCGTTGCTCTTGGCCCACTGGATAAAGTCCATCACGATCAGGAAGTAACCGGGGAAGCCCATCTGGATGATGATATCCAGCTCGAAATTCAACCGGTCGACATAGACCTGACGCTTGGCTTCGTAGTCTTCGGTGGTGTCCTTGGGCAACAGAACGGTGAGGCGCTCTTCCAGACCGTCGAAGGACACCTTGCGGAAATACTCATCGATGGTCATGCCATCGGGAATCGGGAAGTTGGGCAGGAAGTGTTTGCCCAATTTCACGTCGATGTTGCAGCGCTTGGCGATCTCGACGGTGTTTTCCAACGCCTCGGGCAAGTCGCTGAACAGCTCGGCCATTTCCTCGGCGCTTTTGAGGTATTGCTGATCACTGTAATTCTTCGAACGCCGCGGATCGTCGAGGGCGCGACCTTCACCGATGCAAACCCGGGTTTCGTGGGCTTCGAAGTCTTCCTGCTTGATGAAGCGCACGTCGTTGGTCGCCACCAGCGGCGCGCCGATTTTCGCCGCCAGGGCCACGGCGCCGTGCAGTTGTTCTTCGTCATTGGGGCGGCTGGTGCGCTGGACTTCCAGATAGAAGCGATCCGGAAACACCGTCATCCACTCGCGGGCCAGGGTTTCGGCTTCGTCCGGGTTGCCGCTGAGCATCGCCAGGCCGATCTCGCCCTCTTTCGCCGCCGACAGCATGATCAAGCCTTCGCTGGCTTCGGCCACCCACTCGCGCTCGATGATGATCGAGCCATTGCGCTGGCCATCGATGAAACCACGAGAGATCAGTTCGGTGAGGTTGCGATAACCCACGGCGTTCATCGCCAGCAGGCTGATCCGGCTCAAGGAGTTGTCCGGATCCTTGTTCGACAGCCACAGGTCGGCGCCGCAGATCGGCTTGATCCCCGCACCCATGGCAGCTTTATAGAATTTGACCAGGGAACACATGTTGTTCTGGTCGGTGACCGCCACGGCAGGCATGTTCATGCCGACGAGGGTCTTGACCAGCGGTTTGATCCGCACCAGACCGTCGACCAGGGAATATTCAGTGTGCAGGCGTAGATGAACGAATGAAGCCGGCATAGTGATCCTGTCTAGAAACTAGAAACGTGGAGACAACAAGGCCCGGATTGTACCGGGCCTTGGCAAAAACATCAGCCTTGCGACTAACTCTCGATCAGGTTTTCCCGCGCCTCGTAAGCCAGGCGTACCGGGGCAAACGAACGGCGATGAATCGGTGTCGGACCCAGACGTGCCAGCGCTTCCAGATGAACGGGCGTCGGGTAGCCTTTGTGGCCTCCGATGCCGTAACCCGGGTAGATCAATTCGAAAGCGGCCATCTCGCGGTCGCGGCTGACCTTGGCCAGAATCGATGCGGCAGCGATGGCCGGAACCTTGCCGTCGCCCTGCACCACTGCTTCGGCGCGCATGGACAGTTTCGGACAGCGGTTACCGTCGATCATCGCCAGTTTTGGCTGAATGTGCAGGCCTTCGATCGCACGCTGCATGGCCAGCATGGTGGCATGAAGGATGTTCAACTCATCGATTTCTTCGACTTCCGCGCGCGCGATGTACCAGCTCAAGGCTTTTTCGCAGATTTCGTCGTAGAGCTTTTCGCGCCGGGCTTCGGTGAGCTTCTTCGAATCGTTCAAGCCCAGGATCGGACGGTTCGGATCGAGGATCACAGCCGCGGTCACCACGGCGCCACAAAGCGGGCCGCGACCGACTTCGTCAACACCGGCAACCAGATCTTCGACTTCAGCGACCAAGGTGAAATCCAGCCCCATTTGCATGCTTGTTTTACTCATTGTACTTGGCCGATCAGCTTCAGCACCGCATCCGCAGCCTGGTTGGAGGCATCCAGACGAAGGGTCCGGTGAATTTCATCAAAGCCGCGAGTCTGCTCTTCACCACCTTCGATCAATGGCGACAGCGTCTGGGCCAGCGCTTCAACCGTCGCATCGTCCTGCAGCAACTCGGGCACCAACAGGCGCTGGGCCAACAGGTTCGGCAACGAGACGTAGGGGCTTTTGACCATGCGCTTGAGAATCCAGAACGTCAGTGGCGCCAAACGATAGGCAACGACCATCGGCCGCTTGTACAACAACGCTTCAAGGGTAGCCGTTCCGGAGGCGATCAACACCGCGTCGCAAGATGCCAGCGCCAGATGGGACTTGCCGTCGAGCAGGGTCAGCGGCAGATCGCGACCGACGAGCAACTCTTCAAGCTGCGCGCGGCGCTGAGGGCTGGCGCATGGCATGACGAACCGTACGCCCGGACGCATGGCGCGCAAGCGCTGGGCGGTGTCTAGGAACAGCGCACCAAGGCGCCCGACCTCACCGCCACGGCTGCCCGGCATCAGGGCGACCAGCGGCCCTTCCGGCAAGCCAAGTTCGGCCCGCGCCGCGGCGCGATCAGCCTCAAGCGGAATCGCATCGGCCAGGGAATGTCCGACAAACCGCACCGGCACGCCCTTCTCTTCATAAAATTTGGCTTCGAACGGGAACAGCGTCAGCATCAGGTCGCAACCTTCGCGAATCTTCAGCACCCGCTTCTGCCGCCAGGCCCAGACCGACGGGCTGACGTAATGCACGGTCTTGATCCCGGCCTGACGCAGCTTGAGTTCGATATTGAGGTTGAAATCCGGAGCATCGATACCGATGAACACGTCCGGCTTCTCGGCGATCAGGTCTGCGACCAGTTTCTTGCGACGCTTGAGCAACTCGCGCAACCGGCCCAGCACTTCCACCAGGCCCATCACAGAAAGACGTTCCATCGGGAAATACGAGGTCAGGCCTTCGGCTTGCATCAGCGGACCGCCGACACCGATGAACTCGACCGCCGGATGCCGAGCCTTGAGCGCGCGCATGAGGCCCGCACCCAGAATGTCACCGGAAGCCTCACCCGCCACCAGCGCAATACGCAAATTGGCCATGGTTAACGGGTGATGCCGCGGGTCGAAGACTGGATGGAGTCACGGAACACCGCGACTTCCGGGAACTGAAGCGAGGGTTCGGCCAGCTCGGCAAGCGCCTGTTCGACCGTCAGGCCCTGGCGGTAAACCACCTTGTAGGCACGACGCAGCGCGTGGATCGCATCTTCGCTGAAACCGCGACGGCGCAGGCCTTCGAAATTCATGCTGCGGGCTTCGGCGGGATTGCCGAATACCGTGACGTAGGCTGGAACGTCCTTGCCAATGGCCGTGCCCATGCCGGAAAAGCTGTGGGCGCCGATATGGCAATACTGGTGAACCAGGGTAAAACCGGACAGGATCGCCCAGTCCTCGACGTGCACATGGCCCGCCAACGCGGTGTTGTTGACCAGAATGCAGTGGTTGCCGATAACGCTGTCGTGACCGATGTGGGCATAGGCCATGATGAGGTTGTGATCGCCCAGGGTCGTTTCCGAACGGTCCTGAATGGTCCCACGGTGAATCGTCACGCCTTCACGGATGACGTTGTGGTCACCGATGACCAGACGGGTTTCTTCGCCTTTGTATTTCAGATCGGGCGTGTCCTCGCCTACCGAAGAAAACTGGTAGATGCGATTGTGCTTACCGATTCGGGTCGGGCCCTTGAGAATCACATGCGGCCCGATCACTGTCCCCTCGCCGATTTCCACACCTGCGCCGATGATCGACCAAGGGCCGACTTCGACGTCGTCGGCCAGAACAGCCGTCGGATCGATGATTGCGCGAGGGTCAATCAAACTCATAGTTTGCGTTCCGCGCAGATGATTTCAGCGGAGCAGACTGGCTTGCCATCGACCGAAGCCTGGCACTCGAACTTCCAGATCTGACGCTTGCAGCTCAGGAACTTGGCTTCCAGGATCAGCTGATCGCCTGGCAGCACGGGCTGACGGAAGCGCAGCTTGTCGGAGCCGACGAAGTAATAAAGCGTGCCGTCGGCAGGCTTCACGTCGAGCATTTTGAAACCAAGGATCCCGGCAGCCTGAGCCATCGCTTCGATGATCAATACGCCCGGCATGATTGGATGCGCAGGGAAGTGACCATTGAAGAACGGTTCGTTGATGCTGACATTCTTGTAGGCGCGAATGCGCTTGCCTTCCACATCCAGATCCACGACCCGATCCACCAGCAGGAACGGGTAACGGTGAGGCAGGTATTCGCGAATCTCGTTGATGTCCATCATTTCGGGGGGAAGCCTATGTAAAGATTGGGAGCGCGACTGACGCGCACTCCTCTAGCAAATCAAGGAGGCAGTCTAACGGCTGTGCACACTTGATATGGAAATGGTATCAGCCATCTGATGAAGCATTACCGTCAGGGGTCACGTCCCCTACACGCTTTTCCAGCTGTCGCAAACGTCGCGCGATGTCATCGAGCTGACGGATACGTGCCGCGCTTTTGCGCCATTCGGCCGCCGGTTGCATCGCCGTACCGGAAGAGTAGGAGCCCGGCTCGGTAATCGAGTGGGTCACCATGGTCATCCCGGTCAGGAAAACGTTGTCGCAAATCTCGATATGCCCCACCAGCCCTACGCCACCGGCGAGCATGCAATGCTTGCCGATTTTGGTGCTGCCGGAGATCCCCACACAGGCGGCCATGGCGGTGTGGTCACCCACCTGGACGTTGTGAGCAATCTGAATCTGATTGTCGAGCTTCACACCATTGCCGATAACGGTATCGGCCAGTGCGCCGCGATCGATAGCGGTATTTACGCCTATCTCCACGTCATCGCCGATCGAGACGCCGCCGATCTGGGCGATTTTCTGCCAGACACCTTTCTCGTTGGCAAAACCGAAGCCTTCACCTCCAAGCACGGCACCGGACTGAATCACCACCCGTTTACCGATGCGCACGTCGTGATACAGCGTGACGCGCGGAGCCAACCAGCCGCCCTCGCCGATTTCGCTGCGAGCACCGATGAAGCAATGAGCCCCAACAGTCACACCTGCACCAATACGCGCTGCACTTTCGATCACCACAAAGGCACCGATGCTCGCCGCCGGATCGACCACTGCATCCGCCGCCACCACCGCCGTCGGATGAATACCGGCAGGCGCCTTGGGCTTTGGATCGAACAGGTGGGAAACGCGTGCGTAGGCCAGATACGGATCCGGCACCACCAGTGCATCACCGGTAAAACCTTCAGCGTCAGCGGCCTTCAGCAATACAGCTGCGGCCTGACTGCCAGCCAGGTATTTACGGTATTGAGGATTTGCCAGAAAGCTCAACTGAGCTGGGCCAGCCTCTTGCAAAGTGGCTAGCCCAGTAATTTCTTTCTTCGGGTCGCCACGTAAGGTTGCGCCGAGGAACTCGGCCAACTGGCCGAGCTTTATAGTCGCTGTCATGGGTTACTTCAGCTGATTCATGCGCTCGATAACCTGGCGAGTGATGTCGTACTGAGGCTTGACATCAATCACTGCGCCACGCTCGAAGACCAGGTCAAAAGCACCTTTCTTGATGACTTCTTCCACAGCACTGTCCAGTTTCGGCTTGAGCTGTTTCAGCATTTCACGGTCGGCAACGGCCTTGGCTTCGTTCAGTTCCTTGGACTGGAACTGGAAATCACGGGCCTTTTGCTTGAACTCGAGCTCCAGACGCTCACGCTCGCCTTGCTGCATTTTGTCACCGCCGGCCATCAGACGGTCCTGGATACCCTTGGCGCTGCTTTCCAGGCTCTTGAGCTTGGTCAGTTGCGGGCCGAACTTCTTCTCGGCATCCACGGCGTATTTTTTCGCCGCGTCGGATTCCAGCAGTGCCATCTGATAGTTCAGAACGGCGATTTTCATGTCGGCAAAAGCCGGACCTGCTACCAGTACGGTCGCCAGGAGAACCAATTGAGTCAACTTACGCACGATGCACTCCTACAAAATCCATTGTCGTTATCTTGGGTCAGACGCTTAGAACGTCTGGCCGAGGGAGAATTGGAACACTTGAGTCTCAGCGTCATCCGGTTTCTTGACCGGCATTGCCAGTGCGAAGCTCAAAGGACCCAGTGCAGTGACCCAGGTCACGCCGACACCGACAGAACTGGCCATGTTGCTCAGGCTGATGTCGTTGCACGCTGTTTGAGACGTTGAACCGACATTCGCATTTGTCGTTTTTTCGCACTTGGAGTCGAATACGTTACCCACATCCCAGAATACCGAAGTACGCAGGGAACGCTGATCCTTGACGAATGGCAGCGGGAACAGCACTTCGACACCACCCTGGATCAGGACGTTACCACCGAATGGCAGCGGATCCTGGTCCGGGTCGCGGGTCGTACCGGCGTTCCCCGTCACAGCTGCGCCGCGGCTAGGGGTACTGCGAGGACCAAGGGTACTGTCCTTGAAGCCGCGAACCGAGTTGAAACCACCAGCATAGTAGTTTTCATAGAACGGCAAGCCGTCGGTCGAACCGTAACCATCGCCATAGCCCAGTTCGGTGTGCAGGCGCATGGTGTAGTTTTCGGTCAATGGCTGGAATAGCTGGCCACGATAATCGAGCTTGAAGAACGACAGGTCACTGCCAGGCGTCGTGGCTTCAAGAGTCAGGCTCTGGGAATGACCACGGGTCGCCAGTACGCCCTTGTTCAGGGTGGACTCGGACCAACCGGCCGAAGCCTTGAAGTTCAGGTAGCTATCGCCTTCACGGTTAACGAAGTCGAAAATCTCGTCAACGGTGTACTGGCCGGTCTTGATGTCGTCCTGCTGTGCCGACAGACCGAAGGTCAGACGCGAAGTCTCGCTGATCGGGTAGCCAACATTCACGCCTGCACCCAGGCTATCTACCGCATAGCTGGTGAGGTCGGCGTCAAGCTCGTCGTAGTCGGTGGTGCGGTAGAACGCGTTGTAACCCAGGCTCACACCGTCAGCAGTCCAGTAGGGGTCGACATAACCGAAGTTATAGCGGCTCTGGTATTCACTGCGGGTCAAACCGATGCTGACCTTGTTACCGGTACCCAGAAAGTTGTTCTGGGTGATCGAACCACCGAGGATCAGGCCGGCGCTCTGGGCGAAACCGACGCTGGCGGTAATCGAACCGGACGCCTGCTCTTCAACGCTGTAGTTCACGTCTACCTGGTCGTCGACACCCGGCACAGCCGGTGTTTCAACGTTGACTTCCTTGAAGAAGCCCAGGCGCTCCAGACGCGTCTTGGATTGATCGATCAGGTAAGTCGACGCCCAACCGCCTTCCATCTGACGCATTTCACGGCGCAGCACTTCGTCTTCGGACTTGGTGTTGCCACGGAAGTTGATTCGATTCACGTAAGCACGTTTACCCGGATCGACAGCGAACGTGATGTCGACCGTGTGGTCGTCATCATGAGGCTGAGGCACGCCGTTGACGTTGGCGAAGGTGTAACCCTCGTTACCCAGACGACGAGTGATCAATTCGGAGGTGGTGGTCATCAGCTTGCGCGAGAATACCTGGCCTTTCTGAACCAGCAGCAGAGACTTGACCTGGTCTTCAGGCACTTTCAGGTCGCCGCTGAGCTTGACGTCACGAACGGTGTACTTCTCGCCTTCGTTGACGTTGACGGTGATATAGACGTGTTTCTTGTCCGGGGTGATGGACACCTGGGTCGAAGCGATATCCATATTGATATAGCCGCGATCCAGATAGTAGGAACGCAGACGCTCCAGGTCACCGGAGAGTTTTTCACGGGCGTACTTGTCATCGTTCTTGAAGAACGACAGCCAGTTGCTGGTCTTGAGTTCGAACAGGTCGATCAGGTCTTCATCAGGGAAGACAGTGTTACCCACCACGTTGATGTGCTGGATAGCCGCAACGGTGCCTTCGTTGATATTGACCTTCAACCCGACACGGTTACGGGGCTGCGGCACCACTTCGGTGTCGACGGTAGCCGAATAGCGACCCTGAGCGACGTATTGACGCTGCAGCTCGTTACGAACACCTTCGAGGGTGGCGCGCTGGAAAATCTCGCCTTCGGCCAGGCCGGATTGTTTCAGGCCCTTCATCAGGTCTTCAGTGGAGATCGCCTTGTTGCCTTCGATCTCGATACTGGCGACCGATGGACGCTCGACTACAGTAATGACCAGGACGTTGCCATCGCGACCCAGCTGGATATCTTGAAAGAACCCGGTTTTGAACAACGCACGAGTGGATTCCACCAGACGACGATCGTCCGCCTGTTCGCCGACGTTCAACGGCAAGGCACCAAAGACGCTACCCGCGGAGACCCGCTGGAGGCCATTGACGCGAATATCAGAGATAGTGAAGGACTCGGCGTGAACTTCGGCGATCATCAATACGGTGAGAACCGCAGTTAGCAGCAGACGTTTCATGAAGTCCTTTCTTATTCCAACTGGCAATAAAAACTGCCGCAAAATGCGGCAGATTCGCAATTCAGCGAAGCGTTACAGTCGACCCAGATCATTGACCAGAGCAAGCAACATCACCCCGACCACCAAACTGATGCCGATCTGTATCCCCCAACCTTGCACCCGATCCGACAAGGGGCGACCACGCGCCCACTCGATCAGATAAAACAACAAATGCCCCCCATCCAGTACAGGAATGGGCAGCAAATTCAGAACCCCCAGGCTAATACTCAGATAAGCAAGGAAATTCAGGAAATCAGCGACGCCCGACTGGGCAGAAGCGCCCGCCACTTTAGCAATGGTTATCGGTCCACTCAAGTTTTTTACCGAGAGCTCGCCGAACAACATTTTCTTGAGCGAATCGAGGGTCAGTACGCTCATGGTCCAGGTGCGTCGGGCACCCTCGCCAATCGCAGCCACCGGACCATAACTGACTTCGCGAATCATCTCTGGTGGCCAATCGACCGCTTTCACCCCGGCGCCCAGATAACCACTGGGCGACTTGCTCTCGCCGCGAGCGGCCAACGTCACAGGGACGTCGATTTGAGCACCATCGCGCTCGACGCGCAGCATGATCTTGGTATCTGGATGCGTACGGACGATATCGACTACCTGCTGCCAGTCGTCCAGCGCCTTGCCATCAAGGGCCAACAAGCGGTCCCCCGTCTTCAGGCCCGCAGCTTTCGCCGGCCCTTTCGGATCAAATTCGGCCAGCACTGGAGGCAACGCCGGACGCCAGGGACGAATACCCAGCGAGCGAATCGGATCTGGCTCCTCAGCGCCCTTGAGCCACTTGTCCAGCACCAGCTCACGGGGTGAATCCACCGTGGAGCCCTGTTCACGGACCAGCAATTGAAGGGAACCGCTCTCACCCAGACGACGGATCAGTTGCAGGTTCACCGCGGCCCAGCCGGAGGTTGGCTCACCATCGACGGCCATAATTTCCTGGCCTGGGCTCAAACCTGCCTTGGAGGCAATACTGCCGGACTCGACCGCTCCGATAACCGGCCGCACCTGCTCGCTGCCGAGCATTGCCAACGCCCAGAAAAACACCATCGCCAATAGAAAGTTGGCGATCGGGCCGGCCGCGACGATGGCGATGCGCTGACGGACAGATTTGCGATTGAAGGATTGATCGACCTGATCGGCCGGGACCTCGCCTTCGCGCTCGTCGAGCATCTTCACGTAGCCACCCAGCGGGATGGCGGCGACCACGAATTCAGTGCCTTTGCTGTCGTGCCAGCGCAGCAGCGGCATGCCGAAGCCCACGGAGAAACGCAGCACTTTGACCCCACATCGACGCGCAACCCAGAAATGGCCGAATTCGTGGAAGGTGACCAGCACACCCAGCGCTACCAGGGTGCCGACAATCATATAGAGCGCGCTCATGTACTTCCTCCGCAATCCTATCCGTGCTGCATGGGGCAACGTATCGCAGCACTTATCGCCCGTGACGGCTCAACCATTGCCCGGCCAGTACCCGTGCTTTCGCATCAGCCGTAAACACTGCCTCGAGATCGTTTACCGCAACCACAGGCTCGAGGTTCAACACTTCCTCGATAATACTCGCGATTTCCAGGTAGCGAACCCGTCCGTCGAGAAAGGCTGCCACAGCTACCTCATTCGCGGCATTGAGCATGGCCGGTGCGCTGTTGCCAGCCTCGGCGGCTTGACGTGCAAGGCGCAGGCAAGGGAAACGCTCTTCATCGGGCGACTGAAAATCCAGGCGAGCGATGGCGAACAGGTCCAGCGGCGCAACACCCGAGTCGATTCTCTCTGGCCAGGCCAGGGCATTGGCGATTGGCGTGCGCATGTCCGGATTGCCCAACTGCGCCAATACCGAACCATCGATGTAGTCGACCAGCGAATGAATCACGCTCTGCGGGTGAATCACCACTTCGACCTGGGAGGGCGTGGCGTCGAACAGCCAGCAGGCCTCGATCAGCTCGAGCCCTTTGTTCATCATGCTGGACGAATCCACCGAAATCTTGCGTCCCATGGACCAATTCGGATGCGCACACGCTTGCTCGGGGGAAACATGCGCCAATTCGGCCATCGGTGTCTGCCGGAACGGGCCGCCAGAGGCTGTCAGTAAAATCCGACGCACACCGACCGCGCCAAGTCCACGAGCGAAATCCTGTGGCATGCACTGAAAAATCGCGTTGTGTTCGCTGTCGATCGGCAGCAGCACCGAACCACTTTTACGCACGGCCTGCATAAATAGCGCACCAGACATCACCAGCGCTTCTTTATTGGCCAGAAGAATCTTCTTGCCGGCTTCGACCGCCGCCAGAGTTGGACGCAAGCCCGCCGCACCGACAATGGCCGCCATCACCGCATCGACCTCCGGATCGGAGGCGACCTGACACAAGCCCTCCTCCCCCACCAGAACGCGGGTCGACAGACCGGCAGCGCGCAAATCGTCCTGCAACCCTGGGGCAGCGCCAGATTCCGGCACGACAGCGAAGCGCGGCGCATGACGCACACACAACGCCAACAACTCACTCAAGCGAGTGAAACCGCTCAAGGCGAAAACCTGATAACGCTCGGGGTGACGGGCGATGACGTCGAGGGTACTCAGACCAATCGAACCGGTCGCACCCAGCACGGTAATCTGTTGCGGGCGGCTCATGGCGCGGCCATCCACAGCAGCACGGCGAATACCGGAATCGCCGCCGTCAGACTATCGATGCGGTCCAGCACGCCGCCGTGGCCGGGCAGCAGATTACTGCTGTCCTTGATCCCCGACTGGCGCTTGAACATGCTTTCAGTGAGGTCACCCACCACTGAAATGAACACGATGACTGCGGCACCGAACAGCCCCATCAGTATCTGAGCGAAACTCCAGTCCCGCACAAAACCGACGATTGCGGTAATCACCAGACTCAGCAGCAAGCCGCCGTAAACGCCCTCCCAGCTCTTGCCAGGACTGACCTGTGGCGCCAGCTTGCGCTTGCCGAAGGCCCGACCGGAAAAGTACGCACCGATATCGGCCCCCCAGACCAACACCATCACCGCCATGATCAGCCAATTGCCCAAGGGTTCCTGCTTGATCAGGATCAGACCTTGCCAGGCCGGTAACAGAATCAACAAACCGATCATCAGCTTGCAGGCTGCACTGGCCCAGTGTTCGCGGGACTGTGGATAGGTCAAGACCAGGTACGTGGCCACGCCCCACCAGAGCACTGCGGCGCCCAACACCCAAGGTGCGAGCCCCGGCAGGATGTGCATGACAAACAGCACCAACGCGACCACAGCCGCATAGGCAACGCGAATCGACTGAGCAGCAAAACCCGCCAGGCGCGCCCACTCCCACGCGCCGAGCGTCACCACCAGCCCAATGAACAGCGCAAAACCGGACCCTTCGAGCAGGAAAAACCCGCACAGGGCAATCGGCAGCAGGATCAGCGCCGTGATGATTCGTTGTTTAAGCATTAAACCCGGGCTCCAGCCTCGACCTGCTCGCTCGTTTTACCGAAGCGACGCTGGCGAGAAGCGAAATCTGCCAGCGCATTGCGCATGGCGTCGTGTTTGAAGTCCGGCCAAAACAGGTCGGAGAAGTACAGCTCGGCGTAGGCCAGTTGCCACAGCAGGAAGTTGCTGATGCGATGCTCGCCACCTGTACGGATGCACAAGTCCGGCAACGGCAGATCACCGGTCACCAGACAGGTTTGCAACAGCTCAGGGGTAATGTCCTCCGGACGCAGATGCCCGGCCTGAACTTCGCGAGCCAGACGCTGCGCGGCTTGCGCGATATCCCACTGACCGCCGTAGTTGGCGGCGATCTGCAGGATAAAGCGATTGGCGCCGACGGTCATCGCCTCGGCTTCGCGCATGGCGGCCTGAAGCTCCGGGTGAAAACGCGAACGATCGCCAATGATGCGCAAACTGATGTTGTTGTCGTTGAGGCGCTTGGCCTCGCGACGCAACGCCTTGAAGAACAAATCCATCAAGGCACTGACCTCATCGACCGGGCGCTGCCAGTTTTCGCTGGAGAAGGCGAACAGGGTCAATACTTCAACCTTGGCCTCGGCACACACCTCGATCACTGCACGTACTGCATCCACACCCGCTTTATGCCCGGCGACACCCGGCATAAAGCGTTTTTTCGCCCAACGATTATTACCATCCATGATGATCGCGACATGGCGCGGCACCGCGGACGGCGCAGTCTGCTTTGTCTTATCCATTAAAACGCGACCCTTATACGGCCATCAGGTCTTTTTCTTTCTGTGCCAAATTCGCGTCGATTTCAGCCACGTATTTTTTGGTCAGATCATCAATTTCGCCAGTGGCGCGACGTTCTTCGTCTTCGCTGATCTCTTTTTCCTTGACCAGATCCTTGAGCTGGCTGTTCGCATCACGACGGATGTTTCGTACAGCAACACGGGCATCTTCGGCGACATCGCGAGCCTGCTTGGTGAAGCCCTTGCGGGTTTCTTCGGTCAGGGCAGGCATGGAGATCAGCAGCAACTCACCCAGGTTGGTCGGGTTGAGGTTCAGACCAGCACTACCGATAGCCTTGTCGACGGCACCGAGCATGTTGCGCTCAAAGGCAACTACTTGCAGGGTACGGGCGTCTTTAACGGTGATGTTCGCCACTTGCTTGATCGGAGTGTCGGAACCGTAATACGGCACCATCACGCCTTCAAGAATGCTTGGGTGTGCCTGACCTGTACGAATACGGCCAAAGTTGTGCGCCAGCGATTCGACGGATTTTTTCATGCGCTCTTGAGCGTCTTTTTTGATTTCGTTGATCATTGTTGGCCTTCCTCGATCAGGGTCCCTTCAGCGCCGCCATGTACGATGTTCAGCAGGGCGCCGGGCTTGTTCATATTAAATACGCGCAACGGCATCTTGTGGTCGCGGCACAAGCAAATAGCCGTCAAATCCATTACACCCAGCTTGCGATCCAGCACTTCATCATAAGTCAGATGATCGAACTTCTCGGCATGCGGGTCTTTGAATGGATCAGCCGTGTAAACGCCATCGACCTTGGTTGCCTTGAGCACGACGTCAGCGTCGATTTCGATTGCACGCAAGCAGGCTGCCGAATCCGTGGTAAAGAACGGATTACCAGTACCGGCCGCAAAAATCACGACTTCCTTGGCGTTCAGGTGGCGCATGGCTTTGCGGCGATCGTAGTGATCGGTCACGCCAACCATGGAAATGGCCGACATCACGATGGCCGAGATATTGGCACGTTCCAGCGCATCGCGCATCGCCAGGGCGTTCATCACAGTGGCCAGCATGCCCATGTGGTCGCCAGTGACCCGATCCATGCCCGCCGCGCTGAGCGCCGCGCCGCGGAACAGGTTGCCGCCACCGATCACCAGACCGACCTGAACACCGATGCCGACCAGTTGGCCAACTTCCAGCGCCATGCGATCCAGAACTTTGGGGTCGATCCCGAACTCTTCCGAGCCCATCAGGGCCTCGCCGCTAAGCTTGAGTAGAATGCGTTTATAGCGAGCCTGATAACCACTGCCCTGCTGAGCCATTGCGAATCTCTCCTGCGGCGTATTTTAAAAATTCTTTGCGAGCTGTTTACAGCTGGCGTTCACTCTAGCTTGGCACTGTTTCAGCGCCATCGGAACATGGCTTTGTAAGCCAGTTCCAAAAGGAAACCAATTAAAATTGGCAACCCATCTGAAAAGAGGCTGCGCGCGTAAGCGGGCAGCCTCTTCAGGGCGACAGTTAAAAAACCGTCTTATTGCTTGGCGGCAGCCAGCTGGGCAGCAACTTCTTCAGCGAAGTTGTCTACCGGCTTCTCGATGCCTTCGCCTACTTTGAAGTAGGTGAAGGAAACGATTTCAGCACCGGCTTTCTTGGCCAGATCGCCAACCTTGATTTCAGGGTTCTTGACGAACGCCTGCTCAACCAGGCTAGCTTCGGCCAGGAACTTGCTGATACGGCCTTTGACCATGTTTTCAACGATGTTTTCCGGCTTGCCGGCGATCTTGTCAGCGTTCAGCGTCAGGAACACGCCTTTCTCGCGCTCGACCGCTTCAGCGGAAACTTCCGATGGCAGCAGGAATTCAGGGTTGGTGGCCGCTACGTGCATAGCGATGTCCTTGGCCAGCTCAACGTCGCCGCCTTTCAGGACAACTGCAACACCGATCTTGTTGCCGTGCAGGTAGCCACCGACAACGTCACCTTCAACGCGTACCAGACGACGGATGTTGACGTTTTCGCCAACCTTGCCGACCAGTACCAGGCGAGCAGCTTCTTGAGCTTCGATCAGCGGAGCGACGTCAGTCAGCTTGTCGGCGAACGCTTTTTCAACGCTTGCAGCAACAAATGCCTTGAAGTCGTCCTGCAGGGCCAGGAAGTCGGTCTGCGAGTTCACTTCCAGCAGAACGGCGGATTTACCGTCTTCCTTCAGAGCGATTGCGCCTTCAGCAGCCACGTTGCCTGCTTTCTTGGCAGCCTTGATGGCGCCCGAAGCACGCATGTCATCAATGGCTTTTTCGATGTCGCCGCCAGCCTTGGTCAAGGCCTTTTTGCAATCCATCATGCCTTCGCCAGTACGCTCGCGCAGTTCTTTGACCAACGCTGCAGTAATCTCTGCCATTTCAAAATCCTCTTGGATAGGTTTTCAACCATTCCACCCGACCGAACGGGCGATCAATTCTTCCCGAACCACCGTTGTAAGCCGCTGCACGTTACAGCTCTGCAAGTGCGGGGCCGACAAACGGTTTTCGAGGTGGCAAAAAGGGGGCCAAGCCCCCTTTTTGCTTACTGAGTCAACGCCAGGGCGTCAATTACTCAGCTGCTGCTGCCGGAGCTTCTTCAACGAACTGCTCGGTGCCACCAGCAACGTGGTTGCGACCGCGGATAACAGCGTCAGCCATCGAACCCATGTACAGCTGGATAGCGCGGATTGCGTCATCGTTGCCTGGGATGATGTAGTCAACGCCTTCCGGGCTGCTGTTGGTATCGACTACGCCGATAACCGGGATGCCCAGCTTGTTGGCTTCGGTGATCGCGATGCGCTCGTGATCAACGTCGATAACGAACAGAGCGTCTGGCAGACCGCCCATGTCCTTGATACCACCCAGGGAACGATCCAGCTTTTCCAGGTCACGGGAGCGCATCAGCGCTTCTTTCTTGGTCAGCTTGGCGAAAGTACCGTCTTCGGCTTGCACTTCAAGGTCACGCAGACGCTTGATGGAAGCACGGATGGTTTTGAAGTTGGTCAGCATGCCGCCCAACCAGCGGTGATCGACGTACGGCGAACCGCAACGTGCTGCTTCTTCAGCAACGATCTTGCCAGCGGAACGCTTGGTGCCGACGAACAGAATCTTGTTTTTGCCCTGGGCCAGACGCTCTACGAAAGTCAGAGCTTCGTTGAACATTGGCAGGGTTTTTTCAAGGTTGATGATGTGGATCTTGTTACGCGCGCCGAAAATGTATTTACCCATTTTCGGGTTCCAGTAACGGGTCTGGTGACCGAAGTGCACACCGGCCTTCAGCATATCGCGCATGTTGACTTGGGACATGATAGTTCCTTAATAAGTCGGGTTTGGCCTCCACGTATCCCAATGACCAACCAGCAGCTTCAGCTGAAGGCACCCAGGTCATCGTGTCGACACGTGTGTGGATTTAAGCTTTCTAGGGTATCCCCGGAAAGCGGCGCATTTTATATCACAAGGCAGAAAAAAACGGAACCCGGATTCTGAAAACCTGGGGAATGCTTTTGGCCCCCGCCTTGGAATCCCCCCAGAATGCGCCATCCTATAGAGAGAAGCGATGCACAGAGGCTCAGATTTGCGCTGATCGTCTGATAGAATCGTGTTTTTCAGGGCCGCGACAATTTATTCGCGCAATGCCCATTTCGTTTTAGAAGGCGCCATTGAGCGCAGAGAGAGCCTGTATGACCGTCACCCTCAAAACCCCAGAGGACATCGCAAAAATGCGGATCGCCGGCAAATTGGCCGCCGATGTGCTGGAAATGATTGCCGATTATGTCAAACCGGGTGTCACCACCGAAGAGCTGGACCGCATCTGCCACGACTACATCGTCAACGAGCAGAAAGCCATCCCTGCCCCGCTCAACTACAAGGGCTTCCCGAAGTCGATCTGCACCTCGATCAACCACGTGGTCTGCCACGGCATCCCGAACGAGAAACCGTTGAAGGATGGCGACACGGTGAACATCGACGTCACCGTCATCAAAGACGGTTACCACGGCGACACCAGCCGCATGTTCCACGTCGGTACTGTGCCGGTCTGGGCCGAGCGCCTGTCCCAGGTGACTCAGGAATGCATGTACAAGGCCATCGAACTGGTCAAACCCGGCTGCCGCCTGGGCGATATCGGTGAAGTGATCCAGAAGCACGCCGAAAAGAACGGCTTCTCGGTGGTTCGCGAGTTCTGCGGCCACGGCATCGGCAAGGTGTTCCACGAAGAACCGCAGATCCTGCACTACGGCCGCGCCGGCACCGGCATGGAACTGAAAGCCGGCATGACCTTCACCATCGAGCCGATGATCAACCAGGGCAAGGCCGACACCAAGGTGTTGGGCGACGGCTGGACCGCCATTACCAAGGACCGCAAGCTGTCGGCACAATGGGAACACACCCTGCTGGTGACCGAAACCGGTTACGAGATTTTCACCCTGCGCAGCGACGATACCATCGCGCGCGTTTCGGCCTGATCCCGCCCGCTCCGTTCCCAGCCTTATAGAAAGGAAAGCCAATCGATGCCGCAGGTGGATCCCGAACTCTTCGACCGCGGCCAGTTCCAGGCTGAACTGGCCCTGAAGGCAAGCCCTATTGCTGCTTTCAAGAAGGCGATCCGTCAGGCCCGCGAAGTGCTCGACGAGCGGTTTCGCAGTGGCCGGGACATTCGCCGGCTGATCGAGGATCGCGCCTGGTTTATCGACAATATCCTGCAACAGGCCTGGGAACAGTTTAACTGGAGCGAAGACGCCGATATCGCCCTGGTGGCGGTCGGCGGCTACGGTCGCGGCGAGCTACACCCCTATTCCGACATCGATCTGCTGATTTTGCTGGACAGCGCCGATCATGAAATTTTCCGAGATTCCATCGAACGTTTTCTGACGTTGCTGTGGGACATCGGCCTGGAAGTCGGCCAGAGCGTTCGCTCGGTGGACGAATGTGTCGTCGAGGCCCGTGCCGACCTGACGGTCGTCACCAATCTGATGGAAAGCCGCACCATTTGCGGCCCCGAGCGGCTGCGCCAGCGCATGCTGGATGTCACCAGCACCGAGCACATGTGGCCCAGCAAGGAATTCTTCCTGGCCAAACGCGCAGAGCAGAAAGCCCGTCACCACAAGTACAACGACACCGAGTACAACCTGGAACCCAACGTCAAAGGCTCGCCCGGTGGCCTTCGGGATATTCAGACGATTCTCTGGGTCGCCCGTCGTCAATACGGCACCCTGAACCTGCGGGCTCTGGCGGGCGAAGGCTTCCTGGTGGAGAGCGAAAATGCGCTGCTGGCTTCGTCCCAGGAGTTTCTGTGGAAGGTGCGCTATGCGCTGCACATGCTCGCCGGCCGCTCCGAAGACCGTTTGCTGTTCGATCACCAGCGCTCGATTGCCGGGCTGCTGGGTTTCGAAGGCAATGACGCCAAGCAAGCCATCGAAAACTTCATGCAGCAGTACTACCGGGTGGTCATGAGCATTGCCCAGCTCAGCGACCTCATCATCCAGCACTTCGAAGAAGTGATCCTGGCCCCCGAGGACGAAGCAGCGCCGCAGCCGATCAACTCGCGGTTCCAGCTGCACGACGGCTACATCGAGGCGCGTAACGACAACGTGTTCCGCCGTACGCCATTCGCCATGCTCGAGATCTTTGTGCTGATGGCCCAGCAACCGGAAATCAAAGGCGTACGCGCCGATACCATCCGTCTGCTGCGCGAGAACCGTCATCTGATCGATGACGACTTCCGCAACGATATTCGTAATACCAGCCTGTTCATCGAGCTGTTCAAGTGCAAGATCGGCATCCACCGCAATCTGCGGCGGATGAACCGTTACGGCATCCTTGGGCGCTATCTGCCGGAGTTCGGTTTCATTGTCGGGCAGATGCAGCACGACCTGTTTCACATCTATACGGTGGATGCGCATACCCTGAACCTGATCAAGCACTTGCGTAAGCTGCAGTACACCCAGGTGTCGGAAAAATTCCCGCTGGCCAGCAAGCTCATGGCCAAACTGCCCAAACCCGAACTGATTTACCTGGCCGGTCTGTACCACGACATCGGCAAGGGCCGACATGGCGATCACTCGGAAATCGGCGCCGTGGATGCCGAAGCCTTTTGCCAGCGCCACCAGTTGCCGATCTGGGACAGCCGTCTGATCGTCTGGCTGGTGCAGAACCATCTGATGATGTCGACCACCGCTCAGCGCAAGGACTTGTCCGACCCGCACGTGATCCACGATTTCGCGCAGACCGTCGGCGATGAAACCCGCCTCGATTATCTGTACGTGCTGACCGTTGCGGACATCAATGCAACCAACCCGACGCTATGGAACTCCTGGCGCGCGAGCCTGTTGCGTCAGCTCTACACTGAGACCAAGCGCGCCTTGCGTCGTGGCTTGGAAAACCCGGTGGATCGCGAAGAGCAGATCCGCCAGACCCAGAGCGCGGCACTGGACATTCTGGTACGCGGCGGCAACGACCCGGACGATGTCGAGCAGTTGTGGGCGCAATTGGGCGATGACTATTTCCTGCGCCACACCGCTGGCGACGTGGCCTGGCACACTGACGCGATTCTGCAGCAGCCGGCCGACGGTGGCCCGCTGGTGCTGATCAAGGAAACCACCCAGCGCGAGTTCGAGGGCGGTACGCAGATCTTCATCTATGCACCGGACCAGCACGACTTCTTCGCCGTGACCGTAGCGGCGATGGACCAGCTCAACCTGAACATTCACGACGCCCGGGTCATCACTTCCAGCAGCCAGTTCACCCTCGACACCTATATCGTGCTCGACACCGATGGCGACTCGATCGGCGACAACCCGGCAAGGGTCAAGCAGATCCGTGAAGGACTGACCGAAGCCCTGCGCAACCCGGACGATTACCCGACCATCATCCAGCGTCGGGTGCCGCGCCAGCTCAAGCATTTCGCGTTTGCGCCCCAGGTGACGATCCACAATGACGCTCAGCGTCCGGTGACGGTGCTGGAGCTTAGCGCCCCGGATCGCCCCGGCCTGCTGGCACGGATCGGCACGATCTTCCTCGAGTTCGACCTGTCGTTGCAGAACGCCAAGATCGCCACCTTGGGCGAGCGCGTGGAAGACGTGTTCTTCATCACCGATGCCAACAATCAGCCGCTGTCCGACCCGTTGCTGTGCAGCCGTTTGCAGGATGCAATCGTGGAACAGCTGAGCGTCAGCCAGGAACCCGATATCAAACTGTCGCGCATCAGTTTCTGAACCAACATTTTTTCCCCTGTGGGAGCGGGCTTGCTCGCGAAAGCGTCCTGTCAAACAACATTGATGGTGACTAATACACCGCTTTCGCGAGCAAGCCCGCTCCCACATTTATAGAGGCCCCCCATGAACAACGCTCTGAACCAGTTGCAGCCCTACCCGTTCGAAAAGCTCCGCGCCCTGCTCGGCAGCGTCACGCCAAACCCGGACAAACGCGCCATCGCGCTGTCCATCGGCGAGCCGAAACACCGTTCGCCGAGCTTCGTCGCCGAAGCGCTGGCGAGCAATCTGGATCAGATGGCCGTCTACCCGACCACCCTCGGCATCCCGGCGCTGCGTGAAGCCATTGCCGCCTGGTGCGAACGTCGCTTCAGCGTCCCGAACGGCTGGCTCGACCCGGCGCGCAACGTGTTGCCGGTCAACGGCACCCGTGAAGCGCTGTTCGCCTTCACCCAGACCGTGGTCAACCGTGGCGACGACGCCTTGGTGGTCAGCCCGAACCCGTTCTATCAGATCTACGAAGGCGCCGCGTTCCTGGCCGGGGCCAAGCCGCATTACCTGCCATGCCTGGATGAAAACGGCTTCAACCCCGACTTCGACGCTGTTTCACCGGATATCTGGCAGCGCTGCCAAATCCTGTTCCTGTGCTCACCGGGCAACCCGACCGGCGCACTGATCCCGGTCGACACTCTGAAGAAACTGATCGCCCTGGCCGACGAATACGACTTCGTGATCGCCGCCGACGAGTGCTACAGCGAGCTGTATTTCGACGAACAAACCCCGCCGCCGGGCCTGCTCAGCGCCTGCGTCGAACTGGGCCGCAAGGATTTCAAACGCTGCGTGGTGTTCCACAGCCTGTCCAAACGCTCCAACCTGCCGGGCCTGCGCTCGGGTTTTGTCGCCGGTGATTCGGATATCCTCAAGGGCTTTCTGCTGTACCGCACCTACCACGGCTGCGCGATGCCCGTTCAAACGCAACTGGCCAGCGTTGCCGCCTGGAATGACGAAGTGCATGTACGCGCCAACCGTGCGCTGTATCGTGAGAAATACGATGCGGTGCTGGAAATTCTCAGCCCGGTCATGGATGTGCAGCGTCCGGACGGTGGCTTCTACTTGTGGCCAAATGTGGCCGGCGACGATGCAGCGTTTTGCCGTGATCTGTTCGAGCAGCAGCACGTCACCGTGGTTCCGGGCTCCTATTTGTCTCGCGACGTCGATGGCGTAAACCCTGGCGCAGGTCGTGTGCGCATGGCACTGGTTGCGCCACTGGCCGAATGTGTGGAAGCCGCAGAGCGGATTCGCGAGTTTATTAAAAACCGCGCACTGTAACTTCAATAATAACTTCCGCATTGCGCAAAGCGATGCGGAAATTTATGAAACAACATACACCGCAACACCTTGATGCTCCCACTTTGTCTTTTAATCCGTTAAAACTTTCCCAGCACTTGAAGCCGCACGTCGACTTCAAGAATCGTCGAGGTATTTCTTGATATAAACCAACCCAAAAGAGCACACACAATGACTCAACCCGCACACTGCAGTTTTCCATTCATTATTGACGAAACCCTTTCCCGGGAACTGGCCATTATCGAGCGAGCTGATAATGACGGACGCATCGAATCTTCTCGCCCAAAGCGAGCGGTGGCAAAAAACACCAAGTTCTGGGCAAACGGCCGCACCTTGCGCATCGCGATAACTCGCTACAACGAAGACATGTACCAAACCGTGGTCTCGGCAATCAACCAATGGGCGCCCCATGTCAACCTGACCTTCGAATTCCTGGAGCTGCCCGATAACGATGAGGAATATGAAGGCGATATTCGCATCTACCTCGCTTCGCATTATGACGGCGAGGGTGGCTCCGCAATTGGAACCGACGCACTCGCGGTCGCCTCCCATATACCCACCATGTTTCTCGGCACAAAATACCAAACGCCTTACTTCACTCAGGCGGCGCTTCACGAATTCGGGCATGCTCTTGGACTTGAACATGAACATCAACACCCAGATGCGACGCTGCAATGGAACATGCTTGAGTTGTATCGCGAGTTCAAACGACTGGGCTGGAGCAAGGAACTTGTCGACTCCAACGTTCTAAAAAAATTGGAGCGCGAAGAAGTTCGTTTTTCCACCTATGACCAGAACTCAATAATGCACTATTCATTTCCGGGCAGCGTGATGTTGGACGGGGTCGCCATCGCGTCGAACAGCGTAATTTCCGTCAAAGACATCGAATTCATCAGTTCGGTATATCCGCGCTGAATTTTGAGCGCTGGCACGAACTATTGCTTACTTGACCGCCCCGAGGTTCGCCTCCCTCAGGTCCAGGTCGGCCAGCACTTCTCGCAATACGTCATCACCCATCTGGTGATGACGGTTGAGGCTCTATACAGCTCCCACCGTTACGCCCACAACACCTTCAATCGCAAGCGCCGCCCCAGCATTTCCCTCGCAAGCGCCAATGCTTGCTGCGTGGGTCGAATCCCCCCCCCATTTAAATGCCATATTAGCCGCCTAAACTGCTGGCTCACCGCCGCATGGAACAGCAGATAGCCAACCAAAAAGACAAACCCGACCACGACCGACGCGAAACCGTCCGGTCATGGCATAATCCGTCACCTTTTATTTTCAGCACCTGCAAAAGGGGGCAATTCCTTGACCGCTTCAAGCAAAACGTTGCACCTTTTCGGCATCAAAGCCTGCGATACCATGAAAAAGGCGCGCACCTGGCTCGATGAACACGCTGTCAGCTATGACTTTCATGATTACAAAACGGTCGGTATCGACCGTGAACACCTGAACCAATGGTGCGACGAGCACGGCTGGCAAGTGGTGTTGAACCGTGCAGGAACGACCTTTCGCAAGCTCGACGACGAACGCAAAGCCGATCTCGACCAGCCGAAAGCCATCGAACTGATGCTCGCGCAACCCTCGATGATCAAGCGCCCGGTGCTCGATCTCGGTGACCGAACCCTGATTGGCTTCAAGCCAGATATCTACGCGGCCGCACTCAAGTAAGGCAGCCCGTTCCATTTTGTTAGAGGTATCAACATGTCCACTACCCTGTTCAGCCTGGCCTTTGGTGTCGGCACTCAAAACCGTCAAGGCGCATGGCTGGAAGTGTTTTACGCGCAGCCACTGCTCAACCCGTCGGCCGAACTGGTCGCTGCCATTGCGCCGATTCTGGGCTACACCGAAGGTAATCAGGCCATCGCCTTCAGCACCGCTCAGGCGTCGCAATTGGCTGAAGCACTGAAAGGCGTCGACGCTGCCCAGGCTGCGCTGCTGACCCGTCTGGCCGAGAGCCACAAGCCGCTAGTCGCGACTATTTTGGCCGAAGACGCTCAACTGACCTCCACGCCTGAGGCTTACCTCAAGCTGCACCTGCTTTCCCATCGTCTGGTCAAGCCACACGGCTTGAACCTGGCCGGCGTGTTCCCGCTGCTGCCGAACGTGGCCTGGACCAGCCAGGGTGCGATCGATCTGGCCGAACTGGCCGAGCATCAACTGGAAGCCCGTCTGCGCGGCGAGCTGCTGGAAGTGTTCTCGGTGGACAAGTTCCCGAAAATGACCGACTACGTGGTACCGGCCGGCGTGCGTATCGCTGATGCGGCGCGTATCCGTCTGGGCGCTTACGTGGGCGAAGGCACCACCGTGATGCACGAAGGTTTCGTCAACTTCAACGCCGGTACCGAAGGCCCGGGCATGATCGAAGGTCGCGTGTCGGCGGGCGTTTTCGTTGGCAAGGGTTCGGACCTGGGCGGCGGTTGCTCAACCATGGGCACCCTGTCGGGTGGCGGCAATATCGTGATCAAGGTCGGCGAAGGCTGCCTGATCGGCGCCAACGCCGGTATCGGTATCCCGTTGGGCGACCGCAACACCGTTGAGTCGGGCCTGTACGTGACGGCCGGCACCAAGGTTGCGCTGCTGGACGAGCACAACAAACTGGTCAAAGTCGTTAAAGCCCGTGAGCTGGCCGGTCAGCCTGACCTGCTGTTCCGTCGCAATTCGGAAACCGGTGCCGTGGAATGCAAAACCCACAAATCGGCCATTGAACTGAACGAAGCGCTGCACGCTCACAACTAAGCAGAGCGTCACACGATCACCTGTGTTGTAGGAGCGGGCTTGCCCGCGAAGCTTTTGGCGACCTCAAGGGCCCCTTCGCGAGCAAGCTCGCTCCTACACAGGTCTGGCGTACATCCGCCCATGTCACCAGGGCCGAACAACATGATGATTCCCTCTCCCTGGCGCGCCGATTTCCCGGCCATCGCCGCTCTGCAACGGCAAGACCAGACCTATCTGGACAACGCCGCCACCACGCAAAAACCTCAAGCACTGCTGGATGCCCTGGCGCATTACTACGCCAATGGCGCGGCCAACGTGCATCGGGCGCAACACTTGCCCGGCGCCCATGCCACCCAAGCGTTCGAGAATAGCCGCAGCAAAGTTGCGCAATGGCTCAATACTGGCGATTGCGGGCAGATCATCTTCACCCACGGCGCGACGTCCGCGCTGAACCTCCTGGCCTATGGCCTGGAACACGTATTCAATCCGGGCGATGAAATTGTCATCAGCGCCCTGGAGCATCACGCCAACCTGTTGCCATGGCAGCAACTGGCCCATCGTCGCGATCTGAAACTGGTGATTCTGCCGCTGAATGTCGACGGCTTGATCGATCTTGATACCGCCGCGTCGTTGATCGGTCAGCGCACCCGTTTGCTGGCAGTCAGTCAGCTGTCCAACGTGCTCGGCGCCTGGCAACCGTTACCCGCGTTATTGGCGATGGCCAAAGCGCACAACGCGCTGACCGTCGTCGACGGCGCTCAAGGCGTGGTGCATGGTCGGCATGACGTGCAGGCGCTGGGTTGCGACTTCTATGTATTTTCCAGCCACAAGCTCTACGGCCCGGATGGCCTCGGTGTGCTGTTCGGTCGTCATGAAGCGCTCGCGCAACTGCGTCCGTGGCAGTTCGGCGGCGAAATGGTGCTGGATGCCAACTACCACGACGCCCGCTTTCGTCCTGCGCCACTGGGGTTCGAGGCGGGTACGCCACCGATTTCCAGCGTGATTGGCCTGGGGGCGACCCTGGATTATCTGGCCGGGCTCGATCAGGACGCGGTGTCCGCCCACGAAGCCGCGCTGCATGACTATTTGCTCAAAGGCCTCGAAGCGCGCAACGGCATTCGTCTGCTGGGCAAGCCGCAACTGGCACTGGCCAGTTTTGTCGTCGAGGATGTGCATAACTCTGATCTGGCGCATTTGCTGACCGAACAGGGAATCGCCGTTCGCGCCGGTCATCATTGCGCCATGCCGTTGCTCAAAAGCTTTGAACTGGCTGGGGCGATTCGGGTGTCGTTGGCGCTGTACAACGACTCCGAGGACCTTGAGCGCTTTTTTGAAGCGCTGGATCAGGCATTGGAGTTGTTGCGATGATTTTACCTGTCGATGCCGTTACGGCACTGGACACTTTTCAGAAGGCTGCGAGTTGGGAGCAGCGGGCGCGGTTGCTGATGCAATGGGGCGACCGCCTGCCGGCGTTGAGCGATGTGGATAAAGTCGAGGCCAACCGCGTGCATGGCTGTGAGAGCCAGGTCTGGCTGGTCGGTGCGTTGCAGGACGGTCATTGGCAGTTCAGCGCCAGCAGCGATGCACGCTTGATTCGCGGGTTGGTGGCGTTGCTGCTGGCACGGGTCAACGGGTTGTCCGCTGCCGAGTTGCAGCAGGTGGATTTGCCGGACTGGTTTAATCAGCTGGGCCTGTCGCGGCAGTTGTCGTCGTCGCGCAGTAATGGCCTCAATGCCGTGCTCCAGCGGATGAATGAGTTGGCTGGTTAATCGCCTTCGCGAGCAAGCCCGCTCCCACATTGGATGTGTGGTGTATCCGGATTTTGTATCCAACACCAATCAAATAATGAAATGGCTACCCCCGCCGCCCCCTGCGATCGCCCACTAAGCTTTCGCAGGG
>NZ_AZRW02000038.1 GCF_000512695.2 Pseudomonas sp. QTF5 | reverse complement strand
GTGTGTCAGGCGACATCAATGTTGACTATGCCGCCGTCTTCGCGAGCAAGCCCGCTCCCACAGTTGAACGGTGTATATCAGAGAAAGATTGGTCGGCTATAAGGCCGCCAAGATCAAAAGATTTCAGCCTTCAAAAAACTCAGTGCGCAGTAAGCCGCCGCACACCAGCATTACCAGGCGACAACGCCAACGCCACTTGCGTGCGATTATGCATATGCGTCAACCGCAACACCTGCGATACATACAGCTTCACCGTGTTCTCGGTAATTCCCAACTCACAGGCAATCTGATAATTGGTTTGCCCCTTGCCCACCAACCGCGCCACCTCCAACTGCCGCGGCGACAGCTGATTGAAAACCGCCGGCATCTCCACCCGCTCCGCCTCACTGAATGCACCGTCAGCCGAATCCGACAAAGGCACAGAGGACGCCCCCCGACGAACCGTGTCCAGATCCTGATACAACTCATCGATCGACTCACAAAGGTCCTGCAGCTTCTGACTCAAATGCCCCAACTGCAGGTTTTTCTGCCGCTCCTGCAAGAGCACTTCCTGGCGCTTCAAACCTTCGAGCAACTCCGCCAGATCAATTGGTTTCTGATAGTAGTCGGCGAACCCGGCGCGCAAGGCCTTGATCACATCCTGCTTGTCTGCGCGCCCGGTGAGCATGATCGCCTCGAACGCCCGGTGCTTGCCGGATAACCGTTGCAGCGCCTGGATGAGCTCAATGCCATCCATGTCAGGCATCTGCAAATCACAAAGCACCAGGCCGATATCCTCATACTCGTTGAAACGCTCGATCGCCTGCTTGCCGGACTGACAAGGAACACAGCGATAACCATTGCGCTCGATGAACTCGCAAAGTTCTTCGACAATCAATGGTTCGTCATCGACCACAAGGATTTTTATTGCCGAGATAAGCTTGTTCACGTGTCACTCCATGCCAAGTCTGGCTTGACCGTTCCTGTACCCATTACCCATAGGCTGTACAACAACTGTTGTTGAAAGTAGACGCACTTTCCAACTATGTACATAGAACGAGTGGCGCCCGGCGCCTAATGCATCCAGACCAGAGTGAGCAACATGCCCACCAGTACGAACGGCGCAAAGGGCTGTATTTTTGACGTTCCAGGCCCCAAGTAGCGAAGGCGATCCCTAAGCCCCTGCCCCATATACAGCCAGAGTCTTGGCGCCAACAGCAGCCAGAATGCACTGGCCAACCCGGCGCCGATAAAACCGCCGAGCAGGTGCATACCGTCCGTCGCAAGGCCTAGTGTTGCCATCAGTTTCACGTCGCCCGCCCCCAGACGTCTCAAGGCATAACCGGGCAAGGTGAAGGCCAGTGCCAACAAAAAAGCCCACCCGCCTTGCACCGCCTCGGCCCCCAACCATGTGGTGCCTGTCCACCACAGATAGATCAGCGCCAACACACCTGCACCAAGGGTCAGGCCATTGGCGATGTGCCGCTCTCGGACATCCTGTGCTGCGCAAAGCGTCAGCCAGACAAGTAGGACAAAGTTCTGCATCCGGTTAAAAAACGTCCGTTTTTGTTGAATGATTCTATGCTGATACTACGTCGTGATGGTCAGGGTAGACGCACTCATGAAAACAGGCCTCCCCCGCAAACAAAAAGGTGCCGTGGCGATTGAATTCGCCTTGGTGTTCGTCATCTTCTTCGCCGTGTTTTATGGGCTGGTCAGTTACAGCCTGCCGCTGTTGCTGATGCAATCGTTCAATCAATCGACGGCCGAAGCGGTGCGCCGCAGTGTGGCGCTGGACCCAAGCACCGCCAATTACGACACCGCCGTCAGAAACATAGCGACCACCGAATTGACCCGGCAGCTGGCCTGGATTCCTGCCGCGCTGAACTTCAATGTGGCCACCGACGCCAGCGCCACCTACACCGGTGGCGTGCTGACGGTCACCATCAACTACCCCACCAGTAAATTGAATCAGGTCCTGCCGTTCCTGGTGCTGCCGGGGATCGGCTCGGTACCCAATCTGCCGGCGACCCTTACCGCCCGATCGAGCCTGCAATTTTGAGTTCCGGGGACAAGCTCTTCGGGCGCTTGCTCAACCGCCAACCGCCACAACCCTCGAACAGTGCGGACACTCCGAGCGTGCAACGTGTCGGTTTGCAATTGCATCTGAATGACGAGGGCCGAGTGATTCACCAGACCGGCCCACTGCGGCATCTGCTGGCGCAACAAATGCCCGGCGTACAGGCACCGCATCTTCTCGATTACCTCATGCCCCATAGCGGCCTGTCGGTCGAAGGCGCGCCTGCCGAGTGGCAGGGACAGAGTCTGGACCTGGATTTTTTCAGCCTCGGCGAACAACCGCTGCATCTGCGTGGCTGGGTGCAGCCGTTGGGCGAAAACTGGTTGTTGCAGCTGATCGACATCGGCGACTTGTTGCTCGAACGCCGACAAGCGCGCAGCCGTGAGCAATGCCAGTTGCTCGCGGCGCAGGTCAGCGAACAGTTGCGCCTGTGCAGCCTGACGCGCTTGCCCGAAGTGCTGGCGGAGCAACTGCAAGGTCTGGCACAGCGCTTTCAGATCCCGTGCATCGCCATGGCCTTGCTCGACGAACAGACAGAGGGTTGGCTGATCCACCAGCATTACGCGGCCTTCGATGCCCCCCAGTTGTGGGACATCGATCAACGCCTGGGCACAGGCCTCGACAGTTTGAATGGCTCCACCCCCCAGAAACTGACCCCCAGTGAACATCCGCGCCTGCAAAGCATCTTCGGCAATGCCGAAGGGTTCGCGGTGCCTTACCACAATGCCCAGGGCGTGGTCGCCTGGTTGCTCTGTGGTTTCTATTCTGGGCAACAGCGTGCCCCCGACCTGAGCGAGCGCGACTGGTTGCAACTCGCCGCCGCCCTGGCCGGGCCGCTGCTTGAGCGCTTGCGCGAGCATCAGCACCATCTGCAACTGGAGCGGCTGGAGTCTCTGCAAGCCTTGCTCGGCACCGGCTGGTGGGAGATCTTCAGCGACCAGGCCGAGGTGCAATTGGCGCCGTCGCTCGCCAATACGTTGAACCTTGCGAGCGCTCGTTTGCCGCTGCACGACTGGCTCGAACAGATCCACCCCGCCGACCGTGAAGAGCTGACGATTCGCCTGCAAACCTTGCAGGACGAAGGCGCGCCGTTGCTGCTATGCGTGCGCCTGCATCGCCCCGACGCGGCACAAACGCCGATCTGGTATCGACTGCAAGGCCAAGCCTTGGGCATCGGCAGAAACCGGCGGCTGGTGGGCTTCATGCTCGACATCAGTGACATCAAGAATCAGCAGCAGAACGCCGCGGCCGCCCATGCCCGGCTGGACAACCTGATCGCCAGCTCACCGGCGGTGATCTACGTGCAGCGCTATGTCGAAGGTGCGTTGCAGCCGACATTTTTCAGCGACAGCCTGTTGCCGCTGCTCGGTTGGTCGCTCGCCGATTGTGCCGCTGGCGCGCTGGTGGAACGGGTCCACCCCGAGGACCGCGACGGCTATTTCGAGCGCACTCGGCAACTGCTGCGCGAAGGTTCAGTGCGAGCCCGTTATCGGCTGCGCGACAGTCATGGCGATTACCATTGGCTGCTCGACGAAGCCAAATTGCTGCGCGACGACCTCGGGCTGCCGGTGGAAGCTGTGGGGCTGTGGCTGGATGTCACCGAAGCGACCCTGGCCGCCGAGAAAGTAAAACAGAGTGAAGAGCGCTATCGGATCCTGGTGGAAGATTCTCCGGCGATGATCTGTCGCTACCTTCCAGACCTGACACTGACCTTCGGCAACCGCCCGCTGGCGACCTACCTGGAATGCCAGCCTGAGCAATTACCGGGGGTGAACCTGGCCAGCTGGATGTCGCCGGAACAGCGCGAAGCGTTCCTCCAACGGCTTAGCCGACTGAGCCCGGAGTTCCCGGTCAGCACCGCGGAAATCAACTTGCAACTGCCGGGACGGGAACACGCGTGGTGGGTCTGGTCGGATCGCGGGGTGTTCGACGAACAGGGTCGCTTGCTGGAAATTCAGGCCGTGGGCCGCGACAACACCGAAGTCCGGCGTGCCCAGCAACAGCTCACCCAGAGCGCGAAAATGGCCACCCTCGGCGAAATGGCCACCGGGCTGGCCCATGAAATCAATCAGCCGCTGAACGTGATGCGCATGGCCATCGTCAATGTGCTCAAGCGCTTGAGCAATGGCGATGCGCAAATCGATTACCTGACAGACAAACTCAACCGCATCGACGCGCAAGTCCAGCGAGCGGCGCGGGTGGTGGATCACATGCGGGTATTCGGTCGGCGTTCGGAGATCGAGCAGCACCCGTTCAATCCGGCTCAAGCCATCGAGGGCACGCTGTCACTGCTCTCCGAAGGCATGCGCGGCAAAGGCGTCGATCTGCGGGTCAGCGAGACCGGATTTGAAGCGCAGGTACGCGGTTACGTCGATCAACTGGAACAGGTGCTGATCAATCTGATGATCAATGCGCGGGATGCATTGTTGAGCAAGCGCGAAGCCGACCGGGAGTTCAAACCGTGGATTTCGGTGTATGCCGAACGTGATGAATACTCGGTGCGACTGTGGGTCGAGGACAACGGCGGCGGTATCGATCCACGGCTGCTGGAACGGATTTTCGAGCCGTTCTTCACCACCAAACCGGTGGGCGTCGGCACCGGGCTCGGGTTGTCGGTGAGTTACGGCATCGTCGAAAACATGGGCGGTCAGTTGAGTGTAAGAAACTCGACCGAGGGCGCGCGGTTTTGTATCGAGTTGCCGATTGTCACGGACGATCAGATCACCAGCGTCGCGCGCCCCGAGTGACAGCTGAGGTTGGCACCGACGTCGACCTTGTTCAAATCGATCCCGAGGCTTACCAGCAAGGTGTTGATCAAGCTGTCGAGCAACGGGCTGAGCACGCTGTTGAGCGCGCTGACCAGCAAAGTGGTCACACTGCTCAGGATAGTCCCCAGACCGCTGACGAGACTGCCCGACGGGCCATACATATCCACGTGAATGTTAAGCGGAGTGTTGAGCAGACTGCTGACGATGCTGCTGGTGGTAAACGAGTAGTAGAACGGTGGCTGGTTGATTTCCGGCAGGCTGCTGGCGGGTGGCGCAGAGTAGACGTGGGAAATGTTGGCGTTCGCCGCCACGCTGGTGTCGGCAACGATATCGATGCCACCACCGACGCCGGGCACACGCGGATCGCAGGTGATGGGCAAGAACAGAAGCCGGCGACAGGTTTTGATCCCGATATCGATCACCTTCAACGGCTGCACCGTGACCGTCGGCGGCGTGGTGTTGCTGCCGAACATGCTGGCCGAATCGATCCGGCCGATTTTCAGGTTCACCAGCGATGTGCTGGTGCTGGTGGTCAGGGTTTTGTTGGTGTTGCTGAGGCAACTGTAGGCCGTGACGTAACTGCTGGCGCTGGCGACCTCCAGCGCCACGTCGAGCCGTATCGGCCCCGGCAACACGATGATGCTGGGTGTCTGGCAGGGCACGCCCAAGGCACAAGTCAGTGAATTGAGCACCGCCACCAGGTTGAGATTGAGCAACGCGTTGAGGGTGTTGGTCAGCGGTCCTGCCAGATCGGTCACCGCATTGACCAGCGCCACAATGGCGTCGAGTGCCGGCAAGTCGATCGACAGCAAGGTGCGAACCTGCGCGGTTCTCACATAGATCCGGTTGGGTCCCAGTGGATCCAGCGCCGCGTTTTTCGGGTTGCCGATTGCCGAGAGTTGCGGCGGTTCCAGTACCTGCACCCGGGCCGTGATTTGTGCCAGCCCCGCCAGATTGATCGGCAGGGTCGCCACCAGGCCGTTTTTCTTGTTGGCCAGTTGCACGATGCCTTCGATCAGGTTGAACACGCTCACGTTAGTCGCCAACCCCGACATATTGCTGCCGTTCTCGACGTGCAACACATTGCCCAGCACTACGGTCGTCGAGCCAGCGGCAACCTTGAGTGCTTGCAGACCGACGATGGTCGCCGTCGCGCCGAGCGTGCCGCCGGGGTCCAGCACATTGACGGCAGTCTGGATCAGTTGACTGACAGCCACCGAAGTGCCCAACACCTGGTCATACCCGGCGGCGTTGAGGCCGAGGTCGACCTTCAGTCGATCGAGGTAATTGAGCAGGCTGATATTGGTGTTCATCAACCCCTGCCAGCCCGCCACAGAGAGATTCAGATTGCCGCCCAGCAACCCGCCGAACAGTGCATTGAGGGTGGTCGACTTGCTGGTATCGATAGTCAACACCGTACTGCGGATGGTCAACGAGGCCAGCGGTGGCGGCAACGTCGCGACGGCGGTCGCGGTCAGGTTGAGGGTCGCCCCGGCTGGAGCGCCGCCGAACAGGGCGCCAATGCCACCGGCGAAACTCTGCGGGACCGAATGGCTGGCAATCACCCGAATGGCTTCGCTGCTGCTCGGATTAGCCGTAAAAACCCGAAGATTGTTGGCGTCCAGGGTCAAGGCGCCACAGGCCACCGTCAGGCTGCGCGCGGGGTCAGGAAGGGAGAAATTGTTGCGGTTTGCGCTGGCGGTGGCATAGGCGGTAGCGGTGGCACCCACGGCGCAATCACCGTTGCGCGTAGCCGACTCCAGCGCGGCCATGTCCGCCACTCGTTGCAAGCTGCGTTTTTCCAGATACAGGCGGCCGCTGTCGACCACGATCAGCAGGAATACCAAGGCCATGCCCAGGGCCAGCACTGCCATCAAACCGATCGCTCCCCGTTGCCGGGCCGGGCTACGAAACTGCAAGCAGGGAGACATGGCGCACTCCTTTGCCGGCACACTGCCGAGGGTTACCTCCATTGGTGAGAAGCAGTGTAGACAAGGGTCTGCCAGATTGCTGGCAACGCGCCATCCCAGATGACAAAAACTCAATGTGGGAATGGGTTTATGTGGGAGCGGGCTTGCTCGCGAAGACGGCCGTTCAGTCGATATTGATGTCGTCTGACACTCCGCTTTCGCGAGCAAGCCCGCTCCCACAATGGATCTATGGTGTTGGATAGTTCAGGGTTCAGCGCGGTGGATAGTTTGCCAATATCCGTCCGACCGTCTCGTGGATTTTATTGCTACGATCCTGCGGGTTCGGTGTGCGGCTGAGCGTCTGCTCGTCGCTGCCGCGCCATACCAGTTTGCCGTCCTTGCCATCGAGCAGGTCGATCTGGATGGTCGCTACCTTATAGCTGACGTTGCGGGTTTCGGTGTACATCGGCCCGCCCCAGTAGCCGTACCATGGGCCACCATAACCGCCGCCATAGTTAGTGCTCACCTGTTGCTGGCGATCTTCGACGATCAGGTAGGCCTGCACTTTCAGATCCGAACTGGCACCGGCAGCGGCCGGACGCAAGCCACGCTGATCCAGCTGATCGGCAACGGATTGGCGGATACGTTGTTCGGTCAGGTCACTCTTGATCCGTGGATCATCGGGACGGTATTGCACGGCGGGCTCTTTCCAGCTCCAGCTACGATAGGCGGCAAAGTCGCGGCTGGCATCGAAGTCATGATTGACCTGGTTGACGGCGCAGGCAGTGAGCAGCGCGGCCATGGCCAGTAAAACGAGACGGCGGGACATGATTTTTCTCCGATAGAAGACATGCACCTACGGAATGCTTCCTTACGGGAAGCTAATTAGGAGGATACGCCGACATGGCCTTTTCGACAGCTTCGCGAATGGCATCGGCACGCCCGCTCTGGTTGCCCTGATTGCTGGTTTCGGCACTGGCACTCCATACCGGCTGGCCGGTGCCCGCGTCGAACAGATCGACCTGCACCACCACGACTTGTACCTGATAAGTACGGATGACTGGCACGGTGTTGTACATGCCATAACCGCTGCCGTAGCGGTTGTAACCGCCATAACCACCGCCGTAGTAACCGCCACCGTAACCATAGTCGTCCTGAACCTGACGCAAGCGGGTTTCCAAGCGCAAATCGGCGCTGACTAACAGGTCCGCCGGACGGTTGTCGTGCAGCGGGCGCAAGCCGCGTTGATCGAGGGCATTGCTGACCGCCTCGGCCACCTGCGCCGAGTCTGCCCAGGCAGTGCCCGGTGGCAGGCGCCCGTTGAGCCAGGCCCAGCTGCGATAGCGCCCGTAATCCCGTGGCGGCGCCGGGTAGGCGCTGCGGTCGAAGGTGGTGGCGGCCTGGGGCGGTGCCGGTGGCAGAGGATTGGACGTCGCGACATAAGGGTTGCTGCCCTGACAGGCCGCCAACCCGAGACAGATCACCAGCAACCCTGAACGACTTTTCATTGCGAGCTCCGATCAGATCGGCCGACAGATCCAGTGCAAATAGCGCCCAAGCCCGGCGAAGCTTGGGTGACGGCGGTGAGCCAGTTCCATTTCCAGCAAGTCCGGCAGTTCGACGCGGGCCTGGAATTCCACCGGCATATAGTCGTAAAAAACCCGCACCCCACTCTGGGTTTCGACCTGCCACATGCTCTCAAGTTGCGCCGCCAATTCCCGTGGATCCAGTGGCTGCTGCGGGGTCAGGCTCTGCTTCTCACCGGCCATGTCGTTCTTGCGCATCTTGCGGAAATGGCCCTTGAGCAGGTTGCGGTAGATCAACGCATCGCGGTTGTAGAACGCCAGGGACAACCAGCCGTCAGGCTTCGTCAACTGATGCAGCACCGGCAAAATCGCATGGGGTTCGGCCAGCCATTCCAGCACGGCGTGGCACAGCACCAAGTCGTAGGGTTCAGTGAGCTGACCGAGCAGATCCTGCCACGGCGCCTGAATGAACGTCGCCGTCTGCCCCGCTTCGGCGAAGCGCTGGCGGGCGCCTTCAAGCATCGGTTCGGCGGGCTCGGCGAGGGTCACCTGATGACCGCGCTCGGCCAGCCACAACGACATGTGGCCCAGGCCGGCACCGATATCCAGTACGCGCAACGGGCGGTCCGGCAGGGTTTCGGCCAGGTCGGCCTGTAGCACCGCGAGACGAATCGCACCTTTGGCGCCACCGTAGATTTTTTCGGCGAAGCGGGTCGCCAGTTGATCGAAATGACGGTCGCTCATCAGCTGAACCGCCGTTCGCTGTCCGCGAGTTTGCTGCGCACCACGTCATTCATGTCCAACCCCAACTCGCTGCACAGCAGCAGTAGATACAGCACGATGTCGCCGATTTCCTGCCCGGCATGGGCGAGCTTGTCCGCCGGTAACTGGCGCGACTGGTCTTCGCTCAGCCACTGGAAAATCTCCACCAGTTCGGACATTTCCACGCTCGCGGCCATGGCCAGGTTTTTCGGGCTGTGAAATTGCCGCCAGTCATTGCGGTCACGAATGGCGTGCAGGCGTTCGGTCAGTTCAACAAGGTTCATCGGGCTCTCCTGAAGGCGTATAGCTTCAGGGGGATGGCGGGTGAAGGCAAGTGGCAGCGTTGTGCCTGCGCACTTGCGCCATACTCAAAAAGATCGCAGCCTTCTGCAGCTCCTACGGGAACTCGGCAGCACGATCAATAGCCCAAGGCTCGGATCCGGCAACCACGCCACTACTCCATCAGGACGTACACATGCAGGTAGAAAGCTTTTTCGAATGGCTCGGCCAGATAATCGGTTCGGCCATCCGGTTTATCATCGATGCCCTCAGTGGTCTGTTCAACCTGTTGAGCAACGCCGGCAGCAATTTTGTCGAAGGATTGGCCCAGGCGCTGGGCATGGACACTTCGATCGTCAGCATCATCACGCTGATCATCGGGCTGATGCTGCTGTGGGCAGCGATCCGCGCCTTCATGAACGCGTCGATCATCATGGGGATTATCTGGTTGCTGTTGGGGTTGTGGTTGCTGAGCTGGATTGTTCATTAAGGCTGCCCCCATTCAATGTGGGAGCGGGCTTGCTCGCGAAAGCGGTGTGTCAGTCGACTGACATGTTGAATGGAAGAAAGCCTTCGCGAGCAAGCCCGCTCCCACATTAGATCTCTGATGTTTTGTAGATTGCGTTCGCTTAGCTGAACACAATCTGTCGCTACAATGCAGGCGCCCCCAAGGAGCCTGCATGTCCAACCTGATTGCCGACTGGCGCGACCATCCGACCCATCGTCGAGTCTGGGCGCTCGCCGCACCGATGATTCTCTCGAACATTTCTGTACCGCTGGTGGCGCTGGTCGACAGTACCGTCATCGGCCACCTGCCCCATGCTCATCAACTCGGCGCCGTTGCGGTGGGCGCCAGTCTGTATACCTTTCTTGCCTGGGCCATGGGTTTTCTGCGCATGGGCTCCACCGGGTTCGCCGCTCAGGCTGCCGGGCGCGGGGATGGCGCAGCGTTGCGGCAGATTTTGCTGCAAGGTCTGTTGTTGGCCATGGGCCTGGCCATTCTGTCAGGGGCACTTGGCGTGCCATTGAGCGGAGTCGCGTTGCACTTCATGCAACCGTCGGCGGAGCTGGATCAGCTCACCCGCGACTTCTTCCACACACGGCTGTTCGGTCTGCCCGCGGCGCTGGCCAGCTACGCGCTGGTGGGCTGGTTCCTCGGCACTCAGAACGCTCGGGCGCCGCTGGCGATTCTGCTGAGCACCAACTTGATCAACATCGCGCTGAACCTGTGGTTCGTGCTCGGCCTGGATTGGGGCGTGGTCGGCGCGGCGCGGGCCTCGGTGATCGCCGAGTGGACCGGCGCACTGATCGGCCTGTTCATGACCCGCAAGGCCCTGCGCGCCTACCCCGGCCATATCGCCTGGGCCGCGCTGGCGTTGTGGCAGAGTTGGCGCCCATTACTGGCGGTCAATCGCGACATATTCATCCGCAGCCTGGCGTTGCAGTCGGTGTTTTTCCTGATCACCGTGCAGGGTGCTCGACTGGGCGATGCCACGGTCGCCGCCAACGCATTGCTGCTCAACGGTTTGCTGCTGACCGCCCATGCGCTGGACGGTCTGGCCCACGCAGTCGAAGCACTGTGCGGGCACGCCATCGGTGCTCGCGACCGAGAAGCCCTGCGCCGCTCATTGGTGGTGGCGTGCGGTTGGTCATTGCTGGCGAGTCTGGGGTTTGCCTTGCTGTTTCTGTTCGCCGGGCACCTGTTCATCGAGATGCAGACCGACATCCAGAGCGTGCGCGACACCGCATTCCTTTACCTGCCTTACCTCGCGGTACTGCCGCTGATTGCCGTCTGGAGTTACCTGCTCGACGGTCTGTTCATCGGCGCCACCCGCGCCCGGGAAATGCGCAACGGCATGCTGCTGACGGTGATCCTGCTGCTGCCCTTCGCCTGGGCGCTGCAAGGCTTGGGCAACCATGGATTGTGGATAACCTTCCTGTTGTTCATGTTGCTGCGCAGCCTGACCCTTGGCGCGTTCGCCTGGTACTTGCGCAAGCACGACAGCTGGCTCAACGGATGACGGGGGTCAGGGTTGATCGTTCTGCCACAGGGTGCGCAGGCTATCGAGACGCTCTTGCTGGGTGATTCCCGACAACGGCTGCCCAGGCACTGCGTTGGGGTGTTGCAAGCGCAGCCATAACCAGCCATCGAGCACCGGACGTTCGCTGAAACCCAACGCCAGCCCTTCCTGCAGGTAAGCCCACAAGGTGTAGTAGTCGGTGCCGGAGGATCGGCTCCAGTGCCAGGCGTGTTGTTCCAGCAGGCAGGTTTGCAAGGTATCTCGCTGACGCGGGGTGAGGTTTTCTTCGATGGCCAGCGGCCGGACGGCAAGCCGCGGATTCAACAACTGCTGCCAGCCTTGACAGCCAATGGCCCGGTCGGCCCAGGTGCCGCCGAACCAGCGCAACTGCTCGATCGGACCTAGCCAGCGACTGAGCTCTTGAGCATCGCAGGCATCGAAAAAATAACTTGCCGTGTGTGGATTGTAGTAACTCAACAAAGCCCGGTGATGCAGACCCAAAGTGACCGCGAGCATGCGTCGCAAATGCTCCAGTAGCTGCGATGGCGATGCTTCACTGACCAGCAGTAACCCGCTCCAGGTATGCGGTGCACTTTGGCACAGTTTGGCCAGTGCAGGGCATTCGCGAAGGTCGACCAGCACCGGTCCGAGTTCACGCAACGGGTGAAATTCGGTGCCTTCGAACAGACGGAACCATCGGGCATGAGCAAACTGTTGCCGTAAACTCGCACCGGCCTGAGGCATGCCTGGCACATCGAGCAACAGCCATTGCGGGGCCGGGTCGGTTGCCTGAGCGGCGATCATGCCGCACCGCTCTGGCCAAGCAGCATCGCCGCCCGACAGGTGCAAAAGGACTGCGCGCAATGACTGAAACTGCCGCCGCCGGGCAGCAGGCACAGGAGCACCAAGGGTTCGCTGGCTTGCAGCAAGCCCTGCAAGCCCTCGATCGCCGGGCTGACATCGGTCGTCAAGGGGGGTTGCAGGTCGGGTATGACTGGCTCTGTGCTAGACGCTGCGCCGGGAAGAAATCCGCTGATCAAGGGTTGGTCCGGGTCGCCTTCGATAAAGCTCACCAGCACCTGCGCGCCTTCACTCAACGGCAAGGTGCCGGCGCCGGCCAGCTCGGGAGCCAACGGCAACCAGCAGTGGCTGGGCGCTGCGCCCTCACCCTGATAAAGCCAGTCGAACTGCACCGCTACCGGTCTGGACAGATCCGGTTGAGACTCATCGACCTCGACCACCCACGCCCGCTGCAGGCTGTGCATCCTGGGTTTCACGACCGAATCAGCCGCCACGAAAGGCATTTCCTGCACAACGGCGCGCAGTTGGTTGCTATAAGGAAGCCCCGGTTCCTGCCCTCCCTGATGCTCGACATGGGTCAGTAGCCAGAGACGATTCCAGTCCGCACTCGGATGGCCGGACAGCGACATCAGTTGACCACTGCGCAACGTCGCCAGATTCGTCTGGCCTTCGGCGATCTGCCCGCAACCGTGAAGCTTGAACTGATGCACGCCTGGCCGCTCGCCCTCCCCCTCGAAGTTGCCTTCTTCGCCACGGCAAAACTGGCCATCACCGAAAACCAGACAGTGTCCGCGTGCGCAGTGTTCGAAGTAGTAATGAAGCCGCTCCTGGGCGCACAGACGCTGGAGAAATTGCAGGTCCGATTCCCGGTACTGCGTGCAGAAATCACGGGGCGGGTAATCGCCACTCAGGTCGAAGCGCTGATCATGGCCGGCAATGCCGTGCTCCTTGAGCACCTGAGCGAGAATCTCCGGCACCGAACGATGGCTGAAGATTCGTTGATTGAAGCGCTGGGCCAGACACGCCAGCCTGGGCCCCAGACGGACACGACATAGCCTAGGCTCACCGCCATGGCCGAGCTGAACGAGGCCAAGCAACTGCCCGTGAATACCCTGCCCCAAGGGCCCGAAGTGCAAAAAGGCCGAGCGGTACAGCAGGCTCGAAAGGTCCAGCGTCGGGTCACTGTTCAGCAGATCCACGTCGAACATAAAAGGCTCGCTGATGGCTTCGCTACCGGTAAAGGCCAAGACCTCAAAGGGGTCGGGAAGACCCGCTATATCCAGACGAAATGATGGCTCGTTGGCTGGATCGAACATCGGCGATTCTCTACAGGAGGGGCGGCCGGGGATTCTCGCTGAGAGACATGGCCGAGTAGAGTGCCGAAGTACAACTTAGGAAATGACCTACGCGAAAAGAAGACCACATCGCTGGATAGCCCGGCCTGTGGGTCATTTCGCTTGAAAAGAGAGAAGTGTCGCACCAGGTCATCTGAAATTTCCCCAACGTATGGAGAATTTTCAGACAACCCGATGAGAACGGAGCCTTACCTCAAGAAGACAGGTAAGAAGAACGGGTCAGGCCCAGACGCAAGGCATCGAGGAACTGGGTGCGCTCGGCGGCGCTGATGCGGGCGCTGGCGCACTTGTCGCGGTAGTGGGTCATCAGCTCTTCCGGCGACAAGTGTACGTAACGCAACATGTCTTCGATGGTGTCGTGGGTTTCGATACCGGCGTGGTACACGCTACCGTCGGCGTTCTGGTAGATGTTCACCGAGTCGGTGTCACCGAACAGGTTGTGCATGTCGCCGAGAATTTCCTGGTAGGCACCCACCAGGAAGATCCCCAGCAGATAGTCTTCGCCTTCGTTCAAACCGTGCACCGGCAAACTGGTCTCGATGCTCTGCTCGTCGACGTACTGCTTGATCTTGCCGTCGGAGTCGCAGGTCAGGTCTTGCAGCACGGCACGGCGCAGCGGCTCTTCGTCGAGACGGTGCAGCGGCAGGATCGGCAGGACCTGGCCGATGGCCCAGGTGTCCGGCAGGCTCTGGAATACCGAGAAGTTGCAGATGTACTTGTCAGCCAGCTTGTCGTTGAGTTCGTCGAGCACCTGACGGTGGGAGCGCTGACGGGCCTTCAACGAGTTGTGCAGGCGGCGGCAAACGGCGAAGTAGCATTGCTCGGCCAGGGCTTTTTGCGCCAGGGTCAGCTTGCCATCGGCGTATTGAGTGGCCACGTCGCTCATGTAGTGCGTGGCGCGCCAGTAGGTCTCGGTGACCATTTCGATGTCGGTCGGACCGAGCAGATCAACCAGCCACTGCACGGTTTCCGGCAGCTCTTCCTTGTTATCGATCTTCGGCACGTCGTCGTTGTGTTTCTCGACGTCGGTTACCTGAACCACCAGCATGGCGTGGTGAGCGGTCAGGGAGCGGCCGCTTTCAGAGAAGATGTTCGGGTGCGGCAGGTTCTGCGCGTCGCAGAACTCCTTGAGCATCCCGACCACGACACCGGCGTAATCGTCCATGTCGTAATTGATCGAACTGGCGTTACGCGAGTGAGTACCGTCGTAGTCCACGCCCAAACCGCCGCCGACGTCGATGTGATCCACCGGCAGACCAAGGTTGCGCAGCTCGCCGTAGTAACGGATCGCTTCCTTGAAGCCGTGCTGGTAGTCCGCCAGGTTGGCGATCTGCGAACCCATGTGGAAATGCAACAGGCGGATGCCCTGGTCCAGGCCGGCAGCGCGGAAACGCTCGACCACCGACAGCAGTTGCGCCGCCGACAGGCCGAACTTGGATTTTTCACCGCCAGTGTCTGCCCACTTGCTCGATGCCAGGGACGACAGACGCACGCGCAGGCCGACCTGCGGCTTGACCTTGAGCGACGCCGCTTCTTCGATCACCAGACCGACTTCGGATTCTTTCTCGATCACGATGAACACGTTGTGGCCGAGCTTCTGGCCCATCAGCGCCAGACGGATGAACTCGCGGTCCTTGTAACCGTTGCAGACGATGGTGCCGCCCTTCGGCGCCAGCGCCAGAACGGCGAGCAACTCAGGCTTGGAGCCGGCTTCCAGACCGATGGAAACGTCTTGGGTAGCGATGATGTTTTCGATCACCGCTTCTTGCTGGTTGACCTTGATCGGGTACAGCGCAGTGTACTTGCTCTGGTATTCCAGGCGTTCGATGTTGGCGTCGAACGCACCCGTCAGCTGACGCACGCGGTCTTGCAGGATGTCAGGGAAACGCACCAGCAGCGGCAAGGACAAACCGCTTTTGCGCAGTTGGTCGACTTGCTCGAAGAGGTCGATAGGCGAACTGGTCGGACCGTTCGGACGAACTTCGACGCGACCGGCGTCATTGATCGCGAAATACCCGGCCCCCCAATGGCGAATCCCGTAAACACTGCGGCTGTCCGCAACTGTCCATTGGCTGCCATCGTCTTTGCGTGTGCGTCGTACGGACATTGAAGTCCCCTATAAAGAAGTCATAGAGCGTCGCCTGGGTTCAGGCCGGCGCAGTCTAAAGAATGAAAATGACGATTAGCCTGCATGCAAGGGGCATAGACCTCGCATTCAGCGCTGAGTTTAGAAACCGGTCAGAACAGGCTCTGTGAAAACCATGTAGACGACGCCAGACCAGAATTAAATCGGGGCCGGATCAAGCCGAGGGTGGTTTTCACAGAGGCTGCTAGCCGCCGGACTTCTTCGCTTTGAAACCGTGTTTGATCAGCTCGGCCAAGAGTAGCTCGACATGATCGCCCTGGATTTCGATGATTCCGTCTTTCAACGCCCCACCGGTCCCACAACGTTTTTTCAACGTGGTGGCCAGATCCTTGAGCGCGTCTTCGGCCAACGGCACACCGGTGATGGTGGTCACCGTCTTACCGCCACGCCCCTTGCTTTCACGACGCACGCGAGCGATGCCGTCGCCGGCCGGGATAACGGTTTGTTTGCAGATGCAGGCATCCACCGGTTGACTGCAATCCGGGCAATGACGACCTGCGTCGGTGGAAAATACCAGGCCACCAAGGGCGGCGAAGGATGCGGCTTTTTTGGCCACCGGCAATCCTCTTGGGAGGACAAAGACTGGTCGCGGCAACCCGGGAGGGAGCCATCGACCGCGAAGCCCCACTCAGGCAGGGGCAGCGCTACTGAGCCGGGCATTACCGGTTCAGTTTGAAAAGGTCGCGCAGTGTAACGGCAAAAACGCCGATTGCTAAGAGCCAATCGGCGCCAATTTATGCCTTCTTTGCGACGTGGCTTTGCTGAGCCTTCAGATAGCGCTTCAACGCCGCCAGAGAGTCCGGGCAGTAAGGCTTTTTCTCGATTTCCAGCATCACCTGTTCGACGGAAATGAAGCGCGCTTCCAGTACTTCTTCCGGCTGCAGGATCAACGGACCATCCCACACCGCCGAAAATGCCGAACACCAGAGCCGGTTGCCGGTGTCCTCGAAGAAAAAGTGATCATGGGCAGTCAGTTCCACACCGCTCACGCCCAATTCCTCTTCCAGCTCACGGGCCGCCGATTCGGCGTAAGTCTCAGTGGCCAGCACCATGCCGCCGGCCGCCACGTCCCAGTAACCGGGGTATATCGCTTTGCTCAGGGTGCGCCGGTGCACGCACAGTTCACCGGCAGAATTAAACAGCATGATGTAGGTGCCGCGCCCGATCAGCCCGCGTTCGCGCAGGTCGGAGCGCACCAGCGCGCCGAGCAGGTTGTCCTGCTCGTCGACCCAGGCGATCTGTTCGGCATCTGAGGCCGCGCGGTGGGCGGCCTCACGCATGCTATCGACGGAACTATCAGCCATGACTCAACCCTGATTGAGCAATTGACGCAAATCGATCACCGCGGCGTTCGCCCGGGAGATGTAATTGGCCATGACCAGCGAGTGGTTGGCCAACACACCGAAGCCGCTGCCGTTAAGGATCATCGGGCTCCAGACCGGCTCTTGCGAAGCCTCCAGCTCACGAATGATCTGGCGCACGCTGACGGTGGCGTTTTTCTTCGCCAGCACATCGGCGAAATCGACTTCGATGGCACGCAGCAGGTGGGACAACGCCCACGCCTGACCGCGGGCTTCGTAGAACACATTATCGATCTGCAGCCACGGGGTTTCGACGACTTCTTCGTCAACCTGCGGCACCTGACCGAGCGCCGGGACTTCGGTTTTCAGCGCGGTGTTGAGCTTGACCCGGCCAACACTGGCCGACAGCCGTTGCGACAGCGAACCCAAACGGGTTCCCACATCACCCAGCCAGTTGTTCAGGTTGTCGGCGCGGGCATAGAACAGCGCACTTTTCTGATCAGGGCCCGACAGACGTGCCTGATAGCGGCTCAGGGAGTTGATGCCTTCCTGGTACTCGGACTCACTGGATGGCAGCACCCAGCTTTTGTTGTCGAAGTTGAAACGCGGCTCGGCCTTGGCCAGGTCGGCGTCTTCGGCGGATTGTGACTGGGAACGGGCGAAGTCTTTACGCAGTGCACGGCTCAGGTCGCGGACCTGGACCAGCACGCCATATTCCCAGCTCGACATGTTGTCCATCCATAGACCCGGCGGGAAACGGTCGTTGGAAATATAACCACCCGGCTTGGTCAACAAAGTACCGGCAACGGTCTTGAGGGTTTCCACCGTGGTGTACCCGACCACCATCTGCTTGCCTTCTTTCTCGGCCGCCACTTGGGCATTCTGCTGAACCGGGAACAGCGCCGGTTCCTGGCTCCAGTACCAGCCCAGCGCGATCGCTACCAGCAGGTAAAGAACGATTAGCGTAGCCAGCGCCCGGCTGAACAACAGGCCGCCAAAATAACTGCGGGTGGCCGATTTTGGTTCAGCGGCACGCTCAGGCGCGCTGCCTGTGCGGTTCTTCCAGTCCAGCATGGCGATATCCTTTCAATCACTTGAGTTCATCGGTTCGACCACAACCATACAACAACGTGCCTTTGACCGGCACCTGCCGTTGGGCTTATCCGGACAAATTACCGTCAGGGATCTGGGAAAACCGTGTGTTAATGAACTCAGCCGCCCTGCCCGAGTTAAACGCCGATGATCTTCATGGAAATCTGCTGCACCTCAGCCGAGGTAAACAGATGTGCGATTCCCTCACCGTCGGTTCTGCGCGCAGAAGTGTCCCCATCCACCGTTGCGATGTAGTGACGCTGTGCCAGCGGCTCACCCGTTACGCTGTCTATGAGCCGAAAGACTCTTGGCGATCTCGAGGGCTGGGCGGGCGGATTTTGCATCAGCTCTATCATCTTTGGATCAAAAGCCCGCTCCGGCATTGTCCATTCAATGTAATCGGCTTCTGCCCTGACCAACCACCATTCTTCCCGCTCGATCTGGTGAAGCACCTCGCTGTCGAGGTCGATCAATAGGCCGGCACGCAGCTCGGCGAGTCCTTCGATGGGTTGCCGGTCAAGCAGCGCCTGGCAAACCAGATCCAGCGCTTGCTCACTGGACCAGACATGTTGTCGCTCTGACTCGGACAGATCGCGTTCATTGACCAGCCTCATGCGTGTTCCTCGGCGCTCCATTCATCGCAACCCATGGTTCGGCTGATCTCATGCCGCCAGTAAATTCGCCGGTAACTGAAGTGGACCTTCTCCAGTTGAGTGAGGTGAGCGGTGCCGGGGTCCTGACAATGCGGCATGAACACTTCGGCGCCGATGATCACAGCGTCTTCAAGCTCCATGGTGTAGAAGTGTTCCTGCGTTCCCTGAGCCGAAGTGCGATACCACTCAACACGGCACTCTTTGAGTAACTCTCCAGTACATAAAGCGGTGTTGATCAGCGGTGATGCTTTGTCGATGGTCTTAGTGATGATTAACGGCTTGTGCATCCGACGCCCGGCGCCTGATCCTTTGGGAACGAAGATGCCGTGGCTCAGGGCCTGGATCATGATCTGGTCTTCGCGGCCCAGTTGGTAGACGTTGCCGACGGACGCCTCGGTGAAGGCGCCTGCGCTGATCAGACCTTGTCGTTCGCCGTGGAGGGTCATGAAGGCGGGGGTTGGCATGGTGGGGCTCCTTTGGTTTTTGTGGGGAATAAAGGGGTGTCCGGGATGGATTGATCCAGTTCGATTAGAGCTTCTTCGTCCCCATCTTCTGCGAAAGGGGTCCACGGTTTGCCGATCGATAGCGTGATGAGGTAGCGCTCTTCGTCGGGTTTCTTGTCGTATTTGAATCGGTGCAGATGCATCGTGACTTGATATTTTTTGCCAGCCTTCCAGTAGACCTTTCCTCCTTTATTGACGTCTCGTAACTGCGCTCGCCATTCAGGCGTGTCAGCAAAGGGTGGATAGCGTTTCCTGCCGGCCACCCTCCATCCGCCCTCGCGCCACTGTTCTTGTAAATCCAGCGCTACCTTCAGGGCATCATCGAGCAGCAAAGGCTCAACCTGCGGAGACATGCGGATACTGCTGACGACATTGTCGTCAAATACAACAGTGAAAAAGCGCGCTCTGGGCGTTACGAACTCATACTCCGGATCGATGAGTCGAAGCCGTGCATCCGTCTTGGGAAGGCCCATCCAGACATGCCCGGGGACCCTCGGGCTGAAGGGGACTGAAGAATGCTTGCGCAAGGTTTCATAGGTGCCGCCCACCTCCAATGCGATGACTGGCTCTTGCGATAGAGACTCAACTAACTGATTCGTAGCCGCCCAGATCAGGGCAGTCAGAAGCAGTAAGCCTGCCCCGAGCCGCCAGCGGCCAATACCTTGCGGCAAACTCATCGTCTTCCCTGCCCTGATGCGATTTCGGTGATCGACTGCTCCAGCACACTACGGTTTGTGTTATTGAGCATCTGATCAAAGCGTGCCGCTGCCCGAAGTACGAAAGGCATTCGCTGCTTGATATCCGACAAGTCTGCTAGCGGACTGTTGCTGAAACCAATGGTGCGTCCGTCATCAACACGCTGACATTGGCTGGAGAGCGTCAACTCAATTGCCTGGGCTACGCCTGAAGGAAAACCGGTCACATAAGAAACATGGTTGCCACGCAGTAAAGCCACCAGTTGCCCATTCTGATAAATCGTGGGCTGTAGAATATTTTGCTGCTCATGCCAGGCTAAATGCGCGACGCTCCCGGCAATGTCCCCTGCCTCAATCGCCTCAAACCCCCGAAAAATTTCGATGTAATCTACCCCGAACGTCAGCTGCTCTTGGCCCACCGGCCACAGCACCGGGTGCTTCGGATGTCCATAAATGGCTTCGCGTGTTTCCAGGCACTGCTTCAACTCTGCCAATCCCCGCTTCGCATAAAACTCATGCAACGGAAAAACATCCAGAAACAGCGTGGTATTCCCCAGCGCCATCATGTCGTGCACATGCCGGAACTGCTGCTGCACTAGCGATAGCTCCTCTCCTTCAGAACGAAAATCCACAGAAGGAACAGGATTGCGCGCATCCGCTTCTTTATAGTCACGCAGCTCATCCGCCTGCTCGGCCATCCTGCCCGGCGTCAGTAATCCGGATTCACTGCGGCTCTGGCGCAATCGCTGCCGCGCCTCATGCTCCTCGCGAATGAGATCAATACTGTCCGCCGCGTGAAGCAATCCACAACCGACCTGTTTGGAGGCAAATGCAGCCAAGCCAGCCCATTGAAACCTCGAGTCATGCAGCCATAGCCGGGCGTAAGCCGCATTGATCGCACGATTGCGCTCCACTGGATCAGCGATCAGAACCCCGCTGGGAGCAACGATTTCTTCAGCTTCGCGCTGGTAACGCCGCCACAGGCATGCGCACGTTAGAATCGGCACATCGGTAACAAGCGTCCTGCTGCCGTATAGCTCCACCACTTCGCATTCACAGTCAGCCACGGGGGTGCTGTTGTGGTTGAGGCGCTGCTCATCGCAGGGTTGTTCTTTGAAACATTGGGTCATGGTCGGGGAATGGCGTCTAGGGGAATCCCCGAACCCTACCAGCCGATAATCCCGTTCGAAGCCAGCCGGCGAAAAATCAGAATTTCCTGATAGGCCAGGCTCGCCGGAGCTACAGATATTTCATACAGACAGACCGGAGAAGTCCTGAAACACCCCTGCCACGGGCATCTGCCGACAACCGGTAAGGATTTCCAGACCGCTCAGTCCGAAACTGAATAACGTCGCTTTATAGATTATTGACGTACGACACTCATGCAATCGAAAAGAGATGCTAGCATAGAGCCACCAGTTGATCTCAGCATGCACCCTAACTAGTAGTCAGGATATGACCGAGCCAGAAGACCCCAGCCGCGAGCGCCTCAAGCACCACTTTGCCCAGCGGGTAATTCATCAGGCTCGTCAGATTCTTGAGATATGGCAACGCCTGCAACGTAACGAATGGTCCACCACCGACTTGTCGGAGCTGAGTGAGGCCAATCTGCGCCTGCTGCGCTTTGCCGAACGTTTCGAACAACCGGAACACACCCAACTGGCGCGCCACATCGGCCAGTCGCTGGAAGCGGTGGACGCCAATCGCGGACGCCTGAGCAGCGGACTGATCACTGAGCTCAATCGCCTGATGCAGCGCCTGTCCCGCACTGGTCTGCGCCATGGCGATCAGTTCGAACACACCTTTCTGCCGCCGCTGCGCAAACCGATCTACGTGATGTTGCAGGATCACGACCGGGCCGAGCGGCTGGCCAAGCAACTAGAATTTTTCGGGCTCAGCGCTCAATCCCTCGACAGTGTCGCCGCGTTCCACACCGCGATGGTCGAGCGCTTGCCGGCGGCGATTGTCATGGACGTCGACTTCAGTGGCGCCGGCATCGGCCTGAAACTGGCGGCCGAAGCCCAGGAAGGCCTCGATCAGCCCTTGCCGCTATTGTTTTTCAGCCTGCACGAAACCGATACCCCGACGCGTCTCGCCGCCGTGCGGGCCGGCGGCCAGGAATTTCTCACCGGCACCCTCGAAGCCTCGAGCCTGCTGGAAAAGATCGAAGTCCTGACCTGCGTTGCCCAGTACGAACCTTATAAAGTGCTGATCATCGATGACTCCCGCGCCCAGGCGTTGCACACCGAACGCCTGCTCAACAGCGCCGGGATCGTCACGCGAACCTTGATCGAACCGATCCAGGCCATGGCCGAATTGGCGGATTTCCAGCCGGACCTGATCATCCTCGACATGTACATGCCGGCCTGCACCGGTACTGAACTGGCCAAGGTGATCCGGCATAACGATCGCTATGTCAGCGTGCCGATCATTTATCTGTCAGCCGAAGACGACCTGGACAAGCAGCTCGACGCCATGAGCGAGGGCGGCGACGACTTCCTGACCAAGCCGATCAAGCCACGGCACCTGATCACCACCGTGCGCAACCGCGCGGCACGGGCACGCAATCTGAAAGCGCGGATGGTGCGCGACAGCCTGACCGGCTTGTACAACCACACCCACATTCTGCAATTGCTCGAAGACTGTTCATTCCGCGCCCGTCGCGAAAACAAGCCGCTGAGCTTTGCGATGCTCGACATCGATCACTTCAAACGGGTCAATGACAGCCACGGCCATCCCATGGGCGACCGGGTGATCAAGAGCCTGGCGCTGTTTCTCAAGCAACGGTTGCGCAAGACCGACTTCATTGGCCGCTACGGCGGTGAAGAGTTCGCCATCGTCATGCCGGACACTGATATCGAATCGGCCTACAACGTGCTCGATGAAATCCGTCAGCGCTTTGCCGAAATTCATTACCCGGCTCAGCCTCAGGATCTCTGGTGCACTTTCAGCGCCGGCGTCGTCGAATTGCGCGAAGACTCTGACAGCCTGCTGATGGCCAGCCAGGCGGACGAAGCGCTGTACCGTGCGAAGAACGCCGGACGTAACCGCGTACAAGCTGCGCGGGAGTCAAAGCAAAGTGCCACTTTTTCATCGGAATCGACCCATTCGGTCATAACCATGTAACAGAAACGCAATAACTTCAGGCACTTACCATTCTGCCGTTGGTAGATCACGATGCGCCTGAAGCTGTTGACCAACCTCAATACTCTCCTTTTGGTCGCCGTGTGCGTGGCCCTTGGCGCCACGCTCTGGTGGTCGCAAAAAGCCCTGGAACGCCCTTATCTATTGATGGAGCGTTATCTGGGACTGTCTCAGCAGTTTCAAAATGAAGTGGCGCGCAACGTCGAGGATTACCTGGCCAGCGGCAATGCCCTGCGCCTGAGCAGCGCCAGTCAGGCCCTCGACGCCTCGCAAAAGGAACTCGGTGAGTTGCCACCGGCATTGGCCGACACCTTGCGTCCGAGCCTTTCGAACCTGGCTGAATTCTGCAAAACCGACCTGCTGGCTGCCGGCAAACTCGCTGGCGACCCACAGGCGCTGCTGCTGCAAGCCGAACGCGAACTCGGCGCCAGCCTCGATCAGCTCAGCCAATACGCCAGCGGCAACGCGGCATATCTGACGCCATTGCTCGCCGCGTCCCAACACTTGGGCAAACTGTCCCTGGCTCGGGACAAACTGGTCAGCAGTGGTCGCAGCGAACTGGCCGCCGATGTCGAACGCGAAGTCGCCAACATCCGCACTCAAGCCGAGCAACTGGACGCTTTACCGCTGCTTGGCGTGACCGCCAGCACCGAATCGAACACCGATGATTTCGCCGCGATGATGGGTTTGGATAACACCGAGAAAACCGTCGCCGAAGATGCCGGCGTCGGCCTCAAACGCGAACTCAACAGCCTGCTCACCCGCTACCCTTCGGAACTGACGCGCACTCGTGAGCAGATCCAGAAACGCACCGACCTCAGCGCCGCGACGCACCTGAAAATCACCGCCGTGCAGCAGTCCATCGCCGGGCTGGAACCGGTGGTGCGCGCCCAGCACGGGCAAATCCAGAGCGAAGTGCGGCTGATGCAAGGGATGATGATCGGGCTGATTCTGCTGATCGCATTGCTCATCGATACCTTGCAGCGACGCCTGGCCCGAACCCTGACCAACCTCGCCCCAGCGCTGTCGACCTGGGCCGAAGGTGACTTCAGCCGCGACATTCAACTGGGCGCGACCAACCGCGAACTGCATGACATTCAAGCCTCACTCAATCGCTTGCGCGCCTATCTGGTCGACCTGGTAGGCACCATTCGCCTCAACGCCGAGCAAGTCGCCGGTAGCAGCCGGACGCTGGCCGAGTTGAGCAATGACCTGCACAGCGGCGCCGAGCATCAGGCCGGCGACACTGCATTGATCCGCGACTCTCTTGGCGAACTCGAAGCGACGATTCAACAAGTCGCCGGTGACGCCAGCCAGGCCGCCAATGCCAGTCGTCATGCAGGACTGGCGGTGGAGCACGGTCAGAAAGTGATCGGCCTGAGCCTCACCGGGCTGCATGCGCTGGTGGGTGAAGTGCAAGGCAACGCACAGATGATCGAACATCTGGCCGAAGAGTCGGCGACCATCGGCGGTGTGCTGACGGTAATCCGCTCGATCGCCGACCAAACCAACCTGCTGGCCCTGAACGCCGCCATCGAAGCGGCCCGCGCCGGAGAAATGGGCCGAGGGTTTGCGGTGGTGGCCGAAGAGGTTCGCTCACTGGCGCAACGCACCGCCGGGGCCACGGCCGAGATCCAGACGCTGATTGCCGGCCTGCAAACCGCCGCGCGGCAATCGGTCGAAGGCATGCGCGCCCAGGTCGAGCATGCCGAAGCCACGGCCAATCAGGCTCAGGCGGCCGATGGTGCGCTGGATAAAATCGTCGGGGCAATCCAGACCATTTCCGACACCGCCGTGCGCATCGCCGATGTCACTGCCCAACAGAGCGGCGCTGTCAGCGAAATTCGCGATCACAGTGAGCGGATTCACCAATTGGGTGGGGATAACTTGCTGCGCATCGGCGAGGGGCGTGAACAAGGGGAGAACTTGTTGGTGTTGGGCGGGCGGTTGCATACAGCCGTTCAGGCCTTTCGCGTCTGACAGTCCGCCATCGCCGCAGGACTCCCGCCTGCACACCCGCCTGCACACCCGCCCATCGTCCGCTATCATGCCCACACTTTCGATACGCGAGATTGTCATGCGCCGTTTGCTCTGCCTGCTGTTTTTAGTGCTCGTCCTGCCGGCCTCTGCCGCCGGGTTGCTGGACAGTCGGCCCAGTTCCACTCTGGGCTCGATAAACAACAGCGCCGATTTTTTGCCGGTGCGCGAAGCCTTTCAGTTGAGCCTGGTAGAAAGCACGCCGCAATCGATCAAGCTGCGTTTCGTCGCTACCGAGGGTTACTACCTCTATCGTCATCGCTTCCAGTTTCGCGCCGAACCGGCTGACGTTGGCCTCGGCGCAGCGAAACTGCCCAAGGGCGAACAAAAGCACGATGAGTACTTCGGCGACGTCGAGGTGTACCACGGGATTCTCGATGTAGAACTGCCGCGCACCGATTCGCGCGCCTTTACGCTGGCCGTGACCTATCAGGGCTGCGCCGACAAAGGCCTGTGCTACCCACCCGAGACCGAACGCCTGAGTATTGATGGCAGCGGCGCCGCGACCACCGCCTGGAGCTGGCGCGAACTGGCGCTGTTTTTCCTCGCAGGTGTTGGCCTGACCTTCACACCCTGCGTACTGCCGATGCTGCCGATCCTTTCCGGAGTGGTCCTGCGTGGACAGGTCGGTGGTTTACGCGGTTTCAATCTGTCGCTGGCTTATGTGCTACCGATGGCCGTCTGTTTCGCTCTGCTCGGTGCCCTGATGGGAATGTTCGGCGCACAGCTGAATCTTCAGGCGCGCTTGCAGTCGGCCTGGGTGCTGGTGCCGTTCGCGATGTTTTTCGCGGTGTTTGCCCTGGCCATGTTTGGCGTATTCGAACTGAAACTGCCCTACGCCATCAGCAGCCGCCTGGACCGGATTGCCGGGCGTACCGAAGGCGGCTCACTGTGGGGCGCGGCGGTGCTGGGTGTGGTGTCGAGCCTACTGGTTTCGCCGTGTGTATCGGCACCACTGGCCGGCGCGCTGCTGTACATCAGCGCCAGCGGCGATGCTCTGGGCGGCGGATTGAAATTGTTCATGCTCGGCCTGGGCATGGGGGCGCCGCTGTTGCTGGTGGCGACCGGCGGCGCGGCCTGGCTGCCGAAAAGCGGACCTTGGCTGATCTACGTGAAAAACGCGATTGGTGTGCTGCTACTGGGGCTGGCGATCGGTTTGCTCAGCCGGGTATTGCCAGGCCAGATCACCTTGCTGTTGATCGGCTTGCTCGCCGGTGGCGTCGGGTTGTTTATGGGCGCGCTGGAATTCGTCTATAAACCGCCGAGAAAACGCCTGGGGCAATTGCTCGGGATGCTCCTGTTGTTTTACGCCCTGGCCTGTTGGTACGGCGCGTTCAGCGGCCAGACCGATCCACTCAACCCCATTGGCCAACCGCGTATCGTCGCGGGCAACGGTCAACCGCAAATCGTCGGCAACTGGCAAACCATCACCACTCCAGCCGAACTGGACCGCGTACTCGCCGAAGCCAAATCCTCCGGCACGCCACTGCTGCTCGACTGGTACGCCGACTGGTGCATCAGTTGCAAAGTCATCGAACACGAAGTCCTCAACGATGCCAAGGTCGTCGAACACCTCAAAGGCTATCGATTGATCCGTTTCGACATCACCGCCAGCAACGCCGAACAACGCGCCCTGCTCGACCGCTACAAGTTATTCGGTCCTCCGGCGCTGATGTTTTTCGACAAGGATGGCATCGAACGTACCGATGTGCGGGTCATCGGCGAGATCAACGCGAAAAACTTCGCCGAACGTGTTGCACAAGTAAATGACCGGATTTAATCACCCGGTCATATATTTCGCGCAAACATCGGCCATCGTGCTGGCTATTGCATAGAACTGGACAGTCACAAAGGCTTTGCGGCATAGTCGCGGGGTTCTGACAATTGCACACAGATCACAAAGGAGCAGCAGATGGCGACCCTATTGGTTTTACACGGCCCCAACCTGAACCTGCTCGGCACCCGGGAACCGGGCGTCTACGGTGCAACCACCCTGGCGCAAATCAACCAGGATCTGGAACAGCGGGCGCGCAATGCCGGCCACCATTTGCTCTACCTGCAAAGCAACGCCGAATACGAATTGATCGACCGCATCCACGCTGCTCGCGGCGAAGGTGTGGACTTCATTCTGATCAATCCAGCAGCTTTTACGCATACAAGTGTCGCATTACGTGACGCGCTGCTGGCAGTGAGCATCCCATTCATCGAAGTGCATTTGTCTAACGTGCATAAACGCGAACCTTTCCGCCATCACTCTTACTTCTCCGACGTTGCGGTGGGAGTGATCTGCGGCCTTGGCGCCAGCGGTTATCGACTGGCCCTGGAGGCCGCACTAGAGCAGCTTGAAAGACAGGCAACGGCTTGAACAACAAGCGTTAAACGCCCCTGACCGACCCTTGGGAGTTGATGATTCATGGATATCCGTAAAGTTAAGAAACTGATCGAATTGCTGGAAGAGTCCGGTATCGACGAGCTCGAGATCAAGGAAGGCGAAGAGTCCGTACGCATCAGCCGTCACAGCAAGACGCCGGCTCAGCAGTACTACGCTCCGGCTCCGATGCATGCGCCTGCGCCTGCGCCTGTTGCTGCTGCTCCGGTTGCCGCCGCCGCTCCTGCAGCTCCGGCAGCCCCAACGCTGAACGGCAACGTTGCCCGTTCGCCGATGGTCGGCACTTTCTATCGCAAATCTTCGCCAAGCTCGCCGTCCTTCGTTGAAGTCGGCCAGACCGTGAAGAAAGGCGATACCCTGTGCATCGTCGAAGCCATGAAGATGATGAACCACATCGAAGCTGAAGCCAGCGGTGTGATCGAATCCATCCTCGTCGAAGACGGCCAGCCGGTTGAGTACGACCAACCGCTGTTCACCATCGTTTGAATCGTGGAGAGCCTTTGATGACTGCGAAGTTGGAAAAAGTTCTGATCGCCAACCGCGGTGAGATCGCCCTGCGGATTCTGCGCGCTTGCAAAGAGATGGGCATCAAGACTGTCGCCGTTTACTCCAAGGCCGACAAAGAGCTGATGCACCTGGGCCTGGCAGACGAATCCGTCTGCATCGGTCCGGCCTCGGCCGCGCACTCTTACCTGCACATTCCGGCCATCATCGCCGCCGCCGAAGTGACCGGCGCTACCGCCATTCACCCAGGCTACGGTTTCCTTGCGGAAAACGCCGACTTTGCCGAACAGGTCGAGAACTCGGGCTTCGCGTTCATTGGCCCGAAAGCCGACACCATTCGCCTGATGGGCGACAAGGTATCGGCCAAGCACGCCATGATCGCCGCCGGTGTTCCAACCGTTCCGGGCTCCGACGGCCCATTGCCTGAAGACGAAGAAACCGCGCTGCGCATCGGTCGCGAAGTCGGTTATCCGGTGATCATCAAAGCCGCTGGCGGCGGCGGTGGTCGTGGCATGCGCGTCGTGCACAAGGAAGAAGACCTGATCTCCTCGGCGAAACTGACCCGCTCCGAAGCGGGCGCAGCGTTCGGCAACCCGATGGTCTATCTGGAAAAATTCCTGACCAACCCACGTCACGTGGAAGTTCAGGTACTTTCCGACGGACAGGGCCACGCCATCCATCTGGGCGATCGCGATTGCTCGCTGCAACGTCGTCACCAGAAGGTTCTCGAAGAAGCGCCGGCACCGGGCATCGACGAGAACGCGCGCGAGGAAGTCCTCGCACGCTGCGTCAGGGCTTGCATCGACATCGGCTATCGTGGCGCTGGCACCTTCGAGTTCCTGTACGAGAACGGCCACTTCTACTTCATCGAGATGAACACTCGTGTCCAGGTAGAGCACCCGGTATCGGAAATGGTCACCGGCATCGACATCGTCAAGGAGATGCTCAGCATCGCCGCTGGCAACAAACTGTCGTTCACCCAGAATGACGTGGTCATCCGCGGTCACGCGCTGGAATGCCGGATCAACGCCGAAGACCCGAAAACGTTCATGCCTAGCCCGGGCACGGTCAAGCATTTCCACGCACCAGGCGGCAACGGCGTTCGCGTCGATTCGCACCTGTACAGTGGTTATGCCGTTCCGCCGAACTACGATTCGTTGATTGGCAAACTGATCACCTACGGCGCAACCCGTGACGAAGCCATGGCGCGCATGCGCAATGCGCTGGACGAAATCGTTGTCGACGGGATCAAGACCAACATCCCGCTGCACCGCGATCTGGTCCGTGATGAAGGCTTCTGCAAAGGTGGAATCAACATCCACTACCTGGAACACAAGCTGGCTGGCGAAAAGCATTAAGCTGTGATCCATACCAACAAGGCCGCTTTCGAGCGGCTTTGTTGTTTCTGGGGATTGTTGAATACCGTCCCCCTTGTGGCGAGGGAGCTTGCTCCCGCTCGGTTGCGCAGCGACCGCAAGACCATTCAACCGGACCGTGCCAGACGGATCCATATCTGCCATTTTGGGACCGCTTCGCGCCCCAGCGGGAGCAAGCTCCCTCGCCACAGGTATTGGATGCCCCCCGATGCGTGGCTACACGGTCGTCTTCTGCCTCGCGCTCGCGTAAACTTGCGCGCTTCTCGCAGCCCGCTAGGCTGCAATCTATATTTTTCAAAGGTGCCCGCCATGCCTTGGCTGCAAGTCCGTCTCGCCATCAGCCCAGAACAAGCCGAAACCTACGAAGACGCTTTCCTTGAAGTGGGCGCCGTGTCGGTGACCTTCATGGACGCCGAAGATCAGCCGATTTTCGAGCCGGAACTCAATACCACCCCGCTGTGGTCGCACACGCACCTGCTGGCCTTGTTCGAAGGCGGCACCGAAGCTGCCAGCGTACTGGCCCACCTCGAGTTGCTGACCGGCAGCCCGCTGCCCGAGCATCACAGCGAAGTCATCGAAGACCAGGACTGGGAACGCAGCTGGATGGACGGTTTCCAGCCGATGCGTTTCGGTCAGCGCCTGTGGATCGTCCCGAGCTGGCACGCCGCGCCTGAGCCTGACGCAGTGAACCTGCTGCTGGACCCGGGCCTGGCGTTTGGCACCGGCACTCACCCGACCACCGCGCTGTGCCTGGAATGGCTCGACGGTCAAGACCTGAAAGGTTGCCACGTGCTCGACTTCGGTTGCGGCTCGGGGATTCTGGCGATTGCCGCCCTGCTGCTGGGCGCCAAGGAAGCCGTCGGCACCGACATCGACGTGCAGGCGCTGGAAGCTTCTCGCGACAATGCCGGGCGCAACAACATTGCTGACGAACGCTTCCCACTGTATCTGCCACAAGATCTGCCACAGGTTCAGGCCGACGTGCTGGTGGCCAACATTCTTGCCGGCCCGCTGGTTTCGCTGGCGCCGCAACTGTCCAGCCTGGTCAAGCCGGGCGGTCGTTTGGCGCTGTCGGGCATCCTCGCCGAACAAGGTGAAGAAGTCGCCACCGCCTACGCCCAGGACTTCGATCTGGACCCGATCGCCAATCGCGACGGCTGGGTACGCATCACTGGCCGTCGGCGCTAGAATGAGCGCCTGCATAAACCGGATGGCCGCATGACCGATAGCTTCGTCACCCAGTGCCCGCATTGCCAAACCAGCTTCCGCGTCAGCCATGCTCAGTTGAGCGTGGCCCGTGGAGTGGTTCGTTGCGGCTCGTGCTTACAGGTGTTCAACGCCGCCAGGCAGTTACTCGAGCAGCGAGCCGGCAAGGAGACGGTCAAACCGGTTGCACCGGCGCCCGCCGAACCGCCAGTGCAGCGAGCCATCAGCCAAAAGCAATGGACCGCTGCAGAAATGGATCTGGACAGCCTGGACCTGGACGAAGAGCTCGCCCGGCTTGAACAGCGGGAAATCCAGCCCACAACAGAATTCACTCGGCCCCGCGAAGACAGCCTCAGCGCTCGCCGCGATACCACCGAGCACGACGAAGCCCCTTGGTCCGACAGCCTCTTCAGTGAATCGGCCGCCGATCGTGCAAAAACCGCCGAAGCGCCCACACCAGAACCGACGATCGAGCCGAGCAAACACTCACGCACCGAGCCTTCGCTATCCCTGGAGCCCGTGGAGCTGGACGACGAGCCCGAGATACAACAGCTGCGCCTGCACGACCCGCTCGACGCCCCGATCCCCTTTGGCAGCCTGTCGGCGACGCCCGATGAAGTCGACGACGACCTGCCCTCAGTCGAGCCTCTGCGCAAGCGACGCGAACGCAGCGAACCAGCCCTGCGCGCGGAAGTATTGGAGGATCTGACCGACGACCCGTTGCAACTGGATTGGCAAAAACGTCGCTCACCCTGGGGGCGGCGCTTTTTCTGGCTGCTGCTGATCCTGCTCGGCGCCGCCGGCCTCGCTGGCCAATATGTCGCCTACCACTTTGACGAACTGGCACGCCAGGACCAATACCGTCCGTGGTTCCAGCAACTGTGCCCGCACATCAGCTGTACCGTGCCCTCCAAAGTCGACATCGCGAAGGTCAAAAGCAGCAACCTGGTGGTCCGCAGCCACCCGGACTTCAACGGCGCCCTGGTGGTCGATGCCATCATCTACAACCGTGCGTCCTTCTCTCAGCCCTTCCCGCTGCTGGAGCTGCGCTTTGCCGACCTCAACGGCCACCTGATCGCCAGCCGTCGCTTCAAGCCTGGCGAGTACCTCAACGGCGACCTCGAAGGCCTGGCGGAAATGCCACCACAAACGCCGATCCACATCGCGCTGGACATTCTCGATCCAGGCTCCAAAGCGGTGAACTACAGCCTGAGCTTTCATTCCCCCGAATGAAACGCTCAAGCGTTACAGGCTTGACGGCAGTTTTCTGACTTTGACGGTTCAACCAAACCGCTGGCGATAACAGAATAACTGTTCAGATTTTGTTCAATTCAGCCTTTATCCAGTCATCGAGAGCGGGTATCATGCCAACCCTTTTTCGAACTCTCATGATCCGGCCCCACAACAGGGAAGTCCTATGTCGGCGGTACGCATCGGTCCATATACATTGCACAACGGCTTGATTCTCGCCCCCATGGCGGGTGTCACCGATCAGCCCTTTCGTCAGCTGTGCAAGCGACTGGGCGCGGGCCTTGTAGTCTCGGAAATGGTCACCAGCGACATGAGCTTGTGGAACACCCGCAAATCACGGATGCGCATGATCCACGAAGGTGATCCCGAGCCCCGCTCGGTACAGATCGCCGGTGGGGATGCGCGGATGCTGGCGGATGCAGCCCGGGCCAACGTTGAACTGGGCGCACAGATTATTGATATCAACATGGGCTGTCCGGCGAAGAAGGTCTGCAACAAGGCCGCCGGTTCCGCCCTGTTGAAGGATGAAGCATTGGTGACCGAGATCCTGCAGGCCGTGGTGGCCGCAGTCGATGTGCCGGTCACCCTGAAGATCCGCACCGGCTGGGACCGGGCGAACAAGAACGGTCTGACCGTGGCGAAAATCGCCGAACAGGCAGGCATTACGGCATTGGCGGTACATGGCCGCACCCGTGCCGATTTGTACACAGGAGTTGCCGAATACGACACCATTGCCGCGATCAAGCAGGCGGTGTCGATTCCGGTCTTCGCCAATGGCGATATCGATTCGCCCGAGAAGGCCCGGTACGTACTCGACGCGACCGGTGCCGATGGCCTGTTGGTGGGTCGGGCTGCCCAGGGGCAGCCATGGATTTTTCGTGAAATCGACCATTATCTGCGTACCGGCGAAAAACTCCCGGCACCGGAACTGATCGAGGTGGAACGTATTCTGCTTGAGCATCTGGCTGCGCTGCATGCCTTCTACGGCGACGTCATGGGCGTGCGCATAGCTCGCAAGCATGTGGGCTGGTATCTCGCAACCTTGCCGGGCGCCAGGGAGTTCCGCGCCCACTTCAATCGTTTGGAAGATACGGAAGCACAATGCGCCTACGTTCGGGCGTTCTTCGCCGAACGTTACAAGAGCCTGACAGGGGACGGAGAAGGGGTGGCCGCATGACGATGATGACCGAGACTTTAGTGAGTGGAACAACACCCGTGAGCGACAACGTGAATTTGAAACAGCACCTCAATACGCCGAGCGAAGAAGGTCAGACCCTTCGCGGGAATGTCGAGAAGGCGCTGCACAATTATTTCGCCCACCTTGAGGGCGCTGCCGTCACGGATGTGTACAACCTGGTGCTCTCCGAAGTCGAGGCTCCCCTGCTCGAATGCGTGATGAACTATGTCAAGGGCAACCAGACCAAGGCCAGCGAGCTGCTCGGGCTGAACCGGGGCACCCTGCGCAAGAAACTCAAGCAGTACGATTTGCTGTAAGCATTCAATCAAACCAGAAAGGCGCCCGCGTGAAACCGGTCGCCTTTTTTGCTGACTCCTTAGCTTTTGATGGACATTGAAATGACCGACCAGACTACCCGCCTGCCGATCCGCCGCGCCTTGATAAGCGTTTCCGACAAGACCGGGATCCTTGAATTCGCCAAAGAACTCGAAGCCCTGGGCGTCGAAATCCTCTCCACCGGCGGGACGTTCAAGCTGCTGCGCGACAACGGTGTTGCCGCAGTGGAAGTCGCGGACTACACCGGTTTCGCAGAAATGATGGACGGTCGGGTGAAAACCCTGCACCCGAAAATCCACGGCGGGATCCTCGGTCGTCGCGGTATCGACGACGCCATCATGAACGAGCACGGCATCAAGCCGATCGATCTGGTTGCGGTCAACCTGTACCCGTTCGAAGCCACTATCAACAAGCCAGGCTGCGACCTGCCGACCGCCATCGAAAACATCGACATCGGCGGCCCGACCATGGTCCGTTCGGCAGCCAAGAACCACAAAGACGTGGCTATCGTGGTGAATGCCAGCGATTACGCCAACGTCCTGGAAAGCCTCAAGGCCGGCGGCCTGACCTACGCTCAGCGTTTCGACCTGATGCTCAAGGCCTTCGAACACACCGCCGCCTACGACGGAATGATCGCCAACTACATGGGCACCGTGAACCAGGCGGCTGAAACCCTAAGCACTGAAGGCCGCAGCGAATTCCCGCGCACCTTCAACAGCCAGTTCATCAAGGCTCAGGAAATGCGCTACGGCGAAAACCCGCACCAGAGCGCGGCGTTCTACGTGGAAGCCAAGCCTGCCGAAGTCGGCATCGCCACCGCGACCCAACTGCAAGGCAAAGAGCTGTCGTTCAACAACGTGGCCGACACCGACGCCGCACTGGAATGTGTGAAGAGCTTTGTCAAGCCAGCCTGCGTGATCGTCAAGCACGCCAACCCGTGCGGCGTGGCCGTTAGCCCGGACGCCGAAGGCGGCATCCGTCAGGCTTACGAACTGGCTTACGCCACCGACACCGAGTCAGCGTTCGGCGGCATCATCGCCTTCAACCGCGAACTGGATGCTGAAACCGCCAAAGCCATCGTCGAGCGTCAGTTCGTCGAAGTGATCATCGCCCCAAGCGTCAGCGAAGAAGCTCGCGCCATCGTTGCAGCCAAAGCCAACGTGCGCCTGCTGGCCTGCGGCGAGTGGTCGGCTGATCGCGCTCCGGCCTGGGACTACAAACGTGTCAACGGCGGTTTGCTGGTACAGAGCCGCGACATCGGCATGATCGGCAGCGAAGACTTGAAAGTGGTGACCAAGCGCGCCCCGAGCGAACAGGAAATCAACGACCTGATCTTCGCCTGGAAAGTCGCCAAGTACGTGAAGTCCAACGCTATCGTCTACGCCAAGAACCGTCAGACCATCGGTGTCGGCGCCGGTCAGATGAGCCGAGTGAACTCCGCGCGTATCGCCGCGATCAAGGCTGAACACGCCGGGTTGCAGGTAGCAGGCTCGGTGATGGCCTCCGACGCCTTTTTCCCGTTCCGCGATGGTCTGGACAATGCGGCCAAGGTCGGCATCACTGCGGTGATTCAGCCGGGCGGCTCGATGCGTGATAACGAAGTGATTGCTGCTGCTGATGAAGCCGGCATCGCCATGGTATTCACCGGCATGCGCCACTTCCGTCACTAATACGACGATCGAATGTGGGAGCGGGCTTGCTCGCGAAGACGGCGGCACATCCAGCATTGATGTGACTGACAGACCGCTTTCGCGAGCAAGCCCGCTCCCACACAAAGCACCAGCGGTGCTATCCAGAATTAGCGTCATCCGAGGTTTTTGAAATGAATGTTTTGATCATTGGCAGCGGTGGCCGTGAACACGCCCTGGCCTGGAAAGTGGCTCAGGATCCGCGCGTGCAGAAAGTTTTCGTTGCCCCGGGCAACGCCGGCACCGCCATTGAAGCCAAGTGCGAGAACGTCGCCATCGACGTGCTCGCCCTCGAGCAGCTTGCAGATTTCGCGGAGAAAAACGTTTCCCTCACCATCGTCGGCCCGGAAGTGCCGCTGGTCGCCGGTGTCGTCGATCTGTTCCGCTCCCGGGGCCTGGATTGCTTCGGCCCGACCGCAGGCGCTGCTCAGCTGGAAGGTTCGAAAGCCTTTACCAAAGACTTCCTGGCGCGCCACAAGATCCCGACCGCCGATTATCAGAACTTCACCGAGATCGAGCCGGCCCTGGCTTATCTGCGTGAAAAAGGCGCACCGATCGTGATCAAGGCCGATGGCCTGGCCGCCGGTAAAGGCGTGATCGTTGCCATGACCCTGGCCGAAGCCGAAGACGCCGTGCGCGACATGCTCGCAGGCAATGCTTTCGGTGATGCCGGTTCGCGCGTAGTGATCGAAGAGTTTCTGGACGGCGAAGAAGCCAGCTTCATCGTCATGGTCGACGGCAAGAACGTGTTGCCGATGGCCACCAGCCAGGATCATAAACGCGTCGGCGACGGCGACACCGGCCCTAACACCGGCGGCATGGGCGCCTACTCCCCGGCCCCGGTCGTCACGGCCGAAGTCCACCAGCGGGTCATGGATCTGGTGATCTGGCCGACCGTGCGTGGCATGGCCGAGGAAGGGAACATTTATACCGGTTTCCTCTATGCCGGCCTGATGATCGACAAGGCTGGTAACCCAAAAGTTATCGAGTTCAACTGCCGTTTCGGCGATCCTGAGACCCAACCGGTGATGCTGCGTTTGCAGTCGAGCCTGGTGTTGCTGGTCGAAGCAGCCCTGGCGCAAGCGCTGGACAAGGTCGAAGCGCAATGGGATCCACGTCCGAGTGTCGGCATTGTATTGGCCGCTGGCGGATACCCGGGTGATTACGCCAAAGGCGCTGCCATCAACGGCCTGGATGCAGCCGCGACACTGGAAGGCAAAGTCTTCCATGCCGGTACTGCGCTCAAGGACGGTCAGGTGGTGACCGCCGGTGGTCGGGTGCTGTGCGCAACCGCCATGGGCACCAGCGTCGATGCAGCCCAGCAGCAGGCTTACAAACTGGCGGCTAAACTCGACTGGGAAGGCTGCTTCTACCGCAAGGACATTGGCTACCGCGCCATTGCCCGCGAGCGTGGCGAAAATCAGGAATAAGCCATCCATTCGGCCAGGCAAGGGCTTGCGGCCCTTGCCTGACTATTCCGGCGCCGCGCATAGTTATACTCTGGCATCAACCTACGAAGGGATTTCGCCGTGCGCTGGCTCAGGATTGCCATAGGCCTCACCGTCACTCTGCTGACCTTGCTCTGCATGCTCCCGGCCCAAGCCGCGCAAGGCAGTGGCTGGGCGGTATTGCTTGACGAACAGGGCGATCTGCAGCTGAGCGACATCCGCTCCAGCCGCTACACCAATCAATTCAGCCCTACCGAACTCGACCGCCTCACCGCGGCCGCGCCCGAGGGTGCGCTCTGGCTGCGTTTCAGACTCGCACCAGGCAAACACGAGCAGTTGCTGCGAGTGTTCGCACCGGACCTGTCACACCTCAACCTGTATGTGCTCGACGGCGACCAGTTGATCGATCAATCGAATACCGGTACCGGGCAGCCCCAGGCCGAACGCCCCCTGCCCAGCAGCGACTTCATGTTGCCGCTGCCACAAAGCGACAAAACCCTCGACGTCTATTTGCGGTTGGTCTCCGAACACCAGCTACGGCCTTACATCACCTTGCAAGCGGCGGTCATGACCGCCGCCACCCAGAACCAGACGCTGATCTACGGCCTGCTCTTTGGCTGCCTCGGGATGCTGATCCTGCATAACCTCACCCGTTACATCTACACCCGCTCGCGCAGCAGCCTCTGGCTGGCAGCATGCGAAGGGTTGCTGATGCTCAGCCTGGTGTTGCTACTGAACCTGGCTCGGCCATGGTTGCCGAACTGGTCCGCCGTGCAGACACCCGGTGCCTACCTCGCCTTGCTGATGACCGCGCCTTGCGGTCTGATGTTCACCTACCGTTTCTTCGCCCCACTCGGCCCTCACCCGCTGAACAAACTGCTGCTGGGGGACATCCTGTTCATCATGGTCTGCGGCCTGCTGTTGCTGTTCGTCAACACATTGCCACTGAACCTGATCACGTATGGGCTGGTTGCTCTGGCCGGTCTGAGCATGTTGTTCGTCAGTGCCCATCACTGGCAAAAAGGTTATCGCCCGGCGCGCCTGTTCGTGGCGGCCATGGTGGTATTCAACCTCGGCACATTGATTATCCTGCCGGCGTTGCAGGGGCTGACCCTTGTCGCTCCGCAAGGCCTGATCATCATTCTGCTGGTGTTTATCTGTATCAGTGGCCTGTTGATGAGTGTTGCCCTGGGCGAGCGACAGCGCAGCATCACCGAAGACCGTTTCAGCATCAGTCGTGACTTGGCCGCCAGCAACGCCGAGATCAACGCCAAAGCCGAATTCCTCGCAAAGATCAGCCACGAAATCCGTACCCCGATGAATGGCGTGCTCGGCATGACCGAACTGCTGCTGGGCACACCGCTGTCGGTCAAGCAACGCGACTATGTGCAGACCATCCATAGCGCTGGCAACGAGCTGCTGACACTGATCAACGAAATTCTCGACATCTCCAAACTCGAGTCCGGGCAGATCGAACTGGACGACGTGCAGTTCGACCTCAACGCCCTGATCGAAGACTGCCTGAGCATCTTCCGCGCCAAGGCCGAACAGCAGAACGTCGAGCTGATCAGCTTTATCCAGCCGCAGGTACCACGCGTCATCAGCGGAGATCCGACTCGCCTGCGCCAGACCCTGCTGAGCCTGCTGGAAAACGCCCTGAAGAAAACCGATGAAGGCGAGATCCTGATCGTCGTTGCCCTGGATGAACGCAGCGCCAAACCGCGGCTACGCATCGCCGTACAGGACAGTGGCCAGCCAATGGAGGCGGAAGAACGCGACGCGCTGATGCATGCCGAACTGCACAGCAAGCACTTTCTCTCGGCCACCAGCCTGGGGGGCAATCTTGGGCTGGTCATCGCCCGTCAGTTGATCCGTTTGATGCAAGGCGAGTTCGGCATCAAGAGCGGCGCCAACCAGGGCAGCACATTGTGGCTGACCCTGCCATTGGACCCGGACCGTCTCGAACATCCGACCTCGGACCTGGACGGTCCGCTGCAAGGCGCACGCGTACTGGTCGTGGACGACAATGACACCTGTCGCAAAGTGCTGGTGCAGCAGTGCAGCGCCTGGGGCCTGAATGTCAGCGCTGTGCCGTCCGGCAAGGAGGCCTTGGCGCTGCTGCGCACCAAAGCCCACTTGCGCGATTACTTCGACGTGGTCCTGCTGGACCAGAACATGCCCGGCATGACCGGCATGCAACTGGCCGCCAAGATCAAGGAAGACCCGAGCCTGAACCATGACATTCTGCTGATCATGCTCACCGGCATCAGCAACGCTCCGAGCAAGATCATCGCGCGCAACTGCGGGATCAAACGCATTCTTGCCAAACCGGTGGCTGGCTACACACTCAAGACCACGCTGGCGGACGAGCTGAACCAGCGCAACAAAGGCTTGCCTGTCTCACAACACCTGCCCACCGGTCCGACCCTTCCGGTCAAGGTACCCAGCGATTTCCGCATCCTGGTGGCCGAAGACAACAGCATCTCGACCAAGGTCATACGCGGCATGCTGGGCAAGCTCAACCTGCAACCGGACACCGCCAGCAATGGCGAAGAAGCCCTGATGGCGATGAAGGCCCAGCGCTACGACCTGGTGCTGATGGACTGTGAAATGCCGATCCTCGACGGTTTCTCCGCCACCCAGCAACTGCGTGCCTGGGAAGTCGGCAACCAGCGGATTCGCACCCCCGTGGTGGCGTTGACCGCACACATCCTTGCCGAGCACAAAGAGCGCGCGCGTCAGGCCGGCATGGACGGGCACATGGCCAAGCCGGTCGAGCTGTCGCAGCTACGCGACCTGGTCGAGCATTGGGTTGCCCAGCGTGATCAGCAGAATCGTACAGCATCGACATTCTGAGTCGTTTTTTGAACCCAGCCTTCAGATTTCCAGCGAACTCAGATACTTGAACGTCTGGGACAACACCGATTTTTTCACCTTTTCCCGGAATTGCGCGTAGTAGAGCGTATTGAATGTAATGACAGATAGTTGCTCTGTACTGTTCTGCACCAAGTCATCCTGATCAATGAAAAAAAATCGTGATGTCTCTCGGCGAAACTGGAACTGACGGTGGTAAATCCCCATTTCAACCCGGTGGGCGTCCTTCTGTACGCAAGGAATCATCTGAAAGAAACCTGCATCCTGAGAAAGACTCGTCGATTCGAACAGATCCAGTGCTGATGCATTCCTTTCCAGCGCCACCAGCGCCCGATTGGTCGGCTCGGAAAAACCCTCGCCGAGGCGTATCGCAATATGCTGCGCCGCCGCCGCCCCCATCGATCCACCCTGGATAGGCGACAACCCTTCCGGACGCGGCACGTCCCAGCCGATGAACCTGAGCTGATTGCAATAGTAGTCGAACCAATTGCCCGACAACCCGTCGTTGTAGGCTGCCCGAGTAGCCCTTTGCGCGAACATCGTGCTCAAGTAAATGTCTTCCCGGTGCGACTCGGGCAGACCGGCGGCAAACGCGACGACACTGCCGCCTACCACCGCAGCCTGCGGAAAAATAAACGTCATGATCCGCCCTCCTCAATGGGCAGAACGGCTGAAGCGTTGATCGCCTCGGTGATATCCGCAATGGTGTCGCTCAGTCTTCCCTCAACCTTGCCGGCAATGGCTTCGCGGACGGGTGCATACAATGTCTCGGACAAGTGCGCATGGAAAAAATGCGCCGAAACGCAACCTTCCATATCCTCGGCATGGAAGCGCTGCCCCCAGGGATTGAGGTCAAGCATTTGCCGTGTTTTGAATTGAAGGCAGACGCTGCTCATCGAACCGTTATCTTGCGCCACGATCACCAACAAGCGGACAGGCCTGGGTTGCGAGGGGATATCTGCCAGTTCACTATCGGATTCTTTTTGCACATGCTTGCGCAACAAACTCATGCCGGGCAAAGAGTCTGGTAGTCGGGCGACGACCTCCAACAACGTCATGACTTGCTGCGCCTCGATGCCACTTGCCAGTACGGCGGTGACCCACTCAACCGGCGAAGCGATATCGTTTTTTTTCAGCTGAATATCCTGTCTGCTTCTGACACTCGTTAACCAGAAATCACCCAGCACTCCCACATAGGTGTCATACCAATCGATGGTGCGGGTGGCCTCGATACGTTTATTAGCGACCAGTTGGGCAAGCAGGACCGAGTTCATCAGGTCATTAGTTGTCGAGCCCACCGATTTACCCGCCAATAAAACGACAGCAGCGGCATTAACAAACACCGAATAATCCTTGGCCATATACAACTCCTGCGACAATAGAAAGAAGGGCGGTCGACACACGACCACCCCATCAAAAACAGGAGATCAGATCTCGTAGCTTTCGATTTTATTAACTGCATTCAAGCCAAGCTTTGTCCGGATAATATCGCGAACCTGGTCGGCAATATAGGGAATCTTCCGGAAAACAGATTCGCCTTTATACAGTTTTACCTCACGACTATCCCAATCCAGAAACAGGACTTGGGTCGATGTGTTTTTCCGAATGAAACGTACTGTTCCAAGCACCATCGTTACCTCACCATCAACTTCGGTGCAGGTACCGGCAGCCATACCGCCTACGCCATGCTCCAGCATATTTCGTTCAAACAGCGTCAGCGCTGTTTGTTTCTTTTTCAAAGCGATGATGGCATCGCCGGCGACCTTCAGCATCAATGCAGAAGTACTGCCTGGTATCGCGAGCCCTGCGACTACCGAGCCGAGGATTTCCAGCACCAACTGATCCATCCGGACAGTATTACCGCCAATGTTCAGATCATTATAATATTTTTGCGTTGTCAGCCAGCCGGCAGAGGTCATGACTTCGACGAATGTGTAATACCACTCTTTGCCCTGATATTCGTGAGGATATTGCTTATTCGCCACAAGACTGGCGAAAAGAAAAGCGTGCAGGGCATCTTCCTGGTTTTGCGCGGACAGGTTACCTGTGAAGGACAAAATGCCTTCGCCAACAACAGCCCCCTTCGAAGGTTCTTCAATAACAATTTCATTCGACACAAAAGTGCGAGAACGCACAACAGGCACCTCATCAATTTCGTAACTTTCCAGACGCTTCATATAGGCAGCCACAGTAGCGCTGTCGATCATATTTACACTCATCATCATCTCCCTTATCAATTAAGCAAGCACTCCATAACTTGCGAAAACAACATTAACCAAACAAGCCAGGCACCACAATATCTGACTTGTAACTCCAAATATTTAGATCAGCAACAGCAACCAAACCCAACAAAACAACTAACCCATATCAAATCGAAAAGTCACGCACACAAAAAACGGCACTGCCCAATCAAATGCCGACAGGTAATTGGAGGGCTGATAGACTCCGGTTCGACCTTCTCCTGCGGTGAGCCGAAATCATGCTCCACGTGTTGTTCAGCGTTTATCTGAAGATGCTGGTGCTTTACAGCCCATTCTTCGTGTTGTCCTGCTTCATCAGCCTGACTCGCGGCTATTCGCGCAAGGAGCAGCGACGCCTGGCCTGGAAAGTGGCGATCGCCACGTTGGTTTCCAGCATCTTGCTGTACCTGTTCGGGCGGGTGATCTTTGACGTGTTCGGCATTACCGTGGATGCATTCCGCATCGGCGCCGGCAGCGTGCTGTTCATCTCGGCGCTGGGCATGGCCCAGGGCAAGTCGGTGGTGCAGACCGACAATGTGCAGCAGGATGTGACCATCGTGCCGCTGACCATTCCGCTGACGGTCGGCCCCGGGACCATCGGCGCCCTGCTGGTCATGGGCGTGAGTCAGCCACATTGGGACGACAAACTGACGGCCATTATCAGTATTGCGCTGGCCAGTTTTACGGTCGGCGTGGTGCTTTATCTGTCCAGCCGGATAGAACGGATCCTGGGCGACCAGGGCCTGCAGATCGTCAGTCGGCTAATGGGATTATTCGTGTGTGCACTGGCAGCACAGATTATTTTTACCGGGGTCAGGGGTTATCTGGTTCCCTGACCCGGCTGCAAAAAAGGCAGGTAATGGAGGCGGCACGAACGGGCCGCCAGCGTTCAGCAGGGTTTGCTGCCATACCAGCGCGGAGTGTAGACCCAGTCGCCACCTTCGGCGCGGGGAAACACGCAGGTGGTGGACGAGCCGATCAGCACCATGGTGCGCATGTCCACTTGCTCTGGTGTGAGCGCGCCGAGCGTGGTGACCCGCAGCGTCTGGCCTGGCCGACCGATATCACGCCCTAGAACCACCGGGGTTTGCGGCGTGCGATGCTGCGCGACGATTTCCAGAGCACGGCCTAACTGCCAAGGCCGCGAACGGGAAATCGGGTTATAGAAAGCCAGCGCCAGATCGGCTTCGGCGGCCAGGTCCAGACGCTTCTCGATGATCGACCATGGCTTGAGGTTGTCCGACAGCGACATCACGCAGAAGTCATGCCCCAACGGCGCACCGGCCTGAGCGGCGGTCGCCAGCGAAGCGGAAACCCCCGGCAGAATCTCCAGATCGACGCTGTGCCAGGCCGGGTCATTCGACTCGTGCAACGCTTCGAGCACTGCGGCCGCCATGGCGAACACGCCGGGGTCACCGGACGAGACCACAATCACCGAACGCCCTTGGGCCGCCAGTTCGAAGGCGTGGCGGGCACGCTGCATCTCCTCGCGATTGTCGGTGCAGTGCAGCACTTGATCCGGCCGAAACGGGCCTGCCATGCGTACATAGGTTTCATAGCCGAGCACATCCGTGGCTTTGGCCAGTTCAGCCTTCACCGCAGATACCATCAATTCGGCAGCACCCGGGCCCAGACCGATCACGGCCAGCCGACCACGAGGGCGACCAATTTGTGCAACGTCCAGGGGCTGTTCGGCGATCGCCAGTGCAAGGTTCGCGTCGATCGGGATAATTGTCGCGTTGGGAACGGCCGTGCGAGCCAACTCGCCGGCATCGCTGGCGGGCGATGCAAAACGCAGCGGCACACCCAACTCAAGCGCCGCTTCGCGCAACGTCGGGTTGGCCATTTCCGTGGCTGGCGCCAGCAAGCACGCCAGCGATTGCCCGGCGACTTGGGCCTGACGCAGCGCCGCGCGAATCGCCTGGGGCAAATCCGCCACACTCGCGCTGACCGCCAGCAAGACACTGCGCGGGTAGATCAATAGTTCATTAGCGGCCGGCGTCCGTTCGGCGCTGCCGACATGGATCGACAAATGCGCCTGAGGGTCTTCTGGCAACTGTGCTTGCGCCAACCAGGGCGCAGCGCCTTCGATGCGCACGTGTTCGCCGGCCAGCAAGTCCGAGACGAAGCGCTTGCCCAGCTCCAGATCGCCCAAGGCATAGCCGCTGGGTGGATTGAGCAGGCACGTGCCGAAACGCAGCTCCCCGCTGGTGGTGATCGCCGCCGCGACGTCGAGGCCAGCGGCAATCTCGCGTGCCATGACATTCACCCCACCGAGACCGCCGAGCAGTGGCACCACCGCGCTACCGTCTTCGGCCACGGCCAGCACCGGTGGCTCAGCACCTTTTTCCAACAGCAATGGCGCCAGGGTGCGGATCACAATTCCGGCGGCGCACAGCGCGATGATCGGCGTGTCCTGTTGATAAAGTTCGCGCAGGGTCGCGCCGAACTCGTGATAAACACGGTCCGCGCCTTCGACCCGTTCGACCAGGCCATGGATCAGTGCGCCCGGATACACCTGCTGAATCTTGCGCGCGGTCGCGAGGCTGCCATTGCCGAGAATGACAATCGCCGGAGCGGAATGGGCCATCAGCCTTGCCACCTTTCACCGGGAACGATGATCAGCGAGAAGTACGGCGAGGACATTGGCTCGACCTGATCCAGCGGCACGATTTTCTGATTGGCCATGGTCGCGCGCTCCACGTACAGCGCACGCTCCGCCAGACCCAGCTCTTCGAGCACCTGACGGACCTTGGGAAAGTTGCGCCCCAGTTTCATGATCACCGCGGCATCGGCATCTGCCAGTCGCCGCTTGAGGTCTTCGTGCGGCAGCACACCCGACAACACCGACAGGCTCTGATTGCGATACACCAGCGGTGCACCGAGTACCGACGCACCGCCGAGCATCGAGCAGACACCCGGCACGACTTCGGCTTCATAGCGCTCGGCCAGACGATCATGCAGGTACATATAAGAGCCGTAGAAGAACGGATCGCCTTCGCAGATCACCGCCACGTCACGGCCCGCATCCAGATGCGCGGCGAGTTGTTCGCCAGCCGCATCGTAGAAATCGCTGATCACTTGTTCGTACGACAGCGGCGCCGGCAGCGCTTCGGTGGTCACCGGATAAACCAGCGGCAGCAGGGTTTGTGCGTCTTGCAGATGCGCTTCGATGATGCCGAAGGCGTTGCCTTTCTTGCCCTTGGCGACGAAGTACGCCACCACCGGCGATTCGCGCAACAGGCGCAAGGCTTTGACGGTAATCAGTTCCGGATCACCGGGGCCGACGCCCAGGCCAATCAAACGTCCAGGTTGCTGCATCATTCGATCTCCGTGGCGAGGGCGTTGACGGCGGCGGCGGCCATGGCACTACCGCCCAGCCGGCCTTGCATGATGACGAAAGGCACACCACGGCTGTCCGCCGCGAGCATCGCCTTGGATTCCGCGGCGCCGACGAAGCCCACCGGGAAGCCGAGGATCAGCGCCGGTTTCGGGGCGCCGGCGTCGAGCATTTCCAGCAGATAAAACAGCGCGGTCGGCGCATTGCCGATCACCACCACGCTGCCTTCCAGGTGCGGACGCCACAGCTCCAGCGCGGCGGCGGAACGGGTGTTGCCCAACTCGCGGGCAAGCTCCGGGACGCTGTCGTCGCGCAGGGTGCAGATCACTTGGTTATTGGCTGGCAAACGCGCGCGGGTCACGCCTTCGCTGACCATCCGCGCGTCGCACAGAATCGGCGCACCAGCCGCCAGCGCATCGCGCCCGGCCTTGCCGGCACCTTCGGAAAACTGCAGCCCGTCGATGGCCTCGACCATGCCGCAGGCGTGGATCACCCGCACCGCGAGTTTCTCCAGATCGGCCGGGATGCGCGCAAGGTTGGCCTCGGCACGAATGATCGCGAAGGAGTTGCGATAGATCTCCTGACCGTCGCGGATGTAATCAAGCATCAAGGGGGCTCCGTGAGCGGGCGTCGAGCAAGGCCGCGACCGCTTCAATAGTAAGATTGCGTGCGTGCAGCGCGCCGAAACCCGGCTGCGCTGCGTCGCGAAAATAGAGGTCGTAGTGACCGGGCGAGACTGCCAGCAAAGTCGCTGACGTGATGTGCGCCGCCGCGCAGGAACGCGCGCAGCCAGACAGATGCACATTCAAGACTTGGCCGTGACGTTGCAGCAACGCCGCCAGTTGCAGGGCATCGCCCTTTGTGTCGGACAGGCCTTTGCCGCAACCCGCCGAACCGGTGCAGGCAATCAGATGCGCCAAGGCATCGTCTGCCGAACAACGCAGGCCCAGTTGTTCAAGACTGTGGGTAACTTCAACAGCGTCGCCTTCGTGAATACCGGGCAGCAGCAGGCTTTGCCAAGGCGTGAAGCGCAGACTGCCATCGCCCCGTTCACGGGCCAGTTGTGCCGCGCCCCGCAGCATGGCGGGATCGAGTCGGCCCAGAGGCGGTGTCGCGCCGACATAGACACGGCCGGTTTCACGCTGAGGATGAGCGCCAATGTGTAGAACGCTCGAGTGCAGAACGTTCGAGTTCGTAACGCGCGACCCGCTCACGATGGGCAGTAGCGGCACACGTTCGGCCACTTGAGCGACAAACCCGGCCACCGGATATTCGGCCAGCAGATGACGCATGCGCGTCTGGTCGGGACGCGCCAGATCGAGGAATAGCTCCAGCACCGCGATCACCAGCGCATGGCCGTTTTCCAGTCGCACCGCGCCCAACGGAGTCTGGGTCGGGCAACCCGCCAGACCGAAGGCCAGCACGCACTCGCCCTTCTGCTCAACGGCGCTCAACCACAGGTCGTGAGGATGTTCGAGCATCGCCAGGCCTTCGCCGCCATCGAGTTGCACGGCAAATTTGGCGCTCAACTGGTGAAAACGCTCATGGCTTTGCAGGCTGGTGAGGATCCGTTCGGCCAGCGGGCGTGTATCGAACAACATCTGCCGGTCGATCCCGGCGCTCGGGCTGAGCATCAGATTGCGCACATCGTCGCCCGCCGCGGTACGCGGGCCCAATCCTGCGGCGAGCAGGCTGTCGATCAAGGCCGTCTGCTCGCTGCCAATCCCGCGAATCTGCAGGTTGGCCCGGTTGGTCGCCTCGATCACGCCCCCGGCAAACCGTTCCGCTGCGCTGGCCATCGCTTCAGCCTGGGCGGCGCTGATCGAACCACCGCTCAATTTGATCCGACAGATGCCGCCGTCCAGCGCCGGGACAATACGCAGCAACCCCGGGCAGGCCGAGGGGCGTAAGGCGGTGGACATCGGGCGTTCGTTCAAAGGGGCGACCGGCTGTGTGGGAAAGGCGCTTCGCGGGCGAAGGCGCGGTATTATGCCTGCTTTGTCCGACGGCATGAAAAGCCTGCCCGTCGGAACAGTCCGTTTGAGGACTTTTTTTGAGGACGGCAGATGTCACCCTGGCTGACAGTAGTAGGTATCGGTGAAGACGGCTTCAAGGGCCTGGGCAAAAATGCCCGTCGCGCCCTATTGGGCGCCTCGCGAATCTTCGGCGGCCAGCGGCAACTGGATTTGCTGCCGGTATGCATTCGCGGCGAGCGGCAATTGTGGCCGAGTCCGTTTTCCCTTGAACCATTGCTGGCACTGCGTGGCGAGCCGGTTTGTGTGCTAGCCAGCGGCGACCCGATGTTCTATGGCGTCGGTGCCAGCCTGGCGCGGCAACTGCCCGGCGCGGAAATGCTGATCCTGCCCGCCCCGTCTTCCGTGTCATTGGCGGCCGCTCGCCTGGGCTGGCCGTTGCAGGATGTGGTGACACTGTCGGTGGTCGCCCGCCCCATCGCCGCGCTCAATGCCCATGTATTCAGTGGTATGCGCTTGCTAGTGTTGAGCAACGACGGCCAGAGTCCGGCGGCCATCGCGGCGTCGCTGCGCGAGCGTGGTTTCGGGCCGAGTCGCCTCATCGTGCTGGAACATCTGGGCGGCGAAGCCGAACGACGCATCGAGGGTGTCGCCAACGACTGGAGCGAGCCGGTGATCGCCGATCTGAACCTGATCGCCATCGAATGCATCGCCGAACCGAACACACCTCGCCTGTCGCGCCTCGCCGGGTTGCCAGACTCTGCCTTCCAGCACGACGGCCAACTGACCAAGCGCGATGTGCGCGCCATCACCCTCGCCCGCCTCGCACCGACACCCGGCGAACTGCTGTGGGACGTCGGCGCCGGCAGCGGTTCCATCGGCATCGAATGGATGCGCGCTCACCCGAGTTGCCGGGCGCTGGCCATCGAAGCGGATGAAGGGCGGCAGTTGTTGATCGAACACAACCGGGATGCCTTGGGCGTCCCCGGTCTGCAATTGATTCGCGGCAAGGCACCACAAGCCTTGGCCGGACTCGAACGCCCGGACGCGATTTTCATCGGTGGCGGCGTCACTCGCGAAGGCGTGCTCGACATTTGCTGGGCGCAACTCAAACCGGGCGGCAGACTGATTGCCAACACCGTCACCCTGCAAAGCGAAGTGACCCTGATGGCCTGGCGCGAACGGCATGGCGGTGAACTGACCCGCATTCACGTCGCTCAGGCACAACCGCTGGGCGAGTTCGACACCTGGCGTCAGGCACTGCCGATCACCTTGCTGGACGTGACGAAACCCCTCGATGCGTGACGAAACCGCCGAACAACCCGCCCCGCTGCGCAGCGGCCTGACCACCGGAAGCTGCGCCACCGCCACTAGTCTCGCGGCGGCACGCCTGCTGCTCAGTGGCGTCGAAGCGGACGCTGTCGAGATCATTTTGCCCAAAGGCAAACGGGTGCAGATGCGCCTGGAGTTTTGTCGACTGATGGACAACGGCGCCGAAGCCGGAACGATCAAAGATGCCGGCGACGACCCGGACGTGACCCACGGCGCCCTGCTCTTTTCCCAAGTGCGCCTGCACAGCGAGCCTGGCATTCGCTTCAGCGCCGGCCGTGGCGTGGGCACCGTCACCCGGCCCGGGCTGGTGCTGAATGTCGGCGAACCGGCGATCAACCCGGTACCGCGCAAAATGATCAGCGAGCACCTGACCCTACTGGCCGAGGAGCTGGATTACCCGGGCGGTTTCGAGGTCACAGTGAACGTCGAGGACGGCGAAGCCCTGGCGCTGAAAACCATGAACCCGCGACTGGGAATTCTCGGCGGCTTGTCGATCCTCGGCACCAGCGGCATCGTCCGGCCGTTCTCCTGCGCGGCCTACATCGCCTCGATCCACCAGGGCATCGACGTCGCCAAAACCAATGGTTACCTGCACATCTCCGCGTGCACCGGCAACGCCAGCGAAGACACCATGCGCCGAGTCTACGACCTGCCGGAAATCGCCCTGATCGAAATGGGCGACTTCGTCGGCGCGGTGCTCAAGCATTTGCGCAAAGTGCCTGTGGATAAACTCAGCCTCTGCGGCGGCTTCGGCAAAATCAGCAAACTGGCGGCCGGGCACATGGATTTGCACAGTCGGCATTCAAGCATCGACCTGCCGCAACTGGCCGAATGGGCTGCGGCGGTCGGCGCGGATGAGGCGTTGCAACAGACGATCCGCGAAGCCAATACCAGTCAGCAGGCGTTGGCCATGGCCAGCGCTGCCGGGATCGCCCTCGGCGACGCGGTGTGTCAGCACGCCCTGGACTTTGCCCGCAGCGTGGTGCCGGCGCAGGTTCAGGTCGAAGTGTTCGCCATCGATCGCCAGGGCGGGATTGTCGGCCATGCAGGAGTTTTTCAATGAAGCGCGTGTTGTTGCTCGGCGGCATCACTGAGGCCCTGGCCATCGCCCGAACCCTGGGGCCAGAACACATCTATAGCCTGGCCGGTGTCGGTCGCGTGCCGACGGATCTGAACTGCCAGGTTCGCGTTGGCGGCTATGGTGGCGCTGAAGGTCTGGCGCAGTTCATTCGGGATGAAGGCATTGACCTGCTGCTGGATGCGACCCACCCCTACGCAGCGCAAATCAGCCAGAACGCCGCCACCGCCGCGCAATTGTGCGGTATTGCATGCTGGGCCCTGCGACGTCCGGCCTGGCAACCACAAGCCGGGGATGACTGGCGCGAAGTCAGCGACTGGGCCGAACTGATCGAAGCACTGAAACCCTTTCGCCGACCGCTGTTCACCCTCGGACGCGAACCGCTGCAGCACCTGCACGAAATCCCGTCGGAGCAATTCTGGACATTGCGTGCACTGGACGTTTATCCGGGCAACGAGCGCTGCGAAGTGATCGGCGCGCGTGGGCCGTTTCTGATCGAGGATGAACGCGAGCTGTTCGAGCGTCGGCAGATCGACGTGCTGATCAGCAAGAACAGCGGCAGCACCGCCACTGAACCGAAACTGGAAGTGGCGCGGGAGCGTGGAGTGCCGGTGCTGGTGTTGAAGCGACCGGTGTTGCCGGGGGTTGAGCGGGAGTTTCTGACGCTTGAAGAAACACTTGTTGCGTTGGCGACCTTCACTCCGTAAGGCAGGATCATTGGCTTGCATGAACAGTAACCTATTTGTTACCTTCAAGGCCGCCTGTGATCACACTCGAAGAATACTTGCAAGAAAACGAAACAAGCCCGTTCGGACATTGGTTCTCAACCTTGAGTCCACAGGCAGCTCTCAAGGTATCCAACGCTATGGTTCGATTGGAATTAGGCAACACCTCCAACATCAAGTGGTTCGACGGTCTCGGTGAATACCGAATCAATTGGGGACCTGGCTATAGAATCTATTTGGTACAAGAGGGAAAGCGCCTGATCATCCTGTTCGGCGGTGGCGATAAGTCCACTCAAAAAACCGACATAAAACAGGCAAAAACACTAATAGCCGAATTTCGAACTCGAAAAAAAGCTGAACGGAACCGGAGGTAACTTCATGGCTCTCACCCGAAGCTACAAACACACCATTGCCGAACGTGCCAAGCGTGATCCTGAGTTCGCACAGGCATTGCTGGATGAGGCTGCTACTCTGTTTCTCAATGGTGAGCCGGAAATGGCCAGGATCATATTGCGCGACCTCGTGAACGCTACCGTCGGTTTCGAAGAACTGGCGAAGGAAACGGCAAAACCCAGCAAAAGTCTCCATCGAATGCTATCTGCCAAAGGCAACCCAAGCATGGATAACCTCGCCGCAATATTCGCGGTTATTCGAGCTACGCTAGGAGTAGACATGCAAGTACATGCCGTACCTGCACACTGACAGATGCACATCAGCAGTTTTACTGCGACACCACACCGCACGCGGCCTTTTTACTTATCGCCCCTGATCAGGCTAAATAGTCGCGCCTGATTGCTCACTTAACCGGATCTGTCCTCATGTCCCGACAACGGCTCGCATTTGCCTGGATCGCCTGCTTTGCAGTGCTGTTCAACATGCTCGCCATGCCGATGTCCGGAGCGATGGCGCAGACGGCGAAATCGCCTGCAGAACAATTGCTGTGGGGCAGTTTCTGTTCTTCCAGCGGCACGAAACTGGTGGCGATTTCTCTGGGCGATATCGAGCAGAAAGTCCCGCAGAGCGACGATCATTCCAACATGCAGCATTGCTGGTGCTGCTCGGGCTCGGCGCCATTGGTGGCGTTACCGGGGCATGTGCCGCAGCTGTATTTTGCGCGTTTCGAGGCCAATCGAAGCCTGCCGCCTGCCGCCCTCGACACACCAACACCGCGCCAGCAATGGCCGAGCCTCAACCCCCGCGCGTCCCCCCTGGTGTGATTCCTTCTCGCAATTGACCTGCGTTTTGAATCGTTCTGGAGAACTGCCATGTTGAACAAACTCATCGTTCTGGCTGTATTGCTGCTGCCTGCCTGTTTTGCCAATGCTCACGAATACAAGGCTGGCGAACTTGAGATCGCCCATCCGTGGTCGCAAGAGTTGCCGCCCAACGCGCCCACCGTCGCCGCGTATTTCGTGATTCACAACAACGGCAAAACCGCCGACCGACTGCTGAGCGTTGACTCGCCGATCGCAGGCGTTGCCCAGCTGCACGAGCATGTGATGCAAAACGATTTGATGAAAATGCAGCAAGTGCCCAGCGTCGAAATTCCGGCTGGCGGCGAAGTCACTTTCGCCCCGATGGCGTATCACGTGATGCTGCTGGAGCTCGAAGACCGCAGCCTGTTGAGCGACGGCAAACGCTTCCCTCTGACGATGCACTTCGAAAAGGCCGGCGATGTGACGGTCGATGTCGCGGTGCAGAAAAAAGCGCCTGAAGGCATGCAAGAGCACATGCACGCCCAGTAATCGCCCACGTTGAAAACGCCCATGCGTAGGCCGTCCGTGTCCCGCCGTCAGTCATTGAGCCTGACGCGCGGCAGCTGGATCAGCCTGTTCGCCATGCTGATGATCTTTATCGGTCCGCTGATTTCTCAGTCGATGCCGATGGATTCGCGCGCCCCGATGTCCATGAGCATGACCATGTCGATGGACATGAGCATGGACATGTCGGCCATGGAGCATGGCGCGCAAGTCGCCGCCGAGCACTGCCCACCCAAAACTGACCATCATGCACTCTGGGAAAAGTGCGGCTATTGCAGCCTGCTGTTCAATTGCCCGGCGCTCACTGGCGGTCAGTCCTTCGTCGCCTTCGACAGTCCACAGACAACCACTTTCACCAATCCCGCTACCCGCCTGGGCCACGCCCGGCAAACCTTCTTCCCCGGCGCCCGCACCCGCGCCCCGCCCATCGTCGCGTAAACACCCACCTCCGACTTCACACGGCCCGAAGACACCCAAGCAACCTGTGGGAGCGAGCTTTTTTGTGGCGAGGGAGCTTGCTCCCGCTTGAGTGCGCAGCACTCACAAAAGGGCCGCTGCGCAGCCCAGCGGGAGCAAGCTCCCTCGCCACAAAAAAGCTGGTTCCCACAAGCATTGTGTCGGCTGCCGGCCGTGTCGTTTACGACTGTTCGATGGAAATTGTCATGTCCAGGTTTTCTGCTGACACACGTTTGGGCGCTGCCCAGGCTTCTTTTGCCCTGAACGAATCTCGCGTTCGTTTCAGGCGCGCCACGGCCATTCTTTGCGGCTTGCTGCTGACACCGATGGTGCTGGCCGATGAACACGCCGGCCACACCGAAGAACTGAGCCCGACGGTGATCACCGCCATCGCGCCGAGTTCGCCACTGACCATCGTCACCAACCCCAAGGACCCGCGCCAACCAGTGCCGGCCAGTGACGGTGGCGATTATCTGAAGACCATCCCCGGCTTCGCGCTGGTGCGCAACGGCGGCACCAACGGAGATCCGGTGCTGCGCGGCATGTTCGGCTCGCGACTGAATATCCTCACCAACGGCAGCATGATGCTCGGCGCCTGCCCCGGCCGCATGGATGCGCCGACTTCGTACATTTCACCGGAAACCTACGACAAACTCACCGTCATCAAAGGCCCGCAAACCGTGCTCTGGGGCCCCGGCGCATCGGCCGGCACCGTCCTGTTCGACCGTGAGCCGGAAAGCTTCGGCGAACTCGGCACCCGGGTAAACGCCAGCGTGCTGGCCGGTTCCAACGGGCGCTTCGACAAAGTAGTGGACGCCGCTGCCGGCGGGCCGCTGGGTTACGTGCGCGTGATCGGCAACACCGCGCATTCCGACGACTACAAGGACGGCAACAACGACACCGTGCCCTCGCGCTATGACAAGTGGAACGGTGACGTCGCTGTCGGCTGGACCCCGAGCGTCGACACGCTGCTGGAGCTGACCGCCGGCAAGGGCGATGGCGAAGCCCGTTACGCCGGGCGCAGCATGGACGGTTCGCAGTTCTTGCGCGAAAGCCTGGGTCTGCGCTTCGAACAGTCAAACATCGGTGAGGTGCTGGATAAGATCGAGGCGCAGGTCTACTACAACTACGCCGACCACGTGATGGACAACTACACCCTGCGCACGCCGTCCGGCACGGGGATGATGGCCGGCCCCATGGCCTCCAACGTCGACCGCCGGACCCTCGGCGCGCGGATCAAAGCCACCTGGCGCTGGGCCGATGTGCAGCTGATCAGTGGCCTGGATGCGCAAACCAACGAACATCGCCAACGCAGCGCGATGGGCGTCGACGCCTACAAGGATGTGCCGCGCAACAAGGACGCCGACTTCCACAACTACGGCGTGTTCAGCGAACTGACCTGGTACGCCGCCGACCGTGATCGGCTGATCACCGGTGCACGACTGGATCGCGCGTCGGCCAAGGATTATCGGCAGACCATCGGCTCCGGGATGATGGCCCGCCCAAACCCGACGGCCGACGACACCCGCGCCGACACTTTGCCCAGCGGTTTCGTCCGTTACGAGCATGACCTGGCTGACAGCCCGACCACGCTGTATGCGGGCCTCGGTCACTCCCAGCGTTTCCCGGATTACTGGGAGCTGTTTTCGCCCAACTCAGGCCCTGCCGGTTCGGTGAATGCGTTCGACTCGATCAAACCGGAGAAAACAACCCAGCTCGACTTCGGCCTGCAATACAAGACCGAAGACCTCGAAGCCTGGGCCTCGGGTTACGTCGGCCAGGTGCGCGATTACATCCTGTTCAACTACACGCCGGGGATGATGGGCATGACCTCGCAAGCCGAGAACATCGACGCGCGAATCATGGGCGGCGAACTCGGTGCGGCCTACAAGCTGACGGCCAACTGGAAAGCCGACGCGACCCTGGCCTACGCCTGGGGCAAGAACAGCAGCGACGGCAGTGCCCTGCCGCAGATGCCACCGCTGGATGCACGTTTCGGCCTGACCTACAGCGAAGACAACTGGAGCGCTGGCGCTTTGTGGCGCGTGGTTGCGGCGCAAAACCGTATCGACCAGAACAAGGGCAACGTGGTCGGCAAAGACTTCGACACGAGCTCGGGTTTTGGCGTGTTCTCGCTCAACGGCGCGTACCGGATCAACAAGAACTGGAAGGTCAGCAGTGGCGTCGACAACCTGTTTGGCAAGGCTTACGCCGAACACTTGAACCTGGCGGGCAACGCCGGTTTCGGTTTTCCGGCCAATGATCCGCAAGCCATCAACGAACCGGGGCGCACGCTCTGGACCAAGGTGGATATGAGCTTCTAAGAGCATCGCGGACAAGCCCGCTCCCACATGGGCGGCGTTGAACCTGTGGGAGCGGGCTTGCCCGCGATCGGTTGCGCAGCAACCGCACTAAACAATAAAGAACCACGCCTAGCGGAGCACACGAATGAAACAGCCCAAACCGAATTTCTACAACCTGGCCTGGCGCTGGCATTTCTATGCCGGCCTGTTCGTCGCGCCATTCATGGTGATGCTGGCCCTGACCGGCATCATCTACCTGTTCAAACCGCAACTCGATCCGTTGATGTACGGCAGCCTGCTGAATGTCCCGGCCGCTCATCACAAAGTCTCCGCCGACGACCTGCTCAAGCGGGTGAAAGAGGCCTATCCACAAGGCCAGATCAAACAGTACCTGCCGCCGGTGAACGCCGAACGCAGTGCGCAATTTGTGGTGATCAATGAAGGTCATGAACTGAACGTGTTCATCGATCCGTACCACGGCGACATCCTCGGCGAGCAAGATGCGAAGAAGAACCTGCAAGCAGTCGCGCGCTCGATTCACGGCGAGTTGATGATCGGCACCGTCGGTGATCGGCTGGTGGAACTGGCCGCCGGTTGGGGCGTCGTGCTGGTGGTTTCCGGAGTATTTTTATGGTGGCCGCGCGGCCAGTCCGCCGGGATTCTCTGGCCACGCTTGTACAGTCGTGGCCGAGTGCTTTGGCGTGACCTGCACGCGGTGACCGGGTTCTGGGGCGCGGCGTTGCTGCTGGTGATGCTGCTCAGCGGCATGACCTGGACCGGGTTCTGGGGCAAGCAATACGCCGACCTCTGGAACCGCTTCCCGGTAGCCATGTGGAATGACGTGCCGAAGTCCGACGTCGAGGCCCGCAGCCTCAACAGCGCCACGCGCCAGACCGTTCCGTGGGCCATGGAAAACACGCCGATGCCGATGTCCGGCGACCACGCCGAACACATGGCCCACGCCAGCACGCAAGCCGGCCCAGCGGCACCGACCATCAGCCTGCAAGACGTGCAAAACATCGCCGTGCAGCGCAAGGTCGAGCCCGGCTACAGCATCACCTTCCCGACCACGGCCACGGGCGTGTTCACCATCGCGCTATTCGCCGACGACCCACGCAACGACGCCACCCTGCATGTCGACCAGTACACCGGCGACGTCCTCGCCGACGTGCGCTACGAGCAATACGGCACGGTCGCCCGTGCCACGGAAATCGGCGTGATGCTGCACGAAGGCAAGATGTTCGGCCCGTTCAATCAAATTATCGTGCTGCTGATCTGCCTGATGATTTTGCTCAGCGCCGTCAGCGGTGTAGTGATCTGGTGGAAGCGCCGGCCACAGGGTAAGTTCGGTGTACCGCCGTTGCGTCATGACCTGCCGAAATGGAAAACCGCGATGGTTATCATGCTCGGGCTGGCGGTGATTTTTCCGTTGGTGGGGGCTTCGCTGGTGGTCGTGTGGGTATTGGATCGAGTGCTGCTGTCGCGTTCTAGCCGGCAAACTGAATCCACCTCACCTTCATCATGAAACAGGCGAGATACGCGTACGCGCAAAGCCAATACAATGCGAACCGCGATCTTTCTTAGTCACCGCCGATTGATCGTTCCCACGCTCTGCGTGGGAATGCAGCCCGGGACGCTCCGCGTCCCAAAAGCGGACGCAGAGCGTCCATTGATGCCTTCCCACGCAGAGCGTGGGAACGATCGTTGGGAATGAAATGACCTCGCTGAACCTCTCGAACCTCGCCTGGACACCCCTGGGCCACGGCCATTGCCATCACCAGTTCCAGCTGCGTGACGCATCGCTGCACGTGGCCGCCGGTGAGTTCGTCGGGTTGATCGGCCCCAACGGCAGCGGCAAAACCAGCCTCTTGCGTTGCGCCTATCGCTTCAGCAAACCGGAAAGCGGGGAGGTCAAACTCGATCACCACAACGTCTGGAAGCAATCCTCACGCTGGTGCGCGCAACGCATCGCGGTGGTGTTGCAGGAATTCCCCGATGCCTTCGGCCTGACCGTCGAGGAAGTGGTCGCCATGGGCCGCACGCCGCACAAAGGCCTGTTTGATGGCGACACCCTTGAAGACCGAAAACTCGCGACCCACGCCCTCGAATCGGTCGGCCTCAAGGGCTTCGAAGACCACGCCTTCGCCACCCTTTCCGGTGGTGAAAAACAGCGGGTAATCCTCGCCCGCGCGCTGGCTCAACAACCGCAATTGCTGATCCTCGACGAGCCGACCAATCACCTCGACCCCCGCTATCAGCTGGAGCTGTTGCAACTGGTCAAGCGTCTGCAGATCGGCACGCTGGCGAGTATTCACGACCTCAATCTGGCGGCGGCCTTCTGTGATCGGCTGTACGTGATCAATCACGGGCGCATCGTGGCCAGCGGCCCGCCCAAAGAAGTCCTGACCGCACAACTGCTGCACAACGTGTTCGGCGTCGACGCCCTGATCGATGACCACCCCTTGCACGGCTACCCACGAATCACCTGGATAACCCAACCATGACTTTGCGTTCCCTGTTTTGCGTCGCTCTGTTGCTGGGCAGTGCCCAAGCATTGGCCGAGGCCACTCATTACCCGCTGACCGTCCAGAGCTGCAACCGCGAAGTCACCTTCAAGGCAGCGCCGAAACACGCGGTCAGCCATGACATCAACATGACCCAGATGATGCTCGCCCTCGGTCTCAAACCAAGGATGGCCGGGTATAGCGGCGTGACGGGCTGGAAGTCGGTGACACCCGAGATGCAGATCATCCTCGATGGCTTGCCGGAGTTGGCGGCCAAGTACCCGTCGGTGGAAACCCTGCTCAACGCCAACGTCGATTTCTTCTTCGCCGGTTGGGATTACGGCATGCGTGTCGGCGGTGATCTCACCCCCCAAACCCTGCAACCGCTGGGCATCAACGTCTACGAACTCACCGAGTCCTGCGCCTTCGTCATGAAGCGCCCGCCAGCCAGTCTGGAAGACACCTATAACGACCTGCGCAACCTCGGGAAAATCTTCGACGTGCAGGACCGCGCCAACACCGTGATCGCCAAGATGCAGGCGCAAGTCGCCGAGGTGCGCAAGGATCTGCCAATGGACAAGCCTCGGGTGTTTCTCTACGACAGTGGTGAAGACCGGGCCATGACTTCCGGTCGTCTCGGCATGCCTCAAGCGCTGATCGATGCCGCCGGTGGGCGCAATATCCTCGACGACGTCGAGGCGAGCTGGACGCGGGTAAATTGGGAGAACGTGGTCGAGCGCAATCCGCAGGTGATCGTGATCGTTGATTACGGCGAAGTCACCGCCGCGCAAAAGGAGCAATTCCTGCTGAACAACCAGGCCCTGCAATCGGTGGACGCGATCAAGAACCAGCGTTTCATCGTCATTCCGTACGTGCAGGCCACGCCCGGGATCGACAACGTGTTGGCGGTCGAAACCCTGGCCAAGGGTTTCCACGGCGAATGATCGATCGTCGCTATGCCTTGTTGCTGACCGCCCTCGGCGCGCTGTTGTTGGTGTCGTGCGTGGTGTCGCTGGGCTTCGGCCCGGCGCGGGTGCCGGTGGAGGTGGTGTGGCGAATATTGCTGCACAAGATTTTTGGTTTCGGTGCTGCGGACTGGACGGCCGGGCAGGAACATATCGTCTGGCTGATCCGCGTGCCGCGCATGTTGCTCGGCGCGCTGGTGGGCGCCGGTCTTGCATTGATCGGTGCGGTGCTGCAAGCGGTGACGCGCAATCCGCTGGCGGATCCGCACCTGCTCGGTGTGACCTCCGGCGCGACCCTCGGCGCGGTGATCGTGGTGCTGCATGTCGGTGAGATTGTCGGGTTGCTGACCTTGCCGATCGCGGCATTTATCGGCGCGCTGCTGAGCATGTTGATCGTGCTGATGATCGCCAATCGCGATGGGCGGCTGGACAGTGATCGGCTGCTGTTGTGCGGCGTGGCGGTGTCGTTCGTGATGATGGCGATCGCCAATTTGCTGTTGTTTCTCGGTGATCACCGCGCCAGTTCTGCGGTGATGTTCTGGATGCTTGGCGGGCTCGGGCTGGCACGCTGGGAATTGCTCGCGGTGCCGGCGGCTAGTGTGTTGCTTGGGTTGGTGTTGTTGCTGGGGATGGCTCGGCCGTTGAATGCGTTAATGGCGGGTGAGCAGACGGCTGTGACCCTCGGACTGAATGCTCGCACCGTGCGGCTGCGGGTGTTTTTGATTGCGTCGTTGATGACTGGGGTGTTGGTGTCGATTAGTGGGTCTATCGGGTTTGTCGGGCTGATGGTGCCGCACATTGCGCGTCGTCTGGTTGGGGCTGAACACCGGCGATTGCTGCCGGTGTGCGTCTTGTTGGGCAGCCTGTTCCTCGTCTGGGTCGATGTGGCCGCACGCACCCTGATCGCCCCGGAAGACTTGCCCATCGGCGTCGCCACCGCGGCGATTGGCGGGTTGTTCTTCATCGGCCTGATGCGCCGTCGCTGACTCACCGCTTTCAAACTGTGGGAGCGGGCTTGCTCGCAAAAGCGGTCGGTCAGACACATTGATGCCGGATGTGCCGCCCTCTTCGCGAGCAAGCCCGCTCCCACAGGAATTGCGATCCTGTGCCTGTTTTGATCGTTCCCACTCTCCCGCGGGGGAATGCCGCCAGGGACGCTCCGCGTTCCGCTTTTGAATGTTTAACGGATGTGTCAAAACACGGAACTTTCCCACGCCTTTTTCAGGTTGTTCGTCGGACGCGAGCCCTCTAGTCTTGGGCTGTCGCTGAATACTCAGCGATCGGGTGTGAGAACCCGGTTAACACTATTAATCCAACACCAGTACCACCATAATTGCCGCCGGCTTGTCCGCTGCCCGCAATGCACTATGGCGGCTGTGTGCGGGCGGACTTCGGTCCGGCCGGGTTTGGGTGTTGACCGGTTTCTCACTCCGCACATAGCTGCCACCCCTTCGTCGCGTGAGAAACGACAAAGGATGGCTCCAATTAAGAGACAACACCCGATGAGCAAGAAGATAGTTCCCGATCCACCCATCGACACCACCACTCCCAAAGCGGAAAAAACGCGCGACGACGATCTGTTCAAAGACCGCGAAGCCATAAAACGCGCCCTCGACTACTACCTCGATCCCCCCGCGCAATACACCGAAAAACCCCGTCGCCCCAGCACGATGTTCATGGTCGCCCCGGACATGGATACCGAAAGCCTGCTGGCCCACGCCTACGAATCGTTGGCCACAGCGAGCGTCCTGGCCAGCGATTTCGCCAACGACCTGACCGGCCCGCAGCGCTACACGGCGCTGGCGATTCAACAGAGCATCATGCTGGCGGAGCTGGCGGTGAACCGGGCGCTGGATAACGTCGACCCGGCGTAGACACACCGCAAACAATGTGGGAGCGGGCTTGCTCGCGAAGACGGCGGCACACTCAACATCACTGTGACTGACCCACCGCTTTCGCGAGCAAGCCCGCTCCCACAGGATTTGTGTCGTACACAGATTTTGTATATGACCGCTCCTCCTGTGGGAGCTGGCTTGCCTGCGATGACGGCACCACATCCAACATCCCTGCGACTGCCCCCCCCCCGCTTTCGCGGGCAAGCCCGCCCCCACAGGGATTATTGTCGTTCACAGATTCAACGTACGACACACATCTACTGTGGGAGCGGGCTTGCTCGCGAAGGCGGCAGCACATCCAACATCACTGTGACTGACACACCGCCTTCGCGAGCAAGCCCGCTCCCACATCTATGGTTACCCCCTTTTCTGCAATACTGTTT